>NZ_AYVY01000031.1 GCF_000503055.1 Mesorhizobium sp. LSHC420B00 | reverse complement strand
CTGCCGTCGGCTCGGGCTCGCCGGCCTGGCGCAGCAGGAAAAGCGGCCGGCCGGCACTCTGCGCCCGGGCGTGCAGCCGCCGCGTCGCGGTGAGATCCAGCCGCTGCGGGTTGCCACGGATTTCGAGGATGACTGCGGCCAGCGCCGTCATCCTGGCGGCCTCCTCGGCGACCCACAGCGCATCGAGCAGCCTTGGCGCCTCGGAAAACAGCAATTGCTCCGGCTCGATGCCGAAGAAGGCGTGAAGCCCCCCGGCATAGGGAAAGCCGGCCTCGCGGAAAACCTCGGATGTGCCGATCCACAGCACCGGCAGTCGCGGCCCCTGGCTGAGGATCAGGCTGATGAGCGACAGGACAAAACCGGCGACTGCTCCGGCATCGCGGGTCGCGGCGCCATGAAACTCGCTCAGCGCCGCCTTCGGCAGGCCGCCGCTCAGCGCAGCATCGAGGCGCTCGGCACCGGTGCGCAAAAACGCATCGGGCGGCGCCACGGCGAGGCCGCGACGGACAATCGTCAGATTCCGAGCGGGTGTCGGATTCCGAGAGGATGCCAGACTCTGGCGAGGCACATCCGCGTCAAACGACGAACCGGCCGGCGCTTCCAGGCGCTCGGACAAGGTCCCTTCGATCTTCGCGATCTGGCGGCGCAGGGCAAAAACAGTCTCCCGCGCCACGGCGCTTGTCGCCATGACGGTCAGCTTCCACTCACAATTGTTCCTGTTATGTTCCTATAGATTCCAGAGGGCGGCCAAAGAGTCAAGCGGAGTCATGGGGAATTTATTCCTGCCTTGATGGCATGGTCCGGGCGCTCCAGCCCGACCATTTGCCGAGTCCGGCCCGAAAGCCTATATGCCGGGATCAAAGGACAAAGCATGGCTCGCATCTACCAAACACGCATCTGGCACGACCAGCTTTCGCCAACGATGGAGGAAATCGAGCTCCTGGCGCTGGAGGCCTATGCCCATCTGCCGGAGGAGTTTCGCAAGCTGACCGGCGAGATCGTCATTCAGATCGCCGAATTCCCGACCGACGAGATCATGGACGACCTTTCGCTGGAAACGCCCTTCGACCTGCTCGGCCTGTTCGAGGGGCGCGGCATCGCCGAGCGCTGGAATCCGCAGACCGGCGAAGGCCCGAACCGGATCACGCTCTACCGCCGCGCCATCCTCGACTACTGGGCCGAGAACGAGGAGACGCTGGGCGACATCGTCACCCATGTGCTGATCCATGAGATCGGTCACCATTTCGGCCTGTCGGACGATGATATGGAGAAGATCGAAGAGGCAGCGGAGTGACGTCGTTTGGGGACTGGAGAGCGCAGCGTTCCTTCGCGCCAGCGTCCAGAAGTGTCCCGCATTCGCGGGCACCCGAAGCGATGTCAGCGCTACCAGTCGCTGAGCTTGGTGTCGGGGCCGTATTCCTGGCCTTCGATGTCCTTCACCACCGCCTGGCCGCAGCGCATGGTCTTGGCATTCTTGTCATAGGCATAGGTCGGCGAGCCGAACAGGTGCCAGCCCTTGTTGAGCGCCGCCGTCACCTTGTGGCAGAAGCTGGCGTCGTCCGGGCCGGACAAAAAGCGGTAGAGTTTCATTTTCAATCCCGTCGTGAGTTACAATCATGCGCGAACAGCGGCGGCCTTCGCCAGCAGTTTTTCGGCCTGCGCCAAATGCAGCTGCTCGACCATCTTTCCGTTCAGCGCAATCACCGCCTTGCCGGTATTTTCGGCAAGCGCGAAGGCATCCTTGATCGCGCCCGCCTCGGCTATCGCTTCAGGCGACGGCGCAAAGGCCCGGTTTGCGGCCTCAATCTGGGCCGGATGGATCAGCGATTTGCCGTCGAAGCCCATGGCGGCCGCTTCCGTGCACTCGCGCGCAAACCCGTCCATATCGCTAAAATCATTGAAGACGCCGTCGAGCAGGTCGAGGCCGCCGGCGCGCGCGGCGACCACCATCTGCATCAGCCACGGCACGAGATAGCGCCGGTCGGGCGTGGTGAGAATTCCGGTGTCCTTGACCAGATCATTCGTTCCGGCAACGAAACAAACCAGTCGAGAGGCTGGGTCGCGGCCAAGCTCGGCGATCGGGCCGATGTTGAGCAGCGCCTTGGGTGTCTCCATCATCGCCCATAGCTTGACCTCGTCCGGCGCAAAATTGTCGTCGAGAACGTCACCGGCCTCGAGAATGTCGCGCGGCGTGTCGACCTTGGGCAGCAGGATGGCGTCGGGAGCGCATTTTGCCGCAGCCAGCAGATCGTCGGCGCCCCATTCGCTCGACAGCGCATTGATGCGCACAACCATCTCGCAGCGCCGGTTGGAACGGCCGGCGAAAATCCCCGCCAGTTTTTCGCGCGCGGAAAGCTTGTCGGCCGGGGCGACGGCGTCCTCGAGATCGATGACGACGGCATCGCAGGCCAGCGACCGGATCTTGGCCAATGCCTTGTCGTTCGAAGCCGGGACGTAAAGCACCGAGCGGCGCGGGCGGGAGGGTTCGGCAGTCATGTCCGATCTATGCCGCCTGCAGACGGCCGAGGCAAGCCGTGCATAAAAACTGCACGCAATTTCGGAAAATCTCCTCGTCTCCGCCCCGCTTGCCACCCGACAGAATGCGACAAGGGCGGCATGCAAGAGCAAACAAATTGCCGTTGGTCCCTGCCGTACCGGCTTCGCCGCGACAGCTGGTGGCTTGTCGATCCGCCGCCGGCAAACCTCCTCCCTTTCGTCCGCAAATCCCCGCCCAGATATTCCGGCCGCATCAAAGCGGCCGAGAAAGCCCGATCATGACAGCGTTCCTCACGCCGGCGCCGAGCTATTGCAGCCGCTTCGGCGTTGCCGTCCTGCTCGTCGCGCTGGCCGATTTTTTCTTCTATAGCCAACCGGCCGGCATCACGCTTTTCCTGTTCGGCGTTGCGATTGCCACCACGAGCATGGCTGTCCATCCTCTCGGCTCCTTCAACGATGGCAGGCCCTGGTTCAAGCCAGTTGCGCTGCTTGTGGCGCTGCTGCCGCTCGCGGAAAATGTCAGTGCGCTGTCCGTCTCGATCGGGCTGGCGGCGCTGGCCGTCTTCGCGCTTTCGCTGGCCGGGCGGTTGAAGCACGGGGTTGCCCGCATTGCCGGCCAACTCTCGCTATTCCTGCTTGCAACGCCCTTTCGGTTCGTCCTGGATTTCTTTCGCTGGCGCAAGGCGGCCCGGCAGCTTGGCCGACGGCGCGTGCGCCTTGCGACGATTGCCGTCTGGGTCATGCCGCTAAGCCTCGGCGCGGTGTTTCTCGCGCTGTTCGGCGCCGCCAATCCGGTCGTCGAATACTGGCTGTCGCTGATCGACCTAATGGCACTGCTCGAGCTCATCCAGCTGCCGCGTCTCGCCTTCTGGCTGTTCGTGCTGGTCGGCGTCTGGGCCTTTCTGCGCCCGCGCCTACCGCGCTTTCTCCGCTCCATTCCGCGTGTGCTGTCGCCTGTGCCTGTCGGCCGGGCGACGACAAAACCCGCCAAGGCGATCGAGGACATCATCTTCGGCAAGGCCGCGATTCTTCGTGCGCTGGTCGTCTTCAACATCCTTTTCGCGATGCAGACCGCGCTCGACGCCACCTATCTGTGGGGCGGCATCGCGCTTCCCGACGGGCTGACCTACGCCGCCTATGCGCATCGCGGCGCCTATCCCTTGATCATCACAGCGCTGCTCGCAGCCGGCTTCGTCCTGGCGGCGCTGCGGCCGGGCAGCACGACCTCCAGCGATCCGCTCATCCGCCGGCTGGTCTACGTCTGGGTGGCGCAGAACATCGTGCTGGTCATCTCGTCGATCCTGCGGCTCGACCTCTATATCGGCATCTACGCGCTGACCTACTGGCGCATCGCCGCCTTCGTCTGGATGGGACTGGTGGCGGCGGGCCTTGCCCTGATCATCGCCCGCATCGCGTTCGAAAAATCCAATGAATGGCTGCTTTCCGCCAATCTTCTGACGCTTTCAATGACGCTCTATGCCTGCTGCTTCGTCAACTTCGCGGCGCTGATCGCCAACTACAATGTCGAGCACTCATTCGAAATGACCGGCCAAGGCACCGAACTCGATTTCTGGTATCTGCGTACGCTCGGTCCCAGCGCCTGGCCGGCGCTCGACCGTTTCCTCGAGCATCAGGGCAGGACGAATGCGGCCAGCGTTTCCTCGTACCGCGAACTCGCCCGTTTGCTTGGGCAGGACGAGGCCCGCTACCGCGCCGGCCTAGAAAACTGGCGCGCCTGGAGCTTTCGCGACTGGCGGCGCCTTCGTGCTCTCGACACACGTATCCCGTTCGTGGTTCCTCCGATGTCCGAACCCTTCATGCCGGGCCGCTGATTTGATGCCGCACCACATACTGGTCGCCGACGACGATCCGCACATTCGCGAAATCATCTGCTTCGCGCTCGAAAAGGCCGGCATGAAGACGCTGGCGGTGCCGGACGGCGCGGCTGCCTTGCAGGCGATCGAACGCCGCGCGCCCCATCTCGTCGTGCTCGACATCGGCATGCCGGAAATGGACGGGCTGGAAGTGTGCCGGCGGCTGCGCCACACATCCGACGTGCCGGTGCTGTTCCTGTCCGCGCGGGATGAAGAGATCGACCGCATCCTCGGGCTGGAAATGGGCGGCGACGACTATGTCACCAAGCCGTTCAGCCCGCGCGAGCTGGTCGCCCGCGTCAACGTCATCCTGCGCCGCGCCCGGCCTGCGCCCGAACATGCCGACGATCGGCAATTCTCGCATGGCAGACTGGCCTTAGTGCCGGCAAGCCATACAGCCAGCTTCGACGGCAAGCCGCTGGTGCTGACGGGCATCGAATTCGCGATCCTGAAAGGGTTTTTGGCGCGTCCCGCGCATGTGCTCGGCCGCGACATGGTGATGGCTAATGCCTATGCTGCCAATATCCACGTCGCCGACCGCACCGTCGACAGCCATGTCCGCAACATCCGCGCCAAGCTGGCGGCGGTCGGCTGCGTCGATGCAATCGAGACCGTGCATGGCGTCGGCTTCCGGCTCGGCAAATGCGGCGCGTGAGCGCCCAAGAACGGATTGGCAGCAAATGGCGGCCACGGCTTGCCACGGTCGTCATTGCCATCCTGATCATGGTGATGGCACTGCCGCTGGCCGGCCTGTTCTTCTTCCGGCTGTACGAGAACCAGCTGATCCGCCAGACCGAGGCCGAGCTGATCGCGCAAGGTGCCGCCCTTGCCGCGATCTATGCGCTAGAGGTCCGTGAGGCCGGCCTTGCCCCGGAAAAGCTCGGCACACCCATGCCTCCACCCAGTACAAGGGATCGGGCTTCTGCCTACCAGCCGATCGAACCGCGCCTCGATCTTGCGTCCGACAGGATACTGCCGACCCGGCCCGCGGCCACGGCGGCCAGCGTCGATCCTGCCTTCGCGGCAATCGGCGCGCGGCTGTCGGGCATTCTTGCCGAGACGCAGAAAACCACGCTGGCCGGCTTTCGGCTGCTCGATCCCAGCGGCGTGGTCATTGCCGGCCGCGAGGAGGCCGGCCTGTCGCTCGCCGCGGTCGAAGAGGTTCGCGCAGCGCTTGCCGGCCGCTACGCCAGCGCGCTCAGGCTGCGGGTTCCCGACCAGCCATCGCCGCCGCTCTATTCGGTCAGCCGCGGCACCAAAGTCCGCGTCTTCGTCGCCATACCAGTTGCGGTCTCCGGCAAGGTCGCCGGCGTGGTCTATCTGTCGCGGACGCCGAACAACATCGTCAAGCATCTCTTTGGCGAGCGCGGCAAGGTGGCGCTGGCGGCAATCGCCATCCTCGGCGGCACGCTGCTGATCGGGCTGGTCTTCCTGCGCACCGTCAGCCGGCCGATCTATGCACTGATCGAGCGCACCGAGCGCATCGCCGCCGGCGACCGTGAGGCGATCAGGTCGCTTGATCACCACGGCACGCGCGAAATGGCGGCGCTCTCCGCGGCCTTCCTCGACATGGCCGAAAAGCTGCATGCGCGCTCCGACAGCATCCAGACCTTCGCCACCCACGTCTCGCACGAACTCAAATCGCCGCTGACGGCGATCCAGGGGGCAGCCGAACTGCTGCGCGATTCGGGCGGCGCGATGGACGAGGCCGAGCGGCGGCGTTTTTCAGACAATATCGTCACCGATGCCGGCCGGCTCAATCTGCTGGTGCGCCGCCTGCTTGACCTTGCGCGTGCCGAAAATCTCGAGCCCAGCGGCCAAGGCACATCACTCGCTCCGGCACTGGCGCTGCTGCCGGCCGACCACAGGCTGGCGGTGCGCCTCGAGGCGGGCGCCGATATCGGCCTGCGCATATCGGCCGAAAACGCCGCGATCGTGTTGGCCAATCTCATCGACAATTCGGCGCGACACGGCGCGACGCTGGTCTCGGTCACGGCAGCAAGCGCGGACGGCAAGGCCACCATTGTGGTGGACGATGACGGCGCCGGCATTTCGCCCAGCAACCGAGGCCGCATCTTCGAGCCGTTCTTCACCACGCGCCGCGATTCCGGCGGCACCGGCATGGGCCTCGGCATCGTGCTGGCCCTCCTGAAAGCGCATGATGGCACGATCCGGCTGGTTGACTCGGCGAGCGGCACGCGCTTCGAGATCATCCTGCCGGCGGCGTGACTCGGCGGTTCAGACCGGAAGGGCGAAAAAGGTGCATTACGACATCATCATCATCGGCGGAGCCATCGTCGGCTCCTCGGTCGCCTATTATCTGCGCGAGGAAGGGTTTTCGGGCCCGATCGCGGTTGTCGAGCGCGACCCGCAATTTTCCCATGCGGCGACAACGCTGTCCTGCGCCTCCATCCGCCAGCAGTTCTCGATCCCTGAAAACATCCGGCTGTCGCAGTTCACGCTGAAACTGTTCCGGCGGTTGAAGGAAGAATTCGGGGCGGACGCCGATATCGGCTTTCGCGAAGGCGGCTATCTGATCCTTGCCGGCGAAAACGGGCTGCCTATCCTGCAGGCCAACCACGAGGCGCAGATGGCCGAGGGCGCCGACATCGTGCTCGAGGATGCCGAGGCGCTTGTTCGTCGGTTTCCGTGGCTATCGGCCGAGGGTATCACTGCCGGGGCCTACGGCCGCAGCGGCGAGGGCTGGTTCGACGCGCATGCGATGCTGATGCTGTTCCGCAAGGCGCTGCGGACGAAGGATATCGACTTCATCACGGCGTCGGTGACCGGCATCGAGCGGCAAGGCGGCCGCGTCACCGGTGTGACCCTCGAAAATGGCGAGCGGCTTGAGGCCGGCATCGTCGTCAATGCTGCCGGGCCGAATGCCGGCAAGGTGGCAGCAATGGCCGGGCTGGCGCTGCCGGTGGAGCCGCGCAAGCGCAATGTCTTCGTCTTCGAGGCGCGCGAAAAATATGACGACATGCCGCTGCTGGTCGACCCGAGCGGCATCTATGTCCGGCCGGAAGGTTCGGTCTACATCACCGGCGGCGCCGAGCCGGAAGAGGGCGAAGGCCCCGCCGACCCCACAGATTTCGAACCCGACTGGCCGCTGTTCGAAGAGGTGATCTGGCCGGTGCTGGCGACCCGTATTCCGGCCTTCGAGGCGATCAAGCCGACGCGCGCCTGGGTCGGCCATTACGACTACAACACGCTCGACCAGAACGCGGTGATCGGTTCGCATCCCGAGGTCGGCAATTTCTTCTTCGCCAACGGTTTTTCCGGCCACGGCTTGCAGCAGGCGCCGGCGGTCGGCAAAGCGCTGGCCGAACTGATCGTCCATGGCGGCTATCGCACGGTGGATTGCTCGGCGTTTGGGTATAGCCGAGTCGCTGAGGGGCGGGCGTTTCGTGAATTGAACGTGATTTGAGGGAAGGCCGCCCAGAATAAGCCGCTCTGTCGAGTTCCCGCCCTCCCCTCTGTCCTGCCGGACAGAGGGGAGGCTGCCCCGCCGATATCAAAAGTCCGCACGCTAGTAGTCAAAACCTGACGCTTGGTACCCGAAACGGAATACCGCTGCCGACTCATTTCGGACATCTAGGGCAGATACTTAAAGAGCCATGGAAAGCAGGAATTTGGCTTGACCTCCACTAGTTGGAAGGCACTTTCAGTGTTGATGTTCGCAATTATCCCATTCTCTGGATGCAGCAACGACCCTGAGTCACCGGAGAACAAACGTATATACTCTGTTCTCCAGCATCAGGAGTTTGAATTACGTCAGCAGAATAATCGTGCCAATTATTTTTTTGGCAAGCGAGTAATGGATACTGAAATCAATACTATCGCCTTCCCTCTCGCCGGTGAGGCGAAGGCTATGTAGTGTTTTATGCCACGCCCGAAGAGGGTGGGTTAATTCTGTCGGTTCCGCAGCAATATGACGATATCAGTCTGACGAAGCAGACGCTTGAAGCCATCGTTGATAAAGGCCTCATCTCAAAGCCGCTTGAAATTCACCTTGCGTCACGCGCGCACTGAGCGCTTTGCCAAAAAGTACATGGTAGCGTCCGCTTTCCACCCTGAGCGGGCTTACGGCCCCGGAACCAAGCGTCAGATTTCGACCACTAGTGGTTAAGTTCTAACGCTTGGTACCCGATCGTGAGCGCGGCCACATCGCGAGCGCTCCTTCTCCTACAGGCAGAAATGTCTGACGCCATCTGGCCGCAAATGTTATCTCTAGCGATCCGTCCTCGATCGAAGAAGGATGCAGTCAGTGGATGACTGGAGAATCGGGAATATCTGGATAACCAGAATTCTGGAGATGTGCGACCCTCTGCGGACGCCGTCGGAATGGTTTCCCGACTGCACCGATGAAGCGCTCGAACCGCATCTTCATTGGCTCACGCCGCGATTAATATCGCCTGCAACCGGCCGGCTTATTCTTCCCATCCAGAGTTTTCTTGTTCGTACCGGACACCACACCATTCTGGTCGACAGTTGCGTCGGCAACGATAAGACGTTCGCATACTTCCCCCATTGGCATCGCCGCAATGACGGCACCTTTTTGGAGCGCCTGGCAAATGCAGGTGTTGCTCCCGAGCAGATCGACTATGTGCTGTGCACCCATCTTCATGTCGACCATTGCGGTTGGAACACACGATTGGTGGACGGGCGTTGGGTACCGACATTCCCGAACGCCCGCTACATCATGGCGCGGCGCGAGTTCGAGGCCGCACAGGCGGCCTCCGGTGATGACGAAGATCGGACCTATGAGGACAATGTGTTGCCAATCGTCGAGGCTGGTCGGGCTGTGCTGTCGATATGGATTATGAACTCGATGGCGAAGTGTGGCTGGAACCGACGCCGGGCCACACCCCGGGGCACGTAGCCATCGGCCTGAAATCTCGAGGCGTAGGGGCAGTGTTTTCCGGCGATCTCATGCATTGGCCGATGCAATGCATATACCCTGACTGGAGCTTTCGGTACGACACGGACCCTGACCAGGCACGTCGGACGAGATGGGCATTCCTGGAGGCTTGCTCGGACAATGGCCGCATCGTAATGACGTCGCATTTTCCCTTGCCGTCGGTGGGAACCATCTCGCGACGCCAGTCATCATTCTGGTTCGAGGATCAGCAGCCGCCGTAATCGCCGAGGACGCCGACTGGGCGATCGCCCTCGGCCACCCGCACTTGTCGAAGCGCCGCTCAAGCGCGGCGTCTTCACTCGGTGGTCGACCTCCAGGGCGGCAATCTACCCCTTCCTCGCCGAGCACAACCAGCAGCCCAGACCCTTCATCTGGACCGCCGACCCCGACAGGATCGCCGCCGCGGTCAAACGCGGGCACCAAACGTTAGATTCGATCCACTAGCTGGCAAGGCAACGCGTCAGCGCTTGCGGTC
The DNA here is from genome assembly GCF_000503055.1 of Mesorhizobium sp. LSHC420B00. Lineage (GTDB taxonomy): Bacteria > Pseudomonadota > Alphaproteobacteria > Rhizobiales > Rhizobiaceae > Mesorhizobium. Next base: position 48,993 of record NZ_AYVY01000031.1, on the reverse strand, counting down.
GAACCAGAACGCGTCGGACACGCGCTTCATGCCGATGCGCTCATAAAAGCCGACGGCGTCGGGCATGGAAATCAGGCTTATGGCAACGGAAGGCCCGAGTTGCCGGCGCGCTTCATCAAGCAGGCCCTTGCCGATGCCGAGCCCTTGCGCCGATTTGCAAACGGCGAGCTCGGAAACGAAACAGACCCACGAGAAATCGGTAACACCGCGGGCAACACCGACCAGCGGCTTCCCTTCTGTATCGAGACGCGCGGTGAGCACCAAATTGGCCCCTGACAGCATCGCGTTCAATCGGGTGTCGTCATCGACGGGGCGATTGGCGCCGAGGCCGGATTCCACCAGAACGCGGCGGAACTCGGCGATGCCGAGACCCGGTTCGCTGGCGTAGAGGACCTTGGATCGCGTTGTCATGTCGACAAAAGTGCACCATGGGCCGGTGGTTTTGAAGCTGTTTTGTACCGATCATGCGTTTCGATCGACGACGGAGGTCCAAAAACAGCCGCCTTTTATTTGCCCGCGGCTTTGTGTAAACCGGGCGCCAGCAATTTCCCGCAACAAGAAGAAGACGGGCAAGGACATGGAAAAATTCACCAAGCTCACCGGCGTCGCCGCGCCGATGCCGATCGTCAATGTCGACACCGACATGATCATCCCCAAGGATTATCTCAAGACGATCAAGCGCACCGGACTCGGCACCGGCCTGTTCGCCGAAATGCGCTACAAGGACGATGGTTCGGAAAACCCGGACTTCGTGCTCAACAAGCCGGCCTACCGCAAGGCGCAGATCCTGGTCGCCGGCGATAATTTCGGCTGCGGCTCGAGCCGGGAACATGCGCCGTGGGCGCTGCTCGATTTCGGCATCCGTTGCGTCATCTCGACCTCGTTCGCCGACATTTTCTACAACAATTGCTTCAAGAACGGCATCCTGCCGATCACCGTCAGCCCGGAAGATCTTGAGAAACTGATGGACGATGCTTCGCGCGGTTCGAACGCGACGCTGTCGGTCGATCTGGAGGCCAAGGAAATCCGTGGGCCTGACGGCGGCGTGGTCAAGTTCGACCTCGACGAGTTCAAGCGCCATTGCCTGCTCAACGGGCTCGACGATATCGGCCTGACCATGGAAAAAGCCGGCGCCATCGCTTCGTTCGAGAAGAGGAACGCCGCTGAGCGCCCCTGGGCCTGAGCGGTACGATGCCCCGGCCGCGACAGGCCGGGTTCGTGGCGGCTGAACGGAGGGACAGTCATGACACGTTCGCTTCTTGTCGGGGCCTGCGCGCTGGCGTGGATTCTGATGCCGGTGGCTGGCGCGCATGCACAGACCGACATGGTGCTCGTGCCGGCTGACGATGCGCCCGGCAGGGCCGCCGACCAGGGCGCGTTGAGCAATGCGGCCCTAGCCGACAATGACAAACAGGCGCCGATCCCGTTCGAGGGCGGCCAACTGACCATCACCCAGGAGGAAGAGTACGGGGAACGGGTGCTCGCCTTCGACGGCAAGGAACTGGCGCGCAATTACGACGTCTTCTTCGACAAGATCGTCGAGGTCGGCGGCGTCAAGGTGGCGCTGGTCGATGTCGGCGACGGCGGCAATCAATGCGGCCCGGCCAAGGTGATCGTGTGGAAGCCGGAAGGCGGCACGATCCAGACGGTCACGGTCGAGCAGGATGAATGCGGCGCACCGCCGGCCGCGATCTCCGACAGCGCCATCTATTTTGTACCCTATCTTTTGCCGGGCGATTCCAAGCCGGCGCTGCAATGGTCGCCGACGGCCGGGCTGACGACCTCGGGCAATCTCACCTATATGCCGGAGCCGGGCACCGACTGGAAGGACGTCGATCCGTCGAAATACGACAACGTCATCGATGCCTTTCACAACGAGGCTGTCTACAGGCTAGCCGAGACGCTGCTCGGCAAGGACATGCCCGACATGGCGACTAGCCTGCTGGTCGGCGGCGGAACTGAGAAGACCGCTTCGGGCGCCTTTTTTGCCAGCGGCTGCGTGCCGCATGATTGCGGCGGCAATGACGGCTTCATGGCGGTCGACCCGGTCAAGCACAAGCTCTATTTCGCCCGCCGCGGCGACAAGCCCGAGCCGGACGCGTGGCCAGCGGTGAGTACATGGCCGGCCGACGTCAAGGAAGCGCTGGACAAGGCGCTGGGGTCGGCGAATTAGGTACTTTTGCAAAGCGCAGTGACCACCACGCCTTGGACGAGAGGGCTTTGTCGAGGCGGGAGACTCATAACAACCGTCAGTTCTATCTGGCCCATGGCGGGATCGGCTCGTTCCCTGCAAGATATCCGCGACGATTTGCGGAGGACCCATGCGAAAACTGATCTCCACCGGTTCGCCCTTCGAAAAGACCGCCGGCTATTCGCGCGCCGTGGTGCAGGGCGACTGGTGTTTCGTGTCCGGAACGACCGGCTACGATTATGCGACCATGTCGATGCCGGAGACCGTGGAGGCACAAACGCGCAATTGCCTGACGACGATCGCCAAGGCGTTGCGAGATGGCGGCTTCGAAATGGCTGACGTGGTGCGGGCACATTACTACATCACCGATGCGGCTTTCGTAGATGTGGTGTTCCCGATCCTCGGCGAGGCGTTTGGCGAGATCAGGCCGGCAGCAACGATGATCGTGTGCCAGCTCAACAAGCCGGAAATGAAGGTCGAGATCGAGGTGACGGCGCTGCGGCGCACAGCCTGATGCCTGTCACGGTTGCGACAACGACACGGTTAGCACGAGGATCGGCCCATGGTGAAGGTCAGACGCATCGTTGCAAACATAGACACGCAGGATATCGCGGCGGCACAACCCTTCTATCAGGATGTGCTCGGCCTCGATCTCAAGATGGATATGGGCTGGATCGCTACCTATGGCTCGCAAGAGACGATGTCCGTGCAGGTCAGTTTCATGGCCGAAGGGGGATCAGGAACGCCGGTGCCGGACATCTCTATCGAAGTCGACGACGTCGATGCCTCGCTTGAAAGCATGAGGACGGCCGGCTTTATCATCGAGTACGGTCCGGCAGACGAACCCTGGGGCGTGCGGCGCTTCTTCGTGCGCGACCCGTTCGGCAGGCTGGTGAATATCCTTTCGCATCTGTAGACGTTTTGTCTTGAGCATCGGATTTTCCCAAAACCGGTTGCCACTTTTGGGTCCGATGCTCTGAACCGCAGGCTTGCGCGTCGGTCGCTTGGCGTTTAGCAAGGCCGCGTTCATGCGCTAAAATAATCGGGACGGTTCTCATGGCTTCGAAAAATCTTCTCCTGCTTGCCGGCGATGGCATCGGCCCCGAGGCGATGGCCGAGGTGAAGAAGCTGATCGCCGCGATGAACGACAAGCTCGGCAGCGATTTCGTCACCGATGAGGGCCTTGTCGGCGGCTGCGCTTACGACGCACATGGCGCGGCGATTTCCGATGCCGACATGGCCAAGGCAATGGCGGCGGACGCGGTGCTGTTTGGCGCCGTCGGCGGACCGAAATGGGATGCCGTGCCTTACGAGGTGCGCCCGGAGGCGGGTCTGCTGCGGCTGCGCAAGGACATGGAGCTGTTCGCCAATCTTCGACCCGCCATTTGCTATCCGGCGCTGGCGGCGTCCTCCTCGCTCAAGCAGGAGGTGGTCGAGGGGCTCGATATCCTCATCGTGCGCGAGCTCACCGGCGGCGTCTATTTCGGTGAGCCGAAGCAGATCATCGATCTCGGCAACGGCCAGAAGCGCGGTATCGACACCCAGGTCTACGATACTTTCGAGATCGAGCGCATTTCGGGCGTTGCCTTCGAATTGGCACGCACGCGCAAGAACCACGTCACCTCGATGGAAAAGCGCAATGTGATGAAATCGGGCGTGCTGTGGAACGAGGTCGTCAGCCAGACGCAAAAGGCCAGGTATGCCGACGTCAAGCTCGACCATATGCTCGCCGATGCCGGCGGCATGCAGCTGGTGCGCTGGCCCAAGCAGTTCGATGTCATCGTCACCGACAATCTGTTCGGCGACATGCTGTCCGACATCGCCGCCATGCTGACCGGCTCGATCGGCATGCTGCCGTCGGCCTCGCTCGGCGCGCCGGATGCGAAGACAAAAAAGCGCAAGGCGCTCTACGAGCCGGTGCATGGCTCGGCGCCCGACATCGCCGGCAAGGGCATCGCCAATCCGATCGCCATGATCGCCTCCTTCGCCATGTGCATGCGCTATTCCTTCGGCATGGTGACTGAAGCCGACAAGCTCGAAGGTGCGATCGCCGCCGTGCTCGACGAGGGCCTGCGCACCAGGGATATTCATTCGCCGGGGATGACCGAGGTCGGCACCGCTGAGATGGGCGACGCGATCATCGCCAAGTTCCTGGGCTGATCCTGTGTAGGTCGACGTCCGCTGGGCGACTGCCGCCGATGCGGCGGCACTCCCGCGGTTAGATTTGGACACCCGCCGGCACCGGACCCCACTGGTTTTCACGCGGCTGGGTCGGGATCAGCGCAAAGATCAGGATGATCACGGTGCCGAAGGTCGGGATCAGGAAAAGCAGGAAGAGCCAGCCGGTCAGGCCGATATCGTGCAGGCGGCGCACGTTGAGCCCGAACCACGGCAGGGCTGTCGCCAGCAGGAAGAGGCCGCAAAGGCCGACCGTCACTGCCGGCAATTCACTGTTGTCGAGATTGCCCATGGCGTCGTCGATGAAGACGCCGAGTCCTGTCGCCACGATCAGCGCGATCGTCCAGAACAGGCAATAGCCCCAATATTCCTTGCGGCGGGCACGGCCGGCGAAGTTGAAATAATTTTCGGTCAGGCCACGCGAGAAGTAGCTCCACACGCCGGTGGATTCGGCGGTTTGATTTTCAGCGGAACGGCCGAAATGTTGCGGCTGACGTGCCGCGGGCGCATTGCCGGCCTGAGATGGGGCGGCCGTTGCAGCGGAGGCACGGGCGGGTGCACTGGCAGGTTGGGCGTGGATCGAAAAAACATCGCGTGCCCGTCCGCCAGCCGGCTGGAATTCGACGGTCGTGCCTCCGGCAACCGACGCTTGGCGGCGCAAGTCCTCGCGCGCGAAGCTGTAGCGGTTGCCATCGGCCCCGGTAATGAAACCGAAGGCCTGGTCCTCGTCATAGTGAAGAACTTCGCCGCGCATGTCCTGCCCACCCCATTGCCCTGCCCCAGACTGTGCAAAGTTCCGGTAGACCGCAAGGGGCGTGCGCGAAATGGAAGGGGCAGGCTATTCACCCCGGCCGTTTCTTCGATTTCTTGTGTTTCGCCGGTCCGCCTTCGAATTTCGCCTTGGCCGGTTTGCCGGCCCAGGGCCTTGCCTCGAATGCCGGGCGCTGGTCAGCCGGTGCGCGCTTCTCGAATTTGGGCGCGTTCTGATCGAATGTCCGCTTGCCGCGGTGCGGCTTCTTGTCGGGGCGCGGCTCCTGATAGCCGGCCCGCGACAGATCGGGCGTGCCGTCCAGCCGCTTGACCGCAATGTTGCCCTGCAGCTTGCGGTCGGGGCCGATCGCGGCGAGGAAGCGCTCGGCCCAGTCCGCCGCGATCTGCACGAAGGTTTCTTCCGGCTGCATCTTGATGGCGCCGATCTCGCGCTTGGAGATGCCGCCTGTCCGGCACAGCATCGGGATCAGCCAGCGCGGCTCGGCATTCTGCCGGCGTCCGACCGACAGCGAGAACCAGACGCTGTCGCCGAAATCGTCGCGGCGGCTCGGTGCCTCGTCCCGGCGCGCAAATTTTTCGCCCGACGGCGTGAACGGTGCGACGTCGAGAAGATCCTCCGGCGCCGAGCGGCTGGAGCGGCACATCCGTACGAAGGCTGCGGCGACCTGTTCGGGTCCGTGCTGATCGAGAAGCGCCTGGACGAAGCCTCGCTCCTCATCCTTCATAGGCTCGCTGAGGACCGGGTCGGCGAGAATGCGCTCGTCATCGCGCCGGATCACGTCGTCGGCCGAGGGCGGGCTCGCCCAGGTCGCCGCAAGGCCGGCACTCTGCAGCAGCCGCTCGGTGCGTTTGCGGGCATTGTTGGGCACGATCAGCGCGCTGACGCCCTTGCGCCCCGCCCGTCCCGTTCGCCCGCTTCGGTGCAGAAGCGTCTCCGGGTTGGTCGGCAAGTCGGCATGGATCACCAGCTCGAGGTTGGGCAGGTCGATGCCACGCGCCGCGACGTCAGTGGCGATGCAGACCTTGGCGCGGCCGTCGCGCATCGCCTGCAGCGCGTGGCTGCGCTCGTTCTGGCTCAGCTCGCCGGACAGTGCCACGACGGAAAAGTTGCGGTTGTTGAAGCGCGCTGTCAGGTGATTGACGGCGGCACGCGTGTTGCAGAACACCAGCGCGTTCTTCGCCTCATAGTACCGCAGCACGTTGATGATGGCGTTTTCGCGGTCGGCCTGCGCGACGCCCAGCGCCCGGTATTCGATGTCGAGATGCTGCTTCTCCTCGCCCGAGGCCGAGATGCGCACGGCATCGCGCTGGTAGCCCTTGGCCAGCGTGGCGATGGAGCGCGGCACGGTCGCGGAAAACATCAACGTGCGGCGCTCGGCAGGGGCGGCGTCGAGGATGAATTCCAGGTCCTCGCGAAAGCCGAGATCGAGCATCTCGTCGGCCTCGTCGAGCACGACTGCCTTGAGCGCCGACATGTCGAGAGAATTGCGGGTGATGTGGTCGCGCAGGCGGCCGGGCGTGCCGACGACGATATGGGCGCCACGCTCCAGCGCGCGTCGCTCGGTGCGCATGTCCATGCCGCCGACGCAGGACGACACCGTGGCGCCTGTCAGCTCGTAGAGCCATTCCAGCTCGCGCGTCACCTGCAGGGCCAGCTCCCGTGTCGGCGCCACGGCCAGCGCCAGGGGTGCCGCCGCGTGGGAAAAGCGCTCGGCGCCGTCGAGCAGCGTCGGCGCCAAGGCCAGTCCGAAAGCGACGGTCTTGCCGGAGCCGGTCTGGGCTGAAACCAGCGCATCGGCCTGACCGAGCTCAAGAACCGCTTTCTGCACCGGTGTCAGCTCGACATAGCCGCGTTTTTCCAGCGCCTTTGCCAGCGCGGGGACAATAGCTTCGAAGTTGGACATATGCTTCTTTCGAAATTCGGATTCTTAAATGCCCGGCGACGGGTCTGATGTCGGCAAGCGCCACGACGGGCGCCACGAGCCAAACGATGCCCGTTCGTACTTCGTGCCGCCCTCATTGTACAGGGCGGGCGATCCGCCTGGTTGCGATTGACTCCTTACGCAAACCGCGTAAAAGCCGGCACCGAACGGGATAGTTTTCGATGCGCGGCCTTTTGATGGCGCTTCTTGCCTTCGACATCCCCGGCCCCAATGCGAACCATTGGGCCGGACGTCTCGGTGCGCCTTTCCGTTCCAGCAAAACCACGTTCTTGGTCAAAAAAACCGGTAAAACGACCACCAAAACGGTCTGATTCCCTTGGCCTAACCACCCTCTCCCGGGTCCGGCCCGGGGTGAAACCCGCATTGGCCGGCGGGTTTTCTCCAGAAACCGAGCGGAGAGGGACAGGAGATTTCGATGAGTTTCAAGGTTGCGATCGTCGGCGCCACGGGCAATGTGGGCCGGGAAATGCTCAACATACTGGAAGAGCGCGGCTTTCCGGTGAGCGAGGTGGTGGCGCTGGCCTCGCGGCGCAGCCAGGGCACGGAAGTGTCGTTCGGCGACCGCACGCTGAAGGTCCGGACGCTCGACCAATATGATTTTTCCGACACCGACATCTGCATCATGTCGGCCGGCGGCAACGTCTCCAAGGAATGGTCGCCGAAGATCGGCAAGCAGGGCTGCGTCGTCATCGATAATTCATCGGCCTTCCGCTACGACCAGGACGTGCCGCTGATCGTTCCCGAAGTGAACCCGGATGCGATTTCGCTGTTCACACGCAAGAACATCATTGCCAACCCGAACTGCTCGACGGCGCAGCTGGTCGTGGCGCTGAAGCCGCTGCATGACTTCGCCACCATAAAGCGCGTCGTCGTCGCCACCTACCAGTCGGTCTCCGGCGCCGGTAAGGAAGGCATGGACGAACTGTTCACGCAGACGCGGGCGGTGTTCGTCGCCGATTCCGTCGACGTCAAGAAGTTCACCAAGCGCATCGCCTTCAACGTCATCCCGCATATCGACGTCTTCCTCGACGACGGCTTCACCAAGGAAGAATGGAAGATGGTGGCCGAGACCAAGAAGATGCTCGATCCCAAGATCAAGCTGACGGCGACCTGCGTGCGGGTGCCGGTGTTCATCGGCCATTCGGAAGCGGTCAACATTGAGTTCGAGAAGCCGATCACCGCCGATGAGGCGCGCGAGATCCTGCGCGAGGCGCCGGGCTGCCAGGTCATCGACAAGCGCGAGGACGGCGGCTACATCACGCCGCTGGAATCGGCTGGCGAGGACGCCACCTTCATCTCGCGCATCCGCGAGGATTCGACCATCGACAACGGCCTGTCGATGTGGATCGTCTCCGACAATCTGCGCAAAGGCGCGGCACTCAACGCGGTTCAGATCGCGGAGCTGCTGGTCGAGCGCGGGCTGATCCAGCCAAAGAAGAAGGCGGCATAACTTCTCGCTCACGGGCCGCATCGCCGCTTCGCGGCTGGCCCTCCGCGGGGGCGCCGGACGGCCGGCGGCCCGCGGTCGCAGGCTTGTGAGATGAGCATTGCGACTAAAATCGCGCTGCGTCCGGCTAACGGGTCGGACGCAGGCGCAATTGCCAGGATCATGCGCGCAGCGCTTTCGTCGTTCGACTGGATGCCGGTCCTGCATACACCGGATGAGGAGATGGCCTTCATCAGCGGCACCGTGCTGGCGCAGCAGCACGTGACGGTCGCCGAAATCGACGCGGCCATTGTTGGCTTTGTCGCCGTTGCAGGAGAATGGGTCGAGCAGCTCTATCTGGATCCTGCCTGGACTGAACAAGGCATCGGCGCCCGGCTGCTGACACAAGCAACCGCGAATTTGCCGGTTGTGAAATTGCATTGCTTTCAGTCGAACTCAGGCGCTCGGCGCTTCTACGAGCGCCATGGTTTTCGCGCGGAAGCTTTGGGCAACGGCACGAACAATGAAGAGCGATTGCCCGACATTTTGTACGTCCGAAGGCATTGATCCTTATCGTGCGGCGTCCGCAGCGAGTTTCTGCAAAACATCCAGCGCCTCCTCCGCCCGGTCGGCGGGCACGAACAGGTGATCGTGGTAGAAGGCCGAGACCGGATTGACGCCGATGCCGGCGGTGGCCAGCCGCGCGGTGATGGCGGCGAGGAAGCCGACCGCTTCCAGCGACGAATGGACGTTCAGCGTCAGCATCCGGCAGCGGAACACGGTTTTCAGGCCAGCGGTCTTGGCCTGGTCTTCAAGCACGATCAGCGTCATGCCCTGTGCTCGCGAAACAGCATTACCGGATCGAGCTGGGAACGGCCGCATCAGGTGGCAACGTGGTGAAGACATGAACGCCGGCAAGCAACTCCGGCGTCATTGCCGCCAGCAACTTTTTCAGGTCGGTCTCTCCGGCCATCGCTTACTTTCGTTGTGCGATTAGGCGGCTGCTGCCGTCGAGCGCTCGGGAGATACCCTTACGGATTTCCAATAACGCCCTCCACCTCACCTCGCAAGGTGGACTTGGCCAGGTTGGTTGCTGGCTGAACTTGCACATCCAAGGTCGCCGTCCCCGGAGTGAAAAAGCACTGGAGGCATGTCGGATGGCCGTCATGGGACGCGTCCTTGGTTCGAGCTGGCAGAAAAGCCAGTGCTCGCAACGACCGGAGGGAACATCAATGACCAAGTCTCAGGCAGCATCCGTCTCACCGCGCGCCCTCTGGGCCGGTCGCGTGCTCAGCGCCGTCATCGTGCTGTTCATGATCTTCGACGGCGTCATCAAGCTACCGCCGCTCGAAATCGTCACCCAGACCATGGTGCAGCTCGGCTGGCCAGCCGATGCCAATGTCTCGCGCATGCTCGGCATCATTGGATTAGTCTCGACAGCACTTTATGTACTGCCGCGCACCTCGGTGCTCGGCGCCATCCTGCTCACCGCCTATCTCGGCGGCGCCATCGCCACGCATGTGCGTATCGGCAGCCCTTTGTTCTCGCATATGCTGTTCGGCGTCTACCTCGGCGCCATCCTCTGGGGCGGCCTGTATCTGCGCGATCCAAGGGTGCGCGCGCTGATCCCGTTCAGCCAATAGCAGCGACTTCCAAAGCCGTTCGATGGCGGCCACGCCGCCAGAGAGGGCGCTGTCTGCCGCCGCCTTTCTTCTCTTTGGACAAATCGAGCGCCGCCCGGTCTGCTGCCGATCTTCTTCTTTGGATCAAATTGGCTGGTTGCGAGTTAGGGGGCGCAGCGGCGAGGACGGCACCCTGTTGGAGAGGAACGACAATGAAAAAGGTGATGATCTTGATGGCCCTGCTGGTGCCGCTCGGTGCCTGCTCCCGTACTGAGCAAGGCGCGGCCGTTGGTGGCCTGGGCGGTGCGGCGGTCGGCGCCGCAGTGGCCGGCAACCCGACCAAGGGCGCGGTGATCGGCGGTGCGGCCGGCGCCTTGGCCGGTGCGCTGATCGGCCGTGCCAGCGAAAGCGGCCAGTGCCGTTATCGCGATCGCAATGGCCGTGTCTACGTTGCGAGTTGCCCGGAAGGCTATTGATCGGGCCGCATCATACGGATGGACAGCAAAACGGCGGGCAAAGGCCCGCCGTTTTGTGACTGGTCAGCCGTTTTGTGAAGGGCAATCGATGACTTATTCGGCGCTGGCGGCTTCCGCCTCGGCCGGCGCGGCGGAAGCGGCGGCAACAGCGGCTGCAGCTTCCTCCTGCGCCTTCTTCAGCAGGGCTGCGCGCTCTTGCGCCTTCTTGCCGGGCTCGGCCTTCTTCGGGTTGGCGCGGGCTTCGCGCTTGGCGAGGCCGGCCTCGTCGAGGAAGCGCAGCACGCGGTCGGTCGGCTGGGCGCCGTGCGACAGCCAATGCTTGACGCGCTCGGCGTCAACCTTGACGCGTTCGCCGTCCTTGGGCAGCAGCGGGTTCCACGAGCCAAGCGACTCGATGAAACGGCCGTCGCGCGGCGAACGGGCATCGGCGACGACGACGTGGTAATAGGGACGCTTCTTCGAGCCCGCACGGGCCAGTCGGATTTTCAGTGGCATTTCTTTTCTCCTAAAAAGCTCTGATTTGGTTGATCGGTTGGTGGCTGGTCCTCAGCCGGTTTTCGTTATGCCGTTGGATGCGGCGATCTGCTCGTGATGGCGGATCACTTCGCGGACGACGAAGTTCAGGAATTTTTCCGCGAAATCCGGGTCGAGATGGGCGTCCTTCGCCAGTTGGCGAAGACGGGCGATCTGCTGCTGCTCGCGTGCCGGATCGGCAGGCGGCAGGCCATGCTCCGCCTTCAGCACGCCGACCGCCTTGGTGCAGCGGAAGCGCTCGGCCAGCATGTGGATCAGCGCCGCGTCGATGTTGTCGATCGAGGCGCGATAATTGACCAGCGCCGCGCGCGCGTCAGCCATGTCCTTTTCTTCGTTCATGGCGCCCTCATTTCTTCTTGCCGAGGCCAGGCAGCCCGCCGCCGGATCCCGGCAAACCAGGGAGCTTCATGCCGCCGGGCAAGCCAGGCAGGCCACCGCCAGCGGGAAAGCCGCCGGGCAGGCCCTTCATGCCGCCGAGCCCGGCCGCCTGTGCCTGCTTCTGCAAGGCCTCGAGCTGCTTGGGGTCCATCTTGGACAGATCGGGCATGCCGCCGCCCATCATGCCGCCTTGGCCGCCCATGCCGGGCATCATGCCGCCGAGCCCCATCTTGGAAGCGAGGCCGCCCATCATGCCGCGCATCAGGCCGCCACCTTTGCCCTTGCCGCCCATCGCCTTCATCATGTCGGCCATGCCGCGATGCATCTTCAACAGCTTGTTGATTTCGGCCGCGTCGGTGCCCGAGCCGGCGGCGATGCGCTTCTTGCGCGAGTGCTTCAGAATATCGGGATTGGCGCGCTCGGCCTTGGTCATCGACGAGATGATGGCGAGCTGGCGGCCGAACATCTTGTCGTCGAGACCGGCGGCGGCCATCTGGTCCTTCATCTTGCCCATGCCCGGCATCATGCCCATGATGCCGCCCATGCCACCCATTTTCGACATTTGCTGAAGCTGGCCGGCGAGGTCGTTCAGGTCGAACTTGCCCGACTGCATCTTCTTGGCCATCGCCGCCGCCTGCTCGGCGTCGATGTTCTCGGCTGCCTTTTCGACGAGGCTGACGATGTCGCCCATGCCGAGGATGCGGTCGGCGATGCGCTTGGGGTGGAATTCCTCCAGCGCGTCCATTTTTTCGCCGATGCCGATCAGCTTGATCGGCTTGCCGGTGACGGCGCGCATCGAGAGTGCTGCGCCACCGCGACCGTCGCCGTCCATGCGGGTCAGCACGAGGCCGGTGATGCCAACACGCTCATCGAAGCTTTTCGCCAGATTGACGGCGTCCTGGCCGGTCAGCGAATCGGCAACCAGCAGGATCTCGTGCGGCGACGACACCTTCTTGATGTCGGCCATCTCGACCATCAACGGCTCGTCGATGTGCGTACGGCCGGCGGTGTCGAGGATGACGATGTCGTGGCCGCCGAGCTTTGCCGCCTGCACGGCGCGGCGGGCGATGTCGACTGGCGTCTGGCCGGCGACGATCGGCAGCGTCGCGACCTTGACCTGCTCGCCGAGCTGACGGAGCTGCTCTTGCGCGGCGGGACGCCGCGTGTCGAGCGAGGCCATCAAGACCTTCTTGTTCTGGCGCTCGGCCAACCGCTTGGCGATCTTGGCCGAGGTCGTCGTCTTGCCGGAACCTTGCAGGCCGACCATCATGATGACGACCGGAGCCGGCGCATTGAGGTCGATGGCGACGCCCTCGGCGCCGAGCATCTCGACCAGCTCGTCATGGACGATCTTGACGACCATCTGGCCGGGCTTGATCGACTTGACCACGGCGGCGCCGACGGCCTTCTCGCGCACCTTGTCGGTGAAGGAACGCACCACTTCCAGCGCCACGTCGGCCTCGAGCAGCGCGCGGCGCACCTCGCGCAGCGCCGCCGAGACATCCGCCTCCGACAAGGCGCCGCGGCCGGTGAGGCCGTTCAGGATCGAACCAAGACGTTCCTGTAGCGATTCAAACATTCTTTTTCCTTTTCCCTGGCACCCGGATGATGCCCGAGAGGTAATGCGTTCGCGCCAGCTGTCCAAGCAAAAGCCGGTCCGGGCAAAAGCCCAAAGCCAAAAAGCACCCGGGGGCGCACAGCGCTGCCGGGTGTTGGCCTCCGGGATCGATTTACAGCACTTCACCTCAAAGAGGTTTCGGCGTCCCGGTCGGTTTGCTCGGAGGAATACTCGTCGCGGAATTTCGCGGCGTGTAGACAGGAAATCGGCCGCGGAGTCAAGCTTTGGTCAGGCTTTGCGCCAAATATGCTCAGGACCACCAGGCAAGGCGCATCAGCGCACGCTGCTGGCGCGCGCCATATCCGGCTCGACCTTCAGCGGGGAGCGCGGATGCAAAAGCAGCAGAACGGTCAACAGGCTGCTGACGATGCCGATCGCGGCGATGAGGACGGCGTCTGAAGTCGTCCAGCCGGCGGCTTCGAGCGGCTTGGCGTTGAACAGGGCGAAGGAATTATAGCTTTGCTGGTGCGAAATCAGCAGGAAGCCGGTCAGATTGTTGCCGAGATGGGCGCCGAAGCCGGCACCGAGATTGCCGGTTGCATAGACCAGAAGCGTCAGAAGCAGCGCAAAGGCGGCGATCGAGGCCAGCACGCAGGCATTGATCGCGGCGCTCGAGCCTGGGCTCCAATGTAGCGAGGTGAACAGCAATCCCGGCAGCAGCGCCCAGATGAAAGGGTTCTGGAACCGGCTCGCCAGGCCCCTGAGCAGATAACCGCGAAACAGCATCTCCTCCGACGAGGTCTGCAGAAAGGTCAGCGCAGCGATCGGGATCAGGAACAAAAGCCACGAGGACAGGCCGATCGTACCGCGCGCAATATCGGGCTGCAGGCCGTAAAGCAGGATCTCGGAAAGCAGCGAGGTGATCAGCACGGCGGCCAGCCCTTTCAGGAACCCCGACCATGAAATGCGCCGGCTGACGCCGATCAGGGCCGTCAGCTTCTCGCGATGGATCCAGCGCATGGCAGCCCAAAGGCCGAGCCAGATTCCGGCAAACGAAGCCAGCGCCGCGAGGATGCCCGCTGGAGAGGCCATGAAATCCTGCACCGCTCCTCCACCTGGCGGGGCGGTGCCAGACGACGCCTGCCAAACGGCAAAGGCATAGGTGCCGCCGAACAGCACGGCGGCAGTGATTCCGAGCCAGAACAGGATGACGACGACCGTTCCAAGCAGAAGGCGCGGCAAAGTGGTCTTCTCGTTGGCGGTGTGCCGGTACTGTTGGAAGGCGGTCGGGTCGATCGTCACGCGGGCTCGCTGGCTGGTGCTTCGGCTCGCATGATCTAGAGCATCGGACGCAAAAGTGGAAACCGGTATTGCAGCGGCAATGCCGGCTTGTGGCAATGTCGGGGTGTGAGCGGCCGCCATTACAGGGCGACCGCCCTGTTTTGCGCGTCAGCGCACGACGTACACGATACGCCGGCTGCTCGGATCGACCAGCGCCGGCTGGCCGTTCACATAGACGTAGCGATAATCATAATCGGGTATCTCGCGCAGTTCGACGGTGTCGGGCAACATCGCGCCGGTAACCACCTCGCCTTCGAGATAGACCGGATCGAGCCGGTTCGTTTCGACATAGGTGCGGATTTCCGCCGGCGGCCGCCGGATGGGCTCGATCGCCTCGCCGGCAACGATCGCTCCGGTATAGCTGTCGGAATATTCGGCGCTATCGGCAGGCGGTGTCACGACGGCAATGTCGGCGCCGGCCGGACGCTGTGTCAGGACCACACGGCTGCCGCCGAAATCGGCCGTCACATAGTCGGAATAGACCCAGCCCTGGCCGTTGGCCTCGGCGATGGTGCACCATTTGCTGTTGGCGATGCAGCCGTCGAGCGTCGCCGACTGGCCGGCCGCGAGTACCCCGATGACCGGATATTGCGGGCCGGGGCCGGCGCGTACATTGAGATCGGTGATGGCCGAGACGGCGGTTTCGGCCAAAGCAGAGCCCGACATCGCTATGAGCGCTCCGGCCACCGCCGGAAACAATATGCGTTTCATGGTTTTCTCTCCGTTTCACAGTCCCTCGGGACCGAAAACGAAGCAAAGCGGCATGCGTTCCGGCTAAAAAGCCTCCGCCGGCTCACGATTTGTTCCAATAGTTTTCGGCAGGTCAGTCAAAAGCTCGTGAACAAAAGCAAGCTTTTGCGCCGCCACGTCGGAGATTACGAAGGGATACAGATCGGGCAGGCCCATGCAGCGGTTGATCGAGTTGGAAGCTTCCGACAGCACCAGCCAGCGGTCGAGGATCTTTTCGAAAGGCTCCGGCCTGGTGGCGGGTTCCGATGGTGCCGGCTGCAGCTCGACGCCGGTATCGGCGCGCGGCAGCTCGTTGGCTTCGACGGTCTCCAGCCGGCCGAGCGGGAAATTCAGCGCATGCACCATCTCCAGCGTGTCGGTGATGTGCATGTGATGCGCCCATGTCTCGGCCCAGTCCTCCCACGGGTGCGACGTCGCATAGGCCGAGATATGGCGCTGCTGCCAGTCGGGCGGCGCGCCATCGGCGTAATAGGTCTTCAGCGCTTGTTCGTAGCCGGCGCGTTCGTCGCCGAACAAAACGCGAAAACCGGCAAGCTTTTGCGGATCGTCACGGATCAGGCGGTCCCAATAGTAATGGCCGAGCTCATGGCGGAAATGGCCGAGCAGCGTGCGGTAGTTCTCGCCCATCTCGACGCGCCGCCGCTCGCGCTCAGCCGAGTCCGCCTCGGCGACGTTGAGCGTGATCAGGCCGTTGTCATGGCCGGTCAGGATACGCTCGCCACCGGGACCGCCACCGATAGGATCGGCAAGAAAATCGAAAGCGAGGCCGATCTCGTCGCCGGGATTCTGCTTGGATGCGACCGGCAGGCCGAAGGCGAGCAGCGAATAGACGGCACGCTTCTTTGCCGCCTCGACACGGATCCAGCGGCGGCGATTGCCGTCGACCGACAGATCCGGGATCAGCTGGTTCAGCGTGCAGGCGCGGCAGAAGGCGTGGCCAGGCTCCGCCATCCAGTTGCAGGCGCATTCGTCGGCGTTGGTGCATTGGAAGATGTCGTCGATGCCGGACAGCACAAAACGCGCATGCTCGGGATCATAGAGCACGAGGCTGGCGCAGTTCAGGCATTGCGCGTTCTCGAAATAGAGACGGTGGCCGCAATGCGGGCAGTCGAAAAGCTTCATTGGCGTCTCAAATCATTCGAAATGCGGAGGACGAGGCGAACAGGACAAGGCCAAACGCCTGTCACCGGCCCACGTTCCTGCCGGCCGATGCTATTTTGCCGCAAGCTGGGCCACGACCTCCCTGGCCACTGCCTCGCCCGACAATCTGGCGCCGCCGCAGGTCTGCATCAGCGGACCGGCCAAATGCTCGCCGGCGAAGAAGATCTTTTCCGCCACCGGCTGCATCAGCGTGGCGCGCGCTTGCGAGCGGCCGGGCCGCGCCGCCGCATAGGCGCCGCGCACAAACCGCTCAGCGCCCCAATTGGTCATCATTGCGCGTCCGACATGCTTTCGTACGTCGCCGCCAAAGATGCCGCAGAGCCGGTCGACGACGAAGTCGATGCCGGCCGCCTCGCCCACCGCCGACATCTCCCAAGCGAAATCGCCGCCGACGAAACCGACCATCAAATCGAAGTCGAAGGGAAAGCAGAGGAAGTAGATGTCGTGCCGGGCCAGCCGCTCGATCAGCAAATCGTCGAACGGCTCCAAGCCAAGCCTCGTGCCGGATATTTCGACCGGCAGCTTGGTCAGCATGCCCATCGGCAGATCGAAGAAGGCAGCGAAATGCCCATCGGGGAGTGCGGGCGAGAACGCAATCTCCTCGAAGGCGAGCACTGCCGGCGAGGCGGTGACGATGACAGCCTTGGCGCGGATGGTACCGCGATCGGTGACGCAGGCTACGCCCGGCCCATCCCAGAGGATCTTGCGCACCGGCGTCGACAGCTCCACCGGCACGTCGGCGCCGAAGCGCGCAACCAGCGTGCCGAAGCCTTCCCTGGTGAAATAGTTCGGATCGAGATCGGCGGCGGCCTGAAAGTCGCGGATCGATATCTCGTCCTCGTCGGCGCCGAAATCCATCGGCCCCGCGAAGGTTGCGGCGGCGCGCGGCGCGTGGCCTTTGGCGAGCAATGCCGAAAGGCGGTCATCGTCGCCTTCCCTCACCTGATGTGCCGCCACCAGTTCGAGCAGTCTTGCGTCGGCCACCTTCATCGCGGCCTCTTCGGCTTCGCTTGCCTTTCGCTCGCGGTAGTAGAGATGATCGACATTCATGTCGTGGTGATGAAGCGTCCAGGCGGCGGCTTTCGCCTCGGGAAAGTAGGGATTGCGGTCTGCCGCATGCAGCCAGGCGCAGCCGATGTCGAACGGCACGCCGAAATGCTGGTCGCTGGTCCAGGCGCGGCCGCCGACGCGGTTCATCGCTTCTAACAATTTGAAGGAAAAACCGGCGGCGCGCAGGGTCTTGGCAGCCGAAAGTCCGGCCGAACCGGCGCCGACGATCACGACATCAACGTCTTTCATGCTTATTCTGTCCCCGCCACAATAATTACTTGATCGTAGGCAAATTCCCGGGCATCCGCCAGTGTGGTGGATTTGAAGTTCCTGCTGTATTGAGTGCATCGGCGCAGCGCCGGGACAGTGACAAGCAGGTGTTTCGCTGGCAAATTCGCAATTGGGAACGTGATTCAGGCAACCAGGAGAGCAGCATGGCATTTCTTGCCAAGGGGAAGATGTTTGTAGTGGCCACGGTGGTGGCGGTGCTTGCGCTGGCGACGGGCGCGCAGGCGGCGGCCAGTTGTGGCAAAAACGGCGCCGGCTTCGAGGCGTGGAAACCGGAGTTTGCCGCGGAGGCCAAGGCCGACGGTGTCGGCTCGAAGGGTCTGGCCGCTCTGGCTCGCGCAACCTACGCGACAAAGACGATCTCCGTCGACCGCGCCATCCATAAGGCTTTCAGCGGCTCGGTCGAAGCTTTCATGAAGCGCCGTGGCGCGTCCGCGATCATTGCCAGGGGCCGTGCGCTGAAGAAGGCCAATGCGGCGCTGTTCGACAAGATCGAACGGAATTACGGCGTGTCGCCGGGTGTGTTGATCGCCATCTGGGGTATGGAGACGGGCTTCGGTTCCGCCATGGGCAACCAGAATACGGTCTCTGCCATTTTAACGCTCGCCTATGATTGCCGCCGTCCGGAGTTCTTCTATCCCCATGCCATTGCAGCCCTGAAGCTGGTCGATCGCGGAGCGTTGAGCGCCTCGTCGGTCGGTGCCGCACATGGCGAGATCGGCCACACGCAGTTCCTGCCCGGAAATGTTTTGACGTATGGCGTCGGCAACAAAAATCTGCGCGACAAGAGCACTGCGTTGGCTTCCACGGCCAACTTCCTCAAGGGCCATGGTTGGCGGGCCGGAGCGAGCGCGCAGGCGAATATGGGCGCAATCGCTGGCTGGAATTCCGCTAGCGTCTATCAACAGGCCATCGCCCGCATGGCCACAGCCATCGATGCCGACTGACAGAAATCTCTATTCGATAGAATGATTCGACACAAAGCCCGGCCATGCGCCGGGCTTTCTATTTCACGTCGAGCGCGTAGGAGCAGCCGGCGAGAACCTTGCCGGGATGTGAATTAACGGTTGAGACATTGAGCGCAATGTGCGTGGAAAATGTCATGCCGTCGGCTTCCTCGCTGCTTTCGACGAGCACCTTCTCGCCAAGGAATTTGTCCGGTGTCGAGATTTGCGCTGTGACGCCGAGCGCTCGAGCGAGATCGGGCGCGGAAACATCGTCAAACACCGCCATCGGCCCGGTCGCGGTAAGGACGACGGCCGCCGTTTCGCGCCCGAAGACGCCGACCGTGGCCGGCAGCTCGTATTGCCTGAGGAAAGGATTGCCGGCGGTGACTTCCTTCCAGCCAAGTTTTTCCGCCGCGCCGGGCTCACCGCTCAGCCACAAGGCGAATCCGTTATAGGCCGGCACGTCGGCCCTGCATTCAACCAGCGCGGCGAGGTCGAGCGAGGTGGGATCGAATTCCTCCGCTCCGGCTGCTGCCAGGCCCGCCAGCAACATCAGCGGAAGTCGCGTGGCGCGTCGCAAACTAACCATCGCCGACTCACTTCCCTTTGATGACCTTCCAGATGTCGGTGGATTGGTCGAGCTGAAGGCTGTTTATGTCGGAGAAGCCAATTCGGCCGCTGCGCACCGCATCGCCCAAGCGCCGGCAGAAGAGGCTCGGCATGCGTTCCTGAGAAACGCCCATGAAGGCTGCGATCTCATGTTTGAACGTAATGGTCCATGTAGCGACAGCGGCGATGCATCCCGCCTGGGGATCCTTCTTCGTGGTGTCCTGTCCGGTCTGGCAGCCCGCCAGAATGCCAAACATCGCCGTCAAAATCAAAAGACCAAGTCGCATTATTACAGCCCCATTGCCCAAAAAAAAATTGGACAATCCGGCCATGAGGTCAAGCAAGAAAAGCCCTGCAGCTGTCATTAGAAATAACTACATTAGCTCACTAAGAGTATGGATCCAGGCTAAGCAGGATTTTCATGAATATATACTTAGCCTTTACGACCACGCGCCGCCAGCGTGCGCAGCCTCAGCGCATTGAGGCGGATGAAACCTTCGGCATCTTTCTGGTCGTAAGCGCCGCGGTCGTCCTCGAAGGTGACCAGCGCATCGGAATAGAGCGTCTTCCTCGACTTGCGGCCGGTGACCATGACGTTGCCCTTGTAGAGCTTCAGCCGCACGATGCCTTCGACGTCTTCCTGGCTCTTGTCGATCATCGCCTGCAGCATCAGCCGCTCGGGCGCGAACCAGAAGCCGTTATAGATCAGCTCGGCATAACGCGGCATGAACTCGTCCTTGAGATGGGCGGCACCGCGGTCGAGCGTGATCGATTCGATCGCCCGGTGGGCCGATATCAGGATGGTGCCGCCGGGGGTCTCGTAGACGCCGCGCGATTTCATGCCGACGAAACGGTTCTCGACCAGATCGAGCCGGCCGATGCCATTGTCGCGGCCGACATCGTTCAGCGCCGCCAGCATCGTTGCCGGCGACAGTTTCTTGCCGTTGAGCGCGACGGGATCGCCCTTGAGGAATTCGATTTCGATCTCTGTGACCTCATCCGGCGCATCCATCGGCGAGATGGTGCGCTGGTGGACGAATTCCGGCGGCTCGCTCCACGGGTCTTCCAGCACCTTGCCCTCGGAGGAGGAATGCAGCAGGTTGGCGTCGACCGAGAACGGCGCATCGCCCTTCTTGTCCTTCGGCACCGGAATCTGGTGCTGCTCGGCGAAATTGATCAGATCGGTGCGCGACTTGAACGACCAGTCGCGCCAGGGCGCGATGACCTTGATGTCGGGGTTGAGCGCATAGGCCGAGAGTTCGAAACGCACCTGATCGTTGCCCTTGCCGGTGGCGCCATGGGCGATCGCATCGGCGCCGGTCTCCCTGGCGATCTCGACAAGATGTTTCGAGATCAGTGGCCGGGCGATCGAGGTGCCGAGCAGATAGGTGCCTTCATAGACAGCGTTGGCGCGGAACATCGGAAAGACGAAATCGGATACGAACTCCTCGCGGACATCGACGATGCGAATATCCTTGATGCCCATCATCTCGGCCTTGCGCCTAGCCGGCTCCAGTTCGCCACCCTGGCCTAGATCGGCGGTGAAGGTCACGACCTCGGCGCCGAGCTCGGTCTGCAGCCATTTCAGGATGATCGAGGTGTCAAGGCCGCCAGAATAGGCGAGCACGACTTTCTTGACGGCTTTTGCTTTCGACATGGTGGGCGGTTCCGCGACAGGATTCTTGCGGGCGAGGTATCACGGCGTTTCGGGGCTGCGCAAGGGAGGAACAGGCGCCTGGGAGCCGCAAGCGCTGGACCAGACGCCGTGGCGGCGAGATGCTGGCGTCGGCGAGGCGCCTGCGCTATAGGCTGCGCCTTCTTGTCCGAGGCCGCCAATGTCCTTCATTCCCGACAACGCTACGCTTATCCAATTCGCCATCGCGACGGTGATCCTGGCGATTACGCCTGGGCCGGACATGACGCTGTTCGTGTCGCGCACGCTGAGCCAGGGCCGCGCCACCGGCTTCGCCTCGATGGCCGGCGCGCTGTGCGGCACGCTGATCCACACCACGTTGGTGGTGGTCGGCGTCTCGGCGCTGATCGTCGCCTCGCCGATGGCGTTCTTCGTGCTGAAGATTTTCGGCGCCGGCTATCTGGTCTTCCTGGCCTGGCAGGCGATCACAAAAGGGTCGGCGTTTTCACCGGAGAAGAAGAGCGGGCCGCAGATATCGCTGGTTCGCAGCTGGGCGGCGGGGCTCGGCGTCAATCTGCTCAATCCGAAGATCATCCTGTTCTTCATGACCTTCCTGCCGCAATTCGTCTCCGCGCATGATCCCAATGCGCCGGGAAAGCTGTTCTTCCTCGGCGCGATGTTCGTCGTGCTGTCGGTCCCGGTGACAGCGCCGATGGTGCTGGCGGCGGAAAAATTCTCGGCGGCGATGAAAGCCAGCCCGCGCGTGACGCGCGTCGTCGACTATCTGTTTGCCGGAGTTTTTTCGGCCTTCGCGCTCAAGATCCTGACGGCCCAGGCGAAATAGGGCGTCCGATTTGACGCCAGCTCCCAGCCGAGCGGCCGGCGCTCAGCCAGTAGAAAATACCGCCGACCATGCCGCAGCCGATCACCGCCAGCATGACGCTTGTGTTGGTAACCTCGAAATTGGCGTCGTTCGTCTGGTGGACGAAGCCGAGGAAGACCGCCGCCACCGCCGCGCCCGCCAGTGCATAGAACAGCCAGTCGCGCCGGCCGAGGATTTCGGAAACCAGGATGGCGATCGCCGCCGGCATGAAAGCGAAATAGGCGACGAACAGCGCGACGAAGGGGACGGAAAAATAGAGGGAAGCCGTCGCCGCCGGCGGTGCCTGCTCCGGCGTGTAGCCCAGGGACGCCAGAAACATGATATTGAGAAATGCGCTGGCCGCCAGCGAGGCGACGCCATAACCGATCAGGATGACGGCGAAGCGGATCAGATAGGCGACGACGCGATTCACGCCTCGCCGTGCCCTGCGATCATCATCGCTTCCAGCGCCAGCCGGTCGACTTTGCGCATGCGCTCGGAGTCCGATTTGAGCTGGCCGCAGGCGGCGAGGATGTCGCGGCCGCGCGGCGTGCGGATCGGCGAGGCATAGCCGGCATTGTTGATGTAGTCGGCGAATTTCTCGATCGTCTCCCAGTCCGAGCACTGGTAGTTGGTGCCCGGCCACGGATTGAACGGGATCAGATTGATCTTGGCCGGGATGCCCTTGAGCAGCTTGATCAGCGCCTTGGCGTCCTCGATGGAATCATTGACGTCCTTCAGCATCACATATTCGAAGGTGATGCGCTTGGCGTTGGACAGGCCGGGATAGGCACGGCAGGCAGCGATCAGCTCGTTGAGCGGATACTTCTTGTTGATCGGTACCAAAAGGTCACGCAGATCGTCATTGGTAGCGTGCAGCGAGATTGCCAGCATGACGCCGATCTCCTCGCCGGTGCGGAAGATTTCGGGCACGACGCCCGAGGTCGACAGCGTGATGCGCCTCTTCGACAGGGAAAGCCCGTCGCCGTCGGATGCAATCAGCAGCGCCTTCTTCACCGCCTCGAAATTGTAGAGCGGCTCACCCATGCCCATCATGACGACGTTGGACACTTTCCGGCCCTCGGCCGGCACGATGGCGCCGTCGGGCGTGTCGCGGTCGGGGAAATCGCCGAGCCGGTCGCGAGCTGTCAAAAGCTGGGCGAGGATTTCTTCCGCCGTCAGGTTGCGCACCAGCTTTTGCGTGCCGGTGTGGCAGAAGGAGCAGGTCAGGGTGCAGCCGACCTGCGAGGAGATGCAGAGCGTGCCGCGGCCTTCTTCGGGAATGTAGACGGTCTCGATCTCGACCGGCCGGCCGGCGCCGCGCGGCGGAAAGCGGAACAGCCATTTGCGCGTGCCGTCGGAGGAAATCTGCTCCTCGACGATCTCGGGCCTGGCAACGGTGAAATGCCTGTCCAGTGCGGCGCGCAAATCCTTGGAGATGTTGAACATGCCGGCAAAATCGGAAACGCCGCGCACATAGATCCAGTGCCAGAGCTGCTGGGCGCGCATCTTCGCCTGGCGCTCCGGCACGATGCCGGCGGCGACGAGGGCGGCCCCGAGTTCGGCGCGCGTCAAGCCGATCAGCGACGGCTTTTCAGGCGCCGTGCGGGTGCGCAACGCGTCACGCGCGCCTTCGGCGGTAAGATCGAATGAAAGGGTCATTGTTGCGCCAATATAAGCGATTTGCGGCCGATTACAGCATCGTGCCCGAAATGAAGCGCGGCGCATAGCACAGGTTGATGGCGGAGTCATGCAGGGGGTTCTTCCTTCTCCCACAAGGAGAGAAGGCAAGACCGCACGAACACTGGTTCTTTACGTCGCTGTGTTAGGTCGTGAACGTCCCGGACGAGGACTTTACTTGCACTTGGCGATCGAGGCCAGCGCCGCCGAGATGCCCTTCAGCGAGAAGACGTAGGTGGTGGTATTGCCGCGGCCGGACTTGGCTGACACCTTCATGTCGGTGCCGGTCTTCATCGCGGCGATCAGCACCGGCTCCTCGGCGGCGTTCTCGACCCAGGCCGACTTGCCGCGCGTGAACATCGAAAAAGACTTCTTGTCGATGGTGACGGTGGCCTTGGAACCTTCCTGGAAGGTATAGCCGGCGATGAATTGCGGCTCGTAGGACACTTGCTGCCCCGGCCGCTGGCTGACGAAGAAGAACATGTCGCCATGATCGAGCGTCGGCGGCTGCTTGTCGGTTGGCACGGTCAGGACATAGCAGACCTTGCCGCCGCCCGACGCCTGGTAGCTGTAGGTGCCCCAGGCATTGTGCTGGCCGATCTTGGTTGCCGACTGCGCCAGCGCGGGCGCCGTCAAGGCCACCAGGGCCAGGCTGGAAACTATAGCAATCAATCCGCGCATCGCTTTTCCCGTATTCCACTGGTGCGGCGGCAGGCCGGCTCGGCGTCCTGCCCGTCGCTTCATTTTGATTTAATCTGGGTTACCAAACGGTGAATTTCCCCTGAGAAAAGGATGTTCACGCCAGGAAACCGCCGCCGTCTTCGCGCTGCCGCTTGAAAAAGCGGCTGGCGCAATGTCCCTGCCGCGACTTGGAGGCCACGAAAACGGCAAGAGTTTGACTTTTCAAGCAGCTAGGTCTTGCAGCGATTCTCGCTTTTCTGAGAGCTACGTGACGAATTTCCCGCCAGGCGGTATATGTCTGCGTTCGGCTCCACGGCACTCGGCCAGGGTGCCCTCCTTGGCGGCTTACGGGAGATTTGGCCATGGCCATTTCCGAGACAGTTCTGATCCTGGCGGGCGGCACAGTCGTCCTGGCGATCGTGTTCGGCATTCGTGTCGCCGTCCGCGCGGTGGCCAGCGGCGCGGTGCCCCGGTCGGATGGCGGAGAGGTGGCGGGCGGACCGGGCGCGCCCGACGTGGCGGGGGTCATTGCGCTGCCGCCTTTGATCTTCCTCGGCTTCCTGGGGGCGGCAACCGTGCTCGAGGTGCTCGCGCCGCTCCCGGTCATGGCCGGGCAGGCCCTCGCCCGCTATCTGGCCGGCGCCGTGCTCGCGGTGTGCGGCTTCGTGCTCATCTTTATGGCCGCGGGGCGCTTTCAGGCCGCTGGAACCAACATACCACCGACCTTGCCAACGACGGCGCTGGTCGTCGACGGTACCTATCGGTGGACCAGAAATCCGTTCTATCTGGGAGCGACCCTTATCTATCTGGGCCTCGGTGTCGCGGCCGGAAGTCTTTGGGGTATCGCGCTCGTCATTCCCTTGCTGTGGGTGATCAATACGGGCGTCATCGCGCCGGAAGAGCGTTATCTCGAGCGTAAGTTCGGAGACGCCTATCGCGCCTACAAGACGCGGGTGCGGCGGTGGCTTTGACGGCCGGAAAGTCGGTTCCCGCGCGATTTTTTGCGCCGTACCGGCTCAGCTCTTGTCGGCGATGGCCTGCCTGGCGGCGAGCCGGTGCGCCGGCGTGATGTGGGCGCTGACGGTTGTGATCGCCGCGGTCAGCACAGCGATGTCGTCGGTGAAGCCAAGCCCAAAGATGAAATCGGGGATGACGTCCGTCGGCAGCACGAAATAGCCGAGCGCAGCCAGCAATGTGCCCTTGGCGCGCAGCGGCGTCTTCTTGTCCATGGCGCAGTAATAGGCGGCGACCACCTCCTCCATGAACGGGATCTGCCGGGCAGCCTTCTTCGCCGTACGCCAGAACTTTTCGCGCACTTCGCTCTCATTGCCCAGCTTGCTGCCGAGGCCGAAGAAATCAAAACCGGATTTTTGCGCCATCAACCTCTCCTTGCCGCCGTCGCGTGACTTCACGCGTGACCGCGAGGCAAAATGTGGTGAAAGCCGAACCTCGCTGCAAGGTGCAGATAACGTCAGGTGCCGAAATAGCGGTTCATCTTCCTGGCCAGATCGAAATCCAGCGCGGTCAGGCCGCCGGCGTCGTGTGTGTTGAGGGTCACGTTTACCGTCTTGTAGACGTTCGACCAGTCGGGGTGGTGGTCCATCTTCTCCGCCGCCAACGCCACGCGGGTCATGAAGGCAAAGGCTTCCGAGAAATTCTTGAAAGTGAAGCTGCGGCTGATCGAACCACCATCCTTGGCCAGCGACCAGCCGTCGAGGCCGGCAAGTTCGGCGCTGATCGCCTCTTTTGCTAGTTTCTCCCTGGCCATATCCGTCTACCGCATGATCCGCGAAGCGTCGGCGGCGCCGGCCAAACGGCTGGCGATGCGGTTGTCGGCACCTGAAAGCGGCCAAGCCTCCTCGACGACGTAAGGCCCGCCGCCGACCGAGTCGCGCGACGACATCAGCACGAAGCGGCCGACCCGGAACGGCAGCGTCGAAAAATTGCCGCGCGCCGACAGATACTGGGCGACGTCGAGCGGGCTCGCATTGCGCAGGCGGGCCAGCGTCACATGCGGCATGAACTTGCGCGGGTCGGCCGGGATGCCGAGCCGCTGGCAGATGCGCTCGATTTCGCTTTGCAGAGCGGAAAGATCGGGCGAAGCGGCGACCCCGGCCCACACCGCATGCGGCTTCTTCTGGCCGAAGGCGCCGACGCCGGACAGCGTCAGCGAGAAGGACGGGCGGTGAACGCGGTCGAGCGTGTTGGCGATTTCGTCGGCGACATGGCCCTCGACATCGCCGATGAAGCGCAGCGTCAGATGATAGTTTTCGACGTCGATCCAGCGGGCTCCGGGCAGGCCGCCCCTGAGCAGGGACAGCGAAAGAGCGGCATCACGCGGTATTTCGAGGGCGGTAAAAAGACGCGGCATGGGAAGCCTCCTGTCCTCGAATCGAACTCTTGCCCCTAGCGAATCATCGATATTCAAACGGGGCAAGGGGTTTGTTGGTCGCAGGCCTGCCTAAAAGCTTCCCCTGCGGAAGGTGTTGCAGCGGCGAACCCTCGCCTTCAGGAATTGCCCCGGATCGCTTCAATGGTCTTCTCCACGCTGGGCAGGATACCCTCGACGATGCGGTCGACGCCTCGGGCGTTTGGATGAAGACCGTCTTCGAGCTGCAGGACGGATTGGCCGGCGATGCCCTCGAGAAAGAAAGGATAGAGCGGCACGCCGTATTTTTCAGCCAGTCTCGGAAAAGTCGCGTCGAAGGCCCTCTGGTAATCGGCGCCGAGATTCGGCGCCGCGCGCATCCCGGCCAGCAACACGGCGATCTTGCGCTGCTTCAGCTTTGCCAGCATGGCGTCCAGGTTCTTTTCCGCTATGGCGGGCGAAACGCCGCGCAGCATGTCGTTGGCGCCGAGCTCCAGGATGACCAGCTGCGTGCCGTCCGGCACCGACCAGTCGAGCCGCGACAGGCCGCCGCTCGTCGTATCGCCGGAAACGCCGGCATTGGCGACCGTGACATCGTAGCCCTTGGCGCGAAGCGCGGCCTGCAGCTTTTCGGTGAACCCCTGACCCGGCCCAAGGCCATAACCCGCCATCAAGCTGTCGCCGAAGCCAACGATGGTGAAGGGCTCGGCGCGCGCCGACGAAATGGCGCTGCAGATCGCGAGGAAAAGGGCGAAGGCTGCGGCAAAAGTGTGTTTGAAAGCCATGCGGCAGGCCCCATATGACCAGGAACATCTGTTGGCGAAGGCAGGTTTTCGTCTTTGTCGAGCATCGGATGCTCTAGCCCTCTTCCCCCATATAGGACGATTTGATTTTGGAAGAAGCCGTCATTTCGCTGAAAGACGTATCGCTGACGCTCGGCGAAGGCGCATCCTCGGTGCATGTGCTGAAGGGCGTCAGCCTCGATGTGGCGAGCGGCGAAGCGACAGGCATCGTTGGACCTTCGGGTTCGGGAAAGTCGACATTGCTGATGGTTTTGGCCGGGCTTGAAAGGGTCGATTCGGGTGCGGTACGAATTGCCGGCGAGCTGCTCAACGGCAAAAGCGAAGACCAGATCGCATCGTTTCGAGGGCGAAACATCGGCATCGTGTTCCAGTCGTTCCACCTCATCCCCAATATGACGGCGCTGGAAAACGTCGCCGTCCCGCTTGAGCTTGCCGGCCATGCCGATCCGTTCGGCGTGGCGGCGCGCGAACTGGCGGCGGTCGGCCTTAGCGATCGCATCACCCATTATCCCGGCGAATTGTCTGGCGGCGAGCAGCAGCGCGTGGCGATCGCCCGGGCGCTGGCGCCGTCGCCTCGCATCCTGATCGCCGACGAGCCGACCGGCAATCTCGACCAGGCGACGGGACGGCACGTCGCCGACCTGCTGTTCGCCAAGGCGGCCGAACGCGGCATGACGCTGGTGCTGGTCACGCATGACCCGGTGCTCGCGGCGCGCTGCTCGCGCCAGGTGTCGATGCGGTCGGGGCTGATCGAGGACGCATCCAAGCCGGCCTCCAGGGCCGGCAAGGTGACCGCCTAATGCCGCTGTCGCAAACGCTGAGGCTGGCCTTCAAGTTCTCGCTGCGCGAAATGCGCGGCGGGCTGTCCGGGTTCCTGATCTTCCTTGCCTGCATTGCGCTTGGCGTCGCGGCAATCGGCGGCGTCAATTCGGTGGCGCAGGCGATTTCCGCCGGTGTTGCCGACCAGGGCCAGACGCTGCTCGGCGGCGATCTCCGCTTCCAGCTCAACCAGCGCGATCCGACCAGAGCCGAACGCAGCTTCCTCGACCGGCTTGGCACGGTTTCGCACAGCGCCAACATGCGCTCGATGGCGAGGCTCGAGGACGGCTCCGACCAGGCGCTGGTCGAGGCCAAGGCGGTCGACGGCGCCTATCCGCTCTATGGCGCGCTGGAGACCCAGCCGGTGCTGTCGCGAGAGGATTTGTTCGGCGAAAAATCCGGTGTCTTCGGCGCCGCCGCCCCGGACCTTCTGTTCGAGCGGCTGAACCTTGGCATCGGTAACCGGTTGAAGCTCGGCAGCGCGACATTCGAGCTGCGCGCCAAGCTGGTCAACGAGCCAGATGCGGTGTCGGATGGCTTCGGTTTTGCGCCGCGGCTGATGGTGTCGACCGACGGGCTTGCCGCTTCAGGCCTGATCCAGCCGGGCAGCCTGGTCGAGAACGCCTATAAGGTCCGCCTGCCCGGCGGCACCACTGAAGTACAGATCAAGGCGATCCAGGAGCAGGCCGCGAAAGAGTTCCCGCAGGCCGGCTGGTCGATCCGCACGCGCAGCAACGCAGCGCCGGCGCTGTCCTCGAACATCGAGCGGTTCTCGCAATTCCTGACGTTGGTCGGGCTGACGGCGCTGGTGGTCGGCGGCGTCGGCGTGGCCAATGCGGTGCGTGCCTATCTCGACGGCAAGCGCGGCGTCATCGCCACCTTCAAGAGCCTGGGGGCTTCGGGCGGGTTCGTCTTTGCCGTCTACCTGGTGCAGATCCTGATGATCGCCGCCCTCGGTATCACGCTGGGCCTGGTGCTTGGCGCGCTGATGCCGTTCGCGGCCAGCGCGGCACTCCAGTCGGTTATTCCGGTGCCGGCGGAAGGTGGGTTCTATCCCGGCGCCCTCGGCATGGCAGCGCTGTTCGGGCTGCTGGTGACGCTGGCCTTCGCCCTGCTGCCGCTCGGCCGTGCTCGCGACGTGCCAGCGACGGCGCTGTTTCGCGAAATGGGTTTTGAGGGCCGCGGTTTTCCCCGCCCGCTCTATGTCGCCGCGGCAATGGCCATCGCGCTGCTGCTCGCGGTGCTGGCGATCCTGTTTTCCGGCGACCGCCGTATTGCCTCGATCTTCGTCGGCGCCACGGTCTTTTCGTTCCTGGTGCTGCGTGT
Organism: Mesorhizobium sp. LSHC420B00; assembly: GCF_000503055.1. GTDB lineage: Bacteria > Pseudomonadota > Alphaproteobacteria > Rhizobiales > Rhizobiaceae > Mesorhizobium. The sequence continues at coordinate 19,598 of NZ_AYVY01000031.1, read as the reverse complement.
CGTCGGTACGCTGGTGCAGTGGGCGGCGAAGAGAAGTCCGCGTGTGCGCTCGACGGCGCTCAGGCTCGCCATCGGCAACATCCATCGGCCTGGCGCCTTGACGCCGTCCGTGGTGCTGTCGCTGGGTCTCGGGCTGACGCTCCTGGTGACGCTGGCGCTGATCGATGGCAATCTCAGGCGGCAGATTTCCGGCAGCCTGCCGGAACGGGCGCCGAACTTCTTCTTCGTCGATATCCAGAGCGGCGACGTCGATGCCTTCTCCGCGCTGGTCGGCAAAGAGGCGCCGCAGGGCAGGCTGATCAAGGTGCCGATGCTGCGCGGCCGGGTGATGGCGCTCAACGGCGTCGATGTCGACAAGGTCAAGGTTCCGGCCGAAGGCGCCTGGGTGCTGCGCGGCGACCGTGGGCTGACCTATGACGCACAATTGCCGGAGAATGCAACGCTGACCGAGGGCAGCTGGTGGCCGGGGAATTATTCCGGCGAACCGCTGGTCTCGTTTTCCGCCGAGGAGGGCAAGGAGATCGGGCTGAAGCTCGGCGACACCATCACCGTCAATGTGCTCGGCCGCAACATCACGGCCAAGATTGCCAATTTCCGCCAGGTCGAATGGGAAACCATGGGCATCAATTTCGTCATGGTGTTCTCGCCCAACACATTCGCCGGGGCGCCGCATGGCTGGTTGGCGACGCTGACCGAGACGAATGCGTCGGCGGCCGACGACGCGCATCTTCTCAATGCCGTCACCCGGGCTTTTCCCGCGGTGACGACGGTCAGGGTCAAGGACGCGCTCGACATCGTCAACCGGCTGGTGGCGCAGCTCGGCACCGCGATCAGGGCCGCGGCGGGCGTGGCGTTGATCGCCTCGGTGCTGGTGCTGGCCGGGGCGCTCGCCGCCGGCAACCGGGCCCGCATCCACGACGCGGTGGTGCTGAAGACCCTGGGTGCGACCAGGAAAACGCTGATCGCGGCCTTTTCGCTGGAATACATGCTGATCGGCCTTGCGACCGCGATCTTCGCGCTGGCGGCGGGCGGTGTGGCGGCGTGGTACGTCGTCGCGCGCGTCATGACGCTGCCATCGCACTTCATGCCCGAGGTGGCGGTGGCGACCATCGGCTTTTCACTGGTGGTCACGGTGGGTATCGGCCTGGCCGGCACGTGGCGAGTGCTGGGCCACAAGGCGGCGCCGGTGCTGCGGAATCTTTGAGCCAGAGCCGGTTTTGATTAAATCTCGTTAATGTTTCGACCGGCAAGGCCAATAAAACCGGATCTCCGGCACTTCACGGAGCATTACGTCCGGTTACGGTCTTGTCCTTTACGCCAAGAACCATCATATTTCGGCGCAGGCATGCTGGAGCCCCGCCAGCGGCGCCTGGGTTCAAAAGGACCTGACACCGGACGGGGCAGAAGCAATATGAGGATTTCCATGGCTGATCCCGTTCGCAATTATCAGACGCGCGCCGTGCCCGGCGCCGGCGTCGATGCTGCCATCGACCAGGGCCTGCGCGCCTACATGATCAAAGTCTACAACCTGATGGGGCTTGGCCTCCTCATCACCGGCCTTGCCGCGGTTGGCACAATCATGCTGGCCACCACCAGCGATCCCGCCTCGGCGGTTGCCACGTTGCCAAGCGGCGAGATGCTGACCTCGTTCGGCTACGCGATCTTCGGCTCGCCGCTGAAATGGCTGGTGATCTTTGCCCCGCTGGCAGCGGTGATGTTCCTGTCGTTCCGGGTCCAATCGATGAGCGTTTCGGCGGCGCAGACGACGTTCTGGGTTTACGCCGGCCTTGTCGGCCTGTCGCTGTCGTCGATCTTCCTGGTCTACACCACCGCCAGTATCTCGCAGACCTTCTTCGCCACCGCCGCCGCGTTTGGCGGGCTGTCGCTCTACGGCTACACGGCCAAGCGCGACCTTTCCGCGTTCGGCTCGTTCCTGGTCATGGGCCTGGTCGGCCTGATCATCGCGATGGTGATCAACATCTTCCTGCAGTCGTCGGCGCTTTCCTTCGCCGTTTCGGCGATCGGCGTGCTGATCTTCGCAGGCCTCACCGCCTATGACACGCAGAACATCAAGGAGATGTATTTCGAGGGTGACGAGACTGATGTCGCCGGCCGCAAGGCGATCATGGGCGCGCTGAGGCTCTATCTCGACTTCATCAACCTGTTCATGTTCCTGCTGCAGTTCATGGGCGACCGTCGCTAGTACGGCGTTCTTTGTTGACCATGATCTGTTCCGAAAACCGGTTTCCACTTTTCGGGATCATGGTCTGACTCCAGCGAGTTTGGAAAGGGCGGCCCAATGGCCGCCCTTTTCTTTTGTGCCGGCTCTTGCTGTGATATAGGGCAGATGAACGACGTGCATAAATTATGAGCAGCATCACCTTGCGGGCCGCGACGTCGGCCGATCTCGACCGGATCACGGAAATCTATGCCGACGCGGTGACAAACGGCACGGCGAGCTATGAACTCGACCCGCCAAGTCGTATCGAGATGGGAGCGCGCTTCGACAGTTTGGTAGCGGGTGGCTTTCCCTATCTCGTGGCGGAAAAAGGCGGCATTGTGCTCGGCTATGCCTATGCCGGCGCTTTCCGGCCGCGCTCGGCATACCGCTTCGTGGTTGAGGATTCCGTCTATGTCGCGCCCGACGCCAAGGGGCAGGGCGTCGGGCTGCTCCTGATGCAAAGGCTGATCGAGGCAGCCAAGGCGGCGGGCTTTCGCCAGATCATCGCGGTGATTGGCGATGGCCGGCCCGACAGCGCCTCGGTGCGGTTGCACGAGAAGCTCGGCTTTCACCATTCCGGCCGCCTGGAAGGCTCCGGCTACAAGCACGGACGCTGGCTGGACACGATGTTCATGCAACTGCCGATCAACGGTGGAGCGTCGGTCCCGCCCGATCCGCAATCGCTGCCCGAGCGGAAGTTCCGCAAACAAAAATAAGGGGTTACGCCTCGACCAGCTTCAGCGTTCGGTCGAACACGCCAAGCACCCGGCCGAGTTCCTGGCCACGCTTGAGGATGCGTCCGCCGGCGGCGATGACGGCGAATGCGCCTTGCCGGCGCGCCAGCTTCGGATCCTTGACGATCTGGAAAAGCGGCACTTCGCTGGTGCGACGGAAGACGGAAAAAACGGCGCGGTCGGTGAGATGGTCAATAGCATAGTCGCGCCATTCATTGGCGGCGACCATACGGCCGTAGAGCCTGAGGATCTGGTCCAGTTCGCGGCGGTCGAAGCGCACCGGCTGGTCGAGGCGTTCGTGTCTTGCCTCGTGCAGCGGGATCAATATTGCGGATGCGTCCCCATCCTCCGTCCCGCTGCTGCGATCAGTCATGCCTGGATCCTCGCAATGAATCGTACGCCGACCAAAGTTGGCGCTTTCGTTGCCGAATTGCAAGGCCCGGCCGGGCAACGGCAGCACCGCGCGGTTTCTCCAACGTCCAGTCACGTTTGCGAAACGCCTGTTGGAATTGGTGATGCTTCGCCACAATCCTGCCTTTTTTTATCCGTGCTCATGCCCCAATGTCCGACGAATTTACCGGCGTTGCCTGAGACGGTTCGGTCCGGCACCGGCTCGTAAACCCCAAGCCCCCCGCCCACGGGTCTGCGTCGGATCGAACCAACCTCGGTCTTTCCTTGGAAAGATCGGGTGCGACGATCCCAAAACCTAAATGACCGGCGTCAGAAGCAAGCTGACGCCGGTTTTTTATTGGCTGGAGCCGTGGCGGCGCGATCCATCCGGATAGGCTGTCGTCGGAGGCTTGAGCGCGGCTATCCCTTCTCCCCTTGTTGTGGAAGAAGGTGGATCGGCGCGCAGCGCCGAGACAGATGAGGGTGTTGGACGGAGTGAGGCGTTGGCGTTCCCTGGAACACCCTCATCCGTCGCCTTCGGCGACACCTTCTCCCACAAGGGAGAAGGGAGAGCGCTCCATCTAAGGCTTGCGGATAAAGGCTGCACCCAGGATCGGACCGGGCACGCCGTCCTTGCCGACCGACTGCAGCAGCACGGCGCAGCCGCCCTTCTTGGCGATCTCGCTCATCGGCAGTTCGTAGCGCTGCGCCTTGCCGTGCCACATGCCGGCGGTCTGGATGCTGGAGACGGCGTTCCAGTAGGTCATGCTGCGGCCGGTGTTTTCACCCTTGCCGATCTTGATCGTCTGCGGCGGGTTGAAATAGACGATGACGACATGCGCGTCGGCGGGGCCGGTCACGGCGTCGCCGGCATCGATCATGACGCGATCGCTGGTCCGGCTGACCTTGATGCCGACGCGCATGCCTTCGCCGACCCTCTCCATGCGTGCCAGCGCGCCGTCGACTTCCTTGCGGCTGGCGCCATTGACATGGCTGCGGCCGTTGATGACGGCTTGCGGGGTGTAGACGGAACGGCTGCCGAAGGCGCGCATATACTCATATTGCCGCTCGGTATTTTCCTTGCGGCTCAGCGTATCCTGCCAGCCGAGGTAATCCCAATAGTCGACATGATAGGCGAGCGCGACGATGTTCTCCTTGGCGGCGAGCTCGGCGAAGAATTCGTCGGCCGGCGGACAGGAATTACATCCCTGGCTGGTGAAGAGCTCGACGACGCCTAATGGCTTGTCGGCCTGCTCGGCGAAGGCGCTTCCGGCAAACGCCGAGAGAGCCAGCGCAACGGCCGCAAGCCGCAATGGTCTTCGAGATGACATGGCCGTTCCGATCCCGCCGGTGATGCCGGCTTTGTTCTGATTGTCGAAATATGTGGCAGAAGCGGCAGTCAACGGGAAGTCACGTTGCGGTGAAATTTTGCCGTTGCAACCGCTGGCAAGGGCGCAATAGGTGGACGCGCACTTCACGATGGAAGCGATTCGGGCGGCAATCAGCATGTGGCAATCTCTCCTGGCGCCGGTCGACCTCTATTGCGAACGGACGGGGCCGGAATTCTGGGCTGAACCGCTCAATGCGCTGAGCAATCTGGCTTTTTTTGCCGCCGGGCTATGGGGTGTCTGGCAGGTGCGCAAGCGCGGCACCGGCGCCTTCGCCGAAGTGCTGGCCTGGTGGGTGGTGGCGATCGGCGTCGGCTCGTCGCTGTTCCACACCTTTGCCACAAGGGGAATGATCCTGGCCGACGTGCTGCCGATTGCAGGGTTCACGCTGGCCTACACGCTGTTCAACCTGCGACGTTTTCTCGGCATGAAATGGGGCAAGGCGATCGTCATCTTCGTCGCCTTTTACGCCGTTGCCGGGCTGGTGACCTTTGCCGTGCCGGACTGGCTGCGCCAAGCGTCGAACGGCACGACCGGCTATCTGCCGCCCTTCCTGGCGCTTGCCTTCTTCGGCGCCTGGGTGGCGGCCAGCGGCAATCGTGCCGGCTGGTACAATCTGGCGGGTTCGGCGATCTTCGTCGTGTCGGTCGTCTGCCGGATGATCGATCCGCTGGTCTGCGGCGGCTTTCCGCTCGGCACGCATTTCCTGTGGCACATCCTCAACGGGCTGATGCTCGGCGTGCTGCTGGCGGCGACAGCGCGGTTTGGAAAGCCAAAGTAGGGCAGTTGGGCAGTAGGTGCTTGTCCTTGCTTCCCCTACTGCCCTACTCCCTTATTGCCCTACTCCCTTAAGCCGCAAGGTCGCGCAGCACGTATTGCAGGATGCCGCCATTCTTGAAGTAGTCGAGCTCGTCCAGCGTATCGATGCGGCAGATGATCGGAACCTCTTTGACGCTGTCGTCGCCATAGGTGATCCTGGCGATCATCTTCTGCCGCGGCTTGATGTTGCTCAGTCCGTCGATCTCGACCAGTTCGTCGCCCTTGAGGTTGAGCGAGGCCCACGAGGTGCCTTCCTCGAAGACGAAGGGGATTACGCCCATGCCGACCAGGTTGGAGCGGTGGATGCGCTCGAAGGACTGAGCGATGACCGCGCGGACACCGAGCAGATTCGTACCCTTGGCCGCCCAGTCGCGCGACGAGCCGTTGCCATATTCGACGCCGGCGAAGATGACCAGCGGCACGCCCTCCTTCTTGTAGTGCATGGCGGCGTCGTAGATCGATTCCTCTTCCTTCGACGGGTAATGGATGGTGTAGCCGCCCTCGCGGCCGTTCTCGCCCAGCATGTGGTTGCGGATGCGGATGTTGGCGAAGGTGCCGCGCATCATCACCTCGTGGTTGCCGCGGCGCGTGCCATACTGGTTGAAATCGGCGACGCCGACGCCGTGGTCGGTGAGGTACTTGCCGGCCGGGGAGGCCGCCTTGATCGAACCGGCCGGCGAAATGTGGTCGGTGGTGATCTTATCGCCGAACAGACCGAGCACACGCGCGCCCTTGATATCGCCGATCTTGCCGAAGCCTGATGTCATGCCGGCGAAATAGGGTGGGTTCTGCACATAGGTCGAATTGTCGTCCCAGGCATAGGTCTGGCCTTCCGGCGCCTTGACGTTCTGCCAGTACTCGTCGCCCTTGAAGACGTCGGCATATTTGCGGGCGAACAATTCGCGCGTGACATTCTTCTCGATGAATTCCTGGATCTCGACTGAACTCGGCCAGATGTCCTTGAGATAGACCGGATTGCCGTTGCGATCCTCGCCGAGCGGCTCGGTGGTCAGATCCTTGGTCACGGTCCCGGCCAGCGCGTGGGCGACGACCAGCGGCGGCGAGGCGAGATAGTTCGCCTGCACGTCGGGCGAGACGCGGCCTTCGAAATTGCGGTTGCCGGACAAGACTGCCGCAGCAATCAAGCCCTTATCGTTGATGGTCTTGGAGATCGGCGCCGGCAGCGGGCCGGAATTGCCGATACAGGTGGTGCAGCCGAAGCCGACCAGGTTGAAGCCGATCTGGTCGAGCTCCTTCTGCAGACCGGATTTCTCCAGATATTCGGCGACGACCTGGCTGCCCGGCGCCAGTGAGGTCTTGACCCACGGCTTCTGCTTGAGGCCGAGCCGGTTGGCGTTGCGCGCCAACAGCCCGGCGCCGATCAGCACGCTCGGGTTCGAGGTGTTGGTGCAGGAGGTAATGGCGGCGATGACGACATCGCCATGGCCAAGATCGTAGTCCGTGCCCTCGACGGCATAGCGCTTGTCGATTTCGGCGGCCTTCTTGTATTCGGTCTCCATGGCCTTGTCGAAGCCGGCCGGAATGTCTTCAAGTGCCACGCGGCCTTCCGGCCGCTTCGGGCCGGCCATCGACGGGACGACACTGCCGAGATCGAGCTCGAGCAGATCGGTGAAGACCGGATCGGCCGAGCCGACGTCGCGCCATAGGCCTTGCGCCTTCGAATAAGCCTCGACCAGGGCGATGCGGCTTTCGTCACGGCCGGACATGGTGAGGTAGCGGATGGTTTCGCTGTCGACCGGGAAGAAGCCGCAGGTGGCGCCATATTCCGGCGCCATGTTGCCGATGGTGGCACGATCGGCCAGCGTCATGTTGGACAGGCCCGGACCGAAGAATTCGACGAACTTGCCGACGACGCCCTTCTTGCGCAGCATCTGCGTGACGGTGAGCACCAGGTCGGTGGCGGTGACGCCCTCCCTCAGCCTGCCGGTGAGGCGAAAGCCGATCACTTCGGGCAACAGCATGGAGACGGGCTGGCCGAGCATCGCGGCCTCGGCCTCGATGCCACCGACGCCCCAGCCGAGAACACCAAGGCCGTTGATCATGGTGGTGTGCGAATCGGTGCCGACGCAGGTGTCGGGATAGGCGGTGGTCTCGCCATCTTCGCTGTTGGTCCACACGACCTGGCCGAGGTACTCAAGGTTGACCTGATGGCAGATGCCAGTGCCGGGCGGCACGACGCGGAAATTGCGGAACGCCTGCTGGCCCCATTTCAGGAATTTGTAGCGTTCCTCATTGCGCTCATACTCAAGCTCGACATTGCGGGCGAAAGCCAGCGGCGTGCCGAATTCGTCGACGATGACCGAATGGTCGATGACCAGATCGACCGGCACCAGCGGGTTGATCTTTTGCGGGTCGCCGCCGAGCGAGGCCATGGCGTCGCGCATGGCGGCAAGGTCGACCACAGCCGGAACGCCGGTGAAATCCTGCATCAGCACGCGGGCCGGGCGATAGGCGATCTCGACGCCGGCAGTGCCCCGGTCGGTCAGCCAGCCGGCGACCGCCTGGATGCTCTCCTTGGTGACGGAACGGCCGTCCTCGTTGCGCAGCAGGTTCTCCAGCAGCACCTTCATCGAATAGGGCAATTGAGCGATGCCGGTGAGGCCGTTCTTTTCGGCCTCGACAAGGTCATAGTAGATGTACTCGGTGCCGCCGGCGGTCAGCGTGCGGCGGCAATTGAAGCTGTCGAGTGATTTGGACACGTGCGATCCCTAACTGTCGGTTGCCGGGGAGGGAACGGACGCCAGTGGGCATGCAAATCACGCGCAAAGGTGCGGGTACGGCCATTTCCGCTATCCGTTCCCAAGCGTCCGGGCCGTTCAAGGCGGCACGCGCGCTGGTTCGGCGCAAATTCGGTTCCCGTGCCGACCGCTGGCACGGATGATGCGGATATAGAGAATTTTCTGGAATAGTTCTAGACACGGAATTGCCATTTTTGCTGCGGCGCACCGAAGCCGCGCTTGAACTTTCGGCGAAGGGGAACGGATGCGGCTGATCGCCGAAAATCTGGGCGGCGAACGCGGCGGCGAGACGGTATTTTCCGGCATCGAATTCGCGCTGGGGGATGGCCAGGCGCTGGTCGTCACCGGGGCGAACGGCGCCGGCAAATCGACGCTGCTCAGGATCATCGCCGGACTGTTGCCGGTGGCGGCAGGCCGTGTGCGGTTCGAAGGTGGTGGCGAAGACTTTCCGTCGGCCGCCTCGGCCTGTCACTATCTCGGCCACCTCGACGCAATGAAGAGCGCACTCACCGTTAAGGAGAATCTGTGCTTCTGGCGCGATTTTTCGGGCGCCGGTTCCAGGGGTGTTGAAGAGGCGCTGGAGACCGTCGGGTTGGGCGGCATCGGCCATCTGCCGTTCGGCTATCTCTCGACCGGCCAGCGCCGCCGCGCCGCGATCGCAAAACTGCTGGTCAGTCATCGGCCATTGTGGCTGCTCGATGAGCCGACGGCGGGACTGGACAAGGCTTCGGAGGAGAGATTCGGCGGGCTAATGCGGAAGCATCTCGATGGTGGGGGGATCGTGGTTGCGGCCACGCATTTGCCGCTGGGGCTGGAGGGGGCGAGGGAGCTTGTGATGGGGATGGTTGGGTGATGCCGGCGCTCTGTCGCACCCCCCTCTGTCCTGCCGGACATCTCCCCCGCAAGGGGGGAGATTGGCGGTTTCAACGACTCGCCCTCTCTTTCACGTTGAAGACTGACGAAAGCCGAGGCGACATCCAATCTCCCCCCTTGCGGGGGAGATGTCCGGCAGGACAGAGGGGGGTGCCTGGGCGAAAGCATCTCACATCATGCTAGCCCTCTTCCTGCGCGACATCCGCTTAAGTATCCGCGCCGGCGGCGGGGCGCTTACCGGCGTGATTTTCTTTCTCGCCGTTATCGCGACCATCCCCTTCGGCGTCGGTCCCGACCTGAAGCTGCTGGCCCGCATCGGCCCGGCGATCCTGTGGATCGCCGCCTTGCTGGCCTGCCTGCTCGGCCTCGACCGGCTGTTCCAGGCTGACCGCGAGGACGGCTCGCTCGATCTTCTGGTGCTTGGCAACGACCGGCACATGCTGGCCCTGACCGTGCTGACGAAATGCCTGGCGCATTGGGCGGGAAGCGTGCTGCCGCTGGTCGTCGCGGCTCCCCTGCTCGGCCTGTTCATGAACATGGAGCCGGCCGGCATCGGCGCCACGGCGCTGACGCTTCTGGTCGGCACGCCGGCGATCACCTTCATCGGTGCTGCCGGTGCCGCGGTGGCGGTAGCGTTGCCGCGCGGCGGACTGCTGATCTCGGTGCTGGTGCTGCCGCTGACCATTCCCGTACTGATCTTCGGCGTATCGGCAAGCTATGGCGCGGTGGCGGACCCCGATCCCTTCCTGCATCCCTTCCTCATTCTTACCGCGCTGACCCTGTTTCTTGCCGTGCTCGGGCCGGTGGCAGCGGCGCTGGCGCTGCGGCACGGAACGGATTGATGTGGCCGCTGCGCATAGAGAACCCGATCTTTCTCCAGACCATCTACGGCAACTACCCCGATCTGTCCTCCGTCGAGGTTACCGGGGCCAAGATGGACCGCAACGGGCCTAGCATGCACCTTTCCTTCATCTCGACCGTCCTTCCCTACCGGCCCCCCGCCAAATGGGCGGCGTTCAATGCCGTGTCTTTCGGGGCTTGAGTTCATCGCGGTCGAATCCATTAGCCTTCGCAAGTTCCAGAGCCATGGCTCCAGTGCAATCAGGATGTGGGATGACGCCGGTAGAATCCTGCTTACCTGCGAAGGGGCTGTCAGGCTGTCCCTGACGTGCCAATACATGCGTATCAAAAACATATCAGGTGTTTTGCTTTCGCAGTGACCTTCGGCTTGCGATAACCGCAAATCTGCCGCAGACCCGTTCATTGCGACAAACAGCCGGTGAGGCTATGAATTTCGCCGTGAGAAGCCTTGGATCGGGAAAATGAGCATGCATGCCCTTTATGTCACCGCCGCCTATGCCATTACGGCCGTGGTGCTGGCCGGGCTGGTTGGCTGGATCCTGCTCGACCAGCGCGGCCGCAAGCGAGAGCTCGCCGAGCTGGAGGCGTCCGGCGTGCGCCGGCGCTCCGACAAGGCAGCAAAATCATGAGCACGGAAACGGAAACACCGGCGCGTCGCCGCCTGATCGTGCTGGTGCCGCTGCTGGTCTTTCTCGGGCTGGCGGGATTGTTCCTGGCGCAGCTGTTGTCCGGGCGCGACGTGTCGGAAGTGCCGTCGGCGCTGATCGGCTTGCCGGCGCCGCAGACCAACCTGCCGGCGCTCGAGGGCACCAATTTGCCGGGCCTCGATTCAAAACAGTTCGCCGGCAAAGTGACGCTGGTCAACGTCTTCGCGTCCTGGTGCGCGCCATGCCGCGACGAGCATCCGGTGCTGCTGGCGCTGTCGCAGGACAGACGCTTCGTCATGGCAGCGCTGAACTACAAGGACCAGCCGGAAAACGCCCGTCGGTTCCTTGGCGATCTCGGCAATCCGTTCCAGGCGATCGGCGTCGACCAGGCCGGGCGCACAGCGATCGACTGGGGTGTCTACGGCGTGCCGGAGACCTTCGTCATCGGAAAGGATGGCAAGATCGCCTACAAGCATGTCGGGCCGCTGACGCCGGACTCGGCGCAGACGCTGCTGCTGCCGGAGATCGAGAAGGCGCTGACGGCACCGGGCTGAGGACCGGAAAACGCGATGGACGAACGAGACATCCGCGATCATTTTCTGGCTCAGGCGAAAGCCTGTGACGGGCTTGGCTCGCCGTTCACCGCGAAATTATGCCGTGCGCTGGCCAAGGTTCTCGACGCAAACACCAGGACCGGGCAGGCGGTACGCGGTTGGCCGGGCGACGCGCGCGCGGACGGCCTCTCCTTGCGGCTCTGCGGCGCGCTGCATGCATTGGTCCTGACGGGTGCGGATGAGCGACTGACACAAGTTTATCCGCCTAACCAAACAAGCGAAGATGAGATCGCGGCGGTGCTGCCGGAAGCAATTGCGCGATCCGACGAGCGGATCGTCGCTGGCCTCGCCGGCGCCCCGCAGACGAATGAGATCGCCCGGTCGGCGATGCTGCTGCCAGGATTTCTGACGGTCGCGCGCGAAACCGGCTTGCCGCTGGATCTGTGTGAGATCGGCGCCAGCGCTGGGCTCAATCTCCTGTTCGACAGCTTTCACTATCGCTATGGCGATGCCGAGTGGGGCGACCAGGCCTCCCCCGTCCGGCTGGCGCCAGAGGTGCGTGGCCGTGCTGTTCCGCTGAATGGAGAGATCAACGTTCGCCATCGCTCCGGCTGCGACATCGCGCCGGTCGACTTCGCCGACGCGGCCGCGCGGCTACGGCTTCGGTCCTTCATCTGGGCCGATCAGGCGGCGCGGCTGGCCCGGCTCGACGCCGCGCTGTCACTTGCCGAAAAGTTCCCGCCGCTGCTTGTCAGGGCGGATGGAGCGGAGTTTGTCGAGAAGGCACTGGCCGCACGGCAGCAGGACGGCGCCTTCGTCCTCTATCATTCGATCATGTGGCAATATTTGCCGCGGGCGACCAAGGATGCCATCACCGCCACCCTGGAGCAGGCGGGCAGACAGGCCACGGCCGCTGCACCTATCTCAAGGCTGAGGATGGAGCCGCGCGATCCCACAAACAATTGGGCGGTACTCAGCCTGACCCTATGGCCGGGCGGCGAGACACGCCGCTTGGCCCATTGCGATTATCACGGCCGCTGGATCGAATGGATGGGTTAAACCGATCGAACAATTCTAATTACGCATGCTCTCGTCCGAAAAGTCTGCAACTTTTTGCTGCGCCGACCTTCGGTTCGGGATCATGTGTTCGCCTCAGCCGTAGATCTGCTTGTGGACCTGGTAGAGCATTTCTGAGCGGTCGGCGCGCATGTCGGCGAGGTCGCGGCTGCTGAAGCTGTCGATTTCGGCGACGAGGCGGTTGTAATGCCGGCGCTTGGCGATGCTGGCGCGAGCGCGGCTCATGAGGCTGTCGATGATCATAGCGAGTTTCCTTTTACGCCGCATTTCGCGGCCAGTTGTTCCTCCCTTGATCGATACGGAGCATGACATAGTTATGGTGCGTTGCAAAAATAAGATGTTGCAATGCACCATTGCGCTGGGCGCATAGCCGGTTAGCGGGATGTGACCTGCCGCCTGGGCCAGCATTCGTTTCCATAATGCTTCTGACGCATCATCGATCTTGCCATATCGATCGCAGGCTGGCTTGATCGCGGCTCGCCAAGCGATTGATACCGGGAGGAACCATGGCCAGCGAATTCTACGAAGTCCTCGATCCGCGCTTTTCGCGGCTGTTCAACGGCAATGCACAGGTCGACAGGTTGTTTACCGGCTGCCGATGGGCGGAAGGACCGGCCTGGTTTGCGGCCGGGCGCTATGTGGTCTGGTCCGACATCCCGAACAATCGCATGCTGCGTTACGACGAGACCGACGGCAGCGTCAGCGTGTTCCGTCAGCCGTCCGGCAATTCCAACGGCAACACCGTCGACCGGCAAGGCCGGCTGGTCACTTGCGAGCATTCCGGCCGCCGCGTCAGCCGCACCGAGCATGACGGGTCGGTCATCACCATCGCCGACAAATGGCGCAGCAAGCGGCTGAACTCGCCCAATGACGCGGTGGTCAAGTCCGACGGCTCGATCTGGTTCACCGACCCGAGCTACGGCATCGATACCGATTACGAGGGCGACAAGGCCGAAAGCGAGATCGGGGCCTGCCATGTCTACCGGGTCGATCCCGGCACCGGCGAGACCGAGGCGGTGATCACCGACATGGTCAGGCCCAACGGGCTCGCCTTCTCGGTTGATGAGAGCAAGCTCTATGTCGCCGACACCGGCCGCACGCATGGCGCCCAAAACCCGGCGCACATCCGGGTTTTCACTGTTGGCCAGGGCGGCAAGACGGTCTCCGGCGAAAAGGTCTTTGCCGACTGCACCGCCGGCCTGTTCGACGGTTTCAGGCTGGATGCGGACGGCCGCATCTGGACCAGTGCCGCCGACGGCATCCATTGCTACGATCCAGACGGGACGCTGATCGGCAAGGTCAAGGTACCGGAAGTCGTCGCCAATTGCGTGTTCGGCGGCAACAAGCTGAACTGCCTCTACATCGCCGGCACGACCTCGCTCTACATGGTCCGGCTCATGGTCAACGGCGCCAAAACCTATTGAACGGCCGCCAAGCATATCCAAGGGAGGGCACCATGCCATTCGTGAATATCCGCCTGGTCAAGGAGGTGATTGCCGATGACCCGGCCGGCAAAAAGGCCGCGATCGCCGCCCAGGTGACGGCGGCCATCACCGGCGCCACCGGCCTGACCAGCAACGATGTCTGGGTGGTGTTCGAGGAAGTCGCTGCACGCGACTGGTTCGTCGGCGAGACCGACGTCGAGACGCGGAGACGGAAGGGCTAGTTCCCGGCTCAGATTGGCCGCAGCCCCTAGCGTCGTCATCCCAGGGCGGAGCAGGAGCGAAGCTCCGTCGCGGAGACCCTGGGATCCATGCCGTGACCTACCAGTAGAACAGCGGTGCGGTTCTGTTGTGCAGCGCGCCGGTGTAATGTCCAACGTCAGGCCTCCGGCGGCCTTCCCGAACCGCTGCATCTCCGACGAATGTCACGGCATGGATCCTAGGGTCTGCGCCGCGTCGCTTCGCTCCTTGCTCCGCCCTAGGATGACGAAAGCACGGCCCGACGTTCACCGCGAGCGGATGAACTCCGCGAAGGCGGATAGGGCATCGCGCATTGTCTGCCTACTTGCCGGCTGCGCCAGGATTTTCTCCACCTCCGGCGGCTTCTTGCCGAGCAACGCGATTTCGAGCGCTGCTTCCTCATAGAGCGCGAAAGACATTGTCCGCATGATCTCGGCAAGTGCGGCGCGGGCAAACAGCGAGCGCGGCGAGGCATGTACCAGCATGGCCGGTTTGCCGACGGCTGCATCGCGCGACACCAGCCAGTCGAGCGCGTTCTTCAGGCCGCCTGGCACACCATGGGCATATTCCGGGCAGGAGACGATGACGCCGTCAGCGGCGGTGACCGCGTCGATCAGCGCCGCTGCTTGCGGTGGCGTTCGCTCGCCTTCGTCGTCGGGGTTGAAGATCGGCAGCCGCCCAAGCCCATCGTAGACGGCGACGTGACAGTCCGGCAGCGCGTTTTGCGCGAGTGCCGCGACCAGGGCCGAATTGGTCGAGGCGGCGCGCAGGCTGCCAGAGATGGCGAGGATGTTGAGCAAGGAAATGGAGACCGGCTCGAGCGATTCGTCGCCGGGCACACTACCACATGGTCTCTCTGTATTCCTCGTCCAGCCAGCGGTCGGTCGCCTCGGCCGAATCGGCGAGCGCCAACTGGTCGCGCAGGATCTGGCCGAGCGTCGGCAGCGTCGCGCGGTCGTACCAGCTCTCCGGCTTCCACAATTCGGAGCGCATGAAGGCCTTGGCGCAGTGCATGTAAGCGGCCTTGACGCTCACCACGACGACGCTTTGCGGTTGCTTGCCGTCGACGGTGAGGCGCTCGCGCAAACCGGCATCGACNCGACGCTTTGCGGTGCCTTGCCGTCGACCGCCAGCCGCTCACGCAATGACGCATCGACGGTGATGCGGGCATCGCCATTGACACGCAGCGTTTCGTTCATGCCGGGAATGAGGAAGAGCAGCCCGATCGAGGGATGAGAAGGATGTTCTCCAGCGTGTCGAGCCGGTTGTTGCCGGGCCGGTCGGGGATGGCGATGGTCTTCTCGTCAAGCACTGTTACGAAGCCCGGCCTGTCGCCCTTCGGCGTCACATCGGCATTGCCGGCGCCGTCGGACGAGCCGATCAGCACGAAGGGGCTCTTGCCGATGAAGGAACGGCAGTGGCCGTCCAATGCCTTCAGTTCCTTGCGGATCGAACCGTCGGTCGGCCGAGGCGTCTTGTAGATCGTCCTCAACTCGTCGCGCGTGGTGATGAATTCCATGCCCCTCTCCTCCTATTCTGACGCAATTCCCTAGGGAAAGCGCTACGCGCTTTTCCCCGGAAAACCGCTACACACTTTTCTTGGAATTGCTCTATTTGCCGGCTTTCTCTTCCTTGGCGGCCTTGTCCTCGAGCGAGTGGCGCAGGATCAACGGCATTTGGCTTAACGTGAAGACAAGGGTAATGGGAATCGTGCCCCAGACCTTGAAATAAAGCCAGGTTTCCTCAGAAAAATTGCGCCACACGACCTCGTTCAGCACAGCCAGAAAAAGGAAGAAAAGCCCCCATCGGAAAGTGAGCTTGCGCCAGCCTTCGGCGTCGAGATTGAAGGCGGAATCAAAGACATAGCCCAACAGCGATCTGCCAAACGCCAACCCGCCAAGCAGCGTGATGCCGAACAGGCTGTTGATGATTGTCGGCTTCATGAAAGCGAAGGTCTTGTCCTGCAGCCACAGCGCCAGCGCACCAAACACAAACACGACGATGGCCGAGACCAGCGGCATGATCGGCCAGCTGCGCGTCAAAATCCACGAAACGCTGAGCGACAGCGCCGTCGCCACCATAAAGAACGCTGTGGCAATCAGGATAGGCTCGCCGATATGGCTGAGGATCGGGAATTTCCCGACAAGCCACGCGCCGCGGATGGTGGTGAAAAAGAACACCAGACCAGGCCCGAGTTCGAGCAGGAATTTCAGGCCGGAGTTCAACGCCTTGCGTCGCGGATCGGACAGGTCGCGTTCGAGGATGGGTGGGTTCATGGGATCCTTCTTACGCACGATCCAATCCAAAAAGTCTGCAACTTTTCGGGATCATGCTCGTCAAGCCACGCCAGCGATCGCCCTGGCGAACTCGCTTGCGGAAAAGGGTTCGAGGTCGTCGACCTGTTCGCCGACGCCGATGAAGTAGACCGGCAATTTGTGCTTTGCCGCGATCGCCACCAGAATACCGCCGCGCGCCGTGCCGTCCAGCTTGGTCATCACCAGGCCGTTGACGCCGGCGACATTGCGGAAGATCTCGACCTGGTTGAGCGCATTCTGGCCGGTGGTGGCATCGACCGTCTGCAGCACGGTGTGCGGCGCTTCCGGATCGAGCTTGCCCAGCACGCGGACGATCTTTTCCAGTTCCGCCATCAGTTCGGTCTTGTTCTGCAGCCGCCCGGCGGTGTCGATGATCAGCACGTCGGAGCCGGCCTCCTTCGCCCGCTCGAAGGCGTCGTAAGCGAGGCCGGCGGCGTCGGCGCCGAGCTTCGAGGCAATGACCGGCGAGTTGGTGCGCTCGCCCCAGATCTTCAACTGCTCGATCGCGGCGGCGCGGAAAGTGTCGCCGGCGGCGAGCATCACCGAGAGGCCGCCATCGGTGAGCTTTGCGGCGAGCTTGCCGATGGTTGTGGTTTTCCCCGTGCCGTTGACGCCGACGACCAGGATGACGTGCGGCTTGTGGCTGAGGTCGAGTTCCAGCGGCATGGCGACATGGGTCAGTACCTTCTCCACCTCGGCCGCCATGATGGCGCGGACTTCCGTCTCGGAGACATCCTTGCCGTAGCGGCTGGCGGAGAGCGCGTCGGTAACGCGCAAAGCCGTCTCCATGCCGAGATCGGCGCGGATCAGCACATCCTCCAGGTCCTGCAGCGTGTCCTCGTCGAGCTTGCGCTTGGTGAAGACGCCGGCGATGTTGCCGGACAACTCCCTGGAAGAGCGGGCCAGCCCGTCTCGCATGCGCTGGAACCAGGAGCGCCTCGGCGCCGGTTCGGGCGCTCTTTGCGGCTCGGCCTTCTGCTCGACCTTCTTGGTTACGGTCACCTTGCCGGGGGCAGGTTTTGGCTCCGGCGATGGTTGCGGAATGGCCTCTGGTTCGGGCGCAATCTCGGTCAAGACCGGTTTCGTTTCGACCGGGGCGGGCTGGCGGAGCGGAGGCGGGATTTCGGCCGGCGGCGCTTCGGGCGCTGCGGAGGGGCTCTCGGCGGGCGGTGCGGTATCTTGCAGAGGTTCGCGCTGCCCCTCACCCTTTCCCGTTCCGGGGCGAGCCGCTTGTCTCGCCGGTCCTTCGGACCCCCGTGAAGGACGGAGAGAGGGGGACGTCAGCGTTGCAGCTTCTTCTTCATCGCTTTCAAAAGGAGGCTCGGCCTGCCGATCAGCCCCCTTCTCCCCGTCACCATACGGGGAGAAGGTGCCGGCAGGCGGATGAGGGGCAGCGCCAGCTTCCGATGACCGAGGCTCAGTCTGGACAATCTCCGGCTGCTCCGGCTCGGGAATAACAAGCTCGGCCGGGATTTCTTCCGGCTCCTCAGCAGGCGTTTCCGACTCCGGCTGGATCTCTGGCTCGGGCGGAATGGTTGGTGCGAGTTCGAGCGGTGGCTGCGGCGCGGGCGGCGCTTCCGTCTCGACAGACGGCGGAGGCGCAGTGTCTGCCTCGGGCCGCGACTCTTCGCGTTTCAAAAACTCCGGGACGGCCTGCTCGGCCGCCGGCTTCAGCGCCTCCAGTTCGTCCCATTTGATCGGCGGCAGCGGTGCGGTCTCGTCGGGCCGCTCCTCGACAACTTCCTTCTTGCCGAACGAAAATATCTTCTTGAAAAACCCGGCCATGTCTTGCGCTCTCAGGCGGCGCGGGCGGCAAGCGGCGCGGCGATCAGTCTGATACCGTCATTGCCAGCGATATCAGCCTCGACGATGTCGCCCGGCGCCCCGGCTGACAACACGGCCAGCGTAAACCCTTCGGTGCGGCCGAGCCCATCGCGCTCGACCAGGATCGACTGGCGTGTGCCAGCGAGCGAGGAAAGGTGACGGCGGTAGGCGACCTCGCCGGCGGCGCGCAACCGTGCGGCGCGCTGCTTGACCATTTCGCGGCGAAGCTGCGGCATGCGCGCGGCGGGCGTGCCCTGGCGCGGCGAAAACGGGAAGACATGGAGATGCGTCAGGCCGCATTCCTCGACGATCTCCAGCGAGTTTTCGAACATGGCATCCGTCTCCGTCGGGAAGCCGGCGATGATGTCGGCGCCGAAAACGATGCCGTGGCGCAGTTTGCGCACATCCTCGCAAAAGCGGATCGACTGGTCGCGGCTGTGCCGGCGCTTCATCCGCTTCAGGATCATGTCGTCACCCGATTGCAGCGACAGGTGCAGATGCGGCATCAGCCTCGGCTCGGTGGCGATGGCGTCCAGCAGATCGTCGTCGGCCTCGATCGAATCGATGGAAGAAAGCCGCAGGCGTTTCACGTCTGGCACCTGCTTCAGGATGGTCTTGACCAATTTGCCGAGCTTCGGTGCGCCCGGCAGATCGGCGCCAAAACTGGTCATGTCGACGCCCGTCAGCACGATCTCGGCATAACCATTGCCGGCGAGTCGCTTGACCTGCTCAACCACGGCGCCCATCGGGACCGAGCGCGAATTTCCGCGACCGTAGGGAATGATGCAGAAGGTGCAGCGGTGGTCGCAGCCGTTCTGCACCTGGACAAAAGCGCGCGCCCGGCCCTCGATGGCGTCGACCATGTGGGTGGCCGTTTCGCGCACCGAAAAGATATCGTTGACGCGCGCCTTTTCGGTGTCGTTGACGCCGAAATCCGGCAGCGCGCGATATGAATGCGCCTTCAGCTTCTCCTCATTGCCGAGGACGAGATCGACCTCGTCCATGGCGACGAAATCCTGCGGGCCGGTCTGCGCGGCGCAGCCGGTGACGATGATGCGGGCGGCCGGGTTCTCACGGCGGGCTTTTCTGATCGACTGCTTGGCCTGGCGCACCGCCTCGCCGGTGACGGCGCAGGTGTTGAAGATGATAGCGCCGCCTTCGAGCCCGCCGAGGCCCGCACTTTCGGCTTCACGCCGCATCACCTCGGATTCATAGGTGTTCAGCCGGCAGCCGAAGGTGACGACGTCGATACCCCTGTTGCCACGAGGAGCCATCAGGCGGCGCTTTCGGTGTCGCGCGCCCACGCCCCGGTCGACGGATCGAAGTTGCCGGAAAATTCCCATTCGGCGGCACCGGTCAGGATGACGTGGTCGTCGTCGCGCCACAGGACGTGCAGCGAGCCGCCGCCGGGCGTCATCAGCGTGACGCTGCGGCCGGTGCGCCGGGTGCGGGCC
>NZ_AYVY01000030.1 GCF_000503055.1 Mesorhizobium sp. LSHC420B00 | reverse complement strand
CGGCAGGCGCAGGGCCTGCCCCGGCTGCCGTTCGGCGCGGCGCTGCATCTCGGCGAGATGCTGTGGGGCAATATCGGCGCGGTCGACCGGCTGGATTTCACCGCCATCGGCCCCGCGGTCAACCTGGTCAGCCGGCTGGAGGGGCTATGCCGGCCGCTCGGCCGCTCGGTGCTGATCTCGGGCGCGCTCGCCGCCGAGATCACCACACCGCTGGTGCCGCTGGGCGAACACGTGCTGCGCGGCATCGCCGCGCCCTGCACCGTCTTCACCCTGCCGGATGCGTAATCGCGGTCCTGCGGGGCGGCGGCGTCAACCGCAGATTTGGTTTAGCTTGATTTTGGCCATCTAGTCGTCTCCGAACGTCAAAAACTAGGAGCAGAATAGGGGCACTCAGACCCACTGCTCCGGACTACTGCCGCGTGCTAGAGAAAGGTCGAAGGCTCAAGAACGCAAGCTAAGTCCTTGCATCGTAGTGTCTTTTCGCATTTTTACTTGCAAACGGCGGACATGAACTTAGACGAAATTGGCGGGCTCTTAGTCGGCTTCCGCCCCCCTTCGGCGTCTGCATCCGGTACGGTTTCATCAAAGATGACCGACCAGACAACATCCATCAGCCTGCGGCGCCTGACGCCAGGATTGTCACTTGGGGGAAGGCCGGACTGGCGCCCTGAGCATTTGTGGCGCAACTGCGACGCATGGCATGTGCATGGAATGGCGCGAAGACACCGTCCTCGGGCAAGGTGCGGCAACGCTATCATGTCACGATGATAGCCATCAATTCGCTCTTCTGCCGTGCAGACTTTGGTCTTCCGCTTGATTGGCGCGAACGCGACTTCCTATTCCAAGCGCGCTCGAATGCTTAGGCTCAGGTTTAAGGTGGCGGCGCATTGCGGTCTGGGCAATCAAAGGTTGAGCCTTCTTCACATGGAGAAGGCTGATCGCCAACGCCGCCATAACGTTCAACGAGTTTTGCGAATCCGTAGGCGAAGGCGGAAAGAAGAGCCAGGATACTATTCGGATGGCCATAGGGGATCGTAACAGGATCCCACATTGGATGTCGCAATTCTTCCGCTGCCGCTAGTGCGTCAATTTGAAATTTGACCTTTGCCGTGTCGCATCCGGTCCCGGCTCCTATATGCTTAGCGGAGGTACGCAGGAGACGTGGGTCATGAGCGTGACGTCTGATAAGCCCGAGCATGTCGCTACCGCTTTTGCGAACGCTTGGAACCGGCATGACATGGATGAGTTTGCGTCTCTGTTCGCTTCCGATGCTAATTTCGTTAACGTCGTAGGTGTTTGGTGGAAGAACCGATCCGAGATCGAAGCGGCGCACCGAGCCACCCATGACACCATGTTTCGGGATAGCCGATTAGAAGGCGATATCTCGTCGGTTGTGGAATTGGCTCCGGGGCTTGCTTCTGTTCATTACACTTGGACGCTAACGGGAGCATTTGCTCCGGACGGCTCCCCGGCCGGGGTTAGGAAAGGCATATTGCTTCTGATTGTCCAAGAAGGGCAGTCGGGATGGCGAATCAAGGTGGCTCAGAACACGGATATTGTTCCAGGCGCAATCGCCCCAGCCGGCTCGAAAGGCTAGCTCGCGTCAACCAGAGGCGGAACAGGGCGTCCGCCAGCGAGCCTGACCACCAATACGTATGCGTGCCGGAATGCCGAATTCGACTGGTTTGATCCTCGTCACCGAGGCCGTCAACGCCACGCGTACCGAATTCCTGGTCTTCGCCAAGGCCCATGGCGCCATGGACCTGAGGGTACCGGCCGAGGTGGGCGTCGTTGCGAAAGTGACTATCCTCGGCTCAGGCAAACTCGATTTCTCCGCCGTGACAAAATGGTGAGCGGCGAAGACATGAAGCCCGAGCGGCTTGACAATAGCCGACTGAGGAAGTCGGCGTGTTTGCCCAATCACATGCAACTAAGGCCATCTTGGCTCAAAGGTAGCCTTTGGCCGAGGTCGGTTCTGAATTGAAGCCGGCCTACATCTATCACGAAGTGAATGGCAGTTTTGCGCTTTAATATCGGCCGCAGAGGCGGATTTGCTTTCGCCCAAAAGCCAGACATCGCAGCTGACCATGCTGAAGGTCGCGCCCGCACCACCTGCCGACCTCAGCACCTCTAAGCGCAAACGTCTGGTGTAATGCCCGATGCGCGCGCTCGCAGGCCATCTCGCTGTTACATCGCCGTGACAAAAGCACCGCCACGGTGGCGTCAACCGGTTACACAGGGCAAGAAATATCTCCGGCCTTCTGGGAGTGACGTGTCAGCGTCTCCAGAGGCTGCGTGGGCGCGGCGACTGGAACGCTCCACGCCTCGCAAGAGGGATAGCGAAACCTCGTGAAGGCAAGGTCGAGCTGCGTTCTGCGCTCTATATCGGCGGCGGGCGGCGACCGGAGAGATGGATACCATGCACATGGGGCGTCTGGAAGTTGGCAGGACACGGACACGGGGCGGCCCGCGTGCAGGCGCTTGGCTGAGCGATGCAATGACCACGCAGCGCCACCTCGCAGCGATCCTGGCTTGCGACGTGGTCGGCTATTCGCGCCTGACGGAGCGCGACGAGCGCGGCACGCTCGAGCGGCTGAAGATGTACCGCAAGGACCTCCTCGAACCGCTGGTCTCTGTGCACCAGGGTCGGATCGTCAAGCTCACCGGCGACGGCATGCTGTGCGAGTTCGCGAGCGTCGTTAACGCGGTGACCTCGGCAATGGCGATTCAGCAGGCCCTGGCAGAACATGAGGCGGAGATGCCCGAGGAAGAGCGGATTCGCTTGCGCATCGGTGTCAATCTCGGCGACGTGGTCTGCGAGGAGGACGGCGACCTCTACGGTGACGGGGTCAACATCGCCGCCCGACTCGAAAGCATCGCCGATGCCGGCACCGTGGTCGTCTCCGGCACCGCGTACGACCACCTTCAGGGCAAGCTCGATTGCGGCTTCAGGCCGCTCGGCAACCTGCGCCTCAAGAACATCGAGCGGCCCGTGCGCGCCTACCGCGTCGAGTCCGACGCCAGCGCCTCGGTGGCTGCATCGCCTCCCTTGCCCGAGAAACCCTCGATCGCGGTCCTGCCTTTCACCAACATGAGCGGCGACCCCGACCAGGAATACTTCGCCGACGGGCTGGTGGAGGACATCATCACGGGATTGAGTCGGGTGAACTCCTTCTTCGTGATCGCCCGCAACTCGTCCTTCACCTACAAGGGCCGGGCGGTAGACCTGCGCCAGGTCGGGCGCGAGCTGGGCGTCCGCTACGTGCTAGAAGGCAGCATCCGCAGAGCAGGATCGCGGGTGCGTATCAGCGGGCAGCTGGTGGACGCGATCAGTGGGCACCATGTCTGGACTGACCGCTTCGAGGGCGATGTGAGCGACATCTTCGACCTGCAGGACAAGGTGACCGAGAGCGTCGTCGGTGCGGTCGAACCGAGCATCCGGCTGCAGGAGATCAAGCAGGCGCGCATGAAACCGACCGAGTACATCAGCGCCTACGACCTCTACCTTCGCGCGCTGCCGCGCTTCTACAGCATGACGCGCGAAGGCTTTGCCGACGTGCGCCGGCTCACCAACGAGGCGCTCAGCATCGACCCTGGCTTCAACTTGGCGAAGGCACTCGGCGCCTATATCCGCAGCCTATCCGTGAGCCAGTGCTGGCACGAGCCCGACGATATCCGAGTCGCCGCGCGCATGGCGCGAGAGGTACTGGCGGAAGCGCGCGACGATCCCACGAGCCTACGCTTCGCCGCGCAGGTGATCGCCTACAGCGCGAAGGACTACGAGATGGCGTTGCGCACGATCGAGCGATCCCTGCTGCTCAACCCCAATTCGGCGCAGGGCCATACGGGCAGCGGCTGGGTGAA
Organism: Mesorhizobium sp. LSHC420B00; assembly: GCF_000503055.1. Classification (GTDB taxonomy): domain Bacteria; phylum Pseudomonadota; class Alphaproteobacteria; order Rhizobiales; family Rhizobiaceae; genus Mesorhizobium. The sequence goes on along the minus strand of NZ_AYVY01000030.1, from coordinate 58,888 downwards.
CGCACATTCCAGCCGCCCGCTCGTCGCCATCGAGCACTTTCACAGGGCAATGCGGCTGAGCCCGATCGACCCCGAGAAGGGCATCGCGCTCTCCGGCATCGGGATGAGCTACCTGATGCTCGAGCGCTACGAGGAAGCGCTGGCATGGGGAGAACGCGCGCTGCACGAGATGCCGAACTACGGCTCCTCGCACCGGGTGGTGATCATGGCGCTGGTCAAACTCAACCGGCTGGACGAGGCGCAGGCGGCGGCGCGGCGTCTTATGAAGGCGTTCCCGACCTACACGCTCACCCTGCAGAGACAGATCAACCCGTGGCTGGACGAGGTGTTCGCCGAGCGTTATGTCGAGGCGCTGGGCATCTCCGGCGTGCCAGAGTGATCGTCGCAGTTGCAAAGATGCCCGGCGAGGCGACGTTCCCTTGACCTGCGTCGCTTCTGGAAGGCCAGTTCTCTGGCGGCTTGTCTTAGGACTGAGCGCGTAGAGCAGCGTGAACAGCCGGCGAGCTCTCCGTTGAATTCGCGTCGAACTTCCGGTTTCGATCCGCTTCTTATAAGGCAACAGGCAACCTCCGGGCGGTTCAGATCCTGCTTGGGCACACCGAGATCGAGAATACGGTTCGCCATCCGGATGTCGAGGTCGGGGACGCGCTCACATCGCCGAGGGAACCGAGATCTGATCACGATGGCCTCTCGACTTCGCGGAGAGGTCATCATGTTCTGAAAAGCCACCGCTCAGTTACGGGGCTCGATTTCCGCAATGCGTCGCATCACAGCCGTTCGGCATGGAAGATGGTCATCCCGAAAACCGCCGGTCCACTGTCGCCCATCAATGGCGGAACTATGCGGCGTTGAGGCGCTAGGCGAATTTGCGCCTCGTCTCGGCGGTTGAGACGAGCTCTGCTACTTCCTGAAAGCGGTCGCTAGCGGCGATCACAAGCCAGATCCGGCCGAGCACCCAGAGGGAAAGCGCCCACCGGAGCAGCAGCCAGAGATGCGGTGTTGGCATTTTCGGGCCCCCTGAATCCGGCCCGGCTGAGTTTGATGGAGAAGTTCGAACAGGCGCCAGGCATTAATCGGCAGCAGCACCAGTTCCATCAGGCTCAGGGTAGGCTGCCGATGAGGGGCGCCATAGGCGGCAAAGCACAAACAGCTCAGCACCGCCGTTATGCGCAGCCACAGCATGGCTTCATTGAGGCTTCATTGAGTAGGTGAGAACGGCGAAGAAGCTTCCGAGGAAGCCGATCGTCTCGGTCCAGATCATGATCATATTTCTTTGGTTGAGTGAAGCCGGTGGGCCTTGGTCAGCCGGAGAAGCCGCCGTCATCGAGAAAACGTCTCCGCGTCCGCCGTTCCTCTCCTGGTCGCGGCTGGCACTGACCACGACCGAGCATTGGCCCCGGCTGCGCACATGTCCCTCAAAAGTCTGCGCCATGGCGGAGAAGTAGCGATTGTCGTGGATGGGCGGCATCAGTCCGACCAGGCCCGATCGCGAGCCTCCCAAGCCCCGCGCCTGCAGATTGGTAGTGTACTGGTGGCGTTCGGCGAGGCTGAGAATTGTTTCCGCCGCCGCAACCCGATGGCGCTTGCACGGCGACACGCTTCCTTCACCGGCCTGATAATCACGGTGAACTCGGAGCCGATCGCCTCGATCGACAGCCAATACGCGGCGTCAAGACGATAAGGCGATCCGGCTCGGCATGATCGCGGCTGCGCTTGCGCCCGTTCCGGCCCGCTCGCATGCGATCAGCCCGCTGGCCGACAAGGCGAAGGTGCGCCTCGATACGTGAGTCTGGTCGGCATCGATCCACGGAATGAATGCTTGACCTCAAGTTAACTTCAGCTTGTACCAATAAGTTGTACGGATTGAAGGAGTATCGTCAATGCTGACCAACATTGATCTTCAGGGACTTCGTGTAGCAGTCACCGGCGGCACGTCCGGCCTAGGACTGGCCCTTGTCCGGCAGCTTGCCAGAGAGGGTGCGTTCGTCGCCTTCGTTGCCCGCACTGCCGCGAACGTCGAACGCATCGCTGACGAGACGGGCGCACATGGCATCGTCGGCGACGTCGGCAAAAAAGACGACATCTACCCGATCGCGTTGCAGGTCACCGCGAGCCTAGGCGGGCTCGACGTTCTGATCAACAATGCGTCGAGCCTCGGGCCCGTTCCACTGGCGCTCCTTGCCGATACCGAGTGCGAGGAGCTGGAAAAAGCGCTCGCGGTCAACCTCGTCGGCGCGTTCCGGCTGACGAAAGCACTGTTCGGTGCACTTGCCGCGTCCGCGCGCGAGGACCGTGGCGCGCTGGTGATCAACATTTCCAGCGACGCGGCGGTGAACGCTTATCCCTGCTGGGGCGCGTATGGTGCGAGCAAGGCCGCTCTTGCTCACCTGACGGCGATTTGGGACGAGGAGGCGAAGGCCGACGGCATCCGGCACCTCGCGCTCGACCCCGGCGATATGGACACCCCGCTGCACGCGCTGGCGCTTCCTGACGCCGATCCGTCGACATTGAAGCGTCCCGACCTGGCTGCTGCCGAGATCATCGAAAAGATGCTCGATACGCTGCCGGCCGGCGCAACACTTCTCGCCGAGACACGCGGATGATTGCCGCCGACCGTCCGGATCGGCGCGCCGCCAGGCTGTTCGTCGTCGAGGCGGACGGCACGATGCGCGACCTGCCGCGAGCTGGACTCGCGACGCTGTTCAACCCCGGCGATCTGGTCGTCGCCAATGACGCCGCGACCTTGCCTGCCAGCTTGCTCGGCACGCATGTCCCAAGCGGTGAGGCGATCGAGATCCGCTTGGCGGGCTGGCTGTCACTTCCCGATCCAACGCGCTTCGTAGCGATTGCCTTCGGCGCGGGCGATCACCGGACGCGCACGGAAGACCGGCTGCCTCCACCTCCGCTGTCACCAGGCGATCGCCTCCGGCTCGGCTCGCTTGACGCCGTCGTCGAGCGCCTTCTCGACCATCCACGCCTTCTCGAGTTGCACTTCCCAGGCAACCGCGCAGCGGTGCTTGCAGGACTGGCGCAGCACGGCCGGCCGATCCAATACGCGCATGTTCCCGAGCCGTTGGCACTGTGGGATGTTTGGACGAAGATTGCCGCCGGGCCGGTCGCGTTCGAGGCGCCGTCGGCAGGCTTCGCGCTCGACTGGCGCACGCTCCAAGCCTGGCGTCGGCACGACGTTGGCTTTGCAACACTCACGCATGCTGCGGGCGTCTCTTCCACCGGCGATCCCGCGCTCGACTCGCGCCTTCCCTTCGACGAGCCATACCGCATCCCTGGGCACACCGCGGCGCAGGTCGCGCGGGCGAAGCTGCGCGGCAGCCGCATCATTGCGATCGGCACGAGCGTAGTGCGCGCACTTGAGGCAGCCGCCAATCCCGGCGGCAATGTGCGTGCCGCAAATGGCATTGCGACAGGGCGCATCGCGCGGGGCACCCCACTTCGCGTGGTCGATGCGATTCTAACAGGCGTCCACCAGCCCGGCGAAAGCCATTTCGAGCTGCTGCGCGCCTTTGCCGACGATGCTCTGCTCGCCAAGGCCTCCGCGGCCTTCGCCGAGCACCGATATCGCACGCATGAATTCGGCGATTCCATGCTGCTCAATCGCCAACGGCTGGATCGATCGCGGACAGAACAGGAAGTGCGCGAGACGAAGCCTCTACTCTAGGCGATCCGATGATCTTGGATTTCCAGGGCTTTCGAAAACGACATTTTGATTAAGTAATTCATCTAAAACAACTATTTCGACACTAGTAACTTCGACTCTAGGGGTCCGGAGTTCGAATTTCGTCGCCGGGAGTCACGCGCGAGCTGCGGCTGAGACGCGGAAAGGCCCGCGCTCTGTGCCGCGGTGATCGTCACGTCACCAATGCCTATTCGCCGCGCCAGGGTGAGCCGGGAGCGACGATGGCGGTATTCAAGTTGACGCTAATACAATATTGCCTACGCTCCAACGTTGGGCGATAGTGTGCGTCGGGAGACAGGAGGCTATAGTTGGCTTTAGCTTAGACTTTGCCCAATCACGAGAGAATACCTTGCAGCTCGTGAACCGGCTCAAGGCAGCAGCTTGTGCTTCAGCCTAGGCGGAAGATGCCAGGTGGATCGTCTCTTCCACTGTAACGTTGCGTGGTTGGGAAGCAATTCGGCAAGCCTTTTCACAGAACGAAGACAGGGATCTCGCTTGCGCAATACAGGAACTCAGCAATTACCCTGATGTTTGGGCAGGATGCCTTCGATGCGCCATGACCACCAGGAAACTGGGAGGCGACGCGTGAAGTCTTGGTAAGGGCAGCTGGCAGCGTAGTGGTGGCGTCGACGATCGCGTGAACGCCCGGGCTCTAGACAGTGTCGAGGAGACAGCGGATGAGGCAACTCGAATTTTTCTATTTCCTTGGGAGTGGTTATGCATACCTCTCCGTCATGCGTATCGGCTCTTTGGCGAGGGACGCTGGCATTACCGTCAGATGGCGTCCATTCAATGTCCGCACCGTCATGGCGGAAAACAACATTGCGCTTCGCTCGCAGACCGCCAAGGTCAAATACATGTGGCGTGACGTGCAGCGCAGGGCGCGAACTCACGCGCTACCCTTCGTAACTGCGCCCATCTGGCCAACCGACCCCGACCTTCTGGCCAACAGGGTTGCGATGGTCGCCGCGGAAGGCGGCTGGTGTGAGGACTATTCAATCGAGAGCTTCAAGGCTTGGTATTTGGAGGGCGTGGCCCTCGGCGACAGAGCCCACCTTGAACACGTGCTTCGGCCACTCGGCAAAGACGTGGATGCGGTGATCGCTCAGGCCAACGCACCCGCCGCCCACGAGCGGCTCAAGATGGAAACCGATGCGGCGCGCGAATACGGAATTTTCGGTTCGCCTGCGTTCGTGGTAAATGGCGAAATTTTTTGGGGAGACGACCGGCTCGAAGAAGCGCTTTCTTGGGCAACCGGTCGGCATCGGTTGCAAGATGTCCATTAGCACGGAAGTGCGCGAGCCCCTTGGATCCGCCAATCGTGGCTGACCTGCCCTGTTTGTCCGCTATGAGCGAATTCGCCAAGGTGATGGTCGTTTCTGGCCGGCGGCGGAAAATCTGAAGAAGATCGCAGAGCAGATGGAGGGCAGCGGTCCAGACCGGCCGCAACGTCGAAAAAGCTATCTCGAGATACTCGAAGCGACCGTTCGTGATCCACTCGACGTTGGGAAATCAACGAATCTGCCGAACTAGGGGGCGAGAGCGAATCCACAGTGCCTGGCGGCTTTCTAAACGGCAGGAATGCGATTCTGTCGCCGCATGGACGCCGAGCTTGGCCCCGACGATCTGCATTGATAATAATGCAGATTTGCATTATCTTATTGCGATGAACAGGAAATGTTTAATATGACAACGTTGACAGTGACGACAAGGGGACAGGTGACGTTCCGCAAGGACGTGCTGCAACATCTGGGCATCAAGCCGGGCGAGAAGATCGAGCTTGATCTGCTGCCCGACGGTCGGGCGGAATTGAAGGCGGCACGGGCGAAAGGGTCATTCCGGGACCTCCACGGCTTCCTCAGAGGCAAGACGAACGGCCAGGTGCTCAGCATCGAGGAGATCAACGAGGCGATAGCGGAAGCGGGCGCCGCGGCCGGGTCCGGCAAGGAATGAGGGTTACGGCCGACACGAATGTGCTGCTGCGCGCCTATGTCGCCGATGATGAGGGGCAGGCGGCCGTTGCCGTCGACCTGCTGGCCAAAGCGGACATCGTGGCCGTGAGCTTGCAGGCCTTGTGCGAGTTCGCCTGGGTTCTGGCCAGGCAATACCAGACAGAGCGCGAAAATATTGCCGCGGGGATCCGGGCGTTGCTGAACACCGCGAATGTTGTCGTCAACCGGCCGGCAGTTGAGGCAGGGCTGTCAGTCCTCGATGCCGGCGGCGATTTCGCGGACGGCGTGATCGCTTTTGACGGCGGCTGGCTTGGCGGGGAGACTTTCGTCTCGTTTGACCGGAAGGCCGCCAAACTGCTTTCGGCGCAGGGACAATCCGTACAGCTTCTTTCCTAAGTTTTCCGCGGTGGTCTTTCGCACTGCGCTGTCGCGTCTGTTAGAGGCTGCTGCGAGGAATCGAATTCTGTTTGTCCCGTGCCACAATCATCTAGGTGCGGCAGGCAGGAGAGGCAGGTGCCAAATCTGATTGCGCGTGCCGGGAGTGCAGCTTTCCATAGTGAACTGTGCGCCGTCATGCGCGGTCAAGCATAGGCCGGAAGCACGACTCCTAAGTTGGCCGCCAGTATGATCCCAGCGTTGATTGCTTCCCTGCTGGCAGGAATGGACGATCACGTTCGAACCGGGTAGCCGGGCATTGGGGGTGTTTGTGTTCAGCAACACCATTCCGGCCAATCCCTCAACGGGATGACGAGAGCGGCGAACTGGGAGTCCAGCCGCTCAGATCTTCACCGACCCGGCGGCCAAGCCCGCGAGGAAATAACGCTGTGCAATCAGATACAGGATCAGAAGCGGGAGCGATCCCAGCACGCTCATCGCCATCATCTCGTTCCATTCGAACGCATGTTGGCCCATTAGCAACTCGATACCGATTGGAACGGTCCGCATGTCTGTCGACTTCGTCAAAGTGAGCGCAAAGAGGAACTCATTCCACGCCAATAGAAACGTATAGACCGCAGTCGCTACGATGCCAGGCACTGAAAGAGGGATAACCACACGCCACAGCGCTGTCCAACTTGACCCCCCATCGACCAACACCGCCTCATCGAGTTCCCTTGGCAGGGTATTGAGGTAGCCCGTCATCAGCAGAATTGCGTAAGGCAGGGTGAATACCATGTAGGTTAGAATCAGCGCGAAGTAGGTGTTGAAAATACCGAAGGCGACGACCATGCCGAAATAGGGAATGAGAAGTGTGATTGGCGGGACGGTCTGTGTGCTGATGATAAAGACGTTGAGCGTATTCTTAAAACGGAATGAATAGCGGCTGAAGCCATAGGCCGTAAGAACGGCGACCAGCAGCGTCAGAAGCGTTACCACTCCCGCGACGAGATAGCTGTTGAGAAAGAAGCGCACCTTGACCGGATCATTGAAGATCGAAAGGTAGGCTACGTTGGTGAAATGGTCGGGCAGCAGCCGCGGCGGTAGGGCAAAGATCTCGGTGTTTGATTTCAACGAAGTGAAAAACATCCACAGGATGGGAAAACCTGCAAAGACCAGACCGGCCGCGAGCCCCAGATATGTCAGTACGGTGGGCAATACGGTGTTTTTGAAAGAAGAGCGCTTTGCCATTGCCGGTCACCTGGCCTTCTGGTGTTTGATGTAGAAGTAAGTCGCGCCCATCGAGATGATCAGGATGAAGATCGCGCTCGCCGAGGCTTGTGAAAATTCGTAACTCGAAAACGCAAGCTTATAGGTATATGTGCTTAGCACCTCGGTCGCATGGATCGGGCCACCGCCCGTTGTCATCCAGACCAGCGGGAAGACCTGCATCGTCCAGATGAAATCCAGCAAGGCGATGCTGATGATGATCGGCATCAGCTGCGGAATCGTGATGTACCGGAACTTTTGGAACTCATTGGCCCCATCGATGCCTGCGGCCTCGTAAAGGTCCTTGGGGATGCCCTGCAGACCGGCGAGCAAGCTGACCATGTAAAGCGGGTATCCCGCCCAGATGTTCGCAAACGTCAACGCATGCAGCGCGGTTTTCGTCGAGGAGAACCACTCGACCTTGAAGTTGACGATATGGAGCGCCATCAGGATGCTGTTGACCACGCCGTTGGGATCCAAAAGCAACCGCCATATGATCGCGATGATCACTGCCGTAAAGAGCCAGGGCAAGATGTAGAGAACACGCAGAATGCTTCTAATCACCGGATGGACGCGTTGGGTGTTCAGCAAGAGCGCGAAGGCCAAGCCGATTAGAAGATGGAAAATGACGCTCATCACCGTGAAATAGAGGGTCTGCCCGACCGACTGCCAGAAAACCGGATCTGCGAAGATCGTCACGTAGTTCCGCAACCCTACGAAAGCAGCGTCCTTTTTCATGATCGCGCCGTCCATCAGCGAATAGCGCAGGACCGTGATCATGGGAAACAGCATGAGCAGGCAAAACAAAAACGTGGCTGGTGCCACGTAAAACAGCGGGATCAGCCTCTTTCTTGTCTTGTAAGAGATCATGCCACGCTTGCGCACTTTCGTTGGCGTGACGATCAGACCTTCGTTGGCGAGGCTCATGAGGTGTAACCCGTTTGATCGTAGGAACGTATCGTCTGGTTACGATGCAGCGGCAGCGCGATAGAACCATATCGCGCTGCCGGAATTGTCTGGAGCTGCGCCTACTTGGCGAAGTCAACCAACCACTGCTTTTGCGTATTGGCAGCCGCGTCCTTTGCGGTTTGCTGGCCGTCGAACATCTTTTGCACTTCGACGTTCATGTCTCGCATCAGGTCCTCGGCGACGGGCAGGCCCACGAATTCGTTGGCCAGGTGGCCGCTTTGGTAGATCTTGAAGGCTTCCTCAAATAGCGGGTCCGATTTCGAGAAGTCAGGCTTCGCGTGCACATTGCCTGGAAAGGCGTTTGCGAGCGATACCAGGCGGCCGTTCACTTCCGGGCTCATCAGATATTCAACAAGCTTCCAGGCCTCAGCCTTGTGCTCGGTGCTGTTGCTGATGCCGATGCCCCACGAGGCATAGGGCAGTCCGCGCTTACCCGAATAGCCATCAACCGCAGGCAGGGCAGAGATGCCGAACTTGAGATCGGGGTTGCGCTGGCGGATAAGATTGATATGTGCCAGCGAGTCGATCATCATTCCAACGCGGCCGTTGACGAACTCTTCGACCTTGTCCTGTTCCTTCTTGGCAAAGATGCCTGGCGATATGACGCCGGCGTCCTGCAGGGACTTGATGTATTCGAGCGTACCGACCACGGCACTATTTTCCACATCGGGCTTACCGTCCTTGAGCATCGACGCCCCGGAAGCCCACACCCAAGACATCACGTCGTTCTGGATGCCGCCGGGATTTTGCAGCGATAGCGGCAGCACCCACCCGTATTCGTTCTTGTCCGTATTGGTCATCTTCTTCGCGGCAGCGGCGAATTCTGTGCGGGTAGTCGGCATCTTGTCGACACCGGCAGCCTTGGCCAGATCGAGATTGACGAAGACCGGGTATACGAACGAGGCTAGCGGGAACATGACGCTTTGGCCGTTGACCTTGATGATGTCAGCGATCTGGCTCGGGTCATATTTGGCGTCGGCCATTAGGCTGTCCATCGACGCGATTGCGCCCTGCTTTGCAAGCCCGTTGACCCATGCGCCGTCCAGGCCGACGACATCGCTAAGCGTACCCGACGCGGCGCCGACCACGATCTGATCATGGGTGGCGGAGTAGGGGCCGCTGACAAGCGTCACCTTGATGCCAGGGTTTTTAGCTTCGAACTCATCCATGATGCCACGCAGAGCGCCAGCGGGCATTTCGGGCTCCCACCATTGGATGAATTCGAGATTGGTCTCAGCGAAGGCGCAGGTGGCAGATAGTACCCAGACGGCCACAGCGGACGAAGCCGCTACAATATATTTACTGACGTTCATGTTTCCCTCCTCGGAGCGATGTTTTGGCTCGATCCTCCCGATCGCGATCAAACTAGGTTCCCTTCCGGGTCTTTGTGTCAATCAAGAACTGGGATCGGGAAGAATGGCTGGGATAATGCGAAGCCAGAAATAAATGTAAGCAGTTGAATAATAACGCGATTTGTCTGAGTTCCGAGGAGGTGCTTTTTCCATTGTACACATTGCTCGCGTCGCATTTTTCCGCTAATTTCGTAAACAAACGAAAGCCTGTTAGCTCAAAAGAAAACAAATGAAAGGCGCATCGATCGGGCGGAAAAGCGGGCTTTCGGCGAGGTCACGCACTTGCGAAGACGTCGCAATTTAGACGGCGTTCAGGCGACTCTTGATCGCTTGGTCGCTTTGTTGGGTGACCAATGGGCACAAGACGATCTCGAGCTCCCGGTGAAAAAATCGGCGTGTCGCACCGCTGAACGATGTCGAGCAGGGTTGCACCGTTTGCCAAGGAGGACGGCCCGAAATTTCCCTTGATGCAAAGCCAACGATCTTAGTCGCCCACGAATGCTTGGCTCCTGGCCGGCTACGATCTGGCAGCTTAGAAGTCACGGCCTTAAAATAACCCTCAACCAACCGATTTGATGGTCGAGCGAGGGTTCGCACACCAGAGTGGAGCCAGCGTCTAACGAAATTTGCGCGTCCGATTCTTTCCGGATCAACCCTCGCGGATCACGCTAAATTGCGAGATGCGTCTGGGGATCGAAGAAGTGCAACTTGGCCGCGTTGATCGCAAGATTAATCAACTCGCCCGGCCCGACCGCGCTGACGGCTTCAAACCTCGCTACGGCGTTTGCCGCACCGCTTAGATCTTCAACGGCATCTGGGTCGCCGGAATCGATTCGAACCGCATCGACACTCAGGTGAACGACAAGCTCGGATCCCAATTCCTCCGTCGACTTTACGATGGCCGGCAGAGTGGCATGGCGCGATCCCGATTCCAGACTGCTGTCGTAGAGATCCTCGGGGCGTATGCCGAAGATGAGTGTCTTGCCTTCGAAGGCGGTCAGACCAGGCGAGCGCTCAAACGCACTCGTCGGCACCGGGATCGAAAAGGTCGGCAGGTCGATCCTGCCATTGTGCAAACGGCCTTCGAACAGGTTCATCGATGGCGACCCGATGAAACCCGCCACGAAGGCATTGATTGGCCGATTGTACAGTGTCTTTGGCGTGTCGACCTGCTGAAGCACACCGCCTTTTAAGACCGCAACCCGGTCGCCCATGGTCAAGGCTTCGGTCTGATCGTGTGTTACATAAATCGTGGTCACCCCCAACTGTCTTTGCAGGCTGACAATTTCCGCGCGCATTTGCACGCGCAGCTTGGCATCGAGGTTTGACAAGGGTTCATCCATGAGAAAGGCCGCCGGTTCGCGCACCATCGCGCGCCCCATGGCGACCCGCTGGCGTTGTCCGCCTGACAGCGCCGCCGGCTTACTGTCGAGCAGCGTTTCCAATTGCAGGGTCTTTGCAATTTCATGGACGCGCTTCGTGCGCTCGGCCTTGCTCTTCCCCGCAAGCTTCATCGAGAAGGCTATGTTGTCGAACACTGTCATATGCGGATAAAGGGCATAATTCTGAAAGACCATCGCAATATCGCGGTCCTTCGGCGCCAGATCCTCAACATTCTCGCCGCCAATGCTCAGGGTTCCGCTGCTGATCTCTTCCAGCCCCGCGATCATGCGCAAGGCAGTCGATTTTCCGCATCCCGAAGGGCCAACGAGAATGAGGAACTCGCCATCGTTTATCGTCAGGCTAAGATCCCTGATTGCTTGGAATTTCGTCCCGTAGGTCTTGCAAATCTTGTCCAACACAACAACGGCCACGTCACATCCTCCCTATTATCTGCGCTAGCTAAACGTCGAATAGCCTCCACCCAGCGCGACTGCAGATCGAACCGGCAGTGTCATCGGCGCAGCCAAGGCGCGCTCCCCGGACGTTCCCCCAGAAGCGGCAATATCCGAGCGATGAATTCTCAGTCTGGCGACGTAATCGGTATGGGCACAGGCGCATTTTCTTTCGCCATCCACGCGAGACAGGCATTGTGGTCTGGCAGAGCCATACGGCCACCGCGGCCCGTTACCGAGATCGCGGCCGCGGCGTTTGCATAAACAACGCAGGCGACAGGCTGCTTTCCCTGTGTAAGGGCAAAGGCATAGGCCCCATGGAAACAATCCCCCGCGCCGGTCGTGTCCACTGCCCTGACCTTGTAGGCCGGAACGTGCCACAAAACGGCATCGTCCTTTTGCCGGAGGTAGGCGCCTCGATCGCCATCGGTCAACACGACCGCGGAGCGGTCATCCGACCACAGCTTGCGCAGGATCGCCGTCGCCTCTTTTTCGCCTGTATAGGTCTGCGCAAATTCCAGAGGGAATACCAGGTGATTTGATAGGCGGATCAATCGGTCGGTTGCAGGTCCGATTGTCCACTCAATATCGGCGATCACCGCCAGACCCAGCGTGCGGGCACGAGCAACGACCATCTCCGCCTGCGTGGCGTAGCCGTCGATCAACAGTACCTGGGCTTGCGCAAGGACGCTGTCGGCCAGCGCATCCGAGGTCCCGTGCGGCACATCATCATCATAGGCGATGAACCGGTCACCATTAGGCGCGACAGTGATCACCGACCGGATCGGCCTGGCATCGGAACGACGTGGCGCGAACGATATGTCGACACCGTGTCGTTCAAGTTCGCGGGCGCTGACATCTGAATGTGGCTGATCGCTCAGCCAGCCGATGAAACCGGCACGCCCGCCCAACTTGGCGACAGCAACGAGTGCCGTCGCCACATTGCCGCCGTGGTCCCTCGTGCGATTTGTCACCCTCCCTTTGCCGGCACCCAGCGGGCTGTCGACATAGATGATGTCGTCAATCGCCAAGGCTCCGAAGCCCAAGACCTGAAGATCGCCGGTCACGGCTCACGTGCCGCAGCCGCCAAAGCGTCTTGCGGCGCCATCCCGTCGTGAATGACGCCCTTGAACGCACGCGCTGCCATCGTGATGTCACCATGCCCCCACAAATTGCGCCCCACGACCGCACCCTTCGCGCCGGCGCGCAGGGCTTCAGAGGTCTGGGTCAGAGCGCCCAGAAGATCCTCGGTCTTCGGGCCGCCGGCGATAACGATGGGAACCGGGCAAGTGGCGACCGTTTCCTTGAATGAGTCGAAGTCCCCAGTGTATCCGACCTTGATCACGTCGACGCCGGTCTCAAAGCCAATCCTAACTGCATAGGCGATCTCGTCGGGCGTGAAGACGATCTTGCAGCCGTTTGAATAGTCGCGCGGATAAACATGCGCAACGACCGGCATTTCGAAACGAGCAGCAGCGTTGACCGTATCGGTAAGCCAGCGAATGTAGTGGCCCTCGGTATCGCCCCGCACCGGAATGGCGACGGCCAGCGCATCGGCACCGTAGCGCACGGCATCTTCGGGTGTCGCGATCAACTGACTGATCCGATCGTCGGGCGTAAAGCACCCCGCCTGAATGACCAGCGCCGCCTTGCCGGCGTAAGCCGGCCACAGATGACGCGCCGCACCAGGCTGAATGCTGATGTAATCTGGCTCTCCGGCCATCACTCGCTTGAGCGCGCCGGGGAGATCCGCAAGGCCGCCCTCACGGACGTTGCCATAGCCTACGAAATGGTCGACCGCACCACCGAACAGGTTTCCAGATCGATGCGAGAACAGCCGCGACAAGCGAATTTTAGTTCCAAGGCCCATATCGGTGCAGTCCCTTCGCGATTTTTGATCTGACATTGAGGGACCCTAACTCGAAAGCAAAACAATACTCAATATTTCGATTTCTTTCGTTTTGATATAAGATTGCGATTGCGACCGCTAGCGTTCGCTACGATGACGCGCTATCCCAAGGATTCGCAAACGCTTGCCGGTTTGGGGTTCGATTTTCGAAAGGTTAGCGTGCAGCTATTCAAACAGCAATTCGGGGTCACACATGCTGGCGGAACAACGACGACATCAGATCATGCTCGAGCTTCAACGGACCGGCCAGGCGCGCACCAGCCAACTGGCGGAAAACTTCGGCGTGTCCGAGGTGACCATTAGGTCCGACCTGGAAATTCTGGACGCAAAAAAGCAGTTGATCAAAACGCATGGCGGCGCAATTGCCTTGCCCGCTGATTCGCCCGCCGCGGCCTTCGAAGAACGGATGTACCGCAACTTCGATGCCAAACGGCGTATCGCGCAGATGGCGGCGCGCCAGATCATAGACAACCAGTCCGTGGTGTTCGACAGCGGCTCGACGTTGCTGCAGGTCGCAATGCAGATGCCCCCGGTCAGCAATGTCGTAGTAGCGACAACCGCGATGAACATCGCGCAGCATCTGATGTATCGTCCCGGACTGGACGTGCATATGATAGGCGGTCGGGTCTATCCCGAGACGGTCAGCACGATCGTGTCGGATTTTGACAAGGCCGTGGGCGGTCTTGTGGCTCACCAGGCATTCGTCAGCGCGCATGCGATAGATCACTCATTCGACGTTGTCGATGTCTCAGAAGACATTGCACGTACGAAGCGTAATCTGGTTCGTATGGCCAGGCGTGTGATCCTTGTGGCAGATTCAAGCAAATGGGATATCGGCGCCTCGTCCAAGGCATTCTCGTTGTCACGTGTCGATCTGATCATCACCGACACTGGTATGCCGTATGGGATTCGTAGCCGATTGGACAAGCTGGGAGTCGAAGTGCGCTACGTGTGAGTGCCTTTCGTCTGCCATCAGCCTCTCGGTGCCGCGCCGCGTTTGACGCTGGAGTTCGAATTCGCTGCGGCCGAAGCGCTCACGGCGAGTGCCGGCGTCATCTTCTCTCGTCGTTCTGCGCCATTGCCAGTGACGTTCCTGGCTCGCCCTCCCACAGGATCAGGCTTGCCGCGCCGACCAGGCCGGCCTGGTCGCCGAGCTGCGCCTGTACGATCGGCACATCGCGATAGGCGGGCATCGCCCGCGCTTCGACGGTGCCCCTGATAAGCGGCGCCAGCAGATCGAAGCCGTTGGCGAGGCCGCCGCCCATCACGATCAGATCAGGCGAGTAGAGGTGCAACAGATTGGTGAAGCCGATGCCCAGCCACTTCGCCTCGGCCTCGACCAGTTCGAGCGCCCTGATATCGCCGGCGTGCGCGGCCTCGACGACGTGCCTGGCCGAGACATCGCCGTCGCCGGAAAGACGCCTGAGCAGTGAGCCGTCGCCGGGAGCCGTCAGCCGCGTGGCATGCCGCCCGAGCGCGGTTCCCGACGCCACCGCCTCGAAGCAGCCGATGGCGCCGCAGAAACAGCGGTCGCCTTCGCCGGTGATGGTCATATGGCCGATCTCGGCTGCCAGCCCGCGTCGGCCATGATAGATGTGGCCATCGGCAACAACGCCGCCGCCGATGCCGGTCGACACGGTGACGAAGACCACCGATCCGCTACCCCGGCCGGCGCCGAAACGCCACTCGCACAGCGCGGCTGCATTGGCGTCGTTCTCCAGCCGCACCGGCAGGCCGAAATGCCTGCCCAGAATGTCGAGCAGCGGCACGTCGTGCCAGCCGGCCAGCGTCGGCGGCGCGATCACGATCCCGGCCTTGGGATCGAGCGGCCCCGGCGCGCAGACGCCGATGCCGGCAATCTCTGCCTGCGGCCGCTCGACCAAAAGCCTGCCAGCAAGTGAGATGATCTGGCCGATCACCGCTTCCGATCCCGCACCCGCCAACGTCGGCGCCGAAACGCGGGCGACAACCCGACCGTTGCGCTCGACCAGCGCGCCCCGCAGCTCCGTTCCGCCGAGATCGAATGCAAGCGCAACTTTGGTCATCAGGCGGTGACCTTCAACCCATGCAGCCAGGCCATGCGTTGCGCAAGGTCGGGGTCGCCGAACGCCAGCGATCCGAGCACCACCGTTTCGGCCCCGGCAGCACGCAGGCGCGGCACCGTCTCGTGTCGGATTCCGCCATCGGCAGCCAAGATGATTTGGTTCTCTCGACCTGCTTTTCGCATCAGCGCGCGCGCCTCGATCAGGCGCGGGCAGGCCTGGTCGGACAGGGCCTGGCCCTTGACGCCGATCGACGTGCCGAGAAGCGTCACAAAGGCAACTTCGGGCAAGAAGGGCGTGACGGCGCAGACAGGCGTCTCCAGCCTGAGCACCGCGCCGGCCTCGGCGCCTAGCTCATGCGCCAGCCGCACGGCGCGCAACCCGGCCTCGCCGTTTTCAACATGGACGCTGATGAGGTCGGCGCCGGCCTCGATGAACTGGCGCGTTTGCTCCTCGACGATTTCCGCTTCGACCATCAGATGCACATGGATCGGCTTTGTCGTCAGCTTGGCGATCCGTGCCACCAGATCCGGAAAGAACAGGAAGCCGGGGGTGAAGCGGGCGTCAGCGACGTCGATGTGATGCAGGTCGACATAAGCGTCTATGCGCTTCAGATCGCGCTCCATGTTGGCCAGGTCGGCCGACCACAGGGAAAACTCGCCGAGCAGCCGGTTGCGCGGCAAGGCGGCGATGGCAATACGGCCGGACAGGGATTTGCTCGTCATGAGGCAACAAGGCTCCGGATGTTGAAGTGGGCGTGAAGGAACGTGGTGATCTCGGCCTGCAGCTCCGCGAAATGCCTTTTGCCGTCGAGCGCCTTGGCGGCGATCTCCACAAAGGCCGCGCCGGGGATGGCATCCGCAAGTGTATGCGCGGCCGATAGTGGATGCACCGCATCCACAGTATTGCCGATGACCAGCACAGGAATGCCAAGGGTGGCGGCGTCGCTTGCCGAGACCTCAGCTCCATCGGCAGCGATGTCGGCCAGGACTTGCGCAAACAATGCTGCATCCGGGCGGTCGAAATAACCGAACAGCGAGGCGAGATTGTCTGGTGCCTCGCTCTGCAGGTGCGCGGCGATTTCAGACCGCGAGAAGATCGTCCTGGCCTTGTCGGGGCCATGATCGAGGATGAGGCCGGCGACCTCGGCGATCGGCTGCAGGTTCACTGGCGCGCGTTCGAACGTCCAGGCCGGCCGCACAAGCATCAGGCCGGCGACGCGGTCCGGACAACGGCAGGCAAGGCGTAACGCAATCGCGGCGCCCATGGAAATGCCGCCAGCGACGAAACGGTCGAGGCCGGCCTGGTCGGCGGCGGCCAGAACATCGTCCGCAAACATCGCCATTGAAAACGGTCGGCGGCTGCCTAGATCGGACTCACCGTGTCCGCGGCAGTCCAACGTGATGCGCCGGCAGCCGGCGTCGATGGGGAAAGCCTGCGCGACCTGTGCCTCGCCGCCGCCCAGCCCGTGCTGGAAGACGACGGCAAGCCCGTCGCCCTCATCGGAAATCCGCAGCGTGGCATCGTCGCGAAACAAGGTCGCCGGGCGCGCCATCAGCCCAGGCCCTTCAGGAACCGGGCGACGCCTGGTGCCTCTTCGGCTGAAAGGCCGTGCGTGACTAGCGGCCCGTCAAAGCCTGACACTTTGAGCCGGGCGACGAAATCGGCGAAGTCGACGACGCCGCGGCCGACGGTGGCAAAGCGGCCGTCGGCGAAACGGTCCTTAGCGTGGGCCATGGCGACGTGGCCTGCGGTGCCTTCGACTGCTGCAGCGACGACGGCGCGTGCTTGCCCTGTGCTCGCCTGTTCGAACAGGTTCGCCGGATCGAGCACAATGCGCAGCCGCTTCGAGCCCATCTCTGCGATAAGGCGCATCGCGTCCGCTGCCGATGTGACGATGTTGGCCTGTTCGGGTTCGATGCCGAGATCGACACCGTGATGCTCGGCCAGAGCAAGCGCCTTTTCCATCTCGCTTGCCATATCGGCCCAGGCCGACGGATCGGCATTGCCAGGGTGATGCGCCCACTGGTCGTCCGCATTGCGCGTTCCCGTGCACAGGGTGACGAGCGGAACCGAAAGCGCTGCCGCGGCCTCGATGACCGCGCCAAGACGGCGCAGGCCGTCGTGGCGCACCGTCATGTCCGGATGGGCCATGTTGTAGGTGCCCGACAGCGCCACCAAAGCGACGCCGGAGGCATTAGACGCAGCCGAAATAGTGCTGATGGCGTGATCCGGCACCGCATCCGGCATCGACGGCAGGCCGGCGCAGGCAAGGTTGAACTGAGTAACAGCAAATCCGGCGTCGCGCACCGCGGCCAGCACACCGGCCGGCTCGCTTCCCGGAAAAGTCTTGGCGAAGACCCCGATCTCCATCAGACCGCTCCTGTTACGCCAGCAATCTCGACGCGTTGGCCGGTTTCGACCGAGCGGGCGATCGCCACCATGGCGCGGATCGAGGCGAGGCCGTCCTCGACGTCGGCGCCACGCAGCGGCGCGCCGTCAAGCACGGTGTCGGAGAGGCCTTCGAGCTGGCGTCGGAAGAAATGGCCGTCCGCGCCAAGCGGCTTGCGCGACGTTGCATCCTTCTCATGGAAGATATCGACCTCGCTTGCCCGGAAGTACCAGGGATTGAAAGTCTTCGCGATCACCGAGCCGTTTTCGCCGTAGAGCTGGAAGCCCTCGTGCCAGTCCATGCGCACAGCCACCGTCAGGTCGAGATGGCCAAGCGCTCCGTTGGCGAATTCCGTTTCGACGAACCAGCAATAGGCGCCGAAACGTTGGTTGAGACGGGCGCGCACCGCGAGGATCTCACCGCACAGGAAGCGTGCGGTGTCAACGAGGTGCGAGCCATGCGCAAGCATGAAGTACCGCCTGAGATCGGCCTTCGGATTACCGGCCGGCTTGCGCGCCAGCCGGCTGCTGACCGGCAGCGGTTGGATGGCATCGGTGTTGGTGTAGCGGTGGGTGGAATCGCAATACCAGGCTTTTAGCGCCAGTATCTCGCCCATCTCGTCGCGGACGAAATCGCGCGCCGCCTCAAGAGCCGGGTCGAAGCGCTTCATGTGGCCGACCTGCAGCACCTTGCCGGAGCGCATGACCGCGTCGGCGAGTTTTTGGCCCTCTTCGACCGAGACGCCGATCGGCTTCTCGCACAGCACATGCTTGCCGGCCTCGAGCGCCTTGATCGCCATCGGCACGTGATAGGCGTCCGAGGTCGCGACGATCACCGCCTCCAGTTCCGGGTCGGCCAGCATGGCGTCGTAGTCGCCATACATCTTCTCAGGTTCATAGGTCGCGCCCATGCGCCCCAAAAGGTCGGGGGCGGCATCGCAGATAGCATAAAGGTCGGCGTTCCTTGCTTTGACGCAGGATTCGAGGTGGGCGAATTGCGCGATCGGCCCGCAGCCGAGCACACCGACACGAAGGCGGCGGTCTTGTTTCCGGATCATGATCTGTTCCTCACGCGCCGTAGCCGCGCATCGTCTGGCGGTTGGTCTTGACCGCGGCGGCCGGATCTGCGGCAGCGGTGTCGGATTCTTCCTCCAACACCAGCCAGCCGTTGAAGTTGGGCGCGGCGCTGGCGATGGCGATCACTGCCTGGGTGTCGCAGACGCCCTTGCCAAGCATTGCCCAAGTGCCGCTGGCATCGACATCCTTCAGGTGAACGTAGCGGATGCGGTCGCGATGGGTTGTGAGGGTGTCGATCATGTCGTTGTGGCCGCGCAATATATGGCCGGTGTCGGGCACCCAACCGACCAGCGACGGATCGATCAGCCCGAAGATACGGTCGTAATCGGCGCGGTCGAACAGCAGCGTGTTGTGGTGCGAGCTCGGATGTACCGCGACATCGACGCCGGCCTTGCGCCCAAGCTCACCCGCCCTGTTGTAGATCTCGGCCGCGATGGCGAACCTGTCGTCGCGTCGGCCGTCCGAGACGACGGTGGCCGAGCCCATCGACACCATCGCGCCCGGAAAAGCGGCGGCGAAGTCGATCCAGCGCTTCGCGGCCTCGAGGTCGGCGCCGATCTGCTCCTTCAGTGTGAAGCCGTTCTTCGAACCGAAGGCAAAGGAGACGAGGGTGAGGCCGGTCGCCTTCAGTGCGGTGGCGAATTCCGCCGGCCTGCCGGCATAGCGGCCGATCATCGTGTCGGTGATCTCGATGCCGGCATAGCCGCCATCGGCGATCGCCTTGAGCAGATCGTCCGGGCCGCCGGCGAAGCGGTCCCCGAGCNGAATTCCGCCGGCCTGCCGGCATAGCGGCCGATCATCGTGTCGGTGATCTCGATGCCGGCATAGCCGCCATCCGCGATCGCCTTCACGAGATCGTCGGGGCCGCCGGCAAAGCGGTCTCCCAACATTTCCCAGGTAAAGGTCTGGCAACCGACTTTCAGGTTTTTCACGATCGTCCTTTCATTCCTTGATGCCGCCTGCGTCAGCCTCCCCGAGGCGGTGTTGGCAAAGCTCATTCGGCGCGCGACAGGCGCGAGTCCGGCGAACGCCCAGTCCTGCGCGCAAGCCGACCGCTGCTGCACCAGCTGTCCGGCGCTTCCAGTGAGAAATTGCCGGCGGTCGGCGATCGTCACATGAGCACGGGCTTCGAGCCGGCGGCCGGCCGATTTTTCATGTCAGTCATTTCTCCTCCCAGGGCCGGCAGCTCGCCCGACGTTCGTCAGCATTTTCGCATGTTCTATAACAATTTTACGCGCGTCAATATTTAAAATGTTGTATAGCGGCTTGCGAATGTGATCCGTTGCCGGCGCAGCGGTCCAGGCCGCTGCGGTGTTGGGAGGTACGATCGAAATGCACGGGAAATCAAAGACAAAGCTCGGCATCGGCGTTGTCGGGTGCGGCAACATCTCGATGACCTATTTGCGCAATGCGGCTCTGTTCGGTGAGGTGGAACTGCGCGCCTGCGCCGACATTTCCGCCGACATGGCGGCCTTGCGCGCCAGCGAATATGGCATCCGTCCGCTCAGCGTCGACGCGCTTCTGGCCGACCCGGAGATCGACCTCGTCCTCAACCTGACCATCCCGTCGGCGCATTTCGACATCTCATTTTCAGCGCTTTCGGCGGGCAAGCATGTCTTCACCGAAAAGCCGCTGGCGACCTCGGCCAACGACGGCCGCCGTCTTGTCACGGAGGCGGCGAAGCGCGGGCTGCTGCTCGGCTCGGCCCCCGACACGTTTCTTGGCGCCGTCGGCCGGCGGGCGCGCCGCCTCATGGACGGGGGTGCGATCGGCCGGCCGGTGACCGGCACCGCCTTCATGATGGGGCGCGGCATGGAGCATTGGCATCCCAATCCGCAATTCTATTATCAACCCGGTGGCGGCCCGGTCTTCGACATGGGGCCATATTACCTGACTATGCTGGTCAACCTGCTCGGGCCGGTCGGCCGCGTGATGGCCATGGCAACGCGTGGCCAGGAGGAGCGCCTGATCACCGCAGAGGGTCCCTACAGGAACACCACCTTCAAGGTCGGCACGCCAACCAGCATCCTGTCGCTGCTGGAATTCCGCTCAGACGCTACCGTCGCCTTCGGCGCCTCCTGGGACGTCTTCAAGCACTCCAACCATCCGATCGAACTGCATGGCACGGAAGGCTCGCTCAAGCTGCCCGATCCGGACACATTCGGCGGCACCGTCTCGCTTTCGGAGCGCGGAGCCGACTGGGCAGACTTCACAAGCGAGAGCGAACTCTACGGCGCGCGCAACTGGCCCTTCGCCGCGCCCGATCGCGCCAATTACCGCATGCTCGGCGTCGCCGACCTTTCACGCGCGCTGTTGAGCGGAAGAAAGCCGCGTGCGTCCGGCGACCTTGCGCTGCATGTGCTGGAGATCATGGAAGCGATTCTCGCTTCGGGCGAAAGCCGCGAGTCGGTTGCAGTCAATGGAACCGTCGATCAGCCGCCACTCCTTGCGGAGGACGAGGCGGCAAGCCTGCTTGCCTGAGTTTGGGGGCCGTCCATGACAATATCGCCTTCGCCCTTGCTCGATCCGGAAGCCCAGCATGTGCTCGACCTCGGCCGGCAGGCGGCCGCCAAGCCGTTCGAGGCCGGCAGCCCTCAGGAAGCCCGCCGCGCCTATGAGCAGGGCTTTCCGACACTGCAGGGCGAACGCGAGCCGGTCGCCTCGCTGACCGAGCGCACCATCGCCGGACCAAGCGGCCCATTGACGCTCAGGATCTATCGCGGGCTAGGAGCTTCCGCGCATGGCGCGCCGGCGTTGCTCTATCTGCATGGCGGCGGCTGGGTGATCGGTAATCTCGACTCCCATGACGAGATCTGCCGCTGGTTTGCCAACATGGCCGCCTGCGTCGTCGTCTGTCCCGACTACAGGCTGGCGCCGGAGCACAAGTTCCCGGCGGCGATCGAGGATTGCCGCGTGGCGCTTGCCTTCATGCAAAGTGCCGTCGACGATCTCGGCGTCGACACGAAGCGCATCGCTGTCGCAGGCGACAGTGCGGGCGGCAACCTCGCCACGGTGCTCTCCCTGCTCGCGCGCGAAAACAAGAATCCGCCGACGGCGCAGCTGCTGTTCTACCCGAATACGCACGCCGCGCAGACGGCCGACAGCTATTGCCGCTTTGCCGAGGGTTTTGGTCTCACTGCGGCAACCATGACTTGGTTCCGCGACCACTATGTTACCCATGCCGGCGATATCAACGATTGGCGCGTGTCGCCGCTGAAGGCGGCCAGCCTTGCCGGTGTGGCGCCGGCCTTTGTTGCCATCGCCGGCCATGACATTCTCGCCGACGAAGGCGAGGCCTACGCGAAGCGTCTGGAAGATGAAGGAGTGCCGGTCGCCCTGCGCCGCTGGAATGGCCAGATCCACGGCTTCGTCTCGATGGGCCGCCATAGCCCGGCTGCACGGCAAGCGGTCAGCGCGGCGGTCCGCGCATGGCGCGGCTTCGATCTCGCCTTTGGAAATGCTCAGGCCGATTGACGCATGACCAGCGTCGCGTCGAGATTGATCTTGGGTGCAACCGCAGTCCCGTCCTCATCAAGCAGGGCCAGCAGCGTCTCCACACTGCGTCCCGCCATAGCGGCGAAGTCCTGCGCCATGGTGGTCAAGGCAGGACAGGTGTAGCGGCTGAGCGGGTGGTCGTCATGGGCCGCGACGCGCAGGTCGCAATCGCTTTTGCGGCCGACCTTGCGACCTTGCGAATAGGCGGCCGCCATGACGCCGAAGGCCAGGCGGTCATTGGCGCACAAAATGGTCTTACCCGGCAAGCCACCATTGCTGAGCATTGTCTCCATCTGCTGGTAGCCGATCCGTTCGAAATCCCAGGTGTATTCATGGGTGTCGCCAATGATCACCGGCTCTTGCCCGAGCCGTTGCATGGCGCTTGCATAGTTGTGCAGGCGTTCGCGCGTATTGTGATTGACGTGCGGGATGTCGAAATAGACCGGCGCGTCGCCGGAGCGGCAGAGGTAATCGACGATCGTCGAAACGCTCTGGCTGTTGTTGTTGCCGACGAACGGCGTGCCGCTCTCGAGATAGGTATCGAAATAGACGATCGGTATGGCCTGCGTCAGCTTCTCCAGCGCACGGTGGTCCGAGCGCAGGCCGAGCGGCGCGATCAGCCCACCGGAAACTTTTAGTGACAGGATGGTTCGCGTCGCTTCCACTTCGAGTTCGCGCGAGCCGTGCGAGGAGATCACGATCGGCCAGTAGCCTTCGTGGCGCAGCCTAAGTTCGATGCGGCTGACCATCTCGGAATAGAAAGGATCGGCGAGAGTCGGCACCACGATGCCTATGCTGCGGGTCCGCTTGCGGTTCAGGTTGCGGGCAAACAGATTGGGCTGATAGTCGGACGAGCGGAGTGCCTCCTCGATCCGCTTTCGCGTCGCTGGCTTGACGCTGGTTGGATCCTCGAAATATTTGGACAAGGTCGGCCTGGAGACGCCCCAGGAGCGGGCGAAATCCTCCATGGTCTTGTGCGTCATCGGCATTGAAATCCTCTCGTCACAGACATCCGATCCCGGGTGGTTCCTCGGCGCTGCCCGCCATGCGTGCAACTGCAAGGCGAAAATTTACAGATAATGTCCGAGAGTTTCCATGCGTAAATTTATTAATTGACGCAAAAGGCGCAAGCGGTATTAATCGTCGGGTGAGCAATGGGAAATTCGAGTCTCGCGGCGAGGCGAGAGCGCAGCGTCGGAACGAATTCCGCGAGATCGAGAAACTGGTCAGTGCCGGCGAGATCCTTGTCGAGATCAGCCGACACCCATGCGCGGTGACTTGTTTGGAGCCCTGTGGTGCCGGCACGCTACGATGAACAACTAAACCAGCTTCAAATAGGCTTGCCAAAGGAATTGGGGCTGGCAACTCCGAATCCGCAGAGGCGATGCGGGACTTGATCCAAACAGTTACTGTGTCTCGAGATCCGTCGAAGATCGGCGGCATCGAAGTCGAAACGGGGGTCCAACGGCACTACTGGGCGAGATGCCTTCCCCACACTCATCGAACTATCGCCTCCGACTTCGTTGCTGTGGTTGAGCGAAGCTACCATCCTGATCAAGCCATTCCTAACGGCGAATTCGGGCCATTAGGTCGAAATCCCTTCCTTGCTAGGAGCCGGCTAGGCGCGAGGAAGTCGCTCAATAGTGGAAGATCGACCCGAGTAGACTAAGTTGCATGGACTAAGTCGCGGGGCCCGCAATGCACACCGTCAATATTCACGAGGCCAAGACGCATCTGTCTCGTCTTGTCGACAGGGCGGTCAAAGCTGAATCCTTCATAATTGCGAAATCCGGCAAGCCGATGGTGAAGGTCGTTGCCATAGACGCACCTGCGGCCGGCGAAATGCGTCGCGTTGGGTTTATGGCCGGGCAGTTTTCAGTTCCGGACGAGGTTGATCGCATGGCCGATGAGGAAATCGGGAAGCTGTTTGGCGGCGACGCATGAAACTTCTGCTCGATGCCCATCTTTTGCTCTGGGCGGCGGGCGAGCCCGAAGAGCTCCCGCCCCTCGCGCAGGTGACTGCCGCCCTTCGGTGCGGTGGGGGTTGAAGTCAGCTATCGCCTCAGACCACCCATGAACGCCTTTACTCGAGCAGAGTCGACTTGGTTCCACCAGACGCCGTCGTGCTTCAGCGCGCTGGCGATGATGACCCCGTCGACAATGGCGAGGATATCCTTGGCATTGTCCGGCGTGACACCGCTGCCGACCAGCGTCGGCAGGCCGGCGGCCTGCTTGATCATGCTTATGTAGCCCAAATCCGCGGCGTGGCCGGTGCGCTGGCCAGTGGCGATGATGGCGTCGGCGTCGAAGAAGACCAGGTCCTTGACCAGTTCCTCCACCGGGCGGTCGGCGACGATGGCGTGTGCGCCGTGCTTGACATGGGCATCGGCGAAAATGCGGATGCCGTTGGCGCGCAGCCTGGCGCGGTAGCGCGCCGCGCGACCCGACTCGCCTTCGACAAAACCCTCATTTGCGACATAGGCGTTCGCCCATTGATTGACGCGGACGAAACCGGCGCCGGCGGCGCTGGCGATCGCCAAGGCCGGGATAGCGGCATTGGCCAGCACATTGATGCCGATCGGCCTGCCGAGCTCTCGGCGGATGCGGTCGGAGACGACCGCCATATAGGCCGCCGTCTCCGGGCCGATATCGTCAGGTTTGGCGAAGGGGATGTCGCCATGGTTCTCGACGATGACGCCGTCGCAGCCGCCGTCGAGATAGGCTTTGGCGTCATCGAGCCCGCGCTGGTAGATCACTTCCACGGCCTCGCCGTCATAGCGCGGCGCGCCGGGCAGCGGCGCCAGGTGAACGACGCCGATCACCACCTTGGTGCGGCCGAAAAGGTCTAGAAGCGCGTCGCCGCCGGATTGGCCGATCTGGGTCATGAGATCTCCATTTGATCGATGAGCACCGCCATCTCGGAGGCGGAAGGACAGGATGCCAGCGTGCCCGGCCGTGTCACGGCGATTGCGGCGGCGGCGAGCGCCAGCTTCAGCGCCGAGATGACCGGCATGCCCCGCGCAAGCCCGCCGGCGAGGCAGCCGCAGAACACATCGCCCGCGCCGCTGGTGTCGAGCGCTTCGACCTTCGGCGCCGGCAAGCGAAGCGGTTCCGTCCGGTCCGTGCCAAGCACGATACAGCCTGCGGCACCGAGGGTGATGACGACGGCGCCTGCGCCTTTGGCCACCAGCGCGCCGGCTGCTGCTGTCATGTCATCCCGGCCGGTCAGGATTTGCGCTTCGGACTGGTTGACCACCAGAACCTCCGCCAGGCCGAGATCGGGCAGCGAAATCGCATCGATCGGGCTGGCGTTGAGAACGGTGCGCGCACCGTTTCCCTTTGCTGCTCTGAGGCAGGCATTGGTCACGGCAGTCCGTAGATTTCCCTGGCAGACGAGGATGTCGCCGGGAGCGATCCAGCGGACAAGTGCTGTCTGCGCCACCGGGTCGAAGGCTTCGACGCAGGCGACGCCGCTGACGATGAAATTCTCTCCGCCTCGATCGACGACGATGGTCGAGCGGTCACTCGGCAGCTCGAATTGGCTGACCTCAAGGTCGGACAGCTCGTTGTCGAGGCGGCTCCTGATCCATGCGCCAGCTGGGTCCTTGCCGAGCGCCGTCCAGAACGTCACCTCTGCACCAGTCCGTGCTGCTGCGACTGCCTGGTTGGCGCCCTTGCCGCCGAGCCCGTCGGCATAGCTCACGGCATTCAAAGTCTCGCCCGCGGCAGGGAAGCGGCCGACGCGAAACACGGTATCGACGCAGGCGTTGCCGACGACGTGGACATGCATGGCTCAGCTCTCACCGGTCGCCCAGCCCAGCATCTGTTCGAACAGGGTCTTGTAGCCTGGCCAGGCGATGAATTGCGGCGGCAGCCAATGCGGCCCGACATCGGATGTCCAGGCCACGGTGCGGCCCTTGCCGTAATGGCCGGTGACAAGCAGTGGCAGCGAGCCATAATCCGACGACACGCTGGCCAGGACCTCGGCCCCGTCCTTCAGCGTTACCTCGTTGAAGCCGAGCAGGATCGGCCAGTCCGAGCCGAGGCCCCTGAGGATGGGATGGCTCGACCCTGGTTTCGGCACGGGCGCAAAACCTTCGGGAACCTCGACGCGGTCGTCGTAGGCCAGGCAGTTCACCGGCAGCACGTCCTCGACCGGGGTCTTGCGGTAGCGCGCGCCGCCATTGATGCCCTGGAAGCTGTAGTAGCCGCCGAACATCAATAGACCGCCGCCGCCGCTGACGTAACCGCGCAGCAGGCGCAAGCGGTTCGGCGTCGGCTTGGAGTGGACCCAGGTGTCGGGATGCAGCAGCAGCGTATTGGCGCCGATGTCGGAGAGCACGACCGCGTCATAGGCCGACAGCGCCTCCATCGTCTGTGGAAAGCCGCGCTGCGCCTCATGCGCCGGCATGAAGGTGACGTCGAAGTCGGTCGCCTTCAGCGCGCCAAGCAATTCGTCGGCGCCGGTGTGGTAGGTAACGGTCGGAAACTGATCGAAACCCTTGATATGGGTCGCGGTCGAAACCCAGCTTTCGCCGGCAAGCAGGATTTTCTTCTTGGACATTTGAACTCCCGTCGTAACTCGAGGCCATTCAGAGCCGCGCGAATACGCTTTTCGGATTGGCGATCAGCATGCGGTCGATGGCCGGCTGCTCGACGCCGTGGCGTTTTAGGCGCGGTATGAAATGCTTCAGGATATAGCCATAGCCGAAGCCGCCGAAGCGCGTCAGCATGATCTTGAGGAACACGTCCTGCGACAACAGCAGGCGGTCGCCGAAGCCCGCCTCGACAAGGGCGGCGATGGCGCGTGCATTCTCCTCGTCGGAGGGCGATTGCGCGTCCTGGTCGGCGTAATAATAGTCCATGCCGATCATGTCGTATTCGAGGAACGCGCCGCGCCGGGCGAGGCTTTTCTGGTAATCGGGATCGTCGTGGCTCGGGTTCATGTGACAGAGCACCGTGTGACGAAGATCGGCGCCTTCGGCCTCGACGATGTCGAGCACCTCGTGCCCCAGACGCTCCCAGCCAGGCAGATGGATCGACAGCGGCACGCCGGTGATGCGCGAAGCGCGCGCCGAAGCTTTGAGCGACTTGCGCTCCTCGGCGGTGAAATCCTTGCTGACGCCGACCTCGCCGATCAGCCCGGCCATGATCGGCGGCTGCGTCTCGCCGCCGCCGACGTCGTTGACGATGAACTCGGTAACGGCGTCGACATCCATCGCCTTCAGCCATTCGGGATGGGTGTGCTCGAGATAGAAGCCGGTGCCCATGACGATCTTCAGGCCGGACATGCGGCTGATGCGGGCGAGCTTTTCGGGGTCGCGGCCGATGCCGATATTGGTGGCATCGACGACGGTGTGGCCGCCCAGCGCGCGATAGCGCTGCAGCTCCGCGAGCGCCAGGTCGGCGTCGTCGAGCGAGACGTTGTCGCGGTTGACGTAAGGGTTCATGCGCAACTCGCCGATGATCTCGATGTTCACCGGCTGCTCGGCGATCGCCATGTCATCGGGATGGCAGGGGCACTTCCAGCTGCGCGCGCCCTCGAGCAAGATGTGCTCGTGCATCAGCGTGATGCCCATCTCCTCGACCGGAACCGGGCCGAGCACGGTCATCACATGGCCGGTTTCGACCCCGATTGGCAGCCGCTGCCTGGGCACCGCGTCATCGAACAGATCGCTCATCGGCTCAACGGCTCCGCACGGCGCCGCGGAACAGGCGGAAGTTCAGCCAGATGGCGATCAGGATGATCGTTCCGGTGACTATCGGCGTCAGGAAAGGCGACAGATGCGCTAGGATCAGGCCGTTGCCGATGACGGCCACGGTCAGCGCGCCGAGCACCGTGCCGATGATCGTTCCGCGGCCGCCGAACAGGCTGGTACCGCCGAGCACGACGGCGGCGATGACTTCCAGCTCGAAACCCTGTCCGGCATTGGAAGATCCCGATCCAAGCCTGGCAGCAATGATGATCCCGGCAAGGGCTGCCGCGGTGGCGGAAATCACATAGACGAAGAGCGTCGTCTGCCGCGTGTTGACGCCGGCGCGCCGCACCGCCTCAGCGTTGGCGCCGATGCCGGTGACATAGCGGCCGAACGGCGTCTCGTTGAAGGCGAGATAGGCGATGGCCAGGATCGCCAGCGCGATCAGCGCCGGCACCGGCACGCCAAGGAACCAGGCACGGCCCAGCACGGTGAAAGCGCTTCCGGGCTCGATCGGGATCGAATAGCCGCCGGTGATCAGCAGCGCTACGCCACGGATCACCGAAAGCCCGGCAAGCGTGACGATGAAGGACGGGATGCCCTCATAGGCGACGAAATAGCCTTGCACCGCGCCAAGCAGGGCACCGAGCGCCAACATGGCGAGGATAACGACTGGCCATGGCAGGCCGAACTGCAAGAGCGTCGCCGACAGCGTTGCCACCAGCGCCAGTACCGAGCCGACCGAAAGATCGATGCTGCCAGTGGTGATGACGAAAGTCATTGCCGCGGCGACGATCAGCAGCGGCGCCGACTGCCGCAGGATGTTCAACAGATTAGGCGACGTCAGAAAGGCGTCGGTCGCCACCGAGAAGATGATGCAGACGACCAGAAAGAACAGCGCGATCGAGACGACACTGCCATTGGCGAGCAGCGCATCGCGCCAGGTGCCCTTGCGCACTCGTGAGGGCTGGGCAGCGTGGATCGCATCGCTCATGCCGGCGCTCCACCGCGATAGCCGTTGGTGGCGGAACGCGCACTGAATTTGCGGCCGACGATCAGATTGACCACGTCCTCGATATTGGTCTCGCCGATCAGCCGCTCGGCGACATTGCGCCCTTCATACATGACCTGGATGCGGTCGCAGACGAGGAACAGGTCCTGCAGCCGGTGGGTGATCAAAATGACGCTGACACCGCGCGCGCTGACCGCGCGGATCAGTTCGAGCACCGCCTCGACCTCGGCCACCGCAAGCGCTGCCGTCGGCTCGTCCATGATCAGCACGGCCGGCTCGAACGAGGCGGCGCGGCCGATGGCGATCGACTGGCGCTGCCCGCCGGAGAGGTTTTCGACCTTGAGCCGCGTGTCGGCAATGACGATACCGAGCCGATCGAGCATCTGGCGCGTCTCGTCGTGCATG
Source organism: Mesorhizobium sp. LSHC420B00 (assembly GCF_000503055.1). Classification (GTDB taxonomy): domain Bacteria; phylum Pseudomonadota; class Alphaproteobacteria; order Rhizobiales; family Rhizobiaceae; genus Mesorhizobium. The sequence continues at coordinate 29,415 of NZ_AYVY01000030.1, read as the reverse complement.
CGCTTCTTGTCGAGAAAGGAAATGCCGGCGATGCGGCGGCGCGGCTCGCGGCCGAGAAACAGATTGCCGGCGACATCGACCGTGTCGCAGAGCGACAGGTCCTGGTAGACCATCTCGACGCGCGCCGCACGTGCGTCCGCCGGCGAGCTGAAGATCACCGGCTTGCCGTCGATCTCGATGGTGCCGGCGTCGGGAACCACAGCCCCCGACAGCACCTTGCTCAATGTCGACTTGCCGGCGCCATTGTCGCCGACCAGCCCCAGCACCTCGCCCGGCTTCAGCGTCAGCGACACATCATCGAGCGTCTGGATGGCGTTGTAACGCTTTGAGATGCCGCTCATCCGCACCCGATAGGTCTGGCCACTGCTCATCTGGGATTCCACGCGATTGCCAGGTATCCGCGGCGCAGCTTCAGGCGGCGCCGCGGCTCGGTCGCCGACGCAGTTTACTTGAACATCGCGCGGTATTGGTCGACATTCTTCTTGGTCACGATCGTCACCGGGATATTGATGATCGGGTCGATTTTCTCGCCCTTCTTGAGCTTGCCCAGCGCTTCGACCGCAGCCTTGCCTTCGCCGGCCGGATCCTGCTGCACGACCGCCACCACCCAGCCGTCGTCGATGCCCTGAACGGCCTGCTTGGTCAGATCCCAGCCGAACACCTTGACGTCGCCGGTGCGGCCCTGGCTGGTCACGGCCGAAACGGCGCCGAGCAAGGCCGGCTCTCCGGTGGCATAGAGCGAGTTCATGTCCGGATTGGCGGTCATCAGGTTTTCCGAAGCGCTCAACGCCGTCTCCTGAACGTTCTGGCCGTCGACCGTGTCGAGGAAGGTGACGGCCTGGCTGCTTTCGGTCACCGCCTTCTTGAAGCCGTCGAGCCGCTGGTTCTGGATGAATGAATTGAGTGCGCCGACGATGCCGATCTTGGCCTTGCCGCCCATCTCGGTCTTCACATAGTCGGCGTAGAATTTGCCGATGTCCTCGCCGGCCTTGGTGTTGTCCACACCTATGAACGAAACGTTGTCGCCGTCGGGGATCTGCGCGTCGATGGCGATGACGGGAATGCCGGCCGCCTTGGCCGCAGTAATCGCGGGCTTGACGCCGTTGACGTCGATGGCGACCAGAATGATGCCGTCGACTTTCTGCGTGATGTAGTTCTCGATCGCGTCGTTCTGCGCGCTCGGCACATTGTTGGCGTTGAAAATGACCAGCTTGGCGCCGGCGGCGTCGGCTGCCTTCTGCGCGCCCTCGTTGATCTGGTTGAAGAACAGGGCCTGCTGGTTGATGTTGACGAGTGCGAACGTATCGGCAAGCGCCGATCCCATGGCTGCCGAGCCCATGGCAATGGCGGCGGCACAGCCGGCGAGAATTTTGAACAGACGCATTTTCGGTTCCCCTTGCTTGCGGACCAGACCGGCTGGTTCCCGTTGGTGCTACAGGCACGAGGCAAGCATTCAAGAGACTTGAATATTTGTCAATCCAAATGAACGCAGAGCGTTGCTCAGAAAGTCGCCGGCGTGTTGACCCAGAAAATGCTGGCGCGTTCCTTGCCGATATTGCGGTAATGATGCGGCAGCTCCGACCTGAAAACGAAGGCATCGCCGGTGGCGAGAGCATGTCGCTTGCCGTCGACGATCAACTCGATCCGGCCGGCGAGCACGTAGCCGACTTCCTCGCCGGCGTGCTGAATCGGGCCTTCGCTCTCGCCGTCTGCCTCGATGTGATGGATGTTGCATTGTAAGAGGTGGCCAGGCGAATACGGAATGATGCGTTCGAGCGAAATGCCCTCGCCACGCCGTAGCGCGTCGAGCGCAATCAAAGGCCTTGCGCCCGCCCGGAATACGATCGCCTCGTCGTCATCGACTTGCTCGAACATCCAGCCGATGTTGGTGTCGAGAACCTCGACCAGACGGTGAAGCATGGGCAGAGACGGCGAAGCCTTGCCGTTCTCGATCTTGGACAGCAGGCTTTCCGAGCAATTCGCAGCCGCGGCCAGGCTCTTCAGCGTCATGCCGCGTGTCTGGCGGGCGAGGCGCAGTCGAGTTCCAAGTCTCGCGGCATTTACGGTGGCGTCCGTTTCCGACTCTGGCCGCCGTCGATCGATTTTATTCATCTGTTCGCCAACCATTCAACGGTCAAGGGCAACTATCGCGCGAGCAAAAGACCTCGGCCGACGATTTGCAAGTGCTGATGCGTCAAATTCGAGGCTGCAGCCGTAGCTCCGGCCTCTGGCGAATGCTGCTCTCGCATGAACCGTGCTGATGATCCCGCGCCAGTTACCCCTATCGCTTGGCTGTCCATCGTGGTCGAAATCGCCAGCCGTTACCGCGTTGCGTCTCGTGGCGAGTGGACTTGGACAATACGGGTAAGGCGGGCCACACAGCCAATCTACACAACCACGGCCATGCCGACACGATAAAATCTGGACTGTCACCGAATTTGCGGAGTCCGCCGGAAGTCACCCGCGGCAGCGCCCCATGGAGTTGCTCTCGGTAGCGGCGATGTACTCAATGAAATCCCTGAGGCAGTCGCGCACCGCCTGAGCTTCGACAATTTTGAAGAAAGTCCAACAGAATTAATGGACTAGCACCTTGCGGATGTGAATCGCGGAAGCGACGCGCGGTTAATGCTTTAGAAGTATAGACACATCGACACGAGGTGCGAAGAAGCAACGCCAATACAGCTGATTGGTTACGACATATTTATTTTCGCAGATATGGTATTGCCCGTCCGGGGATTGCTGCACACGGTCCCGTGGGATGGTGAAATTATGCGGCAAATAAGTATACCCACCGTCTACCCTGGACCGCACCGAAGACCGAGGTACGGCGCGGCAATCAGAACCACCGCAGCACTTGAATTTGGTCTGTGGGTCAATCTTGTCTTCGTACCAATCATGGGCGTTAGCGGCTGTTGCGGCGGCGATACACATAGCCGTGAAGATGAGCCTTCGCATGGCATTCCTCAAGTATCTGGCAGGCGCTGCTCGTTCGGTTTTCCATATATATTAGCGTTCCATTGAAAATACCATTGGCCCCCGACCGACTGACGCAGCTCCAGCGAGCGACGCTCGCAACTGAAGGCCGCATTGGGTCACGTCAGGACGACACTTGCGCCGGACAAAAGGTCTGCTCGTGTCGCTCCGGGTTAGAAAAGCATCTGTCCGCTTTCCGGCCCGAAGGAGACCTTTGCCGAGCGGCGATCAGCCTGGCGGGATAACCTTACCCTCCTTCGCTTTTCGGCGGCAGACATCGGCCTGTGCGAGGTGGGGCGTTCGCTTGGGGGCGCCTCCGGCGACGGCGAGTTTTGTTCCGTTCCGCCAAAAGGGGGTTTGCTGGTGTGGATCTTGTTTTGGGGGTATTCTCTTCGTTGAGGGATAGGCCTAGTCGATTTCGATTACGGTCGCTTAAGCTTGGCCGCTCCGCTCGGGAGGAGCCTCTGATTGCGATGGCGCGCTTTGCCCACCTTGCCCTTCTCGCCTTTGGATTGTTGCCTGGAATTGCGCTGGCTGGGGAGCCTTTCGTCCCGAGCTGGATCAAAAACGATCCGGCAGCCAAGACGGTGGCTATAGAGATTGTCGCCGATTGGAACCAAGTCGAGCGGTACCGCAGGGACAACATCCGGACCGACATTATCGACTTCAACGGCTACTGGGACGGCAATCTCACGATCATCGTGCCAGAAGAATGGTCGGTACAGATCGAGTTCATCAATGGCTCTTCGAATTTCAGGCACGGTCTGATGGTGACCAGGGTCTATGCTCGGTCGGAGATGCCAGTGAAGTTGGAGGCTGAGGATGCGATTTGGGGGGCGTACACCGCTCCGCTAGAGGGGATTAAAATTAATGAGAAGGGACAACTCAACTTTGTTGCCCAGCAGGCGGGGAACTATTTCCTCGCCTGTCCGAGACAAACACACCTGATGGACGGACACTGGATCGGTTTCGAGGTGAGAGGCAATCTTGTGCGGGCCGTGGCAATCGTCCATGAAGACAAGTTTCCGCAGGAGCAGCCCCCAGGACGCCCATAGGGTTGCGCGAGCAACCAGCGCTATGGCTTCGTCGTGGAGATCATTGCAAATCCGTGGCGGCTTATCTTGAAACTCGAAAGTCTGGCCGCGCCCCGACCGGTCTAGAACTGCCCCTGGTTGCCAAGCCACCAGGTCCAAGCTGAGGCATCCAAACAAGCCTTTGGCGCAGCCGGAGCATCGGCGAGGGCTAATTTGGGCCGTAGTGTCGAAGCATCGGCTTGTGGAGCCGCCTTCCAAAGCTTGATCCACAAGTCGCCTGTTGGCGCAGATGAGCCTACTAGGCCGCTCCCGTGTGCGACCTTTCCGCCCGATCGAGACGTAGAGCGCTCCCACGCGTATAGTCCGAGCCGATGCGCCCGCCGGCTCGGTCGTGCCATTTCAAGACACCCGCGGTGCTTTCCAGAGCGAACTTTCGCCTGTCGGAAGGAGTCGGGCGGATTCTCCCGTAGCCGACAATCTGCTTCCGGCCCCGAAACGGTCATTCCGAATGACAGATTGCGTGAAGCGGTCCGCGTGGTGCTGGGTGGCGCAAGAAGGATGGTTCAGTCGAAGAAGCCTGCATCCTCTTCCCCGAGATACTTCCTGGCTGCTTCGGCGTCGATATCGAGGCCCAGCCCCGGCGCTTCCAGCAGCTCCACCATGCTGTCCTTCACGATCTGCGACGGCAGGCCGATTACGAGATCCTCCCACCAGGGGTCGGAGGCGCTCGGGTATTCGAACGCGATATAGTTGGCGGGCAGGGTGGCGCAGACATTGATCAGCGCGCCGAGGCCGAGAAGGCCGTTCGCGGTGCCGTGCGGTGCCATCAGGATCGAGTGCATATAGGCGTGCTCGGCGACCCATTTGAGCTCGGCAATGCCGCCAATATCGGCCGGATCGGGGCCGATGACGCGCACCGCCTGCGTTTCGATCAGCTCCTTGAAATTGTGCCGCAGGTAGATCTGCTCGCCGGTATGAATTGGCGTCGAGGTGGAGGTGGTCAGCTCCCGATAGGCCTGCGGATTGACCCACGGCACATAGTCGCCGGTCAGCATGTCCTCGAGCCACATCAAATTGTACTTCTCGACCGCGCGAGCGAATTTGATCGCATCGGGCAGCATCCAGCCCGGGCCGCAGTCGAGCGCCAGGCTGACCTTGTCGCCCAGCACTTCCTTCATCGCGATCACGCAGTCGAGCATGTGGTTGAAACCGCGCTCGCTGATCACGCCCTGGTCCATGGCGCCGTGATAGCCGGCCTTCTTCTGCGTCACGCCGTAGTGAAAGCCCTCGATGGTGTCCTTCATGTCGGAGTGGAACGAGATTCCCTGCTTGATCATGAAGAAGTTCTGCGGCTGCTCCATCATCCATTTGACGTCAGCGGCGTAATCCTCCGGCCGGTCGCCCGTGCGTTTCTGGCGGATCGAGCCGTTATAGACGCGCACCTTGTCGCGCACCTTGCCGCCGAGCAGTTTGTAGGCCGGCACGCCTGCAGCCTTGCCGGCAATGTCCCACAGCGCATGCTCGATGGCGCTTACCGCCGCGCCATAGGGCTTGAAAGAGCCGCGTTGGCGGATCTTCAGCATCACCCGCTCGACGTCGGTCGGGTCCTCGCCGATCAGCGCCTCGCGGAAATGCAGGACCCAGGGCTTGAGGTAGGTCTTGGTGAACTCGACTTCGCCCAGGCCATAGAGGCCCTCGTCGGTAACGATGCGGACGATGGGGTGCCTGCCGATAACGGCACAGCGGAGGTCGGTGATCTTCATCTTCGGTTCTTTTCGCCTCAGCTCCAGGTGCGGTCCCAGGAATACTCGTTGTCCCAGTGATCCGTGGGCTGCCAGATGTCGGTGACACCCGGCTGCAGATGCTGCGAGATCACCTCGTCGACGACGTCGTCAATCCCCAGGCCCGGTTTGTCCGGAACAGTGATAAAGCCGTCCTTCACGAGCGGCTTGGAAACGCCGGCGACGATATCGTCCCACCAGTCGACGTCGGCAGAGTGGTATTCGAGCGCCATGAAGTTTTCAGTCGCGGTCGCGACATGTGCCGCGGCCATTGCGGCGATTGGACTTTCGGCCATATGGATGGCCATGGCAACGCCGTGATCCTGCGCCATGTCGCCGATCTTCTTGGTCTCCAGAATGCCCCCGCTGGTGAGCAGGTCCGGGTGGATAAGGGAGAGGCCGCCGCTCTTGAGCAGAGGCTCGAAGCCCTCCTTAAGGTAGATATCCTCGCCGGTGCAGATCGGCACCGTGGTGGCGGCCTGCAGTTGTCGGTACTGCTCGGAGTACTGCCATGGGATCACATCTCGAGCCAGGCTGGCACGTATTTTTCAATCCGCCTGGCGAGGCGAATACCGTTCTGCAGTGAGATGTGGCCGACATGGTCGATGGCGAGCGGAACATCCATGCCGATAATTTCGCGAACCTCGGCAATGTACTGCTCAAGCAGGTCGAGGCCCTTGTCGGAAAAGTGGAGGCCAGTAAACGGGTGGGGGACATTATGCAAATCATACGCGGCATTGCGGGCGCGCCGCTCCTCCGTGGTCTTGACCGGGCCGCGCCCGGGGTGGACGCGGTACCCTTCAAGTGAGCCGGCAGGGGATACGACCGCACCGGGTACATCCGCGATCTGCATCAGCCCCAGATCCATCTTGAGGAAGGTGAAGCCAAGCGCCATGCGCTGCTTGAGGCGCTTGCCGGTCTCGGTGCCGCTCGGCACGGTCGCATCGGTATCGCAATAGAGGCGCACCTTCTCCCGAAACCGGCCGCCAAGCATCTGATAGATGGGCACGCCATAGGCCTTGCCGGCGAGATCCCACAACGCGATTTCGACCGCCGAGACGCCGCCGCCTTGCCGGCCGTGCCCACCGAACTGCTTGATCCGGCGAAACAGGCGGTCGATGTCGCAAGGGTTCTCGCCAAGCAGCCGGCTCTTCAGCATCAGCGCGTAGGTGGCGCTGGCGCCATCGCGCACTTCGCCAAGTCCGACGATGCCCTGATTGGTGTAAATCTTGAGCAGGGTTGAGGTGAACGGCGCGCCGACGATTTCGGCTACCCGCATGTCGGTGATGCGAAGCTGAGATGGCCTGGAGTTCGCGTTCACCCGATTGAGCGCCTCGTCGGCGCCACCTGTCTTTGCCATGACTTATCCTCGTTTTCGGCTTGTCGCCCCGTACCCTGGGCATAGAGTGTTGCTAGCCCAGCTCAATCTCGTGGGCCTGCAGATAGTCGCGGTCCATCTCAATACCGAGACCAGGCTTCGACGTCAGCTTGAGGCTGCCGTTCGAAATGTCGAGTGGTCTGTCGATCAGGTGATCGTATTTGCCCAGGTTCCACTCCGACGTTTCGAGTTTGTAGAAGTTGGGGACGGTCATCATCACCTGTGCTCCCGCAACCACATTGATCGGTCCCGCGGCGTCATGTGGCGAGACCGGGACGTAGTAGGCTTCGCATAGGGCAGAAATTTTCTTGAGTTCGGTAATGCCGCCGGTCCAGGTGACGTCGGGCATGATGTAGTCGGCGAGCTTGTTCTCAAGTACCGGCACGAAATCCCACTTCGTGTGGCCGCGCTCGCCCCACGAGATGGCGGTATTGACCTTCTCACGCACCTGCTTGAGGGCGTTAAGGCTCTCGGGCGGGCAGGGCTCCTCAAACCAGTCGATCTGACCGGCTTCCTCGAGGCTCCGACAGAGGCGAATGGCGGTGGGAACGTCGAAGCGGCCATGGGCATCGATGAGAATGTCGACATCGGGTCCCGCCGTTTCACGGATCAGAGCCGTGAGTTCGGCGGCTTCGCGCTCGTCCTTGCGGGTCATGCTGCCATCGAGGTAGCCGTCCCGCTGTTCGCGAGGCAGACCATCGGCGCTGCGACCCTGGTGCGGGTAAGGATCGAACTTGAGCGCAGTGTGTCCGGACTCGACAATGTCTAGAATTTCGCGGACCACGGCTTCCTTGCTCGTGAATTTGGCTTGGTTGGGATGGGTGTAGAGCGCGATTTCATCGCGTACTGGTCCGCCCAGCAGCTCGTAAATCGGCTTACCAAGGACTTTGCCCCGGATGTCCCAGAGGGCAATATCGATGGCGCTCACGCATTCGACGGCGGCGCCGCGGCTGCCCATGTAGGTGAAGCTGCGGAAGATCTTGTGCCAGAGATGCTCGATACGCGCTGGATCCTCGCCTGTCACGGCGACACCGATCTGCCGCAGGATCGTGCAGAGAGCGCGGTTGGCGAGCCTTGTGGTGGTGGTGATCTCTCCCCAGCCACTCACTCCCTCGTCGGTCGTCACTTCGACGAACAGGAACTCTCCCCAATAAGAAGCATCGGACTTGATCAGCCACGGCCGAATGCTCGTGATTTTCATCGCAACTACCTTTGTCTGAAAATGGTCAGCCTAACGATGTTCTGGACTGGATATTCTATCCGGCCCGAGCGGCGTTGCGCGCACGCATCTGTTCGAGAATATGCCGGCCCGAGCCCTCGACATGGCGGGAGACGAGTTCGGCCGCCTTGTCGGCCTCTCCCGCCTTTACGAGCGCGATGAGTTCGCGGTGCTCGCGCATGATCGCGGCACGTCGCGCCAGCGTGAAGTTGAAACGACGGCTCACGGCTCGCAGCACTTCGCGATGCTTCCACCAAAGCTCGGCGGCGTGGCGGTTATAGTGCCGCTGGTACATCACGGTGTGGAAAGCGGTATCCAGCTCACTGTGCCTGAATGTGTCGGCGAAGTTGTTCTCTTCAATCAGGCCTTGGAGACGTTCGAGTTCGGCAATGTCCTCGCCGGTAGCCATATTCACAAACCATCGTGTCAGGGCTGGCTCGATCAGAACACCGATCTCGTAGATATCCCGGACAAAATCCTGATCAATGGGTCGGACGCGTGCCCCGCGGTTGGCGACAAAGATGACAAAGCCTTCGCCGCGCAACAGCTGCAGGGCCTCGCGCACAGGATTGGTCGAGGTGCCGTGACGCCGGGCCAGATCGGTGACCACAAGCCGTTCGTTGGCGGCGAGCCGTCCCTCGATGATGTCTTCCCTGATCAATTCATAAAGCGAGGCGCCCTCGCTGGAGGCTCCGATGGGATCGGTGCCCACAGGTGGCATAGCTTTGAAATCGCTTATTTCGGCCAAGGCCGGCTCCCCAACTTAATACATACCTTGCCCGATATCACACACGGCTTTCGCAAACAATGTACGATCCTGCGCGTTGACAGGCAATCCATGATCTGAAAACGTACCAAGGGATCGGGAGGATACATTGAGCATCCTCGCGATCGAAACGAGCAAGGACCGCTTTGCCTTGGCGCAGGGCGGCATGGGAGAACCAGGGAGGATACCTATGACGAGGATTACGCTCGGCAGTGCGGTCCTGCGCGGCACTGTCGTCACTGCTTTGATGGCATCCCTGATGCCCACATCGGCGCTGGCTGCGCCACCGGTCGACCTCAGCAAGTGGTCGCCGGAATATGTGCGCTCCATCGCCGGCACACAGGATTTTGACACGGCGGCCGATTGCGCCAAGGTCACCCCGCTCGACTACAAGGGGCGGCTGACTTTCTGGTATCAGGGCGTGTTCGAGGGCGACCCCGACCTCCTGCGCCAGTACTACAAGGATTTCTTCGAGACCTTCCGCAAAACCTATCCGAACATCCAGCTCGAGGAACAAGCCCTCACCTATAACGACCTTCTCGACAAGTTCCGCACGGCGCTCCTGGGCAATGCCGCGCCGATGGCGGTCCGCCTGCAAATCCTGGGTGGTACCGAGTTCGCCTCAAAGGGCTATCTGGCGCCGCTCAAGCCAGAGGATGTGGGGTATTCGACCGAGGATTTCTGGCCCGGCGCCATGAAGGCCGTGACCTGGGAGGGCGTGACCTACGGCATTCCGACCAACAACGAGACGATGGCGTTCATCTGGAACGCCGACATCTTCAAGCGTGCGGGTCTCGATCCGGACAAGGCTCCGGCAACCTGGGAAGACGTCGTCAAATATTCCAAGCAGATCCACGACAAGCTCGGCATTGCCGGCTACGGCCTCGTGGCGCGCAAGAATGCCGGCAATACGCCGTACCGTTTCATGCCACAGCTGTGGGCCTATGGCGGCGGCGTCTTCGACGAAGCCACCGCGAATCCGACCTATGAGCAGGTCCAGCTCGATAGTCCCCAGAGCAAGGCGGCGCTGCAAGCCTCCTACGACATGTATGTTCGCGACAAGTCGGTTCCGGTTTCGGCGCTCACCAACCAGCAGGCCGATAACCAGCCCCTGTTCGTCGCCGGCCAGCTCGGCATGATGATCTCGCACCCGTCCGATTACAACGTCATGCTCGACCTGCAGAAAAAGGCGACGGGCACCGACAAGGACAAGGCGCAGACGGTCATCGACAATATGCGCTACGGCCTGATTCCAACTGGCCCCGACGGCAAGCGCGCCGTCGTGTTCGGCGGCTCGAACATTCACATCCTGAAGCCCGAATATGTCGAGGGCGGCAAGGTAGACGAGCCTGCTGCAAAGGCTATCATCTGCATGTGGACGAGCCCTGAATGGTCGCTGAAGATGGCCTACGCCGGATCAAACCCAGGCAACCTTAACGGCTTCAAGACCAAGTGGATGAAGGAACGTCTGGACAACATCAAGTTCCTCGATGTCACGACCTCGATGCTGCCATACGGCATTCCGTTCCCAGCGCTGCCGCAGGCCCCCGAGATCATGAACATCATCATCCCGGACATGCTGCAGAATGCCCTGACCGGAGCGATGACCGTCGACGAGGCGGCGGACGACGCGGCCAAGAAGGTAAAAGACGTGATGGGCGGACTCTAGTCCAAGCCTGACCTACGACCTGACCGGCTGCGCCGCTGGCGCAGCCGCCTCGTTCCGAAGAATAAGGGCACGCCACAAGTGACGATCGTGACCGGCAAGGCCGAGGCTCGCCGAAGATTGCAACCCGGTACAGCCGGCACGCTGCGGAAGATCTGGGAGCATCGCGCGGACTACGCGTATGTGCTCCCGGCGATCGCCGTGATGCTCATCGTCATCGCCTATCCGATCTACTACACGGTCGAGCTGTCGTTCTTTAAGACACCGCCTGGTCTGCAGCTCCGCGACAAGACCTTCATCGGCTTCGACAACTACACGACGATCCTCACCAGTCAGGTGTTCTGGAAGGTCACCTGGAACACACTGATCTGGACGCTGGGGTCCACTTTCATCTCCTTTGTCCTGGGGTTTGCAACGGCGCTGGCGCTCCACCGCGACTTCATCGGCCGTGGTGTCTTGCGCGCTATCCTGATCATCCCTTGGGTCATCAGTGCCGTCGCCGCCTCCTATATCTGGAAGTGGATCTACCATTCGGACTTCGGGATCATCGGCGCGGTGCTGGTCGGCCTCGGATTGGCCGACCGGCCGCCGAATTTTATCGACAATGTCAGCACGGTGCTGCCCTCCCTGATCGTCGTCAATATCTGGCGCGAGTTTCCGTTCGCCATGATTATGATGATGGCCGGCCTGCAGACAGTCCCCGACCAATTGCTGCGCGCCGCAAAAGTCGACGGTGCCAGTGCATGGCAGCGCTTTTGGCACGTCACCTTCCCGCACTTGCGCAACGTCTCGGTGGTGACGATGCTGCTGCTCGCAGTGGCCAACTTCAATTCCTTCATCATCCCCTGGATCATGACCGGCGGCGGGCCGTCGAACGCATCGCATATCTGGATAACCCACATTTATGAGCTCGCCTTCGGACGGCAGCGCTGGGGCGTGGCATCGGCCTATTCAGTGCTCCTGTTCCTCACACTGATGACACTGGGCTACTTCTACGTCCGTGCGCTAAGCGGCAACGAGCGGAAAGAGGGCAGCGCATGAGCACGATTGCCGAGACAGCCTCTCGAGCCCCGACCCGTCGCCGCATGCGCGTCGACGGTTGGCGGTGGGCCGGGCGCATATTCCTCGTGTTCATGCTGCTTTATACTGCGTTGCCGATGATCTGGATGCTGATCACCTCGATCAAGTCCGGATTCGCGGCGACGCAATTCCCGCCGCAATGGTGGCCGGACGAGCCTACCCTCGCCAGTTACCAGAAGCTGCTCGATCCGCAGAACAGCGTCGGCCAGGATTTCCTCCGCTTCTTCTGGAACAGCCTTTTCGTGTCGACGGTTACGACAATCCTTTCGGTGATCGTGGCTGTCCCTGCGGCCTACGCGTTTTCGCGCTTCAGTTTCCCCGGCCGGAATTTCCTGTTTTTTGCCGTGCTGCTGCGCAATATGTTCCCGGCGGTGATCTTTCTCGTGCCACTCTTCATCCTGATGCGCGCGATCGGGCTGGTGAACACGCACGGCTCGCTGATACTCACCTATCTCACCTTCGGCCTGCCGCTGGCGATCTGGCTGCTCAAGGGCTTTTATGACAACATCCCGGTGCAGCTGGAGCAGGCGGCGCGCATCGATGGCGCCACACGGTTCCAGGCCTTCATCATGATCGTGATGCCGCTCTCGACGCCGGGGATCATCGCCACCGCAATCTATTCCTTTATCGGCGCGTGGAACGAGTACATCTACGCCTACACCTTCCTCTCCAAGAACGAGCAGTTGACCCTTCCGGTTGGCATCCAGCGCTTCTTCTCGGAAAATACGACGGACTTTCCGGGCCTGATGGCGGCCAGCTTCATGATGAGCGTGCCCGTCGTGGTGCTGTTCCTGGTCCTGCAACGATACTTTGTACGCGCCCTTACAGAAGGCGCGGTCAAGCACTAGGGAGTTGCCGATGGCCCACGTGGTCCTCCAAGATCTCGTCAAGAGCTATGGCGGCTTCAAAGCTGTCAACCACGTCTCGCTGACGGTCAATGACGGCGAGTTCGTTGCGCTCGTCGGCCCTTCAGGCTGCGGCAAGACAACCACGCTCAATCTCGTCGCCGGGCTGACCCCGATCACATCGGGCGACATCATCATCGGCGAGCGGGTGGTCAACGACCTCGACCCCAAGGACCGGGATATCGCAATGGTGTTCCAGAACTACGCGCTCTACCCGCAGAAATCGGTCTACAAGAACCTGGCGTTCCCGCTTCAGATGCGCAAACTCCCTAGGGACGAGATCGACAAGAAGGTCAAGGAAGCGGCGCGAGTGCTCGACATGACGCATCTGCTCGAGCGCAAGCCGCGCGAACTTTCGGGCGGGCAGCAGCAGCGCGTGGCCCTTGGCCGTGCCCTCGTCCGCGACCCTGCGGTGTTCCTCATGGACGAGCCACTGTCTAACCTCGATGCCAAACTGCGCGTGCAGATGCGGTCGGAGATCAAGCGCTTCCACCAGGACCTCAAGGCGACGATCATCTATGTGACGCACGACCAGCTCGAGGCCGTGACCATGGCTGACAAGATGGCGGTGATGAATGGCGGCTACCTGCAGCAATACGATTCACCGGCGCAGGTCTTTGCCCATCCGGTGAACATGTTCGTCGCCAGCTTCATCGGCAGCCCGGCGATGAGCCTTATTCCGCTGGAGGCGTCGACGGCAAACGGAAACACGGTGTTGACCGGCGCCGAGGGCTGGCGCCTTGAGCTCTCGCCGCGCAATGCCCAGAAGGTCGTGAGAGCGACGACCATGAAAGTCGTGCTCGGCGCACGTCACTCGACGATCAAGCTCCACAAGAGCGCGGTCCCCGGTTCCATTCCGGCCAAGGCCTACACCGTGGAACCGACCGGAGACGTCACCTTCGTGCAGGCGTTCCTGTCCGGCGCCATCGTCAACGTCAGCGTGCCGCCGAACATTGCCGTCTCGCCCGACGAGCAGATCTGGCTCGAGTTCGACCAGGAGCGGATGCATCTGTTCGACGGCGAAACTGAAATGGCCCTCAAAGCCAACTGAGATAGGGCCGATGCGTGTGGAACGTGGGCGTGGATGACTGAGAAGCTTAAGATCACCGCGATCAAGCCCTATCCGGTTTGGGTAGGAACGCGCAACCAGATGCTCGTCAAGGTCGAGACCAACCAGGGCATCTTCGGCTGGGGCGAGAGCGGCTTGAGCGGTCGCGAGAGGGCCGTGGCCGGCGCGGTCGAGCACTATCGCGAGTTTCTCATCGGTCGCGACCCGATGCAGATCGGGCGGATCTGGCAGGAGGTTTACCGCAGCCAGTACTTCGAAGGCGGGCGAGTCCTGCAGGCGGCGATTTCCGCCATCGACATCGCCCTTCACGACATCAAGGGCAAGGCGCTGGGCGTGCCCGTCTACGAGCTGCTCGGCGGCAAGCAGCGCGACCGCGTCCCCACCTTCGCCTCGACCGGCGACGAGGCCGAGGGCGATGTTGCCATCGGACGGGCCCGCGAACTTCGCGCACAGGGGTGGCAGGCGATCCGCTTCTTCCCCTTCGGGCAAAACAGCAAGGACATCTTCGAGCCGCGCGAGTCCATCGGCGCTACCGCGGGTATGCTGAACAAGGCGCGCGAGGCGCTGGGCGACGACGCCGTTCTCGGCATCGACTATCACCATCGGCTGTCGGTGGCAGAGGCGGCGAGCTTCTGCAACAAGCTCGGCCGCGGCGTGCTTGATTTCCTCGAGGAGCCAATACGGGACGAGACGCCGGAGGCCTATGAATCGCTGCGCACGATGACCGACATCCCCTTTGCCATCGGCGAGGAATTTGCCAGCAAGTGGCAGTTCCTGCCCTACATCGAGCGCGGCATCCACCAGTTCAACCGGCTCGATGTTTGCAACGTCGGCGGGCTCACCGAGGCAATGAAAATCGCTGGCTGGAGCGAGGCGCACTATGTGGACCTGATGCCGCACAATCCGCTTGGTCCAGTGTGCACGGCCGCTACCGTGCATCTCGCCGCCGCAGTACCCAACTTCGCGTGGCTCGAGACCAGGGCGCCCGAAACAAAGCTGGGCTTCGACAGTTCCGACTTCTTCCCCGTGCAACCACGGCTCGACGGGACCGATTACCCGGTCGGCGATCTGCCGGGGCTCGGCGTCGAGGTCAACGAAGTGGCGGTCCAGGCGCAGAGTTTGCGTTTCTGGGAAGCGCCTCACCTTAAGCGCCGCGATGGTTCTGTTACGAACTGGTAGTTCCATTCATCCGGAGTCGACAATGACGCATACTTCCGACATCACGCGGCCGCCTAAAGACCTGATCGACGCGCTGAGGGAGATCGGCGCCGCGACGGTTGCCGGCACGCTTGGCCAAATGGGCTTCCGCAATCCGCACATGGTCGGTCCGGTGGCGCAAAACCATGGGAAGTCGATCGTCGGGCCGGCATTGACGCTGCAGTTCCTGCCGCAGCGGCCGGACCTGTTCACCGAGGGAGAATATGCCGATCCGGAGACCCAACTTCACCGGCACGTGCTCTACCACGCGCAGGAGGGCGATGTGGTCGTGGTCGACGCGCGCGGCGACATGAGCTCGGGTGTCTTTGGCGATATGATGTCGACTTATTTCAAGGGCAGGGGCGGGGCGGGTATCGTCATCGACGGGTGCATGCGCGACCGGCCCAATGTCGAAAAGCTCGATCTACCCCTATGGCTGCGCGGCTGGACGCCAAACTATCATGTGCAGACCAGCATCTATCCCAATGCCGTCAACGTTCCGATTGCCTGCGGCGGTGTCACGGTGATCCCCGGCGACATCATCGTCGCTGACGACGACGGCGTGGTGGTGCTTCCCGTCGTGATGGCCCCGAAGGTGATCGAAGAATCACAGAAGCATCACGATTGGGAGGAGTTTTCGCGAGCCAAGCTCATGGAGGGGGGCCCATTGCAACGCTACTATCCGCTGCATGACGATGCCCGCGGGGAGTACGAGGAGTGGCGCAAAGCAAATCGCTTGGAAAACCCGAGTTAGCGCATCAACTACCTCGTGGCGGGGCCGGGGAGTCGAGTTTCGTCGTCGGGCGCCCACTGCACTGCACTGAACGATCGAGACGGTCCGGCTCCCGCCATCTCGTGCGGGCACCAAGCGTTACACCATGCGGACCTCCAATGGCTAACCGGAAGCCTCATCAGCGCCTAGAAGCTGACGTAGCACCGGGCGTTCGGCAGCGAGTTCCGCGACGATCGACGCCATTGGCGAAGGCGTGACGAAGCTTGTACGGGCTGCTGCAGAGTAACCTCATGTATCGCCAAGACACGCCAGGAGGCGGCTGCTGATCCTTCTCGCAGCGCGGATCACCTAGTCTCTAGGCGCGTCGAAACGCTTTTTCGGCGTCCGCCGGTACGAGGCACGATCAGCCTAGTCTAGTTCGAAAGAGCTCCTGAAGGCGACAAACGGCGGCAGGCTTAACAGAAAATCAGATGTCGGTTCAATTTCGCTCGCTGTCCCCAATGACTAGGTTCTGAACCAGGAAGTCGATGAAGACGCGCATCTTGGCAAGTGGAAGCCGGGTCGCTGGCCACACCACATGAATCGGGATCGGCGGTTGTTCGAACGCTGCCAGGATAACCTCAACCGCCCCGTCGTCTACCAGGTCTCTTACTTGCCAGAGTGGTACCCGACCGATGCCCAACCCCGCAGCGACCGCCGCATGGCTTGCGGCGGCATTGTCGACGTGAAATCGCGCACCCACATTGACGCTCAGCTGCTTGCCGGCTTCCAGGAATTGCCATTTTCCAGCATCGCGGTCGGTGTTGCGGAAGATGCACTGATGGTTCGCTAGCTCCTTCGGATGTTGTGGCCGCCCGTACGTGGCGAAATACGACGGAGCGCCGAAAATGACGAGACGCATCGCTCCAAGGCGCCGGGCCTTGAGATCGTAGTCGCGGAGTTCCCCGATGCGAACAGCAAGGTCGAGTTCATCTTCAATGAGATCGACGAATCGGTCCGACAGTTTGAGGTCGACCTCGATCCTCGGATAGCGCTCCATGAAGCGGGCCACGACGGGTACCAGGTAAGTAGGGCCGAAGAGCACCGGCGCTCCTACTCTTAGGAGTCCGAAAGGTTCGGCACTGCGCTTGCCGGCTTCGGCCTTTGCTTCGACAATCTCAGACAGTGCCGGTTTCACCCGTCGATAAAAGTCGTGGCCTGCCTCAGTCGTTTGCGTGTTGTGGGTGGTTCGGCGGACCAATTCGACGCCGACGCTGGTTTCAAGCGCGGCAAGCGACCGGCTGACAGATTGCAAGGAGCGGCTGAGGTGCCGCGCCGCGGCTGAGAGATTGCCGCGCTCCACGACAGCGAGAAACGCCTCAATGTCTCGAAATCCGCCCATGATGATCTCTCAAATTTAGAGAGACCATATCACATTTTCCGCGCCTACCATCCGAAAAGCGGAACTCGATATTTCACTCGATGGGGCAGGGACGCCACCTCGCTACGAAAGGAAGAACTCATGTCAGAACCCAAGAAACGAACTGTTCTGGTTGTCGGTGCGTCCGGCCGCAGCGGCGGCTTCGTCGCGGCCGAGCTTGCCCGGCGGGGCATGCGGTGAGGGCGTTGGTCCGCAGTGAGTACGCTGCTGCGACGGCACGCGCGAGCGGAGCGACCGAAATTGCTTCAGGTGACCTTCGAGATCCGGAGAGCCTAAAGGCAGCGCTGAGAAACGTCGACGGAGTCTATCATGTCGGACCGCCGTTCGTGGCCGATGAAGCGGACCTAGGCATAACCATGGTCAAGGCCGCAAAGCGTGCCGGTATCCGCAAGTTCGTTTTCTCTTCAGTTATCCACCCGGCGAACGGACTTGCAAACCACGCAAGCAAGCTGCCCGTTGAGCAGGCCATTCTCCGCGCGAATTTGGATTACACCATCCTCTATCCGGCGACGCTGTTTCAGAACATGGCAGCTGCTTGGAAAGGCGTGGTGGAAACCGGCGTCTTTGCCGAGCCGTTTGCGAAAACGGCGCGCCTGGCGCGTGTCGACTACCGCGACGTCGCCGAAGTGGCGGCCGAGGCCCTGACGTCCGACCGGCTCGCCTACGGCTCTTTCGAGCTTGCGGCAGAAAGTATGCACGATCGCGTTGAAATTGCGGGGATGATGAGCGTCGCCCTTGGCCGGCCCGTGGAGGCAGCCGAGGTGACGTTCGAGCAATGGACCGCTGTCGCGAAGCCGCCCTTCCGGGGGGAGCAGCTTGCTCAGCTCGAACGGGTATTTCAGTCCTATTCCGACTTCGGTTCCGCCGGAAACAGCCTGACCTTGCGTGCCATCCTCGGACGCCAGCCCCGCACGTTGCATCAGTTTTTCGAGGAACTTGCTGCAGCGTCGCGCGGGGCGGCCGCGGCCGCCTGATCTCATCGACGCCTTCGGCCATTTTCTCGCAAAGAGGGTATCTCCGATGTCGGTCTCCCAATTGATCTTCCAACTCGTGCCACGGCGCAGACACGGAACGTCATCTCTCGATTACCCTGGCAGAAGCAATGCCTCTGCCACCGAGGGCCGCTTGGTCCCAGTTTTCACCGCCGCCATCGCCGCAATCGTATTGAGCCTCTATGCCTCTCAACCGTTGCTCGGCTTGATTGGGACTACATTCGAGGTTGGTCCGGAAATGGCGGGGTTGGTTCCGACCGTCACACTGCTTGGTTACGCAGCCGGACTGATCTTCCTGGTCCCGCTCATCGATCTGATGGAGAACCGTTGGCTTATCGGGCTGACACTTGTCCTCATGGTGCTTTCGCTGATTGCCAGCGCGCTTGCCCCAACGGCGGCACTTTTTCTTGTCGCCTCGACCTCCGTCGGCATCACCTCCACGGTCGCGCAGATGCTCGTTCCGGTCATCGCGAGACTGGCGGCGGAAAAAGATCGGGGCCGCATCGTGGGCACGGTGCAGAGCGGCATCGTGGTGGGCGTCCTCCTGTCGCGCCCGTCCGCAAGCCTGGCTGCCGAGTTTCTTGGATGGCGTGCATTCTATGGTATCATGGCCGTATTGGTTGCTGTGCTCGGCCTGATCCTTGCGCGCGTTGTCAAGGCTCATCGCCCGGCGACCGGTCTTCAGTACGGCGCTCTCATCGGATCGCTTTGGAAGCTGATCCGTGAAGAGCCATTGCTGCGCCGTCGCGTGCTTTATCAGTTCCTGCTGATGGCTGCCTTCAATATTTTCTGGACGGCGGTCGCCCTGAGGCTTGCTGAGCCACCATTCGGGCTCGACCAGATTGGCATTGCAGCCTTCGCACTGGTCGGCATACCCGCTGCGTTGATTGCGCCTTTCACGGGCCGGATCGCCGATCGAGGCTGGTCAGATGGCGCAACGCGATTTGCACACCTGTCGGCTTTCATCGGCGTCGTGCTCATCGGATTGCCAACTTCCGGCGGCTGGGGTCTCTGGGAGGCGGATCGCTTCCCCTGGCTGTCGCTCGCGGCGTTGGCCATTGGGGCGGTTCTGCTTAATCTCGGTACTGTCGCCGACCAGGTGCTCGGCCGCATCGCCATCAACACAGTCCGACCGGAGGCGCGCGGACGCATGAATGCGCTTTTCACCGGGTTGTTCTTCTTGGGTGGGTCGGCCGGCTCCAGTCTCGCTGGAGTATGCTGGGCCCAGGCCGGCTGGGCAGGCATCAGCGGTGCAAGCTTGGTCTTTGCCTTTGCTGCACTGATCGCCAGCTCTGCGAACTGGCATCCGGGGACACCTTCGGTGCCGGGGGAAACCTCAACAAACCTGTAACAAACGAATAGTCAGCTCGCGCCGAGCTCGCCGGTGGCACAACGACGCGCCATGATGTTTGAATCCGGAGCCCACAATATGCGACGAATGAGGCCATGGCGCGGGATGCGTTGTCATCTTACCTCGTACGATGCCACTTGGCCCCGATGGCGGGCTACCTTTTCGCGATTCCCGCAAACCCGCATATTGCACCAGCGACGTTTTCCGCCCCGTGAGATGTCTACGAAGAGCCACCCACATCGTGGGCACACGCGGAGCCTTGCGCGGGGTAGCGTAAAAAACGCCTCGATGGACAAGAACGCAAGGAATGCGGTCACCAAGGCTGGGTCTTCCCATTGATCAGACGCCAGAGCGAGCCGTGTCCCATCCCACGCGACTTGCTGGGCTCCCAACCTGTTTGCGGCGCGTGAGCATAAAAGACCAAGCGGTTGCGAGGGAGGCTCCAGATTTGAGGCGATCGCGTCGAAGAGCGCGTATGACGATTCCCGTATGTCACGAACTTCGTGGAGGAAGTGCCGATCCCGTATCTCGGCAACGGCCACTGCTTCCTGTTCGTCTGCCAACCCCGCGGCGAGCAACCACGTCCCGATATCGCGAGGGGAGTTGAAGAGTTCATTGTGCAGGGGCGGGTTTCGCCGGTCATACACGGCGTTCGAAAGGTCGAGGGCGGCGTGGCCGCCTATGAAGTGCTCTGGCACCCAGGCCGTGGGATCGCGCGACAGGGAACTTAACCTTTAATATTCCGTTACATGGTTACAAAACGTAACCGGATTGACCGATTTATCAGGTTTCTTCGCTCGCTGCAAACCAAAGACGGAAAACGGCCATGCTGAACGTTCATAAAGCCAAGCATCATACGGTCGAAGTGGACGGGGTGAACTTGTTCGATCGCGAGGCGGGGCGGCGCGATGCGCCCGGTGTCCTGCTGCTCCACGGCCAGCCCAGCTCATCGTACAGCTTCCGCGACGTCATCAACCCGCTGGCGGAAGTGGCACGGGTCGTCGCGCCCGATCTGCCCGGGTTCAGCTTCACGGAGGCGCCAGAAGACTATCCGTATACGTTGGAGGCCCTGGCGCAGACGATCGACCCGCTCAAGTCATGTGTATGTCGGGCCGGCGACGCTTCGTGCGCAGCAGCTGCCCTACATCCACACCGACGCCGACAAGCTCAGCTGGCGAAAAGAGGTGGGCGACAAGCTCGATCCAAAGGCTGACCCGCTGGCGGAGAAACGAAAGGCGTTCTGGGACCGCATCGGCACCATGCCCCCGGCCCAAGAGATCAGCGAGCTTGAGGCCCTTGGATATGGCCCAGGCGAGGAGCGCTCCAACAAGTCCTTCTGCCCGTTTAGGTAAGTAGCCTCGCACGGAAGCATCAAGCACCGTAGCGGAAGGTTGCCTCGCTGGAGGATTGCTATATGGGAAAGCAACTTTTATCTGCTGCGACAGGAATCTTATCGACGAAATACGATGTGGCGTTGTCNCGCACGGAAGCATCAAGCACCGTAGCGGAAGGTTGCCTCGCTGGAGGATTGCTATATGGGAAAGCAACTTTTATCTGCTGCCACAGGAATCTTTCTATTCGTAGGTATCGGAACCGCCGCCGCTCAGGACGTCATCATTCAGCCTGAGCAAGACATGGTGATCCGGGAATATGTAAAGAAGAAGCCGATAGCATCCCTGAGCCTTCCCTGTGCTGAGCTCAACATTGGCACCGCTCTGCCCGACACAGTCAGAGCTTTACGAAGTGCCGGACGTTCAGTACCGCTATGTAGTTGCCGAGGGACGAACCGTCCTGGTTGATCCAGGTACCCGCAAAACTTTTAAGATCTACGACTGATTTTCTACCTGAAGCCCGCCGTGCCGAAAAGGTGCGGCGGGCTTTTTGCGTTCAGCCGATCCAAGCAACTGATCGGGAAGCCTTTCGTTTCGTAGAACCAAAACCGGTGACAATCGTTTCGTAACTATGGCGATCCCGCCTGATGGAGAAAACCATGGACTGGAACCGCGTGGAAGGAAACTGGAAGCAGGTCAAAGGCAAAGTTAAAGAACAGTGGGGCAAGCTCACTGATGACGATCTCGATCTAATTGCCGGAAAGCGTGACCAGCTCGAAGGCAAAATTCAGGAACGCTACGGCATCGAAAAGGACAGGGTCCGATCCGACGTCGATGACTGGTACAGCCGCCAATCATGGTAGCGGACGATGCGCCCGCCGCCGGCATACGGCGGCGGGCAGCCTCACGGAACGCGCGAGATGCCGCGTTTGGTTCCAAAGTCGCCAGGAGCTATGTCGGGTTCTTCATGCTTACTGCCATCAATACTTCCGGTACTCCGGCAAGCGACGAGGTCGATAGCTTCGTCATCCTGCCACCTTCAGGGGCTCGGTCCGAAGCGGTGTTGCGCGAGGTCGAAGCATTCCTGAAGGCCTGCTTCCCGGAATATGATTTTCTTGCAAACGGCTGCGGCACGCCGTTCGACGATGACTACCAAATCGTGCCAATCCGTTGCGTTTGCGGCGAGGAGCCGGGCACGTTGCGCTTGCTCGACTTTCCTGACCCGTCCATCATGATGGGCATCGCTGCCGCTCTGAAAAGTTTCAGGCCAGGGCAGCCGCCGGCGCTGAACTAGAGGGACGGTCGCGCCGCCGGGCTTCCTTTGCGCCCCGCCATCAAAGACGAGGAACGCGACGGCTTTTCCGCTCGTTGATCCTTTATGCCCTCTACCTCGATTCGCAAAACGGAGTACGATCCCGAGCGGAAGGTACTTTCGGTGTGGTTCGTGGCCAGCGGCAAGCGGTACGAGTTTGAGGGTGTTCCGCCAGAGACCTTTGCGGCATTCAAAGCCGCGTTCGCGAAGGGCCGCGAGCGATAGCGACCCGGGATGACCTGACATGTCGTGGCGAGGTGGCGCTAAGTGCGACCAGTCCTTGGGACCTCGTCCAGGAGACTTGGACCTTTGCTCGGTGGCAACTGGCCGTCGGGAGTGAGCTTGTCCACTGCGTCAGGGAGTTCTCTTGTGAGCCGATCGAGAAGCTCGTCATGGGACAATCCAGTCTGCTCGGCCAGATCGTTCAACGTTTGCGGGTCGATTGCTTTTTCAACCTGCTCCCGCTGAACGGGTCGGTTTGATCCTTTACTTACCCACGAATCAACCTGGTCGCCGGCACCTGCATTCCTGAGGCGGTCCAGGATGTCGCCGAGGCCGCCGGGCGAGCCGGCACTATTGGGATCTGTCGATCTCTTTCCCGCGATCAGCTCGCCGATCTTGTCCTTGTTCTTGTAGGCAAGCAGGCCAAGCAACGCTATGGCGACCTTTCCTATGTCAAGGCTCATTTGTCGTCTCCTTCATCCAAAAGGGACAAGGCATGCGGCTCTGAAAGGTTCCGCCGGGTCGGATCTCCCACCGGAATTCCGGGCCAGCCTCGCACATGTTGTATATTAGCATCTGCGGAACTTTCGGCCCTTTCGCGTGTTGGTGCCTGTACTCCGGCCAGACAGCAAATTGTGATCAGCTGTTGGTTGCACTTGGCCCGTCGGCTTCGGTCGGCGGGCTTTTGTTGTCTTGGGCAGAACCCCCGCCTGCGACGATGGTTCGATCAAGCAGCACCGTGCCGCCAGCCGCATAACGGTTCGTTAGGCATGTTGAGGCGGTGATGGGACTATCTCCAAACGTTCCATCGACCGTCTTCCAAGCGCTCGGTAGGCGGGCAGGCATGCATCATCTCCCAATGGGTGTCGCCCTCGCCATTTCGCTTGCATTCGGTATAGTCGTGACGGCGGTTGCCGGGAAGGATCAGTCGGAAGGCTGCAGCACGTGGTGCTCATCGGTCCTGGGCGATGTTCCCATGAGGGGCACGCGTCACGATGTAGAGGCGGAACCGGACATCGGGCACTCCGAGCCCTAAACAGAGGGCCGTAGCACCCCCTGGACGACCGCGGTGCGCTGAGCCTCGATGCCCAGTCCCGAGCGGCCTTACCGCCGCGTGGAGACACCACTGCGCTCGGCAACTTGACCTCCCCAAGGGTGCGCAAACTGCAAACCACCGTTTGGTGGCGCCAAGCGTCTAAGACCCCGGGCCCCGGTAAAAAGCGGAGCCAATGATTAGATGGCTCTAGTCGGGAACAAAGTCGAATATCCATGATTTTGTACGTTGCCCTGAGTGGCAGTACCGATAGCTATCCAACGGGTGTTCCATGGATTCTCCAACGTTGCCTCCGCCACCTCCGACTGAACTCAGCCAAACACTGAAACGCAATATCCAAGCGATTGAGGAGCGCCGGGCGAAGGAAGCAAGCGATGCAACTTTGGAAGAGAAAATCGCTGAGGCGATTACTTCTTTTACGGGCAGTATGCGTTTCGTGTACCTTCACTTGGCCGTGTATGGCGGCTGGATCGTCTTGAACTTGGGCTGGATACCGATCACTCCGCCATTTGATCCGACATTCGTGATATTGGCTATGGTAGCTTCCGTCGAGGCCATATTCCTCTCGACCTTTGTACTGATCAGCCAAAACCGGATGTCAGTTGCCGCAGATAAACGGGCGGATCTGGACCTTCAGGTGAGCCTGCTAACGGAGCACGAACTCACAAAGCTTACTGAACTTGTCGATTCAATTGCGGATCGGTTGAGTGTAAAACCAGCCTTAAGCGATATAGAAGTCGGCGAGATTAAGAGAGACATTGCGCCAGAAGCAGTACTGGACGAGATCGAATCGAAGCAGCGGGAGACTGCGAAGAAGCTGGACCAGCGCTGAAGGTGGTGACGAAGGTCACTGATGTGTCTCCCTCTAGCTCATGGATCGACGTCTCCTTCCGGCGCGCCCTGGTCTTCAGCCAGAAGATTGCTTCAGTGACGGCCCTCGACCTTCACCGCTCGCCTTGCGGTATAGGTTCTCGGCGACCCGTGCGTCGGCCTTGATGGCGCCGCTCTCGAGCTTATGGGCATAGGTCGCCTTAAACCTGCTCGTCTGTGGCGAGCACGCAGGCAATGTCGCCCGTGCTAAGCCCGAAGCCGGCCAGCGCCTCCACCCTACCCGCGAGGTTCATCTGAGCGGGCCGGAAGCAGGTCAATCAGAACGAGCGCGTCGGCACCGCATGGAAGACGTCGCGAAAGCCGCGAATATCACTCGGTCAAGCTCGACGATCCAAGCTTTCCTGCTCCGATTTATGCAAGCGTGGTCGATACCCAGACAAAAAACGAGTTCTCGCTCATCATTTTCCCGCCGCGCCGCAGAGTGATCCGCCCCAACACGGAGCCCCGTCGCAAAAGGCGGGCTTCGCCACGTTCAGGTACGACACTGCTTGGAGCTCCTTATCGGGTGCAGCACGCTACGCTTTGACGAGTGCCTTGCGCGCCTTCTTCACCGGCGACTTGACGGCCGTTGCGGTTGTTGTCGCCGCCGCGGCGCGAGCAGCTCGTTTTGGTTTTTCTGCCGCTGCTGGTGCGGGCGCCGCCTTGCGCCCGAGCCCAATTGATTTCGCAAGAGCCGAGCGGGTGGCTGCGTAGTTCGGCGCCACCATCGGATAGTCGGACGGCAGGCTCCATTTCTGGCGGTACGCGTCGGGCGTTAAATTGTAATGAACTCCGATGTGCCTCTTGAGGGATTTGAACTTCTTCCCGTCTTCCAGGCAGATGATGAAATCAGGTGACACTGATTTCTTGATCGACACCGCCGGCTCCAGCTTGACTGCGGCCGGAACGACAGGCGTGCCGATCCCTTGCAAAGCAACATAGGTGTCCCCAATCAGCTTCGACAACTCGCCGACCGGCAAGGGATTGTTCGACACGTAGGCGGAAACGATGTCGGCCGTAATTGATGTGAGATCAGCCTGGTTGTTTCGGTCCGGAGAAACGTTCATCGAGTTTTCCTCTTGTCTAATGGCACGCGTTGAAACGGATGAGCTGTTTATTTCGGAATCAGGCAAACAATTCGTCGTTTCCGCCAACAAACCTCATTCGTTGCAAATATCAACCGGCACGCTTCGCTTTCATCAGCTCCAGACAAGGTTGGGAGGCGCTCGAGGTCGGCAGCCTGCTGATGAAGCAATGCAACAGCAGCTTATTCGGCGGGGTCGAGGTCCGACACAATGCCACCGATCGGCAGCGGCAGGAACGAGGCCCAGATCACTGGGCCCGCTGTCTGAGAAGTGCCAGGTCAGCGTCCCATTGACGTCGAAGGCTACAGCCGGACCGGTCTGCGCGACACGCGCATGAGCCCGCGGAAGCAGCGGCGATGATATCGCCGAACTCTCGCGCCCTCGGCATCGCCAGGCAGACATCCCCGGCTGTTCGGGTGCCTCGGCGCTTCAGAACGGCCATCCAGCATCCGGAGTTGGTGCGCAATCTGATCGTGATTACGATAGCGTTCTGGCGAGCTTTTCTCGCTTGACGCTTTGCCACGGGTGCGTTTTTCTCTTGGGCCATGCTCAAGCCCTTGCTAGACACCGACGTTGCCGACGAGGCGCCTGGCTACGACGAAGAGCACCTGCTTACCTTTATCCGCCTGCTTGATGCTTCTGACGAAGGGGCCGATTGGAGGGAAGTTTCTAGGATCGTTCTGCACGTGGATTCGGACAAGGAGCCGGAGCGGGCCTTCACAGCCTGGCAGACGCATCTAGCGCGCGCGCACTGGATGACCATCAACGGCTATCGATATCTTCTTTCCGGTGGCGCGCTGCGAAGCCAGGATCTGGTGAAAGTCACCGCGATGAAGATCGGAATGGTATGGACGGCTCGTTTGAACGGCATTTTGAAGTCCCAAATTTCAGTAGCTAAGCAGCGGCGCGGGTATGATCTTTCACAAACCCGCGCACCGGGTACAGCCCAACCCAATTCCACGCCACTGGCGTGGTGCAATGCCTGATAGACCGGTCGTGCTGTAGAGTGCGGCGTGTTTTTCACGGTCGGTCGCACAACTCTTCAGCTTGGATAGGTGAGGACAGCGCCGCCTCGGTCCAATCCGATCTTCCGAGCCTCAAACTCGGTCCTGGATTGCGCAAGGAGATGTGGCATGGTTGGTTCTGATCGGATCGACAAACTGATCGCAGCGGTGCCCGCGGCCTTGGCGCTTCGCGCCGGGCTGGACCTCGGCATCTTCACCCGGCTCGGGAGCAGCGCGGTGACCGCTGACGGCCTTGGGGCCGCGCTCCAAGTCGAGCCCGATCGTCTGTCGCGGCTCCTCTACGCGCTCGCCAGCATTGGTCTTCTCGAAGTCAACGATGGTCAATTTCGCAACGGAGCCGAAGCGTCAGCCTTCCTCGACGCGTCCAAGCCAACCTATCGCGGCGGCGATCATGCCCTCCTGCGGGAGCTCTGGGGAGCCGACTTGCTGACGGCAGAGTCGCTGCGACAGAACCGGCCGGCTGCGCTGCACGACTTCTCCGAAGCGCGGGCCGAGGCCGCGGCGGCTTTCAGCCGCAGGCTCGCACCGGGCGGGGTGATTTTCGGCCGACATTTGGCCCGGGAGATGGACCTCTCGGCGATCAGTTCGGTGATCGACATCGGCGGGGCTCCGGGACCATTCTTGTCGGACTTCGGGAGCGGTGGCCGCAGATTGCGGCGACGCTGATGGAGCTCCCAACGGTCGCAGCGGTCGCGCCAGCGATCCTGTCAGAATACGGTGCAGACGACGTGGTCGTCGAAGAGGGGGACATAACTGTCGCTCCATCGATCGGTCGGCACGATCTGGCGATCCTGAAGGCCGTCGTCCAGGTGCCTCCGCCGGACCAGGCGCGCAGTTCGATCCTGAACGCGGCACGTTGCCTCACACCCGGAGGCGAGATCGCAATTGCGGGGTGGGGTGTCGTCGATGACGACCGCCTCGGCCCGCCTGAGGGTGTCTTTCTGAATGTCACTTTCTTGAACCTCTATCGCCACGGCGAATCGTACACTGAAGGTCAGTATCGCGCGTGGATGACCGAGGCTGGATTCCGGGATATTTCGAGGTCGCGCCTGGCGGACGGCTCCACGCTCTTTCGTGCGCGCCTCACGGGCTGACCGTGGCTGAATCGTTGATTTTCGGACGCAGGGATCTCCGAGGCGCCCCGCGACTTGATTGCGGTTGCGGCTGTCTTGTCGCTGCTGCCGCCCGAGCAGCTCGTTTTGGTTTTTCCGCTGCAGCTCTTGCTGGCGCGGCCGCCGTTGGTGAACAACCGGGTCGCCGGTTCGGTACGCGCAGCAAACTCCCCCTCCGAGTGCTGCATTGGTCGGTGGCACCGATCGCAGCCTGCTTCTGACGCCCGCCCTGATACTGCCGTATTAAACGCAGAAGCCTACCGAGATTCCAATTTACCTTTTTCCCAGCCATCTGCGGCAATGGACTCTGTTCCCCAATGTGCCGCCACGTGCGGATGGCTATGTTCGAAGTAGCGGCGTCCTAGGTTCGGATAAAAGGAGTGGCCTGATTTGTTGCGTGCGAGACCTTTTCCCATCGTGGCAAGGATTGCTTTTCTGGTCACACTGGCCGGTGTCCTCGTGCTCGCGCTCTCACCGGTGTGGCTTTTGCAGAATTTTGGTTTCGGGTTCACCTCTCACGATGACAAGCTCAATCACGCCGCAGCGTTCGTCGTGTTGACGGCTATCGGCAGTCTTGGTTGGCCAGAGCACAGAGCAAGGCTGATAGTTTTTCTCGCCCTTACTGGCGGCGCGATCGAGATACTGCAGGGCATGCAAATAATAAGTCGCGACATGGATATCTTCGACTGGTTTGCCGATTGTGTCGGCATCGCGTGCGGGCTCGCGATTGCAAGCTGGACAAAGAAATTAGCTGACGGCTTCTCCTAGAGGTCGCATCCTGGCAAGTACGGGCTGGCCGCGTAAAGTACTTGCGCGGTGAATAGGATTTGCGGCACGCTTCGCTAAAGGATTTCCGCGAGGAGAATGGGATGGCCGTAGCTAAGAAGGACTCGGAGTCCCGGAACTAGACGCATGAAATACGTCATCGCCTCGCTGTTCGGCGCCTTGCTGCTGTTCGGTTTCATCGCGTTGGCTGGCGCTGGCCACGGGTGGATCGCGGGCGCGTTGAGTTGCCTGCCATTAGCTGCGGTCTCGTTTGCCGCTTGGCTCAACGCACTGCGCACTATACCTTCACTCCATATCGCTAACGGATTGCTTGTTACCGCATGCGTCGTGCTCGTAGGTACGGCGTATGGAACGCTATCAGAAGGCGCACGGTACTTCCTTGATTATTGGCACCTGCAAGG
Source organism: Mesorhizobium sp. LSHC420B00 (assembly GCF_000503055.1). Classification (GTDB taxonomy): domain Bacteria; phylum Pseudomonadota; class Alphaproteobacteria; order Rhizobiales; family Rhizobiaceae; genus Mesorhizobium. The sequence goes on along the minus strand of NZ_AYVY01000030.1, from coordinate 653 downwards.
TCCCCTGGCCGGGCCGGTTATCGCCCTCATCTATTTCAACTGGGTCTTCGCTTGCGGGCTCACGTGGTGGCGTCGCCGCGCAGAGACTTAGCTTTGCATCGCCCTCCCGGGAACCCACTAGAGAGGACCGACGAGCAAGAAGACCATCGCTCGGCAATCGCAAGCTCCGCTTCCGTCCTCGCCTCTCTTTCTGGGTCCATATTGTCGGCGGCGATGAGCCGTCGCGGGGATTGCATGATTTCGCCTCGCGTCCATCCGGCCCAAGCAGGCAACCTACGATGGCTTGGAATCCCGGCCCCATGGCCTCCTGGCAGTATCTCGCGATCGGCACGCCGTGTCGTCTTGGCGGCGTGATCATCCTCGCTCCCTAGAGATACGCTTAGCCGGCACGCTACTCGATGATCTTCACAACCACGTTTTCACGGCTTGCTTCTGCGCGCGCGTAGTCGATGCTAGCGTTATAGTCCGCTTTAGGGCTGGCGATTCTTTCAGGGCGCTCTGCTGGACCGGCGATGATATGGGGAGGCGCTCGCAAATCGCGCCCCACGCGCGGGTTGATCGGTTGAACAACATCAAAGCTTGAATATGAGAAATGCGCTAACTGTGACGGCGGTGGTCACCGTGGCTCGAGTGTCAGCAGATGTGGTAAGGGT
>NZ_AYVY01000029.1 GCF_000503055.1 Mesorhizobium sp. LSHC420B00 | reverse complement strand
ATAGACCTTGTGGAACGCCGGCAGCAGCCGGAACCCCGCAAAGGCATATAGCCCTATCACAGGCAGTGCGCTCGCAAGGTGCTCCTGCTGCACCACCAAGTAGATGGAAATCAGGAGAATTGAGGCGAACCCAACAGCCTCGATCACGTATTTTGGCGTTTCCGCCAACACGCCGCTCAGGGTCCGATAAGCACAATACCGCTTCGATGGGCGAGAGTAAGCCGCCAGGAACGTCCCCTCCCGTCCTAGCACCTTCAGTTCCTTGATCCCGCCCAACACGTCCGTCGAAGCCTTGAAACGCTCTCCATTGGCTTTCAGCCGCTCACGACCGATGCGTCCCAGCACCTCGCGCGTGAAGACATAAATCAGCGCGAACATACCGCCCGCACTCGCCGTGAGCAGCAGCGCCAGAAGCGGGTCTATGGCCAACAGAAACAATACAACAGCCAGGGCCATCAGGCCCTGCGCGACCAATACTAATGCAGGTACGACGGCATTCTCAACAAGCTCATCGACCTCGACCAGCATTGTTTTTGTCAGTTCGGCCACATTCTTGTCTAGAAAATACCGGTAGTCGCGATCCAGGCTGGCGTTCAGAAGTCGTGTCGCGATTCGGTGGCGGTGCTCATTTGCATATAGAAACTTTACATAGTGTAGGACAGCTCTGAATACGGCAATCAAGCATATAAAAACAAGCGTCCCTATGGCAAAGAATATGATAAAGGAATTATAAGAACTGAATCCTAGATCGACAAATAGTTTATTAATGATTTTGTTTGTCGTAATTATTTGGGGATCGCCCAATATCAGCAGCAGGGGAGCGATGGAAGCGACGCCAGCCACCTCCACGGCTGCCAGAACGGCCAACAGACCGACCAGCCGCGCTGCTCGGATGCGTTCTGACGGCTCCAGTAGCCCGGTGATGTCTCGAAGTGTGTGGGCGATGCTCATGTATCGGCCTTGTGCCGCGTGATGGAGATGCCGCCGGCCTGATTCAGCGTTGTTCGCTCGACAGGGGCGGTCGCGGCGCGTAGCAGCACGTCGCGGAGAATTTCCGCCAGGCAGCTTTCGCACCGATCGAACTGGAACCTCGCCAGGAAACGCGCACGGGCCGCCCTACCGAGCCGTTGGCGCAAATCCGGGTTGTGCGCGAGCTTCTCCAGCGCGTCGGCCAACGCACCGGCATCGCGGGCCGCGACCATGTACCCGCTCGAGCCCTCATCCACGATCTCCGGAATCGCCGCTTCGCCGGTCGTCACGAGCGGCAGGCTGTATGCCATCGCTTCGAGGAGGACACCGGGAAAGACTTCCTGAGGATAAAAGGTCGGGAACGCGAAGATATCGGCATCCAGCATGAACTCTGCTTTTCGGGCTCCGTAAGCGGGGCCGGCGTAGCGCACTTCCTCCGACAGGCCGAGAGCGTCGATCCGCTCCCGAAACACTTGCAAGGCGATGTCGCCCGGTTCTCCGACGAAGGTGGCCCGGAAAGGCACACCCCGGCGTTTCAGTATTTCGAGCGCACTCAGCAACACCAGCGGACCTTTGGTCTCAAACAGGTGAGACAGGAACAGTATGTGTGGGATTCGGCGAGCCGGGCGGTCAGGTAGCCGGATTTCCCGACAAGGGTCGGGGAGCGCATCCGGAAGATAGTAGACCTGCTCGTCCCGCACGAACTCCGATACGTCGTCGAAGACGTGGGGGGACAGCAGTATCACCCAGGCCTTGGAGAAGGCCCAACGGCACAGGGCCCGGTGGAGGGCGCTTCGCTCGGCAGTGCGGCGGATGCCGCGGCAGCGCATCTGCAGAATATGCGGAAAGCCGAGCCCCTTGACCAGGCCGAGCAGCACGATGCCTCCCAGAAACGCGTACCCCGTCGACGGCAACGTGTAGAGGACGACGCCGGGGGGGCGGAAGGCGAGAGCAAACAGCAGGCGTACAACATGACCGGAAAGTCGAATGATCTTGCTTAGTGCGAACCTGTTTGTATCGTCGATGGACCGCGCAAGTTGAACAGGCAGTACGTTCAGGTCGAACTCGTCGCGGATTCGCCGGGAGGAGGCAAGCCGCTGGTTGGTAATGGCCGCGCCATGTGCTGGCGGTGGTAGCTGCACCATCATTAGGACGGCATGTTTCGGCATGATCTCCTGCTCCTTCCGGCAACGTTTTGCTGACGCGGCCTGGTCGCTCCGGTTCATTCTGCAGCGGCTATTTCGCCCAAGGCAGTGGCATGGCGGCTGGCGGGCCCTGACTTCCGGAGGTAGACGAGATTCGCAGCGCCCCGTAGCGACTGCAGATAACCAATCGTGAAGGCGACGCCGATCACATACAGCGGACTTTGCAGCGCCACGTTCGAGAAGACGCAGATGAAGAGGGTGAAGTACGCCACCGCCGCATGCGCCCGCACGCGTACGGGCATTTTGGAGCTCGGATAACAGCCAATGATAACGGCGCTCCAAAGCACGAGCCCGACCATTCCCAAACGAAGGATGATGTCGAAAAAAGCATTGTGGGTGCCGATCAGCAGGAAGGATGTGTCCTCCTCCGGCAAGAAGAAGAGGCGGCCAATGACCATGGTATATTCATTCCGCAGCGCCTCGGTGCCGAAGCCGACGCCGATCCCCCAGGTCTCTGCCAGCGCCTCCAAGGCATCCCCCCAGAATGTGACGCGCCATCCGGTGTTAGGATCTAAAACAAACAAGCTGATCGGGTCGAGTATTCCGAAGATCGCCAAACCCACCAAACCTAGCATAAGGATGTTGGCCAGCGTTCGTTCCAAATGCAAACCGATCATGCAAAGAAAAGAAGCAGCCATGGCCACGAAATAGGCCAGGACGTTCTGAAGTCTGAACTCTATCGTAGCGGATAGGATAAATACGAGCATCAAAAGAAAGCCGCCCATGATTGGATTCATTCGAACCATGGCGAGGTAGGTTATTCCCACCAGAGCGATCATCACATCGTTCTGCAAGGTAACAAAGGCCTTCGGCGGGTCCAGAGGCGTCTCCATGTCGCCAAAGACGTACAAGCGCGCGGGAATGCTGACAATGAACACCAGAATGATGGTGCCGACGAGGATCGCGTCACGGTGCCGATCGATGCCCTTGTCTTCCCACCACTTTTGCGATGCGGCTATGACGGGAAGCAGAAGGAACACAAAGGAGGACTGCTGGACGATGATGCCGGCTTGGTGATATCGGGTCCAGCCATCGGGAAGAAGCTCCAGATAGGACAGGCCGACGTAAAGTAGCCCCCAGCATGTAAGAAGCAGAGCGGGAATGTTCTGCGGCGATAGGAGAGTCCGTCCGGCGTAGGCAAGCGAAAGTAGAAGGATGAAGGCAAGAAGAGGTGCACCGAGCGCCTTCAGTCCCGCACCGCCCAGCAGGCAGATGGCGAGAAGCAATATGGTGAACGCCCAGCTCCCGGCTGCGGGACGCTGCCGCCGCGGATGGAGAAGAGCAGTTGGTCCCGTCAGCCATCTTCCGTGCCAGTCGCGTTCATTCGTCGTCGAAGACATTAAGCGTCAGCCCTGCCGAATACATCTGTGCGACGGTCGGAACCAGAAGTCACTCAGCCGTCGTGGCGATCTCCACGCCGACGGGCGCCGAGCGCGCACCCGAGCCTATGGGGCTCTCGTGATTGAAAAGGATGCCGTTTGAAGCATGAATGCCATACGCTTGGCGGTAGTTTACGGTGATCCAGTATGCATACAGCTTCGCTGCCGCGTATGGGCTCCTGGGATAAAACGGGGTGGTCTCGCGCTGCGGGACTTCTTGTACTAGGCCGTAAAGTTCGGACGTGGATGCTTGGTAGAAGCGCGTCTTTTCAGTAAGCCCCAGCAGTCGGATCGCCTCCAGCAAGCGGAGCGTCCCCAAGCCATCCGTATTGGCGGTGTATTCCGGTGTCTCGAAACTTACCTGCATGTGGCTTTGCGCAGCGAGATTGTATATCTCGTCGGGTTGAACCTCCGAAACGACGCGGATGAGGTTGGTAGAGTCGCTCACGCCGCCATAGTGCAGGATGAGTCTCGGGTCCTCGTGGGGATCCTGGTACAGATTGCTCAATGCGGCCGGTATTGAAAGACGATGAGCGCCGCTTTATGCCGTGGATCAGATATCCTTGGCCGATCAAAAACTTAGCAAGGTACGCGCCATCCTGTCCGGTTACCCCGGTTATCAGAGCGGTTTTTTGTCGTGTCATGGTTGTTCCCATGCTTGTGCGACTGCGGTGCAATCGCATGGAGCAGGAATTCGCCCACGCTACCGCAGTCTGGGTGAAATCAACCCCAGTGAACCGGCTCGACGGTGCTGCGACGCCTAGGCCGGCAGCACGCTCCTCCGATGCGTCTTCACCTCGACGCATCGACCCATGATCTCGAGCAGGATGCGAACAGACTGGGTACCGTCCAGCCGATCTAACCTGCCAAGTTGTTCTGCAAATGGCCCCGACACTAGACGCACGACCTGACCAGGCCGAAGCAGATTGTCGAGATGTATTACGCCCTGCCTGTCAGTCGCCTCGATGAGCGCTTCAACAACACCTTCAGGAACCTGCGCTGGCATTTCTCCGAACCGAACAAGGTGGGCCACGCCATATGTTCCATCGATGCTGAGCCAGCGGTCCCGGCGCAGATCGAGTCTCACGAACAGGTAGCACGGGAACAGCGGCCCCATTACGACTTTCATCTGGCGGGCGTGTCGTATGGTTCTTTGCAACCTTGGCAGGAACGTGGAGAACGACTGATTCCCAAGTTCGCGTTCCGCCCTTGCCTCTTGATTGGGAAGGCACAAGACGGCGAACCAGCGTGCCGTTCTCGACTCGGCGGCCGCAGTAGTGCCTTCTGGTGCTTGGCTGCAACCGGCCCGCATCGGATTATGTCGGGCCGCGTCCATGCCCAGCCGGGACGTCAAAGGAACAGATGATTCCGACACGTGCCCCACCATAGTTCAATGAGCCTTTCTGTCAGTAAGTATTTTCACTGCAGTTCGGCATATAAGATAGATATCAAGCCAAATGCTCCAGTTATTAATGTACCATAAATCATGATTAACGCGTGCGGCCATCGCGTTCAATTCTCGTGTTTCGCCACGAAAACCATTTATCTGCGCCCATCCCGTGAGCCCGGGCTTTACATTCTGACGACGCGCGTAAAAAGCAATAAGTGCGGAGTAGTATTCGTCATGCGCGACTGCATGCGGACGAGGTCCTACAATCGACATCTCGCCCCTTAACACGTTCAACAGTTGCGGTAACTCGTCTATGCTCGTGCGCCTTAGCAGCGACCCGAAGGGCGTAACGCGCGGATCGTCAGCCGTGGCCTGCGCGATCGTCGGGCCGTCTTCGCATACCCGCATCGTACGGAATTTGTAGATCTGGAAACGCCTGCCACAGAGGCCCTGGCGCTCCTGGCGAAAGATAACCGGGCTGCCGGACGTAGCGCGGATGGCGATGCTGACGGCGATCAGCAAAGGCGCCAGCAAGACGAGTCCCGCGAGCGCGATGCTCACGTCGAGGGATCGCTTCATTGCGCGTTCGGCCCACGACAGCGGGGCCCGCTGGAGCTCGAAGCCCTTGAAGGGGCCGAAACGTAGCGCCGATGTCTGCAGCAGCCGTTCCATTGCTGCATCCGCAAACAGAAACACGGGCAGCGGAAGGCGTCCCAGTGCGGTCGCTAGGTTGCGGAGCTGCAAGCGCTTGTCCCAAGGGAAAAACAGGTAAATCTCGTCAAACGGTACCCTTTGGAGGGCGTCACGGAGCTCCCGCACTAGGTCCTCACACATTCTAGCGAACGCCCGACCGGTCACCTTGTCCGCCGGAAGGATCGACACGCCAACAATCTGTATGCCGCGGTTCTGCGCTTCGCTGAGCACTTCGGCTGATGCTTGGTCTCCAAAGCAGATGAGGTGGGCTCTCCGAATCGCAATGGCACCGCGTCCAAGCCAGACGCGCAAGGCCTTCACCGTCCCCACCCGGACAAGCACAATCGCTGCCGCACCGACTGCAAACGAAGTGATTAGCAGCTCGTGCGACAGCTCACCTATCGTTTCGACCAGGACGCCGATCCAGGCAAACACGAAGGCCACCATGAGCCAGCTCAATAGCGCGTTTCGGGCGCTGGCCATCGGCTCAAGATATAACCCGGTTGTGTATGCGCCAGAAAGGCTCTCGAAAACCACAAAGAACGTTGCAGCAAGGGAGGTCACCATCAGGACGTGGGGGTCGCGCAAATCGTAAAGGATATGCGGCTGATAAAAAAGAATGACCGCATGCACACTCAGCCCAACAATAACGAAATCAGCGACCATGCAGACCCCCACTAGAAGGGCTTGCGGAAAATGAAATGCGGCACGCCCATAAACTACCGACTTCTTGGGAATGGTTTGGATAATCTCTGTCATCCGACGCAATTCCAATGATAAGCCCGTGCCTGCGCGAGCGGATATCCGCTTCTTAAAGATTTCTTTGGTCGATCTTGGAATAAACAAGGTCTTTTGTACGTACGGCCGAACAAACTGACTCACATGGCGTCAATCTATTAAAAAAATAACATCTTAATTTCGCGAAACGTAAAAAACGTATTACATTTCATGGTTATTGTTGGTTAACATTGTCTGCTTGTCAATTGATTCGTTCGCAGCCGAATTGCGTATACGTCTACTACTTACGGAGAAGGTTCGCCGCTGGAAACGCTGAATGCGGTGGTTCCGTGGGAGGGTATTCCGCGTGCCGCTGGCGAAGGCGCTGAAGCAGCCGGATGCACTTATTTGAGAATCCACCGCCCAAGATTCTTACGTTTAAATGCCAACCCTTAGCAAAACCGGCGCATTCTTACGTTCAACTGCCAAGCGACAGCGGGAGTGGCATACGCTGCGGGCATGGTGCAGAAATTGCTCGCATCATGCCGAGGTAAAGTCGGCCGTTTGGGGCAATTCACTTTCGAAACTTTCCGCGCCACTCGGCTGCCACGCCATTCTCGGCAACCACGACTGGTGGCACGATGTCGACAGCGTCCGCGCAGCCCTCGTCGACAATGGCATTCCGGTCCTCGAGAACACCGCCACGCTTATTCGGCCGCAGGATGGCCCAGCGTTCTGGCTCGCGGGTCTTGGCGACCAGTGGGCCAAGAAGTTTTCTCGCGGCGTGTACAAGGGCGTCGACGATCTGCCTGGAACAATGGCTGGAATACCCGACGACGGCAATCCGATATTGCTCCTTGCGCATGAACCGGACATCTTCATTACTGTCCCTGACCGTGTCAGCCTGACGTTATGCGGCCATACACATGGGGGACAGGTGCGCTTGCCATTCATCGGCCCCCATCATCAATTCAGCCTACGGACAGCGCTTCGCCTATGGGCATATCGTCGAGGGTGGGCGGCACATGATCGTATCCGGGGGTTTGGGCGTATCGTGGCTGCCGGTGCGCTTCGGCGTGTCGCCGGAGATCATGGTCGTCGATATCGGCCCGAAAACGTTCTCTCTTCCTGTCGACGGATGACATCTGCCGTTCCAGAGAGACCTGCCGTTCGCGGTTGACCGTTCCGTTTGAGGGTATCGATCGTCGTGTACATGCGGTCGGGGTTTGGCCGAGTTCCCATCGCCTACAAGGCGAACGCGGCACAGTCCATCATCCTTTTTCGCAGGCCGGCTGATAGCTCTCGATTTCCACCAGAATGCCTTTGAGAAGTCGAGCCAAGCGTCCGAAACACCTTTCTTCGACATTCTCGGGACGGCCATGCTTGGACGAGCCCTCCTTTCGGCCATCGGCGGGCATACTCCTATTGGACGAGGCGGCGCGACCCAGCGTGTTAGGACTACTCCAATTGCTGAAGGGGCCTGCGTCGGGCAGCGTGCTAGAACTGTTGCGAATAGCGGATCGAAGAACCGGGACTCTGGGTATAGTCGACCAGGCCAGCCGAACACATTCCTTTTCGGAAACAGTGCTCTCATCAAAGCCACTGGCTTTCGGGAATGCGAGGCGCGCTGGTGGTTCGGCCATCCAGACACGGAGAAGTGCCCGAACTCAACCTGATGGGCGTGTAAGAGATCGGCATTGTGCTTGGCACCTTGACCCGCCGAATGGGTGTAGAGACGCGGAATTCACGACAATGAAGGCGGACGGGATCGAGTCGCTGGCCAGCCCCTGGCCAATCTCATCACCGTGAAGGGGTGCGTGTCGTTGCCCAGCCGGCAAGCGGGGTCAGGGGCTTGTTGAACAAGCCGGAAATTGTCGTCGTGGGAGGCTTTGTCTCGCCGGAGCGGCGTAGCGAGATGTTCGAGGCTCTCGCTCGCCGTGCTGCGCCGGAGCCAGAGGTCGGAGCCTACAACCAGACATTCTGAGAGGAACTGGACCATGTCGGAGCGGATCGTCAGTTTTGTGATGAGCGGGGGCGTCGGGTCACGGCTATGGCCGCTGTCGCGCGAGGACAATCCCAAGCAATTCCACGACCTTTCGGGCGACGGCTCCATGCTCGCCAAAACTGTCCGACGCCTCAAGGCGCGGTCGGACGGCGAGACGCCGATCTATCTGATAGCCTCCGAACGGCATGCCGACCGCGTTATCTCGGACATCGGTCCGCTCGGCCTTAACGGTGGCAGCCCGATTTTCGAGCCCGTCAGCCGCAATACCGCCGCTGCGGTGGCCATAGCCACCTTGCAGACAATCTCCGAATATGACGGCGAAGCGCTTGTGCTGGTGGTCCCCTCCGACCATCAGATATCGACCGAAACGCAATTCTGGGAAACCGTCGAGACGGGCATGCCTGCCGCCGATTCAGGAAGCATTGTCGTATTCGGCATCAAGCCGACGCATCCCGAAATCGGCTACGGTTACATCGAGGTTGGGGCAACTGGTGACAGAGTGGCCGCCGTTTCGCAGTTTGTCGAAAAGCCCAATGCCGCGACGGCCCGCAAATATGTGGCTTCGGGAAGATTTTACTGGAACGCCGGCATCTTCCTGTTTCGTGCCGACACGATGCGGAAGGCATTTCTCGAGTTCCGGCCAGACATCTGGGACACCGCGGAACGGGCCTATAAGGCTGCACGGACCGACGTCTTGGGCATCTACCTGCCCCAGGGCTTCTATTCGGCTGTCCCGTCGACGTCGATCGACTACGCAGTCATGGAGCATGCACGCGGTATTGCGATGGTTACGGCTTCCTTCCGCTGGAACGACCTTGGATCGTGGCAATCGCTGCTCGAAGCCAGCCCGACGGACCGCGACGGCAATGTCGTAATGGGCGACGTTGTCGCCATGGATTGCGGCAACTCCTATCTCAGAAGCCAGGGCAGACTGCTCACAGTCATTGGAATGAAGCATGTGGCGGTGGTGACGACACCGGACGCGGTATTCGTCGCGCCTGTCAGCCATAGCCAGAACGTGAAGCAAGTCGTCGAACAACTCGAGAAGAGCGGACGCCTCGAGACGAAGTTCACGGCGTCGGAAGACCGGGTCATCACCAGCGGGTCATGGCGCAAGCGGGTCGAGCACTGGCTCTTCAACGAAACCCTGCCGCTGTGGTCCACTGCAGGGGTCGACGATGCCTATGGCGGCTTCCACGAGGCGCTCGGTTTCGATGCAAGGCCCTTGGGCAAACCCAAGCGCATGCGCACGATGGCTCGCCAGATTTACGCGTTCGCGGTGGCCAAAGAACGCGGCTGGGTTGGACCGGCTGACAGGCTCATCGACCACGGCATCGAGTTCATCGCCAAACACGGCCGCACCGAACGCGGTGGCTGGGTGCGCACCCTCAATTCCGACGGCAGCGTGGCTGACCCGACGGAGGACGCCTACGACCATTCCTGCGTGCTCCTGGCGCTTGCCCATGCTCACCGATGCGGCCATCAGGATGCCCTGCAGCTGGCACAAGAGACGTTCCATTTCATCGACACCCATCTCGAGGACGTCAGCCTGAACGGCTTCCTCGAGACCCCCGGCTGGAAGGGGGTGCGGTTCTCGAACCCGCACATGCACATGCTGGAATCCTTCCTTGCCTGGCATCGCGTCACCGGCGAGCGTGCATATCTCCGTCGGGCGGCACGCGTCATCGATCTCTTCCGGTGCCATTTCTTCGATCAGGAGAGCTGGACGCTTGGGGAACATTTCGACGTCGATTGGCTACCGTTGCCGGGAGAGGAGGGACAGTGGACCGAACCAGGGCACCATTTCGAATGGGCCTCGCTCCTCGTCGAGTTCGCGCGGGCAAGCGGGCAGAAAGACTTGGCAGCCTATGCAAGGAAGCTCTATTCGTCGGCGATCGCCAGCGGATTGAACCGGGCCACGGGCCTGGCTTATGCAGCCGTGTCGCGGCAGGGAATGCCCTTCGACCGGCTCTCCCGCAGCTGGCCGCAATGCGAAGCCGTCAAGGCGGCCGTCGCCCTGGACGGCATCGGCGGACCTGATCTGAAACCCGAGATCGAAGCTCGTGTCGCCCGCCTCTTCAAATGGCATATCGATCCCGCACCGCTAGGCTTGTGGATCGACAGGATTGACGAGCGCGGAAGGTCACTGGCGACGGAGGTGCCCGCGAGCATTTTCTACCACCTCGTGACGGCCTTGATGCAGTATCTGGACAAGACCGCAGGGCAGGTCGAACCTTTCCCGCTGCCAGCTTTGGATGTGAGCAAGACCGTTCCAATGCAGGTTTACGGCTGACCCAACCGTCCGCCATAGCTCCGTGTTGGTGAAACGTTCAATAACGAAACTAGTACAAGATCGGGAGGAATACCCATGAAAGTGACAATCCTGGGAAACTGTCCGCCCCATGCCTACAAGGGATTGATACAAGGCTCAGACCGGGAAGCTGCAATCAAGGCGGTTTTGGAAAGCGTTGGTGGCAAGGTATCCGGTATGATGTTTACTCGCGGCGCCTATGATATTGTCATCAATGCTGAGGTTCCGGACCAGGCCGATGGGATGGACCTAGCACTGGCGGTCCGGGCAAGCGGCTGGATAAACGACCTGGTTGTCCTCGAAGAACTCGACATGAATGCCGCGCTCGCAGCTGCCAAAAAGGGCTGCCGGCGTTACAAGCTCGCCGGATGATTGGACTGGCTGTACATTGAAGGCAGCACGGTTCCGATTGAACGCGCCGTGCTGCCAAGTCTCAAGGAAAGACACGCTGGGGTTTCGGAAATCCGAGGCAGGCGCGGCATTGGTTCAGCTTCGACACCGCGCCGACAGCGAACGCGCCCGGCTCAGGGGGTCAGAAACGGAGGTCATGCCGAGTTAATTTTGGAATGTACACCCTAGGGGATAGCGCCTGACGGAAGAGTCCCGGTTGGGACACCCGTGGCCCGTCGCTTCTAACCTCATGGTCGGCCTGCCCTTCACCGAGGCGCCGCCCGCCCGGACGGAGGGCCCAGCGCGCTAGCGCCAGTCGTCGAGCACGAAGACGCCAGCGCGACTGTAGCCCGGCTCATTGGGCCGGTGCATCGTGACCCCTTGAATTTCGGTGCGAAAGCCACGCCCGGCCAAACGCCGGTACGCCTCGTGGCGGGCCATGTTCACCCCGGCCAGCAGCTTGGGCATCCCCTCCGCTGCGCCAAGTGCCTCGCAGGCGTGCAGCAACCTGTCGAAGGTCTCACCAGCACCCGATCCCGGACGCACGGCCCCGAACTTGATGAAGCAAGCGCCGTCGCCTGCTTCGCTGCGAGGCCCATGGTGGCACACGGCGAAACCATCCAAGCCCGCATCCGCCATGTCCCCGAGAAGGACAGTCTCCCCAAGCCCCTGTGCCTGTATCGGTCGGACCAGAACGTCTCGGGTTCAGGTGCTCCCAAGAAGGTGCCAAAGGCCAGCCGGAAAATCCTCTCGGCTTCCGGCAGATCGGTCTCGGCCAGCGTGCGGATGACAATGCTTGGTGCTGCCGTTCCCATCTCGCTCTCNTCGGCTTCCGGCAGATCGGTCTCGGCCAGCGTGCGGATGACAATGCTTGGTGCTGCCGTTCCCATCTCGCTCTCCCTGGTCTGCTGAGCGTGCAGCGCCTGATGCGCTGCCCAAGACCGTTTCAGTCGGGCTGCATTCTACTCTTCTCCAGAGGAAAGATCACGTCGCATGGGAGAGGTCGGTTTTCCACCGGATCGGACCTCTTGCGTGGGTACTATCTGTCAGGCTTTTACCACTAGAAGGTGCGCTTGACGGATCGGCGAGGTCCGGTTTTGTAGAGGTTTCTTGTCGGAGCGCTTCTTTATCTAATCGGAGCGCGACAAGGCAATCGAGATCACATTGTCAGTATCTGTTTTTCAGGTAGCTCGAACAGCATTGGCAAAAATTGGCCGCTCGGGCGGCGTTCTCATGATCACCGTTCCTAAGCGAGCTCGGACTTTACGACTTTCCAGGATACCTATGGTCCTGACGCAGCGGGTGGAGCTAGCCGTCACTTCCCTACACCCTGTGCGCGCGCCACCAATCTCGCGTAGAAGGGCCCTGGCCGAACCCGGCCCTGCGACGCGAGAACTCCATGCGAATAGTGTTGCCTGTCCTGTTGCTCGGCGCGGCCCTCGCCAGCCTGTCGCCCGCCCGGGCAGCGGCCGGCGATTGCGGCGATGCCGCCGCCCTGGTGCAGCAGGCCTATCCCAAGGCCCGAAAGAGCGCCGACGGCGCTTCGTTCACGCTTGTACCCCATACGAGCATCGCCTCAACGCTCCCGGAGAGCGATGCGCCATTCGGCCTGGCCTGCAAGATCTGGCCGGCTCATTATGACCTGCTTTTGGTCGCGGTACCGCTGATCGACAGCGCTAACAGCGACCACCTGCATGTCGGCGACATCGAGCTACTGGTCGTCGATAGAAAGAGCCTGCGGGTGCGCCAGCGCCTGCTCCAGCCTGGACTGATGACCGATGATGCCATCGCGATCCGTAAGGTGGAATTCGACACCGGCCGCTATGCACTGGCCCCTGAGGTCACCGCCTTCGGCCTGCGCGTCGAAATGGCAAACCATTCGCAGGCTACTCCCTTCACTGAAACCGACCTGCGGCTCTATGCCGTCGCCAGCGATGCGCTGCGCTTGGTGCTCGACGGCCTCGTGGTTGCCGGCCATGGCGGCGAAGGCGATGCCAGTTGCGCCGGATCGTTTCATTCCAGCCAGGTCAGCCTGGCGATGAGCCCGGCGCGCCACCACGGCTATCGTGACATCATTGCGGTCGAGCGGACGGATACCGACAATCCCTCCCCCGACAAAGATGGCGAATGCAAGTCCCATCCCGCCAAGTCTGTGAAGCGGACCTACCGGCTGCGCTATGACGGCAACCGCTATCCGGTTCCGGCGGCACTCAGGGTGATGGGGTTGTGACGCGGCCGCACACGTCCCTGCCTTGGTTCGTCAATGTGATCAATTCCAGTTGAATGGGTATCGACCATTAATTCTCTCGTGGTAGGAGGCGCTCAAGGGGGCTCTTCCCAAAGGAGCTGATGATTTGTGGTGGTCAAGATTCAAAAGGGGTTTTGCCGGAACGTGGGACGACAGACTGGACGGGCTATTCTCCGCAAAGGTCGACTACGCTGGAAAATCCATTCTCGATGTTGGCTGCAATATGGGTGTTGTCGCCTATGAGATATCCAAGCTGAAACCCAGTTCGATCCATGGGATCGACATTGCCAAGCCGCATATCGAGACTGCAAAGATGTTGTTGAGCGGCTCCCCGGTACATGCCCGGTTCGATCGCCTGAATCTTGGCAGCCGGCGCCTCGGCAATATCCTTCTACCGAAATACGATATCGTCCTGCTGCTGGCCGTCTATCAGCACATGCAGCGCAACATCGGCCCAGGCAAGGCGCGAAGGGTGCTTTCCAATATTGTGAGGCGCACCTCAAACGTTGTTGCCCGCGTTCCGCCTGGAACGGATGGCGAATTCATCGAAACGCTGTCCGACGAGGGATTCCAAGTTAAGAGCACTCACACATCCCCTCTTGGTAGTCATGTGCTCGTTCTTGAGAAACCTGCCTTCGGAAATCCGCAGCCATGATGACACATTCCTTGTGGTAGTCTGCCCACCAACATCCATGTGCCAGCAGCGGGCGCAGACCCGCTGCCTGCCTGCAGCTCGGCCCCGGGGAGCGCTGATTCGCCGGCAGAAAGCATCTTGCGAATGGACTTCGCGCCAATACCGATGACATTTGAGGGTTGCGGCTACGGTGTTGTCTGCTAGTGCCTTGACGGCCAGGATGCGCCCGTTGGCATAAGTAGCGGAAGAAGAATTTGGCCGCCACGGCGAGAGCATTGGCCGTCCCGCCTGCGGTCAGCGCGCCGCCACTATCGAAATTCAACCATGTGCGCCATCATTTCTTAGGCGCCCGCCCAGCGCTCATGGCTCGTGGCGCCGGGCGGGTGAACAGGGCTCGGAATTGCTCCTCCGCACGCCGCAGTCCTTCATCTGTCAGAACCACTGACTTCGCCTTGTTTGCTGGATTCGCGATCAGCCCCTTCTCGTGCAAGCGATCCAGAGCGTTCCAATCCAAACCCTTCCAGGCGCGCCTCTCTTCATGCAGCGTCAGCCAAAGCAGGCCCAGAACGGCTTCGTCGATCTTGTCGGTGTCGATCTCCATGCAAGCAATCTAACACGCGAAAGGGCCTCTGCCACGATCCACACCGGATAGTTACTCCCTGCCACGAGCGTTCGGCTGAAAATAAGTGCTTCACTCAGGCGTCGCATGCGCGACAGCGTCATTTGCGCGGGCGACGAGCCGGGATGGGATCGGAGTTCATCATGGTGCCTAAGCGGCCGTGGCAGCCTTGCCGCTGGCAATGAAATGCGGATTGGCGAAATCCTCGTCGTCGCTCTGGTTGCGCTTACCGCAGGCGAGCGGCGCGCTATCCAGCATGCGCGTCATGCCGCCGGCAGCGCGCAGCACCGCGTCACCCGCCGCGGTGTCCCATTCCATAGTGCGGCCGAAACGCGGATAGGTTTGGCGGGACACTTTCTTTTCCGACGCGCTCTCCGGCCGCAGAAGTCTCAACCTTGCCAGAGGTGAATTTTGACCCCTGAGCGGTTATCGCGGAGCGCATTCCGGGCCACAACCGACTTTGCGACATCCCCTTCACTGATTCACTGCCCGTCTAGCGCCAGAATGCGAAATCTGCTGTGAGGGTCGGGCTTAGCAACAACCGCTCAAGGTCGGTCCGACGTTGCAGGGCTGACGTGTTCTCATCGAGCGAAGACTGACTCTGGTACCGTGCCGGGAATGAGCTATAGTTCAGATACTGTGACGGCCGGGGGCTTGCACAATGGCTGGACTGGGTGAACAGATTGCGCGTCAGCAGCGCACCATGGGACCGCTCCTGGTGACGGCAGTGGTCATCGGCCTTATCGGTCTGCCCGTCGCAGCCTGGCTCGACCTCCGAGACCTATCGGAACGGATGCTGCGCAGGCAAGCCAGCGAAATCAGCCGCATCATCGACGAAATGCGCGGATTCTACGGCAGCGACGTCGTGGGACGCGTGCTGCAAGCCAACGGCGCCGTGACTGCGACGCACAACTACCGGGACGTGCCAGGCGCGATCCCTATTCCAGCAACCCTCTCGATCGAACTCGGCAAGCGCATCAGCGCTCACGACGGCTCGGTCAAATATCGGTTCGTCTCGGATCTGCCTTTCAAAGGTCGCTCGCCCCACCAGCTCGATATGTTCGAGCGGAATGCAATCTTGGCTTTGCGCGCCAACCCGAAGGAGCCGATCATCGAGGTCTCGGGTTCACTGTTTGACCGGCAGGTCCGCGCCGCGGCCCCTGTTGTAATGGGACAAGTCTGCGTGACCTGCCATAACTCACACCCGGACAGCCCCAAGACGGACTGGAAGGTAGGGGATGTCCGAGGGATCCAGGAGATATCAGTCAATCAGCCTATTGCTGCGAACGTGCTGACCTTCAAGTATCTGCTCCTATATTTCGGCTTCTCGGCGGCGGCGGGCCTGACGTTCATTCTCCTGCAGCGTCGGCAGTCCGCGTTGATTCAGGGCATCAACAAGGAGCTTTCCGAGGCAAACGACTTCCTGGCCGCGATTTCATTGAAGATCGCCAAATACCTTTCGCCTCAAATCTACAAAAGCATCTTCAGCGGCCAGAAGGACGTCACCATCGCAACCGAGCGCAAGAAGCTCACGATCTTTTTCTCCGACGTCAAGGATTTCACCGCGATCGTGGAACGGCTCCAGCCCGAGGACCTGACGCTTCTCCTCAACGAGTACTTCACCGAGATGTCGACGATCGCGCTCAAACACGGCGGCACCGTCGACAAGTTCATCGGCGACGCGCTTCTTGTGTTCTTCGGAGACCCCGAGACGCAGGGCGTCGAGGAAGACGCGAGAGCCTGCTTGCGCATGGCTGTCGACATGCAGCGTCGGCTGGAGCAGTTGAACAGGGTGTGGCATGACCGCGGAGTTGAACGGCCCTTCCGAGCTCGCATGGGCATCAACACGGGCTATTGCAATGTTGGGAACTTCGGTTCCGATGATCGGATGGACTACACGATCATTGGAGCCGAGGCGAACTTGGCGGCCCGGCTGCAGTCGATTGCCGAGCCCGGCGGCATCTGCCTCAGCTATGAGACTTACGCGCTCGTGCGCGACCTTGTCCGGGCGCGTCCATTAGCACCGATTGCCATGAAGGGGATCAGCCGGGAGGTTGTCCCCTACGAAGTCGAGGGCCTCCTGGGTGAACTCGCCCAGCGCCCTCAGGTCATCAGCGAGCATACGACTGGTCTCGACTTGTTCCTCGATGTTGAGGCAATCGACGAGAACGGGGTGGAGCGGGCGAAGAAACGACTTTCGGAGGCGCTCCTGGCCTTAACCATCCGAAGCAAGCCCGCCGCATTTTAGGTTCTTGAACGTGATCCAATCTGGACCGTGGCCAGCCAAGTAAAGTCCGGTTCAACACCGTTCAGCCGCGCCGGGTCCCGACCAGGAGTTCGCGCGCATCATCCTCGTTGGTCATCAGCGCCGTCAGGGCCGAGGCGTCGATGAACATCATCATTCTCGTACAGGCTGTCGCGAAACGCCTTGTCGGCGGGCCTGCCGTGATCAGGCTTGCCCCGGGCTCGCACATCACGGCAGAACCTGACGCCGATCTCTACGGGGGACGGTCTAGCCTGTTCGCGCTCAAGCTCATGCTTGAGCGCGGCATGGACGGCCCCTGTCAGACCAGTCCTCTTAAGTGCGGCGACCCGGCGGGCCAGTGCGTCGGTCTCGGGATTTTTGATGTGGAACGCCATCACTCGCTCGTATAGCCGTTCAAGTGTATCGGTATACAGCAATTTGGATACACCGTGTGAAGGCCCCGCAGCATCGACCGGACACGAAGCGAATCGGCCACGCCGACCCAACTGTCGGCTGGATGGGGATCGTACCGCTGTGTTTACAGATCTCGAGCAGCATCTGAGGTCGCTTGCATAAGTCACTTGCAACACCCGCATCTTTCGTACGGGTCTGGAACTGCGCAATCACCGTCTAGCCAAATCCAGCAGCCTTGCCGCTGGCGATAAAATGCGGGTTGGCGAAATCCTCGTCATCGCTCTGGTTGCGCTTGCCGTAGGCGAGCGGCGCACCATCCAGCGTTCGCGTCATGCCGCCGGCAGCGCGTAGCACCGCGTCACCCGCCGCGGTGTCCCATTCCATGGTGCGGCCGAAGCGTGGATAGACGTCTGCCTCGGCGCCGGCGACGAGACAGAATTTCAGCGATGACCCGACCGAGACGATCTCGGCAGCGCCCAGCGCGCGGATATAAGCGTCGGTTTCCGGCGTGTTGTGCGACCGGCTGGCAACGACGGTCAGCGGCACCACACCGGCCCTTGCCGAAATCGGCTGGCGATCGACGATCTCATAGTCGTCATTGATCTCGATCGTTTCCGCTTTGCCCGGCCGGCCGGAAAAGAAGCGGCCGGTGCAAGGCGCGAAGACGACCCCGATCTCCGGCACGCCATGGCGAACCAGCGCGATGTTGACAGTGAAATCGGTCCTGCGGTTGACGAACTCCTTGGTGCCGTCGAGAGGATCGATCAGGAAGAAGGCGTCGCCGAGATCCGGTGCCATGATGCCGGCCGAAGCTTCTTCCTCGGCCACGCACGGAATCTCGGGAAATGCGGCGCGCAGCCCGGCAAGAATAATCTTCTCGCTCTCGCGATCTGCCTCCGTCACCGGCGAACTATCCGACTTGCTGTCGACCGCACAGCCGGCACGAAAGACGCGCATCACCTCGCGCCCTGCCGCCAAGGCAAGGTGCTCGAAGACGGCAAGCATCGCTTCGTCGTCAGATACCGCCGCCGCTATCATATTGGTCTTCGGCAATGTCACGCTCGATCAGCCAGTGTTCCAGGGCCTCTACCATCTCCTCGGCCGATTTGCCGAGTGTCTTGAGATGGATTTCCGGTTTTTCCGGCGCCTCATACGGCGAATCGACGCCGGTGAAATTCTTGATTTCGCCGTTCAACGCCCGCGCATAAAGGCCCTTCGGATCGCGCCTGGCGCATTCTTCGAAGGGTGTGTCGACAAACACCTCGACGAATTCGCCGTCGGCCATCAATTCGCGCGCCATGCGCCGCTCTGCGCTGAACGGCGAAATGAACGACACGATGACGATCAGCCCGGCGTCGGCCATCAGGCGCGCGACTTCGGCGACGCGGCGAATGTTTTCGACACGATCGGCGTCGGTGAAGCCGAGATCGCGGTTGAGCCCGTGCCGGACGTTGTCGCCGTCCAGAATGTAGGTATGGCGCCCGGTGGCGAAGAGCTTCTTTTCGAACAGATTGGCGATGGTCGACTTGCCTGAGCCCGAAAGCCCGGTGAACCAGAACACCGCCGGCCGCTGGTTCTTCATATCGCCGCGGGCGCGTTTGCCGACATCGAGCGACTGCCAGTGGATGTTTTCGGCGCGGCGCAGCGAATGCAGGATCATGCCGGCGCCGACCGTCGCATTGGTGATGCGGTCGATCAGGATGAAGGCGCCGGTGGTGCGGTTCTCGGCAAACGGATCGAAGGCGATCGGCGAGCGCGTCGAGATGTTGCAGATGCCGACTTCGTTCATCTCAAGCGACTTGGCCGCCTCATGGGCAAAGTCGTTGACGTTGACCCGGTATTTCAGGTCGGTGACGGTGGCGCTGGTCTGGTCGGTCTCGGTGCGCAGGATGTAGGAGCGGCCGGGCAGCAGCGCATGCTCGTCGAACCACACGATGTTGGCGGCGAACTGGTCGGCGACCTGCGGCCGCGCTGCCGGCGACACCAGCATATTGCCGCGCGAGACCTCGACCTCGTCGTCGAGGACAAGCGTGATGGCCTGGCCGGCGACAGCCTGCTGAAGGTCGCCGCCATGCGAAACGACGCGCCTGACACGGGAGGATTTGCCTGATTTCGCGACGACAACCTCGTCGCCGGGCGCAACCGAGCCGGAGGCGATGGTGCCGGCGAAACCGCGAAAATCGAGATTGGGACGGTTCACATATTGGACCGGAAACCGGAACGGCAATTCGACCGCGGCCTCGTCGACCGAGACGGTTTCGAGATTTTCGATCAGCGTCGGGCCGGAATACCAGTCCGTCCTGTCGGAACGGCCAGTAACGTTGTCGCCATAGCGGGCCGACATCGGAATGGGCACGATCGTCTGGAAGCCGAGTTCACGTGAGAACTGCCCGTAATCCGCGACGATCCGTTTAAAGACCGCCTCGTCGAAGCCGACAAGATCGATCTTGTTGACGGCGAGCACGATGTGGCGAATGCCCAGTAGCGAGGCAATGATCGAATGCCGCCTTGTCTGGCGCAGCACGCCCTGGCGGGCATCGATCAGCACGATGGCAAGATCGGCGGTCGATGCACCCGTCGCCATGTTGCGCGTGTACTGTTCGTGGCCGGGCGTGTCGGCGACGATGAACTTGCGCTTCGGCGTGGCGAAGAAGCGATAAGCGACGTCGATAGTAATGCCTTGCTCGCGCTCGGCCTCGAGGCCGTCGACCAGCAGCGCGAAGTCGACGTCGTCGCCGGTGGTGCCGTGCTTGCGCGAATCGCGCTCGAGTGCCGCCAGCTGGTCCTCGAAAATCTGCTTGGTATCGGAAAGCAGGCGCCCGATCAGCGTCGACTTGCCGTCGTCGACCGAACCGCAGGTCAGGAAGCGCAGCAGCGACTTTCGTTCCTGCGCCGCCAGATAGTCGCGGACGCCATCGGTCGGGGCGAGGCTCTTGGCCATGATGTGGCGCATTTTCAGAAGTACCCCTCGCGCTTCTTCTTTTCCATCGAGCCTGCTTCGTCGCGATCGATCAGGCGACCTTGCCGCTCGGAGGTGCGCGCCGTGAGCATCTCGCCGACTATTGCCTCCAGAGTGTCGGCTTCCGATTCGATCGCGCCGGTCAGCGGATAGCAGCCGAGCGTGCGGAACCGCACCAGCCGGTTCTCCACCGTCTCACCGGGCCGCAGCTGCATGCGCTCGTCATCCTTCAGGATGAGCATGCCGTCACGCTCGACGACCGGCCGCTCCTTGGCCAAATACAGCGGCACGATCGGGATGTCTTCCTGGAGAATGTATTGCCAGATGTCGAGTTCGGTCCAGTTCGACAGCGGAAACACCCGGATCGATTCACCGGCAGCGATGCGGGTGTTGAAAATCTTCCACATCTCCGGCCGCTGGTTCTTCGGATCCCAGACGTGCTGGGCGTTGCGGAACGAGAAGATGCGTTCCTTGGCCCGCGACTTCTCCTCGTCGCGGCGGGCGCCGCCGAAGGCCGCGTCAAACCTATATTTGTCGAGCGCCTGCCGCAGCGCCACCGTCTTCATCACATGCGTATGGGTGTTGGAGCCGTGGTCGAACGGATTGATGTTGTCGCGCACGCCGTCTTCATTGACATGGACCAGGAGATCGAAGCCGAGCTTTTGCTGCATCTGGTCGCGAAAGGCGATCATCTCACGGAATTTCCAGGTCGTATCGACATGAAGAAAGGGAAAGGGCGGCTTGGCCGGATAAAACGCCTTCATCGCCAGGTGCATGAGCACCGACGAATCCTTGCCGACCGAATAGAGCATCACCGGCTTGGCGAAAGCCGCGGCGACCTCGCGAAAGATATGGATGGATTCAGCCTCAAGCCGCTGAAGGTGCGTAAGCGCGATGTTCATGGACTGTGAGCGTTCTTTCGTGCCATCCACAGAAGGGCCTGTATCATCAACGGGCGCGGTCTTCAGCCGCGCGGTTCAAGCTGCACTTCTGGACAATCTATTCTCACGGGCCTTCTAGCAGATCGTTCCTGCCCAGAACAATGCAAGACAAGCCAGCGGCCGAATGGTTCGGGAATGAATTTTCCATACAGCCGGCATAATCGGGAAATTTCTGCCCGGCGAGCGGTTGCGCTTGGGAGGGGCGGGGAAATATTGCCTGGGCCTCGGAACCCGAGCGCCAGGAGCGCTCGCCTGAAAGCCGTCCGCCTCGTTCAGATGACGGCCAACGTAGCGACGAGGCCTTACGACGAATTTCCGATGGGAACAAGGAGCTTGTCACCGTTGTGGTCGATCTCGATCATCTCGCTCTTGCGGCTCAAGCGTTCTGCAAATCCTCTGTGAAAGATGATGGCGTTCATATAGGCAAAGGTGATCGCCAGCGCCTCGGTTCGCAGCGGATAGTCAACCAGCGAATGAATGAGAAGAAAAGATACCGAGAGGAATGCAGCCTTCTGCAATGGGTCACGTCGAACTTTCGCCAATGCAGTTACAAGCAATAGGAAATAGCTTATCAGTAGTGCAATAGCAGGAACCCCGCCCTCAAAGGCTATCTCAAGGTAATCGTTGTGAGCATGATTTACGTACTTCTGAAAAATCATGCTCTCCCGTTCGTATATCTGATAGGCTTGCTGGAAATTCCCAAACCCGACACCTGTCGCCCAATTGTCCTTGATCCCCTCGATTGTGGTTCGGGCGAATTCTTCTCGCCCGAAAGCCGGATCGACTGCCTCCGCGTCGATTTTGGTCCAGACGCCGATCGTGTAGATCGAAAGCCCGACAAAAATTAGGAGAACGCTAAACCCGCTCACCCTTGAACGAGCTGAGAGAAAGATGACTGACAATACAGTGATCGCGAGTCCAATCAGAACGCCGGCACGCGAACCCGCCGCCAAAAGCAGCAGCAAAAGTATAATCAATCCAAGGGACCCCGACAAAAGGCGCCCACGGAAGAGCCCGTGGTAAACGACGAAGGGGATGGAGACAAAGAGCAAAGCCGCAAAATGATTCCGGTTCGCAAAAAGCCCGGCGTTGATCGTGAAAGGCAACAGTCCCTTAATAGCGACGTCGTCTGAGAGCGAATATTGAATCGCTCCTGCCAATCCATTGCAGATCACGCCCATGAAGAAGAACGGAAGAAGCGCGCTGACCTGCTCGGCACGCAAACGCAATACGGCCAAAAAAAACGCTGCAGCGGCCAGAAGATAAAGCAGGCATTCGACCGTGCGGCCGACGCCAACGCTGACGAAGCGAAATCGGCTTTCTTCAACCCAGGGGCCTCCGAGCAACAGCTCCGGCCGCAAGCTGTTGAATATGGCCACCGGCAATGGAACGATTTGCAAAACGATCAAGGCCACCGCGAACATCAGCAGCCACAGAACAGGCCGGGGGATTCTCTGGCCGGGGGTTTGCGAAAAGACGGCCGCCGCCGAAACTATTGCCGCGGCCTCGATCAGAGTGTCTGTGTAAAGGCCGCTCGCAGTACCACCGCCGATCAGCAGCGACACAAACAAGACTGTGCCGAGGAGATATTTATCCCATTCCGACGGCCTGTCGTTCAAGATGGAAGTCTCTCAACGCTCAATTTGTGCATTATCAAGGTGCCGACATATCGAAATCGCCAGCTCTCGGCAATGGCGGCGGTCTGCAACATCAGCAACTGCATCGGGCAGGCGCCGGGTCCTATTGAAAAATTCTGGGCAAGATTCTGACGGTTATAGGTGCCCTCCGGAATACTGAATCGCGCGATTTCCCCCATTGGATCAACACATCTGATCGACCAGAACAATTCCTTTGGAAGCTTCAGGTTTCGTGCTGAGGCAACCAGGGAAATCCTGTATGAGCCTGGAGGCAGCGCAATATACTGCTGGAGAGCTGCGTTCTTGACAGGCGTGTTCAAGAATCGGACCGTCGCCCCGCCCTCGCCCTCCACTGCATCACTGGATGTTGCAAAGGTGATTTCCAAGCCTGACTGATCGCGGATCTGCCAATCGAATGGCTTGCCACTAGGTACTGGCTCGAACGTGCTATTGAATATATATCCGGCTAACGCCCGCTCTTGATCCGACAGGCTGAAAAGGAACAGACGATACGCCGGTCCGAATTGTTTCTCGCGAATATACCCGCCGATTACCGCGCTTAGTTCGTTCGGCTTCGGCGGAGTTCTTGATACTTTCAGATCAAGCAGCAGCCGATTGGCGACGTCGAGCCCCTCGGGAGTTTTGTTAAGGGCGACGAATAGACTGCCTCTCCAGGGTGCTTCCGCCGCAATCGCGGTCAGCACGGCCTGGTAGCCGTCGGGATTCGAGAGAATTGTCGGCATGGCCTCCGCAATTGCAGGAAATTGATCCGGCCATCGCCGCAACAAAATGTCGATCTCGCCGACGGCCTTTGACAAGTCATCCGTTTCTACCGCGCGGGCAATGGACCTCTGCAGCGCGTGGATCTCTGTTTTGGACAATTTTCGGGCTTGATTGAAGAGTTGGTAGGCCTCGTCTTTATCGCCTTGTCGGTATTTGATCTCACCGATCAGGCTGTAGAGACGTGCATCAGCCAAATCGAAGGTGAGCGCGCGCTTGGCCTTGGCAAGCAAGGCATTAAGATCGGTAGCATTGTTCTTATCGTTCAAGTCGCTGGTGATTTCAGCTATCAATGCGTCAACGTTGAACGGATCCAGCGCAAGAGAGACAGTTGGCGTTTCTGTTTCAAGAAATCGACTTAGCCCGATCGAGGAAGCCACCAATACTAGAACGAACGCGACGAACCAAACGACTGAATGTCGGAGACTTTGCATAAGCGGGCTGGCTTGCTCCATCATCGACTTTGCCCTCAATCTTCGGATTGCTCTTGTCCGTGCCGTAGTTGTAGTACTGATAGTTCATGTATTTGTAGGCGTAATTGTAGTCGAATTTGTTCACCGCAAACTTTGACATCGCGGCTCCCACTACGTTTGCGCCGGCCGATCGCAAGCGCTTCAACGCAGTCTTGGCCGACTTGCGCGTCACCTGATTTGTTGAGATGACCATCAATGTGCCCTCCGCAAGCCTGCTGAGAATAGGAGCGTCCGAAAGACCGACGATCGGCGGCGCATCGATAATGACAAGATCGAAGCGCTTGCCGAGATTGGTTATGATCAGAGCCATCTTCGGTGAGGATAGCAGATCCGCTGGATTTGGAGGGATCGTTCCAGAAGTTAGAACGGTCACGTTGGGATACTTCGTCGCCCTGAAGATGCTCGCCAGATCCTCCTTGCGAACGGTGTTTGTCAGCAGATTGCTCAGCCCGATTGTATTGTCGAGGCCAAACAGGCGATGAAGGTTCGGTTTGCGGAGATCGCCGTCGACAATGAGAACCCTTGCGCCGAGTGCTGCAAAATCCTGTCCGAGCTTGAACGATGTGGTCGATTTGCCTTCCGAAGGCTCGGAACTCGTGACGACCAGCGATCGTGGCGCGCCTTCCGCACCGGAAAACTGCAGCGATGTTCGAAGCGAACGATAGGCCTCCGACAGGCCGGACTTCTGATCGGCAATACTGGCCATGAGTTCCCGGTCGTCGACGAGCGGCAAAATACCGAGCATTGCCAAGCCGAGCTCCTTTTCAACCTGCTCGGGATTGGTGAACGTGTTGTTCAGCAGTTCGATAACATAAATGACGGACGCGCTCAGAGCCATAAAAAGGGCCAGCGCGATCGCAAGATTGATGCTCAAGCGCGGTGAATATGGCCTGTCCGGTACTGACGCGAAATCGACGATTGCGGCACTTTGCGTCTTGAGCTCGGAGCTGACACCAACCTCATTCAGCTTGGCGATAAGATTGTCATACTGCGACCGGTTCGAATCGACCTCCCGCTTGAGAATTGTGTATTTGATGTTCTTGTCGTTGAAGATAACCTGCTGCTTCTCCATCTCGGCAAGTTTGGACTTGAGATCGGCCTCCTTGTTCTGCGCCTCTTGATATTTCAGCCGTAGTGAATCCGTAATGGCAAGCACGCCGTTGTTATAGAGACGCTGCAACTCCTTGATTTGTGACTGAAGCTGCTGCATTTCGGGAAAGCCGGGCTTAAGAATGCCCAATTTCTGCTGGTACTGGCTCGTCAAATCCGCCAGCTTTTCATTGAGCTTTTGGAGACCTTCGCTTTCCAATACTGGGGCCAAGCTCGAACCGCGACCTTTATCTATCTGGTCGACCACACGTCCAGCATCGAGACGATCCTGAATCGCCGTCGCAAGGGCAGTATTTAGCGCCTCGATGTTCGACCCTATCAGCGACTTGTCGTCGCCGGTTATGGTAATGCCGGCATCCTTCGCATACGCGACCAGTTCTTCTTCCGATTTTTGAAGCTTCTGCTTCACCTGCAACACCTGTTCCTGGATGAACTGTCGTGCCAGGTCGGATGTTTCGCTTGTCTGATCGAGGCGTTGGTCAATAAAGCTTTGCGCGACCTGGTTGGCGATGTCGCTTGCATATTTCGGTTTCTGATCAACAAAAGTGATCGACAGCAGACTTGTGTTCGTAACCAGATTGACCGTGAGATCGTTAAGGATGCGCTTGATCGCAATTTCCTCGCGCTCCTCTGGGGTCTTCTCCTCAAGCGAAGGCGATTTTGAAATACCGAACGCGCGATAGAAAATATTGCTGAGGGAAAAGGACGGCGTCGGAAACAGGAAATCCGGCTTTTCGCTGAGACCCAGTTGAAACACAACACGCTGCGCCAATGCGCGGCTTTTGAGTTTTTCACGCGCGGTCAGGAAGGCCCGCACGTCGGCATTTTCAGAAACCACCTCAATGTCCTGGAAGACCTTCGCCGAAGGAACCAGCACTTCCAATTGCGTCGTTGCCTGGTATTTCGGCGTCTGCATCATCGTGATGATGACACCCGCGACAAGCCCTGCTGCCGCCATAATGACGAACAGCCACCGATACTGGACGACGTAAAAGAGCAGCTTGAGTGGATTGAAACCCTGTTCCAGCTCCGAATAATCGCGACCATAGGGGCTGTAGTTTTGCCCCCCGTCATAATAGAGGTCGGCGGACAAGGCTTGGCCATGTCCTGGACCTGCAATTTGATGCTGCCTGTTGCGATCGAGCATGGTGCGAAGTGATCCTATCCGACTGACCGGCTGCGGGTTATATCCCTGGGATGACGGCAATTCGCGCGGCACTGGAGGCTATGCCTAGCGCGTCCTTGAGATTGTTCACCGCAATTTTTGAGCTCGACGCAAAGACGACGATCTTGTCACCTCCGTAAATGCGCGGATTGCGGACCTTGCCAGCACGAATGGCTTCCACATTGTAATTGGCGACCAATGTATTCGTGCCAATGTTGCGGTAGATGAAGACCTTCTTTGCGTCCCCTATCGGACTGAAATTTCCCGCAAGAGCGATAGCGTCCAGAAGCGAGGAATTGCTCGACACCGGATATATGCCGGCCTTGTTGACCTCGCCGTCAACGGTTACGCGTTGTCCGATCGATTCCTTGACGAAAACTGTTACATCAGGCGACTGGAGGTAGTTGGAACCGTAGGCAGTTTCGATTTCCTGCTCCAGCTGCCGGACGGTTTTGCCTGCCGCGATGACAGTCCCGATGAGCGGAAGCGAAATCTGCCCGCCGGCATCGACTTGCACGGTTCTGTTCAAATTGTCGACCTGGAACACATTTACCTCGAGCACATCGTTCGGAGACAAAGGCTGCTCGCTGCCGTTCTGGGTGTTTTGCGGAGCAGGCAGGTCCTTTACCACTCGCAGGGCACCACCACCCGCAAGTGGTGTCGACGATGATGTCAATTGCAGTGCATCGACCGAACTCGCCGATGAAGGTGTCGTCGACGATGTGCTCGTGCAGGCCGACATTGCGAGTGAAGCCAGTAGGAGTAATAATACCGTGCCGATATCGCTTCTTACAAAATGAAAAATGCCCATCACGCTGTCCCGCCCTTGAATAGGCGGCCCAATCCTCCAAAACGGCCGGCGTTACCGGCGGCTGGGTTTTTCGGACGCACTTTTCCGATCGGCTCGATGGGCCGGTTCGCCAATATGTCACCTGGACGTTTCAACACCATGTTGCGGGCCTCGTCTTCCCCACATCTCTTGGCAGCAGCAGCAACCGCTTTCGAAAGTCCAGGACGGCGGCGTGTTGCGCTATGAGTGTCCGATGCGATGATATCCACCCTGCCCTCGTCAATCAGCTTTTCAGAATAATAAAGCGCCGTGCGTCCAAAAGCACCAACAATCGAGTCTGCGGTAAGCTGGATAAGACAACCCACTGCATTCAACCTCTCGATAACGTCGTAATTCGTTTTGATCCAGGTCAAACGCTCGGGGTGAGTAAGAATTGGGATGAAACCGGCGTTTACGAGGCGTAGAGCAAGATCCTCCATTCGCGGAGGCAGAACATGATGCGGCGGTTCGAACAGAAAATAGCGGGACCTGTTTAAGGTCGGCACGGTACCCGCCGCCAATTGGTCCGGAAGATCCGGCGCTATGTGGACATCGGCGCCGACGTAGAGAGCAAGTGGTATGGCGGCGCTGCGCAGCGCCTGTTGCAACTCTTGGACCGCCCGAACAATATTCGATGTGCCGTTTTCGTATACGCCGGGCGTCACGTGCGGCGTGCACGCCATATGGGTCGTTCCGTCGGCCACCGCCAGTCGAGCCATTTCCAGCGATTCGGCAAGATTGGGCGAGCCGTCGTCGAGGCCGGGCAAGATATGGGAATGTAGATCGATCATGGGCGTTTGTGACTGCAGCGTAGCAACGTGGCGACGCCATCCCCAAAAAGTATAAATGCGTCACCCGCAGGACAGCGAATGACGCATTTGTCAAGTTCATGCGATACGGTGGATGCCAGGTCCCTGCTACTGGAGGAGAGAATTGTCGTCATCATGCGGGCCGATGATCAGCGCCGCACCGGTGGCAAAAGCTGCGCCTGATGTTTCGAGCGCTACACAAATGCCGCCCTTCGCAGGATTAATCTTGATCGTCGAGTTTGCCGGACGTCGTTCCGAAACTTGCACCAACACACAGCAGCAAAAGATCGACCACTTAGACCGGCACTTCGCACCTCATCCCGGCATGTTCGCCAGACTCACAGCGATGCCTGGTCCGACACCAGCATAAACGCCAAGGCCATTCCATTCAACAACAGACGCGCACAGCAGGAGCGCCGCACGCCTCTGCTGCCGTTGCCTTATTTACTACGCGGTCAACTTAGTCGCTAACGGCGTGGCCGTGATCTTTGTCCGCCGTTGCAGCCAGAACACCAGCCCCAAGAGCCATGCCGCCAAAAATGAAGAGCGGCGTGTTGTTGCTGGTGTTGGCATTGCCCGTCTGAGCGGTCTTCTCAGAACCCAGGACATTGAGGCAAATCTTGTTCTCGACGCGCGAGATATCGAGCGTCGAATTCGCCGGAACGCTCAGATTACAGCCACCGACCTGAACCGAAGCCGAGCCCTTGGCACCAACCACGACACGACTGCCGAAATCAAGCGCGCCGCCCGCTTGCGCCGGACCATAGCCAGCCACCTGCGAGATCATCACATCGCCATTGACGCGACCGAGCGATCCAATCGGATTTACGCCGTTATAGGCAGTTGCACAGGTGCACGACCCATCCTGCGCGAAAGACGACACCGGGGCGAAGCCGGCCAACACAACAACTCCGGCCAACGCACTTTTAACAACTAGATTCATCCGCATCAATCCTTCTGTCCCACGTTACCTGAGGCCGCCCAACCGCTAAGGTACTCAACAGCGCGTAACAGCTTTCTGCGCCAATTCCAACCTATTTCGCATCTGCGAGATATTTTTTGGTTTCGGTGTGGTTGATAGAACACACCATTAGAATATCGCAATGGTCATCTGTACAGCTGGCTAATAGCCGACTAACCGCGGGCCGGTCTGCTATTCCTGGCGGCCGCTGGGGCGCCACGGTTGCTGCGTAGATGAGCCCGCCTGTGTCGACTGTCCACTCAGGATACCTGCCGAGCTTTGCAGTCAGATCCGCGCCGTCGGACCTGAGAGTCCGTTTTGAAATTCAAGGATGGGCGTTTCTGCGGATGAGGTTTGCGCCCATTGCGACAGGGATCATGGCGTGGGAGACGGCGATGCGCTGCTCGTAGTCGCGCACGAGGCGGCGCCATCTTGTCATCCAGCCGAAGGTCCGCTCGACAACCCAGCGGCGGGGCAAGACTTCGAAGCCCTTCTGGTCATCGGATCGGCGGACGACCTCGACCACGAAGCCGCGGCCTTGTCCATGAGCTTTAGACGATCATAGGCGCCGTCGGCGAACAGATGCTTCACCCAGGGCCAGCGCTTGCGGATACCATCCAAGACCGCCTGGGCGCCGGCGCTGTCGGAAATATCGGCCGGCGTCAGGTTGACCATCAACAGCCGCCCATCCGTATCGACTGCGATATGGCGCTTGCGTCCGACGATCTTTTTTCCGGCGTCGTAACCCCTTGTTTTCGCTTGCGGAGCCTTGACCGACTGGCTGTCGATCACGATGGGCTCGCCTCGCGCCCGGCCCGCTCACGATCCAACATCAGAGCCACGTCGTGGATGGTCTGGAACAGAAACCGCCGCGCCAGCTCTCGAAACCAGCCATAGACCGTCTGCCACGGCCCAAAGTGGATCGGCAGCATCCGCCAGCCGCACCCCGAGCGGACCAGGTAGCGCAGCGCATTAATCACCTCGCGAAAATCAACCTCGCGCGGACGCCCACGCCGCCCGGGCTTGGGCATCAGCGGCGCGAACTGCTCCCACTCCTCGTCCGTCAAATCAGACGGGTAGCGCTTGGTCTTCTTGGCGATCTGGGCCATCCGGCATCCGGCCACGGCTCTGCTCTGTCCACATCCACAGCTTGAATCATAACCCAGCCGCAGATGGAACCCCAGTCAGCCGATTTTCAAGACAGCTTCTGAGGCACCGCCACGACGGCGCCACGGAATTTCGGCGCGACATTGCCGTAGCATGGTGCACCCGCGCCGATGAGGCTTGCATGTCAAACCGAGCCCTCGATACCTGCGTTCTTCAAGTGGTGGCGCCGTCCGCATGGACAGGGGCTTGCTGAAGGTTCGCACAGCACCATCTTGTGGGACCAACGCGCAAATCAACGCCTACGGCAAGCTTGCGATGACAGGGCTCCCATCTGCCTCGCCCCGGCGCGCGAAAATGACGGACAGGAAGGCGCTCGTGAATACTAACGCAACAAAAGCAAGTACCATTACCTTCCTGATCGGCAACCCTACTTTGGCGCTGATCCCGTCTAACCCATGTTCAACCGATCACCCAATTCGCGGACTTTCGCGTTTCTTCAGCCCTAACAGGGTTTCATGTCTAGCGATTTCCTCCGCTGTAAACCTCGAAGCCACTCTGGTCGCAGGGTTTCCAACAACGATTGCATATGGAGGCACATCCTTTGTAACAACGGCCGCCGCTCCGACTACCGCTCCCTTTCCTATGCGAATGCCCGATAGCACGGTTGCGCCAAATCCGATCCAAACATCATCCTCTACATGAATCGCATCCTCGGGCTGCGCTAGTTTACCACCGTCAGAATACACCCACGGCGCATCTGCTATAAAACTCCCGATGTGTCGCATATCGTGATCTTTGCGGCCTACAATCCCTACGAAGCTGGAGATCAGCACTCCGTCTCCGATCTGACCGTCGCAAGCAATCCAGCAATGTGAACCGATACTAACGTTTCGTCCGATTACAAGTCGTTTCGGGGACGCCAGATAACTTCCTCGTCCGACGACAAAACCTGGCCCAACTTCGACGTTGCGCCTTACTGCGAGCAGTCGGTAAATCCGCCGAACGAGTACTCGGGCAACACGGAGCAAAATATTCATAGCCGCCGGTCACGAACCATCCGTTTTAGGGTCCCTGCTTTCGTGGTTATTACGCCTAGCCAAGCTTCGCGCGAGCGCGCCAAGCAATCAATCGCCCAATAATCAACCCGAATATCCGTTGCTAGCTCGAAATCAAATCGTGCAGGTGGAATTTGCTTATACAGGTACCTTAACATGTTCCAGCGACTGGAATGAGTTCCCTCAGAGAATCCAGCATTCGCAACCAAAGGCCTCGGTGGAAAAATAGAAACACCACGCTTTGTAAATACGAAATAATTCCACATCAAGAACCAGCTATCGAGGCGCCCCTGAACGGTCAAACGGAGCATCGTCGCATAGTCTCGGTAGCCTGACAGGTTAAATGCATTTCGAAACGCACGTGATGAAATATCCTCCGGGCGAACAGCCAGGTCAAGATCAAACCCCAACCATGCACGTCTCCACGTTGCCCAGCCCCAAGGGTGTGTACTCGGCAATACCAACGAACACGTGTGTGATGAAATCCCTTTTGCGAGCGGTGTGTATGCACAG
Source organism: Mesorhizobium sp. LSHC420B00 (assembly GCF_000503055.1). Lineage (GTDB taxonomy): Bacteria > Pseudomonadota > Alphaproteobacteria > Rhizobiales > Rhizobiaceae > Mesorhizobium. The sequence continues at coordinate 31,303 of NZ_AYVY01000029.1, read as the reverse complement.
ACGCTGTACACGTCAGAGTCAGAGTCGTACTTATTCAGTGCAGCATTGAAATATGCGAGGATGTCGGGCGAAACAACTAAGTCATCCTCGAGAATTATGGCTCTGTCGTACTCTCTTAAAACCTCTCCCACGCCGGAATGAATTGAATTTCGAAGACCGTTGTTCTTCTCCTTGCTGACAATTTTCACGTTCTTGTGCTTAAGTTTTGAAAGAAAATTTATTACTTCATTAACCTTTACGGCATCTCTTAAGTTTCTCGGACCGTCGACGTATATTCGAACAGGGGAGGTGCGAAACTCTCGACATTCTTCAAGCGACTGGATGAGCCTCTGCAACCGATCCACTCGGTTGTAAGCGAATATTACTATCGCCGCCGGCGTTGCGGCAAAAACCTCTTGCATCAGATCGGATCTCCGCTTGTGTAGTAGGTTTCAGCATCGGCGAGGCGAAGTGATCCTGCCCTGCCTCCAAAGCGGCACATTTCAATCACGCTTTGGTCAGGGCGTTGTTCGAACGGCAAAGCCAAGGTACCGTCGAATAAACCGCCAAGGCCGTTATAAGGAATCCTGGGAACATGCCAATTTTGGTCGCGAAAAACTCCACCGTCTGGCGGCACCGAACACTATCCGCTTTTTTTTTCGCTTTTTCCATGACATGCGTCGTTTCAGGGTTGAAGTCCGCGACGGCACAAACGGGAGCTCCCTTCAGGCTGTTCGCTGCTCTGACACTGATCGGAGGGCCAGATTTCACGACGTTCGGTTTCGATCGCCTTACCATCGCGGATTCTCATGTGCTCGGATTTGAGGTTCCTAATTCTGGCCAGGTGCAGCGAGCTTTGAGGCTGCCGAGAAGCAACCAACATCTGGTCATCGATATCGAAAATTGGCCGTTGGAAGGCCCGGATCAACCATCGTCCATTGCGAAATACCAAAAGACGCTTGGCGCATTCAGAAGGGCGGACCCGGGGGTCAAGATCGGCCTTTACGGTGTTTTGCCGATCAGGGATCATTGGAGAGCAATCGGCCATGAGGGAGCGGTTGGACTGAACGACTGGAAACAGAAAAACACGGAGATCGCCTCATCTCTTGTCCCCTACGTCGACGAGCTGTTTCCATCCCTCTACACGTTCTATGGCGATAAGGACGCTTGGATAGCCTACGCCCGAGCCAATATCCAGGAAGCCAGAAGAATCGCGCGGGGAAAGCCTATTTATTGTTTTCTATGGCCGCAGTTTCACAAGACACTCGCCTTTTTGCCAGGCGAGTTCTGGTATACCCAACTAAGCACGTGCAGGAAACTAGCCGACGGGATCGTCATCTGGGGCACTATGCGTGGCGGTCCAAGTGATGGGCCTGCGGACTGGAACGAAAAAGCAGAATGGTGGCAGGCCACTCTGAAATTCCTTAGGGAAGAAGGTCGCCTGCCATAGATTCGAACTTGAAAAAATGCAAAAAAATGATTCCCCGCTAGTCGATGAAGATGTCTACTGGCTTGATGGCCGGATCGCGCCGGCGCTTAATCACCGACGTTGCGGCAACGATGGTCCGCTTGAAGGGTGACGGCAAGCCTCCAATCAGATTTTTTATCCGACTTACACCCTTTCGCCGCTTATGGTCGCCCGCCCCAACTGCCCAGTAACTCACGTAATCGCTTTGCTGGGGGATTGTCCCGAATATTTTGGCCTCGGCAACTTTCCTGGCCCGGACGTAAAGGTACGCAGGCCTACGCCCCCCATATTCGATGCGGCGAGCCACCTCAGCAGGATCAGGCATCCGCATCCACTTTGCGCCGGGTATCTGCTCTGCGATATAGACGCGCTCGACCTGAAAACCGTTCTCTGGCGCGAAAACCCTGAACATAAGCTCTGGGCTGAACTGGTAGAACCCATGCCCACAAAGGTTGTTGGCGGGAACAATGCCTAAATAATGCCCGCCAACTTGCAGGAGTTCCATGCAATTTTTGATGGCCTGCGGGTAGTTGAATACGTGCTCTGTGCTTCCGCCGTCTATGACTGCAGTGTATCTGCCCTTTAGGCTGCTTTCGATTGGTTGATTAAGATCGCCAATATGAGTCGCATGTTCATAGTCCGAATTGTCGAAGGATTCCGCTTCATCCGCACCAAGAAGCCTTAAGAATGGCTCCGCATAACCATCCCCACTGAAAATCCTATCTTGGTCTTCTTGGGGTATCGTAAAGCCCGCCTGGCGCAACATCGACCCAAGTGATCCCAGGCCAAACTTCACTGTCTGGCGTCCAATCGTTATGGAGCGCGAAAAGGAAACTCCAGACTTTCTTGCAGAAATCAAGAACGCTGCCCCATTGGACTCAATACCCACTATTTCCCCCCATTGTCGCAAATTTGTACAAGGCGTAGATTTCCTGCATATCGGAACGACAGGGCAACGTCTCATGCCCACCAAACCAAAGGGCGCGTGTCATAGGTATCTTGACGACACGTCGTTGTGAACGAACCAGATGTCAAAGTTCGATACGTTGGCAAAGATCTGGCGATATCCAAGCGGAATGAGTCTTTGTCGAAGAGCCGCTATCTTCTCGAGGTTTAAGTTGTGCTCGATGGTAAACAGTCCCACCCTTCTCCTATTTAGAGAAAGACCCTCAAGAACCTGAAGTTCTGACCCTTCAGTGTCTATTGAAAGGTAGTCGATATAATCAGGAGCATCATGCTGATCGAGGAGGTCGTCCAACGTGATAGTCTTGACCTGGTATTTCCGAAGCGTTTGATTGCCTCTAGCCTCACGCACCCCCGCCAGCCCTGACAATTCCCCTAGATGAACGTCCTCTTCGAACACAAGCGTATCACCGCTCCGGGCCGCCACGGCACGCGTGTCAAGAGTTGCCTTTCGCTTGCCGCGGATAGCTGCTTCAAAGCGATTCGCCGGCTCGGCCAGAATGCCGCGCCATCCAAAATCCCGCTCAAGCAGCAGTGTATTGGAAAGTGTTTCGCCGTCGCCAACGCCCACTTCGACGAAATATCCTTCCCGCTTCTGCTCACTGACCAATACGCATACAATGTCCTGCACCAATTGCGAGTGGGAGTTGGAGACAAGATCCTTGATGAGCTTCCCTCCCTCGTTTGGTACTGAGGCACAGAGAAGTGCAGCTGTGACAAGGGGAGTGACCACTTCGGCGGAGCGATTGTTCATACGCAGAAGCTCCAAATATCCCCTCAAGTAATACTGATCGAATTTGATAGAAGACGCAGAAATATCCGGATTATTCAATGCCCTTCCTAAGGAATACACCGCAGGCGCAAGAACCACTGATAAACTTTTTCTTATCGTTTGCAATTTTTTGGACACAGGAACCTCTGAGGATGGCCATAGTGGAAGATAAGATCAAAACGATTATATCAGGCGACTATCGCACGCTTCGTCAACATTAACACGTTGCATATTTGGCTCTTGACGCGGGTCAAGGTTAACTGACGAATTCGAGAGCCAGAACGGCACCTGCGCAGCAGGCCAAAAACATGAGAACTACCGAGGCTACCATCCATTTGCTGTTCCGCTTTACGACCTCGATGTTCTTTAAGTCATGACCATTGCCTGCCAGAACGAACGCACTGCTGAAGACCAGCGCCGCGGCTAGGCTTGCCACAACACCGTAGCCACCGAATTTGAATCCGAGGGGCACGCCAAGCATGATGATCACCACGGCCGCCTGAATTTGGCTTGCCAAATTCCAGCGCATCACACCTCGGCCCAAGGCAATGAGGTAGAACGGAATTGAGAGCACGTTCACGCCGAATCCGAAACCCAATATACAGATGACGTAGATAAATTCTCGTCGGATTTGACCCATCATCAGATAGCTGAAAATCGGGGAGAATGCGATGGCGCCAAGACAAACACTGATGCCGCCCAATATTGCCACTTTGGTCGACTTGTCCAACATGGCGTCGAGTTTTGATACGTCGTCGCCAACACCGGCTGCAGCCGCAACGAGCGGCTGTGCGCCCGCCGCAATCAGACTGCGCGCCTGGTTGAGAAAGCGCAGGGCAAATTCGTAATAGCCGACGAAGCTCAGGCCTCCCCACTGGCTGAGGATCAGCTTCGCCAAGGGCTCGGTCAGCAAGGAAGCGAGCCCGGTAGCCTGGAGGCGCATGCCGAATCCGACTGTTTCCCGGAACACAGATCCAGACCAGCTGTTTGGAAACGGACCAAGATGCGGGATACGCCTGCGCAGCACCGTCCAACCGACGATTATAACGATAAGTTGCTGCAAAATCTGCGCCAAGCCAAAGCCGATACCGCCATAGCGCGGAATAAGCAGCCACGACGCGAAGAGTAAGACAACGGAAGAGCAGCTTACCAATATCGCTCGCTGGTCGACACGTTGGGTTCCGTCGATTGCCGAACAGACAGTTGCGGCGATCGGCGACAGGAACACTGTCCCGACAATCGCGAACGGCATCAGCGATCTCGCCTCGCCAACGCGTTCATGGCCGACAAACCGCTCGATCGCGAAACCTGCCACCAACCAAAGCAGCGCTGCGGCCAGCCCGTTGAAGGCGATCGTTGTCAACGTTACAGTGTTGATGTAGCGAACGACTGCGTTCTCCAGAAGCGGCTTTGACAACTCGACCGCCGCGAATCTGGCCAGTCCGCCCGAACCGCTCACATCCCCCAACCGAGCAACCAGAGACCCCGCCACCAGCAACGACCAAAGTCCAACCCCCTCGATGCCGATTGCATGGGTCAGAATCCGATACGCGCCAAACACACATACCATCGCGACAAGCGGTTGTATAAGCGCAATGGCAGCGTTTTTAACAAGCCGACTATCACGCAGTGCCCACCGTACTCGCAAAATCCGTGATTGCTTATTTAATTGAATCACTGAAGAGCCTTCGCAGCCGCAGATGCTCTCGAACAAGCATCAAAACATGGTCGCCCGCGAGAAGGCTCTCGGCGTTTTCGGGGCGTTTGTAAAATTGATGCGCAACAAGGGAGTTTGGTCTCCAGTTCATAAGGCGCTGAACATTTGTCCTCGAGAAATCGAGATATTTTGCGCCCCGTTTATGCGCCAGCACACTCATGATCGACTGATCATGTTTGTGAGCGGAATATTCGGGATGTTCCATAAACCCAATATCGCTTGGCCCATCCGTCAAACAACGCGGATCCTGACAGTATTTTAGCCACTCGTCGAGGAAACTAAAAGCCGCGTCCGACGGAGTCCACAAGCTCCAAGTCGCCATGATCGTATGGTTCGAGCGCATCTCAATCGTGTCGCTCCCCATCAGGATTAGACAATCTCTCTTTGTCCAACGGCCGACTGAGCCCAGATGAGGGATTGCCGCACCGAGCAAAAAACCCTGCTCACTGGCTCGTGCCGAAGCTTCCAGCCGAACTGGACGCCGCGTAAACTGATAGTAAGGCGACCTTCCGGCATCGCAATAGAAGATTACGTCTCCGGATTTTGCACGCTCCAGTGCCTTGCGGATAATGAATGGCTTCCATAGCCAGTATCCCGCGCCTCTTGGCTGATCGAGAATCGCCGCATTCTCAGAGTAGAATTCCGTTTTCTTAATATCGTCAAAACCGAACAGCTGTGCGCTGTCGAAACCCACGCTGAGCGCGTTTTCGCATAAGGCCTTACTATTAGGGACGAATGCACCTGTTGCGTAACTGATCAGCCTTAGCGGGTTTCCTGAATGCCCTTTGGCTGCGGCTGTCAATTCTCAGCCCCCGGGCCAAAGACATATACGTAAGCCCAAGTGAACAGCTCAGTGCGCCCGATGAGGCGCTTGATCACGCGCATCGCAAATTTGCGCATAAGATTATTGCCCTCGGTTTCGACAGTATAATAGCGCTTCAATGACACTCCGGCACGGTGTGCAATTTCAAGCGCATTTACCGGGGTCACCCAACGAACATGGTCGACGTTGCCGATGTAGGTGTTTCTGGAGATCATCTCTTGAATGTTGCGCCACCAAAACGGGCTCGGCGTCGACACGATAATCTCCCCATCGGGACGGGCGTGGCGGCCCGCAAATCTGATTAGGCCGACGGGATCGTTCACATGTTCGATGACGTCGCCTATGTAGATGACGTCGAACCGCTCATTGAGGTCGGCATCTGAAGTCGCATCACAGACGCGAACGTCATATCCTAACTTGTTCAGTTCGCTGACCTCCTCGACAAGAATGTCGACCCCCACAGCTCTAGAGGCGAGCTTTGCGAAAATGCCATGCCGCCACCCTGGGCGCGTCGTAAATTCCATCGAATGCTCAACAACGCCAATATCGAGCAGCGTTCTATTGGTAAGGGCTTTCTCCCAGAAAGCCGTGAGATCATGTATTGAACCCGCGTCTTTTTTCCTCAGGACGCCAGTCACCAGGGCGCGGGCTGCATCCGAGATTGGATTTTTTGAGACTTCCGACCAGTGCTTTTCTTTGGGCATTCGCACGCTTTCGTTCAAGGGGTTCGCCTACCTACGAGTCAATGTCAGCTTGGATCAATCGGCTGAATGCGTTCCGCGTGCAGTTGCTCAAGGAACAGTTCTCATGGCCGACCTTCCTCGCGCTTGCACCGCGTTCATAAAGGGCCTGTGCTGCACGGCAGGAAAGCCGCCGTGCCAGACCGCGATGATGAGAAAAGATGAAATCCAAAATCCAGTAGCTCCCCATATACCACCGCTTACAAAGCTTCCTAAGGCCTCTCGAAAAAACAGCAGCGCGGCGAAAGTTGCCCAGATGGTTGAGCGCGGATCACGAATGATGCCCACGGCCGAGCGAATTGCAAACATAACGTGCATCGCAAATGGTATAGAACCAATAATGCCGACCGACATAAGCGACTCAAGATAAATATTATGCGGATAATACCCAGTTTGCAACTCAACCACATACCGACCGATCAAGAAATGATCCAGAAACTGATTCCAAGCACCTGTGAACGCTATAACCCGCATCTGGTTCGACATGTCCGAATTAACGTCCGTCCGTGACAGTTGGGTGGTGACAATATCAACCAGATCGGGGCTCGCTACGAAGGCGATGACTAAAACGGCTAAACCCAAACCAAACAGGAGCCAGACGCGCCGCGTCCCTTTAAGTAACAGAACATAAAGCATAAGCGCACCGGCGCCAGCCAGATACGGCCCGCGCGATCTAGTGTAAACAATAACCAGAGCCAACAGCGGGATGGAAAAAACCGAAAGTAGTTTGATCGATAAAGATCGCTTGAACGTTACTACAAAAAAAATAACGTATGCAAAACCCAGGTGACCAAGAGCAATAGGATTTATCCTATCCATAGCCATCCTTCCCGTGGCTGAGTCCAATAGCGCGTCTCTATTGAGAATCATTCCTGCAGCAGCGCAAAGCAATAATATAACTGCTGCGGGAACGAAGTCTTCGTCCTTTATTCCTCTGTAACGCAATGACAACGCATAGGCTGGGATAACACCGCTGAACAAGAAAATCCCCAGCACTACAGCTGAGCCGTTTCCAACATCGATCCCTGACAGATAAATATTCTCAAGGAGGCGTGTCGTGTACAGAAACAGAAACACTGTTCCAGGGAGAAATTGGTGAGTCAGAGGCTTATATGGTCTTGGAGCAACTCTGAAGAAAGCGATAACAACGACAAAAAATATGAAAATCCTTATGTAGATTGACAACGACTGATTATCAGTATCCCCAGAGCTGACCATGGTTGCGAGCGAATGAAAACCTAGAATCGACAGAGAGAACGCAAATCCCGGTGAAAACATGGCCGGAAAAAATCGGGCTATGAAAGATTTTTGCCTCCTTGCAGACCACCCGTGATACTGGGAAACATCGCGGTAACGAGTAGAGATTCTACTCATTTAGTTGCCTCTGTGGCGTCTGCCACCCATGTCCGCGGCGCCATTCAAGCCCCGTAGGGCGGCCGAGATGAAGTTATTTCGCCATGAGCCGATCATAGCGTTGCGCTCCACCGTCGTGCTGATTGACCGGTTCAGATTGCTGATTTTGCGTAGTGCGGTTGCAGCGGCGCGGCAGTCGCCAAAATCGAGAGGGAACACAGAAGCATCCAACTTTGTCGCTGCCGTGTGGATCAAGGAGCCTCGGCGTACGATCGCTGGAACGCCAAATTGAAGCGCTCGGCCAAATACTCCTGATGCCTGATCGTACATCGGCTCGTAGCAAGCCCAGACTGCGTCCGCGACACCGTAGAGGCTTTGCCATTCGCCATCGGTGAGCCGCCGGTCAATCTGAATTCCTCCCGCCGCATTAAAACGAGAGGCCAGCGTTTGCTCGGTGTTGCCAACTCCGGCAAATATGAAACAGACCTGCTTGGCGATATCTGGGTTGGCCTCGAGAATGTCGACCAGAAACGCAAAACCTTTGCGTACCGAGGCGGCGCCGAGCCAGCAGACGATTGGCCGCCCACCAGCCATCTCATGAACCCTGGTCGCAACCGACGTGTCTCCGGGCTGTTTCAGGGCAGAACCATCATGCATGTCCCACCACTGCGGATCATAAAGTCCGATGTTGACGATGGTGCGGTATTCCGGAGCCAAGCTGAAGGGTATGATACTTGCGATCGTGACTCTTGGCACTTGCTTCAAAACGGCAAAGATACTTCTCTTGATGTACCTCTTGAAGCTGAAGGCTCCAAAGCAAGACTGCGGACCTAAAAACAAAGCAACAGTCGCCCGTCTGTGAACAGCCCGCTGGAGAGCTATCGAAACAAAGGAGAACAAGTCATCGTCAAGTGTCGCAAAAAACAGGCGGTCAGCCATCAATAGCCTTTTCCTGAGAGACTGCGACATTGGCCCAACTACAGGAGACAGGCCCAAGGCGGGCCCCAGCAAGTCAGCATAAGACTGCCTGTGTCCGGAGCCCGTCGTAACATACACGATTCCCGTGTTTGGCCGATGAGGCCTTGCGCCACTCCCGATATCGACATTAGACGGCTTTCCACGATTCACGGTTTAGCGTCCAGCTTGATTTCGTCCAATAAAACGTCGCCACAATTGACTACCTGCTGCCCTACTGTTCATTCGCCTTGCCACGCGCCTTGGGCAAGAATTGTCCCAACTTCCGCGCCGGCTTCGCAATAAGCGCATAGTCGACCGGACCTGATCCGAGCCATCGGCGCCGGGAACGCAGCGCTTCCAGATTGTGCTCAATGTGCGAACGGAGGCTCTTCGTGCTGGCTCCCCCGATCATCATGTCGACAAGGACCTGATCGATCGTGGCGACCCTGAATCCATGGAGTTCGACGGCTCTGAGCATCCAGTCGTAGTCGGAGGACACTTTGAGAGTCAGATCGAACGGCCCGACCTTCTCGGCAACGCCGCGCCGAACGTAGAAGGTGGGGTGGGCAGGCATCCACCCAGAGCGGAATCCATCATGAGGTCTCGGCTCTGCCCGCCACCGGCGGAGCACCCGCTTGCTTTGATGATTGTTGACGAAGTCGAGATGACCGTGGGCAATGTCGTTTTCGGCTAATGCCTCGCTGATCTTGCTGAGCACGGAAGTGTCATGAAATGCGTCGTCCGCGTTAAGGGCGCCGATTGCCTCGCCCGTGCAAAGCGCAAGCCCCTTGTTCAGCGCGTCATACATGCCGTGGTCCGGTTCGCTGATGACCTGCAATCCTTGTCCAGCATAGGAGCGGACAATCGCGAGCGTTTCGTCGGTCGAAGCCCCGTCGACGACGATCAATTCCTTGTCCTGGTGATCCTGGGCAAAGAAACTGTCGAGCGTATGACGAATCGTTGCCGCCGAATTCCAGCAGACTGTTAGAACGGAAATCTTCATGTTCGCGGAGGCTCGTCGCGGCTACCGGGCCGCCTTGCGGTTGTGCTCTTCGTCAAGCCGGCGATGCTCGAATTCGCGCGCCACCACCTTGAGGTCGGATTGAACCATCTCGCGCACCATCTCATCTAGCGACGTCGTCGCCTTCCAGCCAAGGATCCGTTCGGCCTTTGAAGGGTCACCGAGCAGCAGGTCGACCTCGGTCGGCCGGAAATAGCGCGGATCGACCTCGACCAATATTCTGCCGGTTTTCGTGTCGACACCCTTTTCGTCAACCCCGGAACCGTTCCAGTTAATGCGGACCCCAACTTCGGCGAAGGCGAGTTCGACAAATTTCCGAACGGAGTTCTTGATCCCTGTGGCCAGCACATAGTCGTCCGGGGTTTCCTGCTGAAGGATCCTCCACATGCCTTCGACATAGTCGCGCGCATGTCCCCAATCGCGCTCGGCAGACAGGTTACCGAGATAAAGCTTGTCCTGAAGGCCGAGGCTGATAGCCGCGGCGGCTCGGGTGATCTTGCGGGTCACGAACGTCTCGCCCCGCATTGGGCTTTCGTGGTTGAACAAAATACCGTTGGAAGCGTGAATTCCATAGGCCTCGCGGTAGTTCACCGTGATCCAGTAGCCATAGATCTTCGCGGCCGCATAGGGAGAACGAGGGTAAAAAGGAGTCGTTTCCTTCTGTGGAACCTCCTGCACCTTGCCATAGAGCTCGGAAGTCGATGCCTGATAGAAGTGCGTCTTTTTAGTCAGGCCAAGCAGCCGGATGGCTTCCAGAAGCCGCAATGTGCCGATCGCGTCGGCATTCGCCGTATATTCCGCGGTCTCGAAGCTCACCTGGACATGCGATTGCGCCGCGAGATTGTAGATCTCGTCCGGCTGCACTTCCTGGATTATGCGGATCAGGTTCGTCGCATCGGTCATGTCGCCATAGTGCAACGAAAAATTGACGCCGGTTTCATGCGGGTCCTGGTAGAGATGATCAATACGGCCCGTATTGAAAGACGACGAACGCCGCTTGATGCCGTGGACAGCATATCCCTTGGCGAGCAGGAGGTCGGCGAGATAAGCACCGTCCTGGCCAGTGATGCCCGTAATTAGCGCGGTTTTTCGACTCATTTCATACCCTTCGGCAGCTTTAAACACATGATGGCCAAGCATTGTCCTGGCGCTGTGTTCGACAGATAAATTTTGATGGAGGCAACTTCAGCACGGTCTCTATCGAGATCCGAACCCGCTTAGCAGAGTCTTCAACGTTCTCAACACGATGACGAAATCAAGCCACGGCGAGAAATTCTTGATGTAATAGAAGTCATAGTGCAGCTTCTCGGTCTCGTCGTCGTCTTCCGACACATATCCTTGATTCACCTGAGCCCACCCTGAAATTCCGGGACGAACGATATTTCGGTAGCGGTAGAATGGCAACGCCAGCGAATAGTGGGATGATAACACTGTCGCCTCAGGGCGAGGGCCGATCCAGCTCATTTCCGAACGAACGATATTTATCAGCTGCGGCAGTTCGTCAATTCTGCTTCTGCGAAGGAAGCGGCCGAGCCGGGTAACCCTGCTGTCACCCTGTTTGGTGACGGCGAGACTGCGAACGTTTGCCGCCCCAGGTTCACTGACGGTCATCGTTCGGAACTTGTAGACCGTAAAGGATTTTCCGCCGAAACCGAGGCGCTCCTGGCGAAATATGGCAGGTCCGGGAGATTCCAACCTGATCATCAGAGCGATCAACAACAGGAACGGCGCCAGCACAATCAGCGCCAACAGCGCACAGACCCAGTCGATCGCCTGTTTGATCTTGATATAGGCCTGGTTTGGATTGATGGAGCCTAGCGTGTTTTCGGACAAATGCTCGATTTCGACGCGACCAGTCAGCGACTCGGTGATTTGCTTGACATGGTAGACCGGAACTCCTGCAAGCGCCCGATCGGCTATGTAGCGCTCCCAATCGTCGGACAGATCCGCGCGCAGATCGGCAACGACGCCGTTGACGCGTTCTATGATCATGTCAGGGGAGACTAGCCAATGCCAGTTCACCCCGCCTATTTCCGCAAGACGACTAACGGCGCCGCCCGGAACCACAGCAAGACTGTAAGGGTCAAGGCGACGGCTTATGATGGTCAGCACAAAGTACCAGAGAATTGACAACGTCAAGCTGCTGGCTGCCTGGAAACCGCTATATTCAATTCGCGATAAGAAAATGACCAAATAGACGAACCCATACGACAATGCGAATGTCGGAAAGATGTAACCCGAAGCCGCAATGCCCGGGAAATTACCTATCCGGCGAAAGGCGAAATAACCTATTGTATGCGCGACGATGCCCGCCAAAATCGTGATCTGCAAGTTGGTATAGTATAGAATTGAAGAATCAAATGAAATCCTGGTCAGCACAGGGAGGAAGATTGCGAAAGCCAAACCGCCTAGGAGTTGGAATCTTACCCTGTGCACGAGGTGCCGCTGTCTTGGCCGATTCATCATAACTATATTCAAGTCAAATGCTCTCTTGCGGGACTACTGAGTCCAAATCTCTTCCAAATGCGCCTTGGCCGCTTCCATTGTTCTAGGCAGGACTTTTAGCCTTGGCGATTCGAACTCCAGGAGGCCTTGCTGGACATTCACTGGACTAGGTGCCGCTCTCGGCCGACGCTCGAATAGGCTATGCCTTCCTTCACGACGTCCTCGCCGCGGTACACGTTTCGCAGATCAACCATAACCGGCGTCGCCATGAGTGCACGGAGCCGCTTCAGATCCAATGACCGAAACGCGTTCCACTCGGTGACGATGACGATCGCATGCGAGCCCTCGGCTACTGCATAGGCGCTTTCCCCGAATGCAATGCCTTCGATCATCTTGCGTGCCTGCTCCATGCCGACTGGATCATAGGCCTTGATCGAAGCGCCCGCATCCTTGAGTGCCTGAATGATGGCCAATGAGGGGGCATCGCGCATATCGTCGGTGTTCGGCTTGAACGTAAGGCCGAGGATACCGATGGTCTTGCCGCGAACCGAGCCGCCGCAGGCCTCGACCACCTTGCGAGCCATGGCCCGTTTGCGCTGGTCATTTATCGAGACCGTCGTTTCAATAAGCCGCACGGGGCTTGCCGCGTCCTGGGCGGTCTTGACCAGTGCCAGCGTATCTTTCGGGAAACAGGAGCCACCGTAGCCCGGCCCGGCATGAAGAAACTTTGCGCCGATGCGATTGTCCATGCCGATGCCGCGCGCGACATCCTGCACATCGGCCCCTAGCCGCTCGCAGAGATCGGCTATTTCGTTGATGAAGGTGATCTTCATGGCCAGAAACGCGTTGCCGGCATATTTGGTAAGCTCCGCCGTACGTCGGCTCGTATAGAATATCGGCGCGGCATTCAACGAGAGTGGGCGGTAGATCTCGCCCATGACCGCTTTGGCCCTTTCGGCATCGGTCCCGACAATAATGCGGTCGGGCCGCTTGAAGTCCTCGATCGCCGATCCTTCGCGAAGAAACTCCGGATTAGAGACCACCGCAAAATCGGCGGCCGGATTTTGCTCGCGGATGATCCGCTCCACCTCATCGCCGGTACCGACGGGGACGGTCGATTTCGTCACCACGACCGTAAACCCCTTGAGTGCGCGACCAACTTCGGCGGCCGCGTCGTAGACGAAGGACAGATCGGCATGCCCGTCGCCACGCCGTGACGGCGTCCCCACGGCGATGAAGACTACATCCGATTGAGAAACCGCATCCGCCAGATTGTCGTCGAAACGCAAGCGGCCTTGCAGGGTGTTGGTGGTGACAAGGTCGTCGAGCCCCGGCTCGTAGATCGGTATCTTGCCGAGTTTGAGCATGGCAAGCTTTTCCGCATCCCGGTCGACGCAGCAGACCTGATGGCCAAAGTCGGCGAAGCAGGCGCCCGAGACGAGCCCTACATAGCCGGCACCAATCATTGTTATTCGCATACCGCGTACTCCCAATCGGCGCCGATGAGATGATCTCGCCAGACAGCGCCTATTCCCCACCGAACGACGGCTACCGCACTCCCGGGTGAAACCCGAGAGCGCGTCGTACAACAATTTACATCACGACGCCGCCTTGATGTTGCGGCTACGCGATTGCTACGAGATCCCTGGCATCCAAGTCGACAGGGATTTCGCCATTCATGATGGCCACCAGAACCCGGGCTCGTCCAGCTGGATCGAGCCGGTCAAGGCGACCGATCGTTTCCGCGAGAGGGCCCGAAAGGATTCGGACCGAGGCGCCCGCTGCGAGGCCTCCACTGAAATCAAGCAGCCCGTCCTTACCGGTCAATGCAATGAAACGCTCTACCAGACCCGAGGGGACCGGCAAAGGCCGGTCGCCTTGCGTGACGAGGGAACGCACACCGAATGTTCCATTGACCGAGCGCCAACGTTGCAGCGCAACGTCAAGGGCGATGAACATATAACCCGGGAAATACGCCGCAGACCGGGTTTCGAGCCGCCGGGCATGACGCACGGTTTTCTCGCAGCGAGGCACAAAGGGCTCGAATCCCTGGATCCGGAGATGCCGCTCGGCGACATGCTCCTTCCCGGGAAAGACGCTGGCCGCATACCAGCGCGTTGCCGGCGCGGCGGTCGGCTCAGGCGACAGGGCTGTTGCCTTGCTCGTTGTTTTTTCCGCGCTACTCACGTGTCTTCCTTCGGCGGTCGGCGCATGATCTCAGGTCAACGGTTGCGACAGTGTGTGGATACCAGCAAGCAACCAAGCCACTAGAGTCAAGGCGGTTGGGTTAAGAATTTCCTACACATTGTCCAGAAATTTAGCTGTGCCTAAATAATCATCGAGCCGCTTTCTTTTTCAGCTGGCTGAGATGCTATGTCGAGCAATTTATTTCCATACGTAGGTGCTTGGTCACGCTGGTCGTCACGAATCGCTCGTTGGTTCTGGTACTTAGTCCGTCGACTTGAAGCTAATGTGACGGATGGCGTCGCGCACAAGCCTGCCGCCAGCGACAAAGATCCTGCACGGCCACACCAACTACGGCGAAAAATCACTGTCGCGCAGAACAGGTTATCACCGCTCGACCGGCTTCACGACCGCTTCAGCAGCGACCAGACAGCCGGCACCAGGCTCGCGGCCAGCGCAACCTTGATCAGATCACCGACGATAAAGGGCAACACCCCGAACTGCCAGGATTTTTCCGGGCCGATCAACAGCGCCAGCCAGGCAAAGCCCATTGCCATCATGACGATCTCGGCCACCAGCGTGGCATTGAAGAGCTTGATAGGATGGCGATCCCAGCCACGGTCGGCAGCCCAGCCGACGATCGCCGCCATGACGACGAAGCCGGCTAGATAACCGCCGGTCGAACCGAGCATGTAAGCGATACCAATGCCCTTTTCGGGCGTGCTCTGGAAGACCGGAAGGCCCAATGCGCCCTCGACCATGTAGAGAAGTAGCGTGGCGACGCCGAGGCGCATGCCGAAGGAGGCAGCGATCAGGAAGACGGCGAGCGTCTGCATCGAGATATCGACCGGTCCGAGCATGACCTTGGTCTTGGCAGACAAGATCAGCAGCAGAGTTCCGGCGATCGCCAGCAAAAGCTGTCCTGCCAGCCGGGCAGCGCCTTTTTCAGGCAAAGCGAGAGAAATGAGCGGACGCATCGTCGTTGCAATAGCCATGGTCTTCCCCGTTCCGGATTGCCGCCGTACGCGGCCCTTGCGTTTTCCTATATTGGCTTCCGTGCTATGCGGCAATCGGTTTTGCCCTCCCCCCAAAAAAGGTCGCGACGTTCGCATGGCGCTGAAATTCGACACACGCTTCGATCCTGCCTATGGCAAGGGCGTGACCGTTGCGCCCGACGTACTTCGGATCACCGCCAAGAACCCCAGCCCGTTCACCTTTCACGGAACCAACAGCTATATCGTCGGGTGCGAGACGCTGGCGGTGATCGACCCCGGTCCCGATGACGAGGCGCACCTTCGAACACTGCTCGAAGCGATCGGGACCAGGCCGGTCAGCCATATCTTCGTCAGCCACACGCATCGCGACCATTCGCCGCTGGCGGCGCGGCTGAAGCAGCATACCGGTGCGGCGGTTCTGGCCGAAGGCCGGCATCGCCCGGCGCGGCCATTGCGTACCGGCGAGGTCAATCCGCTCGATGCCAGCGCCGACACCGACTTTGTTCCTGATATCGCGCTGCCGGACGATATGGTGATCGACGGCGACGGCTGGGCGATCCGGACGGTGCTGACGCCCGGCCATACCGCCAATCACGCGGCCTTCGCGCTGGAGGGAACCGGCATCCTTTTCTCGGCCGATCACGTCATGGCGTGGGCAACCACGATCGTCGCGCCGCCGGATGGCGCGATGGCCGACTACATGACATCGCTCGATCGGCTGATCGAACGTGACGACCGGCTGCTGCTGCCCGGTCATGGTGGGCCGGTGACCGAGCCGCGCAGCTTCATGCGCGGATTGAAAACGCATCGCAAAATGCGCGAACGCGCAATTCTGGAGCGGATCAACAACGGCGACCGGACAATCAAGGACATGGTGGAGGCGATCTATCGAGACACCGACCCGCGCCTGCATGACGCCGCCGGCCTGTCGGTGCTTGCCCATCTGGACGATCTGGTAGCGCGTGGCTTGGTCCACTCCGATGGCGCGCCGGCTATCGGCGGCATCTATTCGCCGGCAACGTAGCACACTGGGGATTTCATTCCGCCGGCGCCACGCCCACCTGGCCGGCGACTTCCTGGTCGAGTTCGGCAAGGAAATCGGTGATGCGCGCTGCATTGTCGCCAAGGTCGTAGCGGCCGTAACGCGAGGCCGAGCGCATATCGACGATGACCGCATCGCCGTCGTCGGTCACGCGGATGGCGACATCGGCGGGAAGACCAAGCAGCAAGCTCTTGGCCAGCGCATCGACAGTCACGTCGCTTTGCCCTGCTGCGTCGGGAAACGGCGCCGTGAGCTGCCAGCCGCGCCGATCGAGCACAGTTTTGACCGCCTCCAGAACGCGATCGAAAGGCAAGGTGTAGCTGCGTCCGGTGACAAGCGGATACGCCTCGGTTTGCAGGCGCTGCTCGCCGGGCGTCGGCGGCAAAAGCTCGTTCATACCCTTTGTCCGCGTAGAAATATCGAGCGCCGGCGGGTCGTCCAAATCCGTGGAAATGTCGCGCAGCGGCGGATAGGTCGCCGCCCAACAGGCCGCGACGGCGTAAGGGATGAGCACCAGAAGCGCCAACAAGGCCCCGACGGTCAGATCGTGGCCGCCGCGATCACCGAAATTCCACAATCGCGCAAAGGCAAACCCGGCGAACAAAAGCGCAAAGGCGGCCAGTAAGGCGACAATGCCGAGCACCCACAGGAAAGCCGGCGTCTCGACGAGATCATATCGGTGCCCGATGAGAACCGTCAGCAGCAGGACCGCCGAAAAAGCGCCGGCACGCCGCGACCAACCGGCAGCCCTCGACGTTTGTCGCTCGGGAATTACCATCATTGTTTTCTGCGTTGCCCCAACCCGAACAAAGGCATAGTGCCTTTCAGCGGCGGCTTGAAGGCGAAAAGACGCCGCATCTCCGGTCAATCCGTCGGCAGGCGATAGTCCCGGAACTGCTGGCGCAAGGTGATCTTCTGGATCTTGCCGGTGGCGGTGTGCGGTATTTCGCTGACAAAGGCGACGTCGTCCGGCATCCACCACTTCGCCAACTTGCCGTCCATGAAAGCGAGGATGTCGGTCTTGGTCGGCTCCCTGCCCGGCTTGAGGACGATCACGAGCAAAGGCCGCTCGCCCCATTTGGAATGCGGAATGCCGATGGCGGCGGCCTCCGCCACGTCCGGATGGCTGACCGCGAGGTTCTCGAGTTCGATGGTCGAGATCCATTCGCCGCCCGACTTGATCACGTCCTTGGCGCGATCGGTGATCTGCATGTAGCCACCGGGGTCGATATGCGCGACATCGCCGGTATCGAACCAGCCTTGTTCATCGAACTGTTCGGATCCGATGCCGCCATAATAGGAGCACGCGACGGCCGGCCCGCGGACCTTGAGCCGGCCAAAGGTCTTGCCATCCCACGGCAGTTCGTTGTCGCTGTCGTCCGTCACCTTCATTTCGATGCCGAACGGCGTAAAGCCCTGCTTCTGCTGGACGTCGAGGCGGGGCTCGCCCTTCAGCCCGGCATAGTCGGGCTTCAGGGTGCACAACGTGCCGAGCGGCGACATCTCGGTCATGCCCCAGGCGTGGACGACCTGGACATCGTAATTGTCCTGGAACTTCGTCGTGAGCGCGCGTGGACAGGATGCGCCGCCGATGACGACTTTCTGCAGATAGGGAAGTTTCTTGCCGGTGTCTTCCAAATGCTGGAGGAGCATCATCCACACCGTCGGCACGGCGGCGCTGAAGGTCACCTTCTCGGTGTCGAGCAGCTCGTAGAGCGAAGCGCCATCCATCTTGCAGCCGGGCATGACCAGCTTGGCGCCAATCATCGGCGCGCTCTGGGCAAGGCCCCAGGCGTTGGCGTGGAACATCGGCACGACCGGCAATATGGTATCGCGTGACGACAGGCCCATGGCGTCCGGCATCGCGGCGATCATGGCGTGCAGCACGTTCGAACGATGGCTGTAGAGGACGCCCTTCGGGTCGCCCGTCGTGCCCGAGGTGTAGCACATGCCGGCGGCGGTGTTTTCATCGAATGTCTTCCAGGCGAAGTTGCCGTCGGCTTCAGCAAGCCATTCTTCATAGGCGACGACCTTTGGTAGCGCAGTCTTGGGCAAATGCGCCTTGTCGGTCAGCACGATAACCCGCTTCAGCGATTTGACCGCGCCGGCGATCTTTTCGAGCAGCGGCAGGAAGGTCAGGTCGACGAAGATCGCCTTATCCTCGGCATTGTTCATGATCCAGGTGATCTGCTCGGGAAAGAGCCGCGGGTTGAGCGTGTGATAGATCGCGCCGACACCCATGATGCCGTACCAGGCCTCGATGTGGCGCGCGGTGTTCCAGGCCAGTGTTGCGATGCGGTCGCCAAGCCCGAAACCGTCACGCTCGAGCCGCTCGGCGACCCTCAGGGCACGGTGATGAATTTCGGCATATGTGCTGCGTACGATCGGCCCCTCGATCGAGCGCGACACGATCTCGCGCCGGCCGTGCTGCCGCTCGGCATTGTCGATCAGCTTGTGGCAAAGCAGCGGCCATTCCTGCATCAGCCCGAGCATCTTGTTCCTCCTGTTATTTTTTGCGCCATTGTGGAACGAACCGGCGGATTGTCCAGCCATGACCGGGCTGGAGCGGTGCATAGAGCGAAATGAGGCCGAATTCGCCACAATCCGGCCATGCTCGGCGTTAACGTTGATTAACGGGCGGGGCGCGATTGGCGAATGAAAGAGGTTCGCATGGACGCGCAGCTCGACGACGAAGCACTCGAAAATACGCTTGCGGAAAGTCTGGCCGATCTGGTGGCGACCGATGTGGCGCCGGCCGATCTGGTTCCCGGGGCCAAAACCGTTTCCGAAGATGAATTCGTCGAGGTCGTCGGCGGCGCCCTCGAGGCGGTCGGCGGCACGCTCTTGTTCAAGATGTGCGTCGAGAACGAGGGCGAAGCCCAGCACGTCGCCGCCGCATCGGTCGGCGATGGCGGCAATCGCCAGTTCCTGCTGCTCAGCTTGCCGACCAGCGGTGGCGCGCTGAAGGTCGAGACCACCGCGAAAAGCACCAATCCGGTGGCCGGCATTGCCGCCGCCTATGCCGGGCTGATGGACGCATTCCAGGCCGCCGCCTGAGTTTTCGGCGAAGCCGAACAAAGAGGCGAGACTTCCGCCGCGGGCGACGCCCGCCGGGTGGCAGGCAGGTCTTGCGCAAGGCTCTTGCCAGACACATTTTGAGGTTGAGGCAAGGAGATCCGACATGGACCACATCGCAAACCCGGCACCCGGCTTTCAGCGCAATCCGGGCAAGACGGTCACCGTCGAGCCTTACAAGGGCACCGTGACGGTGCGCGCCGGCGATGTCGTCATCGCCTCGTCCAGCAAGGTCAAGGTGCTGACCGAACCGCCCTATCCCCCCGTTTTCTACATTCCGTTTGACGACATCGACTTCAAGCAGCTTGGCAAGACCGAACACTCGACCCATTGCCCCTACAAGGGCGATGCCAGCTATTGGAGCGCGCTGCCCGCCGGCCATGCAGGCAAGGATGCGATGTGGGCCTATGAGCAGCCCTTCGACGAGATGGCGGACATCCGCGATTACGGCGCGTTCTATCCAAACAAGGTGACGATCGACGCCACGTCCGACTGATCAATCGGTGGTGCCTTCATCGCCAACGCCGTCCGCATCGTCGAGCCGCACGAAGGTAAGACCCTTGTCCTTCAGCGCCAGAAGGCCTTGCACCACGCCTTCGCCGGCCGCATGGGTCGGCTGGTTGATGTGAGCGATGATGACGTCGCCGTCCTTTGCCGCGGCGATGCGCCGGGCGGTCTCTTTTGCACCGAGCAAAGAGCCGCCGTCGCCGTTGATCGAGAATCCGGCGATCTTGAAACCAAGCTTGCGTATCATCGCGATTGCCGACGGGCTGTATTCGGCGGTTGCGCCACGAAACCATTTCGGCACCGGCTCGCCGGTCACGGCAAGAGCGGCGGCGCCGGATTCGACCTCGGCCAGCACGGCCTCCGGGCTGCCGGCACTGCGAATGCCGTAGATCTTTTGCGGCGTGTCGACGGCCGGGATGTGGCGGCCGCCATGGTTTTCCAATTCAAACAGTTCGGGATGCGCCCGCATGATCTCGATGGCGGCGGCGTTGTGCTTCAGCCAGATGCCGGTGACGAAAATGGTGGCGGGAATCTCGTTTTCCACCAGCGCCGAGAGAATCCGTGTGTCGGTCTTTCCGCCGCAGGCATCGAGCGTCAGCGCGACGCGGCCGCTACCTGCCTCGGACTTGATGTGCAGCGTCGGTTCGACGAGCAACTGGGCGTTGCCGGGCGAGATAGCCGACAGCGATATCGCAACCACGCAAAAATGCTTTTGGAACAGGCGCATTGATTGTTTCCGGGTCGGCCAGATCAAGAGTGAAGCGGCGACCCCAGGACCCGCATCAAGGCGGAAATCGGGACGATGCCCCTGCAAAAGCGTCTGCAGCGGCAATTTGACCGCCGGCCTGACCTTTGGCAAGCGCGAGGTCACAATGCGTGCTCCACGTCCTTAACCGTACGTGAAAGGATCGCGCGCACCGCGCCGGCAACCGCTTTGACCTCAAGTCGCCAGACGCTGCAAGCCTTGCTCGCATCGGTCCGGCGGCACAGGCTCCTGGCTATGGACTCGCAAGTATCGAGGGCCGCGGCGTAACCCTGGCCACGGCGACAGGACCTCAGACGGCCGGGTCGGTCAGGCCGAAGGACCGACAACCGGCGTTCCCGCGGCGGCGGCCATGTGCTTGGGCCACTCTCGTGCCCCAGAAACAGGCGTGCTTGGCCGGGGACAGCCAGCAGCGTTGCCAGTGACAGAGCCCCGACCACGTTGACGACCGGCGAACCGGCCTTGGCGGCGATGCGCTCGGCAGATGCCCGTTCATCGAGGCCGCCGACAAGCAGGAAGTCCAACCCGGTCTGTCGCGAGATCTCGTCGATCGCCAGCGCAAAACGTTCCGGTTGCCATTGCCTCCCCGGAAGCTCGCTCCCGCATGAACGGCTATGAAGGCGTTACGCCGATTATGATCCCGGTCGAGAAGCGCCAATGCCCTGGCGGTCTCCAACGGCAGCGGCTCAATCGTTGGGACCTGCGCACGCAACTCCACGCCAAGCGCCTCAGCGGCGAAAGATATCGGTAGAGATAATACTGGCCACCAAAGCCAAACGGCTTGGCTGCGACGTTGGCGGGCTGGCGTTCCAGCCAGCGCAACGGCTTTCGGGAGGATCGTATCCGACGCGGGTCTTGGCATTGACGAGCCTGACCGATGGTGCGTGAGATTTTGGAATCGGCCACGTCGATGGTCAGATCGAACTGTAACCGGCGCGGAGCGCGCGCCAACGTGTAAGGCTCGCGACCACGCTGCACAGGAGTGCAACGCATCCGTGCGCGCCGGAACGCCACCACGTCCGAGGCGACGCCATGAGCCATCAGGCACCGGCAAAAGTCCGCCTCGCAAAGGAACACGATCCTGGCCCTTGGATATTGGAGGCGCAGGTTACTGGCGAGCGCGGAGGCGAGGACAAGATCGCCGATGAATTCGTCTGGAGGAATCGAGCGGACGTGCGTGGGCGGGTACTGCAACACCTGTTTCTGGCACCGGGACGGGTTTGGGGCCTGGAAACTGGGCAGAAATGATGTCGGGATTTGGAGCCGTCACGCGAACGTTCGCGTGAATTTGGTTACGAATTGGTAAGGACAGAAGCTGGTGGATTCCAACGCTGATCCGCAGCCGTTCTTTGCAGCCTGCGCCGCCGATTGCGCGGCGCATCTGTTCCAGATCGAGCAGATCAAAGTCGAGGGAGCGATCCCAAAAGCGCCATCACGGCGCCAGGCCACAGTGCGTGCTGCAAGTCAGTAACCGTGCGTTAAAGGCTCTCGTCACCGCGCTAACATCCGATCGATCCCAAGTCGTCAGACGCAGGTTTTGTTCTCACTGCCAGTTCCTTGGTCACGCATACTATAAAATGGATCAAACCTGCTCCACGACAGACTATTGCCATCCGAAGCGCCGGCTTAAACCTGCCGTCGTATGAGCCGGCACTGATGCTGATCCTGTTGCAGACTTGTTAGTTTACCGAGGGTTGTCCTGTGGCTTTTCTTGGCCTTGAGACTTCGACCACCAGACAAAATACAGCGAGCCCATCTTCATCACAGGCACGCGGCGGTCGCGTTCCCTGGCTCGCAACTCACGATAGGTCTTCATCTTCAGAGTGCCGCCCGGCAACCTGATACGCACTGCCATCGGTCCAACTCCCGTTGTGCAACGCAGCAATTTTATGCAATGCGGTGAATAGAGACCTTCCGTTACGGAAGAGTCAACAGCATCATCATCAACTTATTTTGCGAGCTGGCCCGCGCAGGCGGGCGGGCAGGCGCATGCCAGGCCGAAAGAATTGGGGCGTCACCCTGGCGACCGATCGTCAATCAGGCGCTGGCGGTTCGACCACCAAGTAAAATAAACCCGGCCGATCTTGACGACGGGTATGCGGCGGGCGCGCTCGCGATCGCGCAATTCGCGATACACCTTCACCTTCAGCGTGCCGCCAGGCATCCTGATACGCACCGCCATCGATTCCGCCGCCCCANAATTCGCGATACACCTTCACCTTCAGCGTGCCGCCAGGCATCCTGATACGCACCGCCATCGATTCCGCCGCCCCATTGTGCAATGCAGCACAAGAGACCTTCCGTCTCGGAAGAGTCAACGCCTGTCCGCGGACTATTTCTGGGGTTAGTCGAGCGGTCTCGGACGTTTTGGCGCGCACGGCGGTTCCTGATCCTGCACCGGGGCGTCATGCCCAGCCGGGATCGTCGGGTGCGGGGGCTATTTCCTGGGCGAGGACTTGTTGGGCGAGGATGGGCGATCGGACATGCCGCTCGGCCACCAGATGACGAAATAATTGCCGACCTGCCAAACCGGCACCTCGCGCTTCTGCTCGCGACGCCGCAGCTCGTCCCTCTTCTTGATCTTCAAAGTCCCGCCCGGAAGCCTGATTCTTATCGTCACGTGTCCTCCCCGTACCCCCCAAGGTACGAACGATAGACGGGGACGGTTTCATCCCGGCTAAGTAATTTCGTCCAGGTCGAGCAATTTCGGGGCCGGTAGACGCAGCGCGCCGGACCACAGCGAGATCGCCGGAACCGGCTTCATTTGAAGAAATCCGCAATGCCGTTGATGGCCAGCACCACATAGACGATCGGACCGGCGACAAATGCGCAATAGAGGCAGAGGATCGCCGCCAGCACCAGCAGCAGCGGCTTGTCGCGGCCGACCGCGCGGAGTTCGGCCTTCACCGTCCAGCGGGCCGCAGCGGTTTGTTCATCATCAGACATGTTCACCATCCCGCGCCCCATTTCACACGGCGGGTCGAAAACATCAACCTTGCTTGCTGCGCGGAGGGATCCACTATGCAGTGCAACATTCTTGCTGTGCATCCAAAGGGTCGCGATGCCCCAAGCTCGGCGCCAGGCAGCAAGAATTTCCGTGGTCACCGTGCTTATCTGTCCGAATCCCTTCGATCAGATTTGGCTTTCGCAGCCAGTACCGCCGCCTGCGCGGCAGCCAGCCTGGCGATCGGCACCCGGTAGGGCGAGCACGAGACGTAGTCGAGGCCGACCTTTTCGCAGAAATGGATCGACGCCGGGTCGCCGCCATGTTCGCCGCAAATGCCGAGCTTGATGTCGGGCCGCGTCGCCCTGCCCTTCTCTGCCGCCATCCGCACCAGCTCGCCGACGCCGTCTATGTCAAGCGACACGAACGGATCCTGCTCGATGATGCCTTTTTTCCGGTAAGTCTCGAGAAACGAAGCCGCATCGTCGCGCGAGATGCCAAACGTAGTCTGGGTCAGATCGTTGGTGCCGAAGGAGAAGAATTCGGCCGCATCGGCGATGACGTGGGCGCGGATCGCGGCACGCGGCAGTTCGATCATCGTGCCTGTCAGATAATCGATCCTGACGCCGGTCTCCTGCATCACGCTTTTGGCGACGGCGTCGATGCGAGCCTTGACGAAGTCGAGTTCCTTCACCAGCCCCACCAGCGGCACCATGATCTCCGGCACCACCAGCGCGCCGGCCTTCCTGCCGGCCTCGATGGCCGCCTCGAAAATGGCGCGCGCCTGCATCTCGGCGATCTCGGGATAGGAGACGGCAAGCCGGCAACCGCGATGGCCGAGCATCGGATTGAACTCGTGCAGCGCCTCGGTGCGGCGCCGGAGCTTGTCCGGGGACACGTTCATGGCAGCAGCCACCTCGGCCACCTCCTCTTCGGATTTTGGCAGGAATTCGTGCAGCGGCGGATCGAGCAGTCGGATCGTCACCGGCAGCCCGGCCATGATCTCGAACAGTTCGAGGAAATCCGAGCGCTGCATCGGCAACAGCTTGGCCAGCGCCGTTCGCCGGTCCTTTTCCGTATCGGCCAGGATCATCTCGCGCATGGCAATGATGCGATCGCCGTCGAAGAACATGTGCTCGGTGCGGCAAAGCCCGATGCCTTCGGCGCCGAAGGAGCGCGCCATGCGCGCATCGAGCGGCGTCTCGGCATTGGTGCGCACCTTCATGCGGCGCGCGCCGTCGGCCCATTCCATAATGGCGACGAAATCGCCCGAAAGTTCGGGCTGCAGCATCGGTACCGCGCCCTTCAGCACCTGGCCGTTGGAGCCGTCGATGGTGATCACGTCGCCCTTGCGGAAGGTCGCTCCCATCGCCATCAGCGTGCCGGCTTTGTAGTCGACGCGCAGCGAGCCGGCTCCTGAGACGCAAGGCTTGCCCATGCCGCGCGCCACCACGGCGGCGTGGCTGGTCATGCCGCCGCGCGTCGTCAGGATGCCTTGGGCCGCATGCATGCCGTGAATGTCCTCGGGGCTGGTCTCGATGCGCACCAGGATCGCCTTGCGGCCTTGCGCCTTGGCCTCCTCGGCGTCATTGGAGGAAAAGACGACCTCGCCGGTGGCAGCACCCGGCGAAGCCGGCAGGCCGACGCCGATGATATCGCGCGCCGCCTTCGGATCGATGGTCGGATGCAGCAGCTGGTCGAGCGAGGCCGGGTCGATGCGGGCGACGGCTTCCTCCTTCGAGATCAGTCCGTCTCTGGCCATGTCGACGGCAATCTTCAGCGCCGCCTTGGCGGTTCGCTTGCCGGACCTGGTCTGCAGCATCCACAATTTGCCGCGCTCGATGGTGAATTCGAGATCCTGCATGTCGCGGTAATGTTTTTCCAGGCGGTCGGAGATACTGACGAAAGCCTGGAAGGCGTCCGGCATCAGCTTCTGCAGCGACGGCTTGTCGGAGCCGGCGGCAATACGCGCGGCCTCGGTGATGTTTTGCGGCGTGCGGATGCCGGCAACGACATCCTCGCCCTGCGCGTTGACCAGGAACTCGCCATAAAGCTGCTTTTCGCCGGTCGACGGATTGCGCGTGAAGGCAACGCCGGTGGCCGAGGTATCGCCCATATTGCCGAAGACCATGGCCTGGACATTGACCGCAGTGCCCCAGCTTTCGGGAATGTCGTGCAGGCGCCGATAGGTGATCGCGCGGTTGTTCATCCAGCTGGAAAACACCGCGCCGATGGCGCCCCAAAGCTGCTCGTGCGGATCCTGCGGAAACGGCTTGCCGAGCTCCTCCTCGACCTTCGCCTTATAGAGCGCAATCACGCCTTGCCATTCGATGGCTGTCAGCTCGGTGTCGAGCTCATGGCCAAGCCCGCCCTTCTGGTCTTCGAGGATTTCCTCGAACACCTCATGGTCGAGGCCCATGACGACATCGGAATACATCTGGATGAAACGGCGGTAGCTGTCATAGGCAAAGCGCGGATCGCCTGAATCGGCGGCCAAGGCTTCGACCGTCTCGTCATTCAGGCCGAGATTGAGCACGGTGTCCATCATGCCTGGCATCGAGGCGCGCGCACCTGAGCGAACCGACACCAAAAGCAGTTTCGAGGGATCGCCGAAACGGCGCCCGGTCAGCCGACCGACATGTTCGAGCGCGACCGCAACGTCCGCTTCGAGCGAAGCCGGGTACGTGTGGCCGTTGGCGTAATAGGCGTTGCAGACCTCGGAGGTGATGGTGAAGCCCGGCGGCACCGGCAGGCCCAGGCTGCACATTTCGGCCAGGTTGGCGCCCTTGCCGCCGAGCAGATTGCGGTCGCCGGCACGGCCTTCCGCGGCGCCGTCGCCAAAAATGTAGACCCACTTGGTCATGCTTGCTCCCCGGTTGCAGGAGATTGGAAATACTGACAAATCGAGCGATATGATGCTGCAGTGCGAAAGGCAAGGCATCGACCAAGCCGGCCGGCCTCTACAATCGATTAATGAAAAGCGGCGTCGAAAAGACTTGCTTTTTGGAAGGCTTTGTTTAGAACATAACGAGAACAAAGGGCAGAACGACGAGAATGACCGGCAAGCTCGATTATCTGGAAATGCCAGCGACAGGCGGAACGCTGGACAGCTTGAAGGCTTTCTACAGCGCGGCCTTCTCATGGTCGTTCACCGATTACGGGCCGACCTATTCAGCTTTTGCCGAAGGGCTAGACGGCGGTTTTCAGGCGGATGGCCAAGATGCGCCGGCCAAGCCGCTGCCCGTGCTCTATTCCGAAAGGCTGGAGGAAACATTAAGCGCCGTCGAGAATGCCGGCGGCACTGTCGTCAAGCCGATCTTTTCATTCCCCGGCGGCAGGCGGTTCCATTTCGTCGATCCGGCCGGCAATGAAATGGCTGGGTGAATAGGTCCGTCAAAGTGACGATTGCAAAACTGGTGAATCGGTCGCGCATAGTCGATATGTCGGCATTGAGCTTTCTCCCGGCTCGTCCTATAAGGCCGCGCGCACAGCGGGCACGCTCCGGCTGTTGGGGCGTCGCCAAGTGGTAAGGCATCGGTTTTTGGTACCGACATTCCCAGGTTCGAATCCTGGCGCCCCAGCCAGTTCTCCAATTCTGACGATCCCCCGAGTCGTAATCTCAGTTGCAGACACCTTGGTCGCGGACTGGTATCTGCGGTATCTGTCCACAACAAATTGGTGTCTCCGGCAGAGAGCGCGATCCGGCTGGCATCTTAGTTAATGTCGGCTCAATTGGCCGGCAGTCAAATGCATCTTGTGGAGAAAAGCAGTTTTTCTACCCCGGCTTGGCGTTCGATCTTATAGTTTAGACTTTTATAATCCAAAACATCAGATTTTTTCGTTTTTCTGAAGAGTGTCAGCACCTCCAACACTTCTTCATTGATAATATTCATAGTCGTCAAGTAATTTTAATAAAAATTTAAATTGTTTGTTAAATAAACTATTGAGTATAATTGTGTATTATCGGCGATAGATAAGATGTCATAAAAATATCGACAAACATCCATCAGAAACAACGTGAGCATCTCTGCAATCAAATTCGTTTTTTATCCCACAAGGCCGACTATCCGGAAATATATTTTTCGACGCAATGTGACAATCCTGCCACCGATCAACCATTCTATCAGGGCGTGCAGGTATGTGATTTGGCGCTAATACACACCTTCTAGTAGGCAGACATTCGCGGGGCGCTATCGAATCAAAATGAGGGATTATGGATGGCGACTCTCCATTACACGTCGGGCGGATCCGGCACGGACATTGCAAAAGCCGGATTCAATCTGGCTAGCGTGCAATATGTTGACCAAGTCAACGAGCTGCCAGAGGGCATGAAAGGCTTGGTCTACCTCGACGAGGCCAACGGCGTAACCCAATCCTTTATCGACAAGGTTACTCCTTTCCTCGGCAATCCGAACGTATTTGGGTTCTTCCTGGTTGACGAGCCGGATCCCACCGGCCAATGGGGTACCTACGCCTCTGCAGCGAATCTGAAGGCCGAATCCGATTGGATCCATGAGCATTTCCCAGGCGCCAAGACCTACATCACAATGATGAGCCTGGGGACGTCGGCGAATCCGGATTTTAGGGGCACGTACAATCCCGCCAATACGGGTATCGATTACTACGGCATAGATGTCTATCCCGTCCGCACGGATGGCCCGGTCGACTACAACATGATCGATAAATTCGTCGCCGCCGCTCAGGCATCGGGCATCCCGACGAGCCAGATCGTTCCGGGCTACCAGGCGTTTGGAGGTGGCGAGTATAACACCGACATGGGTGGCAAATATGTGGTGCCCACCGCCGCCCAGATGCAGACCATGATGGAGCACTGGGCCAAGCTGGTTCCGTCACCCGCCTTCGACTACGCATACGCCTGGGGTTCGCAGCGAGGCGACACAGCGTTGGAGAGCTCTTCGGAACTGCAGGCCGTTTTCCGGGAACACAATCTCGCAACGACTGGGACCGCTCCGCCCCCCGTCGACACAAGCGACACCTTGTATGGCACCAGCGGCGACGATGTGTTTCACGGGGCCGGCGGCCACACAATGATAGGCTATGGCGGCAATGACACCTATTATGTCGATGACATCCGCGATAAGGAGATTGAGGCGGCCGGCGGTGGTACCGACAAGGCACTTGCCTCCGTAAGTCACACCCTTGCGGCCGGCTCGGAAATCGAGCTTCTCGCCACGAACAACCCGTCGGGCACGACGGCAATCAATCTCACCGGCAACGAGTTCGCCCAGACCATCCTCGGCAATGCCGGCGCCAACATCATTAACGGCGGCGCCGGCGCTAACACCATCAACGGCCTCGGCGGCGCCGACACGATGACCGGCAAGGGAGGCAACGACATCTATTACGTCGACAACGCCGGCGATAAGGTGATTGAGGCGGTGGGTGGCGGCAACGACAGGGTGTTCACCACGGTAAGCCATGCGCTTTCGACCGGCTCCCAGATCGAGCTTCTCGCCGCAAGGTACCCATCCGACACTACGGCAATCAACCTCACCGGCAACGAGTTCGCTCAGAGCATCCAAGGCAATGCCGGTGCCAATGTCATCAACGGCCTCGGCGGCGCAGACACGATGANCGGCAACGAGTTCGCTCAGAGCATCCAAGGCAATGCCGGTGCCAATGTCATCAACGGCCTCGGCGGCGCAGACACGATGACCGGCAAGGAAGGCAACGACACCTACTATGTCGACAACGCCGGCGACAAGGTGGTTGAGGCGGTAGGCGGCGGCAACGACAAGGTGTTCACTTCGGTGAGCCATGCCCTTTCGGCTGGCTCGCAGGTTGAGTTTCTCGCCACTACGAATCCGTCCGGCACGACGGCCATCAATCTCACCGGCAACGAGTTCGCCCAGACCATCCTGGGCAATGCCGGCGCCAACATAATTAACGGCGGCGCCGGCGCTAACACCATCAACGGCCTCGGCGGCGCCGACACGATGACCGGCAAGGGAGGCAACGACACCTANCCGGCAACGAGTTCGCTCAGAGCATCCAAGGCAATGCCGGTGCCAATGTCATCAACGGCCTCGGCGGCGCAGATATCCTGACCGGTAACGGAGGCAACGATACCTTCATGTTCAATAGCGCGCTTGGAGCCGGCAATATCGACAAGGTCACCGACTTCAACAAGCTCCAGGACAAGATCCACCTCGACGACGCCGTTTTTGCCGGGCTTAAGTTGGGTGGCCTTTCAGCCGATGCTTTCTTTGCTGGCACGGCCGCGCATGATAGCTCCGACCACATCATCTACAACAGCTCAACCGGGGCGCTCTCTTTCGACAGCGACGGGATCGGGGGCATATCTCAAATACAGTTCGCCACTCTCTCTCCTGGTCTGTCGCTTACAGCAGGTTCGTTCCTTGTGATCTGAACGAACCAGAGCGGCGGACCTTCAACGCGAGCCGGTCTGCCGCTCGGTCATTGTTCAAGCACTGGATTCCAAGCGGGATGCCAGTTTTGGCCGTTGCTCTCCCCCTGGAGCTAGTCTTAGTCTAGCGGACGTGCTCTGCCATAACGCGAGCGAGAAAACGGAGTGGTTCCTTTTGGTGAGCGTCCTCCGGAATCATCGCGGCGAGTAGCCTGCCATCCGAGCTCACCTGATCGGCTGTTGCCAGCCTTCCCACCCACGGAACCCACCCTACTGTGACGCAGCACGAATCACGGAGAGCCGCCGTGGCCGACGCATGGGGCAGCTCAAGGCTAAAGGCTCTCCTCAGGACAAGGCGCAAACACAAAGACATTCGAGCGTCGTCTCCGATGAGTGTTCCGCGCTCGTTCCTCGTTCCGGTGATCGCGAGAGATCTTTCTGCACGCCATCTGACACCACGTTGTTGTTCTTTCCAAAACAGGCGTGGATGGCCTCATCAATGTCAATACTGAGATCTGGGGATAGCCCGCCGGCATCAAAAGCGCTCGAATGTCTGCGATTTGTCGTTGCCTTGACCTTGAGCAAAGATGCGGAGCTCCATTCAACTCGCGACACTCAATTATGCGCTCATAGTCGCCGAGGAGGGCAGCTTTCTGCGCGCGGCGCGGCGCGCCGGTATCGATCACTCCGCGCTCAGCCGGCGCATACGCGATCTCGAATACGCGATGGGAACGAGGATATTTCATCGCCATGCGCGCGGCGTTGGCCCAACCCCGGCTGGCGAGCGTTTCCTGGATCGTCTGCGCTCCGTGCTGCTCGAACTGGACAATACTCTCACCCTGGCCAGGACCGGCATCAAAGATGAACAACAAAGGCTTTCCATCTGCTCCCACGGGATGATCCTGGCGGGGCGAGTATTGGGTGCGATTATCGATTTCGGGAAAGGCAATCCAAATGTGAGCGTTAGCTTGATAGAGGGGTCCCACCGCGAGCCTAGGGCTGCTCTGGGCGGCATCGCGGTCGACGTCACCGTGACCTCCTCCTCGCGCTCCAATGGCGGCCCATTCGAACTAATGTTGTGGAAGGATACTCTGGCTGCGTATTCCGATGAAGCCGGCCACCGATTCCGATTTGAAGCCGGCCAGTCATTCCGATTTCATTCCGGCC
>NZ_AYVY01000028.1 GCF_000503055.1 Mesorhizobium sp. LSHC420B00 | reverse complement strand
TGCTGCAGTTCGCGAAGCAGTGTGTCTTTCTCGCTGACCCGCTCCTCGGCCGAGCGCTGATCTCCCGCCTCGCCGTGAGCCGATACGTCGACCAGGGCCACCAGTCGGAAGCAAACCTTGCCGTTATCGTCCTCTATCTCGTTGGAATAAACGTCGACGATCGCGGCTTTGTCCTCGCCGCGCTCCAGCCTGAAGCTGCCGACCAAATCGGTTCCCTTGACCACTGCCTCGGCTAGCGGCCTGTCCTTTTGCTGATGGAGGCCCGTGCCTAAAAGGGCCGCCCAGTTTTCTTGGGTGAGCCTGGCGACTGTCAGGCCTGACAGTTTCTCGAATTCCGGATTGGCGTAAACCACGCGCTCTTCACCGGCAAGGTCCGAAACGGCTATGGCGATCGGCACCTGGTCGAGGAATTTCTTGAACTGTTCGCTTTCGAGTGCTGTTGCAAGTTCAGGTGTATCAAGCAACTGCTCGACCGCCTCCGCCTTCTCTGAATTCGATGTCATTTGCGCGCCTGTTCTGTGCGGATGATATACACAATGCGGCGCGCCTGCCATCGCCAAAACTGGAGCTGCATCTCACGTTTCGCATCACGCATGTGACAACCAGCCCTGCATCGCGTAACGGCCGCACGTCTAACATTGCGATCGGCCGAAGGAGAGCGGACCGGCTGCAATCCAGGTGCCTGGAACGTTGAGGCGGCCCGGTCAAGTGGTTCGCTGCGGCAGATGAAATAGAGGGGGCATTTAGGAAGCAATGACTTCGTTGCCGGCCTCGGCCATACACTGTCGGCCGCATGACCGCATGCGGGGCTGAAAGAGCAACGCATCGCTCCAGCGGGAGTTCGGGCCGATAGTTGCCAAGCTGCGGCAGCCCATCGATCGTGCATGTTGAGACACTATCGCCGATGCCCAAATGTCGACCGGAAGGGCTCGCTTATGGGCTGTGCTGGAATAAGCATGAAGTATGCGCCTGCGCGCCGCTTCGTTGATGTCTCGGCCTTCGAGGAAGTCGTCAATCTGATCGTATGTGAGACCATATGCATCTTCTTCAGGCCGAAGGAGGACGAGGGTCTCCAGGTCGGCGGTCGGGATCTTGTCAACAAGATCAGACGGAGCGCCCACATGCGCTGCCAAGGCGCGAACTCTGCGCTTGTTCAACCCGGAAAGAGGAAGCATGTCTGCGGCACCGTCGCCGAACTTAGTGATGAAGCCCATCAAGGCCGCCAGGCTCGTGCAATCCTTCTTCAGTCTGACCTGATCAACCTCCCCAGCCACCTCCCCCGCTTCCACCGCCGCTTCCGCCACCGCCACCAGAAGGAATGACAGGCGCGGGAACAGGCTCGTCATCAACCGGTATAATCACCTTCTTCGCGGTTTTTTGTTTGCGTACGGGCTTGACGACCTTCGGCGGAGGAACCCGCCGAAAGATCTTCGGCTGGGGCGTTTCGACCAGCGGCGTCGGCTCAACTTTCGGAACCAGGGAAGTGCAGCCCATGAGACCCGCCACGACACCTGATAACGTCATTCCAAGTATTGCTTGTTTCAATACTCCGCCCGCCATTGTCTCCTCCTTGGTCAAAACAAGTCCCGACGCGGATTGGCTTCTTCCCATACTCGTCTGGCCGCGTTAACCAGTTGAGTGTCTTGTGAACCGGAGCCGGGAAGCTTCGATTTCAGTTCCTGTCGCAGCTGCCTCAACGCCGCTGTTTTTGGCTTCGGTCCGAACTTTGCCAGCGTCCTCAGCGCGTCCGGCAGTTCCTTGCGCACGTCTAGTGCGGCCGCAAGTGCAAGGAACCGCGCGGCAAGGGCCTGATCGGCCTTGTCGCCTTTTTGCATTTCGAGGGCCGCGCGATCGTAAGCTGCGAACGGATCACCCCGCGCGATCCCAATTTCAAACAATCTTTGCGCTTCTGCGAGGCTCTGTTCCACACCGACACCGTCCCGATACATGCGTGCGAGGCTGCCAGGCGCATAGGGCTGGCCGAGATCGATTGCCTGCTGAAACAGCGTTAGCGCCGTTTTGGGATCCCTCTCCACGCCCTGCCCGGACAAGTAATTGCGCCCGAGCAGGTTCATCGAATACATGTCCTGCCGCTGAACACCAGCTTGCAGGAAGGCAACAGCGCGGGCTGGGTCAGCGGTTACGCCGTTGCGGCCCTCGGTGAAGATCGCGGCCAGATCGTTCATTGCATAGGTGTGCCCCATCGCTGCCGCCTTGAGCAGCAGGTCCAAACCCTTGCCGGTGTCGGGCTTGACGCCATAGCCATTGAACAAGGCGCGACCCCACGACGTCATTCCGTAGGGATCGCCTTTTTCGGCGGCCGCCGCGTAGAGGGCATTGGCCTGGGTGCGGTCCAGGGCCACGCCGGTTCCGGTCGCATACATGTAGCCGAGTTCGAACACGGCGCGTACATGTCCCTTCCTGGCCGCCTCCTCGACGGCTGCCTTGGCTTCTTCGACCTTGCCTACGGCAAGCAGCGCCCGCCCCAGTTCATAGCGGAAGCGCGGGACTTCCGGATAAGCCTTTACCGCGTCCTCGCAAACCTCCACCGCGCTAGCGCCAATTTCATTCGGCAGGAGGCCGGTGGTGACCCCTTGCAGATCGAGAGGTTCGCCGGCAGCCGTGTCGCACGGATCGATCGTCGGCGACAGTTTCATCGTCGCGGGTTTTGATGAGCTGCTGTCCGCTCGGATTTCGAAGCCGACCTCGACCTTCGCTTCCGCCCCGATCTGCGGTTCATAGCGCAGCCCATCGATCTCTCCGGCCATCAGGCTCGACTCGGGCGACAGGGTTCGATCGGCCAGCGAGAGCGTTCCCGTTGCCGGATAACTCGATACTTTTAGGCTGACGGCGGGATCATCGGTCGGGAAATCCAGATTCAGCGCAACTGGACCCACGCCCACGGGAACATCGATGTCGCGGTTTTCGATCGCCTCGGCCGCACCGGCGATATGAATGCCACGCTCCAGCACCTGCTGCTTCTGCTCGGCCTCGAGGGAAGCCATGATCTGTTCGCCTTGCGCGCCTTCGCCGCTCTTGACCCGAAACACGACGATGCCTTGGGTCTGGCCGCCCCAGTTGTCATGCGTCGCATAGGCCAGCATGTCGACTTCTTCCTGCGGGGCGACTCCCTTGGGTACATCCATCTGCAGACGCGGCAGATCCGTGCCCTGGATCGGCACGCCCAACTTGACAGGCTTGCCGTCCAGCATCAAACGCCCCAGGGCGGGTGGTCTTTCGATGCTCAGTGTAATCGTGCCACCATCGACATCGACCGGTTCAGGCAAGCCCAAGTCGACGGGTCCGACTCCTGACAGTACGACCTTCTCCAGCACGGGCGGCAGCGATGGTCGATTGCTGCGGCGCATCAGGACGACTTCGTCGATCAGCGATGAGTTCTCCCAGGGAACCTGGAGGCCGTTTGTGGCCTCGACCACATCGCGGCGCACCGCCGCCATCACGGTGCGGATCTCCTGGTTCGGGGCCA
Organism: Mesorhizobium sp. LSHC420B00; assembly: GCF_000503055.1. GTDB lineage: Bacteria > Pseudomonadota > Alphaproteobacteria > Rhizobiales > Rhizobiaceae > Mesorhizobium. The sequence goes on along the minus strand of NZ_AYVY01000028.1, from coordinate 61,985 downwards.
GCGCGCGACGGGAAAAGGCCGCCGAAAACGGGCTGAGTTCGCCGGAGCCGTCATAAGCCGCCGCCCCGGGTTCGGTGGCAAAGGCAATCAAGGTGTTCAGCGAGCTTCTCACCTGTGCGAGGCCCGTATTGCCGGCAGTGATGAGCTGGTCTCTCAGCCAGTAATCCTTGCGTGGGAACGGATTGTTACGGCAGGCATCGAGTATGATCACCTGAATCTTTGATTTCGAGCGTAACTGTTCCAGCACATCGTTGAGCTTGATGGCCTGGACTTCAATGTCCGCCGCCTGCTTCAAGGAGGCATCGACCGGGATCAGAAAATTTTCGCCGCCGATCTGGAAACCGTGGCCGGAGTAGTAGACGACGGCCAGTTCTGCGCCGTCTGCAGCGGCAAGATAGTTGCGGAACTGCTCCTCGAATTGCAGCTTCGTCAGATCGCTTGCGACGAAGACCTCGAACCCTGCCAGTCGAAACGTTTTGGACACGTCCTCGGCATCCTTGGCCGGGTTCTTGAGCGCGGGGAATTGTCGGTACTCCGAGTTGCCGATGACAAAGGCGACCCTTCGGTCGGCGCAAGCGTCAAAGGTCGTGAAGCTCGCGAAGAGGAAGGCTGCGATGATTCCGCAAAGTCGGAGCATGGCAATTCCCTTGAACGCTATTGCCTCGCCCACAAGAACACGGCATGTGCTAGCAAGGTCCGTCAGAGAGCATGCAATCTGCCGAAACAAAAAGAGAGAAAGGCCGTCGCGACAGCGGGCATATTCCTCACTTGATCGATTGCTAAATTACATCAGTGACTGAGTGTCTGCAACGTCTGTCACACCTCAGGCGTGCTCTTCCGATCCACAGGTTCCTTAGCTGCGGCAGGCGGGCCCAAATCGCGCCAGGCTGTGGTTTCGCGTGCCAGCAAGGATACGCGTGGAATAATGGCTTCTCTAGAAAACACCGCCAATCCCAATTCCGCCACTGATATCGGGAGGAGCAGCTGCGGGAGGCGAGGATTGCGGCTGCGGGTTTCTGGCATTCTTTCGGCTGGGAGCACCCTTTTTCCGCACGGGGGCGACATCTGAGGCCACACTTGCTCGCCTGGGCCTCTGCAGTACGGTCACAGGCTCTTTGCAGACGCGGCCGGAGTGCAAAAAGAGCTCCCCCAGAAGTTCAACGGTCGGCTCGGTGGCCGACGTTATTCGCTTGGTGTTCTTGTAATACGTGCTGAGAGCATGGAGCGAGCCCTTGCCCCAATCTCCGTCGACGGTCATGCGATAACAACCTAGGCGGCGCAATTCTGTCTGGACACTGCGTACGAGCTCGGCTTTTTTTTCAGGCTTCGTTGCACCTGTCTGCGTGCCAACGATCAATGTTTCAAGACCGGAGATCACACTTTTCCGGGCTCCTTCGAGGCTGGCAATCTCCGTACCGACGGCATCGGCTGAAGCGCCGGATGGCGCCGAAGCGTCCAGCGATCGTAAAGTCTGTCCCACGATAATCACCGCAGTCTGCAAGTCGTTGGAAGCAAGTTCGACCTGCAGTCTTTGCTTCGCGACGGGATCCGACAGGATGCGTGACAAGCTGGCGCTCAACTGAGCCGGGTCGAGCACTTGCTGCTCGGTGAAGTAAAACTGCTCGCGAAGGTTGGACTGGTCCCACGGGACCTGACGACCGACAGTGAGTGCTTCAGTCTCGTTGCGCACGCGGATCATCATGTCGGAAATGCTGAGCCCTGGGATCTCGACATTCTTCAACAGGGCTGTAGTGAACGGGCTGTTGTCGCCCGAGCCGTCCGCCGTGATGTTACCTGGTTGGGTTGCAAAGGCAACAAACGTGTTTTCGCCCACTTCGACCTGCGCAAGCCCGTCCATTACGCTTGGGCCTTTGCCCATCGGGTTGTTTCGGCACGCGTCGAGGAAAATGAAGGTCTGCCGTTCCCGACTTGAGAATCGTGCGATCAGGTCGTTGAGCTTGATTGCCGTCGCAGTAAGTTCCCCGATGGTTTTAGTATCGGGTGTGTCGACCGGCAGCAGGTAATTCTCGCCCTGAAGCTGCACGCCATGGCCGGCGTAGAAGATCAGTACCGCGCTGGCGGCCACAACCTTGTCATCGGCCTGGCGAAAGAGCTCGCCGAAACCGGCAAGGGAGAGATCCACTCCCGTCAGCACATCAAAATTCAGCCTTCTCAGGCTTTCGGAAAGCCTTGTGGCGTCGCTTACTGCATTGGGCAAGTGCGGGAGACGAGCACTTTGGTAGTCGGAGTTGCCGACGACAATGGCGAGCCGCTTGCTTGACTGTGGCGTTGGTTCATCTTCGACCGCCGCTTGAGCGCGTACCGATCCAACCAGTGCCACCAGCAGAACCATCATGATGCGTAGGAAGGGACTGTAGGTCATGTAACGGGCTCGTTTCAGCATGCGACAATCTCAGAGTCGTCGAAGTGTCGAACCGGCTCACGCTAGTCTGCGCGTGAAACTTATGTCTCGGAGTGCAACGGCGTTTTTTACACCAGAAATCACCTCAAAGAAAGCGCAAGGGTGGTGCTAGCCCGCTTTCTTGACGCAGTGTTCATCCGAGAGAGTAGCGCTGGCGCGCGCGCGATCGACAGATCCGGTCGGCAAGCTCGCCGCAGTTTCTCGCAAGCAGAAATCGAGCAATGTACGAAATCCATATCCTGAGCGGCGAGAACCTGCTACANGCCGCAGTTTCTCGCAAGCAGAAATCGAGCAATGTACGAAATCCATATCCTGAGCGGCGAGAACCTGCTACACTCTTGCCAGCGCCGGTGCAATATGTTGCACCCACGCTGCCACAGCCAGATATTGCATTGAGAATCTTCTGCGTATCGCATCCCTTATTACATTAGCTTTGTAGTTAAGAGGGGAAAGGACAATGAAGGAAAGCTTCGCTCGGCGCTTGTGCGCAGCGGGCATGTTGTCGTTTGGCGCTGCATTGATTTTACTGCCTTCGAAGGCAAACGCCTGCATTGTCGACAGTGAGGGCACCTTTCTGGACACGAACTGCTATCTTGGAGGTGCGACCAACAGCGTAATTGTCGACACATCTCTAGAGGCGCTTGGTGATGTAGTTCACAGCGTAGTCGAGGCGGAGGTCGGCCTCGCGAACGGGATTCCGCTCGCTCAGTCGACGCCGTTCGGTGTTTTCGCTTCCGGTCAGTTGGCACGTACGGAACATGACGGCTTCTCGATTTCGAATAGCTTGGGCGTCGTTGATGGACCGAGCTTCAGCGTAGATGAATTCTCCGCTGCCATCAGCGTCGACTTCAATGCCGCAAAGCATTTTGGATTCGGCAGCGAGCATGGACTGAACCTCGGCCTGTTCGCCGGGTATGCCTCGGCCAAAGTCGATTCCGATGCATTCGGGTTCATGGGAGAGGGTGAAGCAACCAACAGAAGTGGGATGTTCGGCGGCTACGGACTCATTCGACGCGGCACGAGTTATGCGCTCGTGGCAGCATCTACGTTTCTTGGGAACACCGACATCAAAAGGGCCGGACGCGCTTTCGGCAGCTACGACACACAGGGCTATGCGCTGACAGGCTCAATTGGTCGCATCTTCAACCTGACCGATCGGGTGCGATTCGACATCCGCGGCGGATTGTTGGGCGTCATCTTTACCGGCGACGAATACACAGACAGCTTTGACACTGTCTATGGAAAGAGCCGGTTGTCGTTTGGCGCAGTCAAATTCGAACCTGGAGTTTACGCTGATTTTCTGCTCGGCAATGGCATGGTGATCAGCCCCTATGCGCGATTGGATATCCAGGAGCGCTTCGGCTATTCCAACACGGCAAGCGCCGACGGTAGAAAGAGTGACTTTGACGACGCAGACTTTTCGGCTGCGCTGTCGTCCGGCTTCAACCTGAAAGTGTCTCAATCGACAATGCTCAGCAGTGAAATCCGCGGCAAGTGGTCTCAAGACAGTTCAACCGTCAGCGGCAAGCTGGGTGTGAAGATCGCCTTTTGAATGCGGTGTGGGGGATCCCGGTAATTGGGCTGGCCAGCAAAAGAGCTTTTGGCGAGCCGACCAACCGGAGGACAGCACGCAGCCGCCGGTATGACCTAGACCGACGTCTGAGCGCATCGGTGCTCAAGCATTGTTGTTGCCCCAGCCCCTCCTTGATGATGTCCTAAGCCCGGTTCATCGCCCCTCAGCTTCTGCTGCGATCAGCTTGCTATCCTCGGCCTTGGGACCGGAGTGCATGACAGATTCGAGGTCGCGACCGATGCAACTGGTCCGCCACACATCGTTGGCCATCGTATCTCCCGCGTCGAGGCAAAGATCAAGAACTGGAATCTTCGCCAAAGGACGTGCGGTCCACAAGATCTGAGGGCCGAGCCTGAGTTTATGCAACTTTCCTAAAATGCCCGGAACCGACGCCCGTCCTGCGGCTTAAATCTTTTCTGGAGTCGCAGATTCATGAGTAGCGCAAAGGACCGGCTTTCCTTCATCGAGTTTCAATCACCCACCGTGGTTACCAAAGCACCCGAAGACGCCGAATGGCTCACGAAATAAAGTACGAGGCTACCGGACCCAACTCATCGTCGAGGGGGGAAGAGCACGAGCCTTCACGCGTCGCGCCTATGACTGGTCGCATCGCTACAAGAGCATTGTCCATGCCGCGGCGAACCTGCCGATAAAGTCTGCGATCATCGACGGCGAAGCCGTTGTCCTCGGCGACACGGGTCTGCCGGACTATCAAGCCTTGGAGCGGGAGTTGGGCAACCCGAACTCGCCCAGGCTTATCTTCTATGCATTCGATCTTCTGCACCTTAACGGCGCGACCTTCGGCAGCAGCCGCTGATTGAGCGCAAGGCCGCGCTGGAGAAGCTGCTGAGCGATACAGCGCCGAGATTGACCTATGCCGAGCACCTCCAGGTAAGCGGCAGCGACATGTTCGCTCACGCCTGCGGGATGGGCCTGGAGGGGATCGTGTCCAAGCGAGCGGATGCGCCCTATGGCTCCGGCGTCCAGACGAGTTGGGTGAAAGTCAAATGTATGAAGAGCGACACTTTCCCGATTGTGGCTTTCGTCGAGAAGCTCGGCGCCGGTCTGCGCCGTATCGCATCGCTCTACATTGGCAGGCGACAGGACGAGGCTGTGTCCGTGCTGCCAGGATCGATCTTCGCCAACCGCGATCTCGCCTCGGCCACGCGTCGTTGCGCAGCCCGGATCCTGCTGCACAACGCGAGATTGATGCCGACACCGCAGCCTTCATCCATCATTTCATTTGCACGTTCGAGGGAGCGTTCCGCCCGGTTAAGCCGCTGTCGGGCTCTCGCCAGTTCCATATCCAAAAGTTCCATTATTCCGAATCCATTGCGGTCCCTTCGATTTGTAAACCGCTTATTGTAGCCGTTGGTTCCGGCTGTTCGCGAGCGTGCAGCTCAGAGGTCGATGTGGCGGGCACAGTTCTGGAGCGAGAGTGGTGGCGCCGGTGGCCTGGAGGTCGCGACGAACGAAACGCCGGCCCAGTTCAACCCGCCCCATGTATTTCAAAGCTGCGGGGATCGTTCTTCACCAAGCGGTCTGCGGCCTCGACCGCAGTTCGTAGCCTGCTGCACAGCGCGAGATTCTCGGCCAGCATTTCTTCAGTGCGTTGAAGCGCGAGCTCGGTCCGGTGGATTCGCTGCCTGGCATTGGCAACTTCCGATGTCAAAATATCGGCTGCTATCCCATGGCCCTGGGGTTCCATAGTGTCCATAGATCCCTAAATACATTGGGGCCGATATCGTTCCCCTGATGTCGTGCGAAGCGGGGTGTCGCAGCGTTCTGGATTGGGACTGGGGAAAAATGAAGGCCTCGAGCGTTCATCGATTGACCAGTGGAAACGGCACCTGCGTCCGCGGAAGATGGGAACGCGTTCCCGACGCCGAGGCGGCCTCGCCGATCAATTCGCGTCCTTCTGACGACCCGGCCGTTTACTTTCAGTTTGCAGCTGGCGCTCAGCTCATCCCACGCGATGGCAGACGACTATCCGAGCTGGTGAATTGTAACGCCGGGAACAACAGCCTTCGCGATCTCGCAAAGGTGCTGGTGATGCGTCAGATAAATCACCTGGCCAGCGCTTGCCATCTCACCAAACAACCTGAAAACCTCCTCGGACCGGAAATGGTCGAAGGTCTCCATGATGTCGTCGGCAATGAATGGCACCGAGGGTCGAAACTGGGCGAACTCGTAGTATCCGGCAAGCCGCAGCGCCAGGTAGAGCTGAAAACGCGCACCCTTTGATAGCGCGTCGGCGACCTTGGACTGCCCGTCGCGCTGCAATGCGATGAGGACTTCCCCGCCCTTCACAGGTTGGGTCGCAAGCCCCGAATACTGACCGCGCGTGATGAGTGCGAATGCGTCAGATGCCCGCTTCATCATCGCGGAGCGATGGCGTTCGCGGTACACGCGCAGAGCGTTCCCGGCAGCCATGATGCCCAGTTTCAGCTCGATGTAGCGGACTGCCTTTTCTTCGATTTCCAGCAGGACGGTGCGGCGCTCGGCATCTATCCGCGCAACCGCGCTGTCGCCGCCAATCGCGTCCAGCTTGTCGGTCGCCCGGGTCTGGCGAATAAGCTGCTGTTGTATCGCTTCATCGAGATCCCGAAGCCGTTGCTCACTTTCAGCCTTCTCGACCAGGAGACTATCGATCTCGACAGAATCCAGCATCGAACGCGCCTGGTCGAACCCTTCCACCGCGAGCTCTACCGACAGCTGCTCCTCAAGCTCGGCAACGGCAGCGCGTAGGCGATCCCTTTCCCGTAGCAACTCGTCGCGTTCCACGACTTCCGACAGCGTGGTGACGCCAAAGGCGGTCAGGACCTCACTTTTGCGTCGCTCATGCGCCGTTGTCTCGAGATTGAGACTGTCACGAGCGTCCTGCAGGCGCTGCAGGTCATTGATGAGGTTTGCCTTCATCTCTCTGGCGCGATCGGCGCGCTCCAAGCGCTCAGCAAGCCGGATCGCCAACTGCTCCGGTTCGTCGTCGTTCGCCGGCTCACCCGCTTCAGCTGCGGCAGCGGCGACCTCGACAATGAAATTGTCTCGGTCTGCCTCCATCTTCTCGATGCGGAGCTGCATGGCATCCCGCTCCTGAATGCTTTTCGACAGCTCAGCCAATTGATCGAGCACGTTGCCGATGCCGGGCGCTGAAATGCCGCTTTCAAGCCAGGTGCCGGCAAGCGCTTCGGTAATGCCGGCCAACCATTCCTCCTCGCGCCTTTCTGCCACGTCCAAAGCCCGTCGTCTGGCGGCCAGATCCTCCTCTTTCGCGCTCACGGTCTTAAGCGCCTCGGCACGCTCCGCATCGACCTTGAGCTGCCTGTCGAGGAACAGTTCTGCCACGGCCATGACAGTCTCCAGGCTGTCGCCGGGTTCCGAGTCTAGGCCGACCCTCGCCAACGCCCCGATCAACTCCTGCTGGATCTGCTCTCCCTCGTCGAGCGCGCGGCGGGCCTTCTTGCGTGCCAACTCGACCTCCTCCCAGGCCGCGAGCGCATCAATGCGGGCAGAGGTATGATCCTCGATCGTTTCGATCAGACGCTCGGGCGAGAATTCCAGGCACTCTGCCAGTAGCTCGCTGGCCACCTCGCGAAGTTCGGAGAGTACAGCCTGATCGTCCAGGTCGATCTGTGCAAGCTGGTCGCGGATACGTGTGATGGCGGCTGTTGTTTCGGTGAGGCTGCAGAGCGTTGTCCGGATCTCGGCGAGCTCTCGCGCGTTGGCCAGCCGAACCGCTGCAACACTGTCGTCACGCGCCAATAGCGCCTCGAAATCGTCAGCAGTTTGGCCAGTAAGTTCGCCCCGATGCCTGGCCCACGCCTTGTCTCGGGCGCGGCGAATGGCGGAGGCCGCCGCATCATCGGGTACATCGACCGAGGCACGAAGCGCATCCAGGCGAGCCGACCGCAGGTCGTGACTCTCCTGGTGTTCGGCGAGACGTTCGCAAAGGACAGCCCTGCCCTTTCCCAACCCAGCTGCCCGCACCTTCCATGCACCAACTTGCGTGACACTCGGGACGGGCACCCTGGCCAGTGCCCCGGCGTCTCCGGACCAGGGATGCAGTCGAGCGATTGCCGCCTCCCATCGAACCGTGCTCGCGTCCTCCGCCTCGCGGGCCATCCTGAGGTCTTTTAGGTGCCCGCTGGCTCGCGCTTTCGACAAGGCCGAGGCGAGCCTTGCCCTGGCAGGTTCGGGCACCCCCCTCTCTTGCCCAACCCGCTCGCGTGCCGCCTGAAGTGCATCGAGCGCCGCCGCGCATTCGTTGCGGGCAACGCGTACGCCGGTGGTGATTCCCGATCGCTCTTCGAGCATGGCGCGAACAGCGCCGACTGTGGCAGCAGGCAAAAGCAGCGCAGCCGGATCTGCCTCGGACGATCTTCCAAGGGCGGCAAGGCAATTCGCCACGGCGCTGTCGAGTATCTGCAGCTCGGTCCTGCGGCTTGGCAGGTCCAGGCCTGCGGAGACATGGCGCACTTTGCGATCCGCGAGCGCCCGAACCCGCTCGGACATTGCCAGGATCGCCTCGTCCACATCGACCGAGCCGATTTTCATTGTCACGCGCTCGGCGTCGTCGATGTTCCCTGACAGCCGCGTTCTCAGGCTGGCGTCGTCATCGATCAATCCGGTGACGGTGCCTGTCCAGGTCCGCAATGGTGAAGCGATGTCAGGCAGCTCGGCAAGCTGGGCCGCCTTGCGTCGAATGTCGGCGAGGATCGGCATAGCGCGAAGGTACCTGGCAATGGTGTCAAGCCGAGCCGACAGCAATGATCGTTCAGCAATACTGCGGTCGTATTTTTCCGCCGCGTCAAGACGTTCGGCCTCAAGGCTCTCAAAAGTCGAGGCCAAGGTGTCGATCGCGTCCCTGCGCGACTTGAGTTCCGCAAGGCGCTTCTTGAGCAGCGCAAGTTCGGTTCCGTGAGCCTGCTTGCGATAGAGCCCGTCCGCTTCGGTCTCTAGCGCGCTCAACATGTCGCTCGCATGCCCAAGCCCGGCGCTGGCCGTGAACAGGAGCTTGCCCAGGTCGCCACGCGACTCCAGGATTGATTTTCCGCCTGCTTCCAGCGTCTCGTCGTCCAGCGAGAACATGGTCTCGTATGCGTCCCGCGACAGACCTGCGAGATGGGCTGCTATCGCCACCTCGCTCACCGGTTGCTCCATTGCGTTCAGCAGCGAGTTGGTGCGCTGCTTCGTGCGCGTGAATGTGTGCTCAGTGCCGGCGAGTTCGAGCACCCCGCCTATACGCATCGCGCTGTACTCGTGCAGGAAATTGTAGCGGCTGCGTTCCTCGATACCGAACAGCAGGTCCAGATAACCGGAAAGTGCGGTCGACTTGCCGGCCTCGTTCAGCCCGAACACAATGTGGAAGTCGGGACCGGACTCCGGCCTTGGGCCGAATTCGATCGTCCCGTCGGTGAACTTTCCATAACGAATAAGATCAAGGCGCCGGAGCCTCATTGCGCTCCACCTGCTTTGAGGCGGGCCGTGACCAGGTCGGCACCGCTGGCAAGCACCTTGTCGATGAACAGTTCCAGCCCAGCTTCGTCCCGTCCGGCGAAGTCGCGCCCGTCCGGCGGCAGATCGGCAATCATCTTTTGGACAAGCGCCCTCGCCTCGGCGCGGAAGGCCTCAGCCTTGACATTGGCATGCATGGATTGCGCGAGTTCGAAAATCGGATCGGCGACGTCATCGGCTGTTTCCGCGCTCTGTGGAGCGAGATCAAGCTCAAGTTTTTCGACCCATGTGTCGCCCGTCTGCTGCGCCGCCTGCTCGGCTTCGGCCAGCAGCAGGTCCCTGTCGCGGATCAGCGCCCATGACAACGGCGACGCCCCGGCCAGTCCGAGACGGACCACAACGTGGCGGGATCTGACGGAACCCCGGATACCTTCGAGCGCGGAACGGACACGGCCGACGACCTCAGACCATTCGACCGTCCCGGTCAGATCGACGCTCGCCCGCTCGAACTGCGCGATACTGGTCAGTTTTTCCTCGATCTCGACGGACCGGTCATCTCGTATCGTGACCAGAGTGGCGGATTTCTCTCCGGCCTCGTTGATGTCCCTGCCCTGCGGCATTCCCGTCATCACAACGGTGCTTGCTCCAGGATGGACTTGGCGGACGTGGATGTGCCCAAGCGCCCAATAGTCAAAACCATGGCCGTGCAGGTCAGCGATGCTGCAAGGGGCATAGACATCGTGACCGGGCGATCCAGCGAGGCTGGTGTGCATGATGCCCACATTGACCGCCCCTTCCCGGGCCGCCGGATATTTGGGCAGCAGGCTTTCCGGGGCCTTTGGGTTCGCGAAGCTCAATCCATGGAATGCGACGTCAAGCCCGCCGGCCGTTTGCAGCACCGACTGGGGGCGGCCGCCGAAGATCGTGACCGTGTCAGGAAAAACGAGCTGTTTCGATATGCGCGATAAGGCGTCGTGGTTTCCGCGAATCTTGAAAACCCTGATGCCGGCCTGGTGGAGGCGTGTCATTTGCGACGCCAGGAAACGGGCGGTCTTCATCGACGTCTGGTCGCCATCATAAAGATCGCCGGCAATGACGAGCGCATCGGCACGTTCCGCAAGGCAGAGGTCTATTATCGAGACAAATGCCTGGCGACTGGCGTCCCCCACAAGTTCGGCAAGATCAGGGTTTCGCAGCGCCAGCGAACGTAGCGGCGAGTCGAGGTGAATGTCGGCCGTGTGTACGAATCGAAATGCCATTCGGGTCTCCGCCCGGAGCATAGAGGGGTTCGGCCGCGGCTCGGTGAAAAAATTCCAGGATGCGCGTTGTCGGTTGTCCAAATGGTGCGCAATCGCTTACGCTTATGGTTCCGTTCAACTCCATCTGCGTCGCCGCTATCAGCGCCGTGCCGATCAGTAGTCGTCTGATCGTTTGTCATCGGCATTCGTCGGTTCTTTGGAGATAGCGCGCCGCAAGGTGTCGTTGATCCGATCCTGCCAGCCCGGTCCATCTTCCTGGAAGTGGTCCAGCACCGCCCTATCGATCCTGATCGAAACAAGCTCTCTGACATTTGGAGCAGCCGACGGTTCGCGAACCGGCGCCGCCGGCTTTTTGATCGGCTTGAAGGCGGCTTCAGCGGCTGACATCGGATTTGTGGGTCGGCGTGGAGGATTTGCCATTTGATGATCCTGACTGGTCATAATGCTTGTCGAGCGGCTCAGTGCGAATGCGCATCGTAATTGAGCCTGGCCAAGTATGAAGGCAGCTTAAACCTCCAAAAGGGGAGGAAAAATCCGACGCGATGTCCATGTGGGGCCAACTCAGGCAATTCAATGACATTGCTGTAGGATACAACAAGCCAAAGTGCTCCACGGGGCAACACCACGTCGCCAACCATCCTACGCTGGAGGACGCAAACGCGAAAAACGCGGGGGACTTCCCGCCTTCCGTTACCTGACAACCTGGTTCACACGATCGTTTCTGAAGCGTCGCAGCAATCTGCTGCCCAGGTCTCTCCATCACACCAAGCTTCGCGCGCTTTTTTTAACGGCGGTCAGTACATTCGCGACTTGCCGCGCTCCTGCGGCTCTCGCCACGGCGCGCCAGAGAAATCAACCTGCTTTGCGGAGATTGCCAGCAGAAGACTTGCCGGTACGTCGGTCCTGCTCGATGTCGTAGTTGATCTTTTGGCCCTCAACGAGGTTCGACAAACCAGCGCGCTCGACGGCGGAGATGTGAACAAAAACGTCCTGACCGCCATCGTCGGGTTGGATAAACCCAAACCCTTTAGTGCTGTTGAACCACTTCACGGTTCCAGTTGCCATGTGCATATACTCCTTGTGACTTCCCAGCGTGTTTGATCCGACGAAGAGGCCAGACCGGTTCATAGATAGACGCAGCAAAAGCGAGAAATCGCAAGGCCGGATGGATCGACCAGAATACCAACTTCTCTCGGATGGCCCACTCGTCTCACAAGTCGACAGGAATTTTCCTTTCCGGCGTGAAGCCCCTCCAGCCATCCTTGCTGTCCTGGGTTATCACGGTCCGCTCGTTTCCCTCCGGCCCTTAGCCTGCCGACTTGCGTTTCGAGTTCTTGGTCGACCGTGCTGACGCGGGCGTAGCCTATCTGGCTCATAATGTGTCACCTCAATGTCTAGACTCGAGGCTTGGTCACAAATAGTCGATGCCAACTCCGACGTTACGCTGCCCAAAAAGCCATTGATCCGGGAGCACGACCCCTGCAAAAGTCCGACCTTTACAGGAACATTTCGCCTATGGCGGAGTTGGGCGCGTTGCCCGCGATAAGGTGCCAACAGGTGACGCCGGCGGGCTTTTGGGAGGAAGCCATGATACGTGCCATCCCTTCACTCCACCTTTCCCGTCGCCGCGCATTGCAGTTCGGGCTGGGAGCCAGCCTCGCCGCCACGACGGGCCTGGCGCCGGTTTCTCGCGCCTACCCCAAGGAGGAAGTGCAGGACGAGGACATTTTCCGCTTTGCGCTCAACCTGGAATACATGGAGGCCGAATACTACCTTCGCGGCACCACCGGAAAAGGCATCGACGCCGCCGATGCCGGTTCGAAACCCGGCGATGTGGTCGGCGGAAAGAAAGTGTCCTTCGAGACACCCGCCATCGGCGAATTCATGCAGGAGGTTGCTGAAAACGAACTCGCGCATGTCCGGTTCTACCGCAAGACGCTTGCAAAGAACGCCGTCGACAGGCCGGCCATCGATTTCGATGCTGGGTTCAAAGCGGTTGCGGAGGCAGCGGGCCTCGGGCCGGACTTCGACCCCTTTGGCAACGAAACGAACTTTGTTCTCGGCGGCATGCTGTTCGAGGATGTCGGCGTCACCGCCTATGCCGGTGCTGCGACGCTTCTGAAGAACAAGGACTTCCTCGCCGCCGCGGCGGGCATATTGGCGGTCGAGGCCTACCACATGGGAATGGCGCGCTCCACTCTATACCGGAAGGGAGAGAAAGCCTGGAAGGCCGCCAACGCCGTCTCCGATGCACGAGACAAGATCGACGGGCCGGAAGACAAGGACCAGGGCATCCAGGTGAATGGCAAGGCCAATTTCGTTCCCTCGACTCCCGACGCGATCGCGTTCACCAGGACGCCGAAAGAAGTGCTGCGGATCGTCTATCTCACCGACAAGGACGGCGTCAGCAAGGGTGGCTTCTATCCGGAAGGGATGAACGGGACGCTGAAGAGCACCTGACCCGCTCGCGACAGGCGATCGGATCGCCGGAAGAGACGCAGCGGACCTGCGGTCGGCACTGCTGGTACGGCTGCGCGACGATCACGATTCAAATCCGCTGCAGGAGTCCCCCACCCAAGATTGATTGAATTCCGAACCGCGATCATTGCGGCGTTCACAAGAACGTCAGGAAAGTGCGGTCGGTTCGTTCCGATGGACGGAACGAACCGACCGCTTTGCCGAGAAGCAGGCTCTGCAGTTGGTGCGGCGAGAACCGCCAATTTTCCCGCATTGTTCCGTACGGCCGACCGCCAAGCTGTAAAATGGTGGCGATATGGAAGACACGCGACGCTCTGCCCGACGATCACATCCTCCGGCTGGCGAGCAGCCTTGTGAGCCAATCGGGATCCATTTCCGGCACGGAGGACAAAAGCCGTTCGGTATAGGGGGCATGCGGTGGCGTGAGAACTTCGCTCTTTAATCCCTGCTCGACGATTTTCCCCTGGTGCATGACCACAATCTCGTCGGCGATCGCTCGCACGGTGGCAATGTCATGGGTGATGAAAATGTAGCTCATGCCGAGCTCGCGCTGAAGCCGCATTAAGAGCTTCAGGATTTCCTCCTGCACAATCTGGTCGAGCGCGGACGTGATTTCGTCGCAGATGATGAGTTCCGGATCGGCAGCCAACGCTCGGGCGATGCAAACGCGCTGCTTCTGACCCCCCGACAGTTCGGCCGGCAGACGATCCAGGTAAGTTTCGCTCATCTCGACCATGTGCATGAGTTCGCCGATCCGCCTATCCCGCTGTGCACCCTTGAGGCCGATGTAGAATTCAAGCGGACGAGCTATGACTTCTTCGACCGTCTGGCGCGGATTTAGGGCGTTGTCGGGCATTTGATAAATCATCTGTATGCGGCGCAAGATCTCTTTTGGGCGCGCCTTCAGGGTCTTGGAAAGGGCCTGGCCAGCAAAGGAAATCGATCCCGAAAGCGGCGGCAGCAGGCCGGTAATAACGCGAGCGAGCGTCGATTTCCCGGAACCGGATTCGCCGACCACAGCCACCGTTCTTCCACGTGGAACTTTGATGGAGACATCCTGGAGCACCTTAACCGCCCGGCCGTAGGCCGCCGTGACGTTGTCTATCGTAAGCAGATAGTCATCGGCCGGAACTTCGGGCTTGGCGAGCTTGCGCACGGCCCAGAGCGTCTTAGTATATTCCTGGCTGGGCGAGGCGAGCATCTGGCGCGTTTCTGCCTCCTCCACGGTAAGTCCATGGCGCAAAACCATGATCCGGTCCGCCATTTGCGCCACCACCGCCAGATCATGCGTCACATAGATTGCAGCGGTGTTGAATTCCTCCACGATGTTGCGAATGGAGGCGAGAACTTCGACCTGCGTCGTCACATCGAGCGCCGTCGTTGGCTCGTCAAAGACGATGAGGTCCGGACGGCAAGCCATCGCCATGGCGGTCATTGCCCGTTGCAACTGTCCGCCGGAAACCTGATGAGGATAGCGAAAGCCGATGGTCTCCGGATCTGGAAGCTGAAGACGGCGATAGAGATCGACGGCACTCCGGTTCGCTTTCTCTCGGCTGGCAATCCCATGCGCCACGACTGTTTCGACAGTCTGATCGAGGAGTCGGTGGGCCGGATTGAAAGAGGCCGCTGCGCTTTGCGCGACATAGGCGATACGGGAGCCTCTGAGGCGGCGGCGCCCTGTTTCGCTGAGGGCCAGAAGATCAGTCCCGTCGAACAGGATCGAGCCCTGTGTGATACGGCAGCCCGGCTTGGCGTAACCCATCGCGGCGAGGCCAATGGTGGATTTGCCGGCGCCTGACTCGCCGATCAGGCCAAGAACCTCCCCCCGCTTCAGCGCCAGATCGACCCCACGGACAATGGGATGCCACCGCTCGTCCGAGAAACCCTCGACATGTAGGTTGCGGATCTGCAGCAGATCCTTGCCTTTTTCGCGCGAGCCCGGACCGCTACCTTTCATCGCGCAACCCGCTGGTTGCGTGCAGGAACCAGTCGACGACGAAATTCACGGAGACTGTAAGGAGGGCAATCGCGCCGGCCGGCAGCAGCGGCGTGACATCACCGTAGGTGATCAGGGTCGCATTCTCGCGCACCATCGACCCCCAATCAGCGGTCGGCGGCTGAATACCGACGCCCAGGAAAGACAGTGCCGCGATCGTGAGGAATACGAAGCAAAATCGCAAACCGAACTCCGCGACCAGCGGCGGCATGACATTGGGAAGGATTTCCTTGGCGATGATCCATTTCGGGCCTTCGCCGCGCAATCGCGCCACCTCGACATATTCCATCACTGCCACGTTAAGCCCGACGGCGCGTGCGAGCCGAAAAACGCGGGTGGAATCGAGCAGCGCAATGATGATTATCAGGCTGGTGATCGACGAGCCGAAGATCGAGAGCAGCACCAGGGCGAAGATCAGGCTTGGGATCGACATCAACACGTCCACCGCACGCGACAGTATCTGGTCGAGCCATCCCCTATACAATGCGGCAAGAAGGCCGAGCGAGACGCCGACCGCGAAGGACAGCAATGTGGTCGCGACGGCGATACCGATGGTGTTGCGCGCACCGTAAATCAGGCGCGTGAGCATGTCCCGGCCGAGCTGGTCGGTTCCCAATTTGAACTGCTGGCTCCACGGTGCAAAGGCTTCGCTGAAGACCTGCGTTTCGCCGAATGGGGCTATCCAATGCGCGAACACCGCAACGATGACATAACCGAGGATCACGAGGATGCCGAACCATGCACTGAAGGGTGCCTTCTTCAGCGCCGTTTTCGCACGGGTGGCGCGCGAGCGCCTCAGCCTGTGAACCTGAGCCATGGGTTCGTAGCTGGTCATCGTGGATGCAAGAGTCTTGGATTGGTGGCGATGGAAATAATATCGGCGGTCAGATTGAGCAGGATGTAGGTCGCGGCGAAAATCAGGGCGCAGGCCTGGACAACCGGAACATCCCTTGATTTGACCGCGTCAACCATCAGCTGACCGATGCCGGGATAGACGAATACCACTTCGACCACGACCACTCCGACGACGAGATAAGCAAGATTGAACGCCACCACCGTGACGATCGGAGCCCATGCGTTGGGCAAGGCATGCCTGAGTACGATGGCCATGGGCGACATTCCCTTGAGACGCGCCATGTCGATATATGGGCTTGCCAGCATGTTGATGATCGCCGCTCGTGTCATTCGCATCATGTGCGCCACGATGACGAGCGTAAGAGTGATCGCCGGCAAGGCTACTCTCCAGACATGTTCCCAAAACGGCGTCTGATCGTTCACATTCGACAATGTCGGGAACTTAGGAACTGCATTGAGTATCCAGTTCAGCGAGACCGCGAGCCAGTGCGGCAGGGATTGTGCGAACTCGGATCCGATGAACGTGTCGCGCGAGATGACAAGGTAGGCAAGCATATAGGCGACGAAAAACTCGGGGAACGAAATGGTCGTCAGCGTCACTGCGTTCACCAGCCGGTCGAACCAGCCATTGCGGTAGAGCGCAGCGAGGATGCCCAATCCCAGGGCCAGCGGAACTGCTATCAGCGCGGTCATCGATGCAAGGAACATCGTATTGTAGAGGCGCGGGGCGATAATCTCGGCGACGGTGCGCCGGTATCCGGTGCGGCTCGCGAATGAAGAGCCGAAATCACCGTGGAGCATCTGCCCGACCCAGACGAAGTAGCGCTCGACAGGCGGACGGTCGATGCCGATTTCTCGCTGGAAGGCGACGACCGTTTCGGGTGTCGCCGATTGCCCGAGCATCGCCTTGGCGAAGTCGCCCGGCAGCATTGCAATCGCAGAGAAGATGATGATGGACACGATGAACAGCGTGACCAGGCCGAGGCCGAGGCGCTGCAGAACCGTTCTTGCGACGGGGTTCATGGGTACGCGTTTCCCGTTGCTGCCGCCGCCCTGCCACACCAGTCAGGGCACGCGGTTGCAAGCCGGAGCCTAATAGCCATCGCGGGTCCGGCCCGCACTCTCACGCAGTGGCGATCCACCAGCGTTCGGCCATCTTCAATCCATCATTCTCCCAGTTCGGCGCCACCTCGCCATGTGCGAGCTTATTGGATTTGGCGCTGACGAAATTGTTGAACACCAGCACGATGCTGCCGCCATCATCATGGGTCAGTTGCTGCATCTCGGCATACATTGCCGCCCGCTTGGCCTCGTCCGTCTCGGCGCGCGCCTGGACAAGCAACTCGTTGAAGCGGGGATTTTTCCAGAACGACTCGTTCCAGCTGGAGTCTGCGGCGAAGGCTTGCGTGAACATCCAGTCGGCCGTCGCGCGACCGCTCCAGTAGGAAGCGCACCAAGGTTTCTTGAGCCAGACATTGTCCCAATAGGCGTCCTCGGCCTCACGCACGACGTTTACCTCGATGCCGCACTGGGCTGCCGTCTCGCGGATGAGGGCAGCCGCGTCCACAGCGCCGGCAAAGGCGGCATCGGCGACCGAGAGGTCCACCTTCAGCTTTTCCATTCCGGCCTTTTTCAGGTAATGCTTGGCTTTTTCGGGATCAAAACTATGTTGCGGCTGCGGATTCGTAGCGAATTTGATCGCCGGCGCGATCGGGTTGTCGTTGGCCACAGTGGCGTGGCCGAGAAAGATCTTGTCGACGATCTCCTGACGGTTAATCGCCCATTTCAAAGCCATTCGCACGTCTGGATTGTCGAACGGCGCAACCGTGACATTCATCGGCAAGGTATAGTGGCCATAGCCGGTGACCTCGACGATCTCCACCTTGGGATTGCGTTTCAACATGCCGAGGGTCTTGAGGTCGGCGCGGCCAATATAGTCCACCTCCCCTGTCGATAGCGCGGCCATGCGAGCGGCGAGATCGGTGATGGCGATGAAC
This sequence comes from Mesorhizobium sp. LSHC420B00, assembly GCF_000503055.1. Taxonomy (GTDB): domain Bacteria; phylum Pseudomonadota; class Alphaproteobacteria; order Rhizobiales; family Rhizobiaceae; genus Mesorhizobium. Next base: position 43,951 of record NZ_AYVY01000028.1, on the reverse strand, counting down.
TCCACCTCGTCGAGATAGGGTTTGCCGTTCTTGAAGTAGTTCGGATTGCGCTTGAGTTTTGCCGAAACTCCGGGCTGGAAATTCTCAAGCACGAAAGCACCGGTGCGAACGCCCGATCCCCAATCCGCCTTGCCGTCCTTGGCCGGCATGATGACCAAATGGTAGTCACTCATGATGTAGGGGAAATCGGCGTTGCCGCTTTTCAGCGTGAAGACAACCGTTTCCGGGCCATCCGCCTTGATGCTCGCGACGGGCTCAAGCAGCGGCTTCGCCGCCGATTTGGTTTCGTCGCCCATATGATAGCGCAGCGAAGTCACGACATCGTCCGCCGTCACATTCTTGCCATTGTGGAAGGTTGCGCCCTTGCGCAGCTTGAAGACCCAGGTTTTGGCGCCATCGGATGATTCAAAGCTCTCGGCAAGATCCGGTTGGACGTTGCCTTTCGCGTCGACCTCGGTGAGGCTGTTGGACATCGAGCCGGAGAATGCCGTCTGTGTGAATGTGTCCGGGTAGCCGGCCGGATCGATCGAATCCGTCGTTGCGCCATGTGCCATGCCGAGCTTGGCGAAGCCGCCCTGCAGCGGTTCGGCCCGGGCCGTGCTGACAAAGAGCTTGTCCGCAGCGGTGACCGTCAGCCCAGCGGCCAGCCCAAGATGAATGAAGTCACGGCGGGAAATCTTGCCGTGACCAATCAGGCTTTGAGCGATACCAAGCTTGTATTCAGATTCTGACATTTGACTCTCCCATTACGGATTTTCCGCGTTATTGTTCGTCAAGCACCTGTGAAGTTAGTTTCGATCACCTTTCTTCTACTCTTCGAATCCGTACCTCAATCAGGCCGTCACATAGATGCTGCCCGCCTCGACGGTTACTGGAAATGTGCGCGCGCGAACGGACGGATCGACCAGGGCCGCGCCTGATTTGATGTCGAATTCCCAGCCATGCCAGGCGCAGCGCACGATCTCGTTTTCGCGGTGATAGATGAATTGCGCCTCTTCGACCGGTGCAGTTGTTCCGCATTGCGGCCCCTCGCAAAGCGGAGCGCCGCGGTGCGGACAAACATTCAGCAGCGCGTGGAATGAGTCTCCGATGCGAAAAACGCCGACCGAAAGGCTGCGGATCTTGGCGATGAAGGCAGATCCGGTTTCGATCTCGTCGACACGGCAAATATATGTCTTCTCGGGCATCGTCTGCTTCCTCAGGCGGCATTCGCCGCTTGCGCGCGGGGGATGCGTTTGTAAACCTCCAGCGCATTCAGCCCCATGATCTTGCTCTTCCAGGCAGGAGGGATTTGCAGCGTGTTGGCATCGTCGTAATCCCAATGCGGATAGTCTGAGGCAAACATCAGCGTATTTTCTCCGTCCATTGCCTCGAGAGTGGACCAGAGATGCTGAATATTTGCGGGCTGCTCCAGTGGCTGCGTGGAAAAGCGGATGTTGCGCCGGCAGTATTCGGAAGGCAGCATTTTCAGCCATGGCGTCTCTTTGCGTAGGGCTTTGTAATCGGCGTCCAGGCGCCACAGCACCGACGGCACCCAGGCGACGCCGCATTCGATGACCACGAAGTAGAGGTCCGGCCATTTTTCGAAGACGCCATGCGCAATCATGCTTGCGACATGCGAAATCGCCGACATGTGCAGGATGGCATGGGTCTCCCAGAAGAATGTCGTCGGGGCCGGAGCAATCGCGGTCGAATTCACGCCGCCATGGCCGCCCAGATGTATGGCAAAGGGCAGCCCCACCTCGGCGCAAGCCTCGTAGATTGGATGGTAAAACGGATCGCCATAAGGCTTGACGGAGCCTTGCGAAGCGAGAACCTGAACCATGCGCGGATGATTGCCCAGACGGCGTATCTCGGCGGCCGCGAGCTTCGGATCCTGTGGCGCGATGATGATCGAGCCCATGAAGCGATCGTCCTTCGGCAGCCATTGGTCGATCTGGTAGTCATTGTAGGCGCTGACGAGGGCGCTGGCATAATAAGGATTGGCGAGGGTGGAAGCCTCGATCGGCTCATCGCCGGTCAGGATCGCCACATCGACCTTGTACTTGTCGAGGTGCTTCTGTTTCATGATGAGATAGTTGTCGGCTTCCGTTTTCGGACGGACGTCCTTGCGGGAGAAGTCCTGCGGATGAAACCAGGGACGATGGCCATGCGGGAAGGCGCCAACGGGGCCTGTCTTCTCGCCTTCAACGAACATGTCCTTCCATAGGCCGGAAAGGTAGGGCTCCAATACGGTCGCGCTTGACCAGTAATTGTGACAATCGCAGTCGACTATGAACACGTTGCTCAGCTCCGTAGCTTCAGCCTGGTCGATCTGCCGGCCGATTTCACCGAGGGCAGCTTCCGCCTTGAGTATTGTTTGATCAAGCTTATGATCCTGCGCAATATGATCGACTTTTTCGATCGGGAGGTCCCGTGCAGCTAGATCACATCGAAACCTTTCTCGACATCATCGAGTCGCGAAATTTCAATCGTACCGCCGATCGCTTGGGGTTGACCCAGTCGACGATCAGCACCCGCATCAAGAACCTCGAGAGCGCGATCGGGTCCGAGCTCTTTCAGCGCGGGCGCGCCGGCGCTGAGCCGACAGCCGCGGGACGGCGGTTCGAAGCGTACGCCAGATCCCTGCTGTCGACCTGGTCGCAAGCTCGCCACGACGTGCGGGCGTTCAACCGTTTCGAGGGCACCTTGCGCATCGCCGCACAGGTGGGCATGACCCGCTCGGTCCTGCCCGGATGGGTCGAGACACTATGCCAGGCCCTTCCAAAGTCCTCGATCCATGTCGAGTCGGATTATTCAAACCAGATGGTCAGCGATCTTAGCATGGGAAATCTGGATATCGCCGTGCTTTATGCGCCTCGCTACCTGCCTGAGATCGCCTACGAACATCTGATGGTCGAGGAATATGTGATGGTTTCGACGGCTGCCAGAACGCTGTCCGACGTCGACCCCGAAACCTACATTCGCCCGGGCTACACGGCCGTGCTGGAAAAGACGCACGCAGAGTTGCTGGCCGAGTTGGCGATCTGCCGGCTTTCGACGGGATCGGAAACTCTGGCGGAGATCATGCTCCGACGCACGGGTGGCACCTGCTATATGCGCAGCGACGATGCGCGCAGGTTCACTGCTGAACTCCCATCGTTCCTGGTCGAGGGAGCGCCGACGCTGTACCAGCCAGTCCACACCGCCATACTCGCGCGCCGCAAACACGAACCCATCATTCGCAAAGGCATCCGAGCTCTCCAGGTCGCTGTAATGTCTCTGGAAGTTTAATCGAAATTGCCGATCATAAAGGCAGGATTGCGCGGCTGTTCAGCGGGTGTTGAAGTGGCATCTTGGCTCGACTTCAAACCCGAGTTGAATGATGAATGCACACGCGGCCTTTGGAACCTCCGGCTTCGTCCCGACGAAGCGTCACCGACAGTGGGCACAGACCACACCACAACTTGCGCTCTGCCGGCGCGTGATCGACGAAACGCACGATGTGAAAACGTTCGTTCTCACACCCGCCTCAGATCGGATGTTCTGCTTCAGCGCTGGCCAGTATGTTCTTGTGCACCTGAGGATCAACGGTGCCGCGGTGACGCGCTCCTACTCCGTTTCGTCACCGCCGACGCGACCGCTCGACCTGCAGATCACCGTGAAACGGACGCCGGGCGGGCTCGTTTCGAATTGGCTCCATGATAATTTGAAGCCGGGTGATGGGATCGAGATCGAAGGGCCGCTCGGCTCGTTCAATCTCGACGATCTGCCGCATGCAAAGTCCCTCTTCCTTTCGGGTGGCAGCGGGATAACTCCCGTCATGTCAATGCTGCGCACACTTACCGACCGGGCAGCCGACCAGGATATCCGCTTCATTCACAGTGCGAGAACGCCGGACGACATCATCTTTCGGCTCGAACTGGACGCACTTGCCGCTCGCTTTCCCAATGTTCAAGTGACTAGCATTTGCAGTCAGGATGACCCGGCATGGACGGGTCCAACCGGGCGAATTAATCGTGAGATGCTCCTGACCTTGGTTCCCGATCTACTCAGCCGCACGGTTTTTGCCTGTGGGCCGGAGTCGTATATGAAGGCGGCACGCGCCTGCCTGGACGCAATCGGCCTCACCCCTTCACAGTATCATGAGGAGAGTTTCGGAGGCGGCAACAGTTCGCCTTCGGTAACGGCTTCAAAGGTGTCGTCTTCGGTCCGCTTCGCCCGCTCCGGCATTGCGCATCACTGTGCGCCCGGAGAGACCCTGCTGGAAGCGGCGCGCCAATGTGGCGTCCACATCCCCACCGCCTGCCAGCAGGGAGTTTGCGGTACCTGCCGGATCGCCAAGCTGTCCGGCGAAGTCGTCATGGACGACCTGGGCGGGCTGACCTTGGAGGATCAATCGGCAGGCTACATCCTGGCGTGCTGCAGCCGCCCACATGGCGACGTTTTGCTTGATCTCTAACTGTACCGCATCGCGGGACGAAATCGGGTCAGCCTTTGCGTTCCACGACCAAGCCATACTAATGCGACCGCAAGTCGTTAGCGTTTCGGAACCTGTTTTCCGCCTATCACTTTCACCAGCGAGATCGTCNGATCGTCTCGTGCACAATCGCTAGGGAACGAGTGCCCAATTGGCTGTCTTTGCAACCAAGAGCATGAAATTCTCAATCCCATAGCACACTCTAATTCGCTTCGAACACATTACTTGCTGTTCGACGTTCCGGGCGTGGAGTTATTGGAAACGCAATTCTGTTTGTTTGCACATCCGCCGGTCCTGATAGTCACGGTCTTGACCTTTTTCGGCGTAACCTTGCTTGGCTCGGCCGGCTGAGCCTCGGTTTGCTCCGCATGCACACCCTTGCTTTGCTCGGCGGGTGGAGTAGTGCCCACTGCCTCGCACCGAAACTGATCGTACTCCTCCATCTCCGAGTTCACGCCGTAGAACTTGCGCGTGTTGGTTTCCCCGACCGCCAGGGTAAAACTGTCATCAAATCGATCGAACAGCCTCCGAGCCAGTCTGTAGCTGCCTGACAGTGTGCATTGGATGGACGTTGCGCAATCGCTATGAAAATGCAACGACAGAAAGCTGCCCGTCGCGGTATGCGTGATCAACTTGCTGCGGGTCACACATTGGGCCCCCGCCGATGGAGGCCGGTTTGCTGGAGAGTGGCTCCAGACCACTCCCTTTTTCTTCGGAGTGGCCTTGCGCAAATCCATGATGTCGGAAAGGAACGTGTTATCCAGGCCGGTCATGGACCCGTAACTTCCAGTCCGAAGATCGTAGTCAAGTCCGTTCAATTTCTCCAATCCGCTTTCGATCATCAAAGCCACGGCGTTCAAGCCACTTTCGGACTTGACGATAACTGCGCCTCCCGACATGCCTGGGTGCAAGTCGCAATCGGAATGGTAAACCGTCGGCCTATTCCAATCACCTTGCGAAAATAGAATCTGGATCACACCGCCACGATCGAAATCCACGCTCGCGTTTGGCCCGTCGGCGCGCCTTATTGTTTGCCCCCGTCATGGCTAGCCGTTCGAATGAGGAATCCGCGCCTTCGGGCCGACCAACAGCCATGTCGTCATCTTGCCCTTGCCCTTCACATCAATAGGGCCGCGGCTTTCGAAATCAAACTGGTCCTTCACAAGTTCGTAGGTCTCCGGCGAAATCTGGATCCTGCCCGGCACGCCTGTAGTCTCCATGCGCGATGCGACATTCACCGCATCGCCCCAGACGTCATAGAAGAACTTCTTCACTCCTACGACGCCCGCAACAACCGGGCCGCTGGCTATGCCGATGCGGATCGACACGGCGCGTTCATGCGGATCGTGCATCCGGCCGGCGGCATTGAGCATTTCGATCCCAAGACGGACCAGAGCAGCGGCGTGATCCGATCGCGCCACGGGCACGCCGCTGACAACCATATAGTTGTCGCCCGTGGTTTTGATCTTCTCCAGGCCATGGCGTTCAACCAGCTGATCAAAGGCCGTGAAAACGTCGTTGAGGAATCCGACAAGTTGGACGGGCGAAGTCTGGCTGGCCTCCGCGGTGAACCCTGCCATGTCGGCGAAAAGAATCGACACGTGCTCGTGCTTGTCCGCAATAACTTGCGTGGGACCGGACCTCAGCCGATCTGCAATAGCTGTAGGGAGGACGTTCGCCAGCAATGACTCGGATCGCCCATATTCGAACTCTGCGATTGCCTCGGAGCGTGCGGCTTCGCGAACCGCATAGAACACGACGGCGAACATGACCGTCATGGTGGCAGTCACAACCGCGATGAAGCCGCCTAGCATTGCTGCCTCGTCTAGGAGTCCGGCGTTGCGCGGAGCAAAGATTTCCAGAGCCAGGATCAACGCCAAGGAGAGAATGCCGACGATGAGTGGAGGTGCGATGGGTTCCACACCTAGAACTAGCACCGCGCCGGCAGCAAATGCCAAGTACTCCACTTGCATGCCGCTATCGGTACCGACCAAGAAGCAAACGACGAAAATTGCGGGGTAACTCACCAAAATAAAAATCATAGCAGCAACGTTCGGTCCTATGCGATGCAGCAGAGGAATAGCAAACAGAAAAACCGCCATTCCCATGTCAATGAGGCCGACGGTGCGGAGCTTGAAGCTTGGCAGGAACAAAGCGGCGAATCCCAGCCAAACCAGGGCCATGCTCCAACACGTGATATTGAGGACGCGAAGTCGTCTTGCAACTTTCCTCGGATACCGTTCCGTTCCGTAACTGAGGGCTTCAAGCAGGCGCATTAGAATTATCCGCGAAGAAATTGGCGACCCAAGAGGGCATAGGCCGCGCGCCTTATTCTTGACCCTTTTGCTGCCATTTCCCCGGTCACGTCGGCTCTGCCCGTGTCCCCGTCAGCGTCCGCAGGCCACGCAGTTCGAGATCAGCCCGCGTCAGGCCGAAATGATCGCCCACAACTGCGTCACCCCCATCGCAAGGACGAGGATGGTGCTTGCTCCGGTGAACAGCGCCGTGGGTATCTGCTTCAGGTGAGCGCCGAAGCTGCTGCCCGAGAAGTCGTCGACTGCATCGTCCAGCATTGCTTTTAAGTCATCCAAGGCGGCCTTGGCTGCCAAGACTCCGTAAGCCGTGATTGAAACCACAATCGTCGCGAGCGCGAACCTGGCAGCTAGTCCCGCTGATGATGCGTATGCAAGGATTGCGAACATGGTCGCGATGCTGGCGAAAAAAGTGATCGCGTATGTCTGCGTCACATGGGCAAGTCGCGCAGCCGTCGCCGCTACGTATTGATCAGCGGTGAGTTTCGCCATGTGCTCCTCCGGCAAGTGACCCGCTTGGTACCGAATTGCAGTTGCTAAAGAGGAAGCGAGCTCTTTCTCCCCGCATTAAAGGCCGCCAGAACGGAAGCGAAATTCCCCGTTCTGTTCGCACCTCTCCATCCCAACAACTTAGCACAAGTTGAAGGGAACTTCAGCAGCTCCTAAAGAATAATCTTGGGTCGTGCTCCGGGCTGTAAATGTCCGAAAATGGCGCGCATCGCGACCGTTCGTCGTGATTGAGCGGGCGTCTGCTCGCCACCCAACGAAGTCATTCGACGCTCATTTAGGGCGTTCTCGAGGGCGGACGTTTGAACCAGCGGGACGCGCCATCTGCGGACCTTCCTAGACGCTACCGCTAACGTCGGGTTTCGCAGAATCCAGATCTACATCGCCTCCGTTGCCAAAAGTCTCCTCTCGTCCCGTTCCCTGAGCGGTGATGGCGGATCCTGTCTGGAATGCTGCAATGGGCCGTTGATAGAAGGGCACTACGACAAAGCTACAAGCCTCCTAGGCTTGGTGGATCAAATATTGGATGAGAGCGGAGCCGACGCGTATGTGATTGGCTACTTCGGCGATCGGGTTTTGCGGGCAGCGCGCGAAGTCTGTTCGCCCCTGTCCCGCAAGCGCGGGCCAATCGGCCAATATTGTCGGTCTCGAGGAACCCATTTTATCTCATGCTGGACAGGTATTGGCGCCTGCCTCGCCTCTGGACCGTGCTTCCTTGCCTACTCTTCGGCCGACAGCACATTGCGCGCGGCATAGAGTTCCGCCGTGAAATCAGTAATCAGAGTCGAGTTGATGCCGTCTGGCGGTCGCAGGATCAGCGCTCGGAAATGGACCGCCGGCTCGAATGGTGTCGCGATAATGCCAGCGATCATGCGGTCGGCGATAACGGACGGATTAACCAGGCCGATTCCCATGCCTTTTGCAGCAAGAATGGCGATCGTCAAGCCATAGGGGGTCTCGATCAGGATGCGCGGGCGCACGCCATGCGCGGCGAAGACCTTGTCCATCGCAACCCGCACCGTGTCCTCCGGTGACAGTGCCAGGAATGCCTCGTCGGCGAGATCGGTTGGCGTGATCACCGCTTTCTCCGCCAGTCGATGGTTCTTCGGCATCACGCAAACCGCGCGCGGCGTGTTGAAGACGCTGTGGAGCACACCGCTCGTGTCCACTTCGTCAGCGGCGAGCCCTATGTCGAAACTGCCTGATGCCACCAGATCGCGCACCACGTTGGAGGTACGCACCTGATAGCTGATGCGCACCTGCGGATGCTTGCGCGAAAACGCCACGATGGCACGCGGCACCAGCCCATGCCCCAGTGCCGACAGGCTGGCGACACGGATCGTCCCCGTGCCCACTTCCTTGATCTGGGCCGCGCGCAGCTTCAGGCGGTCGAGACCGACCAGATTGGCCTTCACTTCTGCATGGAAAAGTTCGCCTTCGCGCGTGGGTACCAACCTGCCGCGGATGCGGTCGAACAACTTGAAGCCGAGTTCGGCCTCCAACTTCGCGAGCGAGCGGCTGATCGCTGGCTGCGAGGTGTCGAGCAGCATTGCGGCAGCGCCAGGCCGCGCGTGATCATGATTGCGTTGAAGACATCGACGTCGTGCAGGTTCATGGATAAGTCATATCAAAAACGAATGAACTTTATCGTTACAGTCATAGATAGCAATGGGGGAGATGGCTATGGTTTGCCTATGACCCAGCGCGACGACACCTGCCATGTCCATCCTCCCAAGCGTTCGCAAGAGCCGTTCCAGTCGCTGGCGATGCCTGTCGAGCGTGCGTCGACCGTCGTCTTCGACGATCTGGAATCCTTCGAACGTCGCGTCGAGCGTCTGTATGACGGCTTCAGCTACGGGCTCTATGGCACGCCGACCAGCCGTCAGTTGGAGGATCATATCGCCATGCTGGAGCACGCGACGCGCGCGCTTGTCGTGCCTTCCGGCATGGCAGCCATCGTGCTGGCGACCATGGCCCACCTGCTGCGGCGGCGACCGGGTGCTGATGCCTGAAACACTTTACGGTCCGGCGCGCGACATGATGGCCCGTTTTCTGGGGCCGCTCGGCATCCATGCCGTTTCCTATGATCCCCGGCTCGACGCTGGAATAGCCGCGCTGCTTGACGACACGACACGGCTGGTGTGGGTGGAATCGCCGGGCTCGACCACCTTGGAGGTGCAGGACGTGCCGGCCATCGTGGCAGCAGCTCACAAGGCCGGCGCATTGGTGGCGGCGGACAATACCTGGGCTTCGCACCTGCTGTTCAAGCCACTCGACCACAACGTCGACATCTCCATGCAGGCGCTTTCCAAACATGCCGGCGGCCATGGCGACCTGCTAATGGGTTCGGTCGCCGTGCGTGACGAGGCTCTGTTCCGGGGCCTCAAGGATACGGCGCGATTTCTCGGCTACGGCGTTTCGCCAGAGGACTGCGCGCTATGCGAGCGCGGCTTGATGACCATGCCGGTGCGCATGCGACATGCCGACGCCACGGCTCGCAGCATCATGGAGTGGCTGTCGGGGCGGACCGAAATCGCCCAGCTCCTTCACCCGAGCCTGCCGGACCATCCCGGCCACACTGTCTGGAAACGCGACTTCGCCGGTTCGGCGGGTGTGTTCTCCTTCGTGCTACGGCCGGAACTGGCCGCGCTCCAATCCAAAGTTCTCGGTCGCATGCGCCTGTTCAGGCTGGGCGCGAGCTGGGGCGGTGTGCACTCGTTGATCTCGGTCAGCGATCCGCGAAGAGACCGGCTCGCCCCCGACTGGCTGAAGCGTGGTCCGGTCTGGCGCCTATCGATCGGCCTCGAGGCAAGCGACGACCTGCTGGCCGATCTTTCCCAAGCCTTCGACCTTTTTGCCGAAGCCCTGCGGAACGGAGCTGCCTTGGCCGATGCCAAGGCTGCCGAGTGACACCAAACTCAACAAAACAAGGGGAATAATGATGAAAAGCAGAAGTTTGAAATGGATCGCCGGTATAACGATCGGGCTAGTGGGTCTGGCCGCCGGCGTCGGCGAGGTGTCGGCGCAGGCCGTCGTCAACAAGATCAAGGAGCGCGGCTATGTGAGCTGCGGCGCCAGCCAAGGCGTGCCAGGTCTCTCGCGCCCGGACGAGAAAGGCTATTATCGCGGCTTCGATTCCGACATCTGCCGCGCGTTCGCGGTCGCTATCCTCGGCGACAAGGATAAGATCCGCTATGTGCCCCTCAATGCCGGCCAACGTTTCCCGGCACTGCAGACGGGCGAGATCGACATTCTGTCGCGCACATCCACCATCACGTTTACACGGGACACGGTTGTCCGTTTCGTCTGGATCAACCTCTACGACACGGACGGTGTGCTGGTGCGCAAGGCCGACAACATCACTGAGCCGAAACTGCTCGACGGCAAGACTGTCTGCCTGCAGGGCGGCGGCTCCCTGACCGAAAAGGCCATTGAGGAAACCGAGGAGGAATTCGGGATTTCCATGAAGAAGGTCTATTACGACTCGACCATTCAGGCGCGTGACGCCTTCTTCGGTGGTCGTTGCGACTCCTACGTGACCGACGGCACCGCCGCGGCAGGCCAGCGTGCCTCGGTGGCCAAGAATCCGGACGACTACGACATCCTCAAGGTCGGCCACGCCGCCGAGCCCAACGGCGTAGCTGTCGCGCGCGGCGACGACCAGCTCTTCGACGTGGTGCGCTGGACGATGAACGCCTTGTTCTGGGCTGAAGCAAACGGCATCACCGCTCAGAACATCGATGAAAAGCTCGCTGCGAGCAATTCGGAGATCAAACGGGTGCTTGGCGAAGAGCCCGGCTTTGGCGCGCCGCTCGGGCTGGACGACAAATGGGTCTACAACGTCATCAAGCAGATGGGCAACTATGCCGAAATCTGGGACCGGAACCTGGGCAAGGACAGCACGCTCAAGGTCGAACGCGGCATGAATGCGCTGTGGAAAGACGGCGGTCTCAACTATCCCTTCCCATGGGATTGAGCCTTGGTCGGGGGCGCGCCGAGCGCGCGCCCTTCCCTTCAACTGATGAACCGAGACCGCTATGCTAAGCGATGCCAAGACCAGATCGATCATCATTCAAGGCGTGTTGGTGACGGCCGTCGTGGCTTTCGCTGCGCTGCTGGTCTCCACCACCTTCGCCAATCTAAAGGCGCGCGGTATCCCGATTGGCTTCGATTTCCTGACGATGCCCTCCAGGATCATCATTTCCGAGGCCATCCTCACCTATAAATCGCGCGATCCCTACTATTGGGCTATCGTTGTCGGGCTGGCCAACACGGTCTTCATTTCCGCTCTTGTAATCTTCTTCTCCTCCGTCCTTGGCCTCGTCGTCGGCATCACCCGGCTGAGCAGCAATCCGCTAGCAGCGGGTACCTGCCGGGTCTGGGTTGAAATAGCCCGCAACTCACCGCCGATCGTCCTTTTAATTTTCCTCTATTCGTTGTGGTGGAAGGTGCTGCCGCCGGTCGGCGAAGCGCTGAATCCGCTGCCCGGTGTTTACGCCTCCATGCGCGGCGTCGTCGTGCCGGCCTTCAGCATCGACATCGGTATGACAGGCGCACTGATCATCCTGTTCGCCCTGACGCTCGCCGCGCTCAGCTACGGTCTTGCCCGGAGCAATCGCTTGCCGCGTTTGGTTGTGCCGGCGATTCTGGCTGCCGGCGTCGTGGGACTCTGGCTCGCCGATATTCGCTTCACCGTCGATTTCCCGGTCTTCACGGGTTCGAACTTCCGGGGAGGCAGTGAACTGACGCCCGAGCTCAGCACCATCCTAGTCGGCCTCACGATCTACACCACCGGTTTCGTGGCCGAGATCGTACGCGGCGGTGTTCTGTCGGTCGGCCGCGGCCAGTGGGAGGCCGGCCATTCGCTCGGCCTGCCACGCGGCAAGATCCTGCGGCTGATCGTCATCCCGCAGATGCTGCGGGTGATCGTCCCGCCGCTCAACAGCCAGTACATTAATGTCGTCAAGAATTCGACGCTGGCGATCGCCGTCGGCTACCCGGACTTCCTCGCGGTGATGAATACCATCATCAGCAAGTCGAGCCACTCGATCGAAGGCGTCTTCATCGTCCTCGGCGCCTATCTCGCCCTCAATCTTACCCTGTCGAGCGCGGCCAACTGGTACAACCGCCGCATCGCCATTGTGGAGCGCTGACCATGGCCATGTCTCTTCCCATGTCCTCCGCGGCAGGGCCGGACCATTTCCGGTTCGCCGGCCTGCGGCGCCTCGCCAAGCTGTTGTTCGGCACACCGCTCAACGCCGCGCTCACGCTGCTGTTCGGCGCGCTGCTGTTCGTGACCGTGCCGCCCATGCTGCGCTGGCTGGTGATCGATGCGGTGCTCTTCGACCCCGACCCGAATGCCTGCCGAGCAGCCACTGGCGCCTGCTGGAGCTTCATTTATGCCAAATCCGGCCAACTTCTGTTCGGCATCTATCCGTTCGACGAACGCTGGCGCCCAGCTATTGTTTGCCTGCTCATTCTGGCGCTGCTTGGCTGGTCGGTGCGTCCGGCGAGCTGGACGTCACGACTGCTGGCGCTCTGGGTGCCGGCGTTCGCTTTGATCTTCTGGCTGATGGGGGGAGGCTTCGGACTGGCCGAAGTGCCGACTTCATCCTGGGGCGGCCTGCCGGTGACACTGATCTTGACCGTCGTAGCCATCGGCATCGCCTTTCCGGTCGGCATCCTGCTCGCGCTGGCAAGGCGCTCGACGCTGCCGGCCGTCCGGGTCGGCGCGGTGGTGCTGATCGAATCCGTGCGTGGACTGCCATTGCTGTCCATCCTGTTCGTGGCGTCGATCATGATGCCGCNGACCACGAACCGGGCGAACTCACCGATACCAACAACCGCGCCATCGCGCTGATCGAATCCGTGCGTGGACTGCCATTGCTGTCCATCCTGTTCGTGGCGTCGATCATGATGCCGCTGTTCCTGCCCGAGGCGCTGCTGCCCGACAAATTCGTGCGCGCGCTTGTCGCGCTCACGATCTTCGCGGCTGCCTATCTCGCCGAAGTGATCCGCGGCGGTCTGCAGGCCATCCCGAACGGGCAGTATGAGGCAGCAGCGTCGCTCGGCCTGCCCTTTTGGCGCACACAACGTCTCGTCATCCTGCCCCAAGCCATCCGGGTGGTGATCCCTGCGCTCGCCAACACCATTATCGTTATGATCAAGAATACGAGCCTTATCCTGGTCATCGGGCTGTTCGACCTGATCAGTTCAGGCAAGGCTGCGCTAGCCGACCCCGAATGGCCGTCGCCGGCCGCCGAGACCTTTCTCTTCATTGGCGCGATCTTCTTTGCGCTGTCCTTCTCCTTCGCCCGCTTCGCCGATTTCCTGGAGCGGCGAGGCCCGGCCGCTCACTAGGAATGCTGCAATGTTGAATTCCGTATCTGCCATCCGGCACGTTCCATCCCTGCCCATGACAAACGATCCCGCCGTCGTCGAGATGGTCGGCGTGAACAAGTGGTACGGTGCCTTCCACTCATTGAAAAATATCGATCTCACCATCCAACGCGGTGAAAAACTGGTGATCTGCGGACCGTCCGGTTCAGGCAAATCGACCATGATCCGCTGCATCAACAGACTGGAAGAGCACCAGCAGGGCCGCATCGTCGTGGACGGCATTGAACTGACGGGCGACCTGAAGAAGATCGATGAAATCCGCCGCGACGTCGGCATGGTGTTCCAGCACTTCAATCTGTTCCCGCACCTGACCATTTTGGAAAACCTGACGCTGGCGCCGATCTGGGTGCGGAAGATGCGGCGCAAGGAAGCCGAGCAGATCGCCATGCACTATCTCGATCGCGTGAAGATCCCGGATCAGGCGCACAAATATCCCGGGCAGCTTTCAGGTGGCCAGCAGCAGCGGGTGGCTATCGCGCGCTCGCTTTGCATGAGCCCGAAGATCATGCTGTTCGACGAGCCCACTTCGGCACTCGACCCTGAAATGGTCAAGGAAGTGCTCGACACTATGGTTTCGCTGGCCGAAGAGGGCATGACCATGCTGTGTGTTAGCCACGAGATGGGCTTCGCCCGACAAGTGGCCGACCGTGTCGTCTTTATGGACCAGGGTGAAATCGTCGAGATCAACACACCGGCCGAGTTCTTCTCAAGCCCGCATCACGAGCGCAGCAAGCTATTTCTGGCCCAGATCCTGCATTAGCTACTCCTACGCAATTCCTCGTGCGTATGGTCGGCATGGAGCGCGTGGCGTGAGGCAATGTGATGACGACCCCAACGCTCACCTGCGGCCGGCGCGTAGAGGCCGCAACGCGGCCAGAGTGACCGCAACGAGCCGGCGGACCGCTGCTTTGGATGGCAGGCTGCTGGCCGCTGCGAGAGCGTGGAGGCAAAAGATTGCAAGCTCGCCGGGCGCGATATCATGCCGGAAGCCGCCGGTCTTTGCACCCTCAGCGAGCAGGTCCCGGACGAAATCGCTGAGCTGCTGCTGCGCCTGGGCAACGTGCTCACGTCGATGCAGCCGCACCGCGAGTTCGGTGCCGTGGTGCTCGTGGGAAATAAACGCGTAGGCCTCAAGCACAGCTCTAAGCTTCTCGCCAGCGGTGCCAGCCTGGTCCCGGATGGCGATCAGATGTTCTAGGTGGCCGGCGACCTGACGTTCATGCCAGGCGACGAGGATCGCTTCAACGTCCGGGAAGTACTTGTACAGCGTCGCACGGCCTATTCCGGTTTCCTCGGCGATCTTCGCCATCGTCACCGACAGCAGCCCGTGCTTGGCCACCAGCGCCGCGGTGGTGTCCAGCGTCGCGTCGCGCACCGCGCGGCGGTGCGCATCGATGGTTTCGTTCCATAGCTTCGGCATCACCCCAAGATACCTGACGTGGCAACTTTGTCGAGATAAGAGACATCATGACTTGATGTAGACATTACATCTTGATAAAACTCCAGTCGTCGTTAGCGTCGACATCACAGGACGGAGGAGACGCACATGGCCGACCCGCCTCCTACCCCGGCGCACCGCGCTGGGTGAAAGTGTCGGGGATCATCGCGATCATCGTGGTCCTGCTGGTCATCGCTGTGCTCTTCACCGGCGTCGGCGGGCCTCACGGTCCCGGTCGGCACATGCCGACCTCCAGCGTTACAGAGCCTGGCACGCAACAGCCATGATCATGACGCCCGGCCTCCGCAAGTTCGCGCTCACCGCGCATGTCGCTTCATCGGTCGGCTCCCTTGGCGCGGTCGCTGGCTTCCTGGCTCTCGCCGTCGCCGGCCTTGCCAGCAAGGATTCGCAAATGGTGCGCGCCTCCTACCTCGCGATGGAGCTGACCGCCTGGTACGTCATTGTCCCGCTAGTCCTCGCCTCATTGGTCACCGGACTTGTCCAGTCACTGGGCACCAATTGGGGCCTGTTCCGGCACTATTGGGTCCTGGCGAAACTCCTGCTGAATGTCCTAGTCACGATCGTCCTGCTGCTTCAGATGGACGGCATCAGCTATGTGGCGGACGTCGCGGCAGAGGCGACGTTGTCCAGTACCGATCTTCTCGGGCTGAGGCGCTCAATCCGGACGCACGCAGTCGGCGGCCTGCTGGTGTTGCTCGTGCCTGTGGCGCTGTCGCTCTACAAGCCGCGCGGCTTGACCCGATACGGATGGCGCAAGCAGCTTGAGGGGTCCACGGCGGCTCTGCATCCATAGACGCAGCCGCTCCGCCAATCAGCGCCGGCGCCGCGTCGACCGAAAGGTCGTCGGATGCTCAGGCGAACATCCTCAATGCGTCAGCCCGCTACCGGAACAGAGAATCGATTCGAATATCGATGCAGGAGATGGTAGTCTTCTCCTCAGTCCTCGGGAGGAGGAAATGCGCGCCATTGCATTTGTTGCCGGCGTGTTGGTGGCTACGCCGTCGATGACGGCGGAGCAATTGATCTTTTACACTGCCAGTTTTCCGGATGCCACATCGGTCCAGCTCAGCGTCATGAACGATACTGTCTTTCATGAGAAAGAGTATGACTTTGAGGTGGCTATCGGTCTGGTCGAGACCGACGCGAGTGGTGCGATCAAGTATGTGGATCGCAGAAGCCACCATGCACGCATACGGTGTGCGGCACCGGCTTATGTCAGCGTTGGCACGCGCAAGTACCCGGTAGGTGCTGCCCTGCGCGACCTGCAACGCAGGGATTGGAAGCAAGATCTCTGGACAGTGTTCTGCGCTGTACCCTCGTCCTGAACCTTCGACGCGTCAGGGCCTGCCAGGGGCGCGGTTCCGTTCAGCCCCGCCGTCAACTTGGCGACTCGGGTTGCCGGACGGATGCTGCCTTTCTCGCCGCGCCATTGCCGATTTCCGGATGTCCGGACGGCGCCTGCATCGGTTGCGGCAAGATACTTTCACGAGGAAGAAAGGCGAGGTCTATCGGGAATCGGCGGCCGCTCAGCGCAACCGCGTTCTTCCATATCCAGGGCCCTGTCAGTGTGCCTTTTTGCGTCTGGGTCAACAGCGCCGAAGAGACGACGAGTGAAGCGCCGAGATCCTTGGTCAGCGATTCCAGTCGCTGCGCGACGTTGACGGCGTCGCCGATGACAGTGAATTCGTCGTGGTAACCGCTCTCGAGCACCCCGCCGATGATGGTCCCGTAGTGAAGGCCTATGCCTACGTGAAAGACCGACCCATCAGAGTCGCTAAGCGGCTTCCATTCGTTCAAGAGCGCAATCAGTTCCATCGCGCAATCCAGAGCTCGCTCGGCGTCATCCTCTGCAGCGGTCGGCTGGCCAAACACCGCCATGACACCATCGCCGATGAATTTGTCGACCGTTCCGCCAAACGCAAATATTGTACCTGCGACCAATCGCCGATACTCCGCCAGCACACCGGCCAGTTGCGAAGCGGGGGCCGTCTCGGCGTAGCTGGTAAAGTCGCGCAGATCGACAAACATGATCGCGGCGGGACGCCGCTTCAAATCAAGTGCGTTACCCGCCTCCTGCAGGTGCGCGACCACGAGAGGAGAGAAAAAACGCGCCAAATTATGCCGCCACCGATCAATCTTCAGCACCCTTCTGCGGGTTCGGCTGTGATCCACCGCCAGAAGGCAGGTCGAGATCGCGGCAAACCCGAAGCTCAATGCCAGACCGAGATCAAGGTCGAAGAACGCGTCGAGGAACGTCCCGGGCTCGCCAATCTCGTGGCGGAAGGCCATCAGGCCCAGCATTGTCACCCAGGCCGTCAGGACTATCGCCGAGAAGATGACGATTAGGCGACTGCTCAGGTTCATCCCGATATGGCTTAGAAGGATAAACGGGATAACCAGGCCTGCAGTGGTCAAGCCATGATCGTTGGTGATCGGGGTGCCGAGTATGTGCTCGTACAACACACAAGCTACGAAGATCGCATCCAGCACCGCGAAGTATGTGAGCGGCCGCGTCAAGCGGGAAGCCAGAAACATTCCCGTCAAGAACGTGACGACGATTAAGTAGATTGCCGCAGTTGCTACGTAGATTGTCGAATCGCGGCCAACACTACCTATAAGGGTGATTGCGACTGCTGCAAATACAGCCACCATTCGAAGCGATATGAAGCGAATACGCAGGTCGCGGCCAAGCTTTCTGACGATCTCGTTCAAATTAATGAACAGCTGCCTGACGTTGGCGGCCGGAATGTAAGGCAGCACGTTCATTCTCGAGCAGTCTGCGGAATGCCGGCAAGCAAGCCGCGGGCCGTTGCTCACAGCCCGCGGCGGATGGCGTGCATTTACTTGATCTCGGTAACCGTAATCCGTCCGTTGACGCGGTCGGCTGTGAACTCGATTGCTTGACCCGCTTTGACTTTGTCGAGCATGCCCTGCTCCGCAACGACGAACACCATCGTCATCGCGGGCATGTCGAGATTGGTCAGTGGCTCATGTTTGATCGTCAGCTTTTTCTGCTTGGCGTCGACTTTGACGACTTCGCCTTTTACGTATTCCTGTGCGAACGCGCTCCCGCCGATGGCGAGCGCGAGCGCGAGGGTCGAGAATGCTCTTATCAATATCTTCATGACTGCTTCCTTTGCGGTTTGGGGATCAGTGGGCGACGCTGATATCGCCCTTCATGCCGGAATCGTAGTGACCCGGGATTAGGCAGGCGAAGCCGAATTCGCCGGCATTGGCGAACGTCCAGATGATCTCGCCTCTGGCGCCGGGCGCCAGTCGGATCGAGTTGGGATCGGCGTGCTCCATCTCGGGAAACTTCTCCATCAGCGCCTTGTGCTCCATGATCCCTTCATGGACGTCCATGACGAATTCGTGGTCGACTTGGCCCTTGTTGACGAATTTCAGGCGAACGGTCTCGCCCTTCTTCACCTTGAGCACGGCCGGTTGGAACAACATCGTCCCGTCGTCCTTCTCCGACATCGAGATGTTGACAGTCCGCTTTGCCTTGCCANCGGCCGGTTGGAACAACATCGTCCCGTCGTCCTTCTCCGACATCGAGATGTTGACAGTCCGCTTTGCCTTGCCAGCCTCACCAGGGCTGCCGATCGGCATCGTGGCGGCTTTATCGCCATGGCCTCCGGCATGGGTTCCACCGGCAAAAGCTGCTCCCGAACTGACCGCCATCAAAACGGCCGCTGCGATTATACGTTTCATGCTGCACTTTCTCTCATTGTTGAGGTTGAGGGATTTCGGTTTCTCATCCCTGTTTGCCGTGACCGCCGTGCGCTGCCGGGGCCATCGTTTTTGCGTCGCCTGATTTCGTCGGAGCGGGGACATCCCCCTTCCACTCGTAAGCCACGGTTCCCTCCGGATGCTGGTACCATCCCGGATCGGCGTAATCGTTCGAGGCCAGGCCCTCGCGAACTTTCACGACCGAGAACATGCCGCCCATCTCGATGGCGCCGAATTGGCCCCAGCCGGTCATCATCGGGATCGTATTGTCGGGAAGCGGCATCTCCATCTCGCCCATGTCGGCCATGCCGCGGTCACCCATGGCCATGTACTCGGGCTGGACCCGGCGAATCTTGTCGGTGGCCTTCGAGTTGTCGACGCCGATGAACGTGGGCACGTCGTGGCCCATGGCGTTCATTGTGTGGTGTGACTTATGGCAATGGATCGCCCAGTCGCCCTCGTATTTGGCTTCGAACTCATATGCCCGCATGGCGCCGACGGGGATGTCGATCGACACCTCCGGCCATCGCGCCTCCGGCCGCACCCAGCCGCCATCGGTGCAGGTTACCTCGAAATCGTAGCCATGCATGTGGATCGGATGATTGGTCATGGTCAGGTTGCCCACGCGCACCCTGACCCGGTCGTTTTTCGCCACTGGAAGATGACTGATCCCCGGAAAGACGCGGCTGTTCCAGCCCCAGAGATTGAAATCCGTCATCTCCATGATGCGCGGGACGTACGACCCGGGTTCGATGTCGAAGGCGTTCAGCAGGAACACGAAATCGCGGTCCACGCGCATGAATTTCGGGTCTTTGGGATGAATGACGAAGAAGCCCATCATGCCCATCGCCATCTGGACCATTTCGTCGGCGTGCGGGTGGTACATGAATGTGCCGCTCTTCACGAGATCGAACTCGTAGACGAAGGTCTTGCCGGGCGGGATTCCGGGCTGGGTTAGACCGGTCACGCCGTCCATGCCGTTGGGCAGGATCATGCCGTGCCAATGGATCGTCGTGTGCTCCGGCAGCCTGTTAGTCACGAAGATGCGGACCCGATCGCCCTCGACCGCCTCTATGGTCGGGCCGGGAGATTGACCGTTGTAGCCCCAGAGATAGGCAGTCATGCCGGGCGACATCTCGCGCTCGACCGGCTCGGCCACGAGATGGAACTCCTTCACGCCATTGTTCATGCGATGCGGAAGGGTCCAGCCGTTGAGCGTCACGACCGGCTGGTAGTCCGGTCCGCTCGTTGGGAAGATCGGAGGCTGCATGTCGGGGGACTCCATGATTGGGGCGTCGGGCAGCCCCATCGCGGACGTTTTGGTCCATGCAGTGGTGCCGGCGAGCAGGGCTCCCGCACCTAGCAACTGACGTCTTGAAAGCATTTTCTTCTTCTTCTCCTTGAGTTCAGTGGCCTTCGGCGCCCGCTTCGGCCGCGGCTGGTGTGTCGCCGCCCGCGGACGAGCTCGCGCCGCCACCGTGGATGGCAGTTCCGAGATTGACGTCGGCTAGCCAGAAATTGCGCTTGGCGTTGAGGGAAAGCATGATCGAGCTGATTTTCGCGCGTGTGTCCGCTAGCAGCTCGAACGTGTTGGTGATCATGCCGTTGTAGGTGAGGACCGACTCAGCCTCGATCTTTGTCCGCAGCGGCACAACATTGTTCCGATAGTGCCGGGCAATGTCGTAAGTCGAACGGTAGGCGTCATAGGCGGATCTAGCCTCGGACCGGATGTTGACCGCCTTTTCCGCGATCCGGTTTGCAGCTTGCATATAGGCAAGCTCGGCCTTGCGCATGCGTGCCTTGCCGGTATCGAAAATCGGAATGACGAACTCGAGCTCGAGAGTGGGTGAGACACTTGTCTCCGTTCCGCCCTCCTCCGACTCCTCGCGTTCCACCTCCACGCCGGAAAGCAGTTCCAGATCGCTGACGTAGCGCGTCGCCTCGGTCAGACCGTAGGATTTCGCCAGCGCTTCCAGCTCAAGTTTCGCGATCTCGAGGTCGACGCGATTTCTTAGCGCCTCCACCTCGATCGCGCGTTTGGCCTTGGCGCCTTTGGGCAAGGCTGGAAGCATGTTGGGGACTGAGTAATCGACATCCGGCCCCCATAGACCCATCAGCCGGGTGAGCTCTTCCTTGGCGGTCCGGGCAGCGAGCCGCGCCTCCGCCGCCTGACCGGTGATCTCGGCAAAGAAGACGTGTTCTCGGGCTTGGCCGGTCTTTGTGAAGGCGCCCGTCTCTCCAAGTTTTTGAGCGAGTTCGGAGGCAGCATCGGCGGCGGCTTGCGCCTTGTTCAGATAGGAAACGCTCTCCCAGGCAGAGACAGCATTGATCCAGGCCCGCCGCGTGTCCGCGGCCAGTCTTAGCGTTTCTTCGGCGGCGCGGAGCTGGGCCTGACGGAAACGTGCATCCGCGACTGCGACGCGCCGCTTGCGGGTCGCCAGCGCAAGGATGTTGCTGACCACCGCTCCTTCAATCGTCCGCACAGGATCGACGCCGATCATGCCGACCGAGATCGTCGGATTGACGAGCATCGTTTCCTGCCACATGTCAGCCGCCGACAGGCCGATCTCGGCGTAAGCGGCCTGCAGGCCCTTGTTGTTGAGCAAGGCGACCTGCACCGCGGTGTCCGGGCCGATCGTCTTCTTCTGGACAAGGCGCTTCACGCGCTCCGAGACCATCTGCGCTTCCTCGCTGGACTGCACCCACACCGTTTTCTTGCCAGTCACGGAATCGGCACGCGCCGCGACTGTCGTGAAGCCGGCCATGGGGGCTGAGATGCGATCAAGGGCCCCGCTGGTCGTGCATCCGGCAGCGATCAGCGGGATGGTCACCACTGCAGCTATGGTCAGGAACCGGCGCTTCATGATCCGGCTCCTGGGTTCGCGGGAGAACGTTCTTGATTGAGACGCCGCCAATTCCGCGGATCGACTGGCTCCCGGTGGCGATAGTCGACGACCGGGTGGTAGTGCGCATCACGGACGCCCATTGCGGGATCGGCCGGATTGAAGGCTGGAAGGATGTCCGGCGGCGTGGTTGCCGCACATCCGGCAACTAACAGCGATGCGAGCATCGCGGAGCTTGCGATTTTCATTGTAGACCTGAAGCATGACGTGTGCGTTTGGCCGCGCGGGAACGGATTCCCGACGCAGCGCGCGAACGCCCGAAGAGGGCGCGTCAGTTCAGATGTTTGGGGGGTCTTATCAGCGCTGTGTATTCGCCAAGCGGCAGAGTAACGGCAACGACCGACGCAAAGCAGCGGGAGACGACATGCTCCAAGTCAGGGCATTCGACCGGCACCGCATGTGCCGGCGCGCAATGGACTTCGCAGGTTTTGTCGCTGGAATTCTTCGTGCCGGGGTCGTGCTCTGACATATCCGAATCGTCGGCAGCGGCGCCGTGGTTGTGACCACCCATCTCGTGGGAGTGGTCTTCGGCAGGGAGATTCATCCCCGCGTCGCTGTGAAACCCCGTCGCGTTGGCCGTGGCAAACAAGCCGGGCTGAAGAGCCGACATGACCAGGAACACGACCGCAAGCACTGCTCGGAGCGGTATGTTTCCCAAGATCGAGATTCGACCAAGTTTCCTCATCGTGCCCTTCGGACAATTGTTCGCCTGATTTGTCAAGGCAACCTGCGCCCATTTTGTTGCAGTGCAACCAAAAGTGAACGCAACTGCATGTTACTATCCCCTGCATGGTCGGTTACATCAGGCTCAGCACAGCCCCGGCGACCGCCGGGTACCGCGTGACCTTCGCGAGGGCGACGATAGCGACGAAGCTCCACAGGGGCTCGCGCAGAACCCGCGCGACCACGGTCAGGGGATCGCCGACTATCGGCACCCAGCTCAACAGGAGCGACCATCTTCCATAGCGGCGATACCAGCAGCCGTGGCGCGGTCGAGCGCTGCGGGAGGCATCGGAAACCAGGGCCTGTCCCGGAATCGTTCGATCCCTCTGCCCAGAGCCCAATTCACGGTCGAACCGAGGATGTTTCCTGTGCTGGCGACAAGGACCAGCATTGCTGGCGAGAAGGAATCTGTAGCGAGGAGTCCTGCAAGGACGCCCTCCGACTGCGCCGGAAGGATGGTCGCCGCGGCGAAGGCAGCAGCAAACAGGCCGCCGTAAACGGCAAAAGCGTCCATCTAGCTTTGGCCTCGCAGGACGGGATTCAGGGTTGCACATCGATCACGACCATCAGTCCGCCACCACCTTCGACGTTGTTGTTGGTGGTGTGATGCCCGATGTGGCAGTGAATGAGCCATTTGCCGGGCCGGCGTGCCTCCCAGACGACATCGTAGCGCTGTCCTGGACCGACGTTGACTGTGTCGGCGAGGAAACGTGCCGACTCCGGGATGGTCTCGCCGTCGCGGGCGACGACCTCGAACGGACCGCCGTGGATGTGCATGGGATGGATGAACCCGTTGTTGGTGCCGATGGAGCGCACTTTCAGGGTTTTCGCCGACCTTCATCCTGATCGTGTCCGTCGACGGATAGGCGCGGCCGTTGATGGTGAAGTAGTTCGGCTGGCCGCCGTCCATCGGCATCGATGGAAACGTCAGGCCCTCCCGCATCAGCGACTCCTGCAGCTGGATCACATAGTCGTGGTCGGCCGGAATTTCGTCTTCCGCATTCGCGGGATCGATGATCAGCGCCCCGTAGAGTCCGAGCGCCTGCTGGCGGTCGACATGGTCATGCGAGTGGTAGAAATAGGTCCCGGACTGGCCCGCCGTGAACTCGTATCGATAGCTGCCGCCGGGCGGGATCGGTTCCTGCGTGATCTCGGCCGGGCCGTCCATTTCGTTCGGCAGGATGAGCCCGTGCCAGTGGATGGTCGTGCTCTCGGGCAAGCGGTTCGTCACGTTGATGCGAACGCGATCGCCTTGCCGGATATGCACCCTTGGGTCCGGAACCTGGCCGTTGATCGCGTAGGCGTCGACGTTCACGTCCGGCAGGATCGCCCAGCGGATGACGGACGTCTCCAGGTCGAACACCTTCACCCCGTTGTCGATCCTGGGTTCCAGTTCCCGGTCGCCGCGAACGTCCAGTCCATAGCTGGCGCTGATCAGGCGGGGATGCACGGCGGCCATGTCCAAGCATCGCTTCCGCGGGCGTATCGCGGTCCATGATCATGCCGGGAGGCATTATTGCGCCGCCGACGTCGCGGGCGCTGAGGGTGAGATTCACCCAATTGGCGGGTGCGACCATGCCCAGCGCCAGCGCGAGCATGGAAACGCCGCTGACCGCCGCGAGCTGCGGCACGGTCGCGTCCGGTTCCATGCCGTGGCCGCCGTGCGGACCATGCGATCCGTTTCCGCCTCCACCATGCGCGCCGTGGCCGGATCCGGACCTCCGCTGAGTGGCCCCGTGCCGTGCTCCATGGCGATGCGGCCGCATGCCCACGCCGTGACCGAAGACCATCTCGCCGCCGTGCCACCCGGTGAATCCCAGGAGCGCGACGATGACGACCGACAGAAACAGGCCCCAGGGCAGCACTGCTTCGGCCCCTGCCGCCGAAAAGCGCAACCACAGGCTGGCCGCTCCGATCGCCAGAACCGCGAGGTTTCCGGCGAGATGGTAGCGCGCGTGGTAGAGCGCTCGTATCTCGGCGTTTCCGAGAAAGTCGGCCAGACCCGCGGCCGCAGCGACGGCGCCGGTTACGACGCCCGCCGCAACTAGCCAGGCGGCCGCACTTGCCGCCATCGGCGAAGCGGTAGCCCAAAAAGCGAGGTCGGCAAGCAATGCCGCGACGAAGAATCCGATCGGAAGCGGCACAAGCATAGGATGAAGGGGATGGCGGCCGATCGCCGCGAAGACGGCAATGCCCGACTCTTCGTTCGCCGATCCGTGTCCGGATCCATGGTGGCCCGGCCCGGGCTTGCCGTCTGGGCCGTCATGTCCTGGGTTAGCGTGTTGGTGAGGGCGCGCGTGAGCGCCGTGGTCTGAGCGATCTCCCGTGGTTTTGGGTTTGTGCCTTTTCTCGTCGTGACGGTGCTCCGCTACAATGGCCTCCGTGCCGGCGTGCGCTCGCTCGCTCTTACTTTCTTCCGCCTGGTCGGATTCTCGCTCACGTTCGGTCATCAGCCCGTGCTTGAGGCCGCGGGCCACCATCCAGACGTTCGAAGGATAGGCGGTGATGAACCCGACGATCACGCCGAACGACATGACGCCCCAGAACAGGAGCTCGGTCGGCTCCATGGCCCGCATATCGCTGCCCATCATCAGGAAGCTCATGACCGGAGCCATGCCTGCCATCATGAAGTTCATGCTGATGAATTCCGGCATGAAGCTCTTGCGGACATTTTCCCAATAGGTGCCGCCCATCATCGACTTCATGAACAGCGACTGGAAGATGAACAGGCCGAAGGCGAACCCGGCAACGTATTCCACGATGAGATCGATCCACATCGGCAGCCCAAGGGCGGCGGTGACTGCCGCTGCGAGGATGATGCCCGTAGCGTCTCCGGCGACGCAGTGGATCGTCGAGCCGACGCCCTGCTTCCAGAGCGGCTCCGTGAACGCCTCGTGCTCGCCCGGCCGCGGCTCCTTGTCGGCCAGCACGTAAATCAACAGCCCCAGCGGTCCCATATAGAGCGTGACCAGGATAAAGCCCCATTTCATCACTACGGGTTCGGGATTGTTGCGGAACTGGTCCCACGCGACATAGGCCGTGCTGAGGCCCGCCAGAACGAACCAGACTGCGAGGAAATAGTCGACGGGCTGTACGAACATTGCAGGATTCCTGTCGGTTTGCTGTCCTCGTCACCTAGTCCGGCGTCGCATGAAGTCGATGCCCGCGCTTACTGCCGCTTCTCCCTGAACTTGGCGTGGCAATTCGTGCAGTCCTGCAAGATCAGGTGGAACAGATGTTCGGCTGGCATCTTCGAAGGATCGGCCTCAGCCGCCACGCCAGCCCGCTTCCCGAGAAGGCTGCTACCCATGGCCATACCCGGCGCCATCCTCATCGATTCGGTAATGCCGTCGGGAGCATTGTCAGCCGCCAATGACAGCGCAGCCGCCTGGTCTTCGAGATGGCGGGCAAGTGCTGTGAATTCCTCGCGGGACTGTTCGATCTCCACCTTCGCAGCAGACGACGCGCCAAACGAGCCCGCTGGGAAACTCTCAACCATCGCCTTTCCGGACCGCTGGCGGATGGTCTCGGCCGCCGCCTTGAACGTCGCCGCGTCATAGGCCAGCTTCCCATCAAAAATCCCGGAGATGGTTTTGGCGGCGTCCGCCATCGCCTTCATCGCCGCCTGGCGTTCCGCGACAACCGGGGTGACGGCCGTTCCTGACAACGCTGTTCCAGCGACGCCGGTCACGAACAGGACCGCGGCGATGACGGTGATGCGCCTCACTGGACCGTGCCGCTTCCCGCAAGGCCGTCGATGATCGGGCAATCCGGCCGCTCGTCGCCGTGGCAATTGTGAACGAGATGCCTGAGCGTGTCGCGCAGGCTCGCAAGCTCCGCGATCTTGCGATCGATTTCCGCGATCTTGACCTCCGCGATCGCCTTGACGTCGGCGCTCTCGCGCTCCTTGTCGCCGTAGAGCGACAGGAGTTGGCGGCATTCCTCGACAGAGAAGCCCAGGCTGCGCGAGCGCTGCAGGAAACGCAGCCGATGCACGTCTGACATTGAATAGTCGCGATATCCGTTTTCCGCCCGATCCGCCTTGAGGAGGCCGATTTCTTCGTAGTAACGGATCGTCTTGGGCGGTAGCCCGGACTTTTCGGAAGCGGTTCCGATGTTCATTGGCGTCTCCTCGTCGGTTGAAATCGAGGGATAGTTCTTCCAGCTACTGGAAGGTCAAGAGCTGCGAAAAACACCGCCAGGCGGTTACAGCATGGCCAGAGAAATCTAATTCTTTAGATCGCCCCCTTCCGGTCTATATGCTGCCCGTTGGCGGGCAGCTATCCACCACTGTTCCGGACGTTCATCGAACGGATTTGGAGCGTCCGAATCGGGTCAATCCTTCCGGTTCACGAACAGGAAGGATGCGCCAATTGCGGACTACGCTGTTATTGAAGGGCGCCGCAACTCGCGGCGTCCCTATTTCCAGTTGGCAGGTGCGGCTGGTGCTGCTTGGCACTACTTGCCAGTTGCGGCGATTGTCACATGCTCCCAATCCTTCCAAGTCTGAAGGCGCTTGGCATAGATGTCCCCAATCATCAGGGTTGGCGCAACTCCGAGAAGTAGCCGCAAGGGTGGCTCCGGTGCGTCAACAAGTTTGAGGATCGCAGGGCCGGTCGCAGCGGGGTTGCCCACGAAATTCGCCGGCATCCGTTCGGCCATAGCCATCATGTCTTGCCGGATGAAATCGTATTGGGGAAGCGGTGCTGCATGGACAGCGGAAGCGCCGGCCCAGTCAGTCTCGTAGCCGCCAGGCTCGACCAAGGTGACCTTGATGCCGAACTTCGAAACCTCTTGCACAAGCGACTCCGTGAGACCTTCGACCGCCCACTTCGATGCGTGGTAGCCGCCTAGATTGGGAAATACCATTACACCGCCCATACTGGTGACCTGGATAAGGTGGCCGCTGCCCTGCTTGCGGAACTGCGGCAGCACGGCTTGCGTGACGTTCAGGACACCAAAGAAGTTGACTTCCATCTGGTCTCGGACCTGCTTGTCAGACACTTCCTCGACAGCGCCAAACAAGCCGTAACCGGCGTTGTTGAGACCACGTCGAGTCGTCCGAAAGCATCCAGTGCCTCTACGACCGCGGCGATGGCCCTATTGCGATCGGTCACGTCCAGCTCTAGCGGAAGGATTGCGTCGCCATAATTTTCGACGAGGTCCTGAAGCGCATCAGGCCTGCGGCTGGTGGCAACAACCTTGTCGCCGCGCGCGAGCGCTGCCTCCGTCCAAATTCGGCCGAAGCCGCGATTAGCACCGGTGATGAACCAGATTTTCGACATCAAACTACCTCATGATTTGGGTGCCATTGGGCACTTCTCTTGAGGTAGGCAGGCCCCCTGTCGAGTTCATTTGCAGGTTGCGACAGAAAACTGGCGATGGGCGCCAATCTAGTTCAGGCGAGAGGCCTCGATGTTCTGCTCGCGCCACTGAGCGGAGGTGACGCCTTCCCACTCGCGGAAGGCGCGATAGAACGAGCTGGTATCCTGAAAGCCTAACAGGTAGGCAATCTCGTCGGCCGCATTCGCGCCACTGGCGAGCATTTCGCGACCAAGCTCTTGGCGCGACCCGCTATCTCAACATGGATCATCTGCGCGAGCACAAGAAGGAGAGCCTGAGGGCCTTGGCCGCCTGAGCACCGTCATGTGTCCGCCGCTCCGCTAAACACGGGAGCTGCGCGGCGGACACGCCGACGTCACCGCAATGCCACGCCATTTTGCAGAACTTGACGCACACAACTATCTCGGGTGTGCAATGAGCCAAGCTTGCATCAAATCAACGCAAACCACGTTGTCGGAACCGACGCAGATGGTGCGACCTCAACGGCTCAGGGCGTCCAGCGCCCTTTGTGCCGCGATGAGGTCGACGATTGGATACCTAGTGTTAAATGTGTGGACCACCGCTTGCAGACGCGTCGCGGCCTCATCGACACGACCTTGACGTGCCAGAACTGGTGCTAGTTGCGTTGCGGCGCGAAGCTCGAAGAGTCTCGCTTGCTGCCGACGGGCAGTGGCAATTGCTGTTTCGAATAACTGCGCGGCACCCGTCAGGTCACCTCTGCATGCGGCTATTTGGCCACGAAAGCGAATACATTCGGCTAGGTAGCATGCTTCGTCCGTATCGAAAACGAGCGCATCGACGTCATCAAGCACTTGCGTTGCGTCTTCGATGCGACCGGCCCGCAGGAGAAGATCACAAAGTGCGCATGCCTTCTCAGGGGTATGAAATACGACGCCCTGCCCACGCCAGAGAACCACGCTCTCCCGGACGTCATCGATGCCGGCATCCAGTTCACCTAAATGGGAGCGGGCATAGCCACGCCACCTGATGCCGCTGCTTCGACGCGCCGCGTAGCCATGCCGCTCGCAAATTTCGACGATCTTCGTAGCGATCTCAAGTAGTTCCTCGTATTGACCGAACATAGCAAGCAATTCACACTGAGCGAGAAGATACCATGCGAGATCGAATGGTTTATCGAGCTGACCGAAAGTTCGAATCAGTCGCTCTTTTTGTTCGACTGAATCGTCAAAGAAGCCCAATGTGATCAGCGAATCGCTAAGATATTCTTGGGCAGAGAGACGTTGATCGGCACCGGCAAACAGGATACGACGACTTGCTTCAACACGTTCAATCAGAGCTAAGGCCTTGCGTAGGGCCTCCGCTGCCAGCGGTTGTTCTCCGCGGTTGGAGTGAGCAATCCCCTTTGCCGCCCAAAGTGCGCTCAGATAGGCCGTTGGAACGAGATCGGCATCGTTTGCGAGCTGCTCTTCGGCCAGGGCCAGGTAATCTTGATTGCGCCCAGTGGCATAAAAAAATGGAGCGACTGATAGCGCAACGTCACATTGCAATTCAACCGATGCAGTGTTCGCAGCGGCAAGACGTGCATCTTGAAGCGCCTTCCCAAGGCGCTCGGAACGATACCCTTCGGCCTGCATCAAGGCATTGGCCATCGCAAGGTGGAGACGTGTCATCCGTTCGGCGCCGCCGGACACGTCGCCAAGTCGCCTGCTGCAGTCAATCGCACTGGCAAAGTGCGACACGGCTTCCCGAGTCGCAGCTCTGGCCACGGCGGCCCCTCCCGCCTTTTGCCAGTGATCGAGCGCGCCCGCCCAATCCCCAGCTTCCTGAAGGTGGTGCGCGAGGAACTCGGGTTGCGCTTCAGTGAGTTCGGTCCACTTTTTCTCCAACACACCTGCGACACGCTTATGTAGCTCCTGGCGCTTAGCGCGCAGCAGCGTGCCATACGCTGCGTCCTGAACGAGCGCATGCTTGAAGAGGTAAGTGGCCAGTGGCCGCGTCCCGCGGCAGAACACCAGACCGGCCCCGACGAGTTGATCCAGTGCGCCATTTAGGTCAGCGGCATTTCGCTGTGCGACCGCTGCCAGCAATTCGTGGGAGAACTCCCGACCGAGAACCGCGCCGACCTGTGCGACCTCCTTAACGGTTAAGCCGAGGCGATCGAGCCGCGCCATCAACGAGGCATCCAGCGTGGCGGGTACGTTCAACGCCGTCGCAGCAGCTCTTGAAAGCACTGTCCTGGTGTTGCCGCCCTCCAACACCGCCTTGGTCAGCTCCTCGACGAACAGTGGCACCCCATCAGTGCGCTCGATGATCTCCGCGACAACGTCGCTCGGCAGCGCTCCGGTGCCGACGACCCGCTGGACCAGCGCGGCGCCTTCACGACGGTCGAGCCGGTTGAGGACAAGAACCGTGACGTGCGCCTGCCCGGTCCACGGCGGTTGAAACTCGGGACGGAACGTGAGGAGAAGCAGAACTGGCAGGCGCGGCACCCGCTCGATGACTAGGTCGAGCAGCTCGCGCGAGCTGGGGTCGATCCAGTGCACATCCTCGAAGAGCATCAGCACCGGACCTTGTCGCGCCAGGTCTTCGAGCTGCCGGAGCAGCGCATCGAAGGTTTTCTCTTTCTTACGCTGGGGCGTCAGTTGGAGAGGCGGGAAACGGCCCTCGGTCGGCAACGACAGCAGCTCGGCCAGCAGCGCCCCGTCCTCCGGTGAGGCCGGGGCAAGCAGGGCGCCAAGCTTATCCAGCTTCCTCGCAGGCGGGTCGTCGCGCTCCAACCCGGCGGCACGTTCTAGCTGCGCAATGGTCGGGTGGAGCGCGCTGTCTTGATGGTGCGGCGAACAGAAATAACGCAAGCGGGTGTGTGGCTCATTCTGGATCCGCTCCTGCAAGGTGACTATGAGGCGCGACTTTCCGATGCCGGGCTCGCCTGAGAGCAGCACCACACGACCTTCACCACTTTTCGCGCGATGCCAGTGGCGCTGCAACAGGTCGACCTCCTCCTCACGCCCGACCAGCGGCGTCGGCGTCGTCCCATGCAGCGCCTCGAACCGGCTTTCGACAGCGCTCTCACGAACCACTTGATAGGGATAGATCGGCTCCGGAAAGCCTTTCACCTCGACGGCGCCGAGTTCGCGATATTCGAAAAGATCGCCGACCAGCTGCCGCGTTTGCGGCCCGATCACGACCGCGTCGGGTTCGGCAAGAGCTTGCAGGCGAGCGGCGAGGTTCGGCGTCTCGCCCACGACGCCGCGCTCTTGCCCTTCGCCGGCGGCGATCAGATCGCCAACGACGACCTGTCCGGTGCCGATGCCGATACGAACCCGCAATGGCTCGGGCTCCGGGAGTCGCCTAACGGCATCGACGAGAGCAAGGCCAGCGCGCACCGCCTGCTCGGCGGCGTTCTCGTGTGCCTGCGGGTAGCCGAAATACACCAAAACTCCGTCGCCCATGTACTTGGCGACAAAGCCGCCGAAGTGGGCGACCGTATCGGCGACACAGCGGTGATACGCTCCGATGATCTCACGCAGGTCCTCGGGATCCAGACGCGTCGCCAGTGCCGTCGAGCCGACGAGATCCACGAACATGACGGTCAGCTGTCGACGCTCCGCGCTCAGCTCCTGGCGGTTCTGAGCCACGATGTCATCGGTGTTCGGGTCGGGATGGCTTGACGACGGCCCCAGCCCCACTACCGCCTTGCGGAATCGCTTGCGATGACCGAGGAGCATACCGAGCTTCTCGAGGTCGGCATCGGTCAGCTCCGGCAGGACTTCCGCGTCGATCGCGTTGTCGCGAAATGCCTGCTCGTACTGCTGGAGCCCGAGGCTTCGCAACCAAGCGGCAACGTCCACACCAGCTCTCCTAAGGCTGAATTCGGGTCCCTCAGCCGCAATATTAACTCAGATGCCAAGGAAATGCTGTAGACTTGGATTTCTATCGAAGCTGAGGGTCCCTCTCGAAGAATTGGAGGCTTGGAGTTCGACATGGTGTGGCAGCTTTTGGCAGCATGCACGAACATGACGTAATCGCGGGAGCGGTGGCCACCTGAGACGTGGCGGCGATGTTCGAACCTCTAGCCGGCTGGCTGTCCCCCGATAGGATGAAGAACGGGCTCACGATCGACACCGGGCCCAGGCATCGAACGGAGGACAGCCATGAAGCAGTATATCGGTCTCGACGTATCCATGAAAGACACGGCAATATCGATCCGGCAGGACGGCAAAAGGATGTGGCGGGGCAAGTGCGCGTCCGACCCACAACTGCTCGCGGCGGTGATCCGCAAGCGCGCACCGTATGCCCGGCGGGTTGTGTTCGAGACGGGGCCGCTGTCGGTGTGGTTCTACCATGCGCTGACGGCAGAGGGGTTGCCGGTAATCTGTATCGATGAAGTCGCCGACCCGAAGGTTCTTCATCCGACTGACCCATCATCCAGCTCTCGGCGACCTGCATTTGCGGCTCGGACCTGTGGCCGTATAGGGGGATGCAGGATGTCGAAGCCCCATGCACATGGGTCAAGAATACTGCGGCATCGTCATCGAGGTCTGCAGCGAAATCAGGACGGTTCGTCCCGGCCAGTTCGCTGGCGCAGAGTTGGCTTTCGAGTTTGCTGAGGCCGAGTGAGACGGCGCAAGCCATTGCCAGAACTTGATGTTCTGAAGTTCGCTCTGCACTGGGGTCATACACCTTCATATGGTCTTATGTCCTTAGTCCTAGGACAGAGGACACACCGCATGAATCGGATGAAAAGTCAGGATATCGTGGTGCTTCTGAAGCTCGTGAGCTTGCAGGAGCAGGAGGGGCAAGTTGGCTCCGGGGAGCTTCATTGGAGCTTCTCGGGCGAGCCGGGTACTCAGTTCGCGGCCTGGAACCGCTACTCCGGATCAGCAAAACGGAGATCAACGCTTCGATGAAGCGAAGCCTCTCGTCGGGACTCGCCATCAAAGATCGAGATACGGGCCGAGCCAATCCCCATCGCCGCAAGCTACACAATTTTATCGACGACGGACTGAAATTTGTGTTCCCCGCAAAGGCGGGCGGCATCACGCGCGGCATGCCGGCGGCCTTTGCCGCGCCAATGCTAAAAGGACTGCTGATAAGCGGCGGTGAGTACATCCACATCTGGCAGTTTGCGGAAGGCCGGGATATGGGGCAATCGATCGAGCCCTTGTTCAAGAGCGTGCCTGAAGCTGTTCCGAAAGATGAGCGGCCTACGAATATCTTGCGCTTGTCGATGCGATCCGGCTCGGAAACCAGCGGGAGGTGGGCCTTGCCGGTGAGCGGCTTTCTGAAAGGCTTCTGAAGAAATGACTACCATCAGAGGCCAGCTGCTCCACATGCTACAGATAGTAGCCGAGGCGCTGGGAAGCGACTTTCGGGAGCGTCTGATATTTGTGGGCGGATGCACGACCGCTCTTTTCATTACCGACGAAGTCACGCTTGGGGATGTCAGGGCGACGGACGATGTCGATCTCATTGTCCATCTGGCAGGATACGCGGACTGGGCACAATTGCAGGAGGAGCTGAGGCGAAGAGGATTTGCCGAAACGATGACGTTATCTGCCGGATGCCTCGTCGATGGCCGGCCGGAAATCGCTGATGAAGTCCTTGGCGCCAATGCCGAAATCCGTCAAGTCATCGCCGACCAATTCGCGGCGTTGCTCAAAGATACCGATTTTGACTATTTCCTTGAAGGTAATGTCCGGGGGCGGGGCGCCCAGACATCGTGCGAGACCGCTTTGTCGTTATAAGTCGCGGCGGTGGCAACTAATATGGTGGTGGCCGTCAGATGGTTCAGCCAGGTCGGCACAAGAACCGAAGATAACCGGGACTGTGCCGGCGTCGGCATTCGCAAAGAGGGGCACTCTGCATCGTTGTCGATGGCTAATCAGCAGGAAGGAACGTCTTGGCCTCTTTGGCAGCAGCCTCGAAGGCCTGACGGACCTCCACCGGGGTCACCTGCCCCTAAAATGCGTCGGCGCAGGACTGGATCGCCAGCTTCCACTTCGGTCCCCTCTTCGGCCACTTCATGTTCCTCGGCGGCTCCCTTGACGTGGCTCACCCCGCAGGTGAGCCCAGGTCGGTTGGCCCTGACGTAGACCGGAGGGGATAACCAGTGGAGTGCCAGGAGGGGGAACTTAGGCGGGAAGAGCCCGTTGACCAACCCAGCTGTAGGCGCGGATAGGGGAACGGGTTTAGAGGTTGCAGCGGTCGTTCTTCGGATGTGCAGCCGCTGTGGCGGGGTTCTGTCGCCTCTCCTTGCTGGCGGCGGGCTCCGCAAAGCGCGGTGTCTGCAGGCCTCCTCCGGCTCCATCTGACGCTGCCCCCAGTTTCTATCCATTTTTGAGTTCCTCAGCCCTCCAGGAACGCCAGAAGCGCCGCATTCACCGCGTTGCTCTCTTCGCGTTGAACCCAATGCGTCCCTTTCTCGAAAGTCTGCAGGCGGCCATCGTCGCAAAGGGCGAGACTGCGCTTGGCCAGCCCGGATTCCAGAGCCTGGTCCTGCATCCCCCACATAACAAGAGTGGGCGTCGTGATCCGCTCCTTCAGGCTCGGGCGAAAGCGCAAGGCGCGATACCAGTTGAGCATGTTGGTCAGCGCCCCCGGCCGCTCCCAAGCCTGCCGATATTCTGCAATCTCCTCTTCTTCGAAGGCGCCTTCCCGGCTGGATGTCCTGAGTGCTCGTGCGAGCAAGGCCGAGCGGCGCGCACCCAAAACGGCTTCGGGCAGCGATGGGATCTGGAAGAAAACCACGTAACTGCTCCGCAGAAACTGCGTCGGAGATCGCAGGACATGGGTAAACACCACGTCGGGATGGGGCGCATTCAGGATGACGAGCTTGTCCAGGCGATGAGGCAACTTTGCCCCGGCCGCCCAAGCGACGATGCCGCCCCAGTCATGGCCGACGAGGTGAAACCTTCCGATGCCGAGCGCATCGGCCAGGGCGACGACATCGCCGAGGAGCTTGGGGAGCGTGTACTCGCGGATGCCCTCTGGCTTGTCGCTGGTGTTGTAGCCCCTCTGGTCGGGAACGATGACCCGATATCCGGCGGAAGCGAGCGTACCGATCTGCCGTCTCCAGCCGATCCAGAAGTCCGGGAAGCCGTGCAGGAGCATGACCGGCTTACCCCCGGCAGGCCCGGCCTGAATGACATGAAGCCGAATGCTTCCGGCGTTGACGAACTGATGTTCAGGCGCGAGTGAGATCATGGCTGGAAACGCGGGTGTCCTAAAACTGATCCAGCGCAATGAGGATTTAGATCAGGCTGCGTCGTCCCGACAACATGCACGCTCAGCCGTCGCATCCCCGCCAGATGGGCATGGGAGCCGAAGCTCCAAGTGGGGATGCCGCTAGTGTTTCTGCAGCTGGGGATGTTATTTTGTAAGCGCAGGTCTGCACCTGCATCCTTTCGCGCTATTATACGTTTGCCCGCGAAGAAGATGCTCCGGACCGGCGGCCATGTCGAGGAAAACAACCGAGGACGCTTACGAAGATCAAGTGCAACTTGAGCGGCGGGCCGAACGGGAGAGCCGCGGACGCAATGCCGAATGGCCGTCAGAAATTCCCGGCCGCGGCTGGAAGGACGTGCTGTGGCGGGTCTTTGCTGAGGTAACCGAGGACCGTGTTATGCTGATCGCGGCCGGGGCCGCATTCTATCTGCTTCTTGCCCTGTTTCCAGCGCTTGCCGCGTTCGTGTCCATCTATGGTTTCGTCGCCGATCCTCAGACCATCGCTCAGCACATTGCGTTCCTTGGCGGCGTACTGCCTTCGGGAGGTCTGGATATTATCAGATCTCAGCTTGCTTCCTTGGCCGCTCAGAAGGCTGGCGCGCTCAGCTTCGGCTTCATCTTCGGCCTTGCCGTCGCACTGTGGAGCGCCAGTAACGGCATAAAGACGCTATTCGAAGCCATGAACATCGCCTACGAGGAGAGTGAAAAGCGCGGTTTTATCCACCTGAATCTCCTGGCGTTGGGCTTCACACTTGGCGCCATCCTCATTGGTATCGGCTTTATCGTCTCGGTGGGGATTGTGCCAGCCATGCTTGTGCTGCTGAACCTCGGCGGCTGGACCGAAGCCCTTGTGCGGATCCTTCGGTGGCCGATGATGCTGATCATGGTCGGCGTCGGGATCACGCTGATTTACCGCTACGGACCCAGCCGGGAAAGGGCAAAGTGGCAATGGGCGACATGGGGCGCCTTCCTCGCGGCTGTGGTCTGGGTCGCAGTTTCGATAGGATTCTCCTATTATCTTGAAAACTTCGCCAACTACAACGCGACGTATGGAGCCC
Source organism: Mesorhizobium sp. LSHC420B00 (assembly GCF_000503055.1). Lineage (GTDB taxonomy): Bacteria > Pseudomonadota > Alphaproteobacteria > Rhizobiales > Rhizobiaceae > Mesorhizobium. Next base: position 7,868 of record NZ_AYVY01000028.1, on the reverse strand, counting down.
TTGGGGCAGTCATCGGCTTGATGATGTGGACCTGGATCTCCGTGATTATCCTGGTTGTAGGTGCGGAGCTGAATTCCGAGATGGAGCATCAGACAGCGAAGGACACCACCACAGGTGCGCAGCAGCCGATGGGTGCGCGAGGTGCCACGGTCGCCGACACGCTGGGCGAATCGGCCGATGCGGCCGACCAGCAGTCGCGTTCGAGCGAGCGCAACACTTAGCGCGCAGATCACTTTGCACGCCATCGTCAAGCGGCTGCAGCCGAGCGTGGCCCAGCAACGGCTCAAGTCGCTGGTCGCCGGCTTGCCCAATGACTGGCGATCTCACCATCCAGAAGCAACGCACAAGCACCGTCGCCGATGCCGAAACCTCGCCAGCCTCGACGAGGTCATTCTTCTGCTCAAACGTCAGAGCCGCCGACTTGAAGGGCGAGATCGCCTCCCTAATCGACGACGATCCGCCGTGGGCCTGTCTCGATCAGGTCTTCCGTTCGGTCAAGGGCCCCGCGTACTCCTGACGCCGAGTTGTCCGAGATTGACACCTTTCCAATAAGGCCATCGCAAAATCGTGGGCTTGGCGCCGATCGCCAATGACAGCGGCAGGCGCAGCGGTCGAAGACCGGTGCGCGGCGGCCGTAAAGGTACGCGCTCCAGCCTCTTCCTCATCGCGCTCACCGTCGCCAGATATGATCCCCACCCGGCGCCTTCAGGCAGGAAAGGGAAAGATGATTATTCGCATTGCGCCCGCCCGCAAGCTACCCGTCATTCCCAATGCAAAAGCACGCGATGCGCGCCACGAGTTCGCAAACGCAACTTGACACCCCAGATAGTCACTCATTGGGAACCAACGGGCCTTACCTCCGTTTGCTCCTCGAATGGAGGAAACCATGAACAACCGGAATTCTGAACGGCGTCCCCCGACTGCGGCAAGAGCTGGTGACGGTACCTCGGACGACATAGGAGCGACCGTAAGCGGCACGTTATCCAAAGCGTCCGACATAGCGCAGGGGGCAGCGGAAACCGCCAAACGGGCGGCCGTTGGTGGCGCGTCCACCGTGACCAATCAGGTGAAGGAGATGTTGGACCGTCAGGTCGGCAGCGGCGCCGAGGTGATGGGCCAACTGGCGAGTTCGACCAAGCGTGCGGCCGAAGACCTCGACGCAAACGCACCGATAGTCGCTGGGGTCGTGCGCACCTTCGCGAATAGGCTTGATGGATACGCAGACGACCTGCGAGACAGGTCCGTCGATCAGCTGGTTCTTGCAGCGTCCGATTTGGCCAGGCGCAAGCCGGGTTTGGTGTTTGGGCTGGCCGCAGTAGCGGGCTTTTTGACGTTCCGCACACTGAAGAGCGCGCCTCCCGCACCAGAGTCCATCAAGGGAAGGCGGCAGGGAGCGAACTGATCTGATGGCACAGGAACAACTGAAGAATTCGCCTCTCCCTCAAGCACTGTCGGCAGTGTTGGCGGACGTCGCGGACCTCTTTCAAAAAGAGTTGCGCCTGGCGCATGCGGAGCTGTCCGCCAACGTCTCAACGAAGCTCCAAGCAGGTGTGTGGATGTCTGCTGCTGGCGTGCTGGGAGTGGTCGCCGCTCTGCTTCTAGTGCAAGCCCTCGTACTTGGAATAGCCAGCTTAGGGATGGCCCTGCACTGGTCGTGTCTGATCGTCGCGGCCGCAACGGCCGTCGCCGCCGCTTTCGCCTACTATCGGGGCCGCGCTGATGCGCAAAAAGAACTTCTGCCGACACACTCCATAAGCCAAATAAAGCAGGATATTGCGACAACTAAGGAGCAATTAACATGAGCCGCAATTCACAGGTCCAGGATTTTGGAACGAAAGAATGGCTTCTCAGCTCCGCTAGGAACAATCCCGAAGGCCTTCTGCTCGTCGCAGCAGGGTGCGCGTTGCTAATGCGCAGCCGCGGTTCAAGTGCCGGGCATCGCGAGCAATCCCGTGGAACCAACGGGCGCCAAAATGCTGCGCACGTACGCACCGCCAGCGGCGGGGCGTCAAAAGCGCAGGAAGAGGCTAGCGAGACAGCAGAGGCCATGCGCGACAATTTAGCCGGCATTGGGGAGAAGGTGAGTGAAACCGCAAGTCACTACGCATCATCTGCCACGGCATACGCCGAACAGATCGGTCGCACCGTATCCGAGAAGTCAGGGCGCGTGGTGCAGCAAGCCCAATCAACGTTCCAAGACACGATTGGCCGCATGGTGGAAGAACAGCCATTGGCTTTTGTTCTGGCCGGCTTCGCAGCCGGTGCCGCTATAGCTGCTGCTTTGCCGGCCAGCGATGTCGAGAGGCGCACGCTCGGCCCAGCAGGAGAGCGATTGACGGATGCTGCTGAAAAAGCTGGGGAACGCTTGAAGTCCTCGACAGCAAAGGCGGGCGAACGGCTCAAAAGCGCCGCCGAGGAACATGGGCTGAATTCGGACGGCCTCAAGGAGGTCGCAAAGGACGTTGCGGGCACCTTTGGAAGCGCCTTATCAGAAGAGCAATCAAGTGAATCCGTGCAGCCGTCTTCGCCAAGCCCACGTGGATCTAGCGGTCCATCCAGTCCGGCCGCCAAGCTGCACCCGGGCAGCGCCACCCCTTCGGAAGGAATAACGGCCAAATCGCAGCGGGCGGGCAACGCTCGGTCGAGCAAACCTGCCCGCCCCGGTGGCAAGAGAGATTTATGATTGCCGATCCGCAACTTGAGCATCTTGAATACGAAGTTGAGGCTGCCCGGGCTAAGCTCGCCGACGACTTGTCGACACTTCGGTCGCCAAACACGCTGTCCGAGTTTACCGGTGACTTGAAACACGAGGCGCTTGAGGCAAAGGATGCGCTGGTGGAGAAAGCAAGAGCCTCAATGCAATCGGTGGCGCAGGCGATTATTGACGATCTCAAGGCCAAGGCGGCTGCCAATCCGAGCGCTGCTTTGGCGATTGGGGCCGGTTTGGGGTGGCGTTTCCTCCGCCATCCGCCGATCGCAACCGCACTCGTCGGAGCGGGATTGATCAGCTTATTGCGGACCAATTCAGCCCCGCCACCCGGCGAGCAGCAGGTTGATCACCTATCGTACGCCAAGGAGCGCCTGAAGGAGCAATCTAGCGATTTGGCGGAAAGCGTCAGTGATTTCGCTGTTGAAACGGCTGGCAAAATAAAACGCGAAGCTGCCGAGTTGACCGGCGTGGCCAAGGAAACTGTTAAAGAGAAGACAGAACGTCTGGCTGCGGGTATCCGCCATAGCGGCGATGGGCAGCACCAGGGCGAGACTGCCGCAAGAGCACCCGGGCCCTTGGATGATGCTTGGTTAGCTGTTCAAGACGCATCGGGCGATGAGCATACGCAGGACAAACTCCTTCTGGCGGCGGCAGGGTTGGCAGTCGCCGCGGCTGTCGGCTTTGCGTATCAACGACGTCTGAATGACCGGCTGGAAACCGACCGAACTGGAACAGCGTAGACAGAGGTCATTGCAGAGAAACAGTCGTCCTGAAGCAAAGCATGATGCCGCGCTCAGTTATCGAGTCCAGACCAGTTCAGACGGGATGCCATCGGATTGCATATTCTGGCAACCACCGGCTCATCGCTGCCGACAATCGGTGACCTATATAAAGGGCCATGTTCACGCGCCGAAAAATCAATGCAACAGCGAAGCTGATTGGAGAGTGGCCCTTAACCCCGGCTGCAACGCTTGGATCGTCCGTCAGAGCGAGGGGTATTTTTCTCGAAATACGCGCCCGCCTTCCAACGGAGTTCAGGAAACTGCTCAATATCAGATCGGAAGAGCGTCGTGNTTAACCCCGGCTGCAACGCTTGGATCGTCCGTCAGAGCGAGGGGTATTTTTCTCGAAATACGCGCCCGCCTTCCAACGGAGTTCAGGAAACTGCTCAATATCGAGTCCCGCGTGCTTACCGTGCACCTGTCTGAGGGCGCCCAGAATGATGTGCAGGTGGTATTCGGGATCGTATCCAAAGCAATGCGGAATATCGAAGACCTGCCCGTAATCCCCCGTGAAATCGAGGACATTCTGACGATCTCGACGGCCGAACGGCACCGCTGGCTGAAAGACGGTCGCTTGCAGAGCGCCGGGACGAAAACGGTGAAACTCCGCGGGCGGGCAAGGAACATCACCTTTCACGTGTTCGACCCGCAGCACGTCGAGGATGTGCTTGACCGCGACCTGGTCACGGTCTGGCGCGAACAGGACGCAGCGACAGCTGCAGAGAATAGGCGGCGTGGCGCGGGGAAGGCGGCTATGAAACGTGCTCAAAGAAGCGTTCGCGGAACTGCAGCTTCAGCTGGCTATGGCCCCGATGAGAACTCGCACTCCAGTTTGCGCGGCTGGGACGATTTCGAGAAGGACGGTCTCCTGCGCTGATAGGCCGGGCGCACAGCCAGGTTAGGACATTTGCCTGCGCCGTGCGAGATGCGCAAGGAGGGGCGTCAAACGCATCGCGTTCAGGACCCGCTTCGCAGGGACACCGCCCTTGCGCGCCATCTCGACACCCCAATGCATGTGGTCGATCTCGCGGATCGAATGAGCGTCCGGATTGATGCTGAAGATGCAGCCCTGATCGAGTGCCTTTTGATGCCAACGCCAGTCGAGGTCGAGTCGCCAAGGATGTGCGTTGATTTCGACAGCGACGCCGTGTTTCGCACACGCTTTGAGGACTTTGTCGACGTCGAGATCATAACCGGGTCGGCGCAACAGCTGGCGACCGGTCATGTGCCCGATGATTGTCGTCCGAGGATTTCCGATCGCCTCGATGATACGCTCCGTCTGTTCCTTCTTGGGCAACTTGAAGCGGCTGTGCACGCTCGCGACGACGAAATCGAACAGCTCCAAGATGTGATTCGGGTAATCGAGCGAGCCATCCGCCAGGATGTCCGCCTCGATGCCCTTCAGTATGCGAAATTTTCCATTGTATGCCTTGTTCAGCCGGTCAGCTTCGCGGTGCTGTTCAGCAATCTCCTGCAACGAAAGGCCNCATTGTATGCCTTGTTCAGCCGGTCAGCTTCGCGGTGCTGTTCAGCAATCTCCTGCAACGAAAGGCCGCCTGCGTAGTGAGCGGACTGCGAATGATCGGCGACACCATAGTATTCGAAACCGCGCTTGCGCGTGGCTTCAGCCATTGCCTCAAGCGTTTCGGTTCCATCGGATGCGGTCGTGTGAGAATGCAGGATGCCATGCAGATCTTCATCCCGAACGAGAACGGGTAGCTTCCGCTTTGCGGCTCGCTCAATCTCGTCCCTGCCTTCGCGCAATTCAGGCTCGATAAACTGCAGGTCTAGAGCTTGGTAGATTTCTTCTTCTGTCGCTGACGCGATCAGTTTTTTCCCGCGATGAAGCCCATCGGCGTGCAGAGCAAAACCCTTGGCGGCTGCGAACGTCTTCAGTTGCTCAAGGTGGTCTGCCGAACCGGTTGCTTCGAGCAGGCGCGCGCCAAAATGCTTCTTGTCCGTGACAACAAGCCTGAGGGTCGTATCCTCGATTCCAGTCGACTTTCTGGCCTGCGCTACCAGGGCGAAGNTGTCCGTGACAACAAGCCTGAGGGTCGTATCCTCGATTCCAGTCGACTTTCTGGCCTGCGCTACCAGGGCGAAGTCGGAAACGAGCTCGCAACCGCGTCGGAAGTCACCTGCAATTTCGACGCGCGAAAAGTCTGGATGCTCTTGCTTCACCGATATGACCGCATGTTCGAGAAGGGCGGCGGCCTTGTGCAGGTGAAGTTGCGTTTCGCCGCTTCGCACGATGGCCAGGTTCTGCAGCAGCTTTGTCTGAAGCGCGGCGCCGAGGCCTTTGACTGGGCGTATGCGGTCCTCTCTTGCTGCGGCCTCGAGCTCCGCCAGCGAGTTCACGCCGAGCGCCTGATGAAGCTTCAGTATCTTATCGGGACGAAGCCCNATCGCATCACCGATCCCCGGGATCTTGGTGAGGGCGCCGGCGGCGATGATCCGATCAAGCGGCTGCGACAGAGCCGTCAGACTGTCTGCCGCGCGCAAGTATGCCTTTGTGCGATAGGGATTGTCGCCGCGCAGGGACGATCTTTGCGCATATTCCCTCAAAAGACTGGCGACGGTCCTGGGATCGATTTTTGCCATGGCTTCAGCCAAACGAGGCCGACCTCCACAGGTTCCAACCAGGATGATCGCGGTCGCCCCGCGCTGATTCCCTAGATAGTCCACAAAGATGCGACCCTTGCGCCTTGACCGTGGGGAGAATGCTTTCCCTTTGCGAACTCACGGGCTGGGAGCTTGACGATCTCATAGCGCGAAGCGCGGTCGATGCGGGATTTGCGATTGAACTTGACGGGCTGGGTCCCTGAAACGCCTGTCGAGGCCCAGTATCGTCGACGTTTTCGCGCCGTATGATCTTCTCGATTGAGACCTCGGCACTGCCTGAAACGCGCGGCAATATCCTCCGCGCCATGACGTGTGCGACAAGGTCACGGTAGACAATGACCTCTCCGCCGCATCGGAATGCGAGCCTACCCATCGACTACATCAGGCAAAGTATCTTCGACGACGTTCAAATTCCTATCGAAAGCCTCGATATCGGATGCGTGGGCCCGGAGAGACCGCACCTTGTTTAGGATCGCCGCAACCGCCGCTTCTTTGTCGGGCGGTATGCGTGTTGTCACCGCTTTGGCCGCCAAAGCGGAAAAATCTATTGCGGCATAGGCGGGTACGTCTGCAGCGTCTGTTGCTTTCAGCCTTTCTTTTACGATTGCGCGCCGGCCCGGCGACGGAGCTATACGGCCTGCTTTTGTGGCAAATGTCGCGCCGCGCCGCAGGCGGGCCTGCAAGAGGCCTGAGCGATACGCGGGTGCTGTCGGCACAATCGTCGGGAGCACAGGAGATGGAACCGCCGCAGAGGAGTCCAACGCTGGGCTTTTCGTGCGCGAAGCATCGGTAGAGGCTGGCAGGGACATGAACGCACGTTTGGCGAGCTGGCCGTCGGCGAAATAGAAATTGCGGGTGCCGAGGATCGGCAGTTCGCCACGCGGCAATATGATGACCTTGTTCTTGTCGAGCGTACGGATTTCATCTGGCCGCATCAGAGGCCGCCGCACTTCCTTGCGGTGCTCCGAGCGCGTGTAATAAGTGTCGAACAACGTTGCCTTGGTGCGCGTCACGTCCTTTTGCACGTCCGACGTTTCGCCGAGCTGCTCGGAAATGTAGCGCAGATCGTCAGCGTCCTGCGCACCGAAAAAGATCTGCACGCGAGCCGCGTTGATGAGCGTCTTGCGCCCTTCCTGGCGATAGATCTCGTCTACGGCCTTCAGCGACTGCACGAAAAACCAGATCGAAACGCCGTTACCGCCGAGCACGCTCGCCATTTCGGTCACATTCTCCAGCTTGCCGAGGTTCTGGAACTCGTCGAGCAGCACAAGCACTGGATGCTCGCCTGGCTGCGGCAGGCTTTCCGACATGAAGTTCATCATCTGCGTAATCAGGACATTGAACAGCGGTCCAAGCGACGTGATCTGCTCACGCCGCACGTCGAGATAAAGAGAAATTCGATCACGCTTAAGCCTGCGAATATCGAACGTGCTGCGGGACGTAGCTCGCATCAAGCGCTCGTTGAGAAACGGGGCCATGCCGGTGCGTACGCCAGCGTAGATGCCGGAGAACTGCCGCTCTGACATCTCAAAATAGGGCAACAGGGTTTGCAGTGTGAAATGCGAGCATTCGCGGCGGCGTTCCTCGCGCAGCGAGCCGATGAATTCCAGGAGCGGCTGCTCGGCACCATTCATGATCTCGAGGATTGTGGCGAAGGTCTTCTTCTCGTTCGGGATCGCAGGCGATTCCATGACGAAGGATGCTATGCCGGTAAAAAGGAGACGGGCGTCGTTCACCCAATAAGGGTCGGCATT
>NZ_AYVY01000027.1 GCF_000503055.1 Mesorhizobium sp. LSHC420B00 | reverse complement strand
CTTGCCGTGGTCGACGTGACCAATCGTGCCAATGTTCACATGAGGCTTAGTGCGCTCGAATTTACCTTTTGCCATGTGATCTCTCCATTCCTGCCAGCCCGTGCGGGCCTTGAATTAAGTTACTGGTGCAACTCGTTTCGAGTTACGCGTATTTCTTCTGGACTTCCTGGGCGACCGCGGTCGGGACCGGTTCGTAATGGTCGAACTGCATCGTGTAGGCCGCGCGGCCCTGGCTCATCGAGCGAAGGTTGTCCACGTATTTGAACATGTTGGCGAGCGGCACCATCGCGTTGATGACCACCGCGACGCCACGGGCTTCCTGGCCCTGGATCTGGCCGCGACGGCCGTTCAGGTCGCCAATGACGCTGCCGACGTAATCTTCCGGCGTCACCACTTCGACCTTCATGATCGGCTCGAGCAACTGCACGCCCAACTTCGGCGCTGCTTCACGGAAGCAGGCGCGGCCGGCGATTTCGAAGGCCAGAACCGAAGAGTCCACGTCGTGGTAGGCACCATCGATCAGCGTCGCCTTGACGCCGATCATCGGGAAGCCGGCGAACGGGCCCGAGGTCATGACGCTGTTGATGCCCTTTTCGACACCGGGGATGTATTCCTTCGGCACAGCGCCGCCGACGATCTTGGTTTCGAACTCGAATTCGCTGCTTTCCGGATTCGGCTCGAACAGGATCTTGACGCGGGCGAACTGGCCGGTACCGCCGGTCTGCTTCTTGTGCGTGTAGTCCTGCTCGTGCTTGCGAGTGATCGTCTCGCGATAGGCCACCTGCGGCGCGCCGACATTGGCCTCGACCTTGAACTCGCGACGCATGCGGTCGACGATGATGTCGAGGTGAAGCTCGCCCATGCCGGAGATGATCGTCTGGCCGCTTTCCTCGTCGGTCTTGACGCGGAAGGACGGATCCTCGGCGGCCAGGCGGTGAAGGGCGAGGCCCATCTTTTCTTGGTCGTTCTTGGTCTTCGGCTCGATGGCGATCTGGATGACCGGATCGGGGAATTCCATGCGCTCGAGGATGACCGGATGCAGCGGATCACTGAGCGTGTCGCCGGTGGTCGTGTCCTTGAGACCAGCGAGGGCGACGATGTCGCCGGCAAAAGCCTCTTCGACGTCGGCGCGCGAATTCGCATGCATCTGCAGCATGCGGCCGATGCGCTCTTTCTTGCCCTTCACGGTGTTGTCGACCGAGATGCCCTTGGTGAGCTTGCCCGAATAGATGCGGGCAAAGGTGAGCGAACCGACGAACGGGTCGTTCATGATCTTGAAGGCGAGCATCGACAGCGGCTCGTTGTCGTCGGCATGACGCTCGATCTCGGCGTCGGTCTTGGCGTCGACGCCCTTGATGGCCGGGACATCGGCCGGCGACGGCAGATATTCGACGACGGCGTCGAGCAGCGGCTGCACGCCCTTGTTCTTGAAGGCCGAGCCACAGAACATCGGATAGAACTTCACCGCGATCGTGCCCTTGCGGATGAGCGCACGGATCTCGTCATTGCTCGGCATCTTGCCTTCGAGGTAATTCTCGAGCGCCGTTTCGTCCATTTCGACGGCGGCCTCGATCATCTTCTCGCGGTACTCTTCGGCACGAGCCTTGAGGTCGGCAGGGATCTCGACGATGTCCCAGGCAGCGCCCAGCGTCTCGTCGCGCCAGACCAGCGCGTTCATCTCAACGAGGTCGACGACACCCTTGAACTCGGTCTCGGCGCCGATCGGCAGCTGCATGACGACGGCATGCGCACCGAGGCGCGAACCGATCATCTCGACCGAGCGGTAGAAGTCGGCGCCGATCTTGTCCATCTTGTTGCAGAAGATCATGCGCGGCACGCGGTACTTGTCAGCCTGGCGCCAGACGGTCTCCGTCTGCGGCTCGACACCGGCATTGGCATCGAGCAGCGCGATGGCGCCGTCGAGCACGCGCAGCGAACGTTCGACCTCGATGGTGAAGTCGACGTGGCCGGGGGTGTCGATGATGTTGAAGCGATGCATCTTGCCGTCGCGACCCTTCCAGAAGGTCGTGGTGGCGGCCGACGTGATGGTGATGCCGCGCTCCTGCTCCTGCTCCATCCAATCCATGGTCGCAGCGCCGTCATGGACTTCGCCGATCTTGTGCGACTTGCCCGTGTAATAGAGGACGCGCTCGGTGGTCGTCGTCTTGCCGGCGTCGATATGCGCCATGATACCGAAATTGCGGTAGTCTTCGATTTTATATTCGCGGGCCATGGGAGGTGCCTCTTCAGTCTCGTTCGCGCTTTACCAGCGGTAGTGCGCGAAAGCGCGGTTGGCTTCTGCCATCTTGTGGGTATCTTCACGCTTCTTGACGGCGGTGCCGCGGTTGTTGGCCGCGTCCATCAGCTCGCCGGAGAGGCGGTCGACCATAGTGGTCTCGTTGCGGTTGCGGGCGGCGGCGATCAGCCAACGGATGGCCAATGCCTGACGGCGCTCGGGGCGCACGTCGACCGGAACCTGGTAGGTGGCGCCGCCGACGCGGCGCGAACGCACTTCCACATGCGGCGCGACATTGTCGAGCGCCTGATGGAAGACGGTGACCGGTTCCTGCTTGGTCTTGGACTGGACCTGGTCGAGCGCGCCGTAGACGATGGTCTCGGCAACCGACTTCTTGCCGTCATACATGACGGCGTTCATGAACTTGGTGACGATCAGATCGCCGAACTTCGGGTCCGGATTGATCTCACGCTTTTCTGCACTGTGACGACGGGACATTTTTTCTCTGCCTCAATTCTACGCGGTGGCCTGGATCCCGGATCGTCGCTTGACGCCGCCCGGAACGACCTTGGCTACGCTTCGGTCACTTCGGACGCTTGGCGCCGTATTTCGAACGGCGTTGCTTGCGGTTCTTCACGCCTTGCGTGTCGAGCACGCCGCGGATGATGTGGTAACGGACGCCCGGAAGATCCTTGACGCGACCGCCGCGGATCATCACCACCGAGTGCTCCTGAAGGTTGTGGCCTTCGCCGGGGATGTAACCGATCACTTCAAAACCATTGGTCAGGCGGATCTTGGCCACCTTGCGCAGCGCCGAGTTCGGCTTCTTCGGCGTCGTGGTGTAGACGCGCGTGCAGACGCCCCGCTTCTGCGGGTTCTGCTGCATGGCCGGGACCTTGTTGCGCTTCACCGGCGCAATGCGCGGCTTGCGGATCAGCTGGTTGACGGTAGGCATTAAACCCTCTTGTCTCTCAATTCCGTGTCTCGCCCGGTCAGGGCCGCTCAAAGCGTCATTTCCATACGCAAATTCGGGCCACAAACCGCGCCTCGCGGTCTTGCCCGAACAAATGGCAGAGGAAGCGGAAGCCGCTTCATGCACGCCGGAAATGTCTTTTCGCTCGTAAAACGAACCCTGTTTGAGGCAAACTCCAAAGCGTGTCGCTTCGGAAGCAAGAGCCTCACATCGGTTCTGACTGGGCGGCTTCTACTCGTATGGCCACTGTCCGTCAACCCCGGAGCGGCAAATATTGCGCTGAAACCGAGGCGTGGCAGCCATGCGAAAAATGCATGTAATTTTCTTGCGCCGTTTTTCAAGAGGAAGGCAGAAAGTGACCGGCTTGCGGCTGTTTCCGGGCCGTGCTTCGTGCGAAAAGGCGGCATGAACAGCCCAAACCCCCTCGCCCGGAGGTACGAACCCGTGAATGACAATGAGGAGCGCCCAGTCACCATTATTACCGGCCGGGTGTGGAAGCGCAAAGGCGGTAAGCCGGAAGGCGTGCATCTGATGCTGGTCGCGCCGGACGACGATTCTGCGGTGCGCCGTGCTCTCGAATCGCTTGCCGCGGAAGGTTATGCCGAGGCCGAGCTCGACCAGATCGGCGATATGGACGGCGTGCCCGACGACGAGCCGCATCTGTCCGCCTATCAGGGCGCGCTCGAAGGCGAAGTGTCGATCGTAACGTTCGATGTGCCGATCTGACCAGCCATGTGATTGTCGCGGTCTCGCCCTGCTTGCCCGGCATCGGTTCTCTGCTAAGAACCAAGCGCAATATCAACCTGCGGAGTCCCCATGTCCCTGAATAGCGATCCCATCAAGCTCGGCATTGTCGGCGTGGGAAAGATCGTTCGCGATCAGCACCTTCCGGCCCTGGCGAAGGACCGCGACTACCGCCTCGTCGCCGCCGCCAGCCGGCACGGCAAGGTGGACGGCATTGCGAATTTTCCCGATATCGAGGCGATGCTCGACACTGTGCCGGAGCTTGAGGCCGTATCGCTCTGCATGCCGCCGCAGTTCCGCTACGACGCGGCGCGCACGGCGCTGGCGGCGAAAAAGCATGTCTTCCTGGAAAAACCGCCCGGCGCCACGGTCAGCGAGGTCGAGGATTTGAAAGCGCTGGCGGTGGCGAACGGCGTCTGCCTGTTCGCCAGCTGGCACTCGCGCTATGCGCCGGCCGTCGAAGCAGCGCGTACATTCCTCAGCTCGACTACGATCAGGTCGGCCGCCATCAACTGGAAGGAAGACGTGCGCCGCTGGCATCCGAATCAGGAATGGATCTGGGCTCCCGGCGGCTTTGGCGTCTTCGATCCCGGCATCAACGCGCTGTCGATCGCCACCCACATCCTGCCACCGATGCTCATCAGTTCGGCAGAGCTCGATTTCCCCGAAAACCGCGCGGCCCCGATCGCCGCCCATATCGTCTTCCGTACTTCGAACGGTCTGCCGGTGACGATGGAACTCGACTGGCGCCAGACCGGGCCGCAAAGCTGGGACATCCTGGCCGATACCGAGGCCGGATCGATGGTGCTTTCTGGCGGCGGCTCAAAGCTCGCCATCGATGGCCGCGTCGTTCACGAGGAGCCGGAAGCCGAATATCCGATGCTCTACAAGCGCTTCGCCGAGATCGTGCGCGCCGGCGTTTCCGACGTCGACCTCGCGCCGCTCCAGCACGTCGCCGACGCCTTCATGCTCGGCAAGCGCAATGTGGTCGAAGCTTTTTTTGACTGACACTGACCCCGGTAGAGCGACCTTGAATGTTCCGGATCATCTTGGCTTGCGGTCCAGGAATTCTCCCGGACGAGGCGCAGAAGCAACGGGAGCCGTCCGGTGTCCTTGTTCAAGTTCGCTCATGACATGTTGAACCGCCACCTCGAGATCGGCCTGCCCCCAGCCAAGCTCGGTGATTTCTCCATATCGAATGAAATTTGAGCGGCCGAAACCACCTTCAATGTCATTGTAAGAAATCACGCTCCGGCCGATCAACGCTACGACCCAGATGCGATGATCACTCCCAGCAGGAGAGTGATGCAGCCATTCTTCCGGATCGATCTTGATCAGGTCCCAAAGCCTTCGCTGCCCAAAGCTCATACGATCTCGGCCAGTGTTGATCAATTCCCAGATGGTCGCCTCGTTCAATTGCCGATTCCTTAAAAAGCCAGCCGCCGGTGGCAGCTTCAACTGACGATCGCTATTGCAAAGCCGTCATAGCCCTTGGCGCCAACAGTCTGGATCGCGGTACCTTGCAGACGCTTGTCGCTGCCAATGAACGAGAACGCCGCGCGTGCCCCTTCGACATTGGCGTCGCGGCCATCTTCGTTCACCACCGCGCCGTCACGGATGACATTGTCGCAGACGATGACAGTCCCCGGCCTCGAAAGACGCATCGCCCAGGACAGATAGTGCTGGTTGTTCGGCTTGTCGGCGTCGATGAAGATGAAGTCGAACGGCCCGGCATTCTCGGCGCCTAACGCGGCAAGCGATTGAAGCGCCGGTCCGACCCGCAGTTCCACGCGGTCAGATACCCCTGCCCGTTCAAAGTTCGACCGCGCGACACTGGCGTGGTGCGGATCAAGCTCGAGCGTCACGACCTTGCCGTCCACGGGCAACGCTCGCGCCATCCAGATTGTCGAGTAGCCGCCCAACGTGCCGATTTCGAGTACCTTCTTCGCTCCCTGCATTCGCGCAAGAAGTGACAGCAGCTTGCCTTGTGCCGGGGAAACATCGATCGGCGGTAGGCCGTGGTCATGGTTGGCCGCCAGAACGGCATCGAGGGCGGGATCCGCCTCGAAAAGAGCCTCGACAATGTAGCCGTCGACAGAAGCCCAGATCCTCCTGCTCATCCGTTGTCCTCCGATCCGATTGGGGAACCACAATGCGAAAAGGGGCCACTTGGGCCCCTTTTCTATCTTCTCTTACTTGCGCGCTTACTGCGCGGCGGTAACCATGTCGGTCAGCATCGGCTCGGCGACCTCGACGCCGGACGCCTTGCGGCGCTCGTCGATGATCAACTCGTCGCGCGAGGTGGCGATGCGCCGGATCTGGCTCATCGTGCCGCCGGTGCCGGCCGGGATGAGCCGGCCGACGATGACGTTTTCCTTCAGCCCCTGCAGCATGTCGGTCTTGCCGGCAACCGCAGCTTCGGTCAGCACCCTCGTCGTCTCCTGGAAGGAGGCGGCGGAGATGAAGGACGGCGTCTGCAGCGAGGCCTTGGTGATGCCCAGCAGCACCGGCTGGCCTTCGGCCGGCTTCTTGCCCTCCTCGACCAGGCGCTCGTTGACCTCTTCCAGTTCGATCACGTCGACGTGGTCGCCCGGAATGTAGGTCGAATCGCCCTGCGTGGTGATCTCGACCTTCTGCAGCATCTGGCGAACGATCACCTCGATGTGCTTGTCGTTGATCGACACGCCCTGCAGGCGGTAGACCTCCTGGATCTCGTTGACGAGGTAGGAGGCAAGCGCCTCCACGCCCTTGATCGCCAGGATGTCGTGCGGCGCCGGATTGCCGTCGAGGATATAGTCGCCCTTCTCGATGACGTCGCCGTCCTGGAGATGGAACGGCTTGCCCTTCGGGATCAGGTATTCGACCGGCTCAAGCGTCGAGTCATGCGGCTCGATGATGATGCGGCGCTTGTTCTTGTAGTCGCGACCGAAGCGGATCGTGCCATCGATCTCGGCGATGATGGCGTGATCCTTCGGACGGCGTGCCTCGAACAGTTCGGCCACACGCGGCAGACCGCCGGTGATGTCCTTGGTCTTGGCGCTTTCCATCGGAATACGCGCCAGCACGTCGCCGGGGCGAACCTGTGCGCCGGGTTCGACCGAAAGAATGGCCTCGACCGAGAGCAGGAAGCGGGCGTCGCCACCCTTCGACAGCTTGCCGACCTTGCCCTTGGCATCCTGGACGACGATCGCCGGCTTGAGGTCGTTGCCGCGTGGCGTCGAACGCCAGTCGATGACCTCGCGCTTGGTGATGCCGGTCGATTCGTCGGCGGTTTCCTGAACGGAAATGCCATCGACCAGATCTTCGAACGCCACCCTGCCCTCGATTTCGGTGAGGACCGGGCGGGTATAGGGATCCCACTCGGCAATACGCTGGCCGCGCTTCACCTTGTCGCCATCGTCGACGAAGATGCGCGAACCGTAGGTGACGCGGTGCGTGGCGCGTTCCTTGCCGGCCTCGTCGAGGATCAGCACCGCCATGTTGCGACCCATGACCATCAGCTGGCCGTCGGAGTTGCGCACCACGTTGCGGTTGCGGATCTCGACCTTGCCCTCGTACGAGGCTTCAAGGAACGAGGAATCCACCACCTGCGCCGTGCCGCCCATGTGGAAGGTACGCATGGTGAGCTGGGTGCCCGGCTCGCCAATCGACTGCGCCGCGATGACGCCGACAGCCTCGCCCTGGTTGACAGGCGTGCCGCGGGCCAGATCGCGTCCGTAACAGACCGCGCAAACGCCGACCCTGACCTCGCAGGTTAGCGCCGAACGGATGCGGACAGACTGCACACCGGCCTTTTCGATCAGTTCCACGTCACGCTCGTCCATCAGCGTTCCGGCCTTGACCAGAACCTCGCCGGTGACCGGGTGAGTGATATCGTCGAGCGAGGTGCGGCCGAGAACGCGCTGACCAACCGAAGCGACGACCTGACCGGCATCGACGATCGGCTGCATGGTGAGGCCCTTGTCGGTGCCGCAGTCGAGCGAGTTGACGATGCAGTCCTGCGCCACGTCGACAAGACGACGCGTCAGGTAACCCGAGTTCGCCGTCTTCAAGGCGGTGTCGGCCAGACCCTTGCGGGCGCCGTGGGTCGAGTTGAAGTACTCGAGCACGGTCAGGCCTTCCTTGAAGTTCGAGATGATCGGCGTCTCAATGATTTCACCGCTAGGCTTGGCCATCAGGCCGCGCATGCCGGCGAGCTGGCGCATCTGGGTGGGCGAGCCGCGCGCACCGGAGTGCGACATCATGTAGATCGAGTTCATCGGCTTCTGACGGCCGTTGTCCTCGAACTCGACCGCCTTGATGCGGGCCATCATTTCGTCGGCGACCTTTTCCGAGCACTTGGCCCAGGCGTCGACGACCTTGTTGTACTTCTCGCCCTGGGTGATCAGGCCGTCATTGTACTGCTGCTCGTATTCCTTGGCCAAAGCCTCGGTGTCGGACACCAGCTTGATCTTGGCATCCGGGATCAGCATGTCGTCCTTGCCGAACGAAATGCCGGCACGGCAGGCGTGGCTGAAGCCGAGAGCCATGATGCGATCGCAGAAAATGACCGTCTCCTTCTGACCGCAATGGCGGTAGACGGTGTCGATCATCTTGGAGATGTTCTTCTTGGTCATCTCCTGGTTGGCGGTCTCGTAGGGCACGTTGACGTTCTTCGGCAGCAGCTCGCCGATGATCATGCGGCCAGGCGTGGTGTCGTGGATCTTCGATACGACCTTACCGTCGGCGTCGACCGTGCGGAAGCGCCCCTTGATCTTGGAATGCAGCGTTACCGCCTTGGTCTCGAGCGCATGCTGGAGCTCGCCCATATCGGCAAACACCATGCCCTCGCCCGGCTCGTTCTGGTTGACGATCGACAGATAGTAGAGACCGAGAACCATGTCCTGCGACGGGACGATGATCGGCGCGCCGGAAGCCGGGTGCAGGATGTTGTTGGTCGACATCATCAGCACGCGAGCCTCGAGCTGCGCTTCCAGTGACAGCGGCACGTGGACCGCCATCTGGTCGCCGTCGAAGTCGGCGTTGAAGGCCGTGCAGACCAGCGGGTGAAGCTGGATCGCCTTGCCTTCGATCAGGATCGGCTCGAACGCCTGGATGCCGAGGCGGTGCAGCGTCGGCGCGCGGTTCAACAGCACCGGATGCTCGCGGATGACCTCGTCGAGGATATCCCAGACCTCCGGACGCTCCTTTTCGACCAGCTTCTTCGCCTGCTTGACGGTCGAGGAGTAACCCTTGGCGTCGAGACGGGCGTAGATGAAGGGCTTAAACAGCTCGAGCGCCATCTTCTTCGGCAGGCCGCACTGGTGCAGCTTGAGCTCGGGACCGGTGACGATGACCGAGCGGCCGGAATAGTCGACGCGCTTGCCGAGCAGGTTCTGGCGGAACCGGCCCTGCTTGCCCTTCAACATGTCGGACAGCGACTTCAGCGGACGCTTGTTGGCGCCGGTGATGACGCGGCCGCGGCGGCCATTGTCGAACAGCGCATCGACGGCTTCCTGCAGCATGCGCTTTTCATTGCGCACGATGATGCCGGGCGCGCGCAGCTCGATCAGCCGCTTCAAGCGGTTGTTGCGGTTGATGACGCGGCGGTAGAGGTCGTTCAGATCCGACGTAGCGAAACGGCCGCCGTCCAGCGGGACAAGCGGACGCAGATCCGGCGGGATCACCGGAACCACCTTCATGATCATCCATTCCGGACGGTTGCCGGATTCCATGAAGTTCTCGACGACCTTGAGACGCTTCAGATACTTCTTCTGCTTGAGCTCGGAGGTGGTCGAAGCCAGTTCCGAACGCAGATCGCCGGCGATCTTCTCGAGGTCCATGCCGGCCAGCAGGTCGTGGATCGCCTCGGCGCCGATCATGGCGGTGAAACTATCCTCGCCATATTCGTCGACGGCCATCATGTACTCTTCCTCGCTGAGCAGCTGGTGCTCCTTCAGCGCGGTGAGGCCGGGTTCGGTGACGATGTAGTTCTCGAAGTAAAGGACCCGCTCGATGTCCTTCAGGGTCATGTCGAGCAGCGTGCCGATGCGCGACGGCAGCGACTTCAGGAACCAGATGTGGGCGACCGGTGCCGCCAGCTCGATATGGCCCATGCGCTCGCGGCGGACGCGCGACAGCGTGACTTCGACGCCGCACTTCTCGCAGATGACGCCCTTGTACTTCATGCGCTTGTACTTGCCGCACAGGCACTCATAGTCCTTGATCGGACCAAAAATGCGCGCGCAGAACAGGCCGTCACGCTCCGGCTTGAAGGTGCGGTAGTTGATGGTCTCCGGCTTCTTGATCTCGCCGAATGACCAGGACAGAATCTTCTCAGGGCTGGCAAGCGAGATCCGGATGGAATCGAACACCTGCGCAGGCGCCTGGGGGTTGAAGAGATTCATGACCTCTTGGTTCATGCCGTTCTCCTTTTCGGGGTCCTCGAAAACCCCTTGCATCTAGCGCGGGCCAAACGCCCGCCGACTTGATCGGCCATCGGCCGAGAATTTGGTGCGTCCGGTCGCGGGAAGGCCGCGGCCGGACGTCTTGCTTACTCGGCCGCGTCGGGCAGCCGGATCGGGTTGTCGTCGAGCTTGGTGTTCTCCAACTCGACATTGAGGCCGAGAGACCGCATTTCCTTAACGAGAACGTTGAAGCTCTCGGGGATGCCGGCCTCGAATGTGTCGTCGCCTCTGACGATCGCCTCGTAGACCTTGGTGCGGCCGGCGACGTCATCCGACTTCACCGTCAGCATCTCCTGCAGCGTGTAGGCGGCGCCGTACGCTTCAAGCGCCCAGACCTCCATCTCGCCAAAGCGCTGGCCACCGAACTGCGCCTTGCCGCCCAGCGGCTGCTGGGTAACGAGCGAGTACGGCCCGATCGAACGCGCGTGGATCTTGTCGTCCACAAGGTGGTGAAGCTTGAGCATATATATGTAGCCCATCGTCACTTTGCGATCGAACGGTTCGCCGGTGCGTCCGTCATAGAGCTGCGACTGACCGCTGGTGTGCAGGCCCGCCTGCTCCAGCATGATGTTGATGTCGGCCTCGTGCGCGCCGTCGAACACCGGTGTCGCGATGGAGACGCCGCGGCGCATCTGCTCGCTGAGGCGAACGATGCTCTCGTCGTCATATTCGCGGACCGGCTCGTTGCGGTCATTGGCCGGCATGAAGCTCTCAAGCGTCTTGCGCAGCGGCTTGATGTCGCCCGCCGTCTTGTACGCATCGATCAGATCGCCGATCTTCTTGCCCATTCCGGCGCAAGCCCAGCCCAGATGCGTTTCCAGGATCTGGCCGACATTCATGCGGCTCGGCACACCCAGCGGGTTGAGCACGATGTCGGCATGCGTGCCGTCCTCGAGGAAAGGCATGTCCTCGACCGGAACGATCCGCGACACGACACCCTTGTTGCCGTGCCGGCCGGCCATCTTGTCGCCGGGCTGCATCTTGCGCTTCACGGCCACGAAGACCTTGACCATCTTCATGACGCCCGGAGGCATCTCGTCGCCGCGCTGCACCTTCTCGACCTTGTCCATGAAGCGCTGCTCGAGCGCCTTCTTGGAATCGTCGTACTGGCCACGCAGGGCTTCCAGTTCGCTCTGGAGCTTTTCGTTCTCCACGGCAAACTGCCACCACTGCGAACGCGGATACTCGTCGAGCGTGTCCTTCGACAGCTTCGAGCCCTTCTTGAAGCCCTTCGGCCCGGCAATCGCCTCCTTGCCGACGAGAACGTCGGAAAGGCGCGAATAGACGTTACGGTCGAGGATCGCCTGCTCGTCGTCGCGGTCCTTGGCGAGGCGTTCGATCTCCTCGCGCTCGATCGCCATGGCGCGCTCGTCCTTCTCGACACCGTGGCGGTTGAAGACGCGCACTTCGACGACGGTGCCGAAGGTTCCCGGAGGCATGCGCATGGAGGTATCGCGCACGTCCGAGGCCTTTTCACCGAAGATGGCGCGCAGCAGCTTTTCTTCCGGCGTCATCGGGCTTTCGCCCTTCGGCGTGATCTTGCCGACCAGGATGTCGCCCGGCTGCACTTCCGCACCAATGTAGACGATGCCGGCCTCATCGAGGTTCTTCAGCGCTTCTTCCGAGACGTTCGGGATATCGCGCGTGATCTCCTCCGGCCCGAGCTTGGTGTCGCGGGCCATGACTTCGAACTCCTCGATGTGGATCGAGGTGAAGACGTCGTCGGCGACGATGCGCTCGGACAAGAGGATGGAATCCTCGTAGTTGTAGCCATTCCACGGCATGAACGCGACCAGCACGTTGCGGCCGAGGGCCAGATCACCGAGCTCGGTCGACGGGCCGTCGGCGATGATGTCGCCCTTGTTGACCCGGTCGCCCATGCGCACCAGCGGACGCTGGTTGATGCAGGTGTTCTGGTTCGAACGCTGGAACTTCATCAGCCGGTAGATATCGACGCCGGACTTGCCGGGATCGAGATCTTCCGTGGCGCGGATGACGATACGCGTCGCGTCCACCTGGTCGACGATGCCGCCGCGGCGGGCGCCGATGGCGGCGCCCGAGTCACGGGCGACGATCGGCTCCATGCCGGTGCCGACGAACGGCGCTTCGGCGCGCACCAGCGGCACGGCCTGACGCTGCATGTTCGAGCCCATCAGCGCGCGGTTGGCGTCGTCGTTCTCAAGGAACGGAATCAGGGCCGCGGCCACCGACACCATCTGCTTCGGCGACACGTCCATCAGATCGACGTTTTCGCGCGGCGCCATCATCACTTCGCCGGCGTTACGGCAAATGACGAATTCGTCGACGAAATGACCATTCTTGTCGAGCTCGGCATTGGCCTGCGCGACGTGGTGCTTGGCCTCTTCCATAGCCGACAGGTAGACGACCTCATTGGTCAGCTTGCCGTTGACGATCTTGCGGTACGGGCTCTCGATGAAGCCGTATTTGTTGACACGCGCGAAGGTCGCAAGCGAGTTGATCAGGCCGATATTCGGGCCTTCCGGCGTCTCGATCGGGCAGATGCGGCCGTAATGCGTCGGGTGCACGTCGCGCACCTCGAACCCGGCACGCTCGCGGGTCAGGCCGCCCGGTCCAAGCGCCGACAGGCGGCGCTTGTGGGTGATCTCCGACAGCGGGTTGGTCTGATCCATGAACTGCGACAGCTGCGAGGAACCGAAGAACTCGCGCACGGCGGCAGCCGCCGGCTTGGCGTTGATCAGGTCCTGCGGCATCACCGTGTCGATCTCGATCGAGGACATACGTTCCTTGATCGCGCGCTCCATGCGCAGCAGGCCGACGCGGTACTGGTTCTCCATCAGCTCGCCGACCGAGCGCACGCGGCGGTTGCCGAGATTGTCGATGTCGTCGATCTCGCCCTTGCCGTCGCGCAGTTCGACCAGCGTCTTGACCACGGCCAGGATGTCGTCCTTGCGCAGCACGCGCACGGTATCCTCGGCCTTGAGCTCGAGGCGCATGTTCATCTTGACGCGGCCGACGGCCGAAAGATCATAGCGCTCGCTGTCGAAGAACAGCGAGTTGAACATGGCTTCGGCGGTCTCGAGCGTCGGCGGCTCACCGGGGCGCATGACGCGGTAGATGTCGAACAGCGCGTCCTGGCGGCTCTCGTTTTTGTCGACGTTGAGCGTGTTGCGGATATAAGCGCCGACATTGACGTGATCGATGTCGAGAACCTTGATCTCGTCATCGCCGGTGCCGAGAAGCACTTTCAGCGTCTTTTCATCGATCTCGTCGCCGGCTTCGAGGAAAATCTCGCCGGTGCCATAGTTGACGATGTCCTCGGCAAGGTAGTTGCCGAGCAGATCCTCGTCGGTCGCCTTGATCGCCTTAAGACCTTTTTCGCCAAGCGCCCTGGCCTGGCGGGCAGTGATCTTCTTGCCGGCCTCGACGACGACCTCGCCGGTGTCGGCGTCAACCAGGTCACCAACGGCCTTGAGGCCGCGGAAACGCTCGACGTTGAAGGGAATGCGCCAATGGTCGCCGGCGCGCTTGTAGGTGATTTTGTTGTAGAAGGTCGACAGGATCTCTTCGCCGTCCATGCCGAGCGCCATCAGCAGCGACGTCACCGGAATCTTGCGGCGGCGGTCGATACGGGCGTGCACGACGTCCTTGCTATCGAACTCGATGTCGAGCCACGAGCCGCGATAGGGAATGACGCGCGCGGCAAACAGAAGCTTGCCGGACGAATGCGACTTGCCCTTGTCATGGTCGAAGAAGACGCCCGGCGAACGGTGCATCTGCGAGACGATGACGCGCTCGGTGCCGTTGACGATGAAGGTGCCGTTCAAGGTCATGAGCGGCATGTCGCCCATGTAGACGTCCTGCTCCTTGATGTCCTTGATCGACTTCGCGCCGGTATCCTCGTCGATATCGAACACGATGAGGCGCAGCGTCACCTTGAGCGGCGCCGCATAGGTCAGGTCGCGCTGGCGGCATTCGTCAACGTCGAATTTGGGTCCTTCGAACTCGTACTTCACGAATTCCAGCATCGAGGAGCCGGAAAAATCGGAAATCGGGAAGACCGACTTGAAAACTGCCTGCAGCCCCTCGTCAGGACGCCCACCGTTGGGCTCCTCCACCATCAGGAACTGGTCATAGGATGCCTTCTGAACCTCGATCAGGTTCGGCATCTCCGCAACTTCCGGGATCTTTCCGAAAAATTTGCGTACGCGTCTGCGGCCATTGAAAGTCTGGGTCTGGGCCATCGTCGCTCCTTAGCTCAATTCTCGGGACGAGCCTCGCCGCGGCTCGCCTTGCATCTCGGGCCACCTCGGCGGCCCTGTCTTGTTGCCCGCCGCCTGTCGGCGGCTTCTTGTCTTTTCACCCACCACCAATTGGCGGTGGGCCAGAAACGGGAGAAAACCCGTTTCCTGAAGGCCGGTTTGCGGCCCTCAGGAAAGAGGTTTCGCACTCTTCGCGCCATGAGCCTCCCCTCGACGTGAAGGGAGTGGCGGACGGCGCGACGCCGTCCGCCGGTACTCAACGCTTACTTCAGTTCGACCTTGGCGCCGGCTGCTTCCAGCTGGGCCTTGAACTTGTCCGCGTCGGCCTTGGAAACGGCTTCCTTGACCGGCTTCGGAGCCGCCTCGACCAGGTCCTTGGCTTCCTTGAGGCCAAGACCGGTGATGGCGCGAACTTCCTTGATGACGTTGATCTTCTGAGCGCCTGCTTCGGTGAGGACGACGTCGAATTCCGTCTTTTCCTCGACCGGAGCAGCAGCGGCCGCGGCGCCGCCAGCAGCGGCAACCGCCACCGGAGCAGCGGCGGAAACGCCCCACTTTTCTTCAAGAAGCTTCGACAGCTCGGCCGCCTCGAGGACGGTCAGCTTCGAAAGGTCGTCTACGATCTTTGCCAGATCAGCCATTGCAATGTTCCTTCATAAGGTTCGAACGTGTGTTTGTGATAGCGAGGAACGGCCTCATGCCGCCTCGTCCTTCCGGGCGTAAGCGCCGATGACGCGCGCGACCGAAGCCGCAGGCGCATTGACGATCTGGGCGATCCGGGTTGCCGGCGTGGCGATCATGCCAACCAGCCTGGCGCGCAGCTCATCGAGCGACGGAAGTGTGGCGAGTGCCTTCACACCGTCGGCGTTGAGCGAGGTGGTGCCCATTGCGCCGCCGAGAATGACGAGCTTGTCATTTCCCTTGGCGAAATCGGACGCGACCTTCGGCGCCGCAATCGGATCCTCCGAATAGGCGATCAGCGTCTGTCCCTTGAACAGCTCGATGATCGATGCGGAGTCCGTGCCCTGAAGAGCGATTTTGGCGAGACGGTTCTTCGCGACTTTGACGGTGCCACCGGCGGCGCGCATTTTCGACCGAAGGTCGTTCATTTGCGCGACGGTGATACCGGCGTAGTGGGCCACGACGACTGAACCAGCGCTTGAGAACGCATCATTCAGGCCCGTGACGAGTTCGCGTTTTTCCGCTCTGTCCACTGCCTATCTCCAGTTGACCCCTGCCCTCTACGAAGGACAGGCGTCGGGTTGCCTTTTGCCGGCCGGGCCATCCAGTAACGGATCTCCCGAACGACGCTCGAGGATCCTGCCCCCTTTCGCCACACCTGCCGGCAAGCCGGACGGTGCGCAGACAAAAGGCAAACACGGTTCGAACCTTTCATTGGAGCGTTCGCTCCTTTGTCCGGTCTTCACCCGTCTCATGCAGGCCCACATGAATTAAGGCCCACATCACCTAAGGCTTGGGGGCCGCCTGCAATCTCGGACAGGATGTCCGGAAGCCTTTCGACTTCCGGTACCGGGCCGCCGACAGGTCGGAGGCCCGGAATTCTTTCACGGATCAGCGTTTTAGCGGCCGATCCAATTGTTCGTATCAGGACGCTGCGAGCGTCGAGACGTCGAGCTTGAGGCCCGGGCCCATCGTCGAGGTGACCGACACCTTCTTGACGTAATTGCCCTTGGCACCAGCCGGCTTTGCCCTGGTCACCGCATCAGCGAAGGCGCGGACGTTCTCTTCCAGCGCCTTGACGTCGAACGAGACCTTGCCGACGCCGGCATGAACGATGCCGGCCTTCTCGACGCGGAACTCGACGGCGCCGCCCTTCGATGCCTTCACGGCGGCGGCCACGTCGGCGGTGACGGTGCCGACCTTCGGGTTCGGCATCATGCCGCGCGGGCCGAGCACCTTGCCGAGACGGCCGACCAGCGGCATCATGTCCGGCGTGGCGATGCAGCGGTCGAAGTCGATCGTGCCCTTCTGGACGATGTCGACCAGATCCTCGGCTCCGACGATGTCGGCGCCGGCGGCCTTGGCCTCCTCGGCCTTGTCACCGCGCGCGAACACGGCGACGCGAACGCTGCGGCCGGTGCCGTTCGGCAGGTTGACCACGCCGCGGACCATCTGGTCGGCATGGCGGGGGTCGACGCCGAGGTTCATCGCGACTTCGATGGTCTCGTCGAACTTCACCGAGGAGCGATCCTTGAGCAGCTTCAGCGCCTCACCCAAAGCGTAAGCCTTGTTGGGATCGATGCCTTCGCGGGTCTGCGATACACGCTTTGCAATCTTTGCCATGATCTCAGCCCACCACTTCCAGACCCATCGAGCGGGCGGAGCCCTCGACCATGCGCATGGCCGCCTCGACGTCGTTTGCGTTCAGATCCTTCATCTTCTGCTCGGCGATGGCGCGCACCTTGTCGCGGCCGATCGTGCCGGCCTTGACCTTGCCCGGCTCCTTCGAGCCCGACTTCAGGTTCGCGGCCTTCTTCAGGAAGTAGCTCACCGGCGGCGTCTTCATGACGAAGGTGAACGACTTGTCCTGATAGTAGGTGATGACGACCGGAACCGGCGAACCCTTTTCCATTTCCTGGGTCTGCGCGTTGAACGCCTTGCAGAACTCCATGATGTTGATGCCACGCTGACCAAGCGCCGGGCCGATCGGGGGCGACGGCGTGGCCGATCCCGCGGAAACCTGGAGCTTGAGCTGGCCTGCAATTTTCTTAGCCATCTCTCTTCCTGCCTTTTCTCATGCCGGTCTTGCCGGCGGTTGCAGTCTGGTGGTGCGGTCCGCGCGGCCGGCTAAAGCCGCATTCGCCTCCCACCCGTTTTGGCCGCGCGATCTCCGCGCCGCCTTCCCTGCCGCCGAAACCGGTGCAGGGATTTCGGATCAGCCCTTCTCGACCTGTCCGAATTCCAGATCGACCGGCACGGCACGCCCGAAGATCGATACTTCCACCTTGAGCCGCGCCCGCTCTTCGTCCACTTCCTGGACGAAACCGTTGAACGACGCGAATGGTCCATCCGAAACGCGGATCGCTTCGCCGATCTCGAACGTCACCGACGGCTTCGGCCGCTCGACGCCTTCCTGAACCTGGTTCAGGATACGCTGGGCTTCGGCTTCGGTGATCGGCACCGGCTTGGAGTCGCCCAGGAAACCGGTGACCTTCGGCGTGTTCTTGACGAGCGAGAACACGGCATCGGTCAGATTGGCCTTCAACAGCACATAGCCCGGAAAGAACTTGCGCTCGGCATCGACCTTGCGGCCGCGGCGGATCTCGACGACCTTCTCGGTCGGCACCACGATCTGCTCGATGTCGGCGGACAGGCCCTTCTGCTTGGCCTTGTTCTCGATGTCCTCGGCGACCTTCTTTTCAAAGTTCGAGTAGGCGTGGACGATGTACCACCGCGCGGTCATTTTAAGACTTCTCCGTAATCGCCGGACTTACTGTCCGAGGCCGAGGATTTTTTCGACCGCAAAGCCCATGGCCACGTCTGCGGTAAAGAAAAAGATCATCGCGATGACCGCGAACACAAGGACCATCACCGTCGAGATCACCGTTTCGCGCCGCGACGGCCAAGTGACCTTGGCAGTCTCCGCGCGAACCTGCTGGAGAAAGGTGAAAGGATTTGTGGTTTTCGAAGCCATATGCCGCTCTGTCTGCAAGACCCGTTGGCCGGGTCTCCTGGATGATCCCGCTGGCCGGGACGTGCCGCTTGAGCGTGCGTTCGCGCCGAATCAGCGCAATCATTTCGCCCATGCAAATCAGACGCGTAAAGCCGGCTTCCCAGCTCCACGCGTCGCGTGTCTGTTTCGTCTACATAAAACCGATTCTTGATCCACGCAAGTGGCAAGTGTCCGCTTTATGACCAAACGCCGCCTCGGAACCATCCAGTCGTCCCGTCCCGGCTATGCGGCCCTTATGCCGCAACTTATGCTATATGGCAAGTCACAAGCCGGTTTTCAAAGGCTGCGCTGCAAAAGAATCGTTTTTTAGGTATCCATTCGTAGGAATGGCACGGGCAGCAGGGCTCGAACCTACGACCTGCGGTTTTGGAGACCGAATAGCCTTCTCACATCTACTTGTTTACAAAGCGGTATTTGGCATTTTTCTAATCGATGTGCAAGGATTTGTGTAGCACTAGGTGGCTTTTTCGGCCAGATTCTAGCTTGCAAGCTATGCGTTTGCGCCATCGCCTTTGTTGACCCAAGAATGCGACGGGTGACACCATATCTGTAATGCAAAGGAGCTAGGATGCCTGCACCACTTGGACTGCGCGACAGCTTCACCGAAGAAGGCTTCTGGTGGCTGGCGGGGAAGGAAGCCGACCCGATAGCCGGCACGCTGACGTTCTCCCCTACCGATGGCGCGACGCTCAGTTTGTTGGGATTTGTTCGGGATAGCGCATCGCCCTTCCGCTCATTTGTAGACAATGACGACGAACGGGCCACAATCTATGGCACGACCAAGAAGGGTAAGCCGGTCACTCTGCTTCGACCAATCAATAAGTCCCGGCAGATCAATATGCCCGGGATCCCAAACGAGACATGGACCTCCAGCCTATGCGTCGTCGGCATTCATCTCGAAGACGATGACAAGGATCAGGTTTTCTCGCGGAGTTATCTCCGGTTTGAATCGATAGAACAGTGGCTTCAGAGTAAGCCTTTCACCACAACGGTCGATCAGGACAGTCGGGTTCTCACGGTCAGTGGAAATCCCTCTCGTGAGGAGCATTTCGCGAGCCATCAAGACTTTGAATTGACGTCGGTCGGCAGCCTATTTTCCAGCAATGAACCAGCCACCCACTTTACGATCGACGTGTTCAGCCAGTTGGCCCTCATACCGCAAGCACCGCAATCCCTTAACTGGCACATGTCGAGGGCCATGCGCATACAGGGGCTGGCCTCCCTCTGCATGGGCCACTATCTTCCGTTGCACTCTTTGGAGCTGCGCGGGCCCGTCGACGATCTGGGTAATGGGTTCAAGAAACCCCGAGACGTTCATGTCTATGCCCAGTTGACGCATCCGGAAGCCGGGCATCGCCCGGCCCATGAACCTCCGCTAATCTCCGGACCAGAGCTCATCGCCATCAATCCAGGCGCTGTACAACTCTGGTTTGATCAATACGAATTGTTTGATCCTGCAATAGCCCTGTTTTTCACGATTAGTAGCCAACGCCAAATGTTCACCAATGTTCGCTTGCTGCTTGCTATCCAGGCCTTGGAGGTTTTTCATCGCCGTACGAGCGACTCATCCCTGATGCCGGAATCCGACTTCGCTAAGTTCGCGAAGGCCTTGACGGACGCCATCCCCCCATCAGCCAATACGGCGATGAAAGAGAGGCTCAAAGCTAGCTATCAGTTCGTGAATGAGCCAAGCCTCGGACAGCGCCTCCGGTCAATCGCCGGGGACCTAGCGAGCGCACTCGGTACCCCACCTCCTGCGTTTCACAAGGGATACCTTCGGAAGCTCGTCGACACTCGCAACTACTACACGCACTTCTCGGCGACCCTCAAAGATAAGGCCTTGGATGGTGCCGGCATGCATTGGGCGAGCCGGCGCGTCGTTCTTCTTCTTACGTTCCTATTCCTTCAGAGGCTTGGGATTGCAGCCAAGAGCATCGTGCCCCTGCTTGAACGGCATCGCGAATTCTCGCAGCTGTGGGCGACTGCCGAAAATCCTCGGTTTTGACTCACAGTGCTGCAGGGAAGTGTCCCATCGCAAATGGCTGACTTGGGTGAGGTTCAAAAGGGGCGTATGCCCCAAACCCGAGGCGCTAGCATGAGCAACTGAATGTTCTCCTCGACTATTTTCTTACAACTTCGAATATTAACAAATGTGATTATGCGCTGAAAGGTACTAGTAATAAACCGATGGCACCTAAACTAGACGACCTACTCAATGACAGCCGACTAGCGCGTCTATTTTCAGCGGACGCTCGTAGCTGTGCGTTACAGTTGTGGATCTTGCAGATCAAATCCGAGCAGTCGGTCGAAAATCGTATCATCTACGGCCGCCTCCTTCCCTATAGCTATTCCAGCGATAGCTGGTCCGCTAGCGATGACGATGATTTTCATGCCTTTGGGCAAGTGGAAGCTCAGGTTGTTCAGCTAAACTTGTACGCCACAAGCGTCCGTTGCGCGGAGGTCCTCAAGCAATTGAGCGCTGGCCGTACCATTTCGGCAATCAGCGAAGATCTGAAGGTCGGACTTTCGGAAAAGCTGAAAACACGGTTCGGGGCGATCGCACTGGCTGCTGATAAGCTGGTCTACCGCCCCGTCGCCTACCTGCTCAACCGCGACGCGCATGACCGAAGGGCGCCCTCCAGCCCACATGGCGGAGCTGGGGCCCTCAGCGCTTCGATCTCTCAAACCGACAAGGCAGCGCTATTCCGCATAGGTCAGGACTACGACGTCGCTCTCACCGAATGGGTCGTCAAGCACCTCAACGCACACACAGGTCTAGACTTCGGCGGAGCTGACATCTCCCGGTTTGGTGAGCTGGAGTTGATGGTTTTTCCTGTGTTGGACGACCTGGAACGACCCTTGATGAACGTCACCTGGACGGATGCCCCGTTTGCCTTGGTCGTCCGATTTAACCCAATACAGGTAGCTCACTTCAGCGGCTTTCACTTTCGCCTCAACATCGAGAACGGCGATCAAATTACCTACTCGGCCATTGCCCCTGCAGAACGTGACGCAGAAGGGATTTTCCAGTGCAAGTTCGAGCTGAACGAGCTGTTACGGACGAAAATCGACAGCACTGAACTTGAGATCTTTGGGCTTGATGGCGACCATTCCGGCCAGAGCACGCTGTGTTGCCGGTGGCGGATCGGATATATTCGGGAAATTCATTTTCAAGCCCTTGGGGTGGGCGACAGGACCAGTCCAGTCAAGTTTGACTGGCTGGAAAAAGCCACCCGACCGTCCGCTTCAGCAAGAGTTAAGGCTGCTCTGACGATCAACCGCGGCGATCTCGGTTTCGCCAGTCGCATCGGCGGGCGCAATGCGGATCTTTGGGTCCCGGCCAACCGCGAACTAGTAGCTCTTTTCGCTCGTCTCCATCCACCGAAGTCGGAGGGGCGGTTCTTTCTGCGCTGGAGCCAGGGCGACGGGGACGGGAGACTGCAATTTGTAGAATGGCTTAAGGCACTGCTAGCCAAATACAAGCAGCACCAGATAGTTGTTTTCGATCCCTATTTTGAGGATGTCGGCTTAGGTTTGTTGTTGCTCTGTGCAGCACCAAAGGCCGACTTCATAGTCTTCACGACTCTATCCAAGCCATCCAAGCCAGGCGAAGCCGCGCAGAGCGAATCTGACACACCCCCGCCGAGCCGGATCAACAACTTGATGGCGAGTTGCGAGCACAACCGCCATTTGCTCGAACACATGAAGCTGCGCATCTATGGCTTGAAGGACGGCCGACTGCATGATCGCTATATCCTGATCGTGGCACCGGACGGGCTACCCACCGCTGGTTTTAACCTATCCAACTCATTTCAGAAAGCCGCCGAGAACTATCCTTTGCTTATCACTCCGATTCCTTCGGATACACTCCTCAAAATTGAGGATTACGCGTCGGGTCTGGTGCGGGAGACGGAGGCCGCGCAATCCGAAAGCGAGGACGAGAACCCATCCATGCGGCTTCTTTTCGAAGCTACGGCGGTGCCCAGGGAGCCCCGACGATATGAGCCGTTGCGTATACTCGAGAACGCCCAAGCTGGCGACGTTCTGAGCATGTGGGCCGGAGAACTGTCACTACGAGGGTTGAGCGGAAGTCCGCTGAAGGAGCGGATGTCAGAGTTGGGCCTGCTCAAACATGATGGGCTCGCGTTGGCTGAGACGGGGAGCTTGCGCAACTGCCTCGACCAGCAGAAAGGCGAATTCGCAAGCTTCACGGCAACTTGGGAGGTTCTCGGCGATTTGCTTGCGCATTCACACTCCGAGGATCAAGACCTCCACCAGGTCAGATACGACGGTGGTTTTCTCGCATTCCTTGCACGCTTCCTCAAGGCATCATTCGACCGTACACATGACGGGACGGACAGGGAATTGGCTGTGATGGATGCCTGCCTCTTTCGGGAGTCAGTCGAGACGCTATTACACCGGTCCCTTCGTCCTGATCATCTATTCCATCCTACAAAATACGCAGGTCTAAGCTGGGCGGAGTTCTTCGCGATCAGGTTTCTGTGGTGGTTTTCTCCAGATCCTCTACTGGCGATTGCGGAAGTCGAGATGGCCAATGCGCCAGAGCAGCCTCAAGGTCCGGACGCCGTGCGGCTGTCGCTCTTGAGCCAGATTGTCAGCGAGATTTCGCAGTCGATAGAGTTCGACATTAACGAAGAGCAAAAGGATTGCCTCATTCTCAGTAAAAATGGGCTTCTGCGCTGGATGGGGCTGAACGCGGTCGAGCGAGCGCTGGAAAAGCCGGAGGAGCGTGCCGCCGCACTGCAGTTGATCGCCACGTTTCCCTACCCAAGCCAAGTCGAGACTTTGGGCTGGATGGTTGCGCGCGCTGCAAGAAAACAAGAGAAGATTGAAATCTATAATGACTTGGTCGCAGCACTAAATGGGGCGTTGCCAACACCGATCCCGGCGGACGAGCTGAGGTGCCTAGTCGACTCGATGCGCGGGCATATGCGGGAACTCGGCTGGTCTGAGCCGTGGCTCTTTCAGGATGTCGTCTTCCCCTTGTTGCAGAGTGAACGTGCGAGCACCGATGATGCCTGCGCGATTTGGGCGGAAGAACTGGCTGCCTTGCTCGGGCCGAAACAGGAACACCAGTCGCGGCTGTTTGAACGAGCGCGTGAGGGGCAGACGACTAACATCACCGCGTTTCTCTTCGCCCACAGCAGTCCGGAGCGACAGCAGGCCAGCCTGAAACCATTAAAGGCGATCCTTAAGCGGCACCAGCGGATCGTGCGACAGCCGCTCGCCAGCACCTCCGACTGGGCACAATGGAATGATGCCTTGGTGGTATCGATGTGGATGCTGATCTTTACTCGCTGGGGTCAGTACTATTTGCGCAGTCGCGGCATGACAAACCGCGAGCTGGAGGAATTATCGCGAGACGCTCACGAGCTCGCAATGGTCAGACCGATGTACGAATGGCAGTCGAAGGGCACTGGCGAGCTCGCCGCTTTCCTCGACCAAGTGGAGGAGCTCTTAGGCCCGAGCGACTAGTCGAAAAACGACGGCAAAGTCGTCAAACCGATAGATTTTCCTTAGGAGACCGAACCACCTTCCACCTTCTGCATCTCGTTGCAAAGCAAAAATAGACCATTTTGTAAACGATGTGCAGGTGTAGGAACGTCGGGCGAGAATATTGGCGACGAACGGTGCGGCTACGGCGATACTGCCCGTCGCATAGCCAGCGGGCAGCGTTAAACGTCTGCTGAACCGAGCTCCCGCGCTGTCCTGGCGTCCGCCCAAAGCTGGTAGGTCGCGAAGGGATGGGGACAGTATCTGTTCAAGATGGCATTGATGCGATCTGGGTCAACACCCAGTTCGCGGATCGTGCACAGAAGCGCCACCGTTTCCACGGCCGAAGTGGCGATAACAAACTCCAGGAAGTCGGCTTCATTTGTTCCGCTCGATCCATGCGCGGCGCTGTTGCGAAAAGCGATGGCACGCCCGCAATCGCGCTCCAGCGTGGCGGGATCGATGTCGCCGAGCCGGTCCCGGATATCGGCGATCGCCCGACGGAACCGTTCATTCAATGGAATGCGCTTCAATTCGTTGAGAACCTGTCCGAGGCGCTCGCCAGACACCCCCAACTCGCCGAAAGCACCGAGCTGTTGCGCCTCGCGGCGAAACCTGTCTAACGCGTGGCGCCGTATGCCTGCATCCAGTTGATAGTCAGGGATTGATTCAAACCATGCCATGGCGCGCAGAAGCCTGCTTCGATCGGCGAGCAGCCCGCCATGCGCGAATTGAGAAGCGAGCCAATAGGTTCCTGCCCACGCGTCCCTGCGTCTAAGCCATTCGGTCAGAGCGTTCTGTGTCCTGACGCGATCTTCCCGGGCGTAGATGCGGAAAATGTTCTCGATGCCGCACTCTTCCGGTTCGACAAATTCCGCCGGGTGCCAGGTCCGATATAGAGCAAAGTCGTCAAGGTGGTCCTCCGCCCCCTCATCTGACCTTTGTCCGCCTGCGCAGCGCACCGCCAGCCCCGTTTCCCGCAACGCTTTTCCCTCCGAGAGTTCGAAGAAAATCTGTACGTGGTAAGGAAGCTGAAGCGCTTTCAGAAGCGGTTGAGGATCGTCGTACACGATAGTGATCCATACCGACTGTTCGCCGACATCCTCGCTCCGGACGGCGGCAACCAAGGGGCTTCTGGAGAAAATGACTTTGTAATCGGTGCCTTCGATTCGCATCAATTCGCTTGGCGTATCGTCAGCCCATGCCACGGCGCGGATCAGTGCATCATGCGACGGCTTGGAAGAGTCATCATCGTCGTTTCCGAATGACAGCGATCCTCTTGCCTGAGGAAGGCAGAACTCGAACACCGAGACCCTGTCCGTCTCACGCCATTCACGTGCACCTGCTAAAAGATATTGTGCCCGGATAAGCTGGTGATCTATCGCGCGCCCGCCGCGATAGGCCCGCGTGCCCCAGCACGATTGGCCGCATCGAACGAGCGCGGCGAGCTGGCCCGTTTCCAAAACCAGGCAAAGGTCTTCCCCTGGTCCCAGTGGACGAACTTGCTCCTGCCGATCGAAAGCAAACAATGAAGCGGTGATGAGGCCGTTTCCGACACGCAGTTGGCCGCTCCAGTGTCCTGGGATCTGCCTGCAATTAACATCGATAACGAAGGGCTGCCCGGCCATGACCCTATCGATAGCGCGTTCCCGCCTTTCGAACAATCAGGCGACCCGCATCGGTCGCTGGACAGACTTCAGATGTTTCCACGGCGATAAACAGGGAGCTTCAGCGGGCGTTTCTATCTTAACATCGGCCACGGCCTACCGGATGCAACATGGGGATGGCGGGTGCCGGTGCCAAAACCATCTTCACGATCGCGGTTGGCATCCACTTCAGTCAAACAAGCGCGGGCAAAGGCCGCTACATTATCGTCCGTAGCAGTCAGGTCGAACAGTCCGGCACGCAAGCGAGCCACGTCCCGCGGCACAAGCGCGTAGCTTGTCCCGCTTTCATCGAGAGGTTGACGGGTGTAGATAAGGTCCTGAGCGACGCGGTAGGACGAGCCCATGATCCTGGAGGCGGCTGGGTCGGCCATTATCATGAGGATCGTGTCCAAATCTTCGCTTTCGGCAAGCATTTGTCCGAGAAGCACTTTGCCGCCGTCATCACGAGCTTCTGCAAAACGTTCTGGAAGTGAATCACGCAAGCCGGGCGTAAGGCTATTGTAGAGCTTACGGGCGTAGTCGAAGCCCATGGCATTGTGGATGTCGCCTTGGCCGAGCCGCCCCGCTGCAATATCGGTGAGGAGTTCAAGGGTCTGTGCACCCACCACGCTGAGTACGCGATAAAACTCATGTTCTCCAGTTAGGTTGGGAAAGCGATCTACTAATCGACGCAGGAGATCGGCGCGTAGTTGTTCGTCGACGAATGGCAACGAGCGGAGGATGTCTCGCGATCGCCACTCCGCTGGCTTGAATCGCCCAAACACAAGGTCGATTCCCTCGAATATGCTATCGGGCCGATCGCTCATAGGAAGTAATTGAAGCCAACGAATCAGCAAACCGAGTTCATTATCATTGATCCAGTTCCCTTTGCCGTGGCTCTCGATGGCTTGACCGAGAGCTGCCAGGGACAGGTCGGCCGAAAGTACAACGCCACTCACCACGATCCGTTCAGCCAATTCAAGCTTGCCCCAGCTATCGGCTTCAGCAGCCATAAGTGTGTCCAGCAGAGCTTTCTGATCACCATGAGGCAACAGGACCCCTGCCCCAGCCAACTTCGCTGCTCGGGCGGAAGCCTTTGAGTTTCCTTCCCCGGCTGCTCGCTCCGCTGACGCAAAAATCGCAGCGGCAGAGGGAACCGGATGTTGGTCCCGTGCCCGATTGGCTGCCACACGGTCAAACTCTGGCCATTGCGGGAAACGACCATCGCGGGCTGGTTCGTTATTCCGCTGCCAGATTAGCTGTAAACCAACGGCGGCATCTGCACCAAAATCCTCGTCATCAAGGTGGGCTATCAAAACTGCCTCGGCCTGAGCATCCGCAACTTGGACCAGTGCATTGCGGTAGTCCCAACTGTGGGAAACCTGCAGTTCCCGCATGGCCTGCCGATTGGAACGGTTGACGGCAAAGGCCTCCTTTGCATCGCCTCGTATTCTTAAGTCGGCGGTGAGCATCTCTGCGAGGGTTGTTACCTGCGAGGCATGTGGAATACGTCGCATTGCCCATGTCAATTTGCCCATCACCGACCGGTCTGCACCAGCATCAAGCAAACGTCGGGCCCACACGTTGAGCAGTTCAACGGTGGTTCGGCGCAAATCCTCCGGCAGTACGAGTTGCGTCTCGCCTGCGGACCGACCGTAGCCACTGATAAGGTCCGCCAGATCCTTGATCACATCCGGCGTGAGGTTGTCGTCATACCCGGCTACGATATCAAAAAAGATATTGGACCTAGTCTGCGCCAGTCGGTCCGCGAGTGTTCGGCCAAGTGCGTAAGCAGCACGGTCGTCACTAGCCCGATGCATTGCCTTAGCTGCAAGATAACGCTCTACCAGCTCCTTTACAGTCGCGGAACCCGCAAGGTACCCGGCCACTCCTACGTGTTCTTTGGATTCGCCATCAAGAACGAGATTTCTAATTGGCGTCTCGTCTGTCGGCTCGACCTTGGCCAGATATTCGCTGGGGCGGAATGGCAATGTCTGTTCCCGCTCCACTCGTTGCTTGAGTGCAGCTCCCACTGCCTCAGGAAAGCGTCCGGCAGCTTCGTGCAGGACGTTCGCGCCGTGGTCGCGAAAAGAGAATGCAGCCTCTGCAAGGGTTTCTGCGATTACAGTCGGCATCTCCGCATCGGTTAAGTCGCGCAAGGCGCGGCCTAGACGATTTTCCGGATTGGTATCCATGGCGACTAAGCGGCGTTTGCGCTCTATGATGTCGGCGCGAATTGGCCCATCTGCGATGAAGTCAATGTAGCCGCTTTCGGCAACCTTCTCGGCAAGTGCATCGCCGGACTGCCGCAGCAGTTCTTCAGCCTGCGCAGTTGCGCCGCGAAACGACAAGCCCTCAAATACGCGATAGCGAATATCGGTGGATGGTTCCGTTGCAGCCAGTCGCAGCGCAAGATCGATCCCCGCGCGATCGCCGTCATAGGCCAGCCCGGCGGCCAGACCTCCGCGAACCTCTTCGGCAAGTCCGCCATAGTCCCTTAAGAGCCGCTCGCCGATGGTGGCGGGGTTGAAACGGCGAACCAGCCGCAGACTCTCGCTTTGGGTCTGTTGGTCGGCACTTGAGACAAGTGCCCAGACATCATCACTAAACTCAGGTCTACCGGTCGCCACCATGAACCCCGCGGCGCGGTCCGGCGCACCCGGTTGATGCCAGGCGCGAGCAAAGAGAATAATAGCGTCCGAGACCCGGTTCCATACTGCTTGCCCCGACCGATTGACGAGCGTGGCAGCAAAAAGTGGGTCGATCTTCAGCGATAGTTCGATGAGCTCAGCTACCGCTTGCACCCCGCGATCATCACCGCGCGACATTCTCTGGCAGGCAAACAGAAACGCCTCGCCCCAGAAATAGTGGTCCAGCTTCCCACTGACGAGTGGATGCTGGAGGCTCAATGTGCCAGCGGCTGCTCGAATTTCGTCTTCCAAGTCTAGCGAGGCATACCACTCCTGAATTTGCTGGTGCTGGAAAGCGTAAACAGGACCGCCATCGCGCACCAGCACGTGCGCCGCGACTAAAATATCGAGCACAGCCGCCGCATTATGTGGTGTCGCAACCAGCCCGGCGTCCCGCAACCGGACGTTTATAGCCCCAACGACCCTTTGCGCCGCGTCCTCTTTGAGCGAGGTTGTTTCCGCGTGTTGTGCCGCGCTCGCCAAAGCCCGCAGGTAATCCTGCTGGCGGTCGGCGAACTCGCGGTGGAATAGCTCTGCTTGGGCGGCATCAACCTCGTGCGCCGCCACCATCCGTCTGAGCAAATCCTCCTTATCGGCGGGTAAAACACCGCCATCGCTGATATCGAGCAAAGACCAGAGATAAAGTGGTACGGAAACGAGTTCACTAAGCCCTGGAGAGCGCCAGGCTGCATCGACAACACTGGCCCCAGCCTCGCCCCTAATCGCTCTCGCGATCTCCATCTGTTGCGCCAGCGACAGTGGTAGCATGCTGAACGGTTGTCCTGCGAACGGCACGTCAATCGCCTGACGCCTGCTGCTCATGACGAGGTGCAACAACGGGTACTCCCGCTCAAGCGTTTGCACTTCAGCGATCAGCCGCCGGCGAGCTGCTGGTGGCACCTCGTTCCAACCGTCCAGCAAGAGAGCAACCTCGCCGTGGAATGCAAGAAACTGCAAATGTTTGACAGTCAGTGTGCCGAAGGCGTTTCGGGCTGCTATCCAATCTAAAAGGCTAACGCCAGTCTCTGCCCACTCACCTAGCGGCACCAACAGCGGCACTGGCGCATCGCCCGTCATCAGTTTCGATAATTGCACCATTGTCGTGGTCTTGCCGGTGCCTGGCGCCGAAAACAATGCGATTTTTTGGACTGCCATAAGCACACGCGGCAGCCGCTCAAGAGACACCGGTCCATGCACTATGTTGCTGTCTTCCGCCGCCAGTGACAGACCCACGGCGTGGCGGGGCCAGCGGTCTGTCGCCTCGAATGTCTCGGCGTGGGTGTGCGCGGCTGCCAAGGCATCCCTTTTAACAGTCGGAAGGTCGGTCGCGCTCGGCAATGCCAGCCGCGCGACAACGCCCTCGAGCGATGCGATTAGCTCTGGCGTAGCGGCGTGGACCGTCGCCGGGCCTGAACCCGCCAGCAACTGTTCCAGCGCACGTCTTTCAGCTTCGGCCTTCCATTTCTGCAGAACTTCGACCGGGTACGCGTTCGGGTCGTGGTCGATCATGTGCGCGTGCATGTTACACAGCCAGATGCCGTTTTCGATGTGGCTACGTTCCGCAGGTGTTTGGGTGGCGTCGTAACGCGGACCACCCCGTGAGGCGGCTTTTATATGTGCAGCTGTACCCAAATTGAGGGCGCCTTCCTCCCCAGTGCGCGGGCCTATGGTCGCTGTTTGGCAAAAGGAGCATAGGTACCCTACACGCTGGGCGAGCTTTGTCTTTACCTCGGCTTTGAAATTGTCCCGTCCGGGCGGGCGCATCGTCGAGGCCGTCATTTAATAGCACCAGCAAAGCGACGTGAGGTGTGATGATAACTTTGGTGCATGCCTCAGACTACGAGACATCAGGCAAGTTGGCAAAGGCGATCAACAGTGCAACGCGTCTTCGAAACGTTGCTACGAATGCGGCTTGGTTGACGCTGAAGGCATTGCAGTCTTTGGGGCTTGAGGGGGCCGAAATCTGCCATGCGCATTCATGCAATTCTCTGGGGGTGGTCAGTTGAGGATCGGTTACATGAAAGTTACATGAAAAGAATTGGCAGACTCGGTCTTCACGTAACTATTTGGAAAATCTGGTGCCGGCAGAGAGGATTGAACTCCCGACCTTCGGTTTACAAACGGCTCCAGGCTAATATTACCGTAACACCGAAATATGTAATCATTTGTTATGGCGTCATTTTTTAACATCTAGTATCAATCATTACTTCACTTCCCATGTAACATTTGGTATAAATCGGTTACATGGAAGTTACATGAAATGCCTAAGATATTTTTGACTGACGACACTGTTTTTGAAGCAAGTTGCCCGGTGGACAAGGACCAGGAGTTTTTCTGGGATTATGCGGTCGCTGCCAATGGCCAAATTCACAATGGTTCGGTTTCCGGACTGGGGCTTCGCGTCACCGCGCTTGGCCACAAGGCCTTTGTCCACGCCTATCGATTTAACGGCAAGCGCTGCCGGAGCGTGCTTGGCACAGCAACCGTTCTCAGTGTCGCCTCGGCGCGTCTTGCGGTCATCAATCGGGAACAGGAACTCAAAGCCGGCAAGGATCCCGACTTAGACCGCGTCGATCCACGTCGGAAGCACTTTCAGACAATCGCGGAGGTCATCGACCGCTATTGGGAAAGCCACGTCTGTGAGCTTTCAGAGGGGGTCAGATACTCTTTCACTGCCTTCGTGGGAAAGTGGTTAAGGCAGGACAACGAAGCCAACAAGCGCGGCCACAACCAGCGTAAGGCGTACACGGCTTTCGGGGCTATGTATGCGGATAGATCGCTCTCGTCTATCAAGCCTACGGATGTCGAGCGGTTCCAGGCGCAGTTCGCGTCACCCCATGTGTACAACCGGGCCTTGGGACTCGTTAGTGCGCTCTTTAACTGGGCAATCCGCATGCAACTGGTCGACATGCGCAACCCGTGCCATCCGCTCCGGAAGAAGAAGATCATCCGTCGCCGCCGCGACTACTCGACCGAGCAGATCCGGCAGATCGCGGCCCATGTCTTCTATCCGGCAGTGGAGGTGCTGCCGGAAGTCGACCACCTCGATGGCCTGGCCAAGCGCGACATGGCGCTGCGGAAGGCGTGGCTAGTCACCGCCAACGACCAGATGCAGGAACTCTGCAATTACATGGGCATCCTGTTCCTGACCATGGCCCGCCCCAGCGATCTCACCAAGGCCGAATTCGACCACTTCGACCTGGCGACCCTGGTCTGGCATAAGTACAACACCAAGGGGATCAAGCTATCGCGTTCGCTCTATGAGTACGGCTACCGGTCGGTGCCGATCCATCCGAGGGTTGCCGCGATGGTGCAGGCCCAACGCGACCGCTGGCCCGAGAGCAAGCTGCTGTTCCCGTCACATACCGACATGACACAGCCCCGCGACAACTTCCGCAAGGGGCTGGACAGGTTCAAAGCCCTGCCCGGCGTCCCCGAGTATTTTCAGCTTTACGACCTCAAGCGGATTGCGATCTCGCTGATGCTGGCGGGCCAAGGGGTGTCGCATGAGGCCATCTCGCACTACGTCGACCACAAGGGGAACCTTGAAACGACCATGATCTACGATCTTGGCTTTGTTGACCCGATGCGTCCTGTCACCCAAAAGCTTGGCGACCTTCTCGGCGTCTAGCGCTTGACGTCATTTTTTGGCTGTGAGGCAATGAACCTGCGGCGATCTCTGCCGCAAATCCCATCAAGGAAAGTATGGCTCATGGACGCCCTGCAAGCGTTGGTGCTGACCAGCACGCAATTGCGCGACATGCTGACGGAAGCCGCGCGACAAGGAGCGTCGCTCGCCGTTGCAGAACTCCGCGCAGACCTCCACCAGACACCCGAAGATGCAACTTTACAAAAGCTCCGCAGCTATCTAGCTGACCCCGCATCCCTCCCCGATCCACAGGACCACTGGGCGCATAGCGATCTCATCCGCCGGGTCCAGGCAACGGCCCACGGCAAGCCAAAATCCACGGCGTGGTTCATGAAGTTCCAGCGGGAGACAGGCCTGAACGAATGCCGTACGCGCCAGAGCCCCGCCTATGGCCGGCGGCGGGAATGGACATTTGCCGACATTGGGTTGGCGTGGGGTGTCTACTACCGCACGCGCTAGCAATCGTCGGATACGTTAAGTTGTTGTGGCGGCCCGGCGGAGCCCAGGCCAATCAGGAACCGTGAGCATCAATAGGTGGTATGCTTCGCAGTACGGCCGTGCCCCCAAACGCTTGCTTAGTCGCGCGCGGTCCGCGGGCGGTGTGCGTTCTCATTCGGGCCTCAGGCCCATGCCGATGGAATCGCCAAGATTGTCGCCGCGAGAACATCGACATCGGTATAGGGATCTGTCCCGTTGGGAGGCGTGAATAGACCACGAAGATGAACGGCGCGCTGCGTGGCGGCTGCAATACGAGCCTTTGTATCGTCGTATGCGCTGGCGATGTTCTTCGCATAGGCAGGATAGATGCCAGGTTTTCGCAGCTCGGCATAGACCGTTGCCCGATGGATCGGCGCCAAGACGTCACGGAAATGCAGCAGGAGCCATAGCTCAAAATTGGGAACGGATGGGATGGCCTTGAACGGCACAGGGACGCCGGCATCGTTCTTATGCGACTCGTCGAGGGCAGCCGCTCGGCTGAGTGCATTGTTGAAATTCAGATGGTCATCACGATCGAAGACCGCGTAAACCAGATCGAACGCCTTATCCTCCTTCAGGAACTGATCGAGTGCATAGTTCACCACGTTCAGCGGATCAGTGCCAAAATCGGACGGCATAATCCTGACCCGTGCGGAGCTGATGCGTCGCTCACGCCTAATGGCGTTGAAATAGTTTGTTTCGGTCTTTTCGCCTTCGCACACGATAAGAATGCGCGGCGCGCCTTTCTTCCGGCCTTCGCGCCGGCGGAATGTCGCCTCTGAACGGGAACGTCGCGCCATGGGCTAGTCCTGCAACGGTGCCAAAATCGGCACCCCGCCGTAGCGCCCTCCCAGATATCCCTTTTCCAAGGCCTCTCCTTTCCGCGGCGAGAACTCGAGCAGAGGAAAGAAATGCGAAACCTGGTCAGCATCCTTTTCTGTGAACCACACCTGGTCACGGCGAAGGTGCCAGCTATCCAAAAGGGAGACGTCGTGGGTTGTGAAAATCAGCTGGGCACCGCGCCGGTTCAGCTTCGGATCATTGAACATGCTGACGAGTTGTTGCACCAGCAAAGGATGCAGACTCCGGTCAAGCTCGTCCACAATCAACAGCCGGCCGCGCTGCAGGATGTCGAGCACAGGACCGGCGAGACTAAAAATGATCTGGGTTCCGGATGACTCGTCCTGAAAGTCGAGAGGGTATGTCACCCCGTTGGCCAAGTGACCCAGCTGCGGCATGTTGATCTCGACCTCGGTCGTTTCATGTCGACCGCTCGCCAGATTCAGCTGAAGCTGCTGACCACGCTTCTTGTCGAAGGATAGACTGGAGATGCCGGTGTCCGCCGCGGCGATCAGCGACACGACACGCTGCCGGTTCTTGGTGTCCTGCACATAGTTTGCGGTGAATTCAACACCGATTGCTCCGCCTGCGACAGACAGGGCCATGTCTTCGGCGAACTTCTGATAGAGTGGACGCAGCTGCTCGTTGTTAAGGTTGATCGCGGTCGTGAGGAACAGCACCTCCTTGCGAGTGGCGCCTTCCCAGACTTTTTTCGGGCCGAGGAAATAGTCGCTGTAGGTATATTTGTATTTGCCAGTTCTGCCGTCGAGTTTCCGAGAAAACCAGACCTGAGGCTTGGCGGTTTCATAAACATGCAGCCACTCCTCGACAATCGCGCGGCGTGTGAACTCAAAGCCGTACTGATACCGCGTTCCGTCGATGACGAAGGTCGCCTCAAGCAGCGTTGGGAACGCGGTGGCATCTGGCCGTAACGAAAAGGGGGTCAGCGCGCTTTCCTGATCCGGCTGAACCTGGTTCGAGGTCACCACCATCAACTGCATGAACTGCAGCGCTCGGATGAGATTGGATTTCCCACTGGCATTGGCACCGTAAATCGCAACTGAATTGACCACCCGCTTGGCCTTTTCCAACCCAGTCTCACGCGTGTGGGTGTCTTGCAGCGAATCGTCATTACTGGCGGTCATCTGCAACACCGCCTCGTCGCGGAACGACCGGAAATTCTTTATTCGAAATTCCAACAACATAGCGCACATTTCCCGTTTCAAAGAGATTGTCGCATAAAATCTGCAAAAATAAAAGGTATTTCGGCAGATACCCCGATATGCTGTCGACCGCTATCATATCAAGGCGGCTAAAGATGCAGCCGCGAGATCGTGCTGTTGCTGACATTAAAGCGGTGGGCGACCTGCACCCTTGCCTCTCCGGCGGCAAGCCGCGCCAGCGCCTCCCGCTGTTGCTGTTTCGTGAGTTTGGGCTTCCTGCCGAACTTGACGCCCCTGGCTTTGGCGCGGGCGCGCCCGTTCGACGTGTTTTCCAGGATCCTGCGTCGCTGCCATTTGGCGGCCCACCCAACAAGGAACAATATCAGGTCTGACATCTCCGACGTGGTATCGATAAAGGGCTCATCGAGCAGGCGCAGCCCGGCACCGGCCGCTGTTACTGTCCTGAGGATATTCAGCATGTCAAAGGGATCCCGTGCCATCCGGTCGCTGACGACGGCATGGACCACGTCACCGGGCTTCAGTGCTTTCAGCAGCCGCTGCAACTGACGGCGGTCGGCATCTTTGCCGCTGCGCTTCTCAAAGAAAATCTTCTCGCAACCTGCCGCTTGCAGGCGCTCGATCTGGGCGGCCAAGTCCTGCGCTTCAGTGGACACCCGCGCATAGCCGTATTTCATTCACATAAGACTCCTATGTTTCTCCATAAGTCACGATATTTGCAATACAATCCTCCTGTCATGTTTGATCTTTTTTTTCATGGAAATCGGCGCTGTTTGCCTAAAACATGAGCACAAAAGCGAAGGCGCGCTTAACCGCGACCGGTCCATAGTCGATCGCAAATATCGTGATTTGTGCGTAGACGTCTCGTCTCTCTCCAGCCTCCTGTATGGGTGCACCTTTGAGACGTAACGCAGCCTTGTCCTCCGTCGCGGCCGTCAACGATTCCCGCTATCACCGGCAGGATCGAGACGCCGTAAAAGTCGTCAGACGAACCCGCATTCGGGCTTTGGTGTTCGCATTGGCGTTA
Organism: Mesorhizobium sp. LSHC420B00; assembly: GCF_000503055.1. GTDB lineage: Bacteria > Pseudomonadota > Alphaproteobacteria > Rhizobiales > Rhizobiaceae > Mesorhizobium. Next base: position 30,510 of record NZ_AYVY01000027.1, on the reverse strand, counting down.
GCCGCGACGCCCGTGAGTGCGCAGCAGAAACTGTCCCTTGAAGTAACCGTACCCGCCGCTACCCTGCCTTCGAGCCTGTTCAGTCCCAATGGTGGCGCAGCCGATTTTCTTGGAGTCGGCCTGGGCCAGACCCTTGATGACATTCGAAAAATATTGACCGGCCAGAACTTCACCAACGAGGATTCGTCGGGCCGCTTCCTACTCGACGAGGAATATTTCACCGTCGAGATCATCGCCACGGGGCCCAACAGGTACTTTACCCACGTGATCTGGTCTGGGCCCGAGGATGCTGAAGCCACCCAAAGCGTGAGGGTGGAGTTCTCATCTCCCCTGACCGGCCAGCGCTCCACCGACGTCCGGCGCCTTGTCACCTACAACGGCGGCAAAGGCCCGTTACTCGCCACGCTCCGTGCGGCGATCCTCCAGAAGTTTGGCCCGCCAAGCGTCGATGGCAACTCGTCAATGCGCTGGTTCTGGAGCAAGGGCCAACAAGTCAAAAAGAGCGCCGCCCATGACAAGCAAATGGCGATCGGCATGGACGTCAGAAGCGATTACGTGACGGCCATCACCTACGAGCTGGTCGACGACGCCGCAGCGGCCGCCGACCGGGATCAGGTTACCCAGTTCCAGAAGTCCGTCGAAGGTGCCGCGAAGAAGATCCGCGACGGGAACGCCGCCGCGCCGAAGCTCTAGCTACATCGCAACAAAGGAGGATGATTTTGAAAATACGATCGTGCGTCCAGATTCTTGGTGCCGTGGCTCTCGCCGCCAGCCTTTCCATGGTTGCCCAACCGGCCGCCGCCAGGGACATCGTCGGGTTCGTCGGTCAGGTGACGAAGCAGGCGAATCCAAGCCTGATTCTGATCCTTCACAACAAGGAGGCGTGGACCAGCAACATCATCGACACCATGACGGCGGTGCTGATAGCCAGGAATTTCAAGTATGACTTCCATGGCTATAACCAGGGGGACCGTCCACGCGACATCGCGCGGACGTTCAACTGGCCGACTTACGGCGCCGTGTTCTGTATGGGTCAGCCCATGGACTGCGACCTGATCAAGCTCCAGGCCGAGGCGAAGGGCTTTGAAGGCGATTTTTACAACCACATGCTGGAAAAACGATAACGGTTCTTTTCCCTGCTGTAGCATCGCGGCCTGGTCGATGCGCATAGACCTGCTGGCGGGCCGCTTGCGCCTTCATCCAGATTGCCGAGAGAGATATGACTTCCATTCGAGCGCTCGTGATTGCTGCCGCAGCCGTTTTCGTGGTCGCTCCCGCGACGGCCCAGGAAGAACAGCCTCAACCAACTCCGGCACAGAAATTCAAACTCGACCAAAGTGACGGGTGCTTCCGCTACATTGGCGACGCGGTCGAATTGGTCGGCCGCTTCAAAACCGGCAGCTACATCGGCGTGTCGATGATCACCATCGGCAAGGACGGCATGCCGACACCGGCCGCCGACGAGGACCGGACGCCGGCTATGGACCTGCCGGAAACGAAAAGCGCCTCGCCGTATTTCTGGTTCGGACCCACGCCCCGGACACAGGACTATTCCATCATGTTCACACCCCGGGCGGCTTGGGGCAGCTCCGCCTTCGTCACGATCTGCGGCCGCCAGTCCCCGCCCGCAACCTGAGCCACGCGGTACAGCGCTTGCGTGGCCGCGAACAGCCGCTAAACTTCAGGCATGGTCAAGCCGCTTCTCGATCCAGAAGTCGCCGACGAGGCGCCGACGTCTCCGGTCCTTACCGGATACGATCAAGAGCACATGGTGACCTATATGCGCGTGCTCGATGCCGCCGCCGAGGATGCCGACTGGCGCGAGGTTGCCAAGATCGTCCTGCGCATCGATCCAGCCAAAGAGCCCGATCGCGCCTTCCGCGCCTGGGAGACCCATCTCGCGCGGGCCCGGTGGATGACCACGACGGGGTATCGCTATCTGCTGGCTGGTGGCGCGCCGCATTGAAGCCTTGCCGATCCCGGCCGCTCAGCCAGTGAACTCACCGGTTGCGCCAAGATTGATCTCCCTTCCGCCGCCTGCTGCCGGTGGCAACGAGTTCCTGCGTATTGTCGGTCGGCTCAAGGAGTTGGATGACCTGCGCCCGAACTATTGCTAGTTCGCAAGCGAGCAATAAACGGCATATGCGGTCACTCGCAGCGAGGTTAATGGGATATTAGGAGGATCGCCTGCTTGACAGAACCATCCCAGCTTATCGTCGGAAGGTCGTGAATGCATCGTGGGAGCGTTGTCCGGGCTCTCCGGATAGTAGCTAGTTGCGCATCCGCCTCCCGTTAGAATTGAGCCGGCAGGGATTACTGCAGTGGCGGAGGGATAGTGCCCTGTCGTTTGAGCCTCCGATTTGTCGCATCTTAACGAACGCTTCGACAGGGCGGTAGAAGCGGTTTCGATAGCCGCCATTCGCACGGATAAGTCGGACGCAAATTGTAAAGGCAGCGACGCATCCGCCGGCACGCCGAGGAAAAGGCTTCCCCGGCTCGTACCGATCGTCAATTCCGCGCTGGGATAAACTCGCTCCCCTGCGGTTGCGGAATTCTGAGGCAACCGGTCACACGTGATCGGCACGAAATTCCCGTCCAGTTGCAGAACTGAATCTTTATTAGCGAGCTTAGCGCCTTGCGATTCGCCGTTCTGCGTTGGCGTGGGAGGTAAATAGCACTGCAGTAATGTCGCATCGTACGTCAGGCCTCGAATATATGCATCGTCACTACCGCGGCGCACGTCAATGACCAAATTGGTTTTACCCACCTTAGGATTAAAGTAAATCCCAGATCCGGCAAGTGAAATACAAGTGTTAAAAGCCTGGAGGGCCTCTCTCACGACTATCGACGTGTCTATCGTTTCCGTCGAAAATTCCGACCGTCGCGAGTCGTAAACCCTGCAGAAGTTATTCAGTTTTTCTGAGGATGAAGATCCGCCAAAGTTGAATTTTATGGGGATTGCCTTGACGACCGCTTCAAGTCCTACACTCGTCGCGGACCCCTGCTTAGCAGACGAACCTTCACAGTGCTGCGTAAACAGTGATGCCGCGATCGCATTCTCTCGGGCTTCACTGGATATGTCCCGTCCGGTGTATGAGAGAAGTCCGGTGCAAACCTCTTGGGCTGCGCTAGCCGTTGCACCACAAACCACCATGCTTAGAGCAATAAGTAACGTCCTCATTATTATCCCCCAACAAAATCCCCTGTCCTAACGTAATCGTAAAATACTGTTGAATACAAGCCCCACATTTTGGACGCACCCAGATGGCTTGCGCTCTGCTTAGGACGGGCGGGCTGGGGGGGGGAGCGCGAGGGGGCGGGCCTGGGGCGCCCTCGCCTGGCCTCGACCGGTTCGATACCGGGCCGAGGGCATTCCGGACGCAAAAAAGCCGGGACATCACTGCCCCGGCCTTGGACGATATGCGAGCCTACTCGGCTGCGATTGCCACGCTTTCACTCTCGACCAAAGGAGCCCGCAACGCTGCGGGAAGCCATCCCTTGCCGTCCAGTTCCTTCTCGGCCTGCAGGACGCCTTCGGCTTTCGGGGCGCGTTCCACCGCTTTCGCGGCGTCCTCCGCGCACCCGGCCTCGCGCATCACCCCGGCGATGTCAGCCTTCGACAAACGTGCGAGGAAGGCCGCCTCGGCCATCCACCACAGGCCCATGTCCAGCCCGACCGCCACAGCCATCCGGTCGGCATGGGCGATGCGTTGCTTGCCCGGTTCGTGGCGGGCGACCACGGCGTTGACGTTGGCGGCAGTGACTGCTGCCAACAAGTCAAGTTGCACGTCCTGCGGCTGCGCCACCAGCCACGGCCATAGGTCGGCGGGGTCTCCGGGCAGGCGATGTCCCCAGCCTTCCGTCACCTCGTTCCAGCCGCTCAACGCCCTACAGGCATCCGGCTCCTTGATGGACGGAACCAGATTGCGGCGCTGGCCGGTGATTTCCACCACAGGTTCGATGCGCCCATGGTGGTAGTCATAGAACACGCGGCTCACCAGCGCGTGCAGGATGGCGACCAGCGCCACATCAGGATGGTTCGATAGTTCCACGCGTAAGGCTGCGGTGCGAATGGCCGTCAGTTCCTCGGTGAGGGCCGCCGACATACCGGTGGCCTCGGCTTCGGGCGCTTCCACCTGTCCCGCTTGGTCGGCCTCGTCTTGGTCGTTGCCTTCGTGGCCGTGCTGCGACGCGTCGAGCGCCTTGCGGTCTTCGGCCTTCACCAGCCCCGGCGTCACCTGCAACGTGCCGCCGTGCGCTATCGACACGATGCAGCCCGCCAGCGCCATTTCCTGTGGGTCAAAGACCTGCGCGGCGTTCTGGATGGTCTCCATACGGCTCTCTAGCGCCCGCAGCTTGACCTCATCGGCCTCAATTTGCGGGTCGCCCTCGGGGTAGGCGTCGATGGCCTCTGCCAATTCGTCGTACTGCGCGCCCAGCGCTGACAGTTCCGCTTGCTCGGCCTCGGTTGGGTCGCGCCGCACTGCATGGATGCGCCCAAACCCGCCGCTGTGGATGAAGGTGCTGTCGAGGCTGATTTCCACCCATTTCCAGCCCAGCGGGCGCAACTCATCGGCCACCGCCTCGAGCCGGTCACTGACAAGCTTCACCAACAAGGGCCGGTCGGTCAGGAACGTCAGATCGTCGTCGGCGAACAGGTCACGCAACACCCCGCCCCCTGCGGCCTCGTACGCCTCAACACCAACAAAGCGGGCCAGCCGGTCGTTGCCGCGTACATGGGCGCTGGTCAGGAATGAGCGGATACTCCCCGGATTACGGCTCCAGCCATCCTGCTCGAACCATGCAGCCTCCTGCACCGCATGGTCCTCGCTCAACGCCAGCGCCTTGGCCTGTTCAAGGGTCAATTCATCGGCGCGCATGGCATCGAGGATGCGGGGCGAGAGGGTCGCCAGTTTCAGCCGCTGGCGAACTGTAACCACGGACTTACCGAAGCGCGCCGCGATGTCCTCGGCCGCCATGCCCTGTTCGACAAGGTCGCGGTAGGCGATGACCTCGTCGACCGGATGCATCGGCTCCCGCTGGTCATTCTCGGCCAGAGAAATCTCGGTGCCGCTGCCGTCCTCGCTCAGGATGGCCCTGACCGGATAGTCCTTGGTCACCGCCACACCCTGCACGGTGCGACCTTCCTCCAGCAGCAACCGCAACGCCCCCAGTCGCCGCCCTCCGGCGACGACCTCGAACTTGGCACCTTTCGGGGCCTTACGGGTCACAAGGTTATGGATGAGGCCGTGCGCCTCGATGCTGGCAGCCAGTGCGGCCCTGCCTGCCACCGCATTGACGCGGCGAACGTTGGATGCGCTCGGCACCAGCTTGCCAAGCGGGATTGTGATTTCATTCGTGTTCTTGGACTTGCTCCTTGTTGATTTCAGGGATTGACCTGAGGTTCAGGCCCCCTGAACCCCTGCCTCGCGGCGAGTAGCGGGGAGCGAGGGGGGCAAGTCCCGGGGGCGGAGGGGTCTCCCCGGTCTGCACGGAGCGAAGCGGAGGAAGATGGGGGAAACCGCCCGCGGCGACTTGCTGGGGAGAGAGGGCCGCGCGCCTCTCTCCCCTCACACAGGAAACGTGCCGCCAGGCACATCCATATCGGCGTAGCCCTGCCGCGAAGCGGCCGCAACAAAGAAGGGCGTACAAGGCGGAAGCACCGAAATGCCCGCCAGCGGGACTAAGTCAGTTCGGTGCTGGAGAAAGTTCGTGGCCCCTGAGACCGGTTCAACAGGGCGGCCGTAGGAGCATCAGCATAGCGCCGCCGTCAGGCGGGATGCGGGACCGACAGCCCCCGGCGAATGGGCGCCATATGATGCGCCGACCTCCACGAGCAATTGACACGCCAAGACCGGTCTTGTCCCGCCCCAAGGCGGCAACGTTGAGTGGTGGGGTGTTGCCGACGTCAAGGACCGGAGAGAAGCATCCTAGGGGTCAAAGCCAAGCGTAGGGATTTCGGTGCCATGCGCATCCGAGAAGTGGCCGATGAGTGCGACGGGATAGCGTCCGACTTCATGAAGCCGCGGTGTCTTGAGATCGTGAAAGGCAATTGACCAGATGGTGAGGTGTGCTAGGTTAACCTACAAAAGGACATCGATATGAAATACTTTCTACGAGTAATGGTTTTGTCATCCATAGCAATCATCCCCAATTGCGCTGGCGTTTTCATTGTGGATAAAGCGCTGATGAGCAGCGTGTATGTTGCCGCCCGTTGATCGAGCAAGACAAATTGCAGGCTGCTTCCTAAGGAATTCAGGTGTTCTTGTAGTTGTTGTATTAGTGTTTTACCTCATTTCGGCGTCGTTCGACGGGCGGATTGACTACACACTGTCAGTGGAACGCATATCCGTCAGCTATCTGCCCATCACGCTATCAGCGATATTTTTAATCGCTTTATTAGAGTCGCTATTCCCCATCACCATCTATTTTCCTGGGACGACCCTCTTAATTGGAATAGCCTTACTTTCCGCCAAGTCACCCTTCTATTATTTGTACCCAGCTTTCAGCACATTAGGGACGCTGACAGGGTGCGCGATCACTTGGTATTGGTTCGGGGCTCTCGGACAGAGAGCTCATAAAGTTATCCATTTTGAGGTGACAAAACTCACAGATTGGCTCCCAAGATGGGTGGGGTCTATCGTCTTTGCCTTCCAACCGTCGGCCCTAACGTCATACTATGCGCTCAGCGGCTTTAGACGGGAGCCGTTAAGGTTCTATTTTCTTCTGTCTTGCGTATCCACAGCCGTCTTTCAATACTCCTACGTCTTCGCTATGTCCAAGGTCCCGCTGGATTTCAATAGCATCGCGAGCAATCACGCCGGATATGTTACTATCGTCTTGCTTATTCTCGCGTGTGCAATGTCATTGCCATGTTTTTCTTGTAAGAAGCTGGGAAACGCCGGCGTAGCAGACCGAGACAACGATGCCCCCAAATAGCACTGCACCCCGGGCCCAAGTTAGAGGGCTACCGAGCGGGGGCAGCGCGAGATCGTTAGCTGCCAGATTGGTGCTTGGCGGCGTGTACAGGCCCACCGTCTCAACCGTCGCAGAACTAGATAACACGTAGAAGAACAGAACGACGTTTATCGCAACCATAATGAAGGCAATGTATACGTACGCGTTACTGCGTATCTCTTTTCTAACGTAAGATGGTTGCTCGTGATACTCCGAAAAATAGTTGTAGGAGCTCGCCACAAAAAATATCAGGGCTATTAGATAGGTATAATACTGAATATTCCACTCAATAATCCCATAGACCCATGGATTTTTTAACGTGTCTGCGAAGGCTTGATCGTGCGTGGTCCGCGTGTACTCATCGTTGCTGACCAATTTTAGGCTCAAATGAAGGACGAGAGGGCCGAAAAAGGTAACCAGCGATGAAGGTTTGAGTGCCCCCTGTATACCCGCCCAAAAGGCGCCGGACCATTGCTCGTTAACTTGAAACATTTGTGATTCTCTTTCGCAGAGCGTCGCATTATTTTAGCAGGTCCCGTCCGAGGGCGCTGACACAAATAGTGTGATATGGATTGACGTACAAAATCAATATGCCAGCACGACTGCAACTTCGTCGATGTATAACTTTCGGCGTATCCGGCGTCTTTCACAGTAGGATATCTGGCGCTGGGTTGAAAGTTGTGACGGCCGCACCTTGGGGAATAGGCCCAAGGCGACGCACGCACCTATTCAGCGTGGTCCTGCTTCGGCTTCGACGCGCCGGCATGCGGCTGACACACAAACTGTCCGGTCGCAGCACGCGACAAGCCTCGGTAAAAGCCCGGTTGGGACCAACGCCGTTGGTCGTCGTTGGCCACTGTGCGTCCACTGCGATCGCGGTAGCGGCAGAGGTGCGGGAGATCGGTGAGGATGAAGTCGACGCTCTTAGCGGGAAGGTCAGCCATGACCGCGATGCAGTCGCCCCTATGTCTCTATGGGCGACATCCGAACGGGGACTTTGTTGGGAAAGACGAAGAGGAAGAACGGAAGCGATACCTAACGGACGAAATCCTACCGTGAACCACGGACTTGTCTAATTCCGGAGGGAACCCGTGTAGATAACGAAAAGTATCGAAATGGCCGCTGAACTTTGAAAACTTGTTGACAGCACTTTCCGGATGAAAATCTCGTTTGTGTTTTCCTTTGCAGGATGCATCAGTTGTGATGCTGCAAGGGGAGCAAATGATGAAAATTTTCATAAGGGGATCATTCGGAATTTGCTTGGCCCTTTCAGGGTGCGGAAGTGTCCCAAAGCTTCAGACCGACATCGGACTGCTGCGTATTTCTGACATCGTCGACAATATTCGGTGCGAGCTAAAGGAAGGGCGCGACGGCAACACAAAGACAGGCGTCGGGCCGGCATCCTTCCTGACTGACAAAGAAAAGTGGAACGCTGGAGTCGACCTATCCTTGAACGTGATTGCCGAAGGCGGTGGGAACGGGAGCGCCGGCAACGATGTGCCTTACGTTCCGCAAACTGCCACACTGGCTCTTTCCACGGACGTGACGGGCACAGCCGACCGGCAGGTCGGTTACAAATTCACGATCGGCTTGGGCGTTGAGGATAAAATTGACTGTGACCACGAAGCGGTTGAAGCACGCAGGACGCATGGCATCCGTTTGATGGGAGACTTGGGTATTGCCAGTTGGCTGGCCCAGTTGCAGGATGCCTATGCGGAGACCCGAACGAAGCCGGAATCCGTGGCCTATACCCTGAGTTTTAAACTCGTGCAGAAGGGGGAAGCCAGCGTAAAAATCGTCAAGATCCCCTTCAATACCGCACAGGCTGGCCTTGGTTGGGGTTGGAAAAGCGCGTGGACTGATACCAACAAGATCATCATCACCTTTGCCCCCAAGCCCGCCGAGGCACCGAAGAAACCCGCCGAAGCACCAAAGAAAAAGGTCGAGCCGCCGAAGCGCGCGACCAAGCTACCGGATGGTCAGAAACCCAAGGCGGTCATCCCGCCAGCGCCACCACCCGTCGACGAGGGTTCAAAGGAGAGACTTCTTAGAGACCTAGACTTCCTGATTTTGCAGCAAAAACTCCAACAATAAAACAACGCGACCGGCAGCGCGTTTTGGAGTCTCAGAGCCGTGGCGATGGGGTCAAGCTTCAGTTTCAGATCGGTCTGGAAGGCCGAACACCGGCTGTTGCATGGCAACCACGCAGCATTCCCCTTTAATGCTGGCGGCGGCAAATAACTCAGTTGACACAAATCGTGATTTTTTAAGATAACTGTTTGATTGAATAGCATTTTCGCCTGACAATTCCTTATAGGATGTTTCTGTAGAATAAGCCGAATTTTTGAGCTTGAAATGTGCTTGGCAAAGCGATACCGCTCAAAAGCTCTTTGTTGAGATTTTCTTTTTAGGAAGATCCCTCGAAAGGAGCCTCCAAATGACGGGTAGCATCTACAGCGATTTTCTCGCCGACGGCGCGAACATCGTCACCATCATCAGCGCTGTCGCCGGCGCTGGACTTATTCTGTGGCGCTGGTGGCGTCCTCGGCCGCCGGAACCCGGCGAATAATGTGGATTGAGTATTCCAGTTGAACTCTCTGCCGGAGTAAGCATGTCGGACCAAGCTACTGACGGACCTGGCGAGCGACCGCATGTGCGAATTGATTTTGCTCGCTTGCGTCGACCTGCCGACCTAGGGGTTCGGAGAGCTTCGGTCTTTCTGGCGTTGGGCTCCAATGCCGCAAATCATATTCCTTCTTTGCCCCACCAGCTCGATGACCGCATGAGCTATCATCTTGTTCCCAGTGAAATTTCCGACGAGACGCGAAGGCAATTCAACGAGAACTTCGAAGCTTGGATCATCGGCAACGCGCTTCGCGATCTGGTAGATGCGTTCACCATCTTTCTGAAGCATTGCTTTCCGATTCAGCACATGATGGCGACGCACAGCTACATTCCAACGGATTTGCGCGCGCTCGCCGCCGAAGTTGAGATGCTTAGCATCAGTGCTCAATACAGCCGTTTGCGGGAGCTTATCGGTCTCGATCAGCGGTATTGGGAGATGTTTGAGAGCTTTCGAAAAGCTCGCAATTGCCTTTCCCACCGAATGGGCCTCGTCTCACGGAAGGATGTGAGCCCCGAAAACAATCGACTTCTGATCCGTTGGTCTTTTTTGGGCGTCTTCATGAGGCACCCCGATGGTACGGAACAACCGATAGATCACGAGGCCATTGAAGCCGGACACGTTGCTACCGGCCACGAGGGCGCGATGATCATCATGCGTCTGACATGGAAGGAAAGAAGCTTTGCGGTGGGCACTAATATTCGCCTGACCCGTCATGAATTATCGGAAATCTGCTTTGCCGTTCACATGGCCACAGACCATGTCATTGCAAAGCTCAATGAGTTTTCGATTGCTCAGGGAATTCAAGCAGAACATCCGGTGGCTGATCCCGGAACCTAGTCTAGCGCGTTTCAGGGTGTGTCGATCACAATGAGAAGTAGTGCGGAGCCATTTTGCACGCCATAAGTGCCATCTCCTGCACAGGCATGAGTTGCCCCAAACCCAAAGGTGAAATCTCACCGGCAGAAAATTCCGTCGCCAACTGAAATTGAAACATAGTGCCTTTGAATCTTTCTTCGATGGCCTCAGTGATGTTGGAAATAGGTCCGCCCACCGGGAAGAATACCGGGAACCCTAGCGGTCGGGTTTGCCTCAAACCCCGTCCCGGCAAGATTGGTTGCCTGAGTTCGATACCACCTGAAGAATACGGAATCNTCGGGTTTGCCTCAAACCCCGTCCCGGCAAGATTGGTTGCCTGAGTTCGATACCACCTGAAGAATACGGAATCTGGAACTCGTGTTCATACTCGAACATGAGGCGATGGCGGTCGAAGAAGCCATCGGTGGGGTGCTCCACGTTTCGCAACGAGATCGCCCATTCATGAGCTGCTATTCGCCCCACGTTCCTCACAACGAACGTCAAATTCACAATGAAGTAAATTCCGCCATTGAGCTCCTGCGCGGCATGGGTTTGGATGCCATGCATCCCCAACGTCAAAACCGGATGTGTCAGTCTTTGCCGCAGCAGGTCCAAATAGAAGTGTTTGGCGGGAACCGACCGGCCGCCCTGGCGATGATAATACAGGTGATCACGTGCACTTTGATGAGGCGCAGCGGCACTGTCGCCAACGTCGATCACAATGATCTCTCTGCCGATTGGGATTTGCGACTGTTCCCTGCGAAGGACCGTGTGGACCCTGAAATCAGCCAACGGGTAATCTAGCAGGTGCGGAACCTTCTGCTCCAACCAGTCGGCAATTGTTGCCCTACCTTTCATCGCCGGAATGCCGTCGATGGAACGGTCGTCCTTCACGCCGAGCACAAGTGATCCGCCTCCGGAGTTAGCGAAGGCTGATAGCGCCTTGGCTATGGTCGTCAGTACCTTGTCTTCCACTTCATCAAAAAGACGCCCGCCTTTACGATCAAAATCGTCCGACTCTTCTGGCGGCAAATCCAGAATGTCCTGTTCGGACCAACTCTCGTGTTTGACCAAAACATCACCCCTATCCTGACGCCTTAGGACGATCTCATCGACTCGCCTCAGCTGTCGTACACGCCTTCGCCGGGAACGTTGTTGATTGAGGAATAACAGGTCCATGTGGATGTTGCCTGAACCGTCTTCTGCTTATTAACGGCATACATCACTACGATGCCGCCCCGGGAACTGCCATGGACCGCCCGCCTTTGGAGGCGGTCTGCCGGGGGGGCTTCCTGCGGCAGTCGTTGCCTATTGCAGCAAATCGCTCCGAAGCTCCCCGTACCCGCTCGTCGCCAGCCACCGCGCCCGCGCCAGATGCGATGCCCAGGCCCGGCGTGCCCGTTCTGGCTGGCGCTCTGGGTCGATGTTCAAGAGGGCTCGTGCCACCTTGCGCCAGTCGACGCCCTTGGCCTCCGCGAATAGCAGGACTGCGTAGGTAGGGAAGTGCGCCTCGTCGTAAGGCGTGACCTCGGCCAAGTCGGGCGCCTCACTATCGATCCACATTTCCTCGTCCGGTGGAGGCGCGTCGATGTAGCGGCCAATCGAGGCCAGGTGCGCCACGATCTGGTAACGCAGGTGGTCGCGGCTGCCATAGCGCGCGTCGATGTCGGCGAGCTTCTTGTATAGCCCCCTGCGCTTGCCGCGCCGAACATCGGAATCGCCCATGGTGTAGTAAGCCGGCCCGACGGCACAGATGTCGCAGCCGGTTGCGGCCACCTCCCGCACGAACGCCGGAATGTCCTCTTCTCGCATCCGCTTCATTTCAAAAGCCTCTTTGCATCACATGCCCTATGGCGCCGCAACCCAGCCTTCCGCTTTATGTCGTGAACCCCTGGCCGCCTCGACGTTCCCAGTGTATCGGCAAGTGGCGCTCTTTCAATAGGGTGCCAAAGGCTGCCCGTGGGCCTTGCCCGCAAAACCTGCATGCAGTGGGAAGTTACAGGAAGTTGCTACCTACACGGCTTAGCAAGCTGTTCCGCTTACCATCGAGGACACCCGGAGTACCCAAGCTTGCGCAGCCACTATTTTGAGCCATATAACAGGGACAGATTCAGATCGAGGATTCTCGTTTGAAAACGAAAACGATCCATACCAGCCCCAAAAAGAAGTCCCGACTGGGCATCGATGAGGGCTTGGTCATAGAAGCCGTGGTCGATGGAAATAAGCTTGTGGATCAGTCAGGCAAGGTTGTCGGATGGCTTGACGAACGTAGAGGCAATTTCGTGAAAGGCTTTGGCGGCCAGAATCTTAGTCGAAAAGGCTCCGTTATTGTCACTGACGCTCGTGGAAAGAAGTTATCTGGAGCAGCAATCGAATCAACTAAATTATTTTTCCAGCCTTATGAATTGAGTTACAGTAAAGTTGTTACTCCTAAGAAGGGCCGACGCAGCCCTTCAAAAGGTTACATCGTCGCGCCCGACAAACCTGAAAGGGCAACGACTGTGCAACCCGATACCGTTTCACAACTTTCGCCAACCGACGCTATGCCTACGCATAACGTTGATATGAAAGCTCTTTTCTCCGAGATCGATAAGGTCAACTCGCCCAAAAAGCTCAAACAGCTCGCCGCCAAGACGGTAGAGAAATTTGATAAGGAGTGGGGCCTAAAGCCCCGTCCAGAGGAAGAGTTCGTCACGTTTCGTAAATCTAAGTAGCCCTTCGGGGCTACTTTCGTGTTTGGGGGGGGGACTTTTGGAGGGTCGTTACATTACGGCCTATCACGGCACGACGTCGGATAGGGCAAGCGCCATTATGGCCGGTGATTTCCAGTTAATTCCTAGAGAAGGATCTTGGTTGGGAACCGGGTTCTACCTGTTCTATCGCGCTCCCGGACGCGCAGCGGAGTGGGCTCGATCAGTGGCCGACCGTCGCCGCAAAAACAATCCTGGCATCGGTCCGGCCGTCATCGAATGCGAAGTCGACCTCGCCGACACCATCAATTTGCTAGACAGTACGGACCGTCACTGGGAAGCGCTGAAACGGCTGGCGACCGCCACCATCAGGACACCTCGTCAAGTGGGGCCATGGTCAATGGTTTCGGATCCGTCCAACCCCCAGCTTTACCGGAATTACGACGATAATGATCTCGTCAACGCCTATGTCGAGCTCCTGCGCCGGCAGAGACCGGTTTCCAGTATCATGGCTGCGTTTATGGAAGGCGCTCCAGTCTTTGATACGTCGTGGCTCTACGATCATTCCCACCTTTGCATCTCGATACTCACCAAAAACGCAATCCGAAGCCGCAAACTCGTTGAGCTTTGAGTTTTCGTAGATCATCGGCGCCCAGCCACCTTGCCGCTAGCGGGATTGGCGGTAGCCACGGTGGTGCGCCACAGCTTTCGACATTCAACGCCACCCCAAAGGACGGCGTTGAAAACGGTGTCGATCGCTACACTCGGAGGCGGCCGAGTCGTCGTGCCTCCTCGGCATAAGCCGACAGAGGCTTATCCGCGCGGAAATGCCGGTCACGCTCGACCGGCAGGCCAAGGCGTCCGCGCACCGACGCAAGTTCGGTGAGGCTGACGCTGCCAAGCTCGGGACAACCAAGCCCGAGGTCACAAAGGCCGAAGGCGATATCCGGGTCTTCCGGATCGATCTCGGTGAGGAGCCAGGTCGCGCCGGCATCCGGCGTGAACAGTTTGACGACGGGCATGAAGTCGATTTCGCCGTCGGTGCCGCGGAGAGGAAGCTGCTGGCGACCGTTCGCCAGCAGCTTGTTCCGCAGGTCTTGGGTCAAGAGCTGCATGGCGGCCTCCTATTCTTCGTCTTTGGGAGCGCGAAGGACGATGCGTCCGTCGAGCGGCAGGGCGTCGAGGAGGAGCGTGCCGCCTTCGCCGTCGTCGTGGGCGAAGAAGGAGCCGATGCGGGTCCAGAAGCCCTTCTGGCCGTCCTTGCCGTCCCGCACGGTGTAGGCGTGGTAGATCGGCATCTTGGGCTCGGACTTCGTTTCGGTGTTGCGTTTGATGGTCATGGTCTTTTCCTTTGGTTGATGGTTGCTGTCCCGGAGGACGGTTCCAAAGGAGACGGCGCACAGGGCTGGCTTGTCCCCAACACGGGAGCGCAGCGAAGGAGCGGGCAGGAACGGGACAAGACGGCCGCGCCGGCTAGAAGAGAACAGTCATCAGCTCCGGGCAGACCATCGACGGAAAGGCCAGAGGCCAATCGCGCGACACCGGACGTGACGAGCCAAATTCGATACCACGAGCACGCTATGGCGGAGGCTGGAGGCCTGCCGGACGGGCCGCAGTCCTGGCTCCGTATGCACAGACTGCGTAGGCGGCCACCGACCCGCCAAGCCCGGCCCACAAGGGCCACCGCTTGCCGCGCCGAACGCAAATACGGGATCCGGGCCAATGCCATTGGCCAGGAACGCGGAGAAGCGTGACGAGCATGGTCGGGCATGGAATGTCCGACGATGCCGGCGGCCGGCGGTCTGTCACTCGCCAATGTATTGGGGAGTGACAGACCGCCCGCAATCCCACGGTGGATGCCGGGTTCGCGCAAACGCCACTGCATGACCTGCAAATGACGCTGCGGTTCGCTGATCATTTCCGGTGCAATGTGCTGGCCATGAGCAGGCGACAGCCTCCACTATCCCGGCGGGCAAAAAACTGCCTGATCCATCTCACCCGACCATTTCCCCAACCAAAGGAGAGCAGAATGACTGCTTATCGCATAGGTGCGCCGCCGCGGCGGCCACACCTCCGGTTTCGACCTCTCGGTAACCGGATGCCCAACAGGGCAAACCATATCGGCCAGCCACCCGGCTGGCTCGGGAGGCTCATACCGTAAGGAAACTACGCATTCCGGCCCTGCCGCGAATGACCTTCGCGGGGTGTCACGCTCTACGGACGTGCATCGGCCATCAACACTCAGCCAAAAACAAAAAGCGAGCAAGATGGACGATCTGACCATGGACCTGGTGCGGCTGTGCCAACGCAACCGGGACGGCTCTTATGGCACTCAAAACAACCGCCGGCGCGGCCTGTCCGCAATGGCCAACGACCTCGTGGACCTCGGCTACAAGTTGCCGTCCGCGACCTCCCTCAAACCCAAGCATGTAGAGGCCCTCGTCGAACGATGGCTTGATACCGATACCTCGGATGCGAGTATCCGCAACCGCCTCACCTGGCTGCGCTGGTGGGCGGAGAAGGTCAACAAGGTTAACGTCGTCAACCGCGACAATGCCGCGTACGGCGTCGCCGAACGTGGCGAGGTCACGCGCAACCGTGCGCAAACCCTCGACCATGCCAAGCTTGGCACCATCGAATGCCCCTACATCAAGGCCTCGATTCTCCTCCAGGTGGCGTTTGGCCTAAGGCGCGAGGAAGCCATGAAGTTCCAGCCGCAGGCGGCCATCCGTGCCGACCAGATCGCCTTGCAGGCGAGCTGGACGAAAGGGGGCCGGGCGCGCACCGTGCCGGTGACCACGCTGGAACAGCGGCAGGTCCTCGAACACATCATGCGCCTCGTCCCCGGCGGCGGATCGCTGATCCCCGCGCAAATGACCTATGTCGAACACCTCAAGCGGTTCGAGTATCAGACCCTCAAGGCTGGTCTGCGCAATACCCACGGATTCCGCCACGCCTATGCGCAGCAACGCTATGCGGTGCTGACCGGGCATGCCTGCCCCCTGGCAGGCGGCAAGCGCTGGGCTGACATGAGCGGAAACGAACGTGCCGCCGACCGCGCGGCGCGCCACCGGATTTCCGCCGAGCTGGGCCACGGCCGCCTGAAAATCACCGACACTTACCTCGGGAGTGCCTTCTGATGAAACGCGCGGAAGGCAATGTCCTCATGGCCACCAATACGAGGACGAAATACGCTGAAAGGCTCTTCAAGCCCGCGACGATCGCGGCCGCCATCGATGAGGCCGCCTTCCAAGGCCATCGCCGCTACCGTGTGGTGCAGGAGTTTCCATTCGACCTTTCTGATACGGAGGCCGCTAAGGCGCTTGAGAAATGGCTCGATTCCGAGCAGTTCGAATACGTCTGGCGTCCGACCCGTCTCGAACAGGATGATTTCCGCCCGTCCATCGTGGCGGAATACCCGGAACTTGAGATTTCCTGGTGAACGCTGGAGGCGAGGCAGTTATGAAAACTAGCAAATGAGGCGTACGCCTGAAGAGGCAAAGGGATGTTCATCCCCGTCTTTTGTTTTGGCTTCGGTTCAGGAGGCAGTGGGCGGCAGTGCAGGCGCACGGCTTTGGCGGTGTTCGCCGCAGTCGTGCACTAACTCACGCAACACGTCGGCCCGACGCGCTGCATTGAGCGGTTGACGTCAAATCGCCCTGACAAGATAGAACGGATAGCTACAACTGGTCTGAAAATATTGGATATTTCAGAGCCCTAACAAAAAATTTGCCTCGTCCCGGCTCTTTTTTCATTTCTCTGCAGAGCACTTGGACATGTTCGATTTTCGTTGCGGAGTAGGCCTTGGTCTCAAACTGCATAATGGCTCGATAAAGGTAGGCGCATATATCAACCGCCACGTATTCGTGGCTGAACGAAACGATAAATTCAGTCAGACCTTTATCGATTCTCTGCGTTTCCATCGCTACATTGATTGAGCTGCCTTGCACAATCACCGTGTCAAACTTCGAAAGGAGGTGACAGAGTTCCCCTAAGAACTCTTGACTGGTAATTCGATGCATCGGCTCGCTGACGAGGTAGCGCTTCCTTTGCAAAAGCTCTGTCCAAATCGAATGGACGTAACCAAGCTCAGGCCCAACGATAAGGCGGAGCCCAGTATTTTCTCGGATGTTTTCCAGAGTTCTTTGAAACTCGCTTTCAAAAAACGAGTAGTCGAGCAGCCGTCGGAAAAATTCGTATCGAGTTTTCATATGCTCCGCACCCCTCAAGGGGCGCGGAACATATCAAAGTCTAATCATTTGTGTAGCCGGAAAAGCGTTTGACGCAGCGAAATCTTTTCATGCGTCGACAGTTTGGTGGTTGGAAGTTCCACATCAAGCCGCTTCAACGTGTCATCAAACGACAACGTCTGCTTGTTCTTGCTCTTATTCTGAGGGGAAACGGATTTTTCGATGGTGCCAGGTTGTGTTGCCACTAATCTATTCCTTCATTCGATCAATGGGCAAGACGATTGCTCGTCCTGCCATGACGCAGTGACGAGCTCGACATTCGCTCAATCCGATGATAGGACATAATTCCCAGCCCGTAAACTACTACCCGAGCCTATTTAATGCATATTTTGGATAAGAAAAGTGGTGTTTTTTCGCAACACTTTCAATGTTTTTCCCAGAATGCGAGGAATTGCCCGGTGGATAAGTTGGTCGCTGTCGCCGCTTAGCATGAAACGGGTGACGCCAGAGCACACATGGTTGATCTAAACAACGGGAGGCGAGTCTAGCCCCCATCCGTGTCCCCAGAGCAGTCTTGCGCTGCTGGAGGCAGTCGATATCTAGGGTCTCGAGCGTTGGCCATTTCTCGCAGGTCGGACTATCAGAAAGTACGTATGTCTTGAAAACACGGGCATTCGGCCACGGCTCTTCTGTGCCCACATCAAAAGCTCGGATCACCCGTCGGTTGTCACGGAATACCCTGAACCGGAGATTTCCTGGTGAAATGCCGGAAACAAGGGCAACTGCAAGGAACAGTAATCAAGGCGTCAAAGAACGGAAACAAGGCGTTCGCCTGCTCAAGAGGCAAGGGGATGTTCATCCCCGTCTTTTGTTTCTTGCCTCCGCTTCCGGAGGCCTCTGGCACAGCAGT
Organism: Mesorhizobium sp. LSHC420B00; assembly: GCF_000503055.1. GTDB lineage: Bacteria > Pseudomonadota > Alphaproteobacteria > Rhizobiales > Rhizobiaceae > Mesorhizobium. The sequence goes on along the minus strand of NZ_AYVY01000027.1, from coordinate 12,282 downwards.
TCTGCTGTGTGACTGAAAGGCGGGCATCCCGGCCCGCCAGCTTTCCACTCCGGCCCCCTACAGCAATCTCTTCACCAATCCGCGAGCGAACCGTCTGGAAAATTCATCTCGCCCCGCCAAAGGGGTTTATGCCAGCTGTTTGTTGGTGTTACATCGTCCAGTCTTGCGGGGGCTGGGGCATGCCGGATTGGTTCAAGGATTTCGATCCCTTGAAGGGAATGGAGCCGTTCGGATCGTCCAGCAAAGGGGCGACAGACGGCCTGTCCACCGGGATTAAGATCGGTAGCGCCATCAGCAACATGTTCGCCCAACGGCGGGCGCGCAAACGGATCGAAAACGAGCAGCGCGAGGAGGAACGGCGCGTCGACGAGGGCATCGCCAACCCGCCGCCGCTGCATGGTTCGGCGCGCTGGGCCGATGCCTCCGATCTCCTGAAAGCCGACCTGCTGCACCCGGCGCCGAAATTTGAGAGCGCGTCTTCGATTCTGATCGGGGCCTTCGAGGACCCCGCCCTCGGCGGCGCCGTCGCCGGCCAGATTCACTGGGACGGCGAAGGGCACCTCCTCACTGTGGCGCCGACACGCTCCGGCAAATCGACGACGACGATCATCCCGAACCTGGTGCGCTACAAGGGGTCATGCGTCGTGCTTGACCCCAAGGGCGAACTCTACGCGCAAACGGCGGCCTGGCGCCGGCAGAACGTCGGGCCGGTTTACCGGATCGCACCGTTCCAGCCTGAAACGGACGCCTACAACCCGCTCGACGGCGTGGCCTCGTTTTCCGATGCCCAGGCGCTTGCCGACCTGATCATGCCGCCCGATCAGTATGCGCCGGACTTCTTCCGCAAGGATGCCATCTCAGTCCTTACGGCCATTATCATGTTCGTCACCGAGGCGGCTCCGCCGGGCCATCGCAGCATGGCCGAGGTGCGGCGCATCACCGCCGCGCCGCTCGACCTCTTCACCGAGGCGATCAGGACCATGGCCGGCTCGCGCAACCATGCCATCGCGAATGCCGCCAACATTGTCCTTGGCAAGGACCGCAGCAAATCCATTCCGAATCTCCGTGACACGATCAACACCGAGTTCGCCCTTTGGGACGACCCGGGACTCCACCGCGCGACCTCGGTGGCGTCATTTGATTTCCGTTCTCTGAAGGATGCACCGGCGACCGTCTACATCACCGTGCCGTTCCACAAGATGTCCGCGTATGCCGCGTTCCTGAAGATCACACTCACCACCGCCCTTGACGCGATGCTCCAGAACGAAACCATCCCCGACATCCCCGTCCTCTTCATCCTTGATGAGTTCCTGAGCCTGGGGCCGTTCCCGCGCTTCCGCGACGCCATCCGCACGCATGCCGGCGCGGGCGTCCGCCTCTGGTTCTTCCTGCAGGACGTGCCCACGCTGGAAGAACATTACCCCGCCGGCTGGAAGACGTTCTTCAACACCTCGGTGAAGACGTTCTTCGGCACCGACGAACACTTCACCGCCGCGATGATCTCGGATTTCCTCGGCGACCAGACGCGCGGCTACCGCACGGCAGGGACCAGCAACAGCGCCTCGACCGGCCCGGTCTTCAGCGGCAATGGCGCAGGCACCGGCTCGGTCAATCACGGCATCGCCTATTCCGGCCGTCCCCTGCTGACGCCGGACGAAGTGACGGAACTGCTCAGTGGCTCCGCCGCGGACCAGACCCGCAGCGGCCTGGTCTTTGCGCGGGGCGTCCGCCCGATCCGGGCCAAGCTCGTGCCCTGGTATCTGGGGCAAGCCTGCCGTGAGCGCGTCACTCCACCAGCCAATCGCAGAACGTGAGGAGCGGTATGACCTCTGGTGCTTTCCTGGACGACGTTAAGCCCCTAGCTGCCAGGTATTTGACGGCCACGGCGCTGCGGCTCGGCTGGTACGCGATCAACAGCGGCCTTAGGCTTTACCCGAGCGTTGTTCTGCCGCTGCCGCCCCACCTTGATTGGCCAGGCCTGTTCGTGCTGGTCGACCTGGGGCTTACGATCTGGCAGGTGGTGCTCCTCATCAAAGTCGTGAAAGCCGCCTTGATCCGCTATCAACCGGATACCGCCGCAACGCTCCACCTGACGACCGCGCCGGGTGAAACCCGGGAACGTGACCTGACCTCCTTAAGCCGGACCGTCGTCAGCACCCCGCTCGTGCTGGCGGGCACCGTGCTGTTTACCTGCGTCTTCATTCAATGGCTGATCACGGGCGGCCCGCTCGGTGTGCCCTTCGTGTTTATGCCGCTGGACAGCCCGGGATGGGTGATCGGCGGACTCCTGGCGGTTGCCGGCCTCGTCTACGGCAACAGGTTTACCGCCCGGGCCAAGGCCAGGGTCGGCAATTCGTTCGGGGTTGAGTACCTCCAGGCCAATCACCCGCTTGCGCAGCGTGTCGCCGGACATGCCGCGACGCTTGGCATCAAGCCGCCGGCCGTCGGCGTGGTGAATGTCACCAACGCCTTTGCCATGGGAACCCGCAAAGACGCGGCGGTCGTGATTGGCAAGCCCCTGTTGAACCTGCTGTCGCCGCAGGAGCTCGACGCGGTGATTGGCCACGAACTCGGGCACGTGGTCTACAACGACGTGGAACGGATGCAGTTCGCGGAAGGGTTCCAGACCATGATGGGTCACGTGGCGAATTTCGGCACGGTCATCGCGACGACAGTGGTGGCGCAGGCCACCAAAGACAAGCGCTACGGGCGCGATGTGACGGAGGTGACCGGCGCCATGGGCACGGCGGCCCGGCACACGCTTTTTGCCGGGTCCGAGCTTATGGTGAAGGGGCTGTCGCGCGCCCGTGAGTTCAAGGCCGATGCCATCGGTGCCAGCATTGCTTCACCGGAGGCGATGATTGGCGCCCTCGAGCGGGTCCATGGCATACCGGCCAAGCCGACCGGGGTCGAAAACAAATACGGCTACCTGATGTTTCGCGGCGGCAAAATGGGGGCTTTGTTCAGTACCCACCCTACGCTCAAACGCCGCACCGATGCCCTTCGCAGCGGCGCCCACCTGAAAATGCTTCGCGGGAAAAAGGCCGCCTGATCCTTGCAGGCTTAGCGATCTCGCTGCCATTCCGGGCTTAAGTCCCGCTCTTCCTCATGGCCACCGGAAGCAGCAGCGCCGGGTGACCGCTTGACCCACCATGGATCGGCGTCCGCCTGGATCTGACGTTGCATGCCATCGAAATGCGCCGGGTTAACAGCGCGCATCTCCTCCAACTGGTCGCGGAGCCCGCGGTACTCCTGAAACAAGGCCGGAAGACGCAAGCTGGCGTCGATGGCCTGCTCCTTCCGGGCCCCGTCCCGGGGCATCTCGCCGAGCGAGAACAGATGGTTTTTCAGGATTTCGTACGAATGGGCATCGTTCAAGGCGAACTTGGTCCACTCGCCATAAGCGACATCGGGCTGCTCAAAGCAGCGCCCGAAGAGATCGGCGAACTGGCGGTTGAGCTGAACCATCCGCGTAGTCAGTTTCTGCATGTCTGCTTCCGGGTCGATCGAATAATCCCTCGCCATCGCGATATCCTTTGACAGACTGTAGGAATAATGTCCTATTTTCTCTATGCGGCCCTATTGGATCAGAAGGTTAGACTACGAACTTGCATTAGCAAAGCGGCGCCGCTGGCGCGATTGGCCAACCTGGTTGTGGTTTCACCTGGTGAAACGACACTACTATGCCTACCTGCTCTACCGTCGCCGCAAGCTCGGAACCTATCGGGTAGGGTTGCCACCCAGCGCTACCGCAACCCGCGTGCGCCGCACCACGCTCGCGGAGGCGCTGCCCCCCAGGCATTTTCCAAAAGATACACTGCACTAGCGTTCCACACATCCCGGCCGGGACGCCAGTCAGCGGGTCCGCCACCACGCCTCGCGGTCCCGTTCAGGTGCGTCAGGTTCGCTTTCCGGTTGCCTTTGGTGTTCGGCATTGACCCACCACGCCCTGTCGTTCTCCGCAGTGAGTTCCTGGGCGTTCGGGAGCGGATAACGGTCAGCCGGTTGCTCGACCTCGGCAATCATCCTGTCCTGCGCCGCCTCCAGCTCATGCGCGGGTATCAGGTCGCCCTCGGGACCTGGAACAGGCCGATCGCGCCCGGCAACCGGATCGCCCTGCTCGTGATCGCGCGACTGCCAATAGAGCCAGAATTCGTCACGTTCGCGCTCACTCATGTCCGGCGCCGGCTCGCGGCTTTCAGGCGGCCAGTCCCGTCTCAGGGACAGGTGGGGATACAGGTCGGCAAGCGGGTTTGGCATTCTCAGCTCCTGGCGGACCGTGGCAATACGTTCTACGTCAATCTGGGCCCGGCGTGCCCGTCGCGCCTGGCGATCGGCACCTACGTGCTGGCCCGCGCGCTGGGCCGAACCGATCGCGGCATGGCTGCGGGCATCGATGCGGGCATCGAGGCCGGCGCTGGCAAAGCTGGCGTTGGCGATCTTGGCCCACATGGCACGCGCGTCGGTGACGAAGCGAACCCCGTCGGCTTCCCGGAGCTTTCCGGCGAAGCCTCCCGCAGTGATCCGACGCGTTGTCAGCAGCAGGTGGGCATGCGGATTGGTGTTGCGACCGTCCTCGTGAATCGCCAAATCGACGACGTAACCCTGGCGCGTGTACGCGTCGGCCATGGCGCCAGTCAACTCCAGCCAAACCGTCGGCGCGACTTCACGCGGCAGCGCAAACTCGATTTCCTTGGCGAGCCGCGCGTCCTTGCGCTTCTCGGCGGCCTCGACGGCATTCCAAAGCTTGGCCCGCTCGCCCATCCAGACAGGAACTCCAGCCGGCATGCGGATCTCGGCGTGAACAACGTCGCGCCGGCCACCAAACGCGCTCTCGCGTTCTTCCGCATCGTTCGGCAGCGTTTCGCCGGCCCGATAGGCGGCGGCGGCGACAACCGAACGGCCGTCACCGCGGCTGATGTTTTTGACGTGCAGATGAAAGATCGCCATGGGTCACCTCTCCATCCGCACTTTGTCGGGCCCCGGCGCACAGTCAAGTTGAAACGCGGTTCTCGATGCTGAGCGGGGTTCCAAGGGGCTTGCCCCTGGCGCACTTGCCGGTTTTCTCCGGGCCGCCCCTCCCGCGCCCGGTTAGAAAACCGAGCAACGCATCGCTTTCTCTGGCTCAATGCGTACACATTGGGCGATGCGTAAGTGCGCTGTACGCATTGCGATAAGCCCCGGACATCTTTCAAGCCTGCCCGGTCCAAGGAGGCACCTCAACTCTCAATCCGCTGTGCCGTCTCGGGCTTGGCCCGCTGTGCCGGCTTGGCCTTGCGCACGTTGATGGCAGCCGCGTCGAGGCGGTTCTTGAGATGCACCGCATAGTGCTTCTCGATCATTTCGACGCTTGTCCGGCAGTTCTTGGCGATCTGGTAGATGTCGGCGCCCTCAAGCAACCGGAAGCTGATGTAGCTGTGGCGGAGCGAATACAGCGTTCGCCGATTGCCCTCGCGGTCGGACTTGAGGCCGAGCTTATCGAGGATGCCGTTGAACTGCTTCTTGTGGTCGACCGGAAAAACCCGGTCGGTGGGCTTCGGCTTGTTGCGCGCCACCATTCGCTGGAAGGGGAATACGGCGCCGGACGTACTTTTGCAGTACCCTACCCCGCGCTTGCCGCGCACCTGGATTTCAAGGATCTTTTGGCCGCTCGCCTCGTCCTTGACGACCTCGACGTCCCGATATTCGAGCCAGGTGGCCTCGTCCGGTCGCAGGCCCGTGTTCGTCAGGAACAGGATCTTGTCGTGGAGCTGGTCCGCCAGCCACACCCGCCAGGCCTGCTCGCCCTTCTTGGCTTTGTGGCTAACGTCTCGCGCCTCCTGCGCGTGGGCCCGCGTCGCTTGGTACAGCTGTTTGTACTCCTCTGGCGTAAACCAGGCGCGATGGACGACCTTCGCGGACTTCTTGTAGGGCTGGGAGATGTCGGGCAGATGCGCCAGCCAGCGATGGCGTACAGCGGTTTTCAGGACCAGCCGCAAGGTCACGGTTTCGTGGTGCAATGTGCTGCGTGAGGGTGCCTTCTTACCTTCGGCAGGCGTCATCCGGGAAATGCGATAGTCCTGCACCGTGCCGGCAGTGATGGTCGAGAGGCCCATCTTACCAAAGAACGGCACCAGATAGGTGCGAACGCGCCGGTAATGATCCTGGACCCAACGGGCATTGCGCTCGCCGTCGGTCAGCACCTCGTATTCAGAGATGAACTGGTCTCCGGCGTCCTTGAACGTTTTCTCGGTCGACAATTCGCCGCGCCGGCCTTTGTCCTTAAGGCCGAAGTACCAATCCTCGGCCCAGTCCTTGGCCCGCGCCAGGCTTTCTTCCTTGGTGCTGACCCGCCAGTTTTTGCCTTTGAGATACGTCGAACACTGCCAAATCGGGCTGTCGTTGCGCCGATAGACGTGAACTTTGCCTTCGAGAATCGTGTGCGTTTCGGCCACCGTCAGACACTCCCTGCGGACGTGCAAGTTTGTGAAAGAGATGTGTAAGGCTAGTTTCGGCACTTCCGGCAATCAAGCGAATTCCTAAATGCTTGATTTTGTTGCCTTAGTGGCACGGGCAGCAGGGCTCGAACCTACGACCTGCGGTTTTGGAGACCGCCGCTCTACCAACTGAGCTATGCCCGTATGCGCATGTCGGCGCAGCAGGCGCTTCCTAAAAGCTTCCGCGCGCTCTGTAAAGAGCGGTGTGCGCTGCCCAGCCTTCATCTTCGAAAGTCGAGGCGTCCTCCCGGCCATTTCCCGTCGATCCGTTGATTGCTGACGACCAAACCGACCCAGGGACGCACGATTTGTGGGTCGGTCAGATTGATATATTTTCCAACCAGCCCTTTCGCACTGACGCGCCGCGCATCAATGAGCCCCTTGCGCACGCCATCATGCCAATCGAACAGTAGGTAAACTCTCTCTCCCGCCGTCGTCAGCTCGCCCCGGCCAGACTTCCATTTACCCTTGCTATCGCCTGGAATCGTGGGGTCGGCACCGCCGTTCCATCGGCTGGACCACCTGCCTTCGATGGTGTCGTTGCGGTCGCCGTCGCTTTCGGTGCCCCAGGCTTCGGCGTTTTCATCGCTTGCAGTTCCCTCCAGTTTTACGCCGGCGGCGAACGCCGACACCTCCTCGTCGTCGGGAGTGGGGACATCCATGACACCGAACGGATTTCGGGTTCCGCGGCTGCCGTCAAAGGTGCTGCCTGAATTTTTCTTGCCTTCCGATCTCATCGCAAAGCCTCCGGTTTTTCAGTGTGGCCCCGCCAGTCGACGGCGACTTTAAACCGTTAGCCTGGAGGACCGAGACCTCCATAGCCACCCGTTTTCCTGGCCGGCAGGGTTTCGACCGATTCGCGCCCGGTCAGTTTCCCGAAGGCGGCTTGTAGGGGCCGCCCGGCACGCCCCAACCCCAGACCGGCATTGGTTCCGCCTCGGGATCGCAGGTCGGACCTTTGTTGGAGTTCATCTTGGCCAGCCGCGATCCCCATTCGATATAGGCCATGAAGGCCGAGCGGAATTCGGGATCGTCAGGCAGCCCGATCTCGTCGGCGGCGTCGGCTAGGAGATTGATCCAGCGCCGGCGCTGCTCCTCCGTCAGATGCTTGCCGAGGTGATGCATCACCATTTCGCGATGGCCGCCATGCTTTTCGCTGTAGGTTTTCGGTCCACCGAAAACTTCGCCGATGAAGGCCGCGACGTGGGCCGGATGGTCCGCCGACATATGCTTGAACACCGGCCCGACAATGGGATCCCGAGAGACGTTGTCGTAGAAGGTCTGGGTCAGGCGGTTCAGCGCTTCGGTGCCGCCGGCCCATTCGAACAATGTCGGGACGTCCTGGCTCATTTGCGATCCCTCGCCTGGCTGGTCTTCTACCACACCGGACGATAGCGGAAACATCCAGCATCGCTCAACCTGTCTCGATGGCCAGCTTCCGAAACCGACGCGCCCCTACAATTTGGCGGGCGCCTCGGCCTGCGCATTGGGCGAGAGCACCACGCGGCAATTGTCAGGCTTCGGCACCGATCTGCACAGGGTGGCACCGGTCAGCTCGTCCACTGATTGCGGCCCAGTCGTCAGTCCGGCCCTCAGCATCACGTCAGGTTCGAGCTGACGCTCGACCGAAATGCGCTGAAGCGTCATGAACAGATCACGGTTGATTGCCATCTCGTCAAGGTAAGCCTTGATCAGCTGGGCTTGTCCCATCAGGTAAAGGCTGAGTAGCGCCCGTGGACCGACAAGCCGCCTGACGCCCCCAGCCAGCATCAGCGCGCAGGCCGAATCGCAGTCGCCTTTCGCATCGCTGGCCACTCCGGCATAGGCGCCATCTTTGGCCAAGCAATTCCACTCTTCCGGGTCGCAGCCAACGAAATCGGTACGGGCAACGGCGACGTCGAGCTTCTTTTCACGGATAAGTCGCCCCATCGCCAGAGCGCTGAACAAGTCGCCGCCTCGCGAGCTCACCACTATAGGCAGCCGCCGGCTGCCAAGCGTAGCGAGCAACTGGCCCAGCTTCTGCGGGGTTTGGCTCGTGATTACGCCTTGTGCCGAGATCCATTCCGGGCAGTCGGGATTGCAGGACGAATTGCTGCGGCGAACCACAACGAAGCGCATCTCGGGTGCCCCGTTCCCCGGCACTGCCACGAGCGGCCGAGCCCACATCCATTCCGGGCAGTGGGGCTCGCACATCGGATCGCTGCCGCGAACGAGTATGAAGCCCTTGTCCGGCGCCTCGTTTCCTGGCACTGCCTCGACCGGCTGAGCAGGTGCCTCCTTGGCCAGGTGAGAAAGTGGGACTTGAGCCGGCTGAGACGGTCCGGCCTTCGCTTCGATTGCTGCCACCTTGGCCGGCTTGGCATTCGCAGGGACCTCCCTGCAGTTCGGCGGCGCAGGACTCCGCTGGCATATGCCCGCCTGCGTAAGTATGTCGAGGGAGTCCCTGCTGGTGATCAGCTTCATCGTCAGCATGTCGTCGAGGGCGATCTGCCGGATGTCGCTGGCGGGCGTGGCCTTCATTCTGTCGATTACGCCCCGTCCGACACCCATGTCCCTGAGATAGGCCGAAAGTTTCCTCTCAAGCGCCTTGCTCATCTCATAGGTCTTGTAGCCGGCATTGTCTTGAGTGATGGTTTCTGTGGTGATCCTATATTTTTTGCCCCGCACAACTCGATAGGTGGTTCGATAGTGCCGTGTTGTGCGGAAATAGGTCGTAGTGATCTGATGGACGCCTAGATAGGCCCAACCGCCGACCACGCGTCCGACGCCTCCGGCAAACATCAGCGGACATGCGGAGTTGCACATGGCACCCCCGTCAGACGCAATGCCGAAATATGCTGCGCCCTTGCCGTCATTGGCCCGGCAATCTTTCATCCCGGGCCAACAATCGGAAAACTTGGTCGTACCGACGGCGATATCGAGCTTGTTTTTGCGGATTATTCGACCAAGCTGGAGCGCAGCATCGACATTGCCGCCCGGGGAATTGACGATGATCGGCAGTTTGCGGCGGCCGAGCGTCTTCAATATGCGCTTGAACTGCGCTGGCGTGCCCGCTTCGATGGCGCCTTCTGCCGAAATCCATTCCGGACAGTTAGACTCGCAGCCGGTCGCGTTGCTGCGCACGACGACGAATCGCATCGGCGAGAGATCATCGGATAATAGCTTCGGATCGGTCCAAGTCGTCGGATCGGACCATTTCGGGAAGACATCCTCGGCCTTTGCGGCGAAGGCAGCCATCGCCATGGCAATAACCAGCAGCCCGCGCCACCACCTTGCCACGCTATCTAAACGGCGTCCCGAAACCACGCTTGGCAAAAGCCCCCTTGATGCAACCTATAATAGTTGCGGCAATGGTGGTTGCAATAGCTTTGAAACACCCGCGCAAGATTGTTCTGCCTCGAGTCAGTAAGCGAAAAAGGCGGCCCGAAGACCGCCCTTTCGCATCGACCGGCAATGCCGGCGCCGATCACTCTATAATGGTGACGACGACGCCAGCACCGACGGTGCGGCCGCCTTCACGGATGGCGAAGCGCAGCTTCTCTTCCATGGCGATCGGCACGATCAGCTCGNCACCGACGGTGCGGCCGCCTTCACGGATGGCGAAGCGCAGCTTCTCTTCCATGGCGATCGGCACGATCAGCTCGCAGCTATCAAGCCCGCCTTACGATTTGACCGGCGTGCTGGCCTGAGCCTTGGCGCCCGAGGCTTCGCGGCAGTTCTCGGGCTGTGGCTCCGATCTGCAGATGCCGGGGCCTGTCAATTCGTCTGCCGATTGATGCCCGGTTGTCAGCCCGTATTTCAGCATCCTGTCGAGTTCGAGCTGCCGTTCGACTGAATTCAGCTGAATTGCGGTAAACAGACCGGGGCCGATGGCCATGTCCTCGAGATAGGCCTTGACCTTTTGCTCCTGCCCTACCGAATGCACGCTCAACTGTGCACGCGGGCCGACGAGGCGTTTGACACCGCCGGCGAGCATGATCGGACAGGCCGAGCCGCACGCGCCGCCAGCATCGACCGTCAGTCCGTTATAGACGCCGTCTTCGGCCGTGCAGTCGGCCTGCCGCGGTTCGCAGCCAATGAAATCTGTCCGCGCCACGGTGACGTCGAGCTTGCGTTCGCGGATCAGCCTTCCGGCCGCCAAAGCACCGAGCACATCACCACCCGGCGAGTTGATGACGATGGGCAGACGCCGGTCGCCGACGCCGTCCAGCAGTTGGCGCAGTTTTTCGGGCGTGTCGGCGGTAATTGTGCCTTCGGCCGAGATCCATTCCGGGCAGTTGGGATTGCAAAGCGGATTGCTGCCGCGGACCAGGACGAAGCGCATGTCTGCGGCCTCCTTCGGCCGCGTGGTTTCGTGCCCTGCGGGTGCAGGCTCGGCGTTCGCCACCACTTCGCCGGCCGGCTTCGCGACATTCGCCGGCGCCGGCAGCTCCCTACAACTCGCCGGCAACGGATCGGATTTGCATAGGGTTGGCGCGGTCAGCAGGTCGACGGCATCCAAGCTGGTGACGAGATTCATTTGCAGCATGTCGTAGGGAACCAGTTGCTGGATGCTGCTGGCCGGCGTGCCTTTCATGGTCTCGAGCACGCCCAGGCCGACGCCCATCTCCTTCAGATAGGCCGCCAGCTTCCGCTCCAGCGGCTTGTTCATCTCGTAGGTCTTGTAGCTGCCGGCGTTCTTCCGGCTGACGACCTTGGTGCTGAGGATCTTCTTCTTACCCTTCACCACGCGGTAGGTGGTGCGGTACAGCAATTTCGTCCGGATATAGGTCGTGGTGATCTGATGGACGCCGAGAAAGGCCCATTCCCCGACCACGCGCCGGATGCCACCGGAAAACATCAACGGACAGGCGGAATTGCAGATGGCGCCGTCGGCATAGGCATTGCCGAAATAACGGGCGCCCTTGCCGTCCTTTTCCTTGCAGTTTTTCACATCTGGCAGACAGCCGACGAACCGGGTTTTGCCGACGGCGATATCGAGCTTGTTCTTGCGGATCAGGCGACCAAGTGTCAGCGCCGCTTCGACATTGCCGCCGGGGGAATCGACGACGATCGGCAGCTTTCGGCCGCCAAGCGCCTTCAGCGTGCGTTTGAACAGGGCCGGCGTGCCGGCTTCTATCGAGCCTTCCGCCGATATCCATTCCGGACAGGTCGGCTCGCAGCCCGGCGCGCTGCTGCGGACGACAACGAACCGCATCGTCGGGCCGAGATCCGGCGTGGATTTTTCCGGCGTGGATTTCTTGGCATCGGCTGCGAAGGCAGCGTGGCCCAAGGCGAGCAACGACACCAGGCAGATCAGCCCTAACGACCACAATGCCTGACTATGCAAACGGCGCCATGGAACCATTCGGGCAGCCCCCTCGATGCAACCTATACTAGTTACGGCAGAGGCGCTTGCAACGGGATTTGAAGCAAGGCGGTTAATCTATTCGAATCAAAAAGGCGGCCCGAAGACCGCCCTTTCGCATTCGATCTCGACCGGCAACGCCGGCGTTGATTACTCTTTGATGGTGACGACGATGCCGGCACCGACGGTGCGGCCGCCTTCACGGATGGCGAAGCGCAGCTTCTCTTCCATGGCGATCGGCACGATCAGCTCGACATCGACGGTGATGTTGTCGCCCGGCATCACCATCTCGGTGCCTTCCGGCAGCGACACGATGCCGGTCACGTCCGTCGTGCGGAAATAGAACTGCGGACGGTAGTTGGTGAAGAACGGCGTGTGACGGCCGCCCTCGTCCTTGGTCAGGATGTAGGCTTCGGCGACGAACTTCTTGTGCGGCTTGACGGTGCCGGGCTTGGCCAG
>NZ_AYVY01000026.1 GCF_000503055.1 Mesorhizobium sp. LSHC420B00 | reverse complement strand
GTGGCCGGCTTCAAATCGGAATGGTGGCCGGTCTTTGATCGGAATGGCGGCCGGCTTCACGTCGGAATCCGCATGCGAACCGCGTTGCGGGCGGGATTGGGTGCTCCGACGGATCGATACCCAATACCTGCGCCATTTGTTCTTCGATGGCATTATCGCCCCCCGCGTATAGCTAAGTGGTGTGTACAAACCTGATCTACACGACCTAGCGCGATTTGGAGCCAACCGGCCTGGGACCTGGGCGGCCGCCTCGCCGCCTCTGGCTCTGCGCCGCAAAATCGGGCCGGTTCCGCGTCCGCATCGAATGACGCCGGTTAGAGGTGGTCTCGGAACGGGGTGCTCGGCATTTATGATCCGACCGAGCGCCAGCGAGTGATCGTCGGCGGGCTGGACGGCGGCATCATGTTAGGGGACTACGGCCTCCAGGCGCGCGAGGAATGCCGAGACCTCGGCGCCGATGTCGGCCGGTTCAGTCACCGTGGGTGACGGCCTAGCTACTCCCCGATCATCCGCGATTTAATTCAAATTTGTCTGTAAATATTGACGATTGCGCGACCTTCACCTCGTAGACGGCAATGGGGTGGTTAGAGAGGGTCCTATGACAAGCGATTTTTCCGCCGCCCGAGTGCATTTAGATCGAGCGTATGACTACCTTTGTGGCGATGACCCGATGAGTCGAAGGGGACGCCAAGCCTTGGACCTGCTAATTGAGGCGGTTGCCGTCGAAGAGTTCAAGCAGCCACGCCAAAACGCGGAGGTGCTAAGGTTTCCGATTGGGCGCCGCTCCTGAGGCAATCTCCACGGCCGCCATGTAGCCTCAGGTGAGGCGCTCACCGGACGGTTGCGCCGCCACTATGAACCATGGTGAGCAAATCCTCCAGAAGGCCAAGAAGCCCGCCCCGCATGAGCCGAGGCGGGCAATAGAAAATGGGGTGCCCAAGCGCGTCCATGAAACAGCGCCGCAGGTAAAATTCAGCAGAATGTCCATCCTGGCGCCTTCAACGGCGATGCGCAGCCAGTTCTTGGGCCGGTAGGGCACGTTGTCGCGCGCATATGGCCGGGAGGAACCATCAGGCGCGACATAGGCGCGACAAAAGCCGAAGTGGCCCGTGTGGCGCGGCCACATCCAGTTATCCGTTTGGCCGCCGAAGTTGCCGATGCGGAGCGCGGGCGCATAGACGAGGCGCACGTCCTCAATTTCGAGCTTCTGGAGGAGATAGTAGGAGGCGCCGCCATAATGGGCCCCTACGTCGCAACGGTGATTGGGCTGTCCTTCACATGCGGCGATCAGGGCCTTTTTGTTCGTGGCGAGCCGCTCACAGCGGGCAAACCCGTTCAGCTTGTCTGAGAGGCTCTTGAGCATTTCGGCGGTCACATCCCGCATGTCCTCGATCACATAGATGCGGCTGCCGGGCGCCGCGGGCAATTCTTCACCCAGTTCAAGCTGTCGAGCGATCCACTGTTCGTCGACAAGGTTGGCGACATCGTCGGGCTCTACCTGTCACCGCCCAACAGGGCAATGGTTTTGAGCGTCGACGAGAAGAGCCAGATCCAGGCACTCGATCGGGAGCAACCGGTCCTGCCGATGATGCCGGGCGTGCCGGAGCGCCGGACCCATAGCTATGTCCGACACGGCACCACCTCGCTGTTCGCGGCGCTCGATGTGGCGTCCGGCTTTGTGATTGGCAAATGCTACAAGCGGCACAGGGCGACCGAGTTTCTGGACTTCCTCAAGCAGATTGACGCCAATGTGCCGCCCGATCTCGATGTCCACGTCATCATGGATACCACAGAACCGCGCTGGTCAGGTTTCTGTCGCGCCGGCCTCACTACCATGTCCACTTCACGCCCACATCGGCATCCTGGATCAATCAGGTCGAACGCTGGTTCGCTGAACTGACCCGAAAGCAGCTGCGACGCGGCGTGCATACCTCAACCAGCCAGCTCGAGGCCGATATTCGCACCTTCATCGAGCGCCACAATGAGAACCCAAAGCCCTATCGATGGACCAAGTCCGCGGACGAAATTCTCTCGTCCGTCAGGTGTTTAGGCCGAGCAGACCTTATGTGGCGAACTTTAGGTTCACATGACTAGCTAGCTGAAAACTTTGCAACACATCCCTTCGCAGTTGGGCATCATCTGCTCCGGCCGATCAATTGGCGGGGTTGAGCGATCGAGGCGCTCTTGCGCTCGATCCAGCCAGTGTAAATGTAGCGATCGGCCCGGTAGGACGAGGACGAAAAGTAAATAACCTGATCGGTCGCGTCGAAGGCGGTACGGTCGATTTGCAGTACCGCAGTGCCGCTAGGCACGTCGAGTGCCTTTGCCAGTTTGGCACGCGCGGTGCCGGCCCTTATCTCCTGCCTGGCTCGCGCCAGAGTCACACCAAGTTGCCGCTCGAGAATCTCGGTGAGAGAGGTGTCGGCAAGGTCCACTTTTTCGATCTGGCGCCCTATTGCCGCAGGAAGCGAAACCGTCTCAACAGCTACGACTTCGTCGTCAATCGTTCTCACGCGCTCGATGTTTAGTACTCGTTCATCGGTTGGCACATTAAGTGCGGTTGCAACCACGGCGTCAGCGGAACGCCAGTCGACCGTCACATGCCTGGTACCCGGCCGGAAGCCACGCGCTACCGCTTCTTCCGAAAATCCTGAAAAAGTGAGCAGGTCCCGGCCGATGTGACGCTTGGCAACAAACGTCCCCTTGCCAGCGCGTCGATAAAGCAAGCCTTCACCGACAAGGGCAAGCACCGCCTGTCGCACCGTATTGCTGCTGAGTTCGTGCTGTTTCATCAACTCCATCTGAGTGGGGAGCTGATCCCCAGCATTGAAGACCCCGCTCTCGATCTGAGACCGAATGATATCCGCGAGCTGAATATGAAATGGAGTTCTACCGGGCTGAACCATGCGGTCTCCTTAAGCCGAGATCACGCCTTGGCCGAAGAGATCGCCGAATTCGCCGGTCTGGGCGTCCGAGCCATAGGTACAGCCTCGCGCAGCTTGCCGATGACGATGGAGCGGTTTGCCCCGCTGTTCTCCGCGATCTGGCGCGCGGGAGCTTCGATGGCGCGCCGCACGATATCGGGGCCGTATCTCTGGTCGGCGTTGTCGGCGGCGACCGCCTCGAGTGCCTTGGCGGCTCTGAGCAGCGCCACGCCGCCGGGCAGGATGCCCTCCTCGACCGCGGCACGGGTGGCATGAATGGCGTCGCCGACCCAATCCTTGCGTTCCTTGACCTCGACCTCCGTCGAGCCGCCGACGCGGATGACGGCGACACCCCGGCGAGCTCGGCCAGCCGCTCCTGCAGCTTCTCGCGATCCAGTCGGAGATGGTCTCCTCGATCTGCGTCTTGATCTGGGTGACACGCCTCTGGATCTGCTCCTTCTTGCCGGCGCCGTCGACGATCGTGGTGTTCTCCTTCTCGACTGTCACCCGCCTGGCGCGGCCGAGCATGTCCAGCGCGACATTCTCTAGCTTGATACCGAGATCCTCGCTCATGGCGGTGCCGCCAGTCAGGATCGCGATATCCTCCAGCATCGATTTACGGCGGTCGCCGACCTCGAGGTCCAGTGGCTTAGGCTGGCCGGTTTCATTGCGTGCGTCAGGACCGGCGGCGATCACTTCGCCCTCCTGCAGCTTTTCCTTCGCGATGTCGGGAATGGTGATGCCTCGCTGGCCGTCTTCTCGTCGGCTTCGATGCGGCGGACGAGGATGCGGTCATCCAATGAACGGAACGTCATGTCGTTCTCCTTCAGGACAAACAGATTGCAACAGGCTACCCCGATTCGGACCGACAGGGCTTGGTGCAGGGCTCGCGCGACCCTTTTTCGGCATCGCGCGCACATGCGGATTAATTTTGCTCCGTTCTCCAAGAGTGGACTGGCCTATGAAGTTCCGACCCTTATGCCCTGCTGTGTTGATTGCGCCATGGGACGCATTGACCGTTGTCTCGATGCGGACGAGACGAAGTTTCACAGGGCCTATCCTGAGCCTATGAAATACGTCTTCGGCGCGTTCAGGGCCTGCGCTCGCGGGACATGGAGCTGAGGCCGTCTCCAGCAGCAAGGCGTTGAGTTCCTCCAGGTTCTTGAAGCGCAGCCTTGGGGTGAAAAAGCGCTCGCGCCCAGCCTGACCTGGTTCTCGACCCGACCCCTCTCCCAACCCGACGCTGAAGTGCAGGCCACCGGCTCGATAAGATAGTGGCCGATCCCAATGCATGGCCAAACAGCGGTATCGACGCCCTCATGCCATGGAATTCCCAGCGCTGAATGGCCTCAGCTCCCGCTTACGCTACATGCGGCGATATGCGCTTCATCTGATTGCCACGCGGCACCCGAGGACGGACGTTGGCAGGCTTGGTGTACGTTCAATGACGCGTTCGATTTGGGCCGCTGCATCAAGTCAATCGCTCGAAGACGACGTTGATGTCAGTCATTGCAGCAAGCCGGTATGATCTGCATTCCATTACATTGATGATCCGATCCCTATTGCCCTTTAGATAATGCTCGTTTGGCTCGCATTGGATGACAGCAGGTCTGATGCACTCGTAGTCAATGGCCTTGACGAGATCGTGATCCAGTCCTTCGCAATCGATCGATAAGAAATCGATCTTATTGGCATAAGGGGCCAGTAGTTCATTGATACCGATCGCGCTCACCTCGATATGTTCTCGGATACCTCCTATACCGTCGAAGTCCCCGAAACTTTCAACGTGTGCTTTATCCACCGACGAAAGCTCATGGGCGTTTCCGATGAAGAGCGTCGCAGACGCTTGCGGAGCGGGCAAGACAACGGATCGAACGAGAACGTCTTCCGGGCGAGCAGTCCTGATCAGCGCTTCCAATTCAGGATTGGGTTCAACCAGAACACCTCGCGCGCCCCGTTGGTACATAAGAAAGGTATTTGAGGTCGAGATGGGGTGATTAGCGCCGATCTCGACATAAAACACACTGGCCCAAGATCTTTGACTCTTGCAGAGTTTTGCAGCCAGAATTCCTTCGACAATAACGTCTTCTCCGGCTTGTGCGTAACTAGCCGGCGCGAAGTGCTTTATCCGAGAGTTCGGGAGATTGAGCCTAGTGACCTCTTGGTTTATTGACTGGTTTTCGAAGTGGGACAACATAGCTCGACCTCCAATGTATTGGACAGGGGACCGCTACGACCGGTTGTCGCGACGGCCCCTGCTCATAATCCCCGCAATCAGCGTGCCACGTGCCGAATGCGGTGCTCCTTACTCAACAAGAGTGAAACACGCGCGCCCGCTGGAATGGCCGCGACACTTTTGTCGGGTTCGCGACATCAGCGCCACCGTCCGGCGACTTCCCGAGGATGTGTTGCAAAGTTTTTGGTAACCAAGCGCATTGGGCTCCGGTGTTCCTCGGAGAGTTGAGATATTCGAAGGCCGCCATTTCGACCAATCTGTGATCTTGCTTTGCATTCGCTCGCATCTGGCCTACGGACTGAGCCTACGCTGATCTTCGAGAAATGATGGCGGAGCGTGGCATTAGTGTCGATCATTCAACGATCCATCGCTGGGTCGTTCATTTCGCGCCGCTGCTGATGGAACGCTTTAACCGGCGCAAGCGCCTCGTGACCGGCAAATGGCATGCGGACGAGAACTACATCAAGGTCCGCTGGCGATGGATGGACCTCTATCGCGCCATCGACAGCGTCGGCGACACCGTCGAGTTCTGGTTCAGTGAATCCCGGGATTTGCCGGCCGCCAAGCGTAAGAGCGTTGGCACGCCATGACCGTGCTGATCGCATCGTCATCGACGCAGGCAGACCAACCGGGAAGCCATTGTTTCCTGCGATGCCACAAGTCGATTGCAGGATTGCTCCCGGCGCCGGTCGAAAGCCGACCCGCATTTGGCAAAGCCGGCCAGCTTGTCCGACGCAGCGATTTGCTCTTCGTCGCTAAGACTGCGTCGTGTGTCGGCTTTGTCGGGCCCGTGACACGAAGTTCGGTTGGGCGAACTTTTTTCTGTTTGCTAAGTAGCTGTAAGCAATCACAAATTGTTTTTTAGCTCGATCAGCCAATGTGGCACGAGTTTTGTGCCTCCTCGTTGAGGAGTGGCGGCAGCAATTGCCGCCATCATTGATGCCGGGGTCAGTCGCGATGGAGGAAGGCGATCCGCGTCAAATCGCGTACTATGGCAAGGGTACATCCTCGTCGTCCGCTGTGAATGGACAAGACGTGGTTCGCTTCGGCCCTGATGATGGCGCCTATGGCCCCTTAGGCGATTCCTTGGCGACTGCGGTCTCCGACGCCCCCAGGCCACGCAAGACACTAGCAGAGAGCGCGCTCACATTTATTTGGAGAGACGATCATGCCCAAGGTGGCATTCATTTTCGGTACTCGTCCTGAGGCGATTAAATGCGCCACAGTAATTAAGGCGATGAAGCTCGACCGCAGGTTCGAGCCCCTCGTTGTTTCCACGGGGCAGCATCGCGAGATGCTGGATATCGCTTTAGCGGAATTCGGTATTCGACCCGACATCGAACTAAGCGTCATGCAACCTCGCCAGACCTTGTCACAGGTCACATATCGAATACTGGAAAGGCTCTCCGGGCAAATAGAACAATGGGGGATCGACGCGGTAGTCGTTCATGGCGATACCGCGAGCACCCTGGCAGGAGCCCTGGCCGCCTTCCAGCACCGTATCCCCATCATCCATATCGAGGCGGGCTTGCGTAGCGGCAACATTGCATCGCCATATCCAGAGGAGGCCAATCGGCGCCTGGTCGCCCAGATAACGGATCTCCACCTGGCGCCGACGATTCGTAGCAGCGAGAACCTTCTCCGCGAAGGTGCCGCTGAGGATCGTATCACGGTCACCGGGAACACGGTCGTCGACGCCCTTCACTGGGCGGCCGAAAATGCCCCCGCCTTCGCCGAGCCAGCGCTTGCCGACCTGAAGAACGAAACGCGGCGGATCGTGGTCGCCTCAGCACATCGGCGTGAATCGTGGGGCGCACCGATGCACGAGATCGCAAAAGCTCTTGTGCAGCTATCATGTCAGGAGAACGTGCGTGTCATCATCCCATTGCACCAGAACCCGGCAGTGCGCGAAGTCATTTTGCCCTATTTAAGCAACCAGGCGAATATTACGGTGGTGGATCCTCTGCCGTACCGCAACTTCTGCAGCCTTATGCTGCGCGCGGACATCATCATCTCGGACAGCAGCGGCGCAGAGGAAGAAGGCCCTTCACTCGGCAAACCGACGCTCGTTTTAAGAGAAATCACCGAGCGGCCGGAGGCTGTCGAAGCTGGCACGGCGCGCCTTGTGGGCCGCAGCACCGCCCGCATCGTGAGTGAAGCGACCCGGCTGCTGCGCGATCCGGACGAATATTCACGGATGGCCCAGCCCGTGGACGCCTACGGCGATGGAAAGGCGACAACTCGGGTCATCGGTGCAATCGCGAGATATTTCGCTGCGCACACCGCGCGCGAGTCGCAGCTGGCCAACTGATGGGCCGCCAGATCAGCGGCGTGGCGCGGGACCGTTCGCTGCCCTCCACGCCCTCCGAAGAACACCACCATATCGAACTGACCGGACCGGGCGATGACGACAAAAGAGAGAAGGTCATGGCTAGGAGTAACAATCCGACGAGATCTCAATTTCTCCAACGCTGTGGTGTGCCTATTCCCATGAAGCCCGCCCCCGATTCCGAAATGAAGCGCCCATACCCAAGGATCAGGGATTCGTCCTCAGTTCCCGGGGCAACCGCCTCTCGGCGACCGGCCTGCAAAATGGCTTTGCCGAGGTCCGTAAACTCGCCGACTTTGATGGCGGTAAGCCGTTTAAGGCCGCACGATCACCGGTTTGCCGTGACCCGCCTCAGCCTCTGGCACCAACAGCGCGCAGACGTTCAGGCGCTGGCCACATATCTCGGCCACGCCAGTTACACCGACACGGCCTACTACCTGAGCGTGCCGCCCTCGATGGAGGCGCAGCACGAGCGAACACCGCACACCTGCTCGTAGCGCCGCTCCTGGAGTCCTATTTCCGCCGGCGCCTGACCAAGCAGCGGAACGCGACTCCCGCGACCGTGGCCAGCTATCGCGACGCCTTGCGCATGCTGATCCTTTTGCCGCCGCCCGGTTGCGGAAGAAGCCGGCGGCGTTGACGCTCGAAGAGCTTGATCGAGACCTTGTTCTCGCTTTTCTCGACGAACTCGAGGAGAAGCGGAACAATTCCGTCACCACGCGCAACGCCCGCTTGGCCGCGATCCGATCTTTCTTCCGACGTCGCTTGCCGCCGACCCGGCGTTCTTCGGCGTTGCCCAACGCGTGCTGACGATTCGCATTAAACGGACGCACATTGAGGTGACGTACCACCTCACCAAGGCCGAAGTGGACACCCTCATCGCGGCGCCCGATCCAAAGACGCCCCGTGGTCGGCGCGAGGGACAAACTGAGGGGGTTCGCCCGCCCGAGGCAAAGCATGATCCGCGTAATGGGATCCGCGTCGATCCTGCACGTAGCGCAGCCGAAGGCGTAGCGGAGGAAGGACTGGGAGACCTTTTTTGCTTGCGAGGGAGAGAAGGCAGGGCCCTCTTTCCCTCTCTGAGGCAGACAAAGTCGGCCGCGATCGCGGCCGTCACTCTTTGAATAGAAAGCAGCCGTCGTCACCGGCTAGCGCCAGGACGGCTCCCGCGGTGAATGGCAAGAAGAGCTAGCGACTTACCATCACCAACTCGTATTACCCGAGCTGGCGCACTATGCTGATTGCGGGCCGTGCTGTAAACGGGCGATATCCCAATCTGGTGTATTGATGACGGCGTTCTGGCCGCGTTGGCTCCGTGCCGAAGGCATAGAGCGGTTTCGCGAAGCGACGCGCCCATATTCTGGCAGGCCCACTAGATTCCAAGGTGGCGTCCAGTCAACCAATTCGGTTACATTGATTGGAACGAACACAGAAGATCAACGTCACTTTGGCAGGAGCAATGGCAGGACCTTTCGAAGAATGGATTTCTCACCTCGGTTTACAGCAGATCGACGATCCATAAATTGACAAGCCGGTCTATCGGAAAACCAGCTTCGGCGAACTGGAGTTAAGCGCCGAAATCGAAAAAAAGATCAGCACCAGCCTTCGCAACGCTCGCGACCGACGGAAAATCCCGCGTTCAAAGCTAGCACCCATGCTTGGGCTCAGCGACTAGGTTTATAATCGTTACGAAAACGCGGTTTCACGGCTGACCGTCGGCCGACTGCTCCACTTTTGCGAGGTGCTGAATATTTCACCGGTGGAGATCCTATACCCCGTCGTGCTGCATCTTTGCGGTGAAGACCAGGCCGAAGCGGAAACTCCTATGGCGATCGTTGAAAAGCTGGCGAATTTCGACGGGCTCACGGCTTCAAGCCATTCTGAGCTTTCTTCGTCACCTGAAGACGAAGGAGACTGATGAAGGCCGCAACGGCATCGGCCGGTATCTGGATCCCGTCTCGCCGGCGACGCACTGGTGGCCGTCGCGTCGCGACGGTGGGCATATACGAGCGTTGTTTTCCAATGCTGGTGTGGTGCAAGCTCGACAGGACTACGCAGCCATACGTGTGCGGATTTCTCTCAGATAAGGGATGGAATCGACCGCGCCGGTCTTCTCAACTGCGAGGGACGCCGCAGCACAAGCGAACCGGGTGGCCGCCTCTGGATCGCCGCAGCGCAAAAATTCAGCCAGAAAGGCACCATCAAAAGTGTCACCAGCAGCCGTCGCATCCACAAGTTGCGCTGAGTAAGCGGGTATCCGAATTCTCATATCGCCACCAGCTACAATTGCGCCTTCTTCGCCTAGGGTCAAAAGGACCGTTTTGACGCCGTGTCGAAGGAATTCGTCGCAAATGGCATCCGGATCCGATAGCCCGAGCAGGGCTTGTGCGTCCTCCATGCTCGGAAAGAGAAAGTCTATTTGTGGCAATGAAGCTGACAAGGTTTCCCACGCCGCTGCCGGCGTCCATAGACTGCGCCGCAGATTGGTATCAAAGGAAACCTTGGCACCTGCCGATCTGGCCATCTCCATCGCTGTAAACGAAGCGTCCCGGCAAGACTCGGAAATAGCCTGTGATATCCCGCTAAGATGAAGAAATGACACTCCCGCGAACATGCCTGGTGCGAGATCACTGCTTGCCAGGCGGCAGGCAGCCGAGCCGGCGCGCCGGTAGGAAAAGCTATGACCATCAGGACCATACTCTATGAAATAGATACCGGTTGGCGCGGCAGCATCACGGATGACATGCGTCGTTGCGATGCCTTCGTCGTGATACAGCGACCGGATACGCTCGCCCAGGCTGTCCTCCCCAAGGCGGGTTATCATCCCTGCTTTCGCGCCGGATCTGGCTGCGGCGACCGCGCAATTCGACACATCGCCGCCAATGCCCGGCTTGATCGTTCCGTCCCGCCGCCACGCGAACTCGAACAGGGGTTCACCCATGCAAACGATGTCAGCCTCTCCACCACCCATACCACACCTCATTGTCCGTCTCCGGTCGCCCTTCGGCTGGCGTTTAGGCCTCAGGTTCCCTCAGTTCCAGATATTCCATGCGGATGTTGACGACATCACGCGCACCGCGACTAGGTATCTTCTTAGTCAGAACCGCGATCAAAGATCCGGCCGGTCAGCCAATCTGGCCAATCGCGTTCGAAGAACGACCCAGCACTCTCGTCGAACGAACGGATTGGACGTGTTGAAACCACCATTTCGACGCCGTCCAATCGGACAATGATCTGTTCACTCCGCTGGGCGTCGCGCTCCCTCCGGAAGCGATAGTCTTCCAGCGGGCCTGTCCTCGCGAGCGGAAGCGATTCACCTTCTCGATCGCATATTGCGCGGGAACCGCGGCTCCCTCCGCCTTGGCCAATGTAATGGTCCAAAGCGGTAAGCACCGCTTCGGAAGCTAGCGCCATTTGCCGCCATTGTATTGACCGCACCGCCTCAGCAGGTCGTTTGTACCTAATGCCATTTGCGCGAATGCTTACATTGAGTCTTCGAGCTTCTGCGAGGGCCTGGCTTACCCGCTCGCCGTCGCAGATCATACCGGCCGCATCGCTCATCCGCGCCTGGATCGTGGAACGCGCCGACTTGATCGTCAGCGAGCTGTCGGGGCGCATGATCGTGAAGAGCGCCGCGATGCCCGCTTGCGCAGCTCGGGCAATGTCGACCTTCGGCGCTACTTTTGCTTTGCCGCTGGCTGCAATGTGCTCGGCCGCTCGGGTGCCAAAGACCTGCCCGGCATTAAGCGCGGCTCCGCCGGGCCGCGTCACGCCGTGCGTACCAGCGGCCTCTCCGATCGCATAGCAGCCGGCAAGGCTACTGCGCCCCCAAACGTCCACCATGATGCCGCCGTTCATGTGCTGGTTGTTGACGGCGAACTCCAACGGTTCCTTGGTTATGTCTATCTTGTAGCGACGATAGAGTTCGATCGCGAGCGGGTTCATGTGCTTCAACCGCTCGATTGGCAAATGTTGACCCGCGCCGGCATTGCCGAGATAGGAACTCACGTCGTCGTCCAACCGTTCGAGGGAGAACGGCAGATCGCCGGGCATGGGCAGCGGATTCCGGTTGAAGTCCATGAACACGCGCCGCCCCGCTGCGGACTCGCGATAGATCGCAACATCTATGAGACTCGAGCTGAAATCGAGCATCCGCGTGGCATGAAAAGGCCATTGATATCCCTTGCGGAACAGGTTGGAGGCCATCTCCTGTGTGCTGCGATAATACTGGGCAAGGAAGTGGTGCTCATTGCCCTCCGCGTCAATCGAATAGACATGCGGAATCGCCTGGACATAGGTGCCGGACAGATTCCAGGGAAAACCCTCCCGGCGCGTGCCTATACCGAACTGGCTCTCCGTAAGGTTGACCAATTCGATACCAGCTTCGAGCGCAAGGCCGAGCGACCCGAAGCAGCCGTTGGGATAGACACTATCACGATAAAGTTCGCCGGGACCGCCCGCGGCAAGCACAAGGACCGAGCACTCGAACAGGGCAAGGCCGAAGGGGTTTGTTGTTGTTCGGTCGTTGGGGCGCATCGTAAGAATGCCGGCGACGTGCCGATCCGTCCCCTCCCCGCAGGTGAGGATTTTGGCAGCCGTAGTGTGGTTATAGAACGGAACATCAAGACGGATCGCCTCTTCGGCAAGCACCTTGACCATCAGACGTGACGTGCGTGGACCGCAACTGGTGGCACGACCCACCTCGTCGTGGTCGGTCTTGTATCTGAGAGTGCCGCCCAGCGCGTCCTGAGGCAGTGGAAGGCCAAGAAACTGTAGCGAGGCCATCATGCGAGACGAGCCCACGGCCTCCACATAGGCAATATCCTCATCCATCGCGCCGCCGGCGCGTATTGCTCGCGCCATCGCCTTGTAGTTATCTCCCTGATCCGCACTGTTGGCCGTATGCAGCGTCTGCTTGTCAGAGCCGGAGCAGGCCGACGTTCCACCCCAAGCGCTTTGACTGACGATAACCACCTCTTTCCCACGCCGCCTTAATTCCACCGCCGCACGCAGCCCCGCCGCACCGGAACCGACCACTACACAACCGCATCGATAGACCGGGACTTGAAGGTCGCCGTGGACCATTGTACCGGACGGAGCCGTCTCCGACCGTAGTCGCGGCATATCGACATCGGTCATGGCGTCGAGAATGTGCTGCGGGACGTCAATCGTCATAAGACTGCTAAGATCCTTGTGTCATCAGGGAGCGCATTTTTGCCAGTGATTCATCACCATGAAATGCCAACCGGATGTGTCAGCACGAATTTGGCCGATCAGTGCGTGCATGCGCGGGATATCTTGGCCGACGAGAACAGCCGGAAATCGTAACATTCGCCCCATTTCCCTGCTCACTTCGTGGCGGCGGATCATGAGTGCACCTATTGAATGTTGGTGCGTGCGCGGGGGCGCGCGTCGTTGCGTTCATGCTCGAAAAGAGCCGGCGGAAGCGGGGCACGATTGCGTATTATGTCGGATCCCTTCTCGCCCACCATGATCGTCGGAGCATTGGTGTTGCAGGACGGCACCCGCGGCATGACTGAGGAGTCGCAAACGCGTAATCCCTCCAGCCCATGGACCTTGAGATCGAGCCCGACGACGGCCATGGAATCGAAACCCATCTTGCACGTGCCGACCGGGTGGTGATCGGTCTTGGCATTGGCGCACCCGTAAATGAACAAGTCTTCGTCCGTCACGGCCTTTGGTCCAGGCAGGCGCTCGGCCATCACGAAAGGTTCCAGGGCGGCCTGCTGCATGATCTCCCGGGCGATCTTCAGGCCCTCAATCGACATTTTCCGGTCGTGCGGGTCTTCCCAATAGTTGGGGTCGATCAGCGGGGCCGCCGAAGGATCGGCGGAAGAAAGTCTAACCGTGCCGCGAGAGCGCGGGTGCAGATAGGCGGAGTTCAGCGTCACACCGGCGCTCTTCAGCCGCTCGACTCCCGCCTCGATCCCGGAGCCGAGGCCGAGGTGGAACTGGACGTCGGGCGAGCGGGCCTCGGGGTCCGCATACCAAAAACCGCCCGTCTCGAAGAGCGAGGAGNCGCCGTCCAGTGCAGCTTGGCGTAGTTGTCATAGGTGTGGTCGCCGGTGCATTCGCAAATGACGAACAGGTCGAGATGGTCCTGCATGTTCGAGCCAACCCCCGGTAGGTCGTGTTTCACCTGAACTCCGACAGATTTAAGATGATCGATCGGGCCGATGCCCGACTGCAGGAGTAACTTAGGCGACCCTATGGCGCCGGAGGAGACGAGTACTTCGCGTTCCGCCCGGATCGCTTCGATGCCCTTCGCAGTCACGACCTCCACGCCCACGGCGCGGGTGCCTTCCAGCACGATGCGGGCGACGCGAGCGCCGGTGCGGATCGAAAGGTTTCTCCGACCCTTGATCGGCGACAGATAGGCCATTGAGACGGAGGAGCGACGGCGATTGCGTTGCGTAAGCTGGTAGAAGCCGACGCCGGCCTGCTGGCGACCGTTGAAGTCGTGGTTGTAGGGAATGCCGAGTTCCTGGCCGGCGCGGATATACGCGTCGCAGATCGGGAGATTCGAGACTGGCATGGAGACGCCGAGCGGCCCACCATAGGAATGGTAGTCGTCGGCAAAACGCTGGTTGTCCTCAGCGCGCTTAAAATAGGGCAGGATTTCCCGATAGCTCCAGCCTTCGCAGCCGTCGTCTGTAGCCCAGAGATCGTAGTCGGCTGCATTGCCGCGCGTATAGAGCTGTGCATTGATTGAAGAACCTCCGCCGATCACCTTCGCCTGCGTATAGCGCAGCACTTGGCCTTTCATGTGCTTCTGCGGCACGGTTTCCCAGCCCCAACTCGCCACGCCCTTGGTCATCTTGGCGAAGCCCGCCGGCATGTGGAACAGCGGGTTCCAATCTCGGCCGCCAGCCTCCAGCAACAACACGCGCACGGCCGGATCTTCAGAAAGCCGGTTCGCGAGCACGCAGCCGGCAGGCCCGGCTCCGGTGATGATGTAGTCGAAGCCCATTCTGTTGCTCCCTTCAGAGGCGTGGAATTGAAGAGCCCCCGTCGGCTTCGATGATCGTTCCCGTCGCAAAACCCAAATCGCCGGAAGCGAGTGCCGTGCAGATTTTGCCGAGGTCTGCTGCTTCTTCCCCCCGCTCGATGCCGGGCCGCACCTCAAATACTGATACTCCCGTATCCATGATATGAAATGCCACCCCCTGGTAGAATGCCGCCAGCTCGGCCTTGCTGATGCAATAGTCCGCGCGTTCGGGCGAACTTACCTCGGGTGAGACCGACGTGATGTTGATGATGGACCTGGGTACATCCGCCGCGCTCCTCACGAGCATTGCCTTGACCACAGCAAGCGTAAAGAACACCGTTCCCCTTAGGTCCATCGCGATCGTCTTATCGAAGTCCGCCGGCACCAGGTCGAGGAAGTCACCTGGTACGACTGCCATGGAGGCATTGCTAACAAGGCAATCGACACGACCAAATCGCGAAAGGACGCCCGTTACCGTTTCTTCATGTCGGGAAACATCAGCGATATCGGACTGCAGATAGGCGGCTGCCACGCCATAGGATTCTAGTTTTGCGACAGCATCCTGCCCGTTGTCGGGACTCGCGACCCCAGTGATCGCCACATTGTATCCCGCTTTTGCAAAGGCGGTCGCAATTCCGAGATCGATGCCGTGGCTGCCAGTGACGACGGCGACGGGCCGTGTGGTCGTCTTCATTCGGCGAGGTCCCGGTCGGTGCGTTGGCCAGGCCAATTTTCCTGTCGCGGCATCCACCAATTGGTGCGGCCTCCGATGTGCATGTTGAGTGTTTTTGTTTCGGTGTAGTCCTCGACCGCGCGGCGTCCGAGTTCGCGACCGAGCCCGGATTGCTTGTAGCCACCGAACGGGAGCTCGGAGGCGCCATCCATGAAGGTGTTCATCCACACCGTTCCTACCCGCAAGCTGCGCCCGAATGTCAGGCACGTATCGAAATCGCGGCTCCACACACTGGCGGAAAGGCCGTAATCGATGGAATTGGCGATCTCGACGGCTTCCGCCGCCGTTTCAAAGGTGAGAACTGAAAGTACGGGGCCGAAGACCTCCTCACGTGCGATTTCCATATCCGGCATGACCGCCTCGAGGATTGTTGGCGACATAAAATGCCCCATCCCGAGATCGAGTTGATCGCCCCCGTGAACAACCTTCGCGCCGCTATTCTTTGCACTGGCGACGTAGCCCGCGATCTTCTCCAAATGCTGAGGCGTAATGATCGCGCCGACCTGCGTCGCTGGGTCCAGCGGATCGCCAACCTTCACGTATTTCGCAAGCTCTGCAACACGCTTGACCACATCCGACGCGATGCTCTTATGGAGGATTAGCCGCGAGCCGGCGTTGCAGCATTCGCCCGCATTGAAATAAGCGCCGAAGACGGCGGCGTCGATGAAGGAGTCGAGGTCCGCATCCGGGAATACGATCTGCGGATTCTTGCCGCCGAGTTCCAATGACACCTTTTTGAGGGTCTGCGCTGCATTCGTCATGGTGAGCTTTCCGACGCCGGTCGAGCCGGTGAACGAAACCATGTCGACCGCAGGATGGGACGTCATGATCGCGCCGACTTCGGGACCCGTGCCGGTGACGATGTTCACGACGCTGTCCGGAACGCCCGCTTCCTCAAGGATCTCGCCGAGAACGAGCGTCGAACCCGATGTCAGCTCTGAGGGCTTAACGACGCATGTACAGCCGGCGGCCAGCGCAAAGGGCAGTTTCTGGCTTAGGATCAGGAATGGAAAGTTCCACGGCGTTATGATGGACACGACGCCGATCCCCTCGCGCAGAACGACGCCTAGTGTGTTCTGCCCAAGCGAATTGTAGCTCTCGCCGTGCAGGTCGCGGGCAAGCGCAGCGGCATAGCGCCAGATGTCGACAGCGCCGGCGATCTCGCCGCGCACCTGAGTTATTGGCTTGCCGCCCTCGATGCAGTCGAGATAGGCGAGGTCTTCGGCGCGGGCCTCGATGAGATCGGCGGCCTTCAGCAGAACCCGCGAGCGCTGCGACGCCGTCGTGTGCGGCCACCGGCCGTGGTCGAATGCCTTTCGCGCCGAGGCGATGGCGCGCTCGGCATCCATCCTTGTCGCCGCCTGGTAGCGGCTCACGACGATGCCGTGGCTCGGCGCGTTCCGGTCGATCGTCCGGCCTTCTGCGCCGGCCGTCCATCTGCCGTCGATCAGCATCTCGAAGCCGCGCACGGGCGCGTCGGCAAGCGCTGTTGGCCTGATCTCTAACGTCATCACCATTCTCCCTTGAAGACCGCCGCGCGCTTCTGCGAGAAGGCGGCGACGCCTTCCTTGAGATCCCCAGTCTTGGCGGCCAGAATCGAGCCGAGCGCTTCGACCGCCGAACCATTGTCCTCGCCATTCGCGACGGCGATCATTAGCTTCGATATCTCGACGGCCGCCGGTCCCCGCGTCGCGACCCGCGCCGCGTAGGCCTTCGCCTCGATGACGGCAGCGCCGCTGTCCACGACGGCGTCGACCAGTCCGTACTTGAGGGCTTCCTCGGCGGAGAACGTCTCACCTCCCAGGACCATGCGGCGAACTCCCGGTATCATGCCGAGCCCGGTCTCCGGCAGGCCGATGCGGATATTTTGTTCCGCGATGCGGAAGTCGGCTGCGGCCGCGAGTTCCAGGCCGCCGCCGAGCGCGTGGCCGTTGAGTGCGGCGATCACCGGCATGCGCAGGGTCGCCAGACGCTCGAAGACGCGATGGCCGAAGCGGACCCAGGCATGGCCGAACTCGTTCGCCTGCATGGCGCCCCAAGCTTTGATGTCGCCACCGGCGCTGAAGGCTCTGCCTTCGCCGGTAAGCACCACCGCGCGGACATCGATCATCGCCTCGACCTCGTCGCAGATGGCGGCCAATGCCTTCAGCATGTCAATATCGACGGCGTTGAGCTTCTCGGGTCGAGCGATCGTGACGGATGCGACCGCGCCTTCGGCGGCAAGCCTCATGTGCGCGTCAGCCATTACATGCCCCCGCCAAGCTACGGGCCGGCTTCACGGCAAGCGACAGGCCGATCGGCCTGTCGACGAAGAGCGCGCCGTCCATGACTTTTAGGGTGTCGGACACGATCAGCGGGAACTCCGACTGTTCAAGAATGCCGGTGTTGAGATCGATGCCCGGCGCAATTTCAGTCAGCACGACGCCGTCCGGCGTCAGTCTCATCACGCCGCGCTCGGTGACATAGGTGATATCCTGGCGCTGTTCGATGGCTCGCCTGCCCGAAAAGGTGACGTGCTCGACCTCTTTGACGAGCTTCCTAAGCTTGCCCTCCTTCTCTACAACGACCTTGCCGTCCTCGACAGCGAGCTTGGCGCCGGCATTGAACATGCCGGAGAAGACGATCTTCCTCGCCCTTGCCGTAATGTCGACGAAGCCGCCGGCGCCCGCCGTGATATGAGGGCGGAACGAGAGCTTTGACACGTTGACGGAGCCGTCGCGGCCTATCTCTAGGAATGACAGCAGCGAGGCGTCGAAACCTGCCCCTTGGAAATATGTAAACTGGTAGGGCGAGGGCATGAAGGCGTCGGCATTCGCGGCGCAGCCAAAGGCGAAGTCAAGCAGCGGCACGCCCCCGACCGCCCCCTGTTCGATGACCCAAGTGACCGCGCCGTGCAGCCCTTCCTCCAGGAGAATGCGTGGGACATTGGCCGAAATCCCGAAGCCGAGATTGACGGCGCTGCCCGCCTCGAGTTCCTGCGCGACGCGCCGCGCGATTATCTTCTGGATGTTGAACTCCGGCACGCGAAAACTTTCGAGCGGCCGAAAAATCTCACCCGAGATTGCAGGGTCGTAGAGCGTCTGCGTTGTCTGTTTCTGGTCGGGATCGACGACGACGTAGTCGACGAGAATTCCGGGCACTCGCACGTCATGCGGCCTCATCGATCCGTCCTTGGTGATGCGCTTCACCTGGGCGATGACGATGCCGCCATTGTTGTGGGCCGCGAGCGCTTGGTCGAGGCCGCCGAGATAGGCGCCTTCGTGTTCGTAGGTCAAATTGCCGCGCTCGTCCGCCGTCGTGGCACGGATGATCGCTACCTGCGGCGCGATCGCCTCGAAGTAGAGGTACTCCTCACCGTAGAATTGGATTTTGCTCACCACGGGCCGGGCTTCCGCGGCCGCATTCATCGCGCAGCCCTGGCGGTTCGGGTCGGCGAAGGTGTCGAGCCCGATCTTGGTGATAACGCCCGGGCGCTTCGCGGCCGCTTCGCGGTGCATGTCGAAGAGCACTCCGGAAGGGATGTTGTACGCCGCCACGTCGTTGCTTGCGATCATTTGCCAAATGAGGGGCGGCTCGGCGGTGGAAGGACCTGAAGGGTAGGAGCCGCCGATGATGGTCTTCAAGAGGCCTTTTTGGGCTATGTAATCGACGCCGTTGATGCCGCTCATGTCGCCCGCGGCAATCGGGTGGAGCGTGGTCAGGTCGCGCGGATGCCCGGCGGCCTCGAAGCGTTCGCCGATCGCCTTCAGCATCAGGTCCGGGCAACCGAGCCCGCTCGAGGACGAGACCGACACGACAGCGCCATCCGGAATGAGGGCGGCGGCTTGGGCGGGGGTGATGTGCTTGCTCATTGCGGGATGCTCAAAGTCCTGGTTCGACGCGCATATGTCTTGGCGCGCCCAACACTGGAACTGACGACTGATACGACCTGCCTCGGCTTCCCCGCATACCAGTGACCCATTCGCGCGCGATCATGCTCGCACCGATCAATGCCCATCGAACCGTCATCCTAACTTCCCCTCTGGTTTGCTCTGGCCAGTTCCACAACTCTGGCGGACGACCAGCCTGACCGCCGCAATGATGTTCTCCGCATCTGCTTTTCCCGCATTGATCTGCTTCAGAAGGAGGTGTGCGGCGCGCCTGCCCATAGCTTGCGGATCGACCGAGATCGTCGTCAGGGCCGGAACCGCCGTTTTCGCCTCGATAACGTCGTCGAAACCTACCACCGCGAAGTCCCGCCCCGGTTCCATGCGCCGAGCGCGCAATCCATCACACACGCCAAACGCCACCGCGTCATTGAAGCAGACGGCCCCGGTCGGTCGATCGCTGATGGTCATCGCACGTCCGATGGCTTCCACGCCACCTGCTCTCGAGGGAATGGACGGAACAACTAACTCCTCATCGAACTTAAGACCACTTTCGTCCATCGCTTTGCGGTAACCAGACCGTCGCTCGGCAAACACAGCCGTATCTGGAAAGCCTCCCAAAAAAGCGATCCGGCTATGCCCTAGCGACACCAAATGCTTGACCGCCATCGCCACGCCGCCAACGTTATCAGACACAATCGACGACATTCTCGCGCCGGGCAGGCTGCGGACTACCACAACCACCGGGATTCCTGACGCCACGAGCGGCTTGAAGTCTGCTGCATCGGTGGCGCGGGCCGGCGAAACGATAAGCCCCGAAATTCCATGCTCACGCATCGAGGCAACCACCTCTCGCTGCCGGTCGGTATTTTCACTCGTATTTGAGAGGAACTGGACGAAGCCCGCCGACTGGACGACCGTGTCGACCCCTACGGCCAACTCTGCAAAGAAGCTGTTTGTAAGATCGTTCACCACGACACCGATGATGCCCGATCTGGCGCTCGCCTGTCGAAGGTTTGCGGCACCCCGGTTGTAGACATACCCCAACTCGCGCATTGTCGCGTTGACCTTGGAACGCGTCGCTTCCTTCACCAGAGGCGAGCCCTGCAAGACCAACGAAACCGTGGACTTGGAAACGCCTGCGGCTTTGGCGATGTCGATGACAGTCAGTCTCGCCTTTGACATCGCAACCTCGGTCTTCTCAAATTAGGCTTCAAACAATTGGAACGTTCCTAGCTTGTCAAGCGGAATTTTATGTAATGGGAGCGCCTGTCACCCGCCGCTTTTGTCATTGCGCCCCGATGGTGTGCCATAAAGCCCCATATTTGCAGTCCTTTGGGTAGACCTAGCTTGAAGCGGTGCAGATCTGGGCCCGATGGGTGAGGGAAAATAGTTGTTGCAATTTAGAACGTTCCAATTTATTGAGTTAATCCGTGCGATCACGCCGGTCACGCGCGGCGTCCACAAACACCGGAGCGGTGTCGATCCATCGCTTGATCGTAGTCGGTGGAGGAGGTGGTCCATTCGAAGCCGGCACGGCCGGCGGCGAGGATATCAAGCCAAACAAACTGAACAGGGAGTGAATGGATGATACGCAACGTCATGAAGTCGGCCGTCCTCGCAGCGGCCACAGCGATGTTCGCCGCGGGTTCGGCCAACGCGGAGCAGGTCGTGCTAAAATTCTGGGACAACCAGCGGGCCGAATCCGATTTCAATCAGAATCAGCAGAACGCCTTGAAGCGCTTCGAGAAGGAAAACCCCGAAATCAAAGTAGAGCTTACCACAATACCATATTCGGAGTACCAACAGCGCTTGTTGACGGCGGTACAGGGCGGTAATGCGCCTGATGTAGCCACCCTGGATCAAATCTGGATGGGCGCCTTTGCTCAAGCCGGCGCAATTACGGCTCTCGACGACCAAGTCAAGACTTCCGGTCTTACGGGCGACACTTTCTTCAAAGGAGCCTGGGACTCGAACGTTTCTGACGGCAAGCTCTGGGGAATCCCCATCAACGTGGACGTTTGGTCCTTCACTTACTACAACACGGCACTCCTCAAAGAGGCTGGCGTTGATCCTGCCTCGCTAAAGACCTTCGAGGGATTGAAGGCAGCGGCGCCGAAGCTTACGGACAAGTCCAAGGGCCGCTACGGCATTGGCTTGTTCGGCCACAAGGGGGAAGACACGGTCGTCGTTCTCGATACTTTCATCTTCTCCAATGGCGGTAAAGTCTTGGATGAGAAGGGCAAATGCGCGCTCACCAGCCCTGAAGCGGTCGGGGCATTGAGTTACCTGCAGTCACTGGTGCCATATGCGCCGCAGGGCATCATGAACGCCAGTTCCGCAACGATGCGCGAACTTTTTCTAAACGGATCTCTTGCAACGGAGTTCTGGCCCGCGCTGGAGCAGCCGACTCTGCAGAAGTCCAAACTTGACTGGGATTTCGTTGTAGGGAATGCGCCCGAAGGTAAGACGGCGATTGGCACGTATGGTGGGTGGAACCTTGCCATCTTTGAAGCTTCCCAGCACAAGGAAGCCGCTTGGAAACTCATCCAGTTCCTAACCCGCGAAGACGTGAACGGCGATGTTGTCGAACTTGTCCCGGCAAACATGAAGGCCGCAAAAAGCTTTTTGGCGGCAAACCGCAAAGGTGCGGATCTCATCATCCCTCATCTCGAGAATGCCTCACCCCGGCCGTTGTCACCTCGCTATCTCGAAGTCGCCGACATCGAGGTGACTCTAGCGCAGGATGTATTTTCCGGAATGGATCCGCAGAAGGCAGCCGGCAAGGCCTGCACTGCTATCGACGCCCTTAACTAGTCACCAGGACTAAGCCGGGCTCGGGCTTTGCCCCGAGCCCGGCCCTCTCTATCGGGAAATGACACAATGTCCCATCGTGAACGCTGGATGGCCTGGATTTTCGTAGCTCCGGCGCTGCTGCTGGTCGGCGCACTTATGTATTACCCGATGATCGGCACCATAATTGAAAGCCTTTATTCGACCTCGTTCATCAACCCGGTGCCGAAGTTCCAGGGGCTTGCAGCGTATTACAAGATCTTGGCCGATCCGATCTTCGGCCAAGTAGTGTGGAACTCCCTCATTTGGACTGTCTTTGTGGTAGCACTGCAGAATGTGTTCGGCTTGCTGGTCGCACTGCTGCTCAATCAGCAGATGCCTGGCCAGGGACTTATGCGGTCGTTGGTGCTTTTGCCTTGGGTCCTCCCCGGCGTAGTGGCCGCCATCCTTTGGCGATTCATGTATGACCCGCAACTCGGTTTGGTGAACTCGTTACTTATTAGCCTGGGACTGATCGACCACGGTACCGCTTGGCTGGCGGAAACGTCGACAGCCATGGGCTCGATCATTATGGCGGCCGTATGGAAAGGGTTCCCCTTCTCGGCGATCGTCTACTTAGCGGCCCTGCAGACGGTCGACCAAGAGCAGGTCGAGGCCGCCAAGATAGACGGAGCGGGAGCGACTAGGCGCCTGTTTGACGTTGTGCTCCCCGGAATCAAAGACGTGATCGCCATCAATCTCCTCCTTACCACTATCCTCACTTTCAATTACTTCGACATAATCTGGGTGATGACAAACGGTGGCCCACAGAATGCCACAGCCATCTTCCCAACCCAGATCTACGAACTCGGTTTCGGACAATTTCGCTTTGGCGAAGCCGCTGTATATGGCGTTTTTTCAATCTTGGTCCTGGCGCTGCTGATAATGGTCTATTTCGGCGTTTTGTCGCGCGGCCGGCATAGGGGGAAGGCGTCATGAACACCCGTTCCCACAGGAGCCGCCAAGCCGCACTGCTGGCCCTCAACGTCGTATTGGCGCTGATAATCCTGGTGCCCTTCTTTTGGATGGTTTCAGTGTCGTTGAAGCCGGCGGCCGAGCCTTTTTCCATTCCCGCCAGGCTGTGGCCGGAGAACCCGACCTTCGACAACTACATCACTGCATTCCGGCCGGAGTTCCGAACCTATTTTATGAATTCGGTCATCGTTTCACTGTCCACCGTCATCATCACCGTTTCGTTAGCCCTGCTGGCCGCCTATGCATTTACGCGCACCCACGTCCGCCTACTTATCATCGCCATGACGCTGGTGATCGTCACGCAGATGTTCCCGGCCAGCGCCATCATCATCCCGATCTACAAGATGATGAAGGGGGCCAACCTACTCAACACATATACGTCGTTGATCCTCGCCTACGTCACCGTAACCTTGCCGGTGGCGATCTGGATGCTGCGTGGCTTCATGGCCAATTTGCCGCTGACACTCGAAGAAGCGGCGGCGATCGATGGGGCCGGGCCGTTCAGAACGTTTTTCGAGATAATCGTGCCGCTTTGCCGGCCGGGGATAGTCGCCACTGCAGTCTTTGTGCTTATCGTCACCTGGCAGGAGTTCCTCTTTGCGCTCTCCTTTACCTCGACCAAGGAGATGCGCACGCTGCCAGTTGGAGTGAATGACTTTATCGGCCAGTACGGCATCCGCTACGGAGAGCTCATGGCCTCATCCGTGATGATCTCAATGCCCGTGGTCGCTGTCTTCTTCTTTCTGCAACGACAGTTCGTAGCAGGCCTGACGGCCGGCGCGGTGAAGGGCTGACGTGTCGGATATCATGCTCTTGGATATTCCTGAGCCCAGCATCGCGTTGCTGACGTGGGACTGGCTGGAGAAGCTGAACGTAGTGCCCTCTGATCCAGACGTGCATGTGCATATTCTCACCGGTACTGACGTTGGCGCCTTAGCACTTGGCACCGACATCGCCGGCTACATGGGCCGACCTGAGCGGGAGTTCATGGAGTTTCAGTTTGCTCGATGCGGGCTGAACGACCGTCGGAGGCGTTCCCAAAACCGACCATCGCCGTCAACGATTTATCGTGACAAATACTCCACAGCTATGACTGCTGTCCGTAGCATCGTCCACGAAGGGATATGATCTTGGCCTCCGTAACGTTGTCATCCGTATCTAAATTTTGGGGCTCCTTTGTCGCCGTGGAAAAGATCTCGCTCGCCATGGCCGATGGCGAGTTCATCGTGTTGCTCGGGCCCTCTGGCTGTGGCAAGTCCACCACAATGCGCATGATCGCCGGGCTCGACGACCCGAGCGCTGGCGAGATTCGCATAGACGATCGTGTGGTCAACGATTTGCCCCCGGGTAAACGCGACCTCGCCATGGTGTTCCAGAACTATGGCCTCTATCCGCATATGACCGTGGCGGACAATATTGGTTATCCGCTCAAAGTCGCAGGTGTGAACCGTGAGGAACGCGAGCGCCAGGTACGCGCCGCCGCCGAGCGCGTCGAACTCGGCGGGCTTCTAGAGCGCAAACCCGGTCAACTGTCCGGCGGGCAAAGACAGCGCGTGGCGCTCGGTCGTGCCATCGTACGCACGCCCAAACTGTTTTTGATGGACGAACCTCTGTCCAATCTCGACGCCAAGCTGCGCGTCTATATGCGCGCGGAATTGAAGCACCTGCAGCGCGACCTCGGTACCACTACGATCTATGTGACGCACGACCAGGTCGAAGCGATGACGCTGGCTGACCGTGTCGCCGTGATGGCGAACGGCAAACTACAGCAGGTCGGCACACCCCTCGACATCTACAACACGCCGGCAAACGTCTTTGTTGCCGGCTTCCTCGGCAATCCACCCATGAACCTGCTTCCGATAGCAATTGCCGACGGACGGGTGCAGGACTCCGAGTTGACGCTTGCGGCTCCGGCCGGCGTGAACGGCGCGATCACCGTCGGCCAGCGACCCGAAGATATGCGGCTCAGCGAAACAGACGCGGGTAATATGGCCGGCGAGGTTTATACCACCGAACTATTGGGCGACAGCACGCTGGTTACCGTAAAGGTCGGCAAAAACTTGGTCGCCGTGAAGACCGACAAAAATACCAAGGTGCACATGGGAGAAAACGTCGGCATCCGCTTCGATCCGAAACATCTGCATTTCTTCGACACGACCAGCGGCACGCGGGTCGCGTTCGACGCAAGTAGGTGAGGCTAGTCAATATCTCATGCAGCGTGACACCTACAAAGTTGAATTCACAGTCGAGCCTTGAGGTAAGATAATGAACGCCGAATTGCGTTGGGGGATTCTAGCGACCGGCTGGATTGCTGATCTCTTTGTCCAGGATTTGCAGCTTGCCGGTCATCGTGTCTCGGCTGTCGGCTCTCGAACACAGGCAGGAGCCGACAAGTTCGCCAATCGTTTCAGTATTCCCAACGCGCACGCCAGCTACAAGGACCTTTTGTCGGACCCGGAGGTCGATATTATCTATGTGGCTACACCCCATCCGATGCACGCCGACAACGCGCTTAAGGCGCTGACCGCCGGCAAGCACGTGCTTATCGAAAAGCCATTCACGATCAATGCACGGGAAGCGCGCAATGTCGTTGATTTCGCCTCTGCGAAAAACCTGGTCGTGATGGAGGCGATGTGGACGCGCTTCCTTCCTCATATGGTGCGCATCCGGGAGATCATCGCATCAGGAGTGCTTGGAAAGATCTATTCGGTGATCGCCGATCATACTCGTGACCTTCCTGGCGATCCCAATCATCGGCTCAACGCTCTGGAACTCGGCGGAGGCGCCCTGCTTGATCTCGCCATTTACCCCATTTCGTTCGCCTTTGACGTGCTCGGAGAGCCTGAACACATCGTTTCGATGGCTCGGATTAAGGAGACAGGAGTGGACGCTGAGGTAGCAACTATCTTCCAACACGCCGGCGGGGCTTTGTCTACCACCATCTCCAGTCTCGACAACACCGGACCCAATGTTGCATCGATCCTCGGCACCGAGGGGAGAGTTGAGATTGCATCTACCTGGTATTCGCCAACTTCATTTCGCCACATCGACAAGAATGACAGGGTGATAGAAGAGTATTCGTCGTCGGTAGCAGGACGTGGCATGCAATATGAAGCTGCCGAAATGGAGAGGCTTGTGACGGCTGGAAAATTGTCCGGTGAGATCATGCCTGCTAACGAGACCGTGTCGATAATGCAATCACTTGATACGATCAGGGCGCAAATCGGACTGCGCTATCCGAACGAATAGAGCATTTTAGTTGATTTCGGTCGAGAAGTGCTGGAGCGGATGCCGCGACGACGGCCGCGGACCGCACCTTGGCTTGGGCTGGTAGACCTCCGGCGGCTTTATTACTTGATTACTTGAGCAAGCCCTTGATCCTAAAGTCAGGGTCTATCAGCGAACTGGCCGCAACCACAGTTCCGCGCTCGATGAGCTTCTCGAGAACACTCATGTCCCTCGCGACCGTGTTCCCCTGTCCTATTGCGGCGGCCGCTGAGACCCGGGCATCTTGATCGCACTGAAAGACGATGCGGACCCCACCGGAGGCTGCGCGGTGATGTATATCCCGGGTTAGATCGAACTGCCCTGCGACCTGCAGAGTCAGATCGA
The DNA here is from genome assembly GCF_000503055.1 of Mesorhizobium sp. LSHC420B00. Lineage (GTDB taxonomy): Bacteria > Pseudomonadota > Alphaproteobacteria > Rhizobiales > Rhizobiaceae > Mesorhizobium. The sequence goes on along the minus strand of NZ_AYVY01000026.1, from coordinate 39,360 downwards.
ACTGATCCGACCAAAACCACGGGACTTTCTGGTACTCTCCACTGGCACCGAGCATGGCTGCTGCGGCATGGTCACCCTGGTCCTGTGCGGCCTTCCAGCTTTCAAGTCGCATACGGGCTCCTCGCCACTCGAAATTGCAGCAGTCGCCTGCGGCGAAGATATTGGGTTCGGAGGTTCGGAATGCGCTGTCGACAACAATCCCGTTATCCACGAACAGACCGGCCTTTTCGGCGAGCTCGGTATTAGGGATCGCCCCGACGCCAGCGATAACGGCGTCGAACTCCAGTTCAATCCCGTTGGCCAGCACAATGCGGTTCGTTCCAGCCTCGGTGACGACAGTACCAGTCAGAATCTTGACCCCTGCGGTTTCGTGCCGCGCGTGAACGATTTGGGCGATCGCCCCGGGCACGGCGCGTCCGAGAATGCGCGGTGCGGTCTCGATCACCGTAACCTCGGCACCTGCCTGCCGCGCAGTCGCGGCGAGTTCAAGGCCAATGAATCCGCCACCAATGACCCCGATGCGCGCATTGCTGCTGAACTCCAGCATAATGCGCCGCGCCTGCACATCGGTTCGTAGTGTGAGACAGCCTTCAAGGCCAGGAAACAATCTGGCACGGGCTCCCGTCGCAAGGAGCAACTGATCATACGTCAAGAGCGTGCCATCGGCGAGGTGAATCTCCCGCCTCTCAGGCACCAGAGACTCGACCAGCGCACCACGTCGGAGTTCGATCCCTGCTCCGGGATAGGCATCTTCGGCACGAATGGCCTTGGGATTGGCTAGCATCGTCTTGGATAACGGCGGTCGTTCATATGGCAGAGCTTTCTCTGCAGTCAGCAACGTTACCGACCCTTGAAAACCAAGTTCCCGCAACGTGAATGCGGCGCGGACACCGCATTCTCCGGCGCCGACAATAGCTATCTCTGCCATGCGGTCCTTCACTTCAGCTCTTGAGAACGACTTTGTTGTCTGGCGCAAACTGTTCGTTCAATGGAACCAGAGCAGCGCCAATCGCGCGGGCGTTAAACCCGATCGAGCCCACACGGAACTCAGGAATGATGATGCCCTCCAGATCGTAGCCTGCCACTCGTTCCCGGACGCTCACGATGAGACGATCGAGGAGAGGTCGCAAGAGGACGCCGTCAACAACGACACTATCGGCTTCGATGAAGCTCGTGCCAGAGATGGCCGCAAAAGCAAGTGCATCCGCCGCCAGATCGCACCACTCATCGAAACAGGCAAGTGCCGGTTCATCAAGCTTGGCGACGGATCCACCATCTTCACGGAACGTCTTCATTGGCAATTTGTGCTGCGCCGCAAGGACCTCCAACCGATTGAGGGAGGCGGCTTGACTCAACCGCGCGGGCGCTGGACTCCTATTGTGCGATCCAAGTTTAAGAGGGATTGCACCCACCGCGCCCGCGTTGCCGGTGTGGCCGGTAATTAGATTGCCCTCCAAAACAACACTGCCGCCAATCAAGGTGCTGATGTAAAAGTATACGATTGACCGATTCCGGTTCTCTCTCCGGAAATCAATCTCAGCCAAGCAAGCAGCGTCAGCGTCATTGAGCACCACGGCGCTCAAGCCGGAGGTTTCTTCGACCCTGGCGACCATGTCGGCCTCCCGCCAGCGTGGGGATGCACCGCCAGGATCACCGATGACGGCTATGCCAGACTCGATCGCCGTTGGAGCAGCAATACCTACGCCCACGAGTCTGGATTTCTGGACGCGGCTCAAATCATCCTTCAGGCTGTCGAACGCTGTTCCCATCAGGCCCGAGACGACGTCCGCGTCGAGGGCATCGTAGGCAAAGCTTTTCTTAGCAATCACCCGGCGGTCGAACGATAGAGCCAGCAGATCCAAGGAGCGGCGGCCAATCTTGACCCCGATCGAAATCGCTCCATCCGGTGCAATCTCGATCGGAGTAGAAGGCTGACCAATCCGGCCGCGGATTACGTCCTTCTTCCGCAGGTATCCTTCCTTGAGGAGGCGATTTACGATAATCGTGACCGTTTGCGAGGACAAATGTGTAATGCGCGCGATCTCGGCCTTGGAAAGCGCGCCAGCCTCCTGGATCAGACTAAGGATTAAGCGCTCATTGTAGTGTTTGACACCTATCTGGTTGCCGCCACGGTGCGTCGCGTTGCCTACGAATGCGTTGAAGGTGCTGTCGACTGACATTAGATACAGCTCGCGTTTTCAGGGGCGTTAAGATCGGAAACGCCGGTTATCATGGCGCCCTTCTCGTTACTGCTGGCCGGTCTTGACGTCCAGAACGCCCGCGATGCCATCGCGCCAGTGCCCGCCGCGTCTGATATCCCAATTGAGGCTCCCTTTGAGCGCGTGAATGCGGTCGTAGTGCTTCGTCTTCCACCCGTCAGCTTGCCGTAGGATCGACGGCCGAAATCTGGCATGATTTTTTTTGTAAATCAACCGGATTTAGTTATTGACCATTTGTTGGAATATTGGCATGTTGTAGGCCGATCGGGCCTTTCGGGGCGAGATCGAAAGGAGCATCCGATGGACGATCTTAAGTTTGGAACGCGCAGCAAGCGCGGCGATTGGGCTCCCAACGAGCTGTTGGAGCCGGCGCCAATATGGCTCTTCCCTCCCAATCCAAAGAAGCTTCTGAAGTGGCTTCCATCTTACTTCTTTCCGTACAACCTGCTGTTCATGGTCTCGGCACTCGCCTACTGGCAGCTGGTTGTCCCTGACGCCGCAGTCCTGCAGAACTTTGCATGGGGTTGGTCGCTGAAAATGCTGGCGGTGAACCTCATCCTGGCCTTTCTCTGGTACCAAAGCTGGGAGTTGCCGCTTTACGTTCGCCGTCGGCAGGGGAACCGATTTAAGTACAACCACAAGTTCCCGGCGGATCAGCAATCAAATGTATTTTGGTTCAATAAGCAGACCCTCGACAATATGCTGCGGTCGCTGCTGATCGGTGTACCGATATGGACGTGCCTGCAGGTCTTGATGCTGTGGAGTTCCGCGAATGGATACATACCCTGGCTCAACTTCGCCGAGCACCCTGTGTGGCTCGGGGTCGTGGCTGTCGTGGTGCCAATAATTCACGACTTCCACTTCTATTGCATCCACCGGCTGATCCACGTCCCAGTGCTCTACAAATACGTCCATTCGGTGCACCACAACTCCATAAATCCCAGCCCGTGGTCATCGCTATCGATGCATCCCATTGAGCACTTGCTCTATTTCGGGGTGGTTTTCTGGCACTTCGTTATCCCCTCAAACCCCGTCATTGCACTCTACCAGCTACACTTCGCGGGTTTCGGCGCCGTGCCTGGGCACATCGGTTTCGACACGGTTGAGACCAGCGATGAGCAGGGGTTCGATACCCACGCCTATATGCACTACCTCCACCATAAGTATTTCGAGGTGAATTACGGAGGCGAGGGGCTCGTCCCCGTGGACCGGATGTTCGGCACCTATCACGACGGGTCGAAGGAATCTGACGAACGGATGAAGGCGCGTTTCCGCGCCAAGAAAGAGCGCCTCAAGGACAAATCGGCCTGAACCCGCTCGAACCCTGTTGCCTCAAAATCTAGCGAGAGTGACGATGCCTTGGATTGACGTTTGTGGAGCCGACGACCTGGAAGAGGAAGGCGGCCTACGGTTCGACCATGCAGGTAAGACGTTCGCAATCTTCCGGAATCATCAGGACCAGTATTACTGCACGGACGGGCTTTGTACCCACGAGAATATCCACCTCGCCGACGGGTTGGTGATGGAGAATACGGTGGAATGCCCCAAGCATGCCTCGGTCTTCGACTTCACAACCGGCGAGGTCGAGACGCCTCCCGCCTGCGATAACCTGCGCACCTACGCCGTTAAGGTCGAAGGCGGCCGCGTGATAATCGATGTCTGAGGAGACTATCCGTTGACCGACATCAACGCGAAAGCCGTAATCGCGGAAGTCACGGCTCTTCCGGAGACGGTTGAAAAGGTCCGCGGCTTGCTATGCGACTACGGGCGCATTGTTCGGCAAGAACCTGGGAACCGAGCGTTTGCCTGCCGCCAAGTCGACGGTCGACCAGACAAGTTTGTCGTCTACGAGGTCTACGCGGACCAGGCGGCCTTCGAGACGCACCTTTCCGCACCCGAGAACGCTCGATTGAACGCCAAGCTTGGGACCCTCGTTCAGGGTGCCGGTTCAGTCCTGACCTTCCTGATACCCGTTGAGTAAGCGAGACTCATTAAAGGGAGTCGCATTTCGCGGAGACCCACGATCATGTACCACAACAGACCTCACGTCGAAGACATACGCGCGAAGAAGCGACGGGGCGAAAAGCTTTCGATGCTCTATGTCACCAGCACGGAGGAAGCCGCCGCCGCCGCCGCTGCGGGGATCGATCTCCTGTCAATCGAGGCAAAGGACTTCACCCCCGAAATGCGTGAGGCGGCGGGGGCGTGCTTCGTGCAGATCGGCCTGACGCCGCCAACGAAAGGAACCGTGGACGGAAAGCTGCTGGTCAGCGCCGAGCAATTCCTGGAGGCGGCTTACCGCTACACAGCGATTGGGGGCGATTGTTTCTATTGTGCCGCTTCTTTCGATATCCAGAGGACAATGTGCGAAAATCACATTCCGATTGTCGCTCATGTGGGCCTTATTCCATCTTACGTTACCTGGACCGGCTGGCGCGCTGTCGGAAAGACCGCATCAGAGGCGCTGACGATGTGGAAGCGACTAAAACGGCTCGAGGAAATCGGTTGTTTCGCTGTTGAGCTTGAGGTCGTTCCCGGCCGGATAGCCGAGTTCTTCGCCAAAAACACATCGATGATCTACTTCAGCCTCGGTTCGGGCTCAGGTGGCGATGTCCAGTACCTGTTCGCAGAGGACGTGCTCGGCTACGGCCGGAACCGCCTTCCGCGCCACGCCAAGGCGTATCGCAACTTCAAGGCCGAGTTCGACCGACTGAATAGTGAACGCGTCGCCGCATTCCGGGAATTCCGGGCTGACATCTATTCCGGTGCCTATCCCGGACCCGAACACACTGCGGCGATCCCGGAGGCTGAATTTGAAACCTTTCTTAGTCACTTGGGATCTCGATAGTGAGACTTGCTCCGTCTCAATATCAGTATCCACTTTTTCGATCTATTCTCAGTTGAGATAGACTAATTGTCCCTCGGTCCGCAGGGATTTCCATCGCAGCCGCGCTGGTCGTACCGGCACGGCGTCCAGCATTCTTCGACGCCCGCGAGACCGAAAGGCAAAATCATGACCGTTGGCATTCAACCCAGCAAGCTCATCGACGGAAAAGCAGTCGCAAACACCCTTACCACGCAGATTGCCGCCGATGTAGCTGCGCTGAGATCGGCAACCGGAAAAGTGCCGGGCTTGGCAGTGATCTTAGTGGGAGAAGACCCAGCGAGTGCTGTCTATGTCGCATACAAACACCGTCAGACGCTTGCGGTGGGTATGGCGTCCTTTGAACACAAACTTCCAGCCGACACCAATCAGGACGACCTGTTGTCAATCGTTAATGAATTGAATCAGGACCCTTCTGTGCATGGCATTTTGGTACAGCTACCATTGCCGTCTCAGATTGATCCGAACATGGTTCTCAACGCGATTGATCCGACCAAAGACGTCGACGGGTTTCATGTCCAGAATGCCGGCAGGCTGGCGACCGGCCAAGAAGGGTTCGTTCCGTGCACTCCTCGCGGCTGCCTATTGCTCCTGAAGCATCGTCTCGGCGATTTAGCTGGTCTCCACGCGATCATAGTTGGACGAAGCAATATCGTCGGCAAACCAATGGCCCAACTGTTGCTGGCTGAGAATTGCACTGTAACAGTCGCTCATTCGCGGACCCGCGAACTTCCGGCTCTCTGCAGGATGGCCGACATTCTAGTCGCCGCGGTCGGACGCGCAGAAATGATCCGAGGTGATTGGATCAAGCCAGGCGCGGTTGTCGTCGACATAGGTATCAATCGGGTGACCCAAGGCGGAAAGCCGCGCCTTGTTGGCGATGTCGCATTTGCAGAGGCTGCTCACGTTCAAGCGATTACACCTGTCCCAGGCGGCGTGGGTCCGATGACAATCGCGTGTTTGCTCGCGAATACCCTTTCCGCATTCCGTCACACCTTGGCGGCGCGAAACAACTGAGGAACGAACAATGTCGAAATTTGCACTTCGCGTGAAATGTCGTTCCACCAGGGGCATAGTGGCTGCGATCTCCAGCTTTCTCGCTGATCAAACTTGCAACATCACGGACAGTGCGCAGTTTGACGATGTTGATACTGGCAACTTCTTTATGAGAGTGAGCTTCCGGTCTGAAGGTGGGCGAAACCTGGACGAGCTCCGCGTCGGCTTCGATCCAATCGCATCGCGCTTCGCGATGGATTCAGAATTCTTTGACGAGGCCGTGAAGCGAAGAGTTATCGTCATGGTCTCTCGCTTCGGCCACTGCCTCAACGATCTCCTCTACCGTTGGCGCATTGGCGCTCTCCCGATCGATATCGTGGCGGTGATCTCCAATCACATGGAATATCAAAAGGTCGTGGTGAATCACGACATTCCGTTTCACTGCATCATGGTAACGAAGGAAAATAAAGCCGAAGCGGAAGCCCAGCAGATGCTTGTAGTGACCGAGACCAAGGCCGAGCTGATCGTTCTAGCTCGCTACATGCAGGTTCTCTCGGATGAAATATGTCGGAAGATGTCCGGCCGCATTATCAACATCCACCATTCGTTTCTTCCTTCGTTCAAGGGCGCCAATCCCTACAAGCAAGCGTATGAACGCGGAGTGAAATTGATCGGCGCGACCTCTCATTACGTCACTGCCGATCTAGATGAGGGGCCGATCATTGAGCAAGACATCATTCGGGTGACACATGCGCAGTCCAATGAGGATTACGTCAGCTTGGGTCGTGACGTTGAAGCACAGGCCTTGGCACGGGCGATACACGCCCACATCCATGGCCGAGTTTTCCTAAACGGGAACAAGACGGTTGTATTTCCACCATCACCCGGTTCGTTCGCCTCAGAACGAATGGGGTAGCGATAGAAAGGTTCTGTCGCAAACTTTTCGGAAAGGTCATTTGCAGCTTCCGGCCTGCTCGGCGAATTCCGCCGCAATCATGGCTGGGACGAATGGGCACACGACCCCCGCTACACCAACGAGCACTGGCGGATGGAGAGCGTCTTCCTGCGCGCGAGGGATATGGCCATCGCTGAGGCGGCCGGAAACGCGTGAATGGAAATTGTGCCTCAGCTGACATTCCTATGACCTGAGCGTTTATCCGGGACCTCATTTCCATGATACAGAAACGGCAGTTGCGGCTCGGAGCGTAAGACGGCAGAGCTTGCCGCCACTACTCCGCAGCCTCGGCATAGTGCGCTGGCACATAGTTGAGAATGGGTCCGAGCCAGCGCTCCACTTCCGCGAGCGGCATGTCCTTGCGGCGTGCATAGTCCTCAACCTGGTCGCGTTCGACCTTGGCGACGCCGAAATAATAGCTTTCGGTATGCGACAGATAGATCCCCGACACAGACGAGCCGGGCCACATCGCATAGCTTTCGGTCAGGCTCACCCCGGCATTGCGCTCGCTGTCGAGCAGCCGGAACAGTGTGGCCTTCTCGGTGTGGTCGGGCTGGGCGGGATAACCGGGCGCCGGGCGGATGCCGCGATAGGGCTCGCCGATCAGCTCGTCCGGCGCCAGCTTTTCGTCGACCGCATAGCCCCAGAACTCCTTGCGCACCTTCTCGTGCATGCGCTCGGCGAAGGCCTCAGCGACGCGGTCGGCCAGCGCCTTGACCATGATCGACGAATAGTCGTCATTGGCCCTCTCAAATCGTTCGGCGATCGCCACCTCCTCGATGCCGGCCGTGACGATGAAGCCGCCGATGTAGTCGGGCTTGCCGCTGTCCACCGGCGCGACGAAATCCGACAATGCGACATTGGCCTTGCCGTCGCGCTTGGTCAGTTGTTGGCGCAGCGTGAAGAAGGTCGCCAGCTCCTGCGATCGCCCCTCATCCGTGAACAGCCTGATATCGTCGCCGGTGGCATTGGCCGGCCAGAAGCCGATGACGCCGCGTGGCGCAAACCATTTTTCGGCGATGATCTGCTTCAGCATCGCCTGCGCATCCTCGAACAGCTGGCGCGCGGCGGGTCCTTGCGCTTCGTCTTCGAGGATCTTGGGATAGCGCCCTTTCAGCTCCCAGGTCTGGAAGAACGGCGTCCAGTCGATGTAGCGCGCGAGTTCCGTGAGATCCCAGTTCTCGAAGACCTTCACACCTGTGAAGGACGGCTTCGGCGGCTCATATTCAGACCAATCGATCCGATGCGCATTGGCCCTCGCCTTGGCCAGCGGCAGCCGCTGCTTGTCGGCTTCGGACCGGGCATGCGCGTCGGCGACTTTCTTGTATTCGGCGCGCAACGTGTCGACATACTTCGCCTTGCTGTCATTCGACAGCAAGGACGACACCACGCCGACCGCCCGGCTGGCGTCGGTGACGTAGACGGTCTGGCCTTTCGCATAGCGCGGGTGGATCTTGACCGCCGTGTGCACGCGGCTGGTCGTCGCGCCGCCGATCAAAAGCGGAATGTCAAAGCCTTCGCGCTCCATCTCGGCGGCCATGTGCGCCATCTCGTCGAGCGAGGGCGTGATCAGGCCGGACAGGCCGATGATGTCGACATTTTGCTCTCGCGCCGTCTGCAGGATTTTTGCCGCCGGCACCATGACGCCGAGATCGATGATCTCGTAATTGTTGCAGGCCAGCACGACGCCGACGATGTTCTTGCCGATGTCGTGGACATCGCCCTTCACCGTCGCCATCAGGATCTTGCCCGCCGTCTGGCGTTCGCCATTGTCGATGCCATTGGCGGTATTGGCCAGCTTCTCGGCCTCCATATGCGGCAGCAAGCCGGCCACCGCCTGTTTCATCACCCGCGCCGATTTCACCACTTGCGGTAGGAACATCTTGCCGGCGCCGAACAAGTCGCCGACGACGTTCATGCCGGCCATCAGCGGGCCTTCGATGACATGCAGCGGGCGCTCGGCGGCCAGCCGCGCTTCCTCGGTGTCGGCNTCGATGAATTCGGTGATGCCGTTGACCAGCGCATGGCTGATCCGCTGCGCAACTGGCAATTCGCGCCAGGCGAGGTCGCGCTCCTTGGCTTCCTGGCCCGCCGTGCCCTTGAAGCGTTCGGCGATCTCCAGCATGCGTTCGGTGGCGGTGCCGCCGCCTTTCGGTTGACGGTTGTTGACGACATCCTCGCAGGCTTCGCGCAGGTCGGGATCGATGGATTCGTAGACGGCAAGCTGTCCGGCGTTGACGATGCCCATGTCCATGCCCGCCTGGATAGCATGGTAAAGCAACACCGCATGCATGGCCTCGCGCACCGGCTCGTTGCCCCTGAACGAGAAGGACAGGTTCGACACGCCGCCTGAGATATGGACATGCGGCAGCGTCCCGGTGATCTCTCCCGTCGCCTCGATGAAGTCGATGCCGTAATTGTCGTGCTCCTCGATGCCGGTGGCAATGGCGAAGACATTGGGGTCGAAGACGATATCCTCGGGCGGGAAGCCGGCCTGTTCGGTCAAAAGCTTGTAGGCGCGGGTGCAGATTTCGACCTTGCGCGCTTTGGTGTCGGCCTGGCCGTCCTCGTCGAAGGCCATGACGACCACCGCCGCGCCATAGGCGCGCACGAGTCTGGCATGATGCAGGAATGCCGCCTCGCCTTCCTTCATAGAGATGGAGTTGACCAGCGGCTTGCCCTGCACGCATTTCAGGCCGGCTTCGATGATCTCCCATTTGGAACTGTCGACCATGACAGGAACACGGGCGATGTCCGGCTCGGCGGCGATCAGGTTGAGGTACTCCACCATCGCCCTCTTCGAATCGATCAGTCCCTCGTCCATGTTGATGTCGATGATCTGCGCGCCATTGGCGACTTGGTCGCGCGCCACGTCGAGCGCGGCGACATAGTCGCCCGCCGTGATCAGCTTGCGGAACTTGGCTGAGCCGGTGACATTGGTGCGCTCGCCGACATTGACGAAGGGAATCTCATCCGTCAGCGTGAACGGTTCCAACCCGGACAGGCGCATCTTGCGCACGATGTCGGGAATGGTGCGCGGCGGATATTTCCGCACCGCCTCTGCGATGGCGCGGATGTGCTCAGGCGTCGAACCGCAGCAGCCGCCAACGATATTGACCAGCCCCTCGCGGGCGAAATCCTCGATCTGCGCGGCCATGAATTCCGGGCTCTCGTCATAACGGCCGAATTCATTGGGCAGGCCGGCATTTGGATAGGCGCAGACAAAAGTGTTGGCGACGCCTGATATCTCGGCCAGATGCTCGCGCATGGCATTGGCGCCGAGCGCGCAGTTGAGGCCGATGGTGAAGGGGCTGGCATGGCGCACCGAATGCCAGAAGGCGGTCGGCGTCTGGCCGGACAGCGTGCGGCCGGACAGATCGGTGATGGTGCCGGAAATCATCACCGGCAGGCGCACGCCCTTCTCATTGAAGACCTCTTCTGCTGCGAAGATTGCCGCCTTGGCGTTCAGCGTGTCGAAGATCGTCTCGATCAGGATGATGTCGACGCCGCCATCGATCAGGCCGCGCAGCTGCTCGCCATAGGCGAGGCGCAATTCGTCGAAGGTCACGGCGCGATAGCCGGGATTGTTGACGTCGGGCGACATCGAGGCGGTGCGGTTGGTCGGCCCCAGCGCGCCGGCGACGAAACGGCGCTTGCCATCCTGCTGCTCGGCACGAACAGCGGCGCGCCGCACCAGCCGCGCGCCATCGCGATTCAGCGCATAGACGGCATCCTCCATGCCGTAATCGGCCTGGGTGATCGACGTCGAGGAGAAGGTGTTGGTTTCGAGGATATCCGCGCCTGCGATGGCGTATTGATAGTGGATCTCCTCGATTGCCTTCGGCTGCGTCAGGATCAGAAGATCGTTGTTGCCTTGCTGATGGCAGGCGCAGCCGGCGAAGGCCTCACCACGGAAATGATCTTCATCGAAACCCAGCCCCTGGATCTGCGTGCCCATGGCGCCGTCGAGGATGAGGATGCGCTCACGCGCCGCTGCCGTCAGCGCCGCAAGCACTTCCGACTCGTCGGGCTTTGCCGCGACGGAGCCGAACAATGCGTCCAGCGATGCAGAATTCTGCGACATTTTCATCCTCAAGACGACAGTAGTGTCCATTCACATAAAGACATCTTTATGTCAACATACGCGCTCCAGCCTGGGTGTGCGCACCGGAGAGAAAGTTTTGTGTCAAAATCGGTCCAAAAGCAGATGAGATGGATGAGCGGCATGCTCTCGAAGCGGCTTGGGCGGCAGCGCTCAAGCCGGCGCCGCTCCCATGTGTCTCGACCGATGCAAACAATATTGTGGCCTTTGGCCCAAACTGTCCACTATCGAACGGACGCATTATAGTCGAACGTTTTGCATTTCGTGCGAAGCCCTCAAAGCAACAAAAGAAGACGCGCGCGGGGAGAAGGCGGCCGGCCCAACTTGAGTATCAGCGCGGAGCTACATCATCAGGATGGCACGTCACTTGCACATCAACTTTGGGAAGCCATCGTGACGGCAATTGCCCGCAAACCAAGGGAGATGACGATGGCAATTCGCCTGAATTGCTCGGAGCAACTGAAGATGGCTGAAGATCTGCAGGCGTACCATGCCGAGCCACGGGGACTGATTATGTGGCGAGCCGAGTTGAAGCAATTCATTGACGATCGGGCGAAACACAATAGTCGGCATTGTCTCGCCGTCTGAGGTTGGACGTGAAGGGACCGCGGGCGGGAATATCAGGCGAGAGCTCGGGTCAGAGCTTCCCATACCGCAAGCGTCGAGGCGACGGAGATCGGTCAGGAAATGCTGAGCGTTATGAGCGGGCTCGGGAGGAAGAGAATGCGGAAGGTTGAGAAGATCAGACGAAGCGCTGCTGCAGGCTCCTGCCGAATGAAAGCCCTGCATCGTCCGCTAACGCTTTCGCAGCGTTAGGTGGGAATTCTCAGTCTGCTGGTGCGGCTGACGCTATTCCTAAAACGCGACGAAACAGCTCGAATCTAACCAGGACGCAGGTCAGGGGCCTAGCGCGACTTCTACAAAATCTCGAAATGAAGAGTACCAATATGACGGATAAACCCTCGGTCTCTATCCTGAAAGAAACCCGCGACAACGAGAAGCGGGTTATCATGCTTCCGCAAGGTGTTCGACAGTTTGTCGAGGCCGGTTTTAAGGTTTACGTTGAGCATGATGCCGGAGCCGCCTCGGGAGCGTTTGATGGGGACTACAAGGCGGCAGGGGGCGAAATCGTTTCAACAGACGAGGCTTGGACAGTTTCTCCATTCCTCTTGAAATATAAGTTTCCGAGCGTCGCCGAACGGCGGTACCTGTGCCGCCCGCTGCATATTGGCGCATACTTTTACCCAGGCGAAAACTACGAGCTAACGCACCACCTGCGCGAGCATGGGGTGACAGCCTATAGCTATGAGTACTTTCAGGCCGCAGATGGTTCGTTTCCGCTCATGACGCCCGATAGCGAGATCAGCGGGAAATTGGCTGTGCTCTTTGGGGCCCATCACCTGCTATCGACGCAGGGAGGGCTCGGCATAATGCTGGCTTCCCTACCGGGGATGAAGCCGCCGAAAGTCGTCGTCATCGGGCATGGAAATGTCGGCGCAGCAGCTGCTCGAACAGCCGCAGGTCTCGGAAACGAAGTTGTTGTCTTTGGCTACCGCGAGGAAAGCCTCCGCCGATTTGAGGCGACCGTTCCCTCGAACGTCAAATGCCTGATTGTCTCGCAAGAAGCCCTGGAGCGAGAGATACCCGACGCCGACCTGGTGATCGGAGCGACTTTGATTTCGACCTACGATACACCAGCGATGCTCACAGACGAACTCGTCAAGAAGATGAAGGAAGGCTCGATGATCATCGACGTCACTTGCGGCTATGGAGCAGGATACATCCCGACGGCCCATACATTCACCTGGATGGGCGCGGCACCATATAAGGTGCATGGCGTTTGGCACTACAAGGATCCCGTAATGCCAGCTCACGTGCATCAGACGGCGTCGATCGGGGCAACCACAAACCATACGCGTTATCTTATTAGTCTCGGCAAATCGATTTTCCTTAAGGATTTCCAGGACTCGGTTTCCCAAAAGGGCAAATTTGTTGAAAAAGGTGAGATCATCCATCCGCACGTGATTAGCGACTTTGCCTTGATCGAGGCATTGGCCAAGAAATCCGCGTGAGGGGGCGGCCATGGCGATGCGGCATAAGATATCATATAAAGAACGGGCCGCGTACTACGATGTCGAATATACGGACACTGTAGACCATGCTTTTCTCGCCAGTCTTGTTGGTGGTTCTACGCGCTCGGTCCTTGAGATTCCGTGTGGGGTCGGGCGTAACGCGCTTAATTTGGCTCGAAGCGGATGTTCGATAGTCGCTGTCGACAACGAACCGGCTATGGTCGAACGGCTGACAGAAAAGGCTGAAAAACTCGGCTTCAACAATGTGTCAGCACTCGTTCGGGATCTCCGGACGTTGGACCTCGAAGAGCGGTTCGACCTTATCCTCGTGCCCCGAGAGGCATTTCAGCTGTTGGTAGACTTGTCCCAGGCGCGGCAGTCGCTCAAAGCGCTGCGACGGCACCTCTCGGACGATGGGACATTGATGATCGACCTATCGTCTTTCGCAAAGGTCAGGCCAGAACAGGCCTACCTCCAGCCAGACTATTTCGATCCTACTGCCCCTGATGGCAGTTGGCGCTTTGAGTGGACGCGCCCGCTAGCCGCCAGGCTCACGTTGTCTCGTCATCGTATGCAGCAACACAATTGTGACGGCACAGTCGACGTGTCGTTCAGACACATTCGTGACACTGAGACGGCCATCGACGAGACCGAGACGACCATTCGACTTAGGCCTTACTGCGTCGACGAGTTCACGGCGCTCTGCGTCGATGCTGGATTGAAGGTTGAAAAGGTGTTCGGCGACTACGGACGCAACTGGTACCAGCCGAACGACGCCCGAATGATTTTTCTTCTCAGCGCAACTACCGACATTCGGGACGATCAGCTCCCCCCGTCCGGGGTTATGTGGGAACTCGGCCGAGGGTTCCAGAACGACCGTGATGCCTTTCGAACGAAAGACCTGCAGTTGGTTCCAATGCGTCCGTCCGTCCGAGCTTATTTTGAGACCTATCTGACGGAGTATTTCTCCGGCCCCTTCATCAAGGGCCAAGGGGCCGAGGATATTTTGAAGGCGATGGCGGAATGGGGCGTTATGGGAAATGCTCTCGATCTGGGATCTGGCACTTCGACGCTGTTCTGGTATCTCCCAACCAAGGGAGTCAATCGCCTCTCTTGCTGCGACATCGCGCCTGAAGCCCTTAGCGTGCTAGCGAACTTCGTACGGAGCAATCAACCGCTTCCTGAGTGTTACGGTTGGGTAGCCGATCATTTCAAAATATCCAATCACTCGGTCAACCAGCTTCGCGAGCGCTTTGCCGAGTTCTTGATTTTCGACTGCCTGAAGCGGTGGCCAAGTTGGATGGACAGCCACCGATACGACTTGATCACTGCCTTCGGTAATCTAGCGATTTCGGGGACAGCTGACGCGTACGACGATTGCTTCCAGCACATCGCTGATCACCTTGCACCCACGGGCCGAACTATCGGAGCGGATTGGGCAAGGCGGCAGTCATTTGCGCAGAAGGATGGGCACGACAATTCGTATTTGAGCATCGAACTGATAGCCAGCGCGATGAAGAATGCGGGGCTCACCCCGCTGGAATGCCGTCGTATCGAGATACAGCGGGACCCACTTTACGACGCCATTTTCGTTTGGGTCGGCCAGAAAAATAGCTGAGCGATCTCCTTCGATATTTTGGAGCTTTTAGCATGTCGCACAATCGCGAAGGCGGTGCAGGTAGCTTTGTTTCAGTTAACGGCGTGATCTGCGCTGGCGCCCATTATATTGTCGATCTGTTCGGCGGCACAGGTTTGGCAATCCCGCTTTTATCGAAACAGCCATTACGAAAAGCGCACAGTCCGCTGGAGCCACTATACTTTTTTCAAACTTCCATCGGTTTTCACCCGAGGGTGTCTCAGGCGTACTGTTATTGGCGGAATCTCACATCAGTATCCATACTTGGCCAGAGCACAGCTATGCGGCATTAGATGTGGTTATGTGTGGCCGGGCCCGCCCCAAAGAGGCTATTGCCGTTCTGAAGGAAGAGTTCAAGCCGATCCGTGTCGTCGAGTATTTGCTTGCCCGCGGCAGAGCCGACAATGCCGACCAATACTCTCAACCGGATCGGATCGACTCCGAACGTTGGCTCAAGGGGCTTGAGCGCTAATTTTCGATTCATCAATCGCGCGTCGTCGATCTCGTGCGTCAGGCGCCCGTGATTTCGGGCACTGCATCCCGGCGGCCGCCAAGGCGAAGAAAGATCAGAGCTGCTCGATCACCGTAAAAGTGGGGAGTAGACGCTATGGGGCGAGCGGCGAGAGTGGGGCACCTTAGGCGCTGTTGGATCCACCATCAGAAGGAGGCACCCCATGTCGCAGTCTTTTGACGCGAGCCGGTCCCTTACCGCTCTTGAACAGGATAACACGGTCATCGCCGTCATCGAAATGAGCAAGGCGAAGTGGCTCGTCGCCGCGCTCGTACCGGGTCTCAAGCGCCAGCCCCTCAAGAAGATCGATGCTGCCGCACCATCACTGTTGAAGCTGCTGCAGCGCTGGCGCGACGAAGCCGGGCACACGATCAAGCGCATCGCCGTCACCTGTGAGGCGGCCGGCGTCGGCTTTTGGCTGGCGCGTTGGCTGTGGGCGCGCGACATCGAGGCCTATGCCATCCATCCCGCCAGCGTTGCGGTGTCGCGTGAGCACCGGCGCGCCCGTCTCGCCCGTGGTGACAAGGCGCCACAGGTGAGCGGGCTGACTATCTGCTGGAAGCGTTCTCAACGACCCCCCGCCACCACTCTTGCTGGTGTGGCGGGCAAGCTCGACGCTGTATTGCGTAAGGGCGAGGCTGGGAGGAATGCTCCGAATTCCCCTGGCCGCAAATCCGTTCCGCGCTGAACGATCTGGTGCGCTTCGGAAAGCTCGAACAGGGGCTTTCACGGTAAGCGGCGCTCTAGCCGGCAGGGTGGCAGCTGCTGCCGCGCCTGAAATACGACGATGGAGGGGAAGTCCGAGCAGCGCAGCGATTCGCAGGCGGCAATCGCAAAGTTTTGTTCACGCTGCCTAACTCGCTGAGCAGAAGACGATTGACGGGTGCCACTGGTGCCTTTCGAAAATTTCCCTGTGGATATTGCCTCTGTGACGAATTGGCGTCGTACCCGTTTGGTGGATGTTGAGTAGAAATAAGCAACTTGGGCTCGGGGGAATCATGAACAAGTTGCTTGTTGGTGCGGCAATGCTTGCCGCAGGCGTCTTCGGCGCGGATACATCTTTTGTTTCTTATATTAGAAGCTCTGCAGGGATGGCGGCCTTTGCGCAGGAGGCGCAAGGGACTTCGCCAGATGTTGGCGCACCATCGGACGGCGGCTTTGGTAATGGCGGGGCAGCGCTGAGTTCGGGAACAGCCTCCGGTACGGATGATGCTGGTGCAACGCCGGCGGCAAATGCCACGGGAGATGCCGCGCCCGCGGCCGAGGCTCCCGACGCGGCGGCCGAGGTAGGAACGACAGATCAGTCGACCGACAGCGAGGCCGCGCCCGAGGAGCCTGCCGCGACGACGTTGGCGACGACGACGACCTCCGAAAGCGGCGATCCAGAGGCGATCGGCACGCCGAAGGTGGATCTGCCGAAGAACTCTGGCAACGGCAATCTGGGCTATGCCATTGGCATCGACCTTTCGGACTTCCATGGCATCGAGCCGTCGATCGCGCTCACCTACGATTCTTCGCGCCGAACCAAGCTAGGTGCCCTCTACCAGGGCTGGCTGGGCTATGCCTGGGGTCTCGGCGGTTTCGATGTCATCGAGCGGGCAAGCCCGGGCTATGGCATGCCGGCCTTCGATGCCGCCTGTACAGCTCACCTCACCCCTGCCAAGCACCCTCTTTGCGTAGATCATCCATCGTCCGTGAAATGCCTTCGCGCAGGATCGCCACCGTGTCGTCGATCTGCTCTCGGCTGATGATCAGTGGCGGCGACATCACGCACATGTTGATCAGCGGCCGCACCAGGAGGCCGAGCTCATAGCAATGGGCATCGATACGTTTTCCGACATCCTTGTCGAGCTGCAGCGGGTCCTTGCTTTCGCGGTCGGCGACGCATTCGACACAGCCCATCAGTCCCAAGCCCCTCACCTCGCCGACCAGCGGCAACTCTTCCAGCGTCTTCAGCTGCGCCTGGAAATAGGGGGCGACCGCCTGCGTATGCGCAAGCACGCTTTCTTCCAGCAAATCGAGGTTTTTCAGCGCCACCGCACAGCCGACGGGGTGGCTGGTGTAGGTCAGCCCATGACCGAACATCGCATCGGGATGGTTCGAGCGGCGCAGTTGTTCCAGCAGCCGTTCCGAGATGATGACGCCGCCGAGCGGGAAAATAGCCCGAGGTGACGCCCTTGGCGAAAGTGATCATATCGGGATCGATGCCGAAGACCTCGCCCGAGGCGAAGACATGGCCAAGCCGGCCGAAGCCCGTCACCACCTCGTCGGAGACATAGAGGATGTCGTTGTCGCGGCAGATCTCGCGGATGCGCTTGAGATAGCCGTCGGGCGGCACGATGACACCGCCCGAGGCCTGCACGGGCTCACCAACGAAAGCGCCGATTCTGTCGGCGCCGACCCGGGCCACCGTGTCGCGGAACTGCTCGACCAGGAAATCGGTGAAGGCGGCAAGGCTCATGCCTTGCGGCCGGCGGAAAGGATCGGGCGAGGACAGCTTGATCACCAGCTCGTCGGCGCCATCCATCCAATCCCTGTCGCGCGGGCGGCCGTTGAGCGAGGCCTTCATCCTCAATTGTTTACGGCGGGAGGGCGAGCTCAGCCGCATGGAAGTAGCGGCGATGACGGGCCTCAGCCCAGCCGCAGTGTCTGGCGTTGCGGGCGAGTTGATCGAGGAAGGCATCGTTGTTGAAGGCAAGAGCGCGCAAAGCAGTGGCGGCCGTCGCCCGATACCGCTCAGTATCAATTACGCAAGGCATTGGTCCATCGGCTTCAAGCTATCGCAGCACCGGCTAGAGGGTACGCTCACCGACCTCTCCACCCAACCGATCGGCACTTGCGAGTTGCCGCTCGCTGACCATGAGCCGGCCACGGTCGCTGCAGCGGTCCAGAAGGGCGTCTCCACACTCCTGCGGAATAGGCGCGAAGGTCGTCAGAAACTTGTCGGTGTTGGCATGGCGATGCCCGGGCTGATCGACGTGAACAGAGGGATTTGCCTGGTATCGCAGCGCTTCGACTGGAGGGACGTGCCGATAGCGGCACTTATTGCATCACGCATCAGTGTGCCGGTCTGGGTCGACAACGACGTCAATGCATTCGCAATAGCTCAGCAGCTGTTCGGCCACGGGCGTCGGCGCAACTCAGTGCTGGTGCTGATCATTGGAACCGGCGTCGGGGCGGCGTTTATCTTCAACGGTCAGATCCATCGCCGTGCGCGTTTCGCTGCTGGCGAGATCGGATTCCCGGTCAAGGAAGACGCCGGCTCGATCGCCACCGAGGAGCGGCTGAGCTGGGATCGACGCTTGTCGGAACCGGCGATAGTCCGCGCTTGGCAGGAGATCCGCAAGCGCTCCCCCAAGACCCCTGTCGACCTTCAGCAGGCCGCAGCGAAGTGCGACCGGCTCGCATTAGAGTATCTGCGCGAAGTCGGTTGTGACATCGGGCGTCGGGTAACCGCAATGATCGATCTGGTCGATCCGGAAGTTGTCATCGTTGGAGGCGAGGCGGTCCGCTTCGGCCCTGCGCTCGTCGACCCCCTCGTGAACACTGTCAGAGAATCCTCGTTTGAGAAACCGCCAGCGGTCGAAATCGACTGGGACAACAATGTGTGGTCACGCGGGGCAGCAGCCCTGGCCATCCAGCAGTTTTTCGACCTTGAGAGCACGGCCGGATTTGAACGAAAAGCCAACGCGAGATGAGCGAGCCTGAGGACCCTCTCATGATCAAGGTAAGGCAGCTAGCCCACGAAGCGCCAAGCCGACGGCACCGAGCACCGCATCATTCTCCGCCAGCTTTCCGATCATGACGCGGGTGCGCATCGGGGAAGGCACATCGCGTGCCTTCATCAGCGTGTGCTTTTCGTAGACCGCAACGAGAGGCTTGAGCAGCATGTCGCCTGCTCGCGTCATACGCCCGCTGACGATGACGAGCGGCGGATTGATGATCGTGCCGATAAGGGCGAG
Organism: Mesorhizobium sp. LSHC420B00; assembly: GCF_000503055.1. Taxonomy (GTDB): domain Bacteria; phylum Pseudomonadota; class Alphaproteobacteria; order Rhizobiales; family Rhizobiaceae; genus Mesorhizobium. Next base: position 20,023 of record NZ_AYVY01000026.1, on the reverse strand, counting down.
CCCTCGGCCGGCCTGTTCCGCCATGTCCTCGATCATTCGACGCGCGCCCACATCACCCTGGGACGCCATCGCCGACACGTCGTAAATAGTGATGATGCGCCCATAAAGCCTCGACATCTCTTGCAGGGAGCGATCGACGCCAATCTGAACTTCGAGGCATCCACGGTTGCCGCAGCGGCACAATCCGCCATTAGGCTCGATGCTCATGTGACCGAATTCGCCGCCCCCTCCGGCGACCCCAGTGATAACTTTGCCGTTGCGAACGATCGCGCCGCCCACACCGAGATCGAGTTTCAACAGGACGAAGTCTTCATAACCGGCGGCTGCACCCCACATTATTTCGGCCAGCGCCGAGCAGTTGCTCTCGTTGTCCGCGAAGACCGGCTTCTCCAACACGGCGCCGAAAATCTGCGAAATGTTCACTCCCGCCCAGGTTGGCATGCCGTTGGCGCGCTGCACCATGCCCCCAGGGCTGACCGGCCCGCAGACCGAGACGCCGACGCCGAGCAGGGCCGAGATGTCCAGCCCGCAAACCCCGTAAGCCACGGTCACGATGTCCCTCACGACGGCCGCCGCGCATTGGGGCGAATAGCCCGGTTCAACTTCGATACTTTTCTCCAAAATTACTGAATGTGAGACATCGGCGATCGCCAGGCGGATGTCCTGCTGGTTGAGGTGAACGCCCACGCACGTGCCGGCACGCGGATTGAGCGTTAGCGGGGTCGCCGGTCGGCCGATTGCCCTAGGGGTGCTATTGGTCGCAGGTCCCTCAATGACAATTTCCAAGAGCTTCAGCTCCCCCACCGCGGTTGACACGGTAGAGCGAGCAAGTCCGGTGAGCCGGGCAACCTGTGCGGCCGACAGTGGCCCGCGCTCACATAGCGCCCTCACGATTTGGCTGGTGACGAAAGCTGACGTTGCGTTGCCCAGCAACGATCTCAGCGCATTCTCATTCAAAATTTCGCCTCACATCCGGCGCCTCTGCGCAATTCGTTTGTCTCAAAAATTTCCCAGCCAAGCTTAGGCCTCCTGACCGATGATGTGGAGGGAGTGCCCTCACCGTGCTTCACCCTACAACTGGCAAGGTCCGCGACTTCACAATGCTCCGCAAGGTGGCCATTCTGGATACGGCAAAGCTGAGATGCCATCGCGTCGATTCTTCTGTTTGTGGACATATTCCAACGAAATCGCCTCCGTGCCTGCCGGAGAAGGCGTTTAAGGCTGCCACTTGGTCGTCTGCGGCCACGATGGCCGAGATCTGCAAAGTTCAAATCAGCGAAAGCGAATGAGGCCGCCATCCGATGCTTGTAGCCATGTACGCCAACGCCGCCTTGCGGAAGTCCCAATACTCGGCAGCCGCGACCTGTTAACGAAGATGGCGAAGCTCGAAGGACAATCGCGGCTCGCTCTGTTCGCTTCGTAGCTTGCCGTCCGCACCGCGAGCAACACGAGAACTGCCAACACCGCCTGAAACGCCTCGGCCATCATATCAAACAGTCTCGCTAGCAGGTACGCCCGTGCGAACCATTGACATCCGCGATCATCCTTGAAGTTGCTGCATAAGCGTCGAGAAGTCCGCAACTTCCCAATGCTCGGCGAGATGCCCATTTTCAATTCGGTAGAGCCGAAACGCCATTGTATTGATCTCTCTGCCAGTGGCCTTGACACCGGCGAAATCGCCTTTGTGCGTCCCGCGGACGGCATTCAGGACAGCAACCTGGTCGCCTTCGGCGACGATCGCCGAAATCGGTAGCTTCAGATCAGCAAACGCTGAGTGAAGCCCCGCGAAGTACTGCTTGAGCGCCTCGCGCCCCCGACCTTGCCCAGCCAGATGGTCGTCATAATCCTGCGTAACGATCTCGTCGAAGACGCTGAAATTCCCGCTTTCGATGGCGGCGAAGAATCGCCGCCCCAGTGCTTTGTTCCCTTCTAAGTTTGAGGACATACCGCCTTCTCCAATTCAACCTTTCGCTGCCATCGTGGCGCGTGCTGGTCATCCGAGTTGAACGAATTCCTGGCCGGAAACACCACCGCCGAACTGCTGCGCACGGCCGCCTTCAGCGATACCGCCCAGATCGACGGCGGCGAAGCCGAGGCGCTCGACAAGGTCCACGACAGCGAGCCGAGCCGATGGATCGTCACCCGAGACGAACAGCACACGACGGCCGCCGAGCACCGCCGGGTCGGCCCCGAGGATTGCGGCCGGAAGCGTGTTGAAGGCCTTGACCACACGCGCACCCGGGACGGCGTCAGCAACGATCTCCGTCGACAAACGACCCTTGAGGTCGCGCGGCGAGAACGCCGGGAAGTCGATCGCGTTCGTGGCGTCGACCACGATGCGGCTGTCCCATTCAACATCCTTCACTGCATCCTGTACTGCGTCGAAAGGGATAGCCAAAATGACGACGTCGGCCCGGAGAGCTTCGGAGGCAGTCACAGGCTTTACGATGGGCCCAAGTTCACTAACCAAACCAGCCAAGCTCTTTAGGCCCTTCGAGTTGGCGATGGCGATGTCGATTCCGTTGGCAACGAAACGCCGAGCGAGCGCGGTGCCGATCGCTCCCGATCCAACGATGGCGTAGTTCATCTTTTCGCCCTTCCTGATTCGTCAGCTTTCGCGGTCGGAGGCGGCTTTGCGTAACCGTTTCCCTTTCAGAACATTCCATTTGCATTGGCGCGAGGAATGTTTGGCGCGATCAACGGGGCCGAGTTCTGCGGATCGCCGACCACCTGCAAGGTGTCCCAATGCTCGATCGCTTTGCCGTTGGCATCCATTTTGTAGATGTCGACGCCGGCGATCCCGGTGTCATTCGGGTCGTCGTTGAAAAGATTCAGAAAATTCACATGGGCCCAGACGTAGTCGTCGAGGGCGATGATTTTGTGGACCACGACGCGCGCCAGAGCGCGTTCCTTGTTGATCTGGCCAAAAAACTGCGCCAGGGCGACTGGCCCATCTGCGATCAGGGGATTGTGCTGGATGTAACCCGGCGCGATGAACTTGGGCACATATTCTTCCGCCTTCTTCTGGTTGATCACCAGATCATAGAAGCCAAGGATGTTGTCCTTATTGCGAACGGCACGGCTGTCGTTGCCGTCTACGAGCTCAAGCATGGGGTATCTCCTTCTTATGAAGTGTGGATTTGCTGGAAGGCCCTAGCTCAGGCCGGCGACTTGAAGCCGGAGCCCATCCAGTTCAGCGTCGGACTTCTCGCGAGCTGCGCGGAGCATTTCGTCGGCGTCCTGTCCCACCGGCGCGCGGCTCGGTGCAGGTACCTGTTCGGCCAGTTCGACGATACGCTTCGCGGCCGCAGCCGACTCGAGCCCACTGCTCTGCATGCCGTTGAGCGTGTTCGCGAAGGTTTCGAATGTTTGACCGTATAACTCGCGCTGTTCAGAGGTCATATCGTCCGCGACCCGCTTTAGAGCGGCAGCCGTTTTCGCCGGTCCCCCAGTCTTCATATTGCCTGCCGCAGCCACCACGACATCGATGCCGAAGCGCTTCAGCTCGGCACGGTAGACGGCCGCAAATACCTCCAGGGCGACCTTCGATGCGCCTGATGGCCCATTGAACGGGAGCGGTACGCTGGCGGTCCAGGTGCTCACCTGGACGATGCGACCGCGCGCCTTCCTCAATGCGGGCAGGAACGCATTCATGACCGAGAGGGCGCCGAACACGTTGACGTCGAATTCGCGCCGGATGGCGTCGAGCGGCAAAATCTCGATCGGGCCGGGGGTAAGGATCCCTGCGTTGTTGATCAGAAGATCGAGGGCGCCATCGCCGAGCGCGTCGGACACGTCGTCAGCCCAGGCTTTCACGGCCTGTTCCTTGGTCATGTCGCAGACGGTCAGGCTGACGCGTCCACCGGAGGCGTCCTTCAGATCCTGGACCTCTGCGGCGGACATGGCCGTGCCGAAAACAGTATAGCCCTTGGCCGCCAGTCCGAGCGCGATGTCGCGGCCAAGGCCACCGCCAGCGCCGGTGACTGCGGCGGAGCGTCTCAAGTGTTCAGAAGAGTTCGGCATTTGAGGTCTCCTTTTCAGTCGGTGCCCCGTGCTTTGACCGCGCCGCGCGGACGATCGGCGCTACTTCGGTTCCGAGCAGCTCGATCGAGCGCTTCATCGCAGCGGTTTCGAGGGATGCCGTGCTCATTTGGAAGGTGATCCTCGATACGCCGCCGAGTGCGCTGTCGGCATCGAGCATCTTGCTGGCGACAGTGTCCGGATCACCGATCAGAAAGGCGCCCTCCGGGCCGCACATCGCCTCGAACTGCTGGCGCGACGGTGCAAACCAACCGCGTTCGCGGCCAATCGTCGTTGTCAGATGCGCCCAGCCGGGGAAGAAGGCATCCTTGGCTTTTGCGATGGTCTCTCCGACGAAGCCCATCGCATGGGCACCGACTGTGAGTTGCTCAAGCGCGTGCCCGGCGCGCAGTCCGCTCTCGCGGTAGAGATCGACGAGCGGGCGGAAGCGCTCAAAGCTGCCGCCGATGATCGCGACCATCAGTGGGAGGCCGAGCGTTCCGGCGCGTGCGAAGGATTGCGGCGTACCTCCGACGCCGAGCCACACCGGCAGGCGCTGCTGATGCGGCCGGAGGAAAACGCCTTGCCCGGTGAGTGCCGGGCGGAAGCGTCCCTCCCACGCGAGGTGGGTCTTCTCGCGAAGCTTGAGGAAGAGCTCGAGTTTCTCCGCAAAAAGATCGTCATAGTCCTCCATCCGAAAGCCGAACAATGGATAGGCCTCACCGAAGGAACCGCGGCCAACGACGATCTCGGCACGCCCCTTCGCGATCAGGTCGAGGGTTGCAAACTCCTGAAACACCCGCACAGGATCGGCGGCGCTCAGGACCGTGACGGCGCTCGTGAGGCGGATACTCTTGGTGCGGGCAGCCGCGGCCGCCAGAATGATCGCGGGTGCGGAATCGAGGAATTCGGCACGGTGGTGCTCGCCGATGCCGAACACGTCGAGGCCGACGTCGTCGGCAACCTCGACCTCCTCGAGGAGATCGGCCATGCGGTCGGTTGCCGAAGGCAGTTTGCCCGTCGCCGGATCAGGGAGGATTGCCGCGAAACTGTCGACACCGATTTCCATAACACCTCCTTGCAATGTGTTGTCAGCCGCGGGGCGCAATGCGCAATGGGTCAGGAGGCAGCGGGATGAACTCGGTCTCGCCAGCGATCTCGGGAAAGCGCCCCTGCCGCCAGTCGTCCTTCGCCTGTTCGATCCGGTGCTTGGAGCTCGAGACGAAGTTCCAGTAGATGTGGCGCGGCTCGGGAAAGGGTTCTCCGCCCACCATCATCAGATGGGCGCCGCTGCGCGCTTGCAGCACGATCTCGGCGCCGGGCTTGAAGACCACGAACTGCGCTTCGCCGAAGCTGCCCGTCTGGCCCGCGACTTCAATCTCGCCCGAGACGACAAACATCGCGCGCTCGATATGCTGGGCTGGGACCTGCAGGCGCGCGCCGGGCTTGAGCACGACATCGACATACATCAGGTCCGAATAAACCGGCACCGGCGAGCGTTCTCCGAAAGCTTCGCCCGCAACGATGGTGAGCGAGACTCCGTCCGCTTCGAGCGCAGGCAAGAAGTCTTCGGCATGATGGGAGAAACCCGGCTCCATCTCTTCCAGGGCCTTGGGCAGGGCGACCCAGATCTGCTGGCCGAACATCGCCCCGCCCTGCGTCTGGAATTTCGCAGGCGAACGCTCCGAATGGACGATGCCCCTGCCCGCCGTCATCCAGTTCACGTCGCCGGGCCGGATTGTCTCGACATTGCCGGCGCTGTCGCGATGAACCATCTCGCCCTCGAGTAGATAGCTCAGCGTCGAAAGGCCGATATGCGGATGCGGCCGGATCTCCGGGCCGGCCCCGGCGCGGAACACGATCGGTCCGAAATGGTCGAGGAAGATGAAGGGACCGACCGTCCGGCGCTGCGCAGACGGCAGCGCGCGACGAACCTTGAAGCCATCACCAAGATCCCGAACAGGTGGAAGCAGAACCTCTTCCACCGCTAGGTCGACCGTCGCACTCGAAATGGTCATTGCCGCCTCCTGTGCGTGGCGTGGGTCAGGCGGCTTTAGCGAGCGCCTGCATTGCACCCGAGAGCGCAGCCTCGCGCGCTTCAGGCCCGAAGCCGATCTTCTCGGCGTGGATGAAAGTGACATCGGTCAGCCCGATGAAGCCCAGAAGGGTCCGCAGATAGGGTTCCTGGAAATCCATCGCCTGAGCGGGACCTTCAGAGTAAAGACCGCCCCGAGACTCGATGACGAAGACGCGCTTGCCGGTCAGCAGCCCCTGCGGACCCGCCTCCGAATAGCTGAACGTCTCGCCAGCACGCAGAACGTAATCGAACCAGGCGCGCAGGCCGGTCGGGATGCTGAAATTGTACATCGGCGCGCCAATCACGACGGCGTCCGCGGAGCGGAGTTCGGCAATCAGTTCGTCCGAAAGAGCTCGGGCGGCGAGTTCCGTGTCGGTCGCGGGCTCGCCGCGGACACCCGCCACATCGGCGGTGGTAAGATGCGGAACCGGCACGGTACCAAGGTCGCGACGAATAACGGTTGCGCCGGGGCTGGCCTCCAGCAAGCGGTGAACAGCTTCCTCGACCAGAATTTTGGAAACGGACCCGTCGCCAAGAACACTGCTGTTGAGGACCAGAATACTTGCCATAACACTCTCCTTGGTACTGACCGATCCAAGATGCTGTTCAAAGGCGCGCGACGGTAGCCTCGCACAGCGCCAAGCTGTGTCGCGAAAACTGGAACGGCTGCGTCGGACGTAAACCTAGATCGAGGCGGCTGCGTATTCACCGCAGCGGCGTGCCGAAGGCTGCATGACTATGCCCGTATAGCCTCGCCTGCCTGTTGCTTCGGTATATCGAGCGCGGTCACCGCTCGCTTTCCGCTTCCCGCCCACGGCCATGATCACCCGCGTGCGGCGCCTCGTATGTCTCCCAACGGCATCGACTGCACTGAAGCCAAGAAGGCCAGAACCGGATCGCATGATCCGTCGTTTCGTCCGCGGCTTTTTACTTCCGCAGCGTATTCCACGGTGCATCGCTGGAGACATCGACCACCTCGTACCCTGTCGGTCTGACGGAGGGTCCGAGGATTGCGGCGATCTTCGCGGGCTGGTCGCCGGTATTGAACGAGGCGTGCACGACATCTGCCGGGATGAAGGCGGAATCGCCGGGACCGAGGATGCGCTTCTCACGATCGATCCACTGCTCGACCTGCCCGGCAAGGACAAGCACCACCTCTTCTTGGTCGGGATGCTTGTGGAAACTGTGTCCTTTGCCCGGATCGAAATTGACCTCGATCACCGTGAGTTGCTTGGCGCCCGTACTGGGCGGATCGCTGAGCCGCCGGGACGATCCAAAGTCATCGACCTTGAGCTGGGCTTCATTCGCGATAACGAATCTACCAGGCATCGGATTGCTCCCCACATTTGTTCTCTGATTTGGCAGCTCTTGAGTTTGACCGAATGCCGCATCAAACGGCAGAGCGGCGCTCAATGCTCCACGCGCGCTAAGCGCAAGGACGTCGCTTCTCGTCTCCGTCATTGCTGCTCCTCCGGTGGAAGCGAGGCGCTTAATGTTGATGGTATCGCTCCGACCGTGCGATGCGGTAGCCCTGCTGTTGGCCAAGCTGTGTCGCGAAACGCGGAACGCTAATGTTGGACCTTGAAGACCTACAAACGGGTGTCGACGGGGCGAGCTTAACAGGTCCTCGCCTTCGGCGCTGCATCACGCGTCGAACGGATATGTTTCGATGGGCCGGCGCAGCCGGAACGCGGAATTGTAAAACGCGGTAGCCTCTACGGCTCCGGCGATCGGCAGTTGATGCACCGCAGAGAACGCCGAAGCTCCGGTAAACATCAGCGAGCCGTCCCCGGACCAGATTTCCCCAGCGTAAAACTCCAGTGCCGACCGCACGAATTCGCACACGGCCAGGGGACCGCCGGGAACCGCCGAGCCGATGACCCGCAATCCGAACGCCTTGACGACCTGCGGATTGTCCGCACTGATTTCGCCGACCAATTGGCTGGGGCGGAAAATCCCTTGCGCCAGCACAACGTCGGCCGGTCGCGACAACCGGGCCGTGACCAGCCCGTACACATTGGACTGGTTCATGTCGAAATCGATCTCGCCCAGCAGCTTCGGATACCCCTCTCTCTCCCGCCCGGCGAGCATTCCTCGTTCGTTGGAAATGAAGATGTGCGGACAAATCCGACATTTTCGCCGCGGAAACGCGCGTGGATGATGTGGATGTATTCCCGGAACGGACCGACGCTGCTGAACCCGTAGGACAGGAACATCACCGACACTTTGGTGTCTTGTTCGATTTCCAGGTCGGGAGGCAGCAACGCCGCCGCCGCCTCCGCATTCGTCCGATAGCTGAACGTCACCTGGTTCACGCCCCTGAACGACGCGTTTGTGAAACTCAGAGGGTCTGCATGTACTGGCATCGTTTGTGCCAGGATCCCGAGTCAGTTTGCCACGCATTGTCACGTGGCTCCTTCCGCCAAGTTTCCGATCCCCAGGTCGAGCCTGCATCGAGAAGCGAGCCCCGGGGGCGTCATTCAGAGAGCCGAGGCTGCCTGCGAGGAGATCACTCGGTGGCGCCCGCAACTCGCCATCAGCAGCCAGTCATGGCGCATCTCGTCAGGGAAAACGCTGCGGCCTTGCGAGCTTCTGAGCCTCGGGCATGTACCACTTGATGACGTCCCGGGCCGGGTCGGCGAGCGCCGACTTCCAATCGCGGAACAGCTCGGTGACTAGCGCGAGAGACGTATTCGGGACCGCACCGGCTGCCGTCAGGCGTTCGATCGCGGTGCGGTGGGCGAGCTGTGACATGCCGCCAACCGCGTCGACGACGAACATGGCTTCGTAGCCATCGTCCATTGCGTCGATGACCGGGAATGCCAGACAGATCTCGGTGTAGAGCGCGCCGAAGATCAGCCTCTTCTGCCCGTCTTTTCGACAGCGGCCCGGAATGCGGCATCTTCCCAGGCATCCATCGAGCTTCGGTCGATGACTTCGACGTCGGACAGTTCGTCCCTGATCGAAGCTCGGGTCGGACCGTTCACGCCCATCTCAACGCCGACCGTGCTCAGCACCACAGGGATATTGAAAGCTTTGGAGGCCCTGATCAGAAACCGGACGTTCAGATCGATCTCGTCCGGTGTCGTCTCGGACTTCACCTTCTCGAACATCTCTTTCTGATAGTCGATCAGGATGAGCGCGACCTGTTCCGCAGTCCAGACACCGTGGGCTTCACTCATAACGATTTCCTTTGTCTGGGCGTGAGTAGGACACGCGACCGGGTTTGCTGATGCCCGGTCGTCCCAAATCATCGGCTGGTTTGCTTCAATGCACGGGCTGGGTCCGGCGGGCATCCAGGCTTAACGAGCCCGCGCCGAAGGCAGCGACCTGAAGCAGACCACCGGCAATAGCGATGTTCTTGAGGAAATGGATCAGTTGGTTCTGGTCCGCGAGATCATGGTGAAACGCCAACGCGGCCGCCACGCTAAAGCCCGCCAGGACCAGGGCGATGATCCGTGTCTGATATCCAATCACGAGCAACACCCCGCCTCCGACCTCGACGATGATCGCGATCAGGTAGCCGAGAAGCGGTGCCGGAAGACCCGCCGAGGCGATATAGCCTTGTGTCATCGCGGGGGCCGCGATCTTGCCGAGGCCGCTCAGAAGAAACAGAACGGCGATCAGCACACGGCCGGCAGCCGCAAGTGTCGTGGTTTGATTTTGCATTCGTGATACCTGCGCTGTCTGAAAAGGGTGGTCAGAGGCCCATCGGCCTCCACCAATCCACACACATCGTTCCCGAAGGCGATGTGGTAGTGTTACATCAAGGCAAGCTGTGTCGCGAAAAGTGGAACGCTCATGTTGGACCTTGAGGACCTGCAAACATTTGTCGAAGTGGCCGATGCTGGCGGCGTCTCGCCGGCCGCCCGCCGGCTCGGGGTCTCCAAATCCATCGTCAGCCGGCGACTGTTCCGGCTGGAAGCGGAACTTGGTGTGCAGCTTCTCGCACGGACCACCCGGGGCGCCGCGCTGACCGAAGCCGGCGTCACGTTCCGCGACCACGCGGCCCGGGTCTGCGCCGAAATAGATGTCGCGCGGGAGACCATCCTGCCCGCTGGCGAGCTGCGCGGGCGCCTGCGGATCGCAGCGCCGCTCTCCTTCGGAACAACACATCTGGCGCCGGTGTTTGCAGAACTTGCGAAGCGCCACCCGCTGCTGAGCGTGCATGCGTCTTACAGTGATCGCTTCGTCGATCTTGTCGGAGAGGGTTTCGACTGCGCCATACGTGTCGGCTACCTTCCCGACTCCGACCTGATCGCGCGTCGCATAGGGCCGATCTATGGAAGGCTCGTCGCGAGTCCGGATTACATCAAGGAGCATGGAGCTCCAGAGACGCTTGACGACCTTCCGATGCACCAAGCCGTGTTGCAGGGTACGGAAGCTTGGCAACTTATCGACGCAGACAAGACTGTTACCGCTCACCCGCAGGGACGGTTCAAGGCGGACAACGGCGTCGCGCTCGTCGCCGCGGCAGTGGCGGGCCTAGGGATCGCCGCGCTGCCGGATTTCCTGACCGAGGACCATTTGGCTTCCGGCGCCTTGGTCCCGGTGATGACACGCTATCGGTTTCCTGAGGCCGGCATATATGTCGTCCGACCGCCGGGACAGCACCCGGCGCGGAAAATCCGGGTGCTCACCGAACTGATGATCCAACATTTCGGCTCGGCGCCGGGATAGGGTAAAGGCGAACCAAGGCGCACCCGTGAGCATCGAGATTGATCGCGGCCTCCACCGGCGCGCCGATTACAAGTCAGCTCCCGACAGTATCGCCGGCACTGCAACAGGCGTCTCCAGAGTGTTCAGGACGAAAAGCAGTTGCCGATCTTCCGCTTCATCTAAAGTTCTTGGATGGCAAGAGCTGTCAGGAATCGGGCGACATAGGGGCCAAACGCTACATTTCGCATCGCTCATGCGAGTCCAATGTCACGGCGATGCGGTGATGCCGCCGTAGACGTAGACGTAGAGCGTACGGCCGTTGATAAAACCTTCAGGCATCGGAGGCGAGGAAGACGCCGCCACCGCGCCCTTGCTGCGCGGGTCCTGACGACGCTTCGCTCAGGTCCGTACCCTAAGGGCTTGCTCCAGCCGATCGGCAATCTGTGTGACGATATAGGCAATAACCATATAGATCACGACGGCAATTACGAAGGCTTCGAGGTAGTAGAAGTTCAGCGCGGCGGTCAGCTGGGACTGGGCGAATATATCGACGACCTCGATGGCAAATCCGAGTGAAAGCGCCTTCATGATGACCATCATCGAGGTTGTCAGGTCGGGAATTGCGTGAGAGCCACCTGAGGAAACAGAATCCGTCGGAACATTTGGCCGACGATGGCAGATGCGGCTCCAATTGGTGGAACCTCCTAGTGAGAAATGGAGGTGCCGGATACTGGCCGCTCAAATTTCTATTGTAGCTAGCTTAACTTTAAGTATAGTTGATCATCTAAATTTCTCTGTAACGCCGGCAATTCTCGGATGGGGTTTATGCCTTCCATTCGAGGAAACGCGCGGGCCTTGTTTGCCGATCACGGCAACTCCGTGAGTGCCATCGATGAACTGATATTCCCAGTGCCAAAAAGCTTCTGTTTCTAGCGACGAATTTACTGTCAGGACGATAACATGCGGGTCGTTAGTGCCATTTGGATTTTGCTTCGTCGACTGCCACGGCCCTTGCTGTCCGTCACGCTGCTGGGCTGGGCTTTTATGGTCTGGTCAAAGATGGTTCCCACAACACCTGATCTTTGTTTAAGGGGAACATTCGCGCAGGCGCTTACGGCTAGGGCTGAAGCGGCGGTTGCAGGGGTGACCTGACGCTGGTCGCGTTATCGTGGTGCGCTATGCTGATGGGGATGATGGCCCCGCTGCTGGCGGCGCCGTTGGCCCATGTTTGGCAGCAGACCATTGGGCCTCCGCGGTAGCACGCAAGTTTGCTGTTCATGTTTCCCTACCTCTTGGTCTGGCTGGCAGTCGGCGTCGTCCTGATCCCGATTGTGGACCTGATCCAGGTGTCATTCTTGCCAGCGCTCTTCGGCGGGGCCATCGCTCTGATTCAAAGGCCGCAAGCGCCACATCATTACCGACACCGAGGGACACTTGGTCGGGCTGACGGTGCACACGGCTAACATCCAGGACAGGGATGGGGCAGTCGGCGTCAGCGCCTCCATTCGACGGCTTTATCCCTGGTTACGCCATCTGTTCGCCGACGGCGCCTATGCCGGAGAAAAACTGTCGCAGGCTCTGGCCAATCTCGGCACATGGACCATCGAAATTATCAAGCGCTCCGGCGCGGCCAAGGGCTTTGAGGTGGCTCTTCTCCGCTCGACGATGTGGAAAGGATAGGACTGGCATTCGCGTCGTGTAACTTAGACGTCCGCGCCTTAATGCGGCAAGACCGGTCGCATCTATGTTTGAGGGCATCGCGTTGAAACACCAAGAGCGCTAAGGGAGAACAAGCGGTGATTTTGGTGGGCGATCGCTATGATCGCTGCCCGGGTCGCCCGCAGTCAACTGTGCCGGCCATGGGAACGAGTTAGGAGCGCCAAATCCGGCTATTTAGTTGCGCGCGAGGAACATGAAAGCCGCGATCAGCCTTCGGTAGTTCCGGCCTGTCTGGAGCACCTATCAAATTGCTCTAGTCGACTGGAATCGCGCCAAATCACCAGTACATACATCGGCTACTTGAGCTTCGCCTCAAGCTTTTCGTCCCCAAAAGAATTACCTCCCAGGTGTGGCTCGATATCCGAAGCTTTATGATCCTATCCCACATCCGAGATATCCCCTCCGATCGATAATAGTGTTGCAGACGCGCCACTGCAATTGCTTACCGCGATCACTTCCGAGGATTGCTGATCCCGAGGACGTACATCAATAGGGCGTGGCGAGGATCGACTCGCCTCAGCCAATCGGACCGAGCGTACATCCGATCAGTGATCCTGAAGCGATCGCGCGCAGGAACTGCTGGAGAGAGCCATCCAATTCGTCGCTAATCCGGCGATGCGGCAGCGCGTTGAGCGGGATTTTCAGATAACGCAGGCCATTTTCCTCGACCTGAGGCAGCTCTCCTCCGCGAATATTGACCTGGAGGGCATGCAACATGAGCCTTGGCATCGGCAATGCCCTGTCTCGCGCCTCTCGAAGCCTGATGAACGCACTCCGAGATTGACCGGCGACGTGCTGGTTTTTCTCTTTCTGCTCCGCCACCGAACTCTCCCACAGAGCCTGGCGCCCTCCCGGCCTGTAGTCGTGACCGGTAAAGAGACGGGTCTCGCCGGGTAAGCTCAAAATGTCCTGGATGGACTGCCACAGATCAGCTGCGCTGCCGCCTGGAAAATCTGCACGGGCGGAGCCGCTATCGGGCATGAAAAGTGTGTCGTGAATGAACGCTGCATCGCCGATGACATAGCTTATCGACGCCAAGGTGTGTCCTGGCGAGTGCGTGACGCGCGCTTCCAGCTCGCCGATGTTGAAGGTCTCGCCGTCGCAAAACAGCCGATCCCATTGTGAGCCGTCACACGGGAGATCCGAGAAGTTATAGATCCGTTGCCAGATCCGCTGCACTTGCTTCACGCGCCCGCCGATCGCTGTCGGCACGCCGGTTTTTGCCTTGAGATAACCCGCGGCCGAAAAGTGATCGGCATGCGGATGGGTGTCCAGGATCCACTCGAGCTTCAAATTGTGGCTGTTGATGTAGTCGAGGATCGTGTCGCATTTGTCGTTGCCGTCGAGCCAGACTTTTCGTCGAAATCGAGCACTGGGTCGACGATGGCGCATCTTCGCGAACTCGGGCATGCAACGACATATTGGATGCTGCCCGTCCGTGCATCGTAGAAGCCGACGACTTCAGGCTGCTGCATGGGCGATGCCCTCGACTGCGGCTCGCGGGAAAAAGATCGCCCGGCCAGGGTCGAGGTCGTAGTCACGCTCGAAGTCCGTTGCGTCGGACGCAATCTGCGCCACGGCATCGAGTATGAACTGCACCTTCTCGTCCGGCAGCAGAACGCTGAAATTCAACCGGGTGAATCCCGGCTTTTTCATTTCGTCGCCGGAGAGAATGGCTTGCCTGATTTCCTCGGACTGTTCGTCGTCGATCGACAGCAGTCTGTGAACATACGGGCCGGCGCAGGCGCAGCCACCGCGCGCCTGGATCCCGAACCGGTCGCTTAGCATGCGCGTGATCAACTGCTGGTGGACGTAGCCGTCCTTTCCGTTTTTGACCCGGAAAGAAAAGATCGGAAGCCGCTCAGGATCCGATAGACCGAGGAGCTCCAGCCGCGGCAGGGGTTTCCATGCGCGAAATGCACGACGCGCCAGCTCGCGATTGCGCGCTGTCATCGCGTCGAGTCCGATCGCATCTTTGACGATGAAGGCCAGCGCGGCTCGTATGTCGCCGATCACGTTCGGCGTGCCGGCTTCCTCGCGGGATTCCAGGCTGTCGCTGTAATCGTGTGTCTTCGGGGAGACAAACTTCACCGTCCCGCCACCTGGCCACGACGGCGTTTTCGTCGAAGGTCCGTCGCGTCGAACGATCAAAATGCCGGAGGCGCCGGGACCCCCGAGGAACTTGTGAGGCGAAACAACTATCGCGTCGATCTGGGCATCAGGGGCGGGCGACATGGAAATCGGCAGGTAAGGACCTGCGCCCGCATAGTCCCAGATCATCTTTGCGCCGGCGGCCTTCACGATCACGGTGATGGCCGCAACATCGCTGGTGATGCCCGTGACGTTCGAGGCCGCGGACATCGAGCATATCGTCAGATCTGACGACCCCTCGCCAACCGCGTCCTTGAGCTGAGACAGGTCCGGCCCGCCAGACGGATCCTCGGCGATTTCCACGATTTCTGCTCCGCTCTCGCGCCAGGGCAGAATGTTGGAGTGATGCTCATAGGGACCGATAATGATCCGAGCGCGCTTGCCCGCTGCCACGGCTTCGGCGACGCCGAATAGCTTGACGAGGCGGTTGATCCCCGACGTAGCGCCGGAGCCGGTGAAGATCACAGCATGCCGTTCGGTGGCCCCGCAGAATTGACCGACCAGGGCGCGCGCTTCCCGACGCATGCGGGTCATGAAGCCTCCGCAATACGAGGCTTCCGTGTGGCTGTTGGCGTAGTACGGCAGGACCTCCTCAAGCACAAAGCGCTCGATCTGACGGAGTGCGCGGCCTGACGCGACATAGTCGGCGTACACCAGGTCCTTTTGCCCGTATGGACCCACGATTTTCGCCGTCGATCCCACAAGCCCATCCCGGAGGTCGGCGGTCACGTCAGCCTTTTTCTTTAGCCGCTGGCGGAACTTTGACAGAGGGGTCTCGGTCTGCCCTGTCGTCGGGCGAGCTGCTTGCACGGTCATTCTCCCCGGCTCGGATATTGACTCGGATTGTAGCCTGCTCCACGGTCGAAAAAATTCACCTATTTTCTGCAATTTCTTGCAAAGAGCGTGTCAGATGATCGAAGATCGGGCGAAAATCGATGCATTTGATATGAAGATTTTGACGGCCATGCAGATCGATGCAAGCCTTTCGCAGCGAGATTTGGCGGAGAGGGTCGGCCTGTCTCAGAACGCGTGCTGGCGGCGGATCCAGCGCCTGCAGTCGCTAGGTCTTATCCGGGGGTCGCACAGCAATATCGATCTGCGAGCGCTGGGACTCGACCTGACGGTTTTCGTAATGGTCCGCACTCGCCACCATTCCAAGGAGTGGAGTGAGGCGTTCCGTGCCCATGTTGAACGGTTGCCGGAGGTGATCGATTTCTATCGGATCGGAGGGGACTGGGACTATCTGATCAAGGTCGTGACACAAGGCATGTCCGGCTACGATGCGTTCTACCAGAAACTGATCACGAACTTCGACCTGGCTACGGTGACAGGCTTCTTCTCCATGGAAGCGATCATCAACAATCGTCCAGTGGATCTGACCAATCTGCGATAATCCGGCGCGCAATTGGACGCGCCGCTGGCCGTCGAGCAAGCCTTCGGCCGCAGGCCCCGCCAAGGTCTCTATTACAAGCCCACAGATCTGGCTGCGAGCTGGCCCCGCACGTCGGCTGTTTGCAGGCTCTCAACAGAGCCTTGAGTTCCTCCGCCTTGATGCGCGGGTTCCGACGACGCTTCGCTCAGGTCCGTACCCTAAGGGCTTGCTCCAGCCTGTCGGCAATCTGGGTGACGATATAGGCAATCACCATGTAGATCACGACGGCAATCACGAAGGCTTCNCCAGCCTGTCGGCAATCTGGGTGACGATATAGGCAATCACCATGTAGATCACGACGGCAATCACGAAGGCTTCGAGGTAGTAGTAGTTCAGCGCGGCGGTCAGCTGGGACTGGGCGAAGATATCGACAACCTCGATGGCGAATCCGAGAGAAAGCGCCTTCATGATGACCATCATCGAGGTTGTCAGGTCGGGAATTGCCGTGAGAGCCACCTGGGGAAACAGAATCCGTCGGAACAATTGGCCGTTCGTATAGCCAAGCGAATGGGCGGCGTCTGACTGACCGGTGTCGAAGGCGTTCAAGGCTCCCTTGATAATCTCGGATTGGAACGCAGCGATACAGCCTGTCACCGCAATAATAAGGATAACCGAGTTGGGTGTTTCATGGGCGTTGAAGTTGACCCCGAGCAACGAGAGCAGGAACTGGAACGCCGGGGGCAGACCGAAATAGGCGAGGAAAATCACGATGACCATCGGAACGCCCTTGAAGACGATCTTGTAAGCCATGATGAGCTCTCGCAGCACCGGGACTCGTCTATATTCGACGAGTGCAAAAATGCTGCCGACTAGCGTCGACAAGACGAAAATCGTCAGCGCCATTCCAAGCGTTACAGGTACGGCGCCCAGAATTTCCTGGGTGTCCTGGAGCAAAATTTCGGTATCGAACATGGTTTAATACCCTTTAGGTCAGACGCTGGCGATGGCCGCGTTCTTGATCTGAGCTGTTGTCGTGGCCTCAGGCGCCTGCATCGGCGAGCGAAGCTCGAACAAGTGCACGATGAACCAGGCAATCAGGCACATAAGCGCATAGATAACCGCCAGGACGAGGTATGTTTCGAACTGGTACTGGTTATAGTCGCGCTCCATGATCAAATGCGCGGTCGCCATCACGTCCGCCGCCCCGATGTACATGACCAGCGCAACGTTGTGGATAAGATAAATGATGGAGTTTCCATAGCCGGGCAATGCGAAGTGCACCGCTTGCGGGCCGACGATGCGGGTGATCTTCTGGCGAAAGGTATATCCGAGACTGTCGGCTGCATCATGCTGGCCGCGATCGACGGCCAGGTATGCGGGCCGCAGGACTTCCGACAGATAGCCGCCATGGTAAAAGCTCAGTCCGACCATCGCAGCGATCGTCGGCGAGAAGAAATCTGCGGAGCCGAACAGCGCCACCAATAGGGGGAGCCCGTAGAACGCGACGAACAACTGGAGGACGACGGGAACGCTGCGGGCATAGGACACGTAGAGGTCGGTGAGGTGGCTGACCACTGGTATCCTGCGAATCCGCAATGTTGTTGCAACGAGCGCCAAGCAAAAGCCGACCAACATGGCGGTAAACGTGATAGCGAGCGTCAGCGGCAATGCCGAGAGCAACTCGGGAATCATAGCAGAAACATCCACTTTGAAACACTCCTTCTTGCAATTCAGCCTTGCTNCCGAGAGCAACTCGGGAATCATAGCAGAAACATCCACTTTGAAACACTCCTTCTTGCAATTCAGCCTTGCTGCTGACGATATCTACTCAGATCAAATCATTTCATATACTTGACGATGCCTTCGCCAAACCACTTCTGCGATAGCTTTTCGATCGTGCCGTCGTCTTTCAACTCCTTGAGAACTTTGTTCACGTCATCGACCAGAACCTTGTTTTCATCTGATCTGTGAATAAGCATATAGGTGTTGTTGCTGAAGACTGGTTCGGACGCCACGATGTCGAGATTCTTTTCATCGATAACGGTCTGCTCACCAAGATTTGAAGGCAGGACCAGCGCGTCGAACTTGCCGTTCTGAACCTCATCCAAACGGTTCGGATACGGGATTCCGGCGCTCGACGCCGTCACGTCAAGCTTGTATTGCGGATTTTCTTTTTGCCAGTTCATGATGAACTTGTAGGTGCCGCCGCCAGCCGTGGTCGGAACGATCCTCTTGCCGACCAGATCTTTCATTTCCTTGATGCCGCTGCCCTTTTTGCTGTAGATCTTCATTAGGCTGGCGCCCATGGGGTTTTCAGGAATGAAGAACTGCTTGGCGCGCTCGGGTGACTTGTAGTAACCGCCGACCGCGATGTCGTATTTGCCTGTGGCCAAGCCGGTTTCCTGCGCGATGTCGGAGACACCTTCCATTTCGAACTTGTATTGCGGCAGCTTGGCGTTGATCGCCCTCAGCAGATCGGGTTCATACCCTTGCGGCTCGACGCCGAGCGCGCCCCAAGCCAATGGCTTGGATTCGGCAGAGGTCGCGATCTTGATTGTCCGAACGGTCTGACCATAACTGACCCCTGCTGTCGCAAGGGCAATTGCGATGCCGCCGGCGACGGCCAGGGCATAACGACGCGAAAAACTGGATTTGATTGCAGACATTTCTTAGGTTCCCTTCTTGTTGAGCTATTGAAAAGCGAGTTCTGACTGCAGGAATTGAGCAAGTCGTGGGCTGGAAGGCGCGTCGAAGATATCAGCCNGATTTGATTGCAGACATTTCTTAGGTTCCCTTCTTGTTGAGCTATTGAAAAGCGAGTTCTGACTGCAGGAATTGAGCAAGTCGTGGGCTGGATGGTGCATCGAAGATCTCAGCTGGACTTCCATCGGCGGCAACCACGCCACGATCCATGAAGACGATCCGGTTCGAGATGTTCTTTGCGAATTGCATCTCGTGGGTCACAAGCAGCGAAGTGATCCCTGACGACGTGACATCCTTGATCACCTTCAGAACTTCACCGACGAGTTCAGGATCCAGCGATGACGTAGGCTCATCGAAGAGCATCACGTCGGGACGAACCGCCAGCGCACGCGCGATGCCGGTGCGCTGGAGCTGGCCGCCCGACAGCTGGGACGGATAGCTGTCCCGCTTCGCTGAGAGACCGACCCGGTCAAGCTCTCGCAGCGCGATTTCACGCGCCTCGTCCGTTGACTTGCGCTGCACGACGACCAGCGGATCCATCACGTTCTGGAGGACGGTCATGTTCTTGAACACATTGAACTGCTGAAAGACCATCGCTGTGCGAAGCCGGATCGCCTGGACAGCGGTCTTGTCGGCGCGCTGGTAGTCCATCCGAATCTGGTCGAACGCGATGGTTCCTGACGACGGCTTGGCCAGGTAGTTGATGCATTTCAGCAGCGTGGTCTTGCCGGTGCCGCTGGGGCCGATGATCGACACCACGTCACCCCGCTTTACCGAGAGATTGACGCCGTTCAGGACCTGCGTGCTTCCGTAAGACAGCTTTACATCTTTGAGTTCAAGCATTTCTGGTTGGTCCTTCAGAGTGGGGGACGGACTGCTTTGACCGTATGCGACGTCATCATCCGCTCTCCGCGTGGCCGAGAACGTGCATCAGCCTGTTTGCCCAGCCGAAGATCGCTATGGCGTGGACAAGGTCGATGATCTCGGCATCATTCATGCCGACGGCACGCAGCGAGGCGATGTCGTCTACCGTTGCTTCCGACGGCGCCGCCGACAGACGGCGGGCAAAGCTGTAGATTGCCGCATCGCGCGGCCCGAGCGCCTCGGGTTTGTCGAGATAAAGCGCGGTGACCACATCATCGCTCTTGGTCAGCTCTGCATGGCGGCGGGCGTGAACAACGGCGCAGAATTTGCAGCCATTGACGATCGAGGCACCCAATGCGCCAAGTTCGCGGTCGCGACGGGCAAGCCCGCCTTCGACATACATGATCGCGTTGAACAAGACGGTGCGGGCAAGATAGCTCTCGGGATCATGCACAAGG
>NZ_AYVY01000025.1 GCF_000503055.1 Mesorhizobium sp. LSHC420B00 | reverse complement strand
CCGCTGCTCGATCGCTCGGCGAAACCGAGGTTCTTCGGGCTTGCGAAGAGAACCTGCGAGAGGAAGTCGCGATGGCGGATTGGCTGAAAACCCATCTTGCCTCAACGACCGAGCAGTTCCTTGCGCGGGCCGAAGCGGACAGCGACAGCGCCAAGCGGTGATCGGTGGGAACGTAGCGATCGTGAAGTGAGGGCTCGGCGCGGAAGCTGGTTAACACCGGCTCCGATGTCGACGAGCGAGCTCCGGCTTGGAACTGAATAGGAGCGGCGGTGGACGGCAACGATCGAGGGTGCCCATTGGTCGTTGCCGCCAAATAGAAAACACAACGAAAATTGCTTGTACGCGTTGCCGTCTCACCAAAGCGCGCTCGAGGACCAAGTGGCCATCATTCAATGTGATCAGGTGATCAACTTGGTTGCCTAAGCTATCGCGCAGCCAGCTTTCGGATAGCGGCAATAACCCCGATATTTCCTCGATTCACAATCCCGGTGAAGTAAAGGCCGGCTGCAAGGCCCGCCGGAAGGACCGCCCGGTAGATCTGCGTCGCCAGCGGCGTCCTTGCGGCGCGGTCGAGATGGATGGGCATAGCGGCCATGGCGCAATGGTACCATCATTTCCGCCAATCTTGGTCCTGTTTCATGACCAGAGCCGGACATATATCTACCGGCCATCGCCAGGTGACAGATGACCGAGGAGACAATTCCGATGAAGGCAATCGTAGTAGCGGATCGGGCCGCGGGAACGGCCGGGATGAAGCTGGCCGAGCGACCCGAGCCGCAGGCAGCGACAAACGACGTCGTCGTTCAGGTTCATGCGTCGGGATTCGTCCCGACTGAGCTGACGTGGCCCTCGACCTGGACTGATCGCCTCGACCGTGACCGAACACCGTCGATCCCCGGGCACGAGCTGGCCGGAGTGGTCATCGCCCTCGGCTACGGCACGACGGGACTGTCTGTGGGCCAGCGGGTGTTCGGCCTCGCCGATTGGTATCGCGACGGCACCCTGGCGGAGTATGTGGCCGTCGAGGCACGCAACCTCGCGCCACTACCTGGCGATGTCGACTTCACGGTGGGCGCGAGCCTGCCAATCTCGGGCCTGACTGCGTGGCAGGGACTGTTTCAGCACGGCCGCCTTCAGCCGGGGCAGAGCGTCCTCGCGCACGGCGCGGCCGGCGCAGTCGGTTCGATCGTGACGCTACTCGCACGAGAGGCCGGCGCCTACGTCATTGGCACCGGACGCTCTGCCGACCGTCAGAAGGCGCTCGACTTCGGCGTGAACGAGTTCGTCGACCTCGAGAACGATGCTCTGGAAGACGTCGGCGACGTCGATCTGGTGTTCGATGTCATCGGGGGCGACATCCAGAAGCGGTCCGCGGGCCTGCTTCGAGCCGGAGGAACGCTGGTGACCGTCGTCGGGCCCCCCTACGCGCGGCCCGACGATGGCCTGGCGGTCGACTTCGTTGTCGAGTCCGATCGTGCTCAACTGAGTGAGATCGTCCAGCGGGTGCGGGACGGGCGGCTACGGACAAACATCGGCAACGTCTCGACCCTCGATGACGCCGTCGCCGCCTTCAACCCGACCGAGCGACGCACGGGGAAGACGATCATCCGCGTTCGTCCGTAAGGGCCTGGGGACGGGGAGCGGTTCTGCCCTCATTTAGATTCTGAACTGGTTTCCCATCCTCGCAGTATTGGACGGCGAGCAGGCTTCTCCTTCTGGTAAAGAACGGCGTCATTCTGGCACGTGACTAGTTGATGGACCGCGCACCAGCGACCGCACCGGGCTCAATCGAATCGTTCGTTGTCCTGCCGCCAACGGCGTCATCACCCAATGAGTCAGTCGCCTTCGTGTTGTCGCACCTTGCGTTCACGACTGCATCTTCTGCGACTTGGAGAGAACGTCGGCACGCGCTATCCGCGGCCAAGGTGGTCCGGCAATTCAGCGGCTGTCGTGGGGCCGAGAGCGGACTTGCAGCTTCTGGCATCCCAAAGCGATGGCAGACATTCAAGCAGGTGGGATTGAAGTCTCAACTGCAAAGGCGAAGATCCCGAATGGACCTTTCAATGACCGCGTCGTGCCCATCCCGTCTCTTCCGACGATCGCCGACCAGGGCGGCAAGGCCATGAGTTACTCGCTCGCGCTTGGCCGACGCCGGCTGCGTCGGGCCAGAAGATTGGCGACGACCAGGAGGATGATCGACAGCCCCATCATCAGTGTCGCCGCGGCGGTGATTGCCGGGGAGAGCTTTTCGCGCAGGCCTATGAACATTTCGAGCGGCATGGTGCGCTGGTTGGCACTGGCCAGGAACTGCACCACGACGACCTCGTCGAACGAGGTGACGAAGGCGAAAGCGGCCCCTGACAGCACGCCGGGCAGGATCAGCGGCAGCATGACCCTGAAGAATGATGTGATGGGCTTTGCTCCGGAGATGGCGGCAGCGCGCATAAGGTTGCGGTCGAAGCCAGTGAGGCTCGCTCCCACCGTGACGACGACGAACGGGCTGGCGAGCGCGGTGTGCGCCAGGATGATGCCGGCATAGGTACTGGCCAGGCCGACGCGGGCATAGAACAGATACGAGCCGACGGCGGTGATCACCACCGGCACGATCAGCGGCGACAGCAACAGCGGCATGACGATGCGGCGGCCGGGCAACTTTTCGTCGGAAAGCGCGATCGCCGTCAATGTGCCGAGCGTGGTTGCGATCAGCGTCGTCCCGAACGCAACGATCAGGCTGTTGCCAATCGCCGATTGCCAGCGTTGGGTGCCGAGCACGACCGCGTACCAGCGCGTCGAAATCCCCTCCAGCGGAAAGATGAAGAAGGCGCCGCTGTTGAACGACAAGGGGACGGGAACGAGGATCGGCACGAGCAGGAACAGGATCACCATGCCGCACCATAGCCAGAGCAGGGTGATGCGGATTCTTTCGCCTGTCGTCGGATAGGGAGACAGCAACATGGCTACACCAGCTTGAGGCGGTCGAGGCCGAGGATGCGGGCGAAGATGCCAAACAGCGCCAGGGTGAAGACGAGCAGGATGAAGCTCAGCGCTGCCGCCATCTCCCAGTTCAGCTCGACATTGACGTAGTTGGCGATGAAATTGCTGATCAGCTGGTCGCTTGCCCCGCCGATGAGCGCCGGCGTGATGTAGTAGCCGAGGCAGAGAATGAAGGTGAGCAGGCAACCGGCCATGACGCCCGGAAAAACTTGTGGAAGATAGACGCGGCGGAACGCGGTGAAGGGTTTTGCGCCGAGCGAATAGGCGGCCTTCATCTGCGAAGGCGGGATCGTGCGCATGACGCTATAGATCGGCAGCAGCGTGAACGGCAGCTGGATATGGGTCATGGCGATGATCAGTCCGATGCGGCTGTACATCAGGTCGAGCCGGTCGTCGGCAATACCGAGCCACAGCAACAGGTCGTTGACCAGGCCGAATTTCTGCAGGAGCACGGTCCAGGCCGCGGTTCGCACCAGGATCGACGTCCAGAATGGCAGCAGCACCGCGACGATGAGGATGGCGGCGAGGCCCTTGGGTACCGAGGCGATGAGATAGGCGAGGGGGAAGCCCAGTATCAGCGTGGCCAGCGTCACGGCCGCGGCGACGAAGAATGTGCGCATGAACACCTGCAGGAAGATCGCCTGTTGCGGCGGCACTCTTTCAATGCCTCCATCGGCGTTCCAATGCAGATCAAGCGCGCTCAGCAGGTAGAACGACGTCACGCTATGGGTGCCGCTCTCGATGACCGGCCACGTGCCGGGCGCCGACCAGAACGGCACGGCTTTCATCACCTCCAGCGGCGGCCTGTCGGCAGCCTCAAGTTGGCGTACCGTCTTGAGCACCTGGCTGCGCGCACCGGGCACGCGGGCGTTCAGGCTTTTGGCGAGTTCATATGCGGTGCCCATGGCCTGATTGTCCCTGAGGTCGGCGGCAAGGGCCAGGAAGGCGGCATCTCCTGGCAGTCCCGCGCCGTTCCAGCCGCGCAGCGCCTGGCTGGTCTGCGGCAAGGCGTCGGCAATCGTCGGATCGTAGACGGCGCGCGATAGCAGCAGGACGATCGGGATGCCGAAGCTCAGCGCCAGGAGCACAAGCAAAGGCGCCGCCAGCGCCAGCGACCGCAGCCGATCGCCGAACTCGGCGCGCCGAAGTTTTGCCGTGACCGATTTCGCCGCCTTGGCATCGGCGGCCGACCGGTCGCGCGCGGTGCGCGGCCGGTCCAGCTTCGTGGGCTCAAGCGCCGTCATTTTTCCTACTGCGCTAGCCAGGCGTTGAAGCGCTTGACCAGATCCTCGCCGTAGTCGCCCCAGAATTCGGTGTCGGCGACCAGATAAGCGCTCATATGGTCGGGCGCGTTCGGCAATTTGGGCAGCGCGTCCGGCGCGACAAAGGAAGCTGCATCGGTGCGCACCGGCCCGTAAGTGATATAGCTGGCGAGCTTGGCGTTGTTTTCCGGCTGGCTGATATAAGCAAGATATTTGTAGGCCAGCTCTGGGTTCTTGGCGCCCTTCGGAATGGCGATCATGTCGTATTCGAGGATCTGGTTGTTCCAGACGATCTTGAATGGCGCCCCGTCCTTGTCGATCGCATTCTGGATACGGCCGTTCCAGGCGGTGGTCATCACCACTTCCTTGGATGCCAGGAGCTGCGGCGGCTGCGCGCCGGCATCCCACCAGACGATGTCTTTCTTGATCGTGTCGAGCTTCTTGAAGGCGCGGTCGACGCCTTCCGGCGTTGCCAACATCTTGTAGACATCGGCCGGCGCGACGCCATCGGCCATCAGCGCCCATTCCAGATTCTGCGCCGGGAACTTGCGCATCGCGCGCTTGCCCGGAAACTTGGTCGTGTCGAAGATATCGAGCACCGACGTCGGCGCCTCTTTCAGCACATTGGGGTCATAGGCGAGCACGTCGCCATAGGCGTCGAGGCCGACGCCGCAGTCGAGCGCGGAGCCTTCGAGGAATTTTTCGCGCGGCGCGATCTTGGAATAGTCGAGGCGCTCGAGAATGCCGGCATCGCAACCTTGCAGCACGGTCGCGGTCTCGACCGTCACCAGGTCGATCGGCACGTTGCCGGTGTCGACCATGGCTTTGACCTTGCCGAGATCGCCAAGATATTCCTGCTCGACGATCTTGGCACCGGTCTCCTTGCTGAACGGCTCGAACCATGCCTTGCGCTGGGCATCCTGCCAGGCGCCGCCGCTGGCCATGATCGAAAGCTCGTCGGCGAAGGCGACATGTCCTGAGGTGATGAATGCTGTGGCTGCCGCAAAGGCGAACAGCCGTGCTTTGGTGATTTTCATTGTTGTTATTCCCCTGTTTTCGAGATGGAACCGCCCGTTCCGGCGTCTGCCGGAAAGGCGCGGCAGTCGTTGGGCGCGCAGGAAACCGTGACCGGTTCCCCGTTGCCCATGGTCGCTTCGGGGCCGACCTTGACGGTCAGCACCTGTCCGTTTTCCAGCCTGGCCAATAGACGCTGGTGGTCGCCGAGATAGATGCGGCCTTCAACCGTGGCGGCCAGCCCGTTTGCTCCGTTCGAGGCGGACACAAGTCTCAGCCGCTCCGGCCGAATGGCGACATGGCAGGCCGCGCCCTCCTCAACGCCGATGGCGAGCGCCGTAACCGAACCACCACCGTCCAGCGCAACGCGGCAGTCCTTGCCAGAGATGCGCTCGACCTTGCCGAGCAGCGTGTTGTTCTCGCCGATGAAGCTTGCGACAAACGAGCTCTCCGGAGCGTTGTAGAGATCATCCGGTGAGCCGAGCTGGGCAATCCCGCCATTGTTGAAAACGGCGACGCGGTCCGACATCGTCAGCGCCTCGCTCTGGTCGTGTGTGACATAAACGATGGTGACGCCGAGCATCGTGTGCAGCTGTTTGATCTCGAGCTGCATATGCTCGCGCAGCTTCTTGTCGAGCGCGCCGAGCGGCTCGTCCATCAGCACCAGGCTCGGCTCGAACACCAGCGCGCGGGCAAGCGCGACGCGCTGCTGCTGGCCGCCGGAAAGCTGTGCCGGCCGCCGGTCGCCGAACTGCCGCAGCCGCACCATGTCGAGCGCGCGGCCGACGCGGGCTGCGACGTCCGTCTTGGTGATCTTGCGGACGGAAAGCGGGAAGGCGACGTTCTCCTCAACGCTCATGTGCGGAAACAGCGCGTAGTTCTGGAACACCATGCCGATGTTGCGTTCGTAGGGCGGCAGCCTGTCGACCGACCGGCCTTCAAGCGTAATGACACCGCTGGTCGGCCGTTCGAACCCGGCAAGCATATTGAGCGTCGTCGTCTTGCCCGAACCGGAGGGCCCGAGAAGGGTGAGGAACTCGCCGCGCGCCACGCCGAGGTTCAGCCGCGTTACCGCGAAGGTCCGGCCGTCATAGGATTTTTCGACATCGACGAACTCGACAAATCCACGGCTACCGGCATCGGCTGCCCCTGCAGGCTCGCCACTGTCGCATGACAAGGCTGTCGCTTCGGCGGTCACGGACGCAAGTCCGTCGAGCCGCGGCAGAAGCTGCTTGTCGAAACCAGGTGGTGCTTGCCGTGCATGTGTCGGTCTCGCATGACGCTGGCCGCCCAAGGGCGGCAAACCAAACTTGTATGCTCACACAATCGATCGCTAAAGAACCATAGATGCAGACAAGTTTGCCCGTCAAGCGGCTTCCTTCGGGATTGTGTGAGATTTTTTAGCCGGATTTTGGAAGTGTGTACCGGACAAGTGCTATTGTCCGGAGCATTGTCTTATGCTAGATGCGCCGGTAGCCAGAGCGTCAACACACCGAAACCGCCAATCCTCATGCTTCAGGATCTGCAACTCGCCTCGGATGAAGGCCCGGTCTACCGGCGGCTTGCTGACGCTATTGCCGAACGGATTACAGCCGGCACCCTTGCGGTTGGAGACCGGCTGCCGCCGCAGCGCGAGATCGCCCGCGCACTGGGCATCAACGTGACCACGGTGACGCGCGCACTGTCGACGCTGCAGCAGCGCGGCCTGCTCGAAGCGCGGCCCGGACGCGGCACAACGGTCGCCGCCCGCAATGGCGGCGACAGGCCAGGTTTCGTGTCGGCGCCGAGCGACGACACCGGCGTTATCGATCTTTCCGTCAACAGACCTGCGACCTCGGCCTATCTCGATGCGCTCGGGCTGCTGCTGCCGCGCCTGTCGAAGGACCGGCACTATGCCACGCTTCAGGACTATCATCCGCCGGAGGGGCCGCTTTGGGCGAGGACGGCAATCGCCGAGTGGATGCGACCGGTGGCGGGGGAAGGCGATCCCGGCCGCGTGGTGCTGGCGGCGGGCGCCCAGCATGGGCTGGATTGCGTGCTTGGCGCGGTGACCAGGCAGGGCGAGGTCGTGCTCGCCGACGAAGTGACCTATCAGGGCATCAACGCGCTATGCCGGGTGCAGGGGCTCGACCTCAGAGGCGTCGCGATGGACCGTGGCGGCATGCGAGCCGACGCGTTCGATGCGGCCTGCGCGCAGCTCCGCCCACGCGCGGTCTTCCTGGTGCCGACCCTGCACAACCCGACGACCATCACGCTATCCGAAGAGCGCCGGCACGAGCTGGTAGCTGTCGCCCGCCGCCACAACGTCCTCATCATAGAAGATGACGTCTACCGCCCCCTGGCAGACAATGCGCCGCCATCGCTTGCTAGCCTCGAGCCCGAACTGACGATCCATATCGGCGGCATGTCGAAATGCCTTGCCCCAGGACTGCGCCTCGGTTTTGTGATCGCGCCACGCGCCATAGCCGGCCAGGTCGCAGCGGCGTTGCGCATCAACTGCTGGAGCATCAGTCCCTTGACGGCGCTGATCGGCGCGCGGCTGATAGAAGAGGGCCTGGCGGCGCGCATCATAGAAACGCAGAAGCAGGAGCTGCGCCAGCGCCAGGCCATCCTCACTGAAATCCTCGGTCGCTACGACGTCCAGAGCCACGCCACCTCGACCCACGCCTGGCTGCGCCTTCCCGAACCGTGGCGGGGCGCCGGTTTCGCCCGCACTTGCCTGGAGCGCGGCGTTGCTGTCCTTCCAGGTGATGCCTTCGCCGTGGGCCGCGAGCCGGTGCAGCACGGGGTACGCATCAATGTCGGTGCCTCCCGCTCGCTGGACGATTTGCGCAGCGCGCTGAACACGATGGCCGAGCTGCTAGCGGCTGGCCATCTGCAACTGCCCGGCTTCGTGTAGGTCATCGATGGTGACGTCCGAAACGGTCGAAATCGCCATCGTCGGTGCCGGCGTTGTCGGACTGGCAACTGCACTCCGGCTCGCAGCTGAGGGTTGCGAAGTCCTGCTCATCGACCCCAACGAGCCGGGCTCCGGCGCCTCGTTCGGCAATGCCGGAACGATTGCCGAATATGCCTGCATGCCGGTCGGCAATCCGGCTCTGCTGCGCGCGCTGCCAAAGCTGCTTCTCGATCCCGACAGCCCGTTTTCGCTGCGCTGGCCGGCCCTGTTCCAGTTGGCGCCGTGGCTGGTCAGCTTTGTCAGACAATCGTTGCCGGCGGCCACTCGTGCCAATGCGCTGGCGCTGGCCGGACTGCTGGCTGACGCCTTGCCGGCCTGGGAGGAAATGGCAAAAGAAGCCGACATGGCCGACCTGCTGCGCCGCAATGGCTGTCTGTACCTCTATCGCGGCGAAAGCGATTTTGCCGCCGCCGCCGGAGGCAGGGCGCTGCGCGCCGGGTTTGGTGTCCATCAGGAGGTGCTGACGCCGCAAGAGGTAGCAGCACTTGAGCCGGGCCTGGCGGCGACCGGGGCGTGTGGCTTGTATTTTCCAAACTCGATTAACGTCACCGATCCGGCAACGGTGATGCGGCTGCTGCTCAGTGCGGCAATCGCCCGTGGCGCGTCGGCGCGGCAAGCTGATGTTACCGGGCTGCAGGTTGAGACCGGCAGTGTTCGGCTCAGTGGCTCGGGTTTTCAGATCAAGGCGAACACGGTGGTTATCGCCGCGGGCGCGCAATCGCGGGCCTTGGCCATGCAGGCCGGTGACAGGATTCCGCTCGAGACCGAACGCGGCTATCACCTGGAATTCCCGACCGACGCGCCGCTGCTCAACCGGCCGGTCTGTCCCGTCGATCTCGGTTTCTACATGACGCCGATGGCCGGCCGGCTGCGTGTCGCCGGAACCGTCGAACTCGGCGGCCTTGCCGCGCCGCCCAATCCGCGCCGGCTGGCGCTGCTTGATCGCGGTGTCAGGCAGTTCTTTCCCAAACTCGGCAAGCCTTCTTCCGAATGGCTCGGCTTCCGGCCCTCACTGCCCGATTCGCGGCCGGTCATCGGCCGCTCGCGCGGCAGCGCAAGAGTGATTCATGCCTTCGGCCACGGCCATCTCGGCCTGACGCTGGCGCCGATCACGGCGCGCCTGATCGCCGACCTCATTGCCGGACGTGGCGATCTCGCGCGCATAGCTCCCTTTGCGGTGGACAGGTTCGGCGCCTGAAGTCCACGCGGTCTGCGAAAAGGCAACGTCGCTCGGGTTTGGAGGTGGGAGAGTGAATTTTCTGCCTTGGCAATGGCATGATAGGCAAGGGGATTGATTGATCGCCAGTCGTCGTCGCTGGAGCCTGGAAAAGTGCTTGCTGTCGCTGCGACACGCCCGCTTTGAACGTCGCGGCTGTAGGTCGCCAGAGCAGCCTCATGTGATAACAATGACCCTCACGAAGGATAGCACACTGAGTTCCGTCGAGAGTGTTTCCTGCATGAGAATCCGTGTCCACATGGATGATGGAGAAGCGAAGGAAAAAACATGCTCGCGCTGGGGCAGCGCCAGGCGTTCACACCGTCACTGTGATGCCGCCGTCCACGTAGAGCGTGTGGCCGTTGACGAATGAAGAGGCGTCGCTGGCAAGAAACACTGCAGCCCCGATGAGTTCTTCAACATTGCCCCATCGACCGGCCGGCGTGCGCCGTTCCAGCCACGTGGAGAACTCGCGGTCCCGAACGAGTGCCTCGTTGAGCGGCGTCTTGAAATAGCCTGGCGCGATGGCATTGACCTGCAAACCATGCTTTGCCCAATCCGCACACATGCCTCTGGTCAGGTTTCTAACCGCCCCTTTTGTCGCCGTGTAGGGCGCGATGCCCGGACGAGCCAATTCGCTCTGGACTGAGCCGATGTTGATGATCTTCCCGCGGCCGCGGCTAATCATGCCTTTGGCGACGGCTTTGCTCACATAGAAAATGCTGGAGAGATTGGTTCGAACAAGATCGTCCCATTTCTATTCCGGGAAATCCTCCAATGCTGATCGATGCTGGATGCCGGCATTGTTGATGAGAATGTCGATCGAACCAATCGAGGTCTCAATCCGCTCGACCCCCTGTCGCGCAGACCAGGCATCCGTGACGTCGAAGGCCGCCACCTCCACCGACAGACCATCCTTGAGCAGATCTGTGGCGGCGTCCTTCAACGGCTGCTCACGGCGACCGTTCAGGACAATCAGGGCACCAAACTCCGCCAGGCCACGGGCAATCGCCAGGCCAATGCCCTGGCTCGAGCCCGTAATCACGGCAATCTTACCGTCGAGGTCGAAAAGCGATCGCATCTGCGTTTTCGCCCTGCGATCAGGAAGCGTAAGACACTGGCGTCGCATGCCAGCCGTCCTTCCGCTTCTCCCAAAAGGCTGTTCTCAGCCGCGCGGAAATCGGACCAGGTCGGTCGTTCCCCATGATCCTTTTTCCAAGACGGCTTACCGGCATAATGCCGCCAGCCGTAGTCGAGAAGAAGATTTCGTCGGCGGCTTCGAATTCGTCGCGGGAGATATCCCGGACCTCACAGCGAATTCCAAACTCGTCGCAGAGTTCCAGGACTGTTCTTCGAGTGATACCTTCGAGCGCACCGCGTTTCGGCGTGATGACCTTGCCGTCGATGACGGCGAAGACATTGAAGCCTGGTCCTTCCGTCACGTTTCCATCGCGACCCAGCAAAATGCAGGTTTCGGCACCTTGATCGTGCGCCTCGAAATTCCCGCGCGTCAGGTCGCCCCAGTGGAAATTCTTGATTGTCGGGTCGAGCGACTCCGGCGCAATCCGTTGGGGGGACGCGATCATGGCGTGCACGCCGCGTTCCTGCTGCTCGGGGGTGAACACCCACACCCAAGGCATGACATGGCAAATCAAATAACTGCGGCCGTTTATGGGGTGAAGCGGCACGCCGCGCGGTGGACGGGAGCGGACACAGTCCATCGCCACATAGGCCTCGCGCAAGCCGGTGCGCCGCACCAGTTCGGCGAGAATATTCTTGATCTCTTCGTCGCTTTCCTTCGGGTTCATCCGCAACTTCGTCATCGAGGTGCGAAAGCGTTTGACATGATCGTCAAGCCGGAAGAATGCGCCGTAGTAGACGCCCGCGACATCGTAGGTAACATCGGACCGGCGGTAGCCCCATTCGGTGATACCGAGCTTGGCATCCTTGAGAGGCATGAATTCACCATCAATGTAGGCCGCGCCAGCGGACCAATCGACGTCTGTCATCGTAGTTCTCCTTGATCTGAAAATCGTGCCCGCTGTCGGGCAGCCTGACAAAACCCGGGGGTATCGGCCGGGCTATATGGCCACCGCCAGTTCGCTCCGGCCGGCGCGCAGGATGCGTGTTTGGACGATGTCCAATTCAAGATTGTCGTCTTCGGGAGACCCCTTGAAGGCTACTCCGTAGATGTCTCGTGCGCGCTGCACGCTGATCCACCCTTCGGCAAGATCGTGCAGCACGCGCGCGGGATCGCGTTCCCGCGGAGAACCATATCCACCGCCGCCTGCGGAGTGAGAGACCATGTGCTCACCCGGCTGCAGAGTGACCCCGTAGCAAGGGGGAAGATGGACGACCGAACCATCTGCCTTGCGCATTGCAGCTCTGGACAGACCGCCGGGGCCACCGCCGCGAGCGCCTACGGCAGGCGTGATGGTACCATCAGCGGTATAGAGGACCGTCAAGGAGTTCCCGCCCCACGGGCCGTACTCACTGTAGACCGACGGCGCGCCGCGAAACGTGCCCGCTCCCTCGCTGTCGTCGAGAATATGGCGATCGTAGACGATGATTGGATGGTGGAGCTCATCGACTTCGACACTGTCGATATGGCACATGCCCGCGTTGCCGGCATGGATCATGGTCAAAAAGCCGTCGGTGACCGGCGTGCCGGCGCCACCGCTAATGCCGATATGGACTTGATTGATGAAGGGCTCATCATTGTTGTAGGGATCGCGCCCAGAGATGACACCCATTCCTGGCGGTTGGATTGGACCGGTCGCGGCTTGCCCAAAGCCAGCCGAAAGCTCGGCTATTGCGCGCTGCACCGGATTGGTGACGTGGTCGGCGAGATTGGTCGTCGCCACCGAGCACGAGGCCGGGTGCCTCGGAATGCCGACGCAGCAGTTTTCGCGAACCCGAATCTCAATGCGTCGAAAGCTGCCCGCATTGGCGGTGACATGATGATCGAGGATGCCGTTGAAAATCCCGATCATCGCGGCGCTCTTGGCGGTTGCCTCCGTAAGATTGAGGCCACAGGGCTGGCAATCAGGATTGTCGCGCAGATCGACGATGATCCTGGCCTGGATCGTGTCGACCTCAACGTCCACTTTGACAGGAATGCCGTCCGGGATGCCGGGGAAGGGGTCGTGAGCGGACTCCAGAACGACACGTCCCGAAGACAATCTCCTGATTGCCTCGATCATTTTTTGTTCGGAATAGTCGAACCAGCGGGCGGCGTAGCCTTCAAGCATATGCCAGCCGATCTCGCGGCCGAGGTTGAGCAGTTCGCGCTCGCCGATGCGTACAGATCCCAGGCTCGCGAGAAAATCACCCCACCATTGGTCCGGAACCCGGATACGGGCCTGGCACATGCGCACGATGTCGTGGTTGGTCTCGTAGTCTTCCTGAATCTTCGTCGCCGAAAAGATCAGGGCACCCTCTTCGTACAGATCCTTCACATCGGCGAGATAGCTGGAGGGACGGGAATTGCCGCAGTCCGCCTGATGTGCCTTAGCCAGCACGAAGAAGCGCAGGATGCCCTCATCGTCGATGACCGGGACGATCATGCAGTGGTCAGCCGCGTGGGAGTTTCCCTCATAGGGGCTATTGTGGAGGAAGCAGTCGCCACGCTTGAGCCCCGGATGGTGCTTGAGGACCGCCTGGCACATCAAGTCAGGGCCGATGAGCGTGTGGTTCGGCAGACTTTCCGCGGCCGCCAGCAGCTTGCAGTCAGCAGTCAGAACAACACATGAAAAATCATGGGCCGTGTTGAGGATACCGGAGCGAGCGGTTCGGAAAAGAGTGTTCTGCATCTTGCGGGCGATGGTCTCTATACGGCTGGAAATCATCGCCATCTGAACGCCGTCCGGCGCCTTCTTCAAAATTTGCTCAGACAATGTAAGCGCCTCCTTAGAATGTCACACGCAGGCCACCACTGGCCGTGCGTTCTGCGACTGTGCCCGGATCGACCACGACGGTCGTGAACGACGATTCGATGATGGCGGGGCCGGCAACTGGTTCGCCCGGCTGCATAGCCTCGTAGCGATGAACCGAGACGTCGCTCCAGCCGAGTTCGGAGAAGTAGACCGGTCGCCTTGCGCGACCGCCGGCAAAATCACCCTCAGGAGGGAGCGTGCCGGTGGCCCGATCGGTCAGTCTGCATCTGACCTTGGCGCGCCATGTTACGAATTCGACATTGGAATTGCGGTCGCTGATCTCGAAAATACGCTGGTGGGTGTCATGGAAGGCATCCGTGACCTGCTTCAAATCGCCTTCGCTCTTCACCTGATCAAGCGGGAGAGGAACGTCGATTTCCCAGATCTGATGCGGATACCGCGCCTCTACGGAATACTCGATGTGGCAGTCGAGTGCCCCGGCGCCGGGCCCTTCCGCGAACTCAAGGCATCGCTTCCGCAGCTCTGCCAGAACCTCGTTGATCTTGTCACCCGCAAATCTGTCGCTGGTTGTAAACTGCAGTTGCGCATAGTCCGACGAAAGCTCCGACATCAGGGCCCCGGCCGCGCTCATCACGGCACCTGCTTCGGGGATGAGGACACCAGCGCATTGAAGGCGCCTGGCAACTGCGACTGCATTAAGTCCTGCGGCGCCGCCGCCGCCGATCATGACGGCCGAGGTGGGATCGATGCCCTGATTGACCGTGATCTCCTCGATCGCTCCGACCATCTTTTCGGTTGAAAGCCTCAAGACGGCGGCAGCGGCTTCCTCAACTTTGATGCCGAGCGGCTCGGCGACCCTCACGCGCAATTGCCGGGTCGCACCCTCCCGGTCGAGGACCATGGCGCCGCCCAAAAAGAAGTCCGGATCGATATAGCCAAGGATCAAGGCGCAATCCGTGACAGTAGGTTCGGTTCCACCGCGGCCGTATGCGACTGGCCCCGGCGTCGAACCGGCGCTTTGCGGACCGACCTGCAGAATTCCGCCATTGTCGACCCATGCGATCGAGCCCCCTCCGGCGCCGATGCTCTTGATGTCGACAGATGGAAAGCCGGTCATATGGCCGCGCGTGCGCTGGCCAATCCACGTCTCGCGGCTCCAGGGGATGCGCCCGTCACGTACCAGGCTGACATCAAAGGTGGTTCCACCCGTGTCCGCGACAATCGCAACGGCGTTGCCGAAATCGCGCTCTACGTAGTAGCGGCCTGCAACGGGCGCCATCGCCGGTCCTGAATTGATCGAGTGGATGGGAGCCCGTGCAACCGCCGTCGCATCCATGATGCCGCCACTTGAGGTAACCATCAGTGCACGACCGTTGAAACCGGCGTCTCGCAACCTGTTGGTCAAGCCATCGAGATACTTAAACATCAGCGGTTTCAGTGAGGCGTCGATGACGGTCGCGGACGCTCGACGATATTCGCGCAGGGTTGGATTCAACTGGTGCGAGAGCGTGTATGGAACATCCGGCAGATGCTCCTTCAGCAGTCCTCCGATACGCCGTTCATGAACCGGGTTGACAACCGACCACAGGAGGCAAACGCCAACGGCTTCAATTTTCAGCGCCTGCAGTTTTTTGATTGTCGCGATGAAGTCGGTTTCGTCCAGTCCCTCGACGATGTTGCCGCGAGCATCGATGCGTTCATCCACTTCGAACGTATACCGCCGAGGCACATAGGGTTCAGGATAGGCGACCGTAAAATTGAAAGGCTCAATGCGCCCGCCCTCGCGCATGACCAGGATGTCACGATGACCTTTGGTCGTGATGAAGGCTGTTTTCGCCGTCTTGCCGGTGATGATCGCATTGATGGCCCGGGTGGTGCCGTGCACGAACATGGCGCCGCGGCTCAGGAAATCTCCGAGTTCTAGGCGATAGTGCCTGGCTGCGAGACCCAAGGCATCGAGCACGCCGCGCACCGGGTCATCAGGCGTCGTCGACGCTTTGAATAGCCTGATCTCGTTGCCATCTTGAACGACAAGGTCGGTGAAAGTACCACCGGTGTCGCACGCCATCCTGATATGATTTGCGCTTGGTTTGATCTGGGTGGCGTGGGTATTCATAAGGCAAGCCTCTTTCGTGCCAGCGCGGATGTATCCGGCCGGATATTCTCGGGTTGTCGGAAGAAGGGCGCTGTTTGGCGCTACTATTCTAGGTGTCGTTTCCGGACATGCGTGGCAGCATCTTCCTGTGGCTTCGCACATGTGTCTCGAATGACGAGTTCGGGCAGAAAAATCGTGTCGGAGCCGGCGTTGGCCGGCGCCGCATTTGGTTTGAGAACACGCTCGACGGCAGCGCTGGCCATCGCTTCGATAGGCTGACGTATGGTCGTCAGTGCAGGAAATGACAGCTGGCTGATCCAGGCATCGTCCACGCCAATAATCGACATGTCCTTTGGAACGGCAATGCCGGCGGAACGGAAAGTCGCCAGTAACCCCAGCGCGATCATGTCGTTGAACGCAATAATGGCCGTGGGCCTGGGCGACAGTGCCGCCACATCGGAAGCGGCATCACGACCGACCTCGACCATCTGGGCGTCTGCGACATCAAGTGCGCTCTGGTGACGCTCGAGCACCACAGCCTGACTGTCGTCGAGTTCGTGGTCCTTCATTGCTTTCTTGAAACCGGACAACCGCATCACCCGGCTGTGGGTGATGAGGGGATCGGTCACATAGGCTATCCGCCGATGACCAAGAGCAAACAGATGCTCCACAGCCATCCCGATTGCCGCCTCATGATCGAGATTGACCGTATCGAGTCGAGCAAGCTTCAAATCGAGCCTGTTGGCGTCCACGGCAACGATCGAAAGGTCGCTCCACGCCGAGTAGTAACCCCGCCTGGTGTTCAGGGGCGCGATCGTGATGAGATCGGCAACGCCTACGGCGGCCAGATTGTCCAGAAACTCCTTCTCAAGCTTCGGATCGCGCATGGTGTTGCACAGGTGGACCCGGTAGCCCGCCTTCACCGCGGCCTGTTCTATCGAAAACACCATCTGCCCGTTGAAGGGATTAACGATGCTGGGTACGACAAGCGCGATAACCCGGGCCTTGCCGGTCTTTAGCTGGCGCGCTGCCTGGTTCGGTCGGAAATCAAGCTCGGCAATTGCCATCGCAATGCGCGTCCTGGTCTCCGTCCCGAGCCGGTGGAATCGATTGTTCATGTAATTCGAGACGCTGCTCACGGATACGCTCGCCGCTTTCGCGACATCCTGAATGGTGGCGCGGTCCGCAGCATCTGTGGGCGATCCACTCTTCGGCGGCATGTCGTTCAAATCTCCCAAGGTCCCAGAGACCCTCATTCTACAACTCCCGCAGGAGAACAAAACCTCGATGGTCGCGAGTCCGGCTCCGCCGCTGTGCGGCCAATCAATCAGGTAAAACGGTACACTAAAATTCCTCCCTGTCAATCGATCGCCGATCTGACGATGTTCACCGATCATGCCACTGGTATCGCAAATTTGGCGTGACAGCTCGACTCCGAAGAGAGGACAAACACGTCAAAGGGAGTTGACAGGTGAAAAATATCAGGTGTATCGTTTTACCAACTGTAGCAAGCCAAAGAGCTTCGCAGCAGGCTTAAAGGCGCTGAACACGTCTCGCATGGGGGCAACGCCACGCCTGAAACTTCCGCGATCGTTTTCTTGCGATGCTGCCGCTAGTCCGACGGGTACCGGGCGAAGTCGGCAAAGACATAGCTTTCCATCATCAAAAAAACCGACGGAGACGGAACATGAAAAAGATTTTGCTGGCCGCCGCATGTCTAGCGCTGCTCGGCGTCCCTGCTCAGGCTGAAACAATCGGCTTCAGCATGCAGCGGTTCGACGACAATTTTCTCGCGATTCTTCGCAGTGGTCTGGAGGCGCACGCCAAGGACCTTGGGAACGTGACGTTGCTGATCGAGGATGCGCAGGGCGACATCGCTCGGCAGCAAAGCCAGATCGAAAACTTCATTGCCGCCAAGGTCGACGGCATGATCGTGATCCCGGTAGAGGCCGATGCCGGCGTCGCGATGTCCAAGACCGCCGACAAAGCCGGAATCCCTCTGGTCAGATCGGAAGAGCACACGTCTGNGGCAAGGGCAAAGCCGTCATTCTGATGGGAGAGCTTGGAACCCTGGTTGCGCGTGGCCGCACCGAGGCAGTGCACGAGGTGTTCAAGTCCGATGGATGCAAGGGCATCGAGATCGTCGAAGAGCAGACGGCGACCTGGTCGCGCACGCAGGCGCTCGACCTGACCACAAACTGGCTGTCGGCAGGCCTGAACTTCAACGCTGTTATTGCAAACAACGACGAGATGGCGCTGGGTGCGCTTCAGGCCATCAAGGCAAGTGGTGGATCAACCGGCGACTACGTCGTTGCCGGCATCGACGCGACGCAGGACGCCTTGACAGCCATGAAGTCGGGCGATCTCAAGGTGACCGTTTTCCAGGACGCGATCAGCCAGGGAGAAGGCTCGCTCGACACGGTGCTGAAGCTGGCCCGAGGCGCGAAGAGCGACAAGAAGGTCTTCACCACGCTCGAACTCGTCACCAAGGACAACATGGACAAGTACCTGAAAAGGAACTGACCG
Source organism: Mesorhizobium sp. LSHC420B00 (assembly GCF_000503055.1). Lineage (GTDB taxonomy): Bacteria > Pseudomonadota > Alphaproteobacteria > Rhizobiales > Rhizobiaceae > Mesorhizobium. The sequence continues at coordinate 51,396 of NZ_AYVY01000025.1, read as the reverse complement.
CCAGCATCGCGCGCCGGTCATTTGACCGGTGCGCGGACTGTTCCGTTCGATCTGGATTTGGGACGACTTCGATGCAGACCACAGTCGCCGTCACGCGTACCCCGCCTGGTATTGAGGACAAGCGTCAGTCTTGCCTGCTGAGCGTGAGCGGGATCAGCAAGTCGTTTCCGGGCGTGGTAGCACTCGACGATGTGAGCTTTCAACTCAGGCGGGGTACCGTCCATGCACTGATGGGCGAGAACGGCGCGGGCAAATCCACGCTGATGAAAATCCTGGCGGGGATATATCAACCCGATGCAGGAGAAATCTTCCTCGACGGCGTTTCCGCCCAGTTCAAGACCCCGCTCGACGCGCTGACACAGGGTGTCGGGATGATCCATCAGGAGCTAAACCTGATGCCCTCGATGACGGTCGCGGAGAACATCTGGATCGGCCGAGAGCCGCGCAATCGATTTGGGATCATCGATCACCGGCGCATGAATCGCTTGTCGGTTGATCTTCTCGCGGAGCTGAAGATCAGCCTGAACCCGGAGGCGGAAGTTCGTCATCTTTCGATTGCCAGCAGGCAGATGGTGGAAATCGCAAAAGCGGTTTCCTATCGCTCGCGCGTCCTGATCATGGACGAGCCCACGTCAGCGCTGACAGAGCGCGAGTCTGCTCACCTCTTCGAGATAATAGGCGACCTGAGGAAGCAGGGCATCGGCATCGTCTACATCTCGCACAAGATGCACGAGATCTTCGAGATATCGGACGAGATCTCCGTTTTTCGTGACGGCAAATATATCGGCACTCATGCGGCAGCGGCCACTAATCGGGATGAGATCATCCACATGATGGTTGGCAGAGACATCTCAACACTGTTCCCGAAAAAAAATGTTCCAACCGATGATGTTTTACTTTCGGTTCGTGACCTCACTTTGCGCGGCGTCTTCTCGGGGGTGTCTTTTGATCTGCGGGCGGGGGAGATACTGGGCCTCGCCGGCTTGATCGGGTCGGGGCGGTCCAACGTCGCCGAAACCGTCTTCGGGGTGACGCCCGCCACCAGCGGCGAGATACGGATAAAGGGGCAACGCGTCGATTTGAAATCGCCACGCGATGCGATCTCCAACGGAATGGCCTTCCTGACAGAAGACAGAAAACAAAGCGGCTGTTTTCTCGTCCTCGACGTCCTTGAGAATATGCAGATTGCCGCTCTTCAAAGCCAATTCGTCAAAGCTGGCTTCGTCCAAGGCAAGGTGATTGCCGCGGCATGCAGTGAGATGAGCAAGACGTTGCGCGTCAAGAGCTCCGGAATCCACACCACGGTCGAAAACCTATCGGGCGGCAATCAGCAGAAGGTGCTGATCGGACGCTGGCTTTTGACCAGACCGGGCATCCTCATCCTGGACGAGCCGACACGCGGCATTGACGTTGCTGCCAAAGCCGAGATTCACGCCCTTGTCTCCTCACTCGCCACCGCGGGCGCGGGCGTCATTCTGATCTCCTCGGAGATGCCGGAGATCCTTGGAATGAGCGATCGGATCATGGTGATGCATGAAGGAAAGATCACCGGCGTTCTGGACCGAGATGAGGCGACGCAGGTCAAAATAATGGAACTCGCTTCGAAGTAAGTGAGGAATAGAGGAACTGCACGATGGGAAAAGACACAACAGCCGCCGCCATTCCTGAGTACCGCGGCAGCTTTGGCGGTTGGCGAAAACCTCAGGAACTCAATATCTTCCTGGTCCTGGTGGGGATCGTTCTCCTCTGCGAGGTGTGCGGCTGGCTTTTGATCGGGCAGAGTTTCGTCTGGAATCCGCAGCGCCTGACGATCACCATCCTCCAGGTGTCCGTGGTCGGCATTATCGCAATCGGCGTGACACAGGTCATCATCACCGGCGGCATCGACCTTTCTTCGGGGTCCGTGGTAGCGGCAAGCGCGATGATGGCGGCTGGGTTTGCCCAATCCGCGGAATGGTCGAAGGCGCTTTATCCTTCATTGACCGATCTGCCGGCGATCGTGCCAATCGCCATCGGCGTCCTGATAGGCTTGCTTGCAGGTATGACCAACGGCGTTTTTGTTGCTTATGCCCGAATCCCGCCGTTCATCGCAACGCTCGGAATGATGGTTTCGGCAAGGGGCATTTCGAAATGGTATACAAAAGGCCAGCCCATTTCCGGGCTGACTGATCAATTTACCGCCATCGGCTCCGCCGCATGGCCGGTGTTTGTCTTCATAGTCGTTGCAATGATTTTCCATGTAGCGCTTCGCTACACCCGGTACGGCAAGTACACTTATGCCATCGGCGCGAACGTCCAGGCAGCGCGGGTCTCCGGCATAGATGTCGAAAGGCATCTGGTTAAGGTCTACGCGATCGCCGGAATGCTTGCCGGCCTCGCCGGCATCGTCACAGCGGCGCGCGCGCAGACGGCTCAATCCGGCATGGGATACATGTATGAGCTCGATGCGATTGCCGCAGCCGTGATCGGCGGAACGTCGCTTGCCGGCGGGGTGGGCCGGATAGGGGGCACCGTAATCGGCGTGGTGATCCTGGGCGTGATGTCGTCAGGCTTTACGTTTCTGCGGGTCGACGCCTACTACCAGGAAATCGTCAAGGGCCTGATCATCGTCACGGCCGTGACCATTGATGTCTACCGCAATCGGCAGAAGCGCTCCTAGATCGAGCCCGCGCTGGAACGGCATCTATTCCAAAAAGGTACAATAAAAAGCCGTTCAGATAAAACTCACCAAGGCAGGGAAGTTCCGCAAGCACAAACAGACTTCAGGTCAATTCTGAAAAATTCCGTCGATGGAGATCGAAAATGCAGATCAAAGCGCTACACAGCTTGACATTTCAGCATTTTGACATCGACCTACTAGTCGAATGCATATCTCAAAGGTGGCGATATTTGGCCAGGGTTCACGACGTTGCTCGTCGACTTGTCGACAAACATGGGGCGAGCCGTGCGTCGGATCTTGCAAAACGGGCCGCCGCCAGAGCGTCGGGGAGGCGCGGGGCGATCCTGCGGGCCGTTGCCGAGTCAGTGAACGATCTGATGCGGTTGGACATTTTCTACCATTGATCGGGCGGTTCGAGCTTACGGCAAAGGCCGCCCACAGTCGCTCACTACGCAACGATCAACTCAGCTGATCGGCTGCAGTTCGATGGCCAGCCAAACCGCATCGGTGTCGGCGAAATAGCGATGCCACGGATATTTCCACTGGTTCGTTCCGCTGACCCGGCAAAACGCCTCATGAGTAAAGCCTGGCGCCATGAGGACATCTTGATAAAGCGTCGTCTGGTCGTTCTCCCTGAATTTCTGCATGCGGCCGGTTCCGAAAATCTGCGTGTGGACCTCGAGGAAAGGAGGGTTGTCGTGAATGAAGCAGTCGGTTTCAGCAGGTGACCACCAGAGGTTCAGCTTGAGCACGAAGCGCTGCAATTGCCGTTCCACGGCGACCTCACCGGAAAAGAACAGCGGGTCGAGTTCGACTTCGCCGACCGTGTCCTGCAGTGAGATGAAGAGCGGGGTCTGGCGCGGGAAAGACCGGATGCGGTTGCCGAGCCAGTCCCAGCGGCGGAACATGACGCCGCCCAGGTCGACTGTCTTGCAAACTTTCAGGACAGCGATCCGGCCGCTCTGTTCGATCGTGGCCTTCGACAGCATGGCCGAGCGCCAGGGCGCAATTGAAGTCTTGATCGCATCATCGATGATCAGACGGTCGCTCGACAGGTTGACAACGATGGCGCTTTCGACGTGCAGGCCGGAGCCGTCTTCGAAGAAATCGGCGGCAACAAAATCGTCCGTGAAATTCAGAGGTCGATGCTGCAACAGGGTAGCGCCCCGATGAATGCTCATATGCCCTCTGCCCCTCTCAAGACCACAGTGCGACGCTGTCCTGCGATGGCTGTCGCCAGGAAGTCACATCGACAGACGGTCAAGAGGACAGAAAGAGGGGGCTTCAGCAATTTCGCAGACGCACTTCGATCAGCGCGATCTGACGCAATACTCGCGTCGCCCGCCGGTATTGCGCCATCCGCGGCACCGGTTGAGTCGTCGATCCAACAGCGGACAGAGGGTCTGGCGTCGAAATTCAAGCGGCCGATCCGATTTCGCTGCGGAAACCGAGCATCGTCGCCGAACGGGCGTCAGCATGCGCTGACAGCATCTTACGCACTGGGCGCTTCAGGTTGCGTCACATTAGAGATCATTGAGAAATTGCGGGTTGGCTGTCTGCGAAGTCATATCGCAGGGCATTCAGCCGATCCGGGCCTACCTACCAGAATGGTCGTACATACCGAAGGCAAACCAGAAAAGAGCGGAGCAAATGCATGCCAACGCGCAAGGACGTGCGACGGCAGACCGCTGACGAGGGGAGTTCTGCAGGCATGAAGCTTACTGGCGGCCAGGTCATCGCGACTGCGTTGAAGAAGTATGGCGTCAAATACGTGGCAGCCATCCCCGGGCATGGGTGCTGGGCGATGCTCGATGCCTTCCTGCAGAAGGGCAGCGAAATCCCCGTTATCCAGGTGATGCACGAGCAATGCGCCGTGCACATGGCCGATGGATACTGGCGCGCCTCGGGCAAGCCGATGGCGGCGATGACTTCGATTGGACCCGGCGCCGCCAACACCATCGTTGGCCTTGCGACAGCCTACGCCGACTCGACGGCGCTGCCGCTCTTCACCGGTGGGCCGGCCACGCATATGCGAGGACACGGGGTCATGCAGGAGCTCGATCGCCACCGCACCAATTTCTTCCCGCAGATCGTTAGTGGCGCCGTCAAACGATCTTTCGAGGCAGGTCGCGTCGATGAGTTGCCCTTCATCATGCATAGAGCCTTCAACGCCATGCTCAGCGGTCGTCCAGGTCCGGTGCATGTCGAAGTACCGATGGATATCCAGTCGGAGGCGGCCGAGGTGGACATCCACGACCTTGATCTCAGGATGGCGATGGGCCGCGCCCGACCGGAACAGCGGGCAGTCGAGGCTGCCGCCGCGGCGTTGCTTTCGGCTGAGCGCCCGGTGATCGTCGTTGGCGGCGGTGCCATCACGGCGGAAGCGGCACCGGAAGTGAGGAAGCTGGCCGAAAAGACCGGCGCCGTGGTCGTCACAACCTGGAACGGCAAGAGTGCCTTCCCGGAAGATCATATACTTTACGCAGGAGCGGTAGGCCAGACGGGGACTTCGGCCGGCAACAAGATCGCTGCCGGGGCGGACCTCGTTGTTTCCGTCGGCTGCCGCTTCACCGACTGGTCGGCGTCCAGTTGGCGCAAAGGTGTCAGTTTCTCTTTCCCGCCGGCGAAGCTTGTCCACATCGATATCGACCACCAGGAGATCGGCAAGAACTATCCGACGGCGGTCGGACTTGTTGCCGACGCCAAGATGGCGCTTGCCGATATTATCGATGCCATTTCCTCCGAGCAGTCAAAGAAGGCGCTTGCCCGGCGGGAAGCATTCCATAACGCGGTCGCTCGTGAGAAGGCTGACTGGGAAACGCAGCTCGCCGAACGTCGCGACAGCAACCAGTTCCCATTCACGACCCAGCGTCCATTAAAGGAACTTCGCGAAATCATGGGTCGAGAGGACATTCTTCTCGTGGGGTCCGGCAACACGCAAGGCGTCGTCAAGCAGACCTATCCGGTTTACGAGCCTCGCACGCATATCACCTCCGGCAGCTACTCCTCGATGGGCTGGGCGTTGCCGGCTGCCCTCGGCGCCAAGCTCGCCTGCACGGACCGAAAGGTCTGTGTCATCCTCGGTGATGGCGACTTCATGATGTCGATGCAAGAGATGGCAGTGGCAGCGATGCACAACATCCCGATCGTCATCGTCGTACAAAACAATTCCGGCTACATGTCGATCCGCGGCGGACAGCGAAAGATCCTCGGCCGTCATGTCGCCAGCGAATTCAATATGGGCAATGGCGCCGCCTACTCGCCGCAATTCGCTGAAATCGCCAGAAGCTTCGGCATCGACTCCTGGCGCGTCGAGTGCGCCGACAAGCTGAAGCCGGCCCTCGAAGCTGCGTTTTCCTGTGGCGGCCCAGCGCTCGTCGAAGTGCCGACGGCGCGCGATGCCGCAGGCGCTTTCGTCCCAGGTTGGTGGGACTTCCCGATCCCGGCATATCACGACGAAGGCCAGGACGACTATTGGCGAGAACGCGCGCAAGAGCAGCACCTTTGACCGCATGGTCACGGAAAGCCCGAAAATGCTGCCGGAAAGATGCCGACGTCCAAGCTGCCGACCCGCTGACATCGCGACAATGAACGACCCAAGACAGGCGTAAGAGCCACGTGACGACGAACAACCCCAGAGCAACGATCAGAGAAATTTTGACCGGCTGGCCCTCGAAATCCTGGCTGGTGTTGCTGCCAACTTTGCTAGTCACGCTGCTGGTCGTCTACGGCTACATCCTGTGGACGGTCGTCGTTTCCCTGACCTCGTCGCGTTTCTTCCCGAAGTACGATTTCGTCGGCATCGAGCAATACGCGAAATTGTGGAAGGCTGACCGCTGGCAGATCGCAGTCGACAACCTTTGGATCTTCGCCTCGCTCTTCATCGGGCTTTCGGTTGTCGCCGGCCTGGTTCTTGCGATCTTTCTTGACCAGAAGGTACGGCTCGAGAACGTCATCCGCAGCATATACCTCTACCCGATGGCGATCTCGTTCATCGTCACTGGCATCGCCTGGAAGTGGATGCTCAATCCAGGCCTCGGCATCCAGAAACTCGTGCGCGATATGGGCTACGTCGATTTTAAGTTCGACTGGCTGATCAACCCGAAGATGGCGATCTATACCATAGTGCTCGCCGCCTTCTGGCAGTCCTGTGGCTTCGTCATGGCGATTTTCCTGGCGGGTCTGAGAGGTGTCGATGCAGAACTCTTCAAGGCGGCCCGGATCGATGGCGCGGGCCTACCGCGGATCTACTGGTCGATCGTGCTGCCCATGTTACGCCCGGTCTTTTTTAGCGTAATCGTTATACTGCTCTACCAGGCGCTGCGCTCCTTCGATCTCATCGTGTCCCTGACGAATGGCGGTCCGGGCTTCTCCAGCGATCTGCCGACGACCTTCATGTACCAGTACACTTTCGGCCGTGGCCAGCTGGCTCAAGGCGCGGCGAGCGCTGTGATGATCACGATGACGGTCATCGCCATCATCGTCCCTTACCTCTATTCGGAAATACGTCATGAACGCCGCAACGCTCGCTAGCCCGATGCCGCGTTCGGCGGTGCGCACCGATTTTGGACGATTGTTGGGGTGGGCAGCGGTCTATTTCACGCTCTTCGTCTTCGTTCTCTTCTTTCTCGGCCCATTGTTCGTGATGATAACGACGTCGTTGAAATCGATAGAGGAGATACGTCTCGGCACTCTGATCGGCATCCCGCGCCACCCAACGATTCAGCCTTGGATCGACGCGTGGTCGAATGCATGCGTGGGAGTCGACTGCACCGGCCTGAGCCCGTTCTTTCTGAACACGATCTACCTGGTCGTGCCGGCTACGCTCATTCCGACGGCAATCGGTGCGCTCAATGGCTACGCCCTCACGCAGGTCAATTTTCGCGGGCAGAACATCGTATATGCTATCATCTTGTTTGGCTGCTTCACGCCCTACCAGGCAATTCTGATTCCGCTTGCTCAAACGCTCGGCAAACTGGGCCTTGCCGGCACGATCAACGGGTTGATCCTCGCGCACGTCGTCTATGGTCTGCCGTTCACGACGATGTTTTTCCGTAACTTCTTTATCTCCGTGCCAAGCGATCTGGCCAAGGCGGCCAGAATCGACGGGGCGGGTTTCTTCCAGACATTTCGCTACGTGATGCTTCCGATGTCGCTGCCGATCATGGTGGTGGTGATCATCTGGCAGTTCACCAGCATCTGGAACGACTTCCTGTTTGGCGTGGCTTTCACCTCGGGACGAAATGTCCCGATCATGGTGGCGCTCAACAACATCGTCTCGAGCAGCACCGGAGAGCGTCCGTACAACATCGACATGGCCTCGGCGATGCTCGCCGCGTTGCCGACGCTCCTCGTCTATGTGTTCGCCGGGAAGTATTTCGTCCGCGGTCTGATGGCCGGATCTGTAAAGGGGTAGGGCCGTGGCGCAACTTAACATCCGCAGTCTTCACAAGTCCTACGGCAACCTCTCGGTGCTCGAGAACATCGATATCGAGGCACGGGACGGCGAGTTCCTGGTACTCCTCGGCCCGTCGGGCTGCGGCAAGTCGACCTTGCTCGGTGCCATCGCCGGTCTCGAACCAATCAGCAGCGGCGACATCCTGATTAGCGGGCGCTCGGTCGTCAGACTTGAGCCAAAGGATCGCGACATCGCCATGGTGTTCCAATCCTATGCGCTTTATCCGACGATGACGGTGCGGGATAATATCGCCTTCGGTATGAAAGTGCGCGGCGTGGCGAAGCAAGAGCGCGACAGAGCGATCGCCCGTGTCGCAGAGACACTTCAGATCGGCGCTCTGCTTGATCGAAAGCCGGGCCAACTGTCGGGTGGCCAGCGTCAGCGTGTCGCGATGGGCCGCGCGCTCGTGCGCTCGCCCAAGGTCTTCCTGTTTGATGAGCCGTTGTCGAACCTTGACGCAAAGCTCCGCGTCGAAATGCGTGCAGAGATCAAGAAACTCTACCAGCGCCTCTCGGCGACGATCGTCTACGTGACGCACGACCAGGTCGAAGCGATGACGCTTGCGACCAAGATCGTGGTGATGAAGTCGGGGGTAGTACAGCAGATCGGTTCACCCGATGAGATCTACGGTCGCCCCGCCAACACCTACGTCGCGGGCTTCATTGGCTCGCCGCCAATGAACCTGATCCCGGCCCGCATGCGTCGAAAAGATGGCCGTGTGCTGCTTGAGATTGAGGGCACCGGCGACAAGCCGCTCCACGTTGCGATCTCAGGTCCTGCCAATCCGTCTGTCACCCCAGAGGGGACGGCGGTCATTGCGGGCATCCGCCCCGAGGCGATCTTTTTGCCGCACGAGAAAAATCATGAACACACCCAGAAAATCGATGCGGTGGTCGACCTTGTCGAGCCAACGGGTTCCGACACTTTCGTCACGCTGAATCTGGGCGGCAACAAAGTCATCGCGCGGTGCCATCCGAAATCGGCGCTCAAGGCAGGCCGCGAAACCTTCCTGGTGGATATCGACGGTATCCAGATATTCGACGTCAGTACAGGCATGCGCATCGAGCAGGCCGGAGAGGATTTGGGTATGCCGCCGGTCGAGATGACGCGGCTCGCGAGCGGGTAAGCCAGCCCACGAGCCTTTGTGACAACACGCAGCACCGACAACGAAAAGGCGGCAGATGTTTCGGCGCATCTGAGCCCTCGTAGACCAATGTCTGCCGAAAAGGAGCAACGATAATGACCATCAAGGGGAAGCGGAAATACAGTTTCGGGCCAGCTCTGCTGAGTGCAGCGGCCATCGCAGCGCTGGCAATCAGCACGCAGGCCTACTCTGCCGAAAACGAAATCGAAGTTGTCCACCAGTGGACCGCCGCGGGCGAAGCAGCGGCAATGAAGGTGTTGAAGGACGCCGTCGACGCTCAGGGACTCACCTGGGTAGACTCGCCGATCGCCGGCGCCGGCGGCAAGAATATGACGCAGGCGCTGCAGGCGCGCTTCGCTGCCGGCAATCCGCCCGCCGCATCGCAGATGCAGGGCCAGTTTGTATTGGAATATGCCCAAGCTGGTTCTCTCGGCGATCTGTCGCCAATCGCAGAGAAGGAAGGATGGGAGAAGCTCGTCGCTCCCGCTCTGCTCGACTACATGAAGGTCGAGGGAAAAATCGTCGCAGTGCCGCTCAACCAACGGCGCGAGAACATGCTCTGGATCAACAAGAAGGTTCTCGATCAGTTCGGCGGAAAGGTACCGGAAAGCTGGGACGAGTTCCTGGCGCTTGCCGAGAAGATCAAGGCGGGCGGGATAATACCGCTGGCGCTAGGCGGTGACGACTGGCAGGAGGGCGAGATCTGGACCAACATCCTGATCGGCCAGGGTGGCGTCGACTTCTACAAAAAGGCCGTGATGGCTACCGATCGCGCCGCCATCAAGAGCGATACGATGATCAAAGTGTTCGATACCTTCCGCAAGGTGCTCGCCTATGCCGATCCAAACCGCGCTGGCACCGATTGGGCGATCGAAACGGGCAAGGTGATCAAGGGCGAAGCCGCAATGCAGTTCCAGGGCGACTGGGCAAACGGCGAATTCGCCGCCGTCAACATGAAGCCTGGCGTCGACTATCTCTGCGCGGCGGCGCCTGGTCACGGCCACACCTACGTCTTTCTCACTGACTTTTTCGGCATGTTCAGGCAGCCGAATCCCGAAGCGCAAAGAAAGCAGGACATTCTCGCCGAGGCGGCGATGTCGATCGAGGTTCAGGAGAACCTGAATCTCAAAGGCGGCTCTATTCCCGCTCGCCTCGATGTACCGCGCGACAGGTTTAATGACTGCTCTAAACAGGCCTTCGCCGACCGCGAGCAAGGCATGAAAGACGGGACTCTGATCCCCTCGTTCGTCGAAAATCATGCGCTGCCGCGCGACGTTAGAGCTCCCTACATGGACATCATTACGCAATTCGCGAATACGCCCGACATGACCCCACAGCAGGCGGTCGACAAGCTTATCGAAGGGCTGGATTCCATCTGACCTTCCTGGACGCCGCCGGTGCATGAACCGGCGGCGTCGCGTCCTGCCAACTGGAAAGATGAGATAGCCATGGCACGCCATTTGAAGCGAGCAGACGAGAATTTGCGCCCCGCTGTGTTCGAAGGCGAATTACGTGCGACGGTCGAGGCGATCATCGCCGACGTCGCAGAGCATGGCGATACGGCGGTGCGCGCGCTCTCGGCGAAGTTCGACGGGTGGGATCGCGAGGATTTCCGTCTGAGCGAGCAGGTGATTGAGGATTGCCTGTCCCAGCTTTCGACGGGCGATCTCGACGACATCCGTTTTGCTCAAGCGCAGGTGCGCAATTTTGCGGAGAAACAGAGGGCCTGTCTGCTCGACCTCGAGGTGGAGACGCTGCCGGGTGTTTTCCTCGGTCACAAGAACATACCGATCGAGAATGTTGGCTGCTATGTACCGGGAGGCCGCTACCCATTGCTCGCCTCCGCACATATGTCGATCATCACGGCAAAGGTGGCGGGATGTCCGCGGGTGATCAGTTGCGCGCCGCCCTTTCGAGGCAAGCCGGCGCCGGCGATCGTGGCCGCACAGCATCTGGCGGGCGCTGACGTCATTTATTGTCTGGGTGGCGTGCAAGCCGTTGCGGCGATGGCCCTCGGCACCGAGACGATCGCGTCCGTCGATATGATCGTAGGCCCCGGCAATGCCTTTGTCGCGGAGGCCAAGCGGCAACTCTTCGGGAGGGTCGGCATCGATCTCTTCGCGGGCCCGACCGAGACGCTTTTGATCGCCGACGAAACCGTGGATGGCGAGCTTTGCGCGACCGATCTGCTTGGTCAGGCCGAACATGGCGTCGATACGCCGGCCATTTTGATTACGGATTCCGAAAAACTCGCTCGAGACACGCTCAACGAGATCGATCGGTTGCTGACCATCCTGCCGACGGCGGCCGTCGCGGCCAAGGCGTGGGCCAATCATGGGGAGATCATTCTGTGCGAGGACGCAGTGGAAATGCTCCAGGTGGCCGACAGGGTCGCCAGTGAGCACGTGCAGGTGATGACAAGGGATGACCGTTATTTCCAGGAGAATCTCACCAACTATGGCGCGCTGTTTCTCGGACCGCGCACAACGGTCGCCTATGGCGACAAGGTGATCGGCACCAACCACACGCTGCCTACGAAGCTTGCGGCGCGCTACACCGGGGGGCTGTGGGTGGGCAAGTTCCTCAAGACATGCACATTCCAGCGCATCGACGCTGACGCTGCTTCCGCGAAAGTCGGAGCCTATTGCTCGCGTCTGTGCATGCTTGAAGGCTTCGTTGGTCACGCGGAACAGGCCAATATCCGTCTTCGCCGCTATGGCGGTTTGAATTTACCCTATGGGACCGGTGCCCGGCGCTACGCCTAATTTCGCGTGGCGTTCCTGCAGTTTGGAGGGAATATGGTCGATTTCATCGTGGTTGGAGGAGGGTCTGCTGGTTGCGTGGTGGCTTCCAGGCTCAGCGAGAATCCCGATGTTTCGGTGCTCTTGATCGAACAAGGCCCCCGAGACAGCAGCCCCTACATCCATATGCCGGTCACTTACTACAAGACCGCACAGGGCAATTTGCTGCAGCGTCTTGAGCAGGTCCGCAGCGAGGCGGACAAGCATCTCGACGCTCAAACAATGGTCCAGCCCAGGGTTCTTGGCGGAGGCAGCTCCGTCAACGCCATGCTCTACATTCGAGGCGCACCGGACGACTACGAACGCTGGGTGGAGCAAGGAGCCAAGGGTTGGTCTTACAAGGAGGTCTTGCCGTTTTTCAAACGCTCCGAGGACAACGACCGCTTGTCCAACGAGGCTCATGGTGAGGGCGGCCCGCTGGGCGTCTCGGATCCCTGCTATGTCCATCCACTGAGCCGTTCATGGCTGAAAGCCTGTCAGGAGGCTGGCCTTGCCTTCAATTCGGATTTCAACTCCGGGGAGCAAGCTGGATGTGGTTTTTATCAGCTGACAATTCGCAATGCCCGGCGGTCAAGTGCAGCCGTTGCTTTTCTGAAGCCGGCGCAGAGGCGATCAAATCTGAAGGTGCGGACAGATTGTCGCGTCTTGCGCATCGTTTTCAAACAGGGGCGCGCCGTAGGGGTAGAGATTGCCGACGGGCAACGTAAGTCGACAATCTATGCGGATCGTGAAGTCATCATATCCGCAGGAGCGATCAACTCACCCCACCTTCTGATGCTTTCCGGCGTCGGTCCCGCGGCGCATTTGCGATCCTGCGGTGTCGCCGTGGTGCACGATTTACCCGGTGTCGGGCAAAACCTCTGCGATCATGTCGATATCTATATGACCTATCAGCTGTCGGGACCCTACAGCTACGACCGCTACAAAAGCCCGCCGTGGCAGTTTTGGGCAGGCCTGGAGTACCTGCTTTTCCGACGCGGGCCGGTTACTTCGAACGTCATGGATTCGGGAGCATTCTGGAGCTCGAGCCAATCCACTGACCGGCCGGATATTCAATACATATTCCTGTGCGGCAGTGGCATAGAATCCGGCGCCCCGGTACCTGGCGGGTTCGGATGCACCTTGAATGCGACCCACATTCGACCGAAATCCAGAGGATGGTTGGGGCTACGAAGTTCCGACCCCGCGCAGCCTCCGCATATTGTGCCCAACTATCTTTCCGAGCCTTCCGATCTCGGTTGCCTGGTCGAGGCAGTCCAACGCGGCCAAGAGATCATGTCCCAGAAGGCGCTCTCAAAATACATCGAGCGCGAGCATATGCCGGGCAAGCAACTTATGACGAAAGCCGACTACGAGCAGTACATACGGCGGTACGCACAGTCGTCCTTGCATCCCAGCGGTACCTGCAGAATGGGGACCGACGACCTCGCCGTCCTGGATCCGGAACTGCGCGTCCGCGGCCTCGATGGCCTGCGCGTCATCGACGCTTCAGCGATGCCGTCCGTGGTGTCAGGCAACACAAATGCTCCGACAATAATGATCGGGGAACGGGGGGCGGACTTTATCTTGCGCTCACTGACCTGACACGGCGGTTTCTGCGCCTTTTCGCCACCATCAATGAACGCGGCGCGCCGGGAAACTTGATCTTTCGGATTCAAAAAAGGAGACAGACATGAACAATCAGACGAAGGGCCTCCCTGGACTGGCAGGGATCGATCACGCTGGCTTGGTGGTGCCTAACATGCAAGAGGCGATCGCTTTCTTTCGCGACATCATTGGATGTGAGTTTATCTACTCCGGCGGGTCGCTGAAGGACGACACCGGGAATTTCATGCAAGACAAAATGAATATCCACCCTCGCGCACACATGAAAGAGGTTGTCTTCATGCGCTGTGGCAATGGGAGCAACATTGAACTTTTCGATTTCGAGGCCCCTGATCAGAAGACAGTATTCCCCCGAAACAGCGACATTGGCGGCTATCATCTGTGCTTTTACGTGGATGATATCAATGCAGCCAGCGAACATCTCCGCAGCCATGGGGTTAAAGTCTACGACAAACCGGAGTTCGAAAAACACGGTCCTGGCGCGGGCGAGTCGTGGGTCTATTTCGAAGCGCCTTGGGGCCTTCAAATGGAACTTATCAGCTATCCATCGGGCAAGGCCTATGAGGCAAATGCAGGAATGCGGCTGTGGAACCCAAAACAATCTAGGTAGTAGGTCCACCGCTATCTATTCGCCACCCTGATCCTAATCGGATTCGATTGCCTCCCAAGGCGAAGTGCGCTCCGTAATCCGGACTGTCCCGTTGCGGGGCGCATTTGTGTGTGCACATGGGCGCGCAGAAGAACTGAGCGGCGGCGAGTGCCCCTGCGACTTGTCCACAAACTACTCCACGACCCAATCGCGGATTCATCAGTCAGATGGTTTGGATTGGGCGCACCCGAGCAAGTGTCGCCTTCAGACAAACGGGTCCGCATCGACCCGTCGCCCCAGCATGAAGCAGTCGGAGACCAGTTGTAGCGGCGTTGAATCTACATCCGATTTCCCGGAGTTCAACAGCTCGGCGAAATGGGCATAGATGCGTTCGTATTCCTGGGACGATGAACCGGCGAGAGTAACCTCGCCATTAACACGGAGTTGCGTCCCGCCGTTGCTCAGCTGAAGAGTCGTGCCTTCGTTCGTTTCGACGTCTATGTCCCAGGATGGTTCACCGGTTTGTTGCCAGTCGAGTTCGGCGGTCAAATCGGCGTCAATCCCAATGGGCGACTTGAAGCGAATGGAGGCGGCAATGGGTGTTGCCTTGTTCGACGGGATCATCAGGCGGGCATCGGCTACAAGGATCGGAACCGGCATGATTTTCGAGATGATGGAGAATGCGTTGATGCCAGGATCAAACACACCGAACCCGCCTGGCTCCCAGATCCATTCTTGACCAGGGTGCCAGTAGCGGACGTCCTCCTTCCACGACACATGCAGACGGCGGACCGTCAAACCAGCAAGGAGGCGTTTTGCCTCGTCGACCGCCGCGTTGTGTTGCGAATGCCATGCTGTGAAGACAATGCGTTTGTGGGCGGCAGCATGGGCCAGCAGTGCCTCCAGTTCACCGATTGTCGATGTCGGCGGCCTCTCGAGAAGCAGGTGAAATCCGGCGTCGATTGCTCTGTGTGCGATATCAAAGCGCGGTTTCGGAGGCATACACAGCGTGACGGCATCGAGTTTGATCCCGCTTGCGACGAGGTCCGAAAAAGTCTTGAAGGTTTTCACATTTCCGTAAGAGCCGCGCGAACTGACTACCGCAGCGAGGTTGAAGTCAGCGTTCTTGGCAGCTACCGGCAGATGCTGATCTTGTGCGATCTTGCCCAGGCCTACAACGCAAATTTGAATTGTCACAAATCCTCCTTCCAGATGGCCGAGTTTTCGTCGCCATCGTTTGTACCGCTGTTAAGGAATGCCCGATCGGAGCCTGATTGGGTCGTACTTGCCGTTTCGACGAAATACCTCGTCCAGGTCAGTGAGTGGGGCGTGGCGTCGGGTCGGACCCGTCGAGCCTTTTCTCAATCTCAGACCGCCAGACCTGCGGCCAGAAGCATGTTTCGTGTCGATTCTGCAGACTTGCGCGCCACGGCCTCGACGCTCATTGACGTGAGCGTAGGAGAAAACACCTCGGGTCCTACCTGGTTGAGGCCGCCCGTGTCCGCAAGGATTCGCAGGATTTCGGCATTCGGGAATTCACCGTCGCCAGGAAACTGGCGGTCGTAGCAATTGTCTTTGATCGTCACCCCCTTCGGCAGCGCCAGAGGGCCATCGTTGACCTGCACGCAATGGATCATGTCGCCGGGGATCGTCTTGAGGAGCCCAATGTCCGAGCCTCCGCGCACGAAATGCCACACGTCGAACACCAGCCCGCCATTCGATGCCCCGGAATCACGGACGATATTCCATGCCATTTCCAGCGTTGGAACGCCCCATAGCGGGATGAATTCGAGATCACACTTTAGCCCATGCACTGCCGCGCGGGCGCAGATCGCCGCATAGTGCTCCGTGATCTCGTCTGTCGACATTGCATTCAACGGAAAAGTGGCGTTCAGGCTCGCATGGGTGCAGCCGAGCGCGTCGGTCAGGCGGAAGAACTGGTCCGGTGGCGTGTTGACTGTGGCGATGTAAGCTTCGTCCATATTGTCCGGGCGCCAGACCCGCGGCCAGGTGTTCAAAGGATCAAGCCGGGTAATGCGCACACCATGATCCGCGGCTTCCGCGATGATGTCGGACGCCGGTTTGCCGCCTTCAATCAGTCTCTCGACGTCACGCGGCATGAGCGACAGCTCCTCAAAGCCGGCAAGTTGCGTCGCCCGGAACTTGTCCGTTAGGGACAAATGCGCCACGTTCGAGAACGGCATCATATAGGAATTGACGGTACTCGACATATGCGGCTCCGGCACGGCTGCGATAGTGCGTACTATCTGCACCCACCAACTGGCGTCGACGCGCGCGGCTGGCAGGCATCGACGGCAGCTGACTTCACCCCCAAGCAGCGCTCAGCGCAATTTCGCAGGCGGTATGACACTTGAGCACTCTGACGCACTTCGCTTGAGCGGTGACGGTCAGCCTGTCTCAAATGGAGTCGATCGTCGACGTTCCGGAGGTAAGATAAGTGATCACTTCTTTGGGTATCGAATCGTCGCTTGGTGAAAGGACCGTGGCACGGCGCAGGTCGCTCTTCCGAGCCTTGCGATCTCCTACAAAATGCATGGCCACCTTTTGCGCAACGGGCTGTCTCACCATGCTCGCCGCGATTCCGCTGGTTACCCCGAACATGAACTTCTTTGAGTTTCTGTCGATTGAGGCAAGGTTGCTGAATGTCATTTCGTTGCGTTGGATGGTTTCGAAATCGATTGAGAACAGGCGATTGGAAATATAGAAACTGAATCCATGGTATTTAAAGATGTAGTCAATCTTATTGGATCCGTCGAGGTTCGGGAAACGTTCAACGTAGCTATGCATCAATATCCCATCTTTCGAATAGAGATAAAATATCGACCTTAGTATCTGACCTTTGTAAATCGATGAATAGTGGTAACGTTCGTAAGCTCCAAGGAAATCAGTTGCGTCGGTCGCGTTCGCCGACAATACTTCCGTGATGAACATCATCATCTTTGGAGATTTTTGAATCCGTTTGAATAGGGGGAAGTGATTTCCCTCGATAAGTGATTGGAAGTCATGCGGATTGTAGGTCATGACATCGACACTCAACCCAAAGAAATTGGCGATCAAGCGGAGATTCTTCTGCGACGGCGCGTGAGTTCCGGCGAGATACTTATTGAATTGCTGACGATTGATGCCCAACTTTCGGCATGCTTCCGATACGGTGCCATGCTGCTCGCATAGAGTTTTGAGATTGTCTGCTAAGTTTGCTTGTTGGTTCATCGCGGCTCTCCTACTGCGCTCAGCATTGGCAGCAATATGCCTCCATTTCGAGCTTGATTGCCGCGAAATGACGCGAGGTTACACAGTAGTTGCGTCAGCTTGAATAGCCCTTCGATCTGTCTTCGCGGCGAAACCGCCATTTGAAATGCCAAGACCGTTGGTGGGGAGTTGCAAGAGGCAAAATCGCAATGGTGTTTGTCGGTCGTAAGGCTACAATCGTTCTAACGCCGCCGGGCAGGGATGCGTGCAACTCGTAAGCCCCACTCTGACGGAAATTGAGATCGAACATGCCAAATATCGCCCAAAATGCCCGTGGGGTATCGAGCGGGCCTGTTGTGCATCAAACCACTGCGGCCATATTCATGTTATTTATCGATTGCTTGTAACTTTCTTCCGGAAAGGTGGTGCTGTTAACTGGGGCATGTATCGAGTGACCACTTGTGATCTTCCACGCTTGGGCATGATCGCATTTACTCAGCACTCTGACGTCCCGATCAACCACGGATTCCGAACGCATATTTCTCTAACCAACGCCTCTCGGGCCGAATGAACCGCCTCTTGCGACTCTGGCGGTGCCGTCTTTTCCCGCGGCAGTTCGCGTGTGGGTTTGCAGACGATCAGGATCGATCTGTCCAGCGATCCAACTCACCGCTCGGATAGAAGGTCGGGTCTGGGCCGGTATAGCCGTCATGCGGCTTGCCCAAGTACAGTCCGTCCATGACCCCGGTCTCCGCCCGCTGACCACCGCATAGAAGCCGGCGTGCAGCGCGGCCGCAAAAGGATGATTCCAGCGTCGATCTGGCCCTTGGCTTCGGCGAAGCAAATCACGCGCCGCACCTATTAAGGAGAGTGAACGATTGTGACGCTAGTCTAGCTGGCCAGCGTTAGCCTGCCGTATCGGCTGACCTCGCTCGCAATGTCAGATATTAGACTGTCGAGCGCTGGATTTCGGACCTTCTTGGCCCGCCGCACAATATAGGCGAGCCTGGGAGGTTCAGGTAGGAGGCCGTCGATAACCTCCATGTCCTTGAGAATATGACGATCGCTGAGTAGCGCAACACCCAATCCCGCGCTTACGGCGGCTACGATACCCGCAGCGCTGGAGCATTCGAACAGGGTTTCGAGCTCCACTCCGCCGTCTTGCCCGATGTCAATCGCCCAGCGTCGGTAGAAGCAGTCGTCGTCGAAGGAAAGGAACGGGATCGGGCCTTGACGCCTGAACGACAATTCGCGGGACTTGACCCAGTGCAGGTCCTCCCGAAACAGCACGACGTCGGTTGGTCGGATCTCGTGAGAGAAAACCTGCACCATCGCCATGTCCAGTTCACCGCGTTCTAGCATTGACCTCAGCACGAGACTCATTCGGACTTTCGTCCTCACGGTGACCTGGGGGTGCAAGCGGTGGAAGCGGCCGAGGATGCGCGATAGATCCGAACATGTCGTGTCCTCGGTGAGGCCCAGCATGATCCGGCCTGCCAGGTCCGACTTCGCCAAGCTCACAAGAGCCTCGTCGTGCAGCGCAAGAATCTTCGCTGCGTACTCGAGGAGTTTTTCGCCGTCGGAGGTGAACATCCCGCCACCGGGCCGTCGGTCCAGAATCTCGCATCCGAGACTCGTTTCCAGGCGTTTGATTTTGTGGCTTACCGCGGACTGCGTCAGCCCCAGCGCGTCGGCTGCTCTGGTGACACCGCCATGGAGCTTGACAGCACGAATTGCGCGCAACGCGTCGATGTCCAGTCGTCTGCAGTTGATGTCGGTCATCCGCGACTTCCGCTGTGATTGCTACACATGAACGCGCCAGCATCATTTTGACAACACCCTATGAACTCGATGGCATGTTTGTCATCACCCAATCGATATTTGTCATGTGCCCGATGCCTGCAGATCGGCTACTCGGTAGCGACATGCAACCTGGGCACGCAAGTGACAGCCCTTCCTTCGTTTTCAGAAATTGTGACCCGGCGCCGTATTCTCTATCCTCTGTTGGCGGGATTGCTGATCATCGCCTGGAGTTCCGGTTTCGTTGGCATCCGTTACGCAAGCGAAGAAGCCAGCGTAGCCGTCCTGCTGTTTTGGCGCACACTGTTGTCAGGAGTCATCCTCCTTCCGTTCGCACTTGCGTTCGGGCCGAGGATGCGCCTGCGCGCGGTCATATCCCAAGTCGGGTTCGGCGTGATGGCCGTCTTCATTTATCTCGGCGGCTTCGCGCTCGCGATCGAGCAACGCGTGCCGACCGGGTTGGTCGCGCTGATCTCTGATCTTGTGCCGCTGGCAGTCGCGGCCATGTCGCAGCCTGTTCTGGGGGAACGGCTAAACCTGCGGCAGTGGCTTGGCACTGCCGTCGCGGTGACGGGCGTACTGATTGTATCTTTCGACAGCTTGAGCTTCGGAACTGCGCCCTTGTGGGCCTACGAGTTAACCCTTGGCTCGATGATGGTCTTCTCCTTCGCGTCGGTCCTCCGCAGGGGCCGGGAGTCGCTGAACATGCCCGTCCACCAGAGCCTCTGCGTTCACACGCTGACTGGCGCGGTCCTGTTCGGCATCTGCGCCATCGCTCAGGGAGGGGTTGAGCCGCCGATGACGGCTGAGTTCGCCATCGGAATGGTTTGGCTCGTGTTTATTGCCACCTTCGCCGCCTATTCGGTCTATTACACGATGCTGAGCATGTACCCCGTGGCGAAGGTCAGCGCCGCCATCTATCTGAGTCCCCCCGTAACTATGCTGTGGGCTTGGGTGCTGTTCTCGGAGCCTCTCACGCCGGCGATGTTTTTCGGCTTGGCTGTGACGCTCGTAGGAGTCTGGCTGACGGCGCGCGGATAGTCCCAGTTGGACTTCAAGCAACCCGGAACAATATTACGCACGGTCCACACGCTGAATCCAAGTCTGCTTTAGCTTGCCCTTAGCAAAAAGCTGAATGCCCGCTTACGGCCCGTTCCGGTTATAGCGCTCTTGGCCGCTTTGCCCTCGACGGCGCCTTTGGCCGTGGCCTGCGCCCCTCCCACTGGATCTGCTGTTCATACAGGCAGCGACATCTCTGGCCATTGCGGTGACCGCTTCCTCGTTCCCGTCGGCGCGCCCCGGTGATTGCCGCCGAAGCCCGCGAGTTCCGCATTTGCGAACCTGCTGTCCAGCTATCGCGCGGGAGCAGCGTCGCCGGCGAGTGCGCGACGACTGGCGCGTATTGGCTCATCCCGAAGCGGAATCACGCTGATGGCAAGCGGCGAACCCACCACTGATGGATAGGAGGGATATAACAACGTCGTCGTAGGATTAGGCAAGTTTACCCGACGAACGGGCAACCGGTGGGGGCCGCCCACGCCCATAACAGTTGCGTCGCAACAATCGATCCGAAGGAGAATTTCAATGACGACTGTGTCGCTCGTTACTGGTGCAAGCCGCGGCCTTGGCCGCAACACCGCTATGAGCATCGCGCGCCGTGGCGGCGACGTGATCTTCACTTACCGCAGGGGCGACGAGCAGGCGAAGGCCGTCGTCGCCGCGATTCAGGCAATGGGTCGTAAGGTCGTGGCGCTGCGTCTCGACGTGACCGACATCGGCTCGTTCGGGCGCTTCGCTGATACAGTCAAGTCCCAACTGTCGACCACGTGGGGACGGGATAGGTTCGACCACCTCGTCAACAATGCCGGCCAGGGTGAAATGGCAAGTTTCGCCGAAACCACCGAAGCTCAATTCGACGCACTTTTCGACACCCATGTTAAAGGCGTCTTCTTCCTGACGCAGGCTCTGCTGCCGCTCATTGCCGACGGAGGCCGCATCGTGAACTTCTCTACGGGATTGACGCGCGTCTCGTACCCCGGTTTTTCGGCCTACTCCGCCGCAAAGGGCGCGGTGGAAATCCTCACGGTCTATATGGCCAAGGAACTGGGAAGCCGGGGCATCGCCGTTAACACGGTGGCGCCTGGCGCGATCGAGACTGATTTCCTGGGCGGCGCGGTGCGTGACATGCCTGATCTCAACAAGCAGTTTGCCAACATGATCGCGCTGGGCCGCGTCGGCTTGCCCGACGACATCGGCCCGATGGTCGCCAATCTGCTCGGCCCCGACAATCGCTGGATTACCGCGCAGCGGATCGAGGTTTCTGGCGGGCAGGTGATTTAAGGCAACCGGCCCGGTCAAGGTAAAGATCAACAAGGGCGCCGCCGCGGTCTCGCGGCAGCGGCCTTTCGGCACTCATGCGGTGCTTTCTTTGGAGACTCTCTTTGGATCGAACGGCGGTTGCTGGAAAGGTTCTGTGACGCCAAGCGCCCGCTTATGCGGGCAACTCAGGCCGAGCCGCAAGGCCGCACGACTACGCCCGATCGGCTGGCTGGCCAGCCTTGGCGCCGCCGAGGACGCGGTCGATCATCTCCTGGGCGGACCCAAGATAGTTGGTCGGCTCTGTGAGCTCGTGCAGACGTTTCAGCCCAAGATGGGCGGCAACCTCGGGCGTGCCCGCGAGAACCTCAAAGAGCGACTGTTCGGTTTCCAGCGCGCGGCAGCACCCGGCATAGACGAGGTCGTGCGCCGTTTGCCTTCCGGTAATCGGCGCGAGCGCCATCATCACCGCCTCGGCGACGATCAGGCCGCGCGACACGTCCAGATTGGCGCGCATGCGTTCCTGATGCACTTCTAGCCCGGAGAGCAGGAAGTGGGCTTGGCTAAGTGCGCCTGCCGTCAGCGCGAATGCTTCGGGGACCGCCGCCCATTCGAGATGCCACGGGCCAGTCGCGCGCTCGAAATCGTGCACCATTGCGTCGAGCATCAATCCGGCATGCTGGCGCACCAGCTTTGCGGCGGCGATGATGAGCTCGCACGAGATCGGATTGCGCTTCTGCGGCATGGTGCTCGATGCGCCGCGATGGCGCACATAGGGTTCCGAAACTTCGCCGAGTTCGGTCGCCATCATGATGGACGTATCGAAGGCGAGCTTGGCGAGGCTGCCGCAGATCAGGGCGAGCAGTTGCACCGCTTCGGCCATGCCGTCGCGCGACGAATGCCAGGTGATCGCCGGCGTGGCCAGCTCCAAGATCCGCGCAAGTTCCTCCTGCACCGCCAGTCCTCTGTCGCCAAGGGATGCCAGTGTGCCCGAGGCGCCGGAAAATTGTACGACAAGTACGCGCGGGCGCATTTGCGCCAAGCGCTCGCGGTGCCGTTCGAGCGCGCTCAGCCAAACGGCCGCCTTGTAGCCGAAGGTGATCGGCAGCGCGTGCTGCAGATGCGTGCGTCCAGCCATAGGAGTCGCGCGGTGCGCCTTCGCCAACTCTCGCAATGCGCCCATCGTTTCGGTAAGTTGGCGGTCAATCCGGTCCAGCGCGGCGCGGACCTGCAGGACCGTTGCGGTATCCATGATGTCCTGCGTGGTTGCTCCCCAATGCAAATAGCGCCCGGCCTGCCCTGCCGCATCTGCGAGTTGTTCGACGATCGGGAGGATCGGATAGCCGACGATCTCGGTTTCGCGCCGCAGGCGCTCGAGATCGAACTGGTGGTGATTGGCGGCGTTTGCGATGCCGAGCCCAGCTTCGGCAGGAATCATCCCCAGGCGCGCTTGTGCCCTCGCGAGTGCGACTTCGGTCTCGACGCAACGGCGTATGAATGCGCCGCTGTCGAAAATCGAGCGCATTTCGGGGTCTGTGAAGCTCGCGCCGAAAAAGGGAGAATCGATCAGGGAAAGGGTGTTCATCACAGGTCTCCGGTACGCTGCTTGAGTTCGATTTGATCATGCAGGGGCATCAAGCGGCGAGCACAGTCGCTTTCCCTCTCGATGGTGAGGACGACGGTGGCGAGCAGGGCGAGCCAAATGGTTGCCGCAGGCGACCATTGTGATCGACACGGACGCGGCGATCGGCATATGGGCGCTGGCCGGCCCGGGGATGGGCGCCTGCAGCGCCCGCCATTGCTCGACAGATTGGCTGTGCAAGATGTTCACGCCGTTCTGGAGAACAGCGTCAACACATTGGCAAGCAGCGTAGGCCCTGCGTCGATCAGGGTCACGACGCCCTCCATCGCGGTGACACGGTGGATCGGAATCGCTCCCGCCGGGCTGTCTCACTGCAGGTTCACATGCTTGGTAATCTGGTACGGGTCGAGGATCTCAATGCCGCCTTCGGTGTCGATGCCGCTTTCCTTCCAGCCGCCGAGCGGTGCTTCGGGTTGGTGCGTCAGGCCCCCGTTCACGCCGACAACGCCATATTGCAGGGCGTCGACCAGCCGGCGCTGCCGCGCACCGTCATGGGTGAAGACATAGGAAGAGAGGCCGAATTCGAGCCCGTTCGCCCTTTCCAGCATCGACTTCTCGTCGTTGAACGGCAGGATTGGCGCCACGGGACCGAAAGGTTCCTCGCGCAGAATGGCCGCCTCGTCGGGCACATCGGTCAGCACGGTCGGCGAGTAGAAGTTGCCGCGTCGGTCCAGCCGCTTACCGCCGGCAAGAATGGTCGCGCCGCGTGCGCGTGCGTCGTCGACAAGCCTTGCGATGGCGTCGACCCGGCGCTCGTTGGCGAGCGGCCCCATCTGCGTCTGCTGATCGGTGCCGTCGCCCACGCGCAACGCATTGGCCAGTTCGACGAAGCGCGCCGTGAAGCGCTGCGCAATGCTCGCCTCGACAAAGAAACGTGAAGGACATAGGCAGATCTGGCCGGCATTCATGAACTTGGCATGCACCAGCAGTTCGGCCGTCGCTTCGGGGTCGACGTCACCGCATACGATCACCGGTGCATGGCCGCCGAGTTCCATGGTCACCGGCTTCATCGCTGCCCCGGCGGCCGCGGCAAGGCGCTTGCCGATCGGGATCGAGCCGGTGAAGGTGATTTTGGCCACTTGCGGCGCATTGATGAGCTGGGTCGAGACATCGTTGGCGTCACCGAACACGACTGCGATCGCGGCCGGATGGACGCCCGCCTCGAGCAGTGCCTTGGCCATCTCGATCACCGAACCGGGCGTTTCCTGCGAGGGCTTGCAGATGATCGCGCAACCGGCGCCAAGCGCGCCTGCGAATTTCTTCGCAGCAAGCGCCATCGAGAAGTTCCAGGGCGTGAAGGCGGCCACCACGCCGATCGGATGCGGTTGCACCTCAATGCGTTGACCGGGCGCGCGGCCCGGGACGATGCGGCCGGAAATCCGCCGCGCCTGTTCGGCCCCCCATTCGAGGAAATCGGCGGAGCGCTCGATCTCGATGCAAGCCTCGCGAAGCGGCTTGCCCTGCTCGCGGGTGATGACATTGGCGATGCGGACGATGTCTGCGCGCAGGCGCTGGGCCGCGTCCTTGAGGATGCGGCCGCGCTCCCAAGGCGGCACGGCCTGCCAGGATCGGAGCCCGCCCAAGGCGACCTTTATCGTCTCGTCGATATCGGACTTGGAGGCAAAGGCCACACTGCCAAAAGCCTCGCCGGTAGCGGGGTTGACGACATCGACTGCGATACGGTCGGAGCCTTCGCGGCTCTCGCCGTCGATCAGAAGCTGGAACATGCTGGTCATGGAAAGTCTCCTGGCTTGCGGGCACGCTGATCGGGTGGGGCGGTTCAGCCCGAGAGCGCTTTGACAATGGCGTTGGTGAAGGCCGGGATGTCGGACGGCATGCGGCTGGTAATGAGGTTGCCATCGATGACGACTTTGGCGTCCAGGACCTGCGATCCCGCGTTCCTCAGGTCAGTGCGGACGGAGTACCAGCCGGTGGTGCGTCGGCCCCGCACGATATCGGCCTCAATTAGCACCCAGGGGCCATGACAGATGGAGGCCACCGGCTTGCCGGCCGCGTCGAATTGCCGGACGATCTGAACTGCTTCCTCGGTCATCCGCAGCCTGTCCGGGTTCACCACGCCGCCAGGCACGATCAGCGCGTCGTAGGCGGCGACATCGACGTCGGACAATTGCACGTCGGGCGCAATCTCCCGCTCGGAGGGGTTCGAGCGGCCCGTCGCCATATCGTAGACGACGCCGCTTATCGATCCCGTAGCGGGCGAGGCCAGAGTCACGTTCGCGCCGGCGTCGAGCAGCGACTGACGGGGGAGGTACAGTTCGTCATCCTCAAACCCGTCAGCAGACAGGATCAGGACATGGCGGTTCGAAAGGTCGGTCATCTGAACTCTCCTCGACTGCGGGGGGGAGCCATCTAGGATCCCGCTCCCGTTGACCGGCACAATCGCCCCGGCCCGGACATCGCGGTTGCCCAAAGCTTCGGCTTCCTTGCCTATTACTCCGAGGTGGATTGTGCGTCGCGCGCTCGGGAATATACTCGCTGCAATGACTCACACGCTGCTTGAAGCCGTTCGCCGCCATGCCGACGCCAATGCCGACAGTTACGGCATTGCCAGAACCGATGTGCCGGGGTTGAGTACGATCCGGGCCACTCGTCCCAGCGAGTTGCAATATGCGATCAACTGCCCGCTGGTGGCTCTGGTCGTCCAAGGTGGCAAGCGCGTGACCATGGGCAGCCAGACCTTCGAGTTCGGCGCCGGCGACTCGCTATTGATCGCCGCGGACGTGCCGACTGTGAGCCAGATCACCCGCGCGAACGCCGGCGTGCCTTATTATTCGCTGGTCCTCGAGCTCGACGCCGCGGTGATCGAGCGGCTGGCCGTGGAGATGCGCGTCGTGCAGGCAGGTGTCGGCGGACCCGTCCGCGTCGACACGACCGAGGCAGAAGTCGCCGAGGCCGCTTTGAGGCTGATGCGCGTGCTCGATCGGCCGGCGGCCTTGCCCGTGCTTGGGGATCAGCTCGTGCGCGAGCTGCATTTCTGGCTTCTCGCGGGCAGGCATGGCTCGACCATCCGCTCGCTGGGCGTTACCGATAGCCATGCACAGCGCATCGGCAAAGCAGTAGCTCTCATCCGTGAAGGATTTGCGCAACCGCTTCGCGTCGAGCAGCTAGCGGAGAAGGCCGGCATGAGTGTCTCCTCTTTCCACCAGCATTTCAGAGCGATCACCTCGCTCTCGCCGCTGCAGTTCCAGAAGCAGTTGCGCCTGATTGAGGCGCGGCGCATCATGCTGTCAGACGGCATGCCCGCGAGCAGCGCCGCCTATGCGGTCGGCTACGAAAGCGTGCCGCAGTTCACGCGCGAATACGGCCGAATGTTTGGCGTACCGCCTGTCCGTGACATCAAGCAGGCCAGGGAGCAGATGAACGTTGCCGCATAGCTAGCGATGGGCGCCGTGGTCTGACAAAGCTTCCCAACCACGCAGTCACCGAGTTTTCGGTCAGGGCCTGACCGTGGTTCACCGTGCAGGCACTGGTGGTGGACGGCGGCAGCACCACCATCATGCCGAGCAAGCCATGGAATGTCGCGGCGCAATGGCCGATCATCAGTTATTCTGATCTCGTGCGGTGTTTAAAAGCCATGCTCGTCAAGAGAAGCTGGGTCCGGTCAGGCGAGAGCGGTTGAGCTCCCATTCGGCAAGCGTACCCAAGTTTGATGCTGTCAAACCATGGTTCTACTCAAATCACTTTAGGAAATTTAGGGCGAGCGTAGACAAGGTGGCGCCTGGGCTACCGCCGAATTATTCATTGCTGGACGACTTGAGAAGCGCGTTTTGAACGGACGATCCAGGCATTTTCTTCGGGCTGCCCCGGTTAGGTTCGATGTGGAAGCTTTTCTTTGCGGTCGACATCATTGGCATGAGTTCCACAATTCTGAAGCGTTTCAACGAGACCGATCCGATGATGGTCAACTCAACCGCAGCCAGGCTTCCACAACCAGGGTATCAGTAGGAAATATGAGCCCGGCTAGTTCTCAGAGGTTTCCGGGCAGGCTTTGGTATGCGGTCCTAGCGGGGTCTGTTTGTGCGGCGTTTGCATGGGTGTTGGTCCTCGTTTCATTAACGGAATCCGTGCCTCTGCACGCGACCTATGTGAAATATGGATGCATTCCCGACGATCCTTCGAAGCGCGAATGGGATCAATATCTCGGTCTGTCGACCTGCAAATGAGCAGCGTGCCGATGCTAGCTCAGACCAGGCTTTCAGTTCTCTCTGCCCAGGCTCGATAAATCAGCCTTGCCCTGAAAGACGTCGCCGGGCGCCGGATCTGTCTGTTGATTAACCCGTCGCCTGGCAACGGTGGTGTCGAAGGCAGCAGCGACTGACTTGGCCAGCTCCCGTGGAACCTGATACGGCAATTGAGAGTGAAGCGTGGCAGATCCAGCAGGTTTCCTTAATTTTGCCGAGGCACGAAAAATCGCAAAACGTCGCCTGCCGCGAGGGATCTTCGAATACATCGACCGGGGAACCGAAGACGAGCGGGCGCTTATTGGGAACAGAGCTGCCTTCGATCGGATCAAGATTACACCGTATGCGTTGCGAAGCAACTCAAACAGATCGACCACGGTTTCGCTCTTCGGTCACGAATACAGCGCGCCTCTGGTGGTCACGCCGACGGCCTTCGCAGGATTGGTCTACTACAATGGCGAGATGGAACTCGCCAAGGCTGCGGCGGAGTTCGGCATTCCGTTCACGGCTGCGACAGAGGCGATAACTTCAATAGGGGTCGTCGCGCGAGTGAGCCCAGAACCGATATGGTTTCAACTCTATTTGTGGGACAAAGAGGAAATCTCGTTCAACCTGATCGACAAGGCTTGGAGTTCAGGCGTCCGAACGATTGTCGTCACCGTAGATACTCCCGTTCTGCCTAATCGAGAGTTCAATGTTAGAAACGGTTTCGATGTTCCGCTGCGATTTTCGTCTCGCAATGTTTTTGATGTGGCCATGCATCCGCGCTGGGCTCTTGGCGTTTTGGGGCGCTATGTCATTACGGAAGGGATGCCCACTTTCGCGAACTATCCGGACCAATACCGAAAGAATCTACTCAGGAGAGGCCGGGGAGTCTCCCTGGACTTTATGCCAAACCTAAGTTGGGACCACATGGCCAGAATTCGCGACCGTTGGAAAGGGACCATGGTGATCAAAGGCCTCCTTCGGCAAGAGGACGCGCTGGAGGCCAAACGCTTCGGCGCCGAGGGCATCGTTGTATCGAACCATGGCGGACGTAATCTAGACAGCGCGATTGCGCCAATCGATGTACTCCGCGGAATAGTCGACTGCGTTGGCCCCGGAATGACAGTGCTGGCCGACAGCTCGGTTCAGCGCGGCAGCGATGTCTTCAAGCTGCTGGCTAGTGGCGCGAAGGCGGTCCTGCTGGGACGTAGCATGCTGTACGGCACTGCGGCTGGTGGAAAGGCAGGAGCTATTTCAATGATGAGCATTCTTAGGGAAGAACTCGCACGGACCATGGACATGAGCGGCTGCCAAACGATCGCCGACGTCAATCAGGATTTGATCGCGGTGAGCTGAACATGAGGTAGACGCAGAACCAGAAATATTTGCATTTACTCTTCCTGCCTACGTCTGACCAAGGAATGCAGCGCTCTCGGCTAGATTGGGCGGTGAATTCACGATCAACCGCTTCGTCACGATTCGCTGTGGGATTCAGGATGCCCGCGCACCAAGAGATTTGGGTTCGTACGATATATGCTGATTTAGAATTCCTGCAGGATCGAGAGCAGCGCGGATGCGGTTCATCGCAGCGATTTCAGCGGTTGACCGGGACCGCCAAAGATGCGCGGCCTTCTCTCGGCCGATCCCATGTTCGGCAGAAATCGAGGACGGTTCGTAGGACGCCAAGGGGTCATAGACGCATTCCTCGATAACGCGTCTCGCGTCGGACGAATGCCCGTCGTGTCCGATCATGAAATGAATATTGCCGTCAGCGAGATGCCCGAAATAGTAGGCAATGGCGTTTGATACCCGGGCTTTGAGGCGCGCTTCTACGTCTGCGATGTAAGCTGCATAGTCATGTGGTCGCATGCTGACGTCAAAGGAAAGCACATGTTTATGGGCTCGCTCGATGACATCGGACCCATCACGAATGGACCAGAGACGGCTCTCCTGGACGGGTGTCGTTGCCAGTGCGGTATCGACAATGTCGTCGATGCTCTCCAAGGCGCCGATCAAACTGTCGACTGCCTGTTCGCCATTATCCACGCCTTCGACCTGCGCGAGCAAATAGATGGGATGGCCCCGTGGAAGTGGGGGCGTTTCTGCCGACAGTGCGGTGCTCACTTTCTCGAAATAGCGACTCCACATGATTTCCAAGGCCAACAGGGAATTGCCGCAGGCACGCTCCATTGCCTCCATCACCACGAGGGCGCTGTTCAGGTGGTTGAGTGCCACCAGAACACTGGCCGTGCCGGCCGGGCGTCGGCTGAGCTTCAGCAACGCTTTGGTCACAATACCCAGCGTTCCCTCGGAGCCGATGAATATCTGGTTCAGGTCGTAACCCGCGTTGTTCTTAGGTAAACCCCTCAGATCGGTAAGGATTGACCCATCGGAAAGGACCACCTCAAGCCCGACAACGTTGGATCGTGTCATACCGAAGCGGATGACGGAATTCCCGCCCGCGTTCGTGGCGATGTTTCCACCGATCGTGCAACTACCCCGAGCGCCGAGATCGACACCATACCGTAGATCGTGGTCCGCGGCGAAACTATGAACCGCCTCCAACTTCGTTCCCGCCCCTACCACAAGAAGGCGCGAGCTCGGGTCGAAGCTCTCGATCTTATTTAGCCTCTCGGTGGAAATTCCAAAGTAGTGCGATGGGGTGTGGGTACCATGCACGAGCCCGGTGAGCCCCCCAAGCGTAACCACGGGAGCGTGTTGCGCATGAAAGAGCTTCAGGCACTCAGCCACTGCCTCGGTGGTCCCGGGTCTGACGACGAGCGCCGGGCCATCTGGAGGCCCGGCAATGACATTCGACCCGCCCACGACCTGCCGCAGGCTAGCCAAAAGAATCTCGGTGTTCATAAGTCGCCCGCGCCTGAAAACATTGCAGCGTCGCTGTCTATCTGGAGCAGAGTCGGCCTGTTTCGTTTGAAAGCTTCCTTGAGCTCACGAGTGAGTTGTTCGGGCGACTCAATCTCAATGGCTTTGCAGCCGAATCCCATCGCAATCATCTTGAAGTCGGGCGTGTAGAGGTCCACGCCCACCGTAGGAATGTCCGCCCCGATCATGGCATCTCGTATTTCGCCATATGCCCGGTTGTTCCAGAGAACGATCGGAAGGCTGATGTCATTTTCAACAGCCGAGGCGAGTTCCTCGATAGTGTAGAGGAAGCTGCCGTCGCCGACGATCGCGACCACCTGACGATCCGGGCAGCCAATCTTTGCTCCAATGGCGGCGGGGAGGGCGCTTCCGAGCGTGCCGTACCCATTCGGGAACAGCCATGTGCCAGGCTCTTTCGAGGGGAAGAAATGATTCCCCGTGTATGCAAGTTGGGTAGAGTCGGCGCAGATAACAGCACTTGGATCAAGCGCCGCCGCCATGGCACAGAGAATCCGCTTGTGCTTGTGGGACTCCGCGGACCAGCCGGCGTCTCTCTCCACTGCTGCCCTAATGTCTGCGACCCGTCGCTGAGCGATTTCTCTTTGATCCGCGCCGCCGTTGCCGCATTCTTCGATTATCGCCTGGAGCGCAACCTTGGCGTCGGAGAGCATAGCGACGCGTGGGAGATAGTTCATGGTCAACTGCCGTGGATCGATGTCGATCCTGATTAACGCGCCATTTATCCGATAGCTCTTGCAGGTGTAGAGCAGATCCGTCTCACTGAGTTCCGTTCCAACTGCCAGCACCACGTCGGCATCCTCGATCGCGTGATGCATTGGTGGGAAAGGAAGGCTTGAGCCGAGGGACAGGGGATGCGTCTCCGGCAGGATTCCCTTG
This sequence comes from Mesorhizobium sp. LSHC420B00, assembly GCF_000503055.1. Classification (GTDB taxonomy): domain Bacteria; phylum Pseudomonadota; class Alphaproteobacteria; order Rhizobiales; family Rhizobiaceae; genus Mesorhizobium. Next base: position 20,205 of record NZ_AYVY01000025.1, on the reverse strand, counting down.
CCGGTATTCGTAGTCACCACGGGAATGCCGAGTTGCTCCGCCAGCGCCTGAGCTTCTCGGCTTGCGCTACGAGCTCCTCCGCCGACGATCATGATGGGGCGCTTGGCGCCCACCAGCATCGACGAGACTCTGCTGACCACATCCGGGTGAGGCCCGGGCCTATATAGTTGCAGTGCTTCCTCGCCCGGCACCGAGACCTTCGAACTGAGAAGGTCTCGTGGAACTTCGATCAAGGCCGGCCGCGGACGCGACACCTCCATTGACGACATGGCCCGGTGGAATACCTCCTCAATGTTTGAAGGCTCAAGCAAGCTATGAGTGAAAGCAGCAATCTGGTCCTGGACAGCGGACTGCGACTTGGTCTCGTGTAGGGCGCCGCGGCCCACACCGATCTCTCCGCGCAAGTTGTTCGCGGCGATCACGAACACCGGAATTGAGTCCGAATACGCTTCGGCAATACCTGTGGCAGCATTGAGCACACCGGGACCGGTTATGAGCATGCATGCTGCCGGCCGGCCGGTCGCGAAGGCGTAGCCGTACGCCATGAACGCGCCACCCTGCTCATGCCGAGGCGTGACGTGCCTGATCCGCCGTTCGGGAAGAGACTTATAGAAGTCGACGGTGTGAACCCCGGGAATGGAGAAAATCGTGTCGATCCCATAGGATTCCATGAGACGAAGGATGGCATCGGCCACTGTGGTCTCGATGATTTGCTTTTCGGCACCCATTTCAGGCCTCCCAGCCTTTGGTCAGAGCCATCACGGCCCTGGCAATCTTGCGCGTGGAATTAATCAGGTCTGCCGTGCCGATGTGTTCCTCGGGTGTGTGCGCCCATTTCTCGTCACCCGGGCCAAGGCCGATCGTGGGGATGCCGGCCGCGTTCATGAACGTGCCGTTCACCCCGAAGCGCCAGGCGGAGACGGCCGGAGCGCTGTCGTCGACGTCGAGCGCCGCAACTATGGCTGCCTTCGCCACCAGGCTGGTTTGTGGGGTGAACATCAACGGGTAATGGTTGATGACTTCCGCGCTCCACTGGACCCCCTCGGTTTCTCCGTATGCAGACTTCAGGATTTGACGCATTTGCGACAGGCAGCTCTCTTCATCCTCGCCGCGAATATAGCGACGGTCGACCCTCATCTTCACGAGGTCCGGTACGACAGCGGTTCCATTGTCCGGGAAGGAGTGCATGCCGGTCACGACGATCGTGGCAGGGCCAAGAAGGTCGTCTTCGGGCAGCGTAGACGCGTATTGCTCCAACGCACCGATGAACGCAGTTGAAAGATAGATCGCGTTGACGCCGTTCGACGGCTCCGACGCATGGGAGGTTCGCCCATGGAAGCAGACCTCGAACTCCAGCTTGCCGCGGTGACCGAGATAGACTTGCCCTCTCGTCGATTCCACGGAGATTCCATAGTCTGCGCGAATTCCTCCTTCGATAACCGACTTCACGCCCTTGGGAGAGTCGGTCTCTTCCTCAACGTCGGCGACTACGATCACATCGCCGCCCGGCTTCAAGCCGCTGCGCTTCAGGGCACCGACCGCATAGACCGCCGAGATGACGTTGCACTTCATGTCACACGATCCACGGCCGAAAATGGCCTGACCGCTTTCACCCCAGCGAGAGGCTTCCACGAGTTCGCCGGAGAACGGATTCTGCATAGCGCCAATGGGGACGTGATCGATGTGGCCGTTGATCATCACGGATGGCCCGGTCCCGTCACCGAAAACCGTCCCGATAACATTTCCGTTCGCATCGATTTTCACGTCGTCAAAGGAAAGCTCGATCATCTTTTCGGCGACGAACTTCGCGACATTCGCCTCCTGGCCGGTGAGGCTCTCGATCCGTACCACCCCTTGGCAAGCCGCGATAAGCGCAGCAGCGTCGATCGCTTCGTCAATGGCCGCACCAAGTGAATTTCTGAGCATGATGAAGTACTCTTCTGTCTACTGTCGACATTATCGACCTTAGGAACGGCCTCATGTCGGATTAAGGAGAAAATTCGTGCTGAGCTCGTGATGCTGCCGTCCGGCCGCGTGGACTATTTCGTGGAAGCAAAGGCGTCCAGTGAAGTCATTATGTGCTCAGCGAGCGCCGCGGCCGCCTTGTCTGGATCGCCGCTTTCTATCGCCTGCACGAGAGGCTCATGCTCCTGTGCCACGTCCATGAGGTTCTTGTAACCGGCATTGTCGATCGTAAGCGCGAGGCGAAGATGGTCGAACAGAAGTCCGGCGACCTTTTCGATGTACGGGTTCTTGGCCATCCGCCAGAGAGCTTCGTGGAATTCGAGTTCTGCGTCGACTAAGCCAGGCAAATCGCCATTCTTCGCAAAACTCGACATCGTTTTGATGAGCTTGCGCAGCTTCTTGACGTCTTCGGAAGTATGGCGCTCGGCCACCGCCCTGATCGCTAACGCCTCGATGGCATTCCTCACGACATACAATTCGCGAATTTTCTCTGCACTCATCTGGATAACCGAGGTCCCGTAATGGGTGCGGCTCTCAAGAAGCCCGGCTTCGGTCAAGCGGTTGACGGCTTCGCGGATTGGCGCGCGGCTGATGCCGAGAGATTTGGCGATGCTCGCTTCGACAATGCGCTCCCCCTGGGCGATCTGTCCTGAAAGAAGTTTGGCGCGGAGGTCGAAGTACACCTGATCAGCAACCGAATTACGCTGGATCACCGAGCCGTTGGTTTCATCTTGTTTCACGACACCCATGGCGGGCCTTTCTTCATGTTGGTGCAGCCTACCGAATTCGGTCCAGCATCAGCACAGGCAACTTAGCGGAACTTGCGAAAAAAGAATACGAAACCGAGCAACGGTACCGGCTTTTGGCCGGGGAGCCCGGCGGATTACGCGGCAGGTTTCATAGATTTGCGCAGCAACGAGGCAGCGCGGTCGAGAGCATTAACGATGTTATCGGCCTCGAGTTCGGTAAGCACCAGCGGCGGAAAGAACTTCAGACCGGGTGGGTCGATTTCCGCGACGCTGTGGCATAAAACGCCATCGGCGAGAATCTCCCTGTAGAGTTCACGCCCCACATCCCGGTTGGCAACTTGAACCGAGACGGCGAGCCCGAAGGATGTAACGCTCCTGAGGACATCAGAATGTTTCGAGCAGAGCGCTTGGAAGGCGTTGTGGAGGTACGCTCCAACTTTGCGGACGTTCTCCAACAAAGCTGGACTTGAGGCGACGTCAAGCACCTTCGCCGCGACAACACAGCTGATCTCGTTGCCGCCGAGGCTGGAGATATAGGCGAACCGATGCTGATTCATGCACTGCTCGTAGATCTCCGCCCGCATCAATACGGCACTCGCTGGGTACAGGCCGCCCGACAAGCCCTTCCCGGTGATCATCATGTCCGGATCGATGTCATACTGCTCCGAAGCCCACAGTGTCCCCGATCGACCCAAACCTGCGCGTGTTTCGTCCACGATGAACAACACTCCGCGCTCTTTACAAAGGCGGGACGCCTGGGTGAAGAAGTCGTTGGAAGCCGCCTCGAAGGTCTCGTAGTCCATCGGCTCGATGATGAAGGCCGCGATCTCGGAGGTAAGAAGCCGGTCGAGTTCCTCGATATCGCCGAACCGCTCGAGGAAGTTCGAGTGCGAGGGAAGATTATAGTGGTCAATGATCCCTTCTTCGGGCGAGCCGGTGACGATAGCCGCGAATCCTGTATGGCCGTGATATCCATGTCTGTAGGCAAGCATCTTCTGGCGCTTGGTCACGCGGAACGCGAACATTGTGGCCAGATCGACCGAAAGAGTGGAGCAAAGAGTAATCACGCTCCGATTCAGATGGGCCTTGGGCGCGAGCGCTGCAAGCTTGTCCTGGAGTTCCAGATATTTGGCATTGGGTACAGACCAAAGCCCGGTGTCCCGGCCGTCGTCGAGTGCCTGCCGCAGCGCGGCCAGGATCTCCGGATGGCGATGCCCCAACGCGTGCACGCCGCCGCCGGTGCCGCAGTCGATCAGACGCCGCTTGCCCTCGATGTCCCACATGTAAACGCCTTCGCGTTTGCCGATGACGAACTCGGCGCCCTTCGCCTTCTGCCGCTCAGCATTTGACCGCCAGGATCGCTCGATGAAGGCGTCGAAAATTTCGGCACTTGTATGAAGTTCCTTGTCGTCCACGGATATCATTTTACTCTTCCATTCTCGCAGTCACCGCGCATCCAAAGTGAAGTGCCAAACCTTCGAGACGATCTTCCATCCGTCGGTGGTTTTGACGCAGGTCAGTTCGTCCACGAAGTTCTTCGGAATGAAAATCTCCTTGACCCGAAGATGGGCTGTCGTGGGACTGGCGATCTCGATCTCAACGACCTCATCTCTCCTCGGATCGTTGCGGGAAGCCGGTGAAACACGGCCCCGCACGATCTCGAGGTACTTGTCGACGCCCATGATTACGGGCTCCGCTTCAGTGAAGCAGTAGAGCATCGCCGCGGGATGAAACACCTCAGCGAAGAGATCCGCCTTCCCGAAATACAGCGCGTCGAAGTACTTGGTTGCGAGTTCGCGCAACGCGGCTTGGCCTGACATGATGTCCTCCCTTACGTTTCTTCTGTTCGGGCCGATCAAGCCTGTTTCGTCGTGCGGTTCTGGTGGGCTACCGCCGCCAGGCACGTGAGCTCGAACATCAGGTTCGCGGCGTTGATGCAGGTGATCCCGGTCGGATCGAGCGACGGCACGACTTCGCAAATGTCACCGCCGATCAAATCGATGCCATTGAGCGACCGCAGGATCATTTGGGCGTCCCGCATCATGATGCCGCCTGGCTCCGGGACACCCGTGCCGGGTGCGTCCTTCGGGTCAAGACCGTCGATGTCGATCGAAAAGTAAGTCCGGCCGGCGCCGATTACGCGTTTGATCTCCTCGATGACCGCTGCGCGGCCCATCGTCTCGTACTCGTCCATCGTGATCATTCGGATGCCGACCTGACCACCATAGACAATGTCGTCGTCGCCGTAGCGGGTGCCTCGCAGACCGATCTGGACGATCCGCTTGGGATCGAGAAGGCCTTCTTCCACCGCACGACGGACGAAGGTGGCGTGGTTGTACTTCGTGCCCATGAACTCGTCGAAGGTATCGGAATGCGAGTCGATCTGGATCAGGCCGACCGGACCGTCCTTCGCGATCGCCCTGAGAATTGGAAGCGGGACCGTGTGGTCCCCGCCCACAGAAATCGGAACGGCACCAGCTGCGTGGACACGCTGGAAGAACTGTTCGATACGCTCGACGCTTTTCTCGACGCTGAGTGGGTGGGTTGGCGCGTCGCCGATATCGGCGATATTCGCGATGCGGTATGGAGCGACTGCAGTGGTCGGATTGACCTGGCGGATCAAGCGAGAGGCCTCGCGAACCCCCGCCGGTCCCTGTCGTGCACCGGATCGGTACGTCGCGCCCAGATCCAGGGGGACGCCGACCAGAGCGATGTCGACGGAGGGCGAAATCTCGGACCGGGCAGCGCGCATGAACGTTGCGATCTCGGCGTATCGCGGGGTTACGGATGAATCAACGGGATCGAATTCGTTCGACATTTCATTCCTTTCTTGTCGGCTATTACGGTGTAGCGGCTGTAGATTCCCAACAGGCCGCTTCAATGCCTCAACAGGTGGAGCATGTGTTTGCGGTAGCGGGTGAATTCCTCGCTCGCCACGACGTCGGCGACGCGCGGCCTCGGCAGTTCGATCCTGAAGTCTTCGATGATCCTGCCGGGGCGTGCGCTCATGACCAGGACGCGATCCGCGAGATAGACGGCTTCCTCGATGTCATGGGTCACGAAGATCACGGTGGTCCGCTTGCGAGACCAGATGTCGAGCAGCAGTTCCTGCATCCGAGAGCGCGTCTGCGCGTCGAGCGCGCCGAAAGGCTCATCCATCAACAGAACGCTAGGCTCCATCGCTAGGGCGCGGGCGATCGCCACCCGTTGCTTCATGCCGCCCGACAGGACTTTCGGAAACTGGTCGGCGTATTCCTTCAGGCCCACGATCTCAATGAGTTCATTGGCGATTTCGGAGACCTTGACCTTCGGCCAGCGGTTCAATTTCGGGCCGAACTCGATGTTCTGCCGCACGGTATGCCATGGATAGAGCGAATAGTTCTGGAAGACCATTCCGCGATCAGGGCCCGGTTGGGAAACGGAACGTCCGTCGACCTTGATTAACCCGGTCGAAGCTTCCACCAGCCCCCCCACAACATTGAGCAAAGTGGATTTTCCGCAACCGGACGGCCCGAGAAGGCAGACGAACTCACCTTGCTCGATTTCCAGATTGGTATTCGTCAGCGCTATCTGCGGAGCTTCCCGATGCCGGGCGAATTCCACGCTGACGTTGTCGACAAGAACGCGTGTCATGGTGGTCCTCAGTACATGTAGGGAAAAAACTTGCGGTGCGCATAGCGGAATGCGAGGTCGGTCAAGACGCCCAGGATGCCGACGGCCACAATGCCGGCGATGACCTGATCCGTCAGAAGAAAGCGCTGGGATTGCAGGATGGCGATCCCCATCCCCTTGTCCGCTCCGACGAGTTCCGCGACGATGACATAGGTCCAGGCGATGCCCGCCGTAATGCGGAGCGCGTCCACGATTGCTGGAACGCAGGCGGGCAGCAGAACCTTGAAAAACACCTGTCGTGAGCTCGCGCCAAGCGAGTAGGCACTATTCATCAGGTCGCTGGAAACACCTTCCGAAATGCTCGCGATAAACAGGGCGAGCGGGAAGAACGTGCCCATGAAGACGATCGAGATTTTCTGCGATTCGTTGATCCCGAGCCAGATGATCATCAGCGGCACGAAGGCCGTTGCAGGCAAATAGCGCGCGGTGCTGAGCAACGGCTCGAGAAGGGAACGGAAGAACGGGAAATTCCCGATGAGGATGCCGATCGGCACGGCCACTACCGCCGCGACAAAAAATCCGCCGAATACACGGTAAGAGCTCGCCCAGACATCCTCCAAATAGCCACCGCTTACGACCATGTTGGCCAGACGACTGGCGACTGCGATGGGGCTGGGAAGGAAGAAGGGTTGAATCCAACCGGCCTCGGTGACAAGCAACCACAGCAGAAAAAAGCCCAGTACGCCGACGACGGAAATCGTCATCCGCTCGCTAGCAGGCAGGTTAGCCCTGGGTCTCAAATATGTCTGGACCTTGATCAGGAAGCGTGGGCGTCTCTGCGAGACGCCCGCCGTTTTGAGTTCGCTGTTCATTGGAAGCACTTTGAAAGTNGGCGTCTCTGCGAGACGCCCGCCGTTTTGAGTTCGCTGTTCATTGGAAGCACTTTGAAAGTCCGCATCGTCCCTCCAAGCTCACTTTGCCAGTTCGCCGGCGACACCGACGACCTTTGCCGCGTCCGGCGTCGAGCGCAGCACGCCGATTTTCTGATAGAACTCACCGGCCTGCGACACGAGTGCAAAGGCCGGGCTGCGATCACCGGAGAAGAACGCCGCGTTGTCCTGTTTGCTGAAGAAGCGAACGTCCTTCAGCGTGCCCTCGAGTGTCTCGGTGCTCATCTTCAGATTACGAGCGATGATCTCATGCCCTTCCGCCGGGTTCTTTCCCATGAAAGCAATGCCTTCGAAGTAGGCATCGACGAAAGCCTTCATCTCCGTCTTGTGCTCGTTGGCATAATCTGACTTCGCAGCGAGCGCGTCGACGATTAGACCGGGCATCGAGCTGGTGTCGGCCAGAATCTTGCCGAAGTCGGTGGCAGCGGCCTTGGAAAGCCACGGCTGCCATGTCACGGCTGCATCGACGCTCCCGGCGACGAAGGCTGCGCCGGCGTCACCCGACTTCATGTCGATGGTATGGACGTCTTCGAGCGACAATCCGGCCTTGTTAAGCGCCTGCGCGAGAAGGAACTGCGAGACCGAGCCTTTCTGGACACCGACTGATTTGCCCTTCAGGTCGGCGACAGTAGCTATCTCTTTCTTCGCGACGATTCCGTCGCCGCCGGCCGACTCGTCGAGCGCGGTCAGAACTTCCAGGTCAGCTCCATTTCCGGTAAACAGTGCGAAGTTGTCCATCGTCGAGGCGACGACGTTGATCTGACCGCCCTGCATTGCGGCGATGGCGTCTGATGATGCCTCGATGATCTGCAGGTTTACATCCAGTCCTGCCTTTTCGAAGAATCCCTTTTCCTTGGCGATGTAGAGCGCGCCGTAACCGATCCAGGTCGAGTGCGCGACCGAGATTTTTTCCGCCGCATCAGCGACGTTCCAGGCTGAAGAAATGCTGATAGCGATTGTGCCCGCGAGAGCGAGTTCTTTAAGCAGTTTCATTGACATTCCCCATTGTTATTTCTGGCGACTGTCCTCTGTCGACAATGTTTCGTCTCACATAAATCCGGCCTAGTCAATGCGAAATGGTCCTCTCGCGATAACTGTGATTTATGGGCTGTCACCACCCCATGAAGCCGTGCGGGATTTATCCTGAAACGGCGGAGGCACGGTCGAAAGGCGGAATATGCGTTTAGAAATCCCACCCCTGGACAAGGTCGACATCCGGCTCCTTCGGGTCTTCAAGGCGGTGACCGAATGCAATGGTTTCGCGGCCGCCGAGGAAACGCTCGGTCTGGGCCGATCAACGATCTCAATCCACATATCAGACTTGGAGACGCGCTTCGGCCTGAAGCTTTGTGTTCGCGGTCCTAGCGGGTTCTCGCTGACGCCACAGGGACAGGTTGTGTATGAGGCCACCCTGCGGCTCTTTAGCGAGATCAACAGTTTCAGAACGACGGTTGCCGGGTCCAAGGGGCAACTCATGGGCGAGCTGACGATATGGCAGATGGAGAACATTGCCAGCGATCCGCTGAACCCCCTGGTAGGCGCGCTTCGGCGATTTCGAGAGCGCTCGAATGGGGTTGAAATAACCATGAATGTGGTGCCGTCCAACGATGTGGAGCGGGCGGTCTATGATGGCCGTTGCGATCTTGGTCTTACCGGAAGCCGGAGCCCGCTGAATGGCTTGAAGTACGAGGAGGCCTATTCTGAAAAAATAGCGCTTTACTGTGGTTCGAAGCATCCGCTTTTCGGCCGTTCGGAAAATGCGCTCACCGATGATGACCTACGCGAGGTCGATTTCGTCCGGCGAGGATTTGTAACTCAGCAGCAGGAAATGGTTGAGACCAACTGGAACTCAACCGTCGTTTCGATGCACGTCGAAGCGACCCTCGAATTCATCATGACGGGTCTCCATATCGGCTATCTTCCGGATCAGTACGCTGCGGCATGGGTTGACCTAGGCATACTGCGAAAAATCAATCCGGAACGATTCAGTGTGAATTGGCCCGTGTACATCGTGTCTCGAGAGAGCAACGCTCCCTCCGTCCTCATCTCGACATTTCGAGATGATCTCCTCAGCGAGTCGCGACGCCTGGCAAGCTAGGAAACGAATTGAACCACGTCAGAAGAGGGTTTGGGCGATCAGCGCCAGCACTCTTTCTCCTTCTTGGAATTGCGTTTTGTCGATAGACTCGTCGACCTGATGAGCCTGCCATATGCTCCCCGGCCCAAAGACAACTGTAGGAAGCCCCGCCGCTTGGAAGAAGCCGGCCTCAGTCGCATATGACACGGCTTTCACGTTCGGCGAGGAGCTGAAGCGGCTTACGAGCTGTTCCGCGGCACTGGAGGCTTCTCTGACAAGTGGCGGAATATCGAAACGCTCGGTGATCTTGATCTCAGAACCGGGGGCTGTCGCGCGCAGCCCAGGAAGCACTACATCCCGTGCAAGGTTTGAAATCCGTTCAAAGATAGTTGCAGCCTGCCCCGGCTCCATTGTTCGGGCCTCCATCTGGAAGCTGCACCGTGCGGCAATAACATTTCCAGCGGTGCCTCCTTCGATGACTCCGACAGTCACAGTGGGATGCGGCACGTCGTAGAGCTCGGCATTTGGCGAGGGCTGTTTCTCGAACTCCCTGGCAATCTCCTCCACCTCGCAAACCAGGCGAGCGGCCGCATGAATAGCGTTCGCGCCCAAGTGCGGAAGACTTGAGTGGGCCGCTTTGCCGAGAACTTCGACCGTCCAATCGACCGCGCCCTTGTGCGCGCCCACGACTTGCATTTCCGTGGGTTCGCCGACGATGACGGCGAGGGGCTTCGGGACGGATTTCTCGATGTGGCGGACGATCGGTATTACACCTTCACAGGAAATCTCTTCGTCATAAGAAAACGCGAGGTGGAGCGGCTTCGTGAGCTCGGCAATGGGAATGGTCGCGGCAAGGGAGAGGGCAAGGGCGAGGAAACCCTTCATGTCCACCGCCCCACGCCCATAGAGGCGATGATCCGCCTGTCGCAACGCGAACGGGTCGGAAGTCCAGGGCTGGTTCCCCGCGGGAACCACGTCCATATGGCCCGACAGGACAATTCCGCCCGGAACCATTGGTCCCAACGTCATGAGCAGGCTGGTTCGGGTGCCATCGGCTGAGGGGAACCTTTGGATGGTCGCCCCCAGGGATTTGGCGAACGTTTCGACATAGTCCGCGATGTCGTGGTTGGATTGACCAGACAGGGACTTGAATCCCACCAGCTTGGACAGGATCTCGATAGCGTCTGTGGAGGGCATCCTTCATCCGACCTTTGGTTTCAGTGGCTGCGACGGCGACCCAGCCCGAAGGATGAAGCCGCCGTCGCCGTCCGCCGGCAAATGGGAGGATGCCTTTGGTCGCCGCGCCAACACTGTGCATTTCGCGGAGTATGAGAGGTGAGCCAGGCAAGCCGATATCTCCTTCAATACATCCAACCGCCGAAGACGAACGTTTCCCAGACTTGGGCTCCTAGTAGACGCCAATCGGACGGCACATGATGTCAAACTTTCAAACAAGGGTTTGAGAGGCCTCTTGTCGACAGTGGACAATAGGTTTGCCATGCTAGATCTCGGCGAGGTGTGAGATGAGGTTTCAGATTGGACTGGGCTGGACAGATCGCATCGGGGACGATTTTGACCGTTGGGCTGGCACTTGCGACGCTTCCGGTGGGGCTCTTGCTTGGATTGGTGCTGGCCTTGGCATCAAGGTCGGAAAGTCTTTTCCTGCGGATCGTTGCGGCGGTCTACTCAACAGTCTTCCGCGGCTTGCCGGAGCTTCTGACGCTGATCGTGATCTACTATGGAGCGCAGGAACTGCTCAATCAGTTCGCAGACGAAATAGGGATTGACGGCTTTGGCGAGATCAGCCCATTTGCAGCGGGCGTATTCTCCCTGGCTCTCGTTTTCGGGGCCTTCTCCGCGGAAGTCTTCCGGTCTGCGCTGAACTCCATTGCCAGCGGCCAGGCCGAGGCCGCGCAGGTGATTGGCCTTAATCGCTTTCAGACATTCAAGGATGTCATCGCACCGCAGATGCTGCGGGCGGCGATGCCTGGCCTGTCGAATACGTGGATTGTATTGTTGAAAGATACATCATTGGTCTCGATCATCGCGCTCAATGACCTCATGCGGACGACCAGCCTGGCGGTATCGAGCACCAAGCAACCCTTCGAGTTCTACGGGGCCGCCTGCATCATCTATCTTTTGTTGACCACGGTCTCCGAACGCACCGCAGGTGTACTCGACGCACGGCTCTCTCGCGGATATGCCAGGAGCGCGTCTTGAACCTGTTTCTGCCCGATTTTGCCCCTCAGCTTCTGGCCGGGTTTGCCGTCACCCTGCAGATCGTGGCCATGTCCGCCTTGCTGGGGTTCCTTGTGGCGATTCCGCTGACGATGGCGCTTCTCAGTGGTCGTGCATCCATCCGTCTCATAGCCAGTTCATACCTGCTCTTCTTCCGCGGTACGCCGCTGCTCGCGCAGCTTTTCCTGGTCTACTATGGAAGCGGCCAGTTCCGCGCAGCCCTGGAGGATGTCGGCCTCTGGTGGCTCTTCGCAGACCCTTTCTTCTGCACGATCTTGACGTTTTCACTGAACACCGCAGCCTATCAAGCCCAGATTTACCGCGGCGCCATAAACTTGGTAGCGCGCGGACAAACCGAAGTGGCACAGACCCTCGGTTTGTCCCGCTACAACACGTTTGTCGACATTTTGATTCCGCAAGCGATGGTCGTCGCGGTGAGACCGCTCGGCAATGAACTCGTCCTTCTTGTAAAGGCGAGCGCCGTCGCTTCCATCGTCGCCGTCTATGACCTGATGGGTTCCGCCAGATTGGTCTATGCGCGGAGCTTTGAACTAAGCCCATATCTTTGGGCGGGGCTTATCTACATCTGCTGCGTTGAGGTGCTCAGGTTGAGCTGGAATGTCCTCGACCGTCGGTTTCGGCGGCATCTGCCGAACAGCCATTGACAGATATCTCCGCAACGATAAATTGCCGACTGTCGACAATTAAAATTCGATCGACACCCCTTGGAGGAACCAATGAATTGGAAGCGTCTTATGACGGCAGCCGTCTTTGCGGCTGTCTGTTCAGTCAACTCGGCTTACGCACAGCAAGACCTGAAAATCGGAACGGAGGGTGCCTTTCCTCCCTTCAATTTTGTCGATGCGAACGGCCAGCCGCAAGGGTTCGAAGTCGATCTCGGTTATGCGATCTGCAAGGCGGCCAAGCTAACTTGCACATTTACCGCCATCGCGTTCGACGGTCTGATTCCTGCACTCAAGGCAAAGAAGGTCGATGCGATAATCGCCTCGATGAACATCACCGACGAACGCAAGAAGGTCATCTCGTTCGTCGGGCCCTATTACGTCGATCCGCCGCGCTTCATTGGCAAATCTGGATCGCCTGCCGATATTACCCCTGCGGGACTCAAGGGCAGAACCATCGGTGTGGCGTCGGGAACGATCAGCGAGAGCTACGTTCGCGACGTCGCCGGGACAACAGCGAAAATCACGAGCTATCCGAGCCTGGACAATGCCCTTCTTGACTTGTCGGCCGACCGCGTCGAACTCGTCCTCGACAACGCAATCGCCCTCTCCGAGGGATTTTTGAAGAAGCCTGAAGGAAAGGGGTTTGAGTTTATCGGGCCTGCGCTGTCGGACACGAAGCATTTCGGCATCGGGCCAGGCATTGGAATTCGCCAGAACGATAAGGCTACGGCATCTGCGCTCGCTTCAGGTCTGAAGGCGGTACAGGACTCCGGTGAGTTCAAAACATTGAGCCTGAAGTATTTCGGCATGGATATCTCTCCGAAGAACCCATGAGCATTCGGAGCAAGGACATGGATTTTGGCCGACACACAAACACTCCGGCGATCGATGTCGCCGGAGTGTCCAAGCGATTTGGCCTACACCCGGTTTTGACGGCAATCACCTTGCAGATGCCTGCCGGAAAACGGTTCGTCGTCTGCGGTCCGTCGGGATCGGGCAAGTCAACCCTTGTACGCTGCATCGTCGGTCTTGAGCGAAGATCCGAAGGCTCAATCAGGGTGGCCGGTCATGATCTCGATCCGGATTGTGCGAACGCAAGGCAACTCGCCGGCGACGTTGGAATGGTCTTCCAGCAATTCAATCTTTTCCCGCATCTTACCGTCATGGAAAACCTCATTCTGGCGCCGCGGCGCGTGAAGAAGATGACACGGGCTGCTGCGGAGGAAATTGCCATGGCGCAGCTGAGAAAGGTGCGCGTGGATCAACTGAAGGACAAGTATCCGTCTCAGTTATCGGGAGGTCAGCAGCAACGCGTGGCAATCGCCCGCGCTTTGACGATGCAGCCTGCCGTGATGCTCTTCGACGAGCCGACCTCGGCGCTCGACCCGGAACTGGTCAACGAAGTGCTCGACGTCATGCTGGGTCTTGCCGACGAAGGGATGTCGATGATGATCGTCACGCATGAGATGCGGTTTGCAAGGCAGATCGCAGACCAGATCGTCTTTATGGATATGGGGGAGATCGTCGACGTTACGCCGCCCGACTGCTTCTTCAACGCGTCCCAAAATTCCAGAGTGCGTTCTTTTGTAGAAGCCACGACAAGGGGATAGGTGTCATTCGCTATGCCTTCGTGGTTGGAAATACGAACGCAAATAGATGGAACTCATGACTGACCATGCTTCAGTCGTTGCCTGGCAGCCGGAGCTCCCCTACGATATTCCCAAGACGGCGGGTTTCGTCGCGCGTCAGCTTCGTTTTTGGCATCGATTAGATCTCAACTGGGATCTGTAGAAAGTGGAGACGTTGCGATCTGGCGGCGAAGCCGATCGACGGACCAAAAGCGATCGGGATCAGCCGGTGGAAACAGCCCGAGGTGTCGCCGAAGACGAGTGTCAGACCGGCGGCCATTTGTTGCGAATTTCGTCGCAGCGCTCAGCAGTCACTCTACCACGTCACAGTGCCGCCCTCGGCCGATGGAACGTGCGCGGCTACAGCCAGGGCCAGCTTGGTGAAACCACCGGAACTATGAGGAGTTACATGGCCAGATTCGACCTTGCATCCAACTTGAAAGACGGCACTCTCCTAGTCGACAAAGCGCTTGTGGGCGGGCGCTGGGTAGGAGCCAGCGAAGGATCCATCTTCGCCGTGACCGACCCCGCCACCGGCGAACACATCCTATCCGTCCCAGATCTCGGCGAACTGGAGCTCCAGGAAGCAATCGATGCTGCTCACAAAGCGCAGAAGAAGTGGGCGAAGCTGACTGGAAAGGAACGAGCATCATACCTTCGAAAGCTATATGACCTCGTCGTTCAAAATGTCGAAGACCTTGCGGTCGTTCTGACAGCAGAAATGGGCAAGCCCCTCCAAGAAGCCCGGACCGAAATTCTCTATGGGGCGTCCTACATTGAGTGGTTCGCCGAGGAAGCAAAACGGATTTACGGCGATGTCATTCCCGGCCATCAGGCTGACAAGCGCATTTTCGTGCTGAAGAGTCCGGTTGGTGTGGTTGGAGCAATTACGCCCTGGAACTTCCCGAGCGCGATGCTCGCCCGGAAACTTGCGCCCGCTTTGGCGGTGGGGTGTTCGATGGTCGCCAAGCCGGCCGCGCAGACACCATTGTCGGCGCTCGCCCTTGGAGTACTTGCGGAGAGAGCTGGCATCCCGGCGGGCGTGCTGAACGTCGTCACATCCACCAACGCAGCAATGGTTGGTTCGGCGCTCTGCGCAAGCGACAAAGTTCGAAAGATCTCGTTTACAGGCTCGACGAATGTCGGGCGAAGCCTCATGAGGCAGGGTGCAGACCAGATCAAGAAGCTCAGCCTTGAACTTGGCGGCAATGCGCCGTTCATCGTTTTCAACGACGCCGATATCGACGCGGCTGTGGAAGGGGCGATTGTTGCTAAATTCCGCAATGCTGGCCAGACCTGCGTCTGCGCAAATCGCATCTATGTGCAGTCGGGAGTCTACCAGGAGTTTGCGTCGAAACTCGCAAGCCGGGTGCGCAACCTGAAGGTTGGCAATGGCTTTGCAGAAGGGGCGCAAATCGGCCCTCTGATGGATGAAAATGCAGTCAAGAAGGTCAATGAACATTTGCAGGACGCGCTGTCGCACGGCGCACATATCACGACAGGCGGGACAAGTGGTGAACAAGGCAAGCAGTTTTTCTCGCCGACCGTACTGCTCGGTGTCACCTCCAAGATGAAGGTGGCTACGGAGGAAACCTTTGGTCCTCTTGCACCTCTATTCTCGTTCGAGACAGAGGAGGAGGTCGTGGCAATGGCGAACAAGACCGAGTTTGGTCTGGCCGGCTATTTTTACTCGCGCGATGTCGCTCGCATATTCCGCGTTGCCGACGATCTTGAAACTGGGATGGTGGGTATCAACACAGGTCTTATCTCGACCGAGGTCGCTCCATTTGGCGGCGTGAAGCAATCGGGGATGGGACGGGAAGGCTCGAAATACGGGGCCGACGACTACATCAACATCAAGTACATCTGCTTGAGCGTTTCGTAGCCGATGATCGAGACTCGCAAGCGCCGCGGAAATGGGTGCCGCCTGCTAGAAAATCTGTCTATCCGGCGCCCATCGCGCCAATGGCCAACGTTAAGGCTTGGACGTTCGCAATCATCAAACTTTGGTTTGGCGCAACATAGTTTCGAATTTCTTTCGGCGATCCTAAACAGGAGCGAGTGAACCATGGACTCTCCTGCGTAGCGACGCGGAGAAAGTCAGGCGTCCCGTAAACTCAAAGCTGAGAACGAGAAGAGGGGGTTTACGGAGATCGGCTTCCAGCCGACCTGCCAACCTTAGGATGATTCGACGTGCCGGATTTTTCAGGATCATCACCGGCAGGCGCTCTTCGACGCGTCACCGATGGAGGCAAAGAGAGCAAAGTATGAACCAGGACATTGGCAGCTACTTCAATCGATTCTCAGTCCCGGCCGAAGTCATTTCTTTCGTTTGTCGTCCGATAGGCCATTTCATCGACGGAAAGGAAGTTGATTCAGCTGCCGATTTCATCGATGTCATCGAACCGTTCACCCGTCAAAGACTGACAGGTCTGGCAAGCGGAAGTGTAGAAATTGTCGATCGCGCAGTGCGTTCGTCCCGCAAGGCCCTCATCGGTCATTGGGGCAGAATGCCGGCGCTGGAACGACAGAAGCTTATCCTGCGATTGGCTGATGCGATCGACGCCGAAGCAGATTTCCTGGCCCATCTGGAAACCATCGACGTTGGGAAAGCGATTTCCGACGCGAGGTCGATCGACGTTTTCGGCTCGATCGCAAATTTCGAGTATTTTGCAGGCTGGACGAGCAAGCTGGATGGCAGGACAGCAACCGCAGTCTCCCTGCCGGGCGAGACGCTAACCTACACCGTCAAGGAGCCGGTCGGGGTGGTCGCGGCAATCATCCCGTGGAATTTCCCACTGCAGATTCTCTCCTGGAAACTTGCGGCCGCGCTTGCTTGCGGATGCACGGTCGTCTGCAAACCGTCGGAGCTCACGCCTCTGTCGGCAATGAGGGTCGCCCAACTCGCGACCAAGGTTGGTTTTCCTGACGGCGTTATCAACGTCGTAAACGGTTTTGGCCATATCATCGGCCAGGCGTTGGCCACCCACCCGGGTATCGACAAGCTATCGTTTACTGGTTCGACAGCTGTGGGAACGGCGGTTGGGAAAACCGCGCTCGATACGATGAAGCGTCTGACGCTTGAGCTCGGAGGTAAATCGCCTGTTATCGTGACGAGCAAGGCGAACCTGGATAACGCAGCGAACGCTATTTTATCAGGAATATTCATGAATTCCGGCCAGGTCTGCGACGCGGGATCGCGCGTCTATGCCCATGCCTGCGTCCACGATGAATTGGTCGAGAAGTTGAAGGCTGGTGCAGAGAGTTTGACAATCGGTCCTGGTTTGGACCCGAATTCCAAGATCACGCCGCTCGTCTCGGCGGCGCATAGGGGCCGAGTCTTAGAGCATATCGAGAGCGCCCATTCGGAAGGCGCATCACTCGTCACAGGTGAAGGGCCGGGCGGAACCAGCCGCGAGGACGGCATTCTTCGTCCAACGATCTTCGATGAATGCTCCGATGGAATGCAAATTTTCCGCGAAGAAATCTTCGGCGCCGTTCTCGGTGTCGCACGATTTAGAAGCCTTGATGAGGCGGTGGAAAGGGCTAACGCGAGCATCTATGGCCTAGCTGCCGCTGTCTACTCCGACAATGTCGACGAAACAGTGCAGTTGTCCCGGCGCCTCAAAGCCGGGAACATCTACATCAATGCACACGGGCTCCTGGATCCGACCATGCCATTCGGTGGGGTAGGAGCTTCGGGCTTTGGCAAGGACATGGGACCGGAACAACTCGACGGATTCCTGACAACAAAAAGCATCTACCTTCAACTCGGAAAGTGATGCGCAACTATCTCACACAGCGCCCCCCGGGAGGAGGCAACGATGGAAACATTGCGGCGAATTAACACTGATCAGGAGCTGCCACGGTTTTCGGAGCACACCAGGGCCATCGCCAGTGATGGAGCGGCAGGCTGGGCGATCGCGGACGCGGCGGCGGATGCCGTAGATCGAGGCGAAGATGTCGTCAGCCTCTGCCTTGGTGATACCTCGTTCGACACGCCGACGAGGATATCTGAAGCTGCCATTCAAAGCATTCGAGGCGGTCGGACGCACTACGCTGCAGTTCCGGGCACGCCCGACCTTCGTCGCAACATTGCTGCCGCGCAAAAGCGGTTCGATGGCCATGAGTGGAGTGCAGAACAAGCCATTGTATTCGGTGGAGCACAAAATGCTCTTTTCGCCGCCCTGATGACCGTAGCCGGGGTTGGCGATGAGGTCCTCTGCCTCGAGCCTTGGTATGCCACATACGAAGCGGCAATACGCGCCGGCGGAGCAGTGGCCCGACCCGTCAAACTATCGCTGCAAAATGCACGACAGAAGATATCCGAGGATATTCTCGGTGCAGCGGTAGCAGATCGAACGCGGGCGATCTTGCTGAACTCCCCAAACAACCCCGGCGGCTATGTGTTCGGCAAGCAGGATCTGGAAACCGTTGCGACATTTGCTGAGCGACACAATCTGTGGATCATCAGCGATGAGGTTTACCGCAGCACAGTCTTCGACGGCGAGTTCCTCTCAATTGCGTCCATTCCTGGCATGAGGGACCGAACGATAATTGTGAACAGCCTGTCCAAGTCTCATGCAATGACTGGCTGGAGGCTAGGATGGACGCTTGGGCCGGTCTCCGCATCAGTTCATCTGGAAAATCTAGCGCAATGCATGCTTTTTGGATCGCCGACCTTTATTCAGGATGCCGCAGCGGTGGCCCTCGATGAGGCGGGTGACGAAGAGATGCGTTTCTTCTCAAGCGAACTGAAGCGCAGACGCGATCTGATGTGCACCAGGCTCTCCGAGATTCCCCATTTAAAATTCGCTAGGCCGGGTGGCGGCATGTTCTGTTTCATCGACGTTAGTGCAACCGGTTTGCCCGGCACGGAGTTTGCCGAGCGTCTGTACTCCACGGAACGACTGGCGATCGTGCCGGGCGTCGCGTTTGGACCGGACATGAAAAACTACATACGTATCTCCTTCTCGGGCGCCGACTCCGTGATTAAAAGCGGCATGGACCGGCTGAAACGATTTTGCGCGGGATTGTAGCAACAACGTTCGCGGGATCGGATTTGAGAGTATATCAAAATCCGGCGTGTCGAATTTGGTAACTGCTCGTGCGCGAGGCGCCCGCCCCTGGTACTGGTCAAGCGATCTGTCCCGCGCAAAAGGGGCAGGGGCTGAGTGCACAGATTGCGGCAACGGCCAACGGTACGATCCCGGAACTCGGGACATGTGATGGGTTCCTTTGGTTTGGGAATGGGACTGCTCGCTCGGCCCTTGCCCCTCGTCACGACGGTGCTAAGGGCTGCGGCGGCAGCCAACGTTTCGACCTAGGCACCTGGCGGGGTTGGATAGGCATCGGTCTAAGCAGCTAGCAACGGACGGTTCACTGCTGCCCACCGGATTTAATTGAAGAGCTTCTGGCCACGCATGCTCAACGCGAAATCCACAACGTGACCTAGGCCGTGAACTCATAAATGCGGAGGATGGCGGGAAGCCGACTGGCTCAGGAGAGGCCGCGGTGGATGCCGACATTAGCTATTCGTCGTGAAAGAATGCACCTAATTCGGCAGCCAGTGCCTCTGGCACCTCCTCCGCCATGTGGTGGTGGCAGTTGAGGCTGTTTCCTTGAACATTTGAAGACCATTCCCGCCAGATGGCGATGACGTCGCTATGCAACTCCTCCAGGCCATCGTAAGCTGACCATAGCACGAGCAGCGGACATTCCAATTTTCGGCCTGCGGCTCGGTCGTCCTCGTCATGTTGTCGGTCTATGCCTAACCCGGCCCTGTAATCCTCGATCATGCCGTGGACCGTCGCCGGATCGTGGATCGAGGCGAGAAAATCAGCGTAAGCCTCAGCGCCCATCTCCGCGGGATCACCGCCGTACCATGCATCTGGATTGGCAAGGATAGCTTGCTCCGGTTTTTCAGGCTGAGCGAAGAAGAACCAATGCCACCATGCCGATGCGAACCGAGCGTCACATCGTGCCAGCGCATCGCCGATCGGAATGGCTTCAAGGATTGCGAGGCGGCTGACGGATGCCGGATGATCCATCGCTGTCCGAAAAGCGGTGTATGCCCCACGGTCCTGACCCGCAAGTCCGAAGCGATCGAAGCCCAGATAGTACATAAGGGCTAAGCAATCGCGGGCATTGGACCTTTTAGACGAGCCCGAATGGTCAGGCATGTCAAAGGGCTTGGCCGAAACCGCGAAGATCAGGCAAATTACGGTGTATTCCTCAGCCAAAATCGGCGCCACGCGATGCCAAGTGGCATGGGTGCGAGGATGACCGTGCAGCATCAGA
>NZ_AYVY01000024.1 GCF_000503055.1 Mesorhizobium sp. LSHC420B00 | reverse complement strand
GCCGGCTTCAAATCGGAATGGTGGCCGGTCTTTGATCGGAATGGCGGCCGGCTTCACGTCGGAATCCGCACCGAAGTAAAATTCCCCAGTTTCGCCGCTCAGACTGTCGCGGAGGGGTGTCCATTTTTCGGTGGCCGGCCGCGCGGCCGCGATGGTGGATTTAATGTCGGCGGCGTGATGGAGGCTTTTGATCGCAAGTGTTCGGGCATGAGCTCGGCGTGCTGGCGGAGCCGATAACTCGATCCTTCGATCTGGACGACGACCGCATGGTGAAGCAGGCGATCGAGAAGTGCGGTTGCGACGACAGGATCGCCGAAGACCTCGCCCCATTCGGCGAAGCCGCGATTTGAGGTGAGAATCATTGCGCCCTTCTCGTAGTGTCAAGCGAAGTGAGGATTTGACCCCCTGGGCGAAACGAAGAACTGACCCCCTCATTGTTTTGCAGTTTCGTTGGTCTCGAGCGTCGTTCCGGCCTTCTGCAATAGGTCGGAACGACGCTTCTCGCGAGGCCAGTAGCTGTCACCGCGGATGGTGATCACTGCCGAATGATGAAGCAGGCGATCAAGGATCGCGGTTGCCACCATGGGATCGCCAAACACGCTGCCCCATTCGCCCACCGAGCGATTGGAGGTGATCAGGATCGATCCC
This sequence comes from Mesorhizobium sp. LSHC420B00, assembly GCF_000503055.1. Taxonomy (GTDB): domain Bacteria; phylum Pseudomonadota; class Alphaproteobacteria; order Rhizobiales; family Rhizobiaceae; genus Mesorhizobium. Next base: position 104,744 of record NZ_AYVY01000024.1, on the reverse strand, counting down.
CGCTCATAACGCCGCGACACCAGCTGGAAGAACAGATGCGCGGCATTGGCTTCGAACGGGAGATAGCCGAGCTCGTCGATGATCAACAGTTTCGGCCGCGACAGGGTCGTCAGCTGCTTTTCGAGGCAACCGTCGTCATGGGCCTTGGCCAGCATCGCCACGAGCGTGGCGGCGGTGACGAACTGGACGCTATGGTTCTGCCGGATCGCCTCGCGCCCGAGAGCCACCGCCAGATGTGTCTTGCCCGTACCCGGAGGTCCAAGGAACAGGACCGTGTCGCCATGAGCATCCAGCGGCAGGTCGCCAGTTCCCGGATTTGGCGCTGATCCAGCGACGGCTGCGCGTCGAAGTCGAAGCCATCGAGTTCGCGCACAAACGGGAACTGCGCGATCTTGCCTTGCGCCGGTCACGATGCTGCTTGAGATCAAAGGACTTCCGTGCGGAATTCGCCAACACCCTTTGAGCCGCTATGAAAAACGCATAACACGTCCACCACTTCATCTTTCTGAAATCTACCGGGGCCTCATGAACCCCGGCGGATCCAGGTGACGACCAAGTGAGCGTTTGGCAAAAATGCCGTTTCACAGAATGGTCTCGTCATCCTGGGCTCAGCCCGCCGAGCGCGGGATATTGGTGCGACCGGAATAAACGGCGACCGAATGTGAGTTGGATCAGGCTCGGCAAAGCGAGCCGTGTCATGTAGTTTGGGCCCAAGCTTGGAACCGTAGAACCGCATGTAATGAGGGGGAGATCGACTTTGGTTCTATGCTTAAATCGACTTGACACCTAATCCTCCATGTGGACGCTCACCGCCTTCAACTCACCGGAGAAAGCATGCGAAAGCCGCAAACACCTGAATCAAAAACAGGTCGGTCGAAGCGGCCGCTCATGATGCGTGAAATAGCTGCTCACGATCAAATGAAATGAGGGATCACCATCGCGTGAAATGCCTGCTCACAATCAGCGAAATGCGCAATGAGCCGATGGGGCAACGTCTGGGAGGATGCCGCGATGGAGAGCTTTTTCTCGTCGGTCAAGACCGAGCGGACAGCCCGCAAGGTCTACACGACGAGGGATGACGCCAGGGCGGACGTGTTCGACTATATCGAGAGCTTCTACGACGCTCGGCGGAGGCACTCGACACATGTGAGCCCGTCGAATTCGAGGAGAAAGCTATGTTAGAGCTTAACTGCGTGTCCGAGAAACCGGCAGCAGGCCATAGTGCTCCAACAAATTTTCAGGAAGGCAACGGCCCTGAACCAAGGCTCTGAACGTGCGCTCGCACTCACACTAGCGCCTTCTCGGCCGCCGTGGCCATCGATCGAAACTCATGAGCGGTGTGTTCACCAATGAGCTCGAGCAACCTTGACCACGCGGAAAGTCCTTCCGCCAATGAGGCCAACCGGAAGAATTCGTTGGGCGCATGAATATCCTCATCGGGAAGGGCGAAGCCGAACATCAGCGTGTGAACACCCAGCATTTCTTGGAACATCGCGGTGATAGGAATGGACGAGCCCAGCCGCACAAACACCGGCTCTTGGCCGGTCGCCTCGGATAAAACTTTTTTGGCCGCAAGCACGAGGGGGTGCCCGGTAGGCAAGTTGAAGGCGCGGCTCCCAGCTACTAAGTCTGCGATAGCGAGCTCGACATCGGGGGGGCAAACAGCACGGAGATGAATCTTAAGCGCGCTTGATACTTGGATAGGGTCCTGTCCGGGTACCGTTCTCACCGACAGCTTAGCGTGGGCAGTACTTGGGATCACTGTCTTGCTGCCTAACCCGGTGTAACCTCCCCAAATTCCGTTTACGTCCAAGGCCGGTCGAAGCGTCAGCTGCTCACGTATCGAAAAGCCATGTTCTCCGTGGGCGCGCCCTCCAACGTCCTTAACGAAGGCGGCGTCATCGAAGGGAAATCTGGCCGTCTCAGCTCGTGCGTCTACAGAGACGGAAGGTGGGGCCGGTAACAATCCCGGTATCGCGATTGCGCCATCTTCGTGGTGTAACGAAGCGATGATCCTCGCCATCTCATGTGCGGCGTTCCGGATCGCGCCGCCGTACCGACCGGAATGCAAATCTTTGTCAGCGGTGCGGATTGAGCATTCGATTTCAACTACGCCGCGGCAGCCCACATTGATCGTGGGGAACGCCGGGCTCAACCGTCCTCCATCTGCCGAAATCATCCCATCGGCGGCAAGCAATGGGCCGTGTCGTCGGACGATCTCGCAGAGGCTTGCGCTCCCACTCTCCTCTTCGCCTTCAAGAAAAATCTTTATGTTCACCGGACAGTTGCCACGCAAGCGCAAAAAGGCTTCGACGGCATACAGCGCAATGATTGTGGGGCCCTTTACGTCCGAAGCTCCACGCGCATAAAGCTTGCCGTCACGGATCGTGGGTTCGAACGGTGGGGAAACCCACTCATCCAGGGGATCCGGAGGCATCACATCGTAATGGCCATAAATGAGGATGGTCGGCTTGCTAGGAGCTCCGTTCCAAGCTGCATAAACAGCGGGATGGCCGCCGCCGTCGAGAAGCTGGACATCGATCAAGCCCATGTGCTTCAGCCAGTCTAATAGAAACGTTTGCGCGTCACGCATCCCTTCAGGGAAAGCCGGGTCTGTGCTGACGCTCGGCATGCGCAAGAAAGCGCAAAGCCTATCCACAATCTCGTCCTGGCGACCGAGAAGGTCTTGAACGATTGCATCTAATTGCATGGTCATTCTCCCGGAACCGCTAAGACGATTTGTCCTAGAGGTAGATAAAACGTCGCTACGACTGCCTAGCCTCCAAGCAAGATCCACATTTTATATCAAAATATATCTAGTGCAAAGTCTATCCCCCTTAGTGTGGCCAGGATAGATCGCGTTGGGCCGCTCTATGCTCAAAATGTGTCAAGAGCTTGAAGAAGCCGGGCAATGCCGGCACAGTCTATAATCCAATTATTTGACGAATAGCCTGCGTGGCGTCATCGTTAAAGCCTCAAAGCCGCGATCGGTAACGGCGAAGCTCTGAGTGATAGTGATTCCGACATCATCGAGCCATAAGCCTGGCATCAGGTGAAAAACCATCCCCGGCTGAAGAACAGTCTCATCTCCTTTGCGAATGCTGGCGGTACGTTCTCCTGATGCCGGCGGAAACCCGATACCAGTCGGATATCCGATTCGGGAATTCTTTTCGATCCGATGACGAGCGAGTGCTAGACTAAATGCGCTGTATACCTCTGAACACCTTCGGCCAGGACGAATACTTTCCAGGCCGATGTTCAGAGCTTCGACAGCAATTTCCGAGAGATCATGGAAAGCTGTTGACGGTTTACCTACGGCAATCGTACGAGCCAGGTTGACTTGATATCGGTGCCGGCATCCCGACAGTTCAAGATTTACTATAGTGGAATCTTGAACCGGCTCGTCGGTCCAGGCAGCGTGAGGAGCTATCGAACGGTCCCCAATGCACAGATCGGGAGGGCAGCAGGGATAGTCACCCCCAAAATCGGGCGTGCCAGACACTTGTTGGTGATAGATCGCCGCAGCGATATCGCATTCACGCACGCCGGCTTCCACGGTGTCGATCACACGTTGCATCGCCGCATCTGCAAGTTGGCCAGCTTGGCGCATGATTGAGATTTCAGAGTGGCTCTTTACGAGTCGGATCCATCCGACTAGCAGGTCGGCATCGACGAATTCGGCAAATGGCAACGCTCGAGTAAGATCGGCGTGAGCTCGCGCAGAATAGTAATATCCTCCCATCTCAACGCCAATCCGCGCCTTTTCACCGCCAACTTCCTTCACAATACCGGCCATAAAGTCGTATGCTGAAAGGATTGTCGATTGAACATACGTGTCGGGATAACCTCTGATGCTCTCTTCGGTCAGATAGGTGGTCATTGTTGCCGAAACATGGTCTATTAAGCGACCAATCCATATCGGTTCTTTGCGATCAACTGCGACAACCACCATTTGGGGCGTATAGTATGAATACGCATTGTACCCGGTGAGATAATTTTGGTTAGGCGGCTCCGAAAGAAGGAGTATATCGATCCCCCTCTTCGACATTTCATTTTTTACCGCTGCCAATCGAGCATCGAACTCGGCAACGTCGAAATGCAGTTCTTTTATCATGCTGATCTGCGCTCCACCATGGCTTCTTCCCTTAGTAGGCGTCGCCCATCGCAGTTCCTGGCATGGAAAACCTCTCCCTTCCCTCGTTTGAAATTGGCGACACCATTCTGTTTCCGCGCATGACCTCTCGAGTTGGGCCACACCGTTATGGGCTGGCGGATTCAAAGGATGTGGTAGCCCGGAAGTATGCGTCGCATGGATTTGATGGTCCAATATAATGCCCCGAAGGCAGTCATCGCTTTTTAAGATATACGCTGGCGCGGCTTTCCAGATGAAAAGTTGCGGGTCGGCATTGTATTCGCGGATGAAGCGGTTGATCGCATGTGAAGATCGATAACCGAATGGAAGAGCCATGATTGAGCCTGCGCGGCGTGAGTATGGCAAGAAGCCTCGACGGCGATGAGCCAGGAGCAGGATGTTGGAATGAAATGAAAGCTCCAGCGCGGGTGGCGGTCGAGCCAGGCGCGGATCTTGTATTTTGTTGTGCGTGCTTAGTTGCCGGGCTTGCAGGCGATCGATCGACGGCCGTCGCGAGACAATGAGTGCTGGGATCGGTGCCGATCGTGGGCAAGGTCTCAGCGGCGGCGCGGAAGAGCAGGCCGTAGACGAGAGCCTTGGACGGCGGCAATGGGCTCCGGCAGCGTGGAGACGATTGAAAGTATTGCGTGTCGGAAGTTCGGCGCGACGGTCCTCCAGCTATTGCCCTGACCAGCGATTGGCAGCGGGGGCAATGCCTGTCTCGGCAGCTGTTGAAGGCAATGCGCCGGTGACCGCATTGATAACATGCTTCGACGTGTCCGCCGAGCGCGGCGGTCCGGCACAGTTCAATCGTTCAATCGCCGTCATGACGCGGCGCTAGGCGGTCGACAGCGACCCGCCATGCTGGACACGATAGGCCTCGCCGTAGCAGCGGAAGATGTCCGCCACTTCCGGCCCTGAGCGGGCCATGGCCGCGAGCTCAGAAGTATTGCGCTTGGCGGGCGGCGGCAGGGTAGGCGCCGGACGCGGCAAGAGCTCGAAGGGGCTCGAGGTGGCGCAGACTTTGTTGGTGGCAATTCGCAGGTAATGGGCGGTGGTCGCGAGGCTGCGGCGACCGAGCAGCAGTTGAACGGTCCGCAGGTCGGCCCCAACAAATGGACAGCGAAGGCGTGCCTCAAACTGTGCGGCGTGAAGGTTTGGACAATCCGGAGCAGGCCTGTCCCACCGCATCCCTGGTGATCGGCTGGCCGACGCGATCGCCGGGGAGCCACGCCTTTGGCCGCAGTGCCCTGCTCGATGCGAATGACCATTCTCTGGCTGTCGATGTTCGTGGGCTTGAGTTGCACCGCTTCCGAGATGCGCAAGCCGGCGGCATAGCAAGTGGTCAGAATGGCGTGGTGTTTGACGTCGAGGAGGCAACCGAGGAACCGCTGAACTTCCTGGCGACTGAGGACGATCGGCAGCCTCTGCGGCTTCTTGGGAAGCGGGAGGACCTCTTCAGGCGCCCAGTCCCTTTCGAGCGTTGCATTGTAGAGAAAGCGCACCGCCGCAATGGTGGTGTGAATCGAGCCGGGCGACAGTTTCTTTTCGTTGGCCAAATAAACCTGATAGGTCCGAGTATCCTCTGGCCCGAGCAAGTCCGGCGACTTGCCGAAGTGGCGGGCGAGCAGCGACTCGTGTTGCAGATACGACAGCTGGGTGTTGAGCGCGAACTTGCGCACCTGCATGTCTGTGACCCGCACTCCGATCGACCGATGTGTCTTTCCCCGACCTGTCGGCCGCGCGGGAACGCCTTGCGGTGAGGGTTCGCTTCGCCGTTGCCTGTGACCCGAGAAGGGCCTGATTATCCGGTCACGTGACTGGCCTGTCCATACAGCTGGTTCTGGCGAAGCCGTTCGGTCGAGCCAAAGAGCGCGCATGAACATCAGTAGAGGCAACAGCCGCCGTTGTCGCGGCGTCGACACCCGCAAGGATCTCCACGTCGCGGCTGTCGTCGACAAGTCAGGATCGCGTCCTGGGAACGCGCTCGTTCGCGACCACCCGCCAAGGCCACCGGCAGATGCTCGCCTGGATGCGATCCTTCGGCGATCTGCAGCGCGTCGGGGTCGAGTCTACCGGCAGCACAGGCCTCTTTGCGGTTCCTGCAGCCAGTCGGACGTAAAGGTGCTCGAAGTTACAACCCGGACAAGCAGGGCCGCCGTAAACGCGGAGGAACGACGATGTGGATGCGCAGACGCCGCACATGCCGCCTTCGCCGGCAAGCGCACCGTCACGCCCCCAGCCGCGACGGCATGATTGAGGCGCTACGCGTGCTCCTTGCCTGCCGGAAGAGGGCGGTTGACCGCACGGCGCATCACCGTGCAGATGATCCACAATACCATCTTGTCGGCTCCCGAAGGCGTGCGTGAGCAGCTGCGCATCATGACCTGGATGCAGTTGGTGCGGACGCTCGCGGCATGGCGTCCCGACTTGACCGCATACCGGAACGTTGAGGCAGCTTACCGGATCACTCTTAAGTCCCTTGGCCGGCGCTACCTCGAACTGAACGACGATATCTCGATCTGGACACCTGATCGCTGCCATCGTCAGGAACTGGCGCCCAACCTGATCGCGCGCGCAACTCGATCAGCCATGTCGGCTGCGCGCAGCTCCTGCTCACAGCCGCCGGCAATCCCGAACTCATGAGATCAGAAGCCAGCTTCGCCGCCAAGCTCGAAGCCGTCCGCTCCCTCAAACGCTTCTCGCTCGCGAGGTCTTCGCTCTCATCGTGCAGCGCCAGAGGAGATCAACGCCTCAAGCATCGCCGCTTGACAAACACAAGGGCGTCCAGGGTTCGCAATACATCAGCGAGCAGTTCCAGCACCTCATGGCCGATTACGGCATCACCTGTTCGATGAACCGCTCGGGCAACGTCTGGGACAATGCTGCGATGGAGAGCTTCTTCTCGTCGGTCGAGACCGAGCGGACAACCCGCAGGTCTACAGGACGAGGGATGACGCCGGGGCGGACGTGTTCGACTATATCGAGAACTTCTACGACCCTCGGCGGAGGCCTTCGACACATCTGAGCTCGTCGAATTCGAGGAGAAATCTATGTTATACCGTATGTCCGCCACGCAGCGAGACCCAAGTTGCTCGTCGGGGAATACCTGGATGGGCTGGGTTAGTCCTCGTTGCTCGAGGATTGTCAATGACACTTGCAGTAAGGGCCTACGTCGGCATCGAAGTCGCGAAGCAGCGTAACGCGATGGCCATTGCTGATGCAGATCGCGGTGGGGAAGTCCGGTTCTTCGGAGAGGTAGATGCCACAGACGAATCCATGCGCCGTATCATCAGAAAGATCGCCTCAAGACATGCCGATCCCCATTTTTGCTACGGAGCCGGCTCGACGGATTATGGCTTGGATCGATTGATCACCTCGATGGGCTACAGTTGCAGCGTCATCAATGGACGGTGAGCTGCGGTTCTCGGTGAAAATTTTAACCGGTTTCGCTTGAGCCCACTGCTAATGTTTGAAACGCGCGATTGTGCTGCCACTCTTTAGTAAGTTGGCGGAGTGATCGCACTTAGGATTTCGCTTTGCCCGTCGTGAACATTCCGAAATCGATGGGGCAAACGGCTGTCGAAATAGTAGCCATCGCCGGACTGGAGGATTCGCTTTTGATTTCCCACGGACACCTCGATCATACCAGATAGAACCATGCCGGCTTCTTGCGCTGCATGAGTGAATTCCTCCCCGCTATCCGCCCCGGGAGTATACCGTTCGTGCAGCACGAGTAGTTGGCGGTTCGGATGATCAAGCCCGATGACCCGATAGGAAATCGTATTGACCTTTCCAATCTCAACGAGGTCTGCCGACGCGTAGAAAGGTGAATACGGGAGGATCGATTGCAGGTCAGAAAAGAAACCAGTAAGCGTTGTACCAAGCGCATCGAGGACGGCACCCAAAGTATCAATCGAAGGGCTCATTCGATCTCGCTCGATGAGAGATATTGTCGAATGTGATATGCCCGAACGAGCCGCCAACTCTCTAACCCCAAGGTCGCGTCGGCGACGCAACTCACGCAGTTTGCTCCCAATCTTCGGCATTCATCAGCTCCCTGTATGACTTGGTCTGAAGACCATCACACCGTCACAACGAAGGCACCACCAGGAGCCTAACGGCTGACTGAGTGGTGATTATAGTCAACACTTGGTTGGCGGGCAATTGCCGGCTTGCTCGTGTTGTACGATGCTAACTCCATCATCACAAAGAGGTTTTTAATGACGTCGCGTCTTGAAGCACTGAACGGCAGATTTGCCCAGATCAAGCACCCGTGTCGGGGCGCTGTCTCAGATACAGCCCCGGTCGAGAAAACTGTCAGGGACATCATTGCGAACGTCCGCGAGCGTGGAGACGCCGCAGTTCGCGATTACTCGCTTGCCTTCGACAAGTCTGACATCACTAACTTCGAGGTCACAGAGGAAGAGAAGCGGCGGGCCGCTGCCGATCTCGATCCTCAGACCCGCCAAGACACTGAATTTGCCATCGCCAATGTCCGCCGCTTTGCGGAAGCTCAGTTAGGTTCCATTCTGCCGCTCGAAATCGAGAGCCTCCCGGGGGTTCACCTCGGTCACCGGGTCATCCCGATCGAGACTGTCGGCTGCTATGTGCCGGGCGGACGTTACCCGCTTCTATCTGCACCTGTAATGACCATTGTGCCAGCAAAGGTCGCAGGCTGCGACCAGGTCATCGCCTGCCTTCCGCCAAATGCCCATCCAGCGATGATCGCAGGCTGCCACCTTGCCGGCGCAGACCGTATCTTTCGCGTTGGCGGAGCCCAAGCAATCGCCGCGATGGCGTACGGTACTGAGACCATTCCGGCAGTCGACAAGATCGTTGGTCCGGGCAACGCTTTCGTCAACGAAGCAAAGCGCCAAGTGTTCGGCCAGGTCGGCATCGACCAGCTCGCAGGTCCCAGCGAAATCTTCATCGTTGCTGACGAAACCGGCAACGCAGCCACCATCGCAACGGATCTGCTGGCGCAGGCCGAACACGACGTTCGCACCCGTGTTGGCGTTGTGACTACTGATCGTAAACTTGCTGAAGACGTTCTCAAGGAAGTCGAACGGCAGTTGGAAGATCTGCCGACGGCTCAGGTAGCTGGCGCCGCATGGAAAGATTACGGCGAGATCACTGTCGTTGAAGACGAAGCCGCGATGATTGCGTACGCTGATTACATCGCTACGGAGCATCTGCAGATCCATACCCGCGATCCGCATTCTACTGCCAAGAAGGTTCGAAACTATGGCTCGCTCTTCATCGGCGAACTGGCTAGCGTTGTTTACTCAGACAAGTGTTGCGGGACGAACCACACGTTGCCGACCATGGCCGCGGGTCGGTACACGGGCGGTCTTTGGGTGGGCTCCTATGTGAAGATCGTAACTCACCAGTGGCTGGACGAGCGCGGTGTTGCTGCTGTGGCTCCGGCCGCTATGCGCCAGAGTGCGACCGAAAAACTGGAGGGCCACCGCCGTGCTGCCGCGCTGCGGCTTAGCCCGAAGCAACTAGCCCCAGCGGCCTGATGACCGCTTGGGCGATTGGCCATCGCTTCAATAGCGAGCGAGCCACCGCATGCTAAGTTGGACGACCTAGGAGAGGCACAGAGGCAGATGATCTTCACTGCCTCGTTTCAAGAGGAGGCATGCCGTGACTCGCACGCTCGACTTTTCAAAGCAGCCCTACAGCATGCCACAACCACGGGGCATGCGCCCTGACCTGTTCTTGTCCGGAGCTCTTGATCTGGATGCCGACCAAGATGCTTGGGTCCCTCAGGCTGACGGGATCTGGTTCAGACCGCTTCTGCTTTCCGTCAGCGAAGGATATTACGTCAATCTACTTCGAGTGACCAAATCCGGAGTTCTTTCTCGGCACCGCCACAGTGGCCCTGTTCACGCGATGGTGCTTCGTGGAACATGGCGATATCTGGAACACAATTGGACAGCCACGGCCGGCGACTATGCTTTCGAGCCGCCGGGCGAAACTCATACACTCGTCGTGCCTGACGATTGCAGCGAAATGATCACGTTATTCCATGTAAGCGGTGGCTACGTCTACGTCGATCCTCAGGGCGTTCTCCTGGGGTACGAGGACGTGTTCACCAAGCTCGCTTCTGCTTCGCGCCACTACGAAGCGCTCGGCCTGGGTGAGCGCTTCGTAGAGCAGTTTGTTCGTTAGCAACGGCGTCTTCCGCAGAAAATGCGCTATAACTGGGAGAGACCAAAATGAGAATTATGCAATATGGCGTAGGCGCCATGGGTGGGTTGATGCTTGGCCTGCTCGCGAAGCGCAACGACGTATCCATCGTCGGCGTGATTGACAACGACCCGAACAAAATCGGCCGAGACCTTGGCAACCTGCTTCAGGAACCGGCTTTGAGTGGTATTCAGGTATCGTCTCCGGAGGCGACGGACCAAATGAAGGCAGATGTTGCTCTGCACGCGACTACTGCTTTCGCAGCCGAGGCATATCCTATCGTAGCATCGTTGGCTGCAAGAGGCATCAACGTTGTCACTATAACGCAAGAGCTGTTCTTCCCACTCGGATGCAACATCGGCGTGGCGGAGGAAATCGATCGTCAGGCGAAGGCGGGAGGTGCCCGCGTTACCGCTGTTGGTATTAACCCCGGTTTCATACTGGATATTCTCCCGATCTCGGCGTCCTCTCCCTGCTGGGAAATCAACCGAGTAGATGGACGACGCGTGGTCGACTTTTCTCCATACGGGCCGGACGAGATGAGGCACATTGGTGCAGGACTTACCGAGTCCGAGTTTGTACGAGGAGCCGAAGATGGCACTATTGGTCACATCGGACTCTTAGAAACCGCTGGCATGGTCGCGGTTTCCCTGGGTCTTGAAGTTGACGAACTTCAGCAAACCAAGTCAGCAATCATTACTTCGCGCCGCCGGTGTACGTCATTTATCGAAATCGAGCCAGGTCGGGTGTGCGGGTTTCGTCAAGCGGTGGTTGGATTTTCAAAGGGCGATGAAAAACTCCGTTTTGAAATGGTCGGCATATTGGATCCTGACGACCGCGACGAAGCCCTAGGAGACCAAGTTCGCATTAGCGGAATTCCCGCGGTGGACTTGGTAGTGAAGGAGCAAATCTCTCAGCTTGGCGGCCTTGGTACAGCCGCCGTTGCCGTGAACACAATTCCGAGATTGCTGGACGCCACCCCAGGGTTTCACACCTCCCAGCAGTTGCGCACACCGTCAATCTGGTCGAAGTCCGAAATCCATTCGGCCGCGATCCGAACGAATACGATGATCGTTAAGAGCAGTGAGAGGCGGCGATAACGAATCTCACTTGGGAATGGCCCTGCAGCGACGAGACCCTTGAGTGCGCGAACGGCGTTGCCCTGCGGTTCCCCTAGTCTAAAATGTAGCACTCATCGCAGTCCACTGTGTGGACACTTTGCAGCCCGCGGCAGTATTGCCCGAAGAGCGTGACTGTAATGGAAACATAGACCTCACCAATTCGGAGGTGTTCAGCGAGCACTTGCGCCCTTGTCGATGTCCGCGCGCCATGGGAGGGCCACCACACCGTTTTCGGCGTTCTTTCGCCAGTACCTTGTCGAAATCGGCGTTTCCCAGTTCGCCGCTACGCATTGCATCTGCCGAGCCGTGGCTAGCACACTTTGGCAGTTTAGGTTTGACGGCCTCTGCGAGCAGCTTCTCACAGTGAGGACATCTGCGGGGTGGCGGCCGCGTGAAGAGGTCAAGAATGGCTTGTCTAACAGCTGGCCTGCTTGGTTGTTGCGGTGGTCCGCCGACTCTTTTTTTCCGTCCTGCTGTTTTGAGGCGGCGGGCAAGGCGTAGGCGATCAGGGTCATCAAGGCGTGCCGATTCGATCGGCCTTCGAAGTGGTCGAGGCCGAGTTCCGCCTTCGATTGCTGATGTGCCTGCTCACAGACGCACCTCGCCTTGATCGTGGCGGTGAGCATCTTGAGGCTCGCATCGGCCGGTAAGTTCAACACATAGTATTTTTGTATTTTTGCTCGCCAGTCGACCGGCGTTCGCCGACGAGCCAGACCTCTTCGCTTGGCATGGGTTGCATGCGATTGTCGAGCATCCGGTGCTTATGACCGTCCGCAGCGCGGACACGTCGAGCCCCAAACAAGCATGTTAGCCGACCTTTAGTGCCGCGCCGCCAGCTTATCTTGTGCCATCTCTCACCAGACAGCATCACCCCGGCAGAGACCGGCGGCTGGTCCGGGATGTGATATTAGAGGCGCCTGCCGGTGGTCGCGACCGGGAAGATCAGATCAACATCGGCCGGATAGACGTTTTGGCGTCGCGATAATCCTACAGCCCACAGCTTCCACCGCCCATCAGGGCAAATCCAACGCCGGAAACGAACTCAAAACTGGATAGAAACTGGGGGCAACGCCAAAGTTTTCCGCGGTAACATCCCTTGGCTGCCGAAGTGACGTGCTCCCCTGAAATGTCCTCGGTTTGAGGTTAGCCTGTTCCTCGGATGAGGAGACAGGCAATGAAGCGATCGAGATTTTCTGACGATCATCGGCATTTTGAAGGAACACCAGGCTGGGCTTTCGGCGACGGACCTGTGCCGCAAATACGGTGTGAGCGACGCGACCTCCTATAAGTGGCGCTCGAAGTATGGCGGCATGGATGTGTCGGAGGCGAAGCGGCTGAAGAGCCTTGAGGAGGAGAACGGCAAGCTGAACCGTCTGCTGGCCGATGCCATGCTCGACGTCTCGACCTTGCGCGAGATGCTCGGAAAAAACTTCTAACGCCCGGGTCGAGGAGGACCGCCGTGACTTGGGCGATCGAGAACAAGGGCTATTCGCAGCGTCGCGCCTGCGGGCTCGTCGGCATGGAGCCGCGGGTCTACCGCTACCGTCCGTCCCGACCGGATGATGCCGGTTTGCGCAAGCGGCTGCGGGATCTGGCCGCCGAACGCCGGCGCTTCGGTGTCAATGACCGTGGAATCCGGACCCCGCATTTTCGCGTAAAAGGGGCTCTGACGCACTCTCGCTGCGGCGACCGCCTAAGTTGCACCGACGAGGCGCGCCTGGAGCAGATCAATCTTAGCGCGGCCGTACATTTGCCGCTTGATGAGTTTGAGCTTGGTGATCTGGCCTTCGGTCTGGCCATTCGACCACGGAGAGATAATGGCGTTGCGGACTGCGGCGATGTCCTTTTCTACCCCGTTTGCAAAAGAGCTGACAAGGCTTGCCTTTGCGCCCTCGAGTCAAGCGTCCAGTTCTGCGACCCCCTTTGATCGGATCATCTGCTGAAAGTCGTCGATTAGCGTTCGCGCGATGACGAGGTCAGGAACATTGCTCTCGATTGCCGCGATCAGTACAGCGTCCGATTTGGACAGGTCGTCACGCGCCAGCGTCATGAGCCTGGCGATGCTTCGTGCCGAAGGCGTGCGGGGAAGTGCGCTTTGATCGGCCCTTTCAGCAAGGCGTCTGCGCCGCGCCCATTCAGAGACGACGCCGATCTGGCCACGAAAGCCTTTCTTACGCATTTCGCGCCAGAGCGCCGAAGCATTACGCGCGCCTTGGTCCCAGCGGCCGTCAAGCCAGGGAAGCCATTCCTCGAGCGAACTCTGCCGGACGCGGAACATATCGGAGCGCTGACCGCGCAGGACGCAGCGGACGAGCTTGCGGCTATGTCCGGTACGCTTGACGATCTGCTTGATCGGCACACCCTGCTTCGACAATTCCAGAATGGCCTCGTTTGTCTCCTGGCGACGCAGATATCCTTCATATTGCAGCCGCTGAGAAGCTTTGGATCGATGATGGTGCTGCCGACGGTCTTTCGGATATGCCGCATGGATTTGCTGACTGCATCAAGGAAAGCGCGGCTGGCGTTTTCCATCAGATGCCAGCGGTCGGCCACCTGAGCGGCATGAGGCAAGGCCTTGGCGATCGCCTCGCCATATCCGCCACCCCGATCGCGAGCGACAGTCCAATGAAAGGATGGTTCGCCAGCCAAGCCTGCGATGTCGCCTGTTCGCGATCAGGCAGCAATGTCACTGGCCTGCGGCGCTCAAGATCGCAGACAATCGTCCCGTATCGTTGGCCGCGCCGGAACGCGAAGTCGTCGATGCCGATGATAGCGAGCTTATCGCGCGGCTGTTCAGTCCTGCGGCGCACGACACGCAACAGGGTATCATTGCTCACCGGCATCATCAGGCGATCGGCAAAGGCCGCAGCCGGCCTGCCGCCAAGCGCGAGCCCCAAGTGATGAACGATCGTCTCAAGACGTCCGGTCCTTCGCGATAACGGGGCTAAAACATCGGCGCCAAACCGCTCGGCAAAAATGCGCCGGCGGCAAAGAACGGCGTCGCACCAGAAACGGCGAACCGTCACCCGCAAGACAACCCGCCGGCCGGCGATGGGCAGATCGGCGGCTTGCCGCAGATATCGGCTCTGGGTCCGGAGTGAACTGGTCCCACAGCACGGGCACGTTGCCGAAAGCGCCGTAGCGCGCACGTCAAGAAATACACAATCCGTGCCGATCTCAGCATGCTCGACGACGAAGCCCGCCGGCGCCAGTTTCGTCGACCCAAATCTCCGTTCCATCGCGCTGATTCCCCCTCGGAAAAACCGCGACATCAGCCGTCACTGCAGCGAGATTGAGTCTGACCCCTCATTCCATGAAAAATCACACGCTTCGGCTACCGTCGGCTGCACCTGCTCCTGAAGCGCGAAGGCGTGGCGGTGATCCACGTAGGGCGACCGCCGCGAAATTTGCGTGGGTGCGCGCCTTCAGATGCGGCACCCACAATCCGATGGCGGTCGTGCTGGGCAGATGGCGCCGAACAGGTAGGCGCTCTTGTAGCGCTGGTCGGGCTGTCGCGGCCGCGTGCCGCGTCTGGCCCACTGCCGTACAATCCCGTTCTTCTGGCCGATCCTTGCTCCTACTACAACGAGGTGCGCCCGCATGGGGCGATCGGGCACAAGGCCCCGATCTCGTTCTCAATCACGACGGCGCCGCCAGCCCGCCATCGTGAGAAAGCCGGGAAACTCTACCTTCCGGCGGTCCAGATAATGGTATCGGAGCATGCAACCCAGGACTCTCCCTCAAATTGGAGGATATAGGGTCTCAGGTCATGTCCGACGAAGGCCGATGGCGAGCGCCGGCCATCCACTAACGGGTCGCTCCGGTCTTGGAGCCGATTTAGGTAAACCACGAAAGTGCCGTCGGGTTTTGTCGGGTCCGCGACATGGTGGTGCCCAACAAGGGCCCTGCCGTACTCTCGTTAAAGCACTTGAATAATGGGCAAGGCAGTCCTGCTGCACCCCTTATGCGCAAGTGGCGCGACTTTTGCTGCTTCGTCACCGGAAGAGCCGCCAACCGATATGACGTCGCTCAAAGGACCAAAGGGACACAATATGTCAGGGTTGCACCAGACCCACCTTTTACGGGAGGAGGTAGGGCAAGTCCACCACAATGCTCGCCGTCCTCTCGACCTCCGGCAAAAGATCCTCATCATCGGCTGCTACCAAAAACTGACCCGCCAGCCTGCTCCTGATTGCAGCGGCGCAGGACACCTGCCCCGCATCTCGCGTCAAAGGAAGGCTCGGAGAAGTTCGATGACTTGAGAGCGTTCCGTGTCAGTAATTAATTGAGCTTCTATTAACTTCAGGAGGGAACAATGAGTAGACTTCTTGGCTTCTATGTTGATCACCAAATGACTTCGCCTCTGGCAATGGCGCAGCATTCAGCGAAGATCAAACCACTTGCAACAGACTTTGCGCGAAACGGCGTTCTACTTGTCACGACCTGCTTACGAGTTGAGGCCTACGGCGAAGAGCCCGCGCTCAGAAATATTGATAGCAGCACAATGTTTTCTGACCTTCCATTCGAGCACATTGAAGGTGCGGTCCCTATTACTCAGCGTCTGGCTGAGATTGCGTCGGGCGCTCGTTCCCAGATCTTCGGCGAGAATTACATCAGCGATCAACTCGCGAAAGCTATCGAACTTCTTGACCCAAACCTTCCGATTTTCCAGATTGCACGACTGGCAATTGATATAGGTCGCGCCTCGCGAGACCGGCAGGGGTTTATTGCACCGTTCAATTACGATCAGATCGTCCGAGACATCATAGCAGATCGGTTTCAGAATGGAGAGCTACCCGACCGCCTTTACATGATCGGGGCGGGTATGTTGGGTCGCGAGTTGATCAGGAGTGGTGTGGGAGAGCGATTCCGTTCAGCGGTAATCGTAACGCGGAACCCTAAGAACCTTCGCAAACGTCTTCGCCCCTGGACCGACATAGAAGTTTCGCTCATGCGCCCGGCGGAGATTGGGTCCGTTCGTGAACCTCGGTCGATCGTTGTGATCGCAACCGCCGATGTCAATGATGAATATCAAGCCATTCTCGGGGAGGCACTACTGCGGTTGCAGCCGCGCACCATAGTGGATCTGTCGTCAATCCCGGTGCTATCGGCCGCAGCAGTCAGAAAGCTCAATTACGTGAGCATGTACGACGAGGAATTTCTCGGGTTCATCGACAAAAATAATAAGCATCTAGCTCCGCAATTATCAGTCTTGTGTTGCGATATCGAGAAAACACTCAGAACGGCGCAAATGTATCTTTCAGCTACTCTAACATAGCCTGAAGCAGTCCGCATCTGTTCGGCAACGGAGAGAGAGAGAGAGAGAGAGAGAGAGAGAGAGAGAGAGAGAGAGAGAGAGAGAGAGAGGAGCCTGATGGTTCAGTTCCTCCATTCGAAGCCAGATGTCAGTTTCGTCGCGGCGGTCTACAGTCGTGAAGCTAAGATTGGGCGAGATGTTGGGGATGGTCGCAGCATCGGCATCACCGTCCATTCACCTCATCACATCGGTGCCTTACAGCGCCGAAATTACAGCGGGTCCCTCGAAGGAAAGGGAAAAGCCGATAACGAGATTCGCCAGGGGGGATGAATGTCCTTCGCGAGACGAAGGATAAGGACGTGCCGGGACTCATATCGATCGTGAGCACAGGGTGAGAACGCCGTTTAGATTGTCCCTTTCATTCTAACTGACCCATGCCGGGAGGGCTAGCGCGCCGATCCCGAAGAGAAGCAAGGCCCCGCGAAAGACATCAAAAGCCATTGGCCGAGAAAGGCTTGAAGGCGCTTGACTAGAGAAGACCCGGGATTTGATGGGTTGGGTCGAGCCTGAATTTCGTAGATGTATTCAAAGGGCGTGAGGCCGTTTGAGGGTCTTCAGTCGGCGGCCGAAATTATAGGCTGAGACGAAGTCGGCGAGACGGCAGGCGCAGTTGGTCATGGCTCTCGTAGTAGAAACGCTTGATGGTCGCGTCCTTGATCGTGCGGTCTATGCGTTCGACCTGGCCGTTATCCGTTATTTGATCTTTGGTGCCTACTCGTCCTGCTGTTCTTGTTTGAGAGCGGCCTTATGGTGAGCCCATTCGGGACGTGGGGCCCGAGAGCACGAAAGTGCGTGGTGCAGGCCGTCTTTAGAGTCCGTTTTGAAAATCAGGGATGGGCGTTTCTGCGGATAAGATTGCCGCCCGTAGCGACGAGGATCATGGCGTGAGAGACGTCGATGTGCTTCTCTTAGTCGCGCACGAGCCTCCGCCACCGCGTCACCCAGCCGAAGGTTCGCTCGACAAACGTCTGTACAACGTTGCGTGGACTTGGTCATTTTGCTTGGTGATTTTGGGCGGGCTGGGCCATCGAGCGGGGGAACCCGGAAGATGATCTCGATGTGCGCGTCGTCGATTTCGACCCGGCGAACCACGGAGCGGATGATCTGCTGCATGCCGGTCCGGTCAAGGCCGGCGAGCCCTGCTTCGTCGACAACATCACGGTACGGTCGCTGCCGCCCTTGCCGTGCTCGATCCGGATGACCCCGCGTTCGCTGTTGACGTCGCCGACCTTTAGGCAGACGGTCTCCGAGGCGCGAAGGCCCGCGGCGTAGGCCGTCGTCAGCGCGGTGCGTGTCTCCAGGCTGGGCACCGCTTCCAGAAACCGGACAACCTCGTCGGCGCTTAGCACCACCCGCAGGGCAAAGAGGGCTCAACTCGACCATCTCATTGCTCCTGTTCTCGAGATTGCGCTTCAACAGCAGCAATCCTTCAAAACAGAAGCCTCACCCGCAAACCATTTGCCGCGTCAGCGGCTTCGTTGTGTGCCCAGCATGTTCAACCGCTTGGGGGTGAAAGTCCCTTAGCCGACCTGATGGAGGTGAAGGCTTAGCAAAACGCAAGGGCGTTACCGCGAGGTGGTGTCTGAAGGAAGCGTGGAGCAAAACCGGGACCTGACGAACAGAAACCGGATATCAGGCATCCTTGGCCGGACGAGCGGGCAACGTGTCGCGAAGTCCATATCCAATCAACGGCCAGGGCTGTAGATCCGGCAGGTGCGCGGGGAAGGCGATTGAACTTACCTGGGCAGGGCCTGTGTCATGTTCCGACTTCGGACCTGAGGGAACCGCAAGGTGACCTGACCGTGATGCAGGAGTCAGCAGAGGGCGTAGTAGGTATGCTGTCGGCGAGGCTAGTGAGGCACTACAAGGCCGAAAGGCGGAGTAAACGGATAGGCCAAGCTGGGAAACGATGACCGANGAGTTCAGACGTGTGCTCTTCCGATCTTTGCCGGGCTCGGCCTTCTTCGGGTTGGCGCGGGCTTCGCGCTTGGCGAGGCTAGTGAGGCACTACAAGGCCGAAAGGCGGAGTAAACGGATAGGCCAAGCTGGGAAACGATGACCGAAGGCCCGAACTATTAGAAGTGGCAAATAGGACTGGCAACTCATGAGTGGAAAGCGGCAGAGACCCAGTATTCTCTGGCCCTGGAACCGAGGGATCGGGGTGAAGCCGCTGTCAGCGGTCACCAAGGGGCCGAACCACTCGTGGCGAAGTCGGCACGCGAGCCCGGCTTGGACAGAATGCACATTTCGCCGATTGTGAGCAGCCATTTCACGCGATGGTGAGCGCTCGTTTCATTTAATCGTGAGCAGGTATTTCGCGCGATGATGAGCGGCCGCTTCGACCGACCTGTTCATTGATTCAGGTGTTTGCGGCTTCGTCAAGAGCGTGGGCGCGAGCGCGGTGTTTTCGCATGCTTTCTCCGGTGAGTTGAAGGCGGTGAGCGTTGTGAACGAGGCGATCCAGAATCGCATCGCCGAGGGTGCGATCGCCGATGACGTCGTGCCAGTGTTCCACGGGAACTTGGCTGGTGACGATTGTGGATGCGCGGCCATGGCGATCATCGAGGATTTCCAGAAGGTCGCGGCGCTCGGCGGCACTGAGAACCGACAGGCCCCAGTCGTCGAGGATGAGGAGCTGAACGCGTCCGAGCATCTTGAGCAGGCGGCCATAGCGTCCATCGCCGCGGGCCAGGGCGAGTGCCTCGAAAAGGCGCGGGACGCGATGATAGAGCACCGATTGATTGTCGCGCCAGGCTTTGTGGCCGAGCGCAAGGCAAGCCAACTCTTGCCCAGGCCGGTTGCCCCTGTGACCAGCAGGTTCTCATGGCGGTCGATCAGTCGCCGCCGACGAGCCTGGCGAAGACGGTGCGGTCGATGCCGCGCCGGCGTGCGCAAATCGACATCTCCCACGCAGGCGCTCTGGCGCAGCGCGGCGAATTTGAGCCGCGTCGTGAGCCGTTTGGCGTCGCGCTCTGCTTCGCGATCGACAAGAAGTCCGATGCGCTCCTCGAACGACAGGGCCTCGAGATCCGGTGATCGTCGCTGCTCCTCGAAGGCTTTGGCCATTCCGGTCAAGCCGAGTGCGATCAGCCGTTCATGGGTGGGAGGGTGAGCATTGAGATCTCCATGGTTCAGTGGAAATAGCCCTGACCGCGGATGTTGCCGTGGCGCAGGGGGTTGATAGTCGGGCGTCTCGTCGAGGAAAGCGCGATCAAGGCCGTTCTTAAGGATCGAACGGATCGAGGCGACGGAGCGTGCCTTGATGAGGATGCCGCGTTGGCAGGCTGCGTCGACGCGCGCGTTGCCGTAGCTCTTAGTCAGAGAAAGAATGCCGAGACAGGTGCGAAAGCCCTGTTCGGGATGCGGCCGGTCAGCGATGACAGCCTGGAAGAAGGCGGCGGTGGAAGGCCCGATCCTCTCGCCGGCCGCGATCAGTCCCCCGGCGTCCACTTGCCGTAGCGGCGATGCGCGCTCGGCATGTGATCGGCAACGGTCATATGGCCGCGCCCGTTGGGCGCACAGGCGTGGCTGGCGATCCGCTGACCCTTGTGGAATATCTCAACGGTCTTGTCGGCGATGCGCACATCGACGAACTCGCGGATGGAGGTGCGTTCGTAGAGCCGACTGATGCGATGGAAGAGAAGTTGCCCGCCGGATAAGGCTTAAATGCTTATAGGCCAAACCAGCGTCCCGTGAGCATCGAACCCCTCCGAATTTTATACGCCTTGCCACGCTAACGAGTACTCACCGTTGCAACGGCTTGTTCAAATAAATTTACAGAATCTTTGCGAGCGCAAACCGCTGACGATGATATCTTTACCGCAAAGTGTGATGCCAGGCACAGCTAAAGAGCTGCTGCCAATTCACGCTCGAATCCGCAGAGCCGGTAACGGAGGTCGATGCCAATGGCAAGAAGCGCGCTGATCCTGGTCGAAGGTCATAGGGGCAATGGACCGAGATACGTCCAAGCGATCCAGCGTCTTGGTCTCCAGCCAATTACCCTATCGGCTGATCCAGCTCGCTACGACTATCTCGCGGCGGAAAGCGTTGAGGCAATCCGGGTCGATACAGACAATCTCGATGCGCTGATCGACGAATGCTCCCGGCTGCGTGCGACCTATGACATTGCTGGCATTACTGGCTTTACGGACTTCGATGAGTCCGTCTATGCGACAGTTGGCAAACTTTGCCAGCATTTCCATCTACCAGGACCGCATCCCGCATCGATCGAACAATGCTGCGACAAGTTCACTCAACGTCAGCTCCTCGCGGAGGGCGGCGTTCCAATACCTGCTTATCGTCTGGCAACAAATGCGAGGGAGGTTGAAAGCTCTGCCGCGGAGATCGGCCTGCCAGTGATTCTTAAGCCAGCCGCGGGCAGCGGTAGCAGCGGTGTCAGATTGTGCCGTAACATCGATGAGTTGGCCGAACATACGACCAATCTGTTGTGCGAGAAGTACCTATGCCAATCTTCGCCGAGGATACTGGTCGAAGAATTCGCACAAGGCCCATTCTATAGCGCTGACATAATGGGAAATCAAGTCGTTGGGATTGAGGCCGCTGAATTCGATCAGCTACCGAATTTTGTCTTCCGTGAATGCATCTTTCCGGCTCCGCTAACTGACGACGAGTACAAGCACATCGCCGATGTTTCGCTGAGATGTTTGCAAGCTCTTGGCCTCGGCTGGGGGCCAACGAATATTGAACTCCGGTGGACGGCGCGTGGTCCAGTAGTCATCGAAGTGAACCCGCGTCTTCCGGGTGGGGCCAATCCTAAACTGGCTCGGCTGGCGTACGGTGTTGATCTTATCGACGAGCACATCAAGCTCGTCATCGGCGAGGAGTGCGACTTGCGCAGAAGGCAATCGAACATTGCGGGCGCGCGGTTCTTAAATCCTGATCGCGACGGCTTCCTTAATTGGATCAATGGCGCCACTCGCGCGGCTGCCATACCAGGCGTCGCCGAGGTCAAAATTTATGTTGGACCCAAGACGCCGATCGTCAGAAGAGGCGATCACCGAGATACGATCGGACATGTCATCGCCGCTTCAGACAGCCAAGCTCAGACGGAGGCGATACTTCAACGTGCCGTCGACTTAATCGCCTGGTCGATCACACCATTTTCGACCCTTGGCGAACGGGGACAATCAGTGCCCCGCAATCCCTGCGCACTAGCGGAGGTGTCGCCAGACAAGGGATGATCGTCGCCGAAACTTGGTGGCGATCGAGAGCGGGAGACGCAGGACCCCGCGTTCACCATCTCTTCGGCAGGCGACCGTCGTCATTGGAGGTTCGTGTTGCCATGTTCAGCCATGTCCGCTTGAAGACATCCGCGTTCGGAACCTGACACACTGAGGCGCAAGTATTCGCCGGCGCGGCGCGTAACTCATGGATTTGCGCCTTTTGCCGACACAACCTTTCGGTGGCACGTCGATTGCAAGGGACACGGTAAAGCATCCGTTACGACCAAGGGGTCTCGCACTCTCCAGCCGAGGGGGTCTACATGAAAGTTGCGCGAACGGTCCAAAACAATGCGGGACGCTGCACCGTGAGCGCGGTCCCGCCAATCGAAGCTTTGCCGCGTCCGTCGAGGGTGCCGCTGTCATTCCCCCAGCAGCGGCTTTGGTTCCATTCTCGTCTGGCGGGCTGCAGCGGAACCTGTCACATCCTGATGGGGCTTCGGCTTCGCGGCGAGCTAGACGAGGCGGCCTTACAGTCGGCCTTGAATGGGTTGGTGGCGCGTCATGAGGTACTGCGCACTACCTTCGGCGTGGCGGACGGCGAGCCATTCCAGCAGATCGGGCCGGCGGACATCGGCCTGCCTCTGAAACGGGAAGATCTGACGGCGGCAGCTGACGTGGAGGCGGCGCTCGCGGATTTTATGCGTCATGAAGCGCACATGGCGTTCGACCTGGAGACTGGGCCGGTGATCCGTGGACGGCTAGTGCGCCTGGGGGTGAAAGACCAAGTGCTGCAGATCACCATGCACAACATGGTCTCAGACGACCGGTCGCGAAAGATCCTAACACACGAGGTCAGCGAGCTTTACGCCGCGGCCCGGGAGGGCCGCGCCGATCGGCTAGCGCCGTTGCCGCTGCAGTACGCGGACTACGCGGTTTGGCAGCGCCGTCGGCTGGCCGGCCGGGTGTTCGAGCGTCAGTCGAAATACTGGCGCCGGACGCTAGCGGGCGCGCCAGCCCCACTGAATCTGCCAACGGACCGGCCGCGTCCGGCCCAGCAGGACCACAGCGGCAGTTACGTCGAATTCGTGCTGCACAAGCCGCTGACGACGCAGCTCAAGACGATGAGCCGACGTCATGGAACGACACTGTTCGTGACTCTGCTGGCGGGCTGGGCGCTCGTGCTGGCGCGGCTGTCGGGTCAGGGCGAGCTGGTCATCGGTACCCTGAGCACCAACCACACGCGCTCCGAGATCGCGGGCCTGATCGGCCCCTTCATCAACACCTTGGCGCTACGGATTAGTCTGTCGGATGACCCAACGCTGGCGAAGTTGCTGGAGCGGGTGAATGCGGCCGCGCTCGGAGCACAGGCGAACCAGGATCTGCTGTTCGAGCAAGTGGTGGAACTCGTTAACCCGCCTATAGCTCACACACCGATGTTCCACCTCATGCTTGCAGAGCAAAACAATGAGTCGACGCATATGCCGGGGCTCGAACTTGAGCACATCCGCGTTGACGATCGCGTCGCGCGACATGATCTTGCGCTTGATCTTACTGAGATCGGCGAGGCGATTCGTGGGAGGTTAATCTACGCAACGTCGCTGTTTGAGCGGAGCACGGTCGAGCGGTTTGTGGGGAATTTGCAGCAGGCACTGAGCCAGATGGCGGCTGACCAAGAGCAGCGGGCCTGGTCGGCGCCAATCCAGTTGGGGGCAGAACGTCGTCGTCTTCCGATGAAGGCCAACTTGATGGAAGCGACCTATCCGCAGGACCGCTGCAGTCACGGGCTAGTTGAGACGAGGGTCGAGCGGGATCTGGAGGCGATCGCGGTCGTCTACGAGGACCAGGGCTTCAGCTGTCGCGAGCCAAACGTGCCAACGACCACAGCGTCGCCTGGCGTTTGTCCGCCTCAATCGTCGCCCACCGGAACGGGCCCGGGGTCCCGGACTGCGATCATGAATTTCATCGAGGGGACGCGCGTTGTTACCGAGGATGAGCTACAAGCCAACAGCATCACGCGTTATCATGTCACGCAATTCTATCGTGAGCAGATAGCCAACAGTGGTTATTACAACCAGCTCAAGAATATTGTGGAGCCCTCATTCGACGAGTTCGATAGTCCCGGCAATCTGGATACGAGTGGCGAGCACGACAACACCGTCGTGCCCGGACTTCAGCACAAGTACGCCCAGACAGGGTTGATGTTGGTGACAGACCGTTGCGCGTCATATTGTCGTTACTGCTTTCGCAAACGAATCGTTGGGAAGGATTCCGATGAAATCCCGACTGACTTCGCCCAGATCACACAGTATATTGCGGCCCATCCTGAGATGACGAACGTATTATTATCGGGAGGCGACCCGTTCGTGCTCAGCACCGCCAAGCTCGAAAAGATCCTTGATCATCTGCTGCCGATTCCACATTTGGATTCAATTCGATTTGGCACAAAACTAGTCGCTTACGAGCCCAGGCGGTTTGAGGATCCCGCTTTGCCGCGTTTGTTCCAACGGATCCATGAAGCGGGCAAAGCCGCAGTGATCGTCACACATTTCGACCACATCGGTGAGATCTCGGTCGACGCAGAGCGCAACATTCGCTCCCTGCGCGCTCAAGGCGTGCAGTTCCTCAATCAATCCGTGCTTCTCGCGAAAGTCAACGATGATTCCAAAATCTTGGCGGCGACCTTCGCCAAATGTCACCAATTGGGTGTTCGTCCCTATTATCTCTTTCAAGGCAGGCCGGTGAAAGGCGCATCTCATTTTCAAGTTCCACTGCGGCGCGGACTGGAAATTGCGCATGGCATCAACCAACGTCTCAGCGGCATACAAAAGACATTCAAATACATCATGTCCCATTACACAGGAAAGATCGAGATCCTCGACCTTGGAGCCGATGGACGCGTGTATATGCGATATCATCAGAACAAAACTCCGGGAAAGATCGGAAGGATCTTCTCCCGCCCGCACCAAGAGGGTGCCTGCTGGTTGGACGATTTGCCTGAAGGATAAGCATCGGAACGCGCAAGGCCGATTGCCAATAGAGCGAGTGGATAGGCCTCGCCTTTCACATGATGCGGAAGCGCTAGCTCGGGGGTTCCTGAATTGAGTCCAATGCCTACAGAATCCGCAATATGACCAGGCAGACTTGGTTTGGAACAGGGACCGCTGAGGCAAGACAAACCTCAAGGCTTTCGACGGCAAGTCGGAGCAAATGCAAAGCGCTGCGCTCTTCGTGCTTGACCGCCACATCACGTCGCTCTTCTTTCGATACGCGAACAGGCTCGGCAGGCCGGCGTACAACCTGCAACAATGATGCGTCGTTCGAAGCATCTTGGCCTGGTGGGTGAGGATATCGAAAAGTGTACGGCGAAGCGTGCCAGGCTGCTGGTGCTGAATCTGCTAAGAACATAGGAAAATATGGTCAGAAGTACAGATGAAGTGTGATCACGCGCTTTCTAAAGGAAATACTCAATTCATTGGCAAGGCGGGTTGCACAGCTTGCGAAGCCTCGATTCATCGATCGAATGGTGACAGCGGCAGCGTCGCTGGCCAAGGCCCACAGGATTTACTGTGTTGGACTGCGCTGCAGTCACGCCGGGGCCTGGCAGTTAAATATATTCCCAGGCTTGTCGGCGGGAAATCGGTGCTTCTCGATAGCATCGCCGGTGGCGGGAGCAACGCTTTCGCACGAGCTGGTAAAGTTGAGGTCCCGCTTATCGCGAGCGTCGTACGCGCGCGTGCTCAGCACGGCGACCTGCGCCCCGCTATGGCGGACGATGAAACCCCAATTCATATCATATGCCTGAGCCAGCGTGCGTCGTCCCGCCCGGACAGCATCCGCACATCGAAGTTGACGAGCTTCGAGAGCAGTTCCTCACAAGGCGTCTCCCATATCGCCCGCGACGCAGTCTCAAACGCGGTAAAGGCCAATAAGTGTTACCAGAATATTTCATAGGCGGCGTGGAACAATTCACAAAATATTTCTTTTAATGATCGTAGCAATATGCAACGGTTAGAAGTCAAAGTAGAGGATAAGCATATGGCAGACCAAGTGAGCAGATCGACTTCCATCTCGGAGCTCGAAGACTACTTCAGCGAAGATTACTTTCACTTTGGCGATGTGGTAAATCCACCAGAGACAAGTGACAGAGAAGCGGGAGTAATTTGGGAGCTTCTGTCTCTTAGACAAGGCAGTGCAGTTCTTGAACTTGGGTGCGGTTATGGGCGGATTACCAACCGGTTGGCTGAAAAAGGAGCGCGTGTAGCCGGACTTGACATCTCGCCAACTTTGCTAAAGAAAGCCGAAGCGGATGCTACTAAACGCAAAGTAAAGGTTGAGTATGTTCTTGGTGATATGCGATCGCTTCCTTGGAGAGATCAATTTGACGCGGTGTTTCTGTGGTACACGACGTTTGGCTATTTCGAGGATGAAGACAATGAGAGGGTTCTTTGTGAAGCCGCTTGTACACTTCGAAAGGGCGGGCGTCTTCTGATCGATCACTCCAATCGCTTCGCTTTCCTGCGCCACAAGTCACCAATCTACGTTGCGCAACGTAACGACGATCTAAGGATCGATATCATGAGTAACGATGTGCTCAACGATCGTCGGAACATCGAAAGGATTATCGTCCGCGAGGGATGCGTTAGACGAACCCGCCTTTCTTTCAGGCAGTATGGATTTTCTGAATATGTTCGCATGTTACGACGCACGGGGTTCGAGACTATTAAAGCTTATGGGCAGGATGGTGGAGTTTTTACATCCGATAGCTCGCGCCTCGTTGTTGTCGCTTACAAATAATACCAACGGTTCTATAGGTTTTTCGGGGCGAGTCACAATTTTTGAGGCTTGCGGTACGGACAACTCTCGAAAAACCTTATTCTTCCATTCATGGCCTCGTGGATCGCCATTTTTTCAATCTAGGAGAACGTGGCAATGCCCGCATTCACTCAGCAGGAATATCGCGAGCGCACGACACGGCTGCGTCAGAAGATGGCTGAGCGCGGCATCGATGCACTGCTTGTCTTAAGTGAATCGAACATCAACTGGCTTACCGGTTACGAAGGGTATTCTGACTACGTTCCGCAACTCGCTCTTGTTAGCCAAGACGAGGAGGATCCGTGGCTCATACTGCGCGAGATGGACGTTCTGTGTTGCCCGCTCAGCTCGTACCTGCCAGAATCACGTATCCTTAGTTATCCAGAAAGATACATTACTTCCGGACAGCTCACGGCATGGGAGCCCATTGCTGACCTTGTTCGTGAGCGCAGCAAGTCGAACCATATTGGGGTCGAACTCTCAGGCAAAGTCCTTGGAGTGAAGGGCCATGCCGTTTTGAGCAAGAGTTTAGGCGNACCATATTGGGGTCGAACTCTCAGGCAAAGTCCTTGGAGTGAAGGGCCATGCCGTTTTGAGCAAGAGTTTAGGCGTCTCGGAGTTCATCGATGCCGATGGGATAGTCGCCGCGTTGAAGTCGATAAAATCACCTGCTGAGCTGACCTACATGGAGCAAGCCGGCAAGATCGTGGATAGGGCAATGCAGGTCGGCAGGCTCGCCATCTCTGTCGGCGCCCGAGAATGCGACGTAGGCGCTGCCGTGAATCATGCACTGTACACGGGCACTCCGGAATTTGGGGGCTGGACCTCCCGCAGTCCAATCTCCATGAACGTAGGCTCCCCTGCGAACGCGGTACATCTCACTTGGACTGATGGGCGTTACAAGATGGGCTGTCAGACGAATTTCGAGCTCGGCGCCTTCCGTCACCGATATTGCTGCGCGTTGGCGCGAACGGTTTTTTTGGGAGAGCCAAACGCGAGATCGCGGCACGTGCACCAAGCGTGCGTTGATGGTTTTCTCGCTGCCTTTGAGGCCATACGGGCTGGAGTGAAGTGCAGCGATGTGGAGCGAGCTTTTCGTCGCGAATTTGGACCTCGAGGCGTGCGAAAAGAATCCAGAATTGGATACTCAATAGGCATCGACTGGGTGGAAGGCGGCCCGAACTTCCAAGAGGGAGATGAGACCGTGCTTCAGACCAATATGACCTTCCACCTCCTCATCGGTATCTTTGAAAAGACCGATGGTTACATCTTCAGTGAGACCGTCCGCGTGACCGATGATGGCGCGAAGTCGCTGAGCAATATGTCACGCGATCTGCTGGTAAATTGCTGACTTAGGTTTGCGATGCAGGCGGAGCGCCAAACGATGCGGCGGCATGTAGCACCACCAGGCTACGCTGAGGTTGTGACCTCTGACATTTGTTTCGCACGGGCGACCTTTTCGACTCCCTTGCCTGCAGACTTGGTCCACAAAGGGCTTGAGGTCGGCATTGTGGTTGTCCAGGTATTCGAATTGGCGCTTATAGACTATCAGCTGCAGATCGGCGCGGAGTTTGCTTTTATCGGTCAGCCAGAGAAGCGCTCGAACTCTCGCGATGATGAGGTTGCGTCAGGCACGACCCTAAATGGGGCCCCCTCGACCATGGCTTCAAAGTCGCGAAGATTTCGGCAATACCACGGGCGCTCTGCATCGGTTATACCGTCTTCGACGTTTGGGCTCTCGCCTTGGCAAAGCATCTGAAAGCGAGATGGCACCATCCGGAACATTATATTGGCGAACCCTAAACCAAGTGCACATACTTGGCGGCTAGCTGATCGAGCTGCATCCACCCGTCAACGCTGTCCAAAAATCGAGCGAAGTGAAGTGCACATCAAAGACGTCCTTCTCGCGCCTGGCAACGGCGCATTTTTCTATGACGATCAGGAAGCTATCAGGGCCGGCGCAATCCATGACGGTTTCATCTATGCTGGCGAACCGATAACGCCCGGGTTCACCTCCATTCGAGTTCCGGCCTCTTCGCTCAGCGTCGGACTTGCTCTGATCGACGACACTGTTGTTTGGGGAGACATGATGAACGTCCAGTACTCCGGCGCTGGTGGACGCGATCCTCTGTTCGACACCAGTCAAATCTCAGATTTAACCTCTCGCGTCGTGGCGCCGCGACTTCTTGATGTCGATGCCTCTCAGTTCCGCGATTCTTGCACGAAGGTTTTTGAACCCGTCGAACGTCAGCGGCTACCTCTAGCTGTTGAGTATGGCGTCAGCCAAGCTCTTCTTCGCGCAGCCGCCCATTTTCAGCGCAAGACGATGGCGGAGATCATATGCGGGGAGTTTGGTCTGCAGCTGCCGACGCGCCGCGTCCCGATCTACTGCCAGAGCGGCGATGCTCGCGAAATCAACGTCGACAAGATGATCCTGAAAGCGGTGGATGTGCTTCCCCACGGTCTGATCAACTCGCGGCAGAAATTCGGCGTCGGCGGCCAGACCTTCATGGAGTTCGTAAAGTGGGTTGCGGCACGCACGGGCGAGATCGGCCTCCCGGGCTATCAGCCGGTGCTGCATTTCGATGTGTATGGCTGGATCGGTCTGGAAATCGGCCTGGCGCCGCAAAGTATTGCCGACTTTATCTGCAAGGTTGCCGAGAGCGTACCGGGTTTCACTCTCAACATTGAGTTCCCTGCCGATTTTGGTTCGACGCAAGCTCAAATTGAGAACTACGCCGAGATCGTATCGATTTTGGACACCCGGGGCTCCAATGCTCGCATTGTCGTAGACGAGAGGTGCAATACGCTTGAGGATATCCGGCTCTTTGCGGAAGCGAAGGCCGCCCATCTCGTCCAAATCAAGACCCCGGATGTCGGCTCAATTGCCGATACGGCGCGCGCCGTTCTCATCTGCAAGGCGAATAAGGTAGGGGCATATGTCGGGGGAAGCTGTACTGAGACGGATCTCTCCGCTCAAGCTACTGTCCACGTCTCGGTGGCAACCCAGGCCGACATGATGCTCGCAAAGCCCGGAATGGGTGTCGACGAGGCATTTTCCATCGTCGGGAACGAACAGAACCGGTTGCTGGCGATGTTGAACCGTCGTCGGACTCAAAACGAAAACGTTGGATGAAGAGCACGGTGTCGCATGCAGAACTCTCTTGAGGGAATCATCGTCGTAGCCGTGGAGCAGGCCGTGGCTGCGCCTTATGCATCATCTCGTCTTGCGGACGCCGGCGCCCGGGTTATTAAGATCGAAAGGCCTGAAGGGGATTTTGCTCGAAACTACGACAATTTAGTGCGGGGGCAAAGCGCCTATTTCGTCTGGCTCAATCGGGGTAAGGAGTCGGTTTGCCTGGATCTGAGATCGGAGGCGGACCGCCACGTCTTAGAAATGCTCATTGCCGCTGCTGACGTCTTCATCCAAAACCTGAAGCCGGGCAGTATCGAAAAACTGGGTTTCAGATCTGCTGATCTGCGTCGCCGATACCCGCGGCTGATCACCTGCGACATCTCCGGTTTTGGGGAGAAAGGGCCGTATTCCCACTTGAAGGCTTATGATCTCATCGTCCAGGCCGAAACAGGTCTATGTGCGATCACCGGCAACCAACAAGGGCCCGCACGTGTAGGGGTCTCGGTTTGCGACATCTCGGCAGGCATGACGGCACATAGTGCCATTCTTCAGGCGCTGTATCACCGCGAGCGGACAGGTGAGAGCACCGGCATACAAGTTTCGCTATTCGATTCCATTGCCGACTGGATGAACGTACCGGTGCTGCAGCACGACTATAGCAGTTACGAAACGGTTCGCGCCGGAGTAACCCACCCGTCGTTAGCCCCTTATGGTGCCTACCGCTGCGTCGACGACACGGATGTCATCTTCTCGGTCCAGAATGATCGGGAATGGGTGAACTTTTGCGAGAAATTCCTGAAGAAGCCCGAGCTCACACGCACACCAGGATTCGCCGATAATATGGAGCGGCTCGCTAACCGGGTACGTCTGGATGAGATCATTCAACGACGTTTTTCCGAACTGTCCTGCGATGAAGCCATGCGGGAGCTTGAGGCCGCCGGCTTGGCATATGGCCGGCTGAACGAAGTGGTGGATGTTTCAAACCATCCACACATTCGCAGGGTCGAGGTTGGAACACCCGAAGGAACCGTCGAGACGATAGCGCCGGCGGCGATTTTCAACTCCGAGCACCCCTCACTGCGCCCCGTTCCGGCTCTAGGCGCTCACACCGAGATTGTCCGCGAGGAGGTTCTGGGGCGTTTGCGCGAGAGAGCTGCGTCAGCGTGAGCGCGCATGTAGGTAAGGTCAGTGCACTCAGGATTTACAGAGAGCGTGTATACCTCGGATCATCTCAGCGCACACGCCGCCCAGTTAGCTCACTGCCACCGCCCTCAATAAAATCGGCCGCAGAGGCGACTCCATGATCACGGACACCGTTCCGGCCGTTGAAAGCGCGACCTCTGTACCCCGCTGGAGATCCCTGCTCTTCGTTCCCGCTCACATTCCGCGCTTTGTGGAGGCGGCCCATGAGCGCGGGGCAGATGGCGTCATACTCGACCTCGAAGACTCCGTTCCGCAGGATCGGAAGGCCGAGGCACGGCGGCAGCTTCCTGAATGCGTGGCAAAGGTGGGCCGGAAGGGCAAATCGGTTTTGGTCCGCGTGAATCGTGGTTTGCGCGCCTTGGCGGCCGATTTCGATGCAGCCGTGATCGCTGGGGTTGACGCACTTGTTCTTCCGAAGACGGATTCGGCAGAGTGGATATTAGAGGTCGCGAATGCGGTTTCGGAACTTGAACGAGAAAGAAATCTTGCGCTGGGACGCATCCGGTTCCTTGCCCAGATCGAGACCCCGGGCGCCTTGCAAAGGCTCGCGGCCATTGCGTCAGCGCATCCAAGGATGGTCGCAATGGCGCTTGGTCCTGAAGACTTCAGTGCATCTGTTGGCGGCGCCCCGGAATTCGACCTTCTCTTGACGCCGAACCTTTCCGTTCTGTTTGCCGCCCGTGCCGCCGGGCTGCTCCCGCTAGGCTTGATAGGAAGCATCGGCGAGTTTTCGGACACTCATAAACTTCGTGAAGCCGCGGCGCATGCGCGGCGCCTTGGCTTTGCCGGAGCTTTGGCGATCCATCCGACACAGGTGGCCATATTCAATGAGGCTTTCTCGCCAAGCGAACAGGAACTCGAGTGGGCCCGTTGTGTCGTCGCGGCGGAAAACGATGCCGCCACGCGTGGACTCTCTGCATTCTCATTGAATGGTAAGATGATAGATCCGCCAGTGGTTCGGCGCGCCCACGAGATACTGGCTCTCGCCAACAATAACTGACCTGCCTTTAATCAGTAGCCGGACAGGCGCTGGTTTTCGATTCTTGGCCCGACAGTTTTTTACTTGTCGACCATCTCGTTTCGAGATAGATATGACGCACTGGGGATCGTGCCCGGTTGGATTTGCTCATCGTGGACATCAGGCAGTTAAGATACTTTGTCGGCGTAGTCGAGGCAGGCAGCTTCACGAGGGCAGCTGCGATCCTGCACATTGCTCAAAGCGCTCTAAGCCTGCATGTGCGTCAACTGGAGGAAAGCTTCGGCACCCAGCTGCTGGTACGCGACAGGACCGGCGTTAGTGTCACGGCGTCCGGTGCAAAATTGCTTGAGCGCGGTCGGAGCATCCTTAAGGAAATTCAACTCACTGAGACGGAACTGACCAACACGGTGGCTGCTCCTTCCGGAGAGGTGACCATCGGCATTCCGTCCGGAGCCGCTCGCGTCCTTAGCGGTCCCCTGCTTGAATCGGTAAGAAGCGAATTGCCGAGGATCTCGCTTAAGATGATCGAGGGCATGACGGGACCTCTAGAGGAGTGGATGGCTGCTGGCCGCTTCAATCTGGCTGTCCTTTACCGAACTGCCGAGAGTGTAGGGCGAATGACGGTACTGGCACGGGAAGAACTTTGTCTGGTGGTGCCGCGGGGTGAACCGCCTTTCGAAGATTCGATACCACTCGCCGACCTGCATGCGTTTCCGCTGGCGGTTCCGATGCGCAATAACAATCTCAGGCGTTCGGTGGCTGATGTCGTTGCGCAGCACGGTTGTGTGCTCGACGTCAGATTCGAAGTCGACTCCCTTTCCACGATCATCAATATGGTCATGGAGGGAAAGGCGTATTCTATCCTGACCCCGTCGGCCATTCAGAAAGAAGCCTCTCAAGGGCAGGTCCGAACAGTGAAAATCATTGATCCCGTAATTACCCGATCCGTTGTCCTTGCCGTCAACCCGAAAGATGAGCGCTCTCCAGCCGTCTCTGCCGTCCGTAAGCTGATCCCCCAGGTCGTAAAGACTTTGATCGAGAGCAGGCACTGGTCAGCCACGGTTCCAGACCGGACTTAGGGAATCCCCAAGCAAATTCTCCTAGCGCCATGCTCTTCGCGGTTGCTTGAGTGGTGTCAATCTGGATTCGAGATGGTTTTGGGCGACATTTGATATTTGACCGCATGCAACTATCGCGATGAAATTGCAGTGGAGCAAGACACGGTTCGGATATCGGCCGTTCCGGCACTTGGCAAATTCACGAAAGCGGAGCATGCGATGTCCAACACCACGACCTATCAGCTGTTCATCAACGGCAGATGGCGAGCCGGTGGTAGCGGAGCCACTCTGCCGGTAATCAATCCGGCGACGGAGATGGTATTTGCCTCGGTGGCCTCGGCGACGATACCGGATCTGGATGAGGCCCTCGCTTCGGCAGAGCGCAGCCGCAAGGCCTGGTCCTCACGGCCTGCAAAAGATCGTGGCGAGATTCTCGTAGCAGCCGCCAGGATTCTGGCAGCGAAGGTTGAAGCGGCAGCTAGGGACCTGTCAGCAGAACAGGGTAAGACGATTGCCGAAGCAACAGGCGAGTACGCGCGCGCTGTCGAAACGCTGGAGTGGAACGGAACGCACGCCGAACAGTTGTCGGCCCCTATTCCGATGGGCCCGAACGGGATGATCGTCCCCGAGCCACTTGGCGTCGTTGCTGCCTTTACGCCTTGGAACTATCCCGCCGTTCTCATCGCCCGCAAACTCGCCCCCGCTTTGGCGGCAGGCTGCCCCGTGATCCTCAAGGGGGCTGAAGAGACACCAAGCGCGGCTGTCCATTTCGTCGAAGCCTTGCAAAAAGCGGGTATTCCGGACGGCGTGGTCAATCTCGTCTTTGGCGTTCCGGTGCAAATTTCCCGGCATCTCCTCAGCTTGCCGATTGTCAGGGTCTTGACATTTACGGGCTCTACCGAGGTTGGAAAACAGCTCGCCAAGCTCGCCGCGAACAACTTGCAGCGGTGCATCCTCGAACTCGGTGGGCACTCCCCAATCGTTGTATGCGAGGATGCCGACCTGGCCACGGCCATTCCGGCAATTTCGGAATACAAGTTCGAGTGCGCTGGCCAGAGTTGCAATGCGCCGAGCAGGATCCTCGTCGCGCGGCCTCTCTATGAGGAATTCCTGTCCGGGATGATCGAGGTCGCCCGCAAGATCAAAATCGGTCCACCGGACGACCCGGCGACGGAGATGGGGCCGATGGCAAATGCACGGCGAATCGAGGCCATGCAGCGTCTGGTTAAGGATGCGGTCGATCGCGGTGCCGCCGTCGAAACCGGTGGCACCCGCCTTGGCCAGCCGGGTTTTTACTGGCCCCCAACCATCCTGACCGGCGTGCCAAAGGATGCGAAGGTGCTTCATGACGAGCCGTTCGGACCGATCCTCACCGTGGCGCCGTTCGACACGATCGAGGAGGCGATCGAAGAAGCCAACGCCACTGACTATGGCTTGGCCGCCTACTTCTTCACCGGTGCTGACGATACCAAACGGGCGCTAATCGGCGGTCTTTCGGCCGGCGCTCTTAGTGTAAATTATCTTAAAGGGGTTTCAGCAGATGCGCCGTATGGAGGCGTTAAACAGAGCGGGTATGGATATGAAGGAGGGGAGCAGGGGGTGCGGAGCTTCCAGAGCCTGAAACTGGTCAACGGGTTCGGTTCATTCGGATGAGATTTCGTGAATAGGACAAGATCGACCATTGCCGAGGAGGATATCACAAAGAGCGTCGCAGACGCCCTTCAGTACATCTCGTATTACCATCCTCCCGACTATATCCGGTACCTTTCGCAGGCATACACTCGTGAACAGAGCCCGGCGGCGAAGAATGCCATCGGGCAGATCCTTCTGAACTCCCGCATGGCGGCCTTCGGACGTCGTCCGATCTGCCAGGACACTGGCCTGGTGGTTGTCTTTGCAAAGGTCGGCATGAACGCCCGCATTAAATCAACGGCCAGTTTCGCTGACTTGGTGAATGAGGGCGTCCGTCGGGCATATCTTGACCCGGACAACCCGCTTAGGCCATCGATCGTCGCCGATCCGCTCGCCGGACGGATCAACACCCGCGACAACACGCCGGCGGTCATCCACGTCGACCTCGTGCCCGGCAACCAGATTGAGATCACGATCGCCGCAAAAGGCGGCGGGTCGGAAAACAAGGCACGTTTCACCACCCTGAACCCCAGCGCGTCCGTTGCCGACTGGGTGGTCGATACTGTTTCGACCCTTGGCAGTGGATGGTGCCCGCCCGGCCTGATCTCGGTCGGCATCGGTGGTAGCGCTGAAAAGGCGATGCTGCTGGCGAAGGAGGCCATGAACGAGCCCATCGATATGTCGGAACTGATCGCCAGGGGGCCGTCAAGTGCGGAGGAGGCACTGCGGGTTGAGCTTTATGAACGAATTAATGCGCTAGGCATCGGCGCTCAGGGGCTAGGCGGCCTTACGACAGTCGTTGACGTCAAAGTTGCTACCTATCCAACCCATGTGGCGTCCAAGCCTGTGGCGCTCATTCCGCAATGCGCCGCCAACCGGCACTTGAAGTTTATCTTGGACGGCACAGGACCGGTACAGCTCGAACCGCCCGACCTTTCCGAATGGCCCCAGATCAGTCATGAGGGCTTGCACACGACCGGCGTCCGTCGGGTTAATCTCGATGCGCTCTCGAAGGAAGAGACGGCATCGTGGCGCTGCGGGGAAACCCTTCTTTTTTCCGGAAAGATGCTGACCGGCCGTGACGCCGCCCACGAGCGGATCGTCGACCTAATCGATGCCGGCAAGCCGCTCCCGGCCGATCTGCGCGGACGCGTGATCTACTACGTTGGACCAGTCCGCGCGGTGAGGGATGAGGTCGTCGGACCGGCTGGCCCGACAACCTCCAGCCGCATGGACGGTTTTACTGACAAGATCCTCGCCGAGACTGGGCTATACGCGATGGTCGGCAAAGCGGAGAGGGGCCCGGCGGCCATCGAGTCGATTGTCAGACACAGAACGCCCTATCTCATCGCAGTGGGTGGCGCTGCGTACCTGATTTCAAAATCGATCAAGGCGGCGCGGATCGTTGCCTTTGAAGACCTGGGCATGGAAGCCATCTATGAATTCGAGGTGCAGGACATGCCGGTCATCATGGCTGTCGATGTTGAGGGAAACTCCATTCACAATTCCGGGCCCCTTGAGTGGCGTAAGCGCATGGCGGCCGACAGCATCGCCCGCAGCATCGGCGTTTGAGTCTTCCGGCTGGGCGATCCGGCCAGGCTCAATGTCGCGACATCGGGCCGGGCCGGACTCTGGGGCCGTAGCGGCAACATGGGCGGCATTTGCGGTGCCTAGGCTCCTCGGCGAGCCAAAGGAGAAAGGCCTTCAATTCATCTCGAAGCCAAATGCGCCGATGTAAATACTGCATGGACCATGCCGTCCACCCGATCGATGCTCGGGAACTGTCGAGGGTGCCAATCAGGTAAAGTAGCGGAGATTCAAAAAATGCGCTGTCTATTTCGACGAGGTCTCTGCCGAAAGGCGACTAGACCTCTCCAGTGCGTCATCGCCCCGTTAGCGGCGGGGCGATAGCCAACTGCTTCTAAAGCCTTTCCATGGTTCGAACTCCCTCACCTGACTTTCGACAACCCCACTCTGGTGCATTGCGGGCCGAGAATGGGTGCCGTCCACTACATTTGTTCGCGTCAATTAATGATAGAATTGGTTGGCACTGATTGCGCTGTCGACCACGGCTTGAGAGCAAAGGTCATGAAGTCGAAACCCGACCCTGTGCGACTAGACGCTTGGGACGTCCGGATTCTCTCAGAGATTCAGTCAGACGGTCGGATTTCGAAAAGCGAGCTCGCAAAGCGTGTTCATCTTTCGGCTTCGGCCTGTTCGGAGCGGCTTCGTTTACTCCAAGCCGCAGGGATCATTGAGGGGTTCTACGCGCGATTAAGTCCAGCCCTCGTCGGGGGCATTGTTTTTGTGATGGTGGAGGTGGTTCTGGATCGACACCGTCTCGAGGACCAGCGACACTTCGAGGCTGCGATCCAAGACATCCCGGAAATCCTCGACTGCTGGGCTATAGGGGGGCGGATCGATTATCTGATGCGCGTTTCATCCCCTTCTATGGCTGCGTATCAGGATTTTATGGAGGGACTGCTGCAGGCAGGCTTGGGGATCGATCAATACTACAGCCTTGTCGTGACGAAACCAGTGAAATCCAATTCACCGATCCCCTTGTCCGCACTGAGACAACGGTAAACTCCCGAAGCCTTGGTATCCACGGCAATTGGTGCCGATTCCGTGCTTTCGTCGGCTAAAGAGGTGCATTCCAGCGAAACTCGAGGCGTGTTTGCCGGTATGCTAATGGCTAAAGAGGCGGCTGGCCGAGTGTCCGCCGACTGATCGCGAGGAGAGGGGCGATGCGCTTGAGCAATCTGGGAACCGAGCAACTCCGGGAGAAGGATCGAAGCTTCGTCTTCCATCCGTCCACGCACTTAGCCAAGCACAGTCGCGGCGAAACGCCAAACCGGATCATGGCCGGCGCAGAAGGCGTTTACATTTGGGATACGGATGGCCGAAAGAGCCTTGACGGTTTCGGCGGGCTCTACTGCGTGAATATGGGATATGGATGCACGGAGATTGCCGAGGCTATCGCCCGGCAAGCGCACGAGCTGCCGTTCGCGCATGTCTATGCCAGCCAGGGCACGGAGCCGGTCGCGCTTTTGGCGGAGGCCGTGGTCGAATATTTCGGGCAGAACATGCGAAGGGTCTATTTCGGCCTTTCCGGCTCCGACGCCAACGAAACCAACATCAAGCTAGTGTGGTACTACAACAACATTCTCGGCCGCCCTGAAAAGAAGAAGATCATCTCGCGGCATCGCGGATATCACGGGTCCGGGCTGGTCACCGGAAGCCTGACAGGGCTTCCCTTTTTTCACGACTTCTTCGACCTGCCTTTGAATTTGGTGCGCCATACGACGACGCCCCACCATTACCGCCAGGCGCATGATGGCGAAAGCGAGGAAGCGTTCTCCAGGCGCTGTGCCAACGAACTTGAAGCTCTCATCCTCGCTGAAGGCCCGGAGACGGTTGCAGCCTTTATCGGAGAGCCGGTACTTGGGACCGGGGGCATCGTTCCACCCCCAAAGGGATACTGGACCGCAATTCAAGGGGTGCTTGATAAGTACGATATCCTTCTTATCGCCGATGAAGTGGTCTGCGGCTTCGCGCGAACCGGTGAGAAATTCGGTTCCCACCTCTATGGCATGCGTCCGGATTTCGTAACCATCGCCAAGGGCTTGAGTTCCGCGTACCTCCCCATCTCCGGGTCAATTATCGGCGACCGCGTCTGGTCGGTCTTGGAACAAGGAACGGAGAAGCACGGCCCGCTCGGCCATGGCTGGACATATTCCGGTCACACACTTTGCGCGGCGGCCGCGCTTGCCAATATTAAATTGCTAAAGGAAAGAAACATCCTGGAACATGTTCGGGATGTCGGACCCTATTGGCAAGCCCGTATGAAAGCCGAACTGGAGCGACATCCCATTGTCGGCGAGGTTCGCGGCATCGGCATTTTATCCGCCGTGGAGCTGATGCGGGATCCGAGGGGCCGGGTACCATTTGAACCCGGACTTCAGGTCGGCGTGCGCGCCGCCGCTGCTCTGTTTGAAAATGGTGTCATAGGCCGCGCCATGCCGCATGGCGATATCCTCGGCTTTGCCCCACCTCTGATCATTACCCGAAAAGAGATTGACATCATCGTCGATGCGACTGCGAAATCAGTCGATGCGACCTATCGCGCGCTGAAGGCTGAGGGCGCGGTTTGATGCTGCTCGCCAAGGCCGACGAGCTTGCCGCGTTTCGCCGAACCGACGGCGGCACTCGTCGTTTCACTTGCGGGCGCCTATGCGCTGTCATCGCGCCGGCGACCCCGTCGGGCAAGAATGTGGGGCCGCGCGTGGCGGCCCTGCTCGATGCCGCGCAGGCGTCGGAGATCATCGAAGTGGTCTCGCCTGACACGTTCAAGCGGCCGATCTATGCCGGCAACGCCATCCAGACGGTGCAGTCTACCGACACCAACAAGGTGATCACCGTGCCCACCACTTCGTTTCCAAGCGCCTCCCAAGGCAATGCGGCTGCCGTCGAGAATATCTCGGCGGCAGCCGACCCGGGTCTCTCTATTTTCATCGAAAACAAGCTCTTCGAAACTGACTGTCCGGAGTTGATCTCGCCCAAGATCGTTATCTCCGGTGGCCGTGCGCTGTGCTCCTCGGAGAAAATTCCAGGAAGTCATCCCGCCCGTCGCCGACAGGCTCGGTGCCGCCGTCGGCGCTTCCCGCGGCGCGGTCGACGCCGCCTACGCGCCAGAGACCGGCATGTAGGCCAGACCGGAAGGTCGTCGCGCCCAATCTCTACACCGCCGTCGGCATCTCCGGTGCCATCCAGCACCTTGCCGGCATGAAAGGACTCGAAGGCCATTGTCGCCATCAACAAGGGACGAGGAAGCTCCAATCTTCCAGGTCGTCGCCGACTACGCCTCGTCGGCGACGTTTTCGTTATCCTGCCCGAGCTCTCCAGATCGAATTTGACCCAGGGTACAATGTCTCAACTCCAGATCCTAACTTTAACCTGCGATGACCGTCCCGGCATCGTCGCGGCCGTTGCAACCGAACTGGCTGTGCTCGGTGCCAACCTTGCCGAGAGCAGCCAGTTCTGGGACCGCACCAGCAATCGCTTCTTCATGCGTCTGGCCGTTGAAGGAGACGAGTCGCTTTCGACCGCCTCAATCGAGCGTGCGCTCAAACCGGCAATCGACCGCTTCGGCTTGTGTCTTCACACCGTCGATGCGCGCCGTAGGCCGAAGATCATCATAATGGTATCGAAATTCGACCATGCAATGCTTCATCTGCTTTATCAAATCAAGGTCGGTTGGCTGAAGGCTGACGTGGTGGCGATCGTATCTAACCACGAAGACAGCCGTGACGTCGCTGAGCGGGAGCGGGTCGCCTATCATTACTGGCCGGTATGCAAGGACAACAAGACCGAGCAGGAACAAAAGCTGCTCGGTCTTGTAAGCGAAACTGGCGCGGACCTCGTGATCCTGGCGCGATACATGCAGGTCCTGTCTGACGCCGTGTCAACGTGCCTATTCGGCAAGATGATGAACATTCATCATTCCTTCCTGCCCTCATTCAAGGGCGCAAAGCCCTATCATCAGGCGTACGAGCGCGGAGTGAAACTTATCGGCGCTACCGCGCATTACGTGACGCCCCACCTCGACGAAGGTCCAATCATAGATCAGGAGGCTGAGCGCGTAACGCATGCGATGAGCGCGGAGGATTTCGTTGCGACGGGCCGCGACATCGAAAGCCGGGTCCTTGCACGGGCCGTCAAGCTGCATGTGGAGCGGCGGATTATGCTCAACGGAAATAAAGCAATCGTGTTCTCAGCTTAGCTGAGAACGCCTCAATGTGAAAATCTGTATCTTCGACCAATCACAAAGGAGAATCGACATGGCACGGCCCCCAATCCCCGGCAATCCAGGCCACACCCCGCCGGGCCCCCCCGACTGGGTCCCAGGCCCGCCAGATGGCGTTCCGGGTCGTCCGCCCGGCGTTCCGCCTGGCCCCAAGGACCCACCTCAGCTGCCGGATCGTCCAGTAGGATGACCTGGATAGGCTACGGCGATCTGAAAACAGGTATGCTCCCCCACTGGGAGCATACCTGTGTCGGACGACTGGATTTCGAACTCCGTGACCTGGCATTCTTCGCCCGAGACTCGCTGCGAATAGACGAAGACCAACTGAAACAGGGGGTGCTCAGCATCAAGTTCGAATGGCCGCTGGCATCCGGGGAAGTCTGCCAGCTTCGCGCAGTTTTCCCCGACAGCTATCCCTTCGTGCGCCCGCAAGTCGCCCTTCGAGGAAACCCGGAAACTTTTCCGCACAAGCATTGCTCACCGACCGACGGCAACCTTTGCCTGTTGGGCCGTGACACAGGACTGTGGTCCATCGAGTGGACATTGGCGAAACTTCTGGAGAAGCAACTCGCCAACGCTCTGAATGGTACGGGCATGGAGGATCCACAGGGCGAACCGATGGAATTCTGGTGGAACGCCTTCGCCCCGGCATTCGATGGCTATGTCGACGGCAGCTTTATGTTGATCGACACTGCCTGGAATGTAGGAGCTGAAACAGAGGGCACGTTGCGGGCGTCTTACTCCCTTCAAAAGATGGACGACAAAATTAGATTCCAGGGTGTGGTCGAGGAAATCAAGGCGAAGGACGGGTCCGTTCTAGCTGCGCGGAAATTTCCGCTTCCTCCCGGACTTCAATTGAAGAAGGTCACGGGCATATTTCCGTGGAGGCGCGTAGGTCGTTTCGCGCCGCCATCGCCCGAGGGTTGGCGGAAGGCGCAGGGCCAGCTTACCTTTGGAGGCCACGTGATCAATAGTGGCTCGCCCGCTATTTCGATGTCCGTCACGGTCCAATCGACGGAACTCAGCCACCGTGTTGACGGCGACACCTGGCTATTTCCACTGCGTTACGGACCAGCAAAGTCGTTCCGGGCTGTGAAGCAAGGACAGAGAGGGACCAGCCCCTCCATGATCATAGTTCCCACGCTCCGCGCCGGGGCCACAGACATCGGCGCCCGAGTTCCATCGGTCGGCATCTTGAAGGATAAGGTGATTGCCATCTTCGGGATGGGAGCTATTGGTGCCCCAGTTGCGATCGAGTTTGCCCGCAACGGCTGTTCCCATCTCACCGTCATCGACCATGACATCGTCGAACCAGGAAACTCGATCCGATGGCCGCTTGGTGCGACGGCCTGGGGAATGCGAAAGACGACCGCCGTCAAGCACCACGTGGAATCCGAATACCCGAGCGTCGAGGTCGAGGCGATCCATCACACCGTAGGCATAGCCACGGCGGCCGACGGGAACGGAGGAGACCATTCAGTTCTACCCCCGATTTTTGGGAAGGCGGACATCGTCATCGATGCAACGGCCTCTTCCGGAATCTCACGTTTGCTGGCCGATCACTGCAAGTCCGCCGGCAAACCGATGATCTCTCTTTTCGGGACGCTCTCTTTGAAGGGGGGCGTCGTTGCGGCCTATCAGCCGAAATCCGGCTGTCCAACCTGCCGCGAATTTGCCTATGCGAAAGGTTTGATCGAGAAAGCTCCTGGGTCAGGAGAAATCTCCGCGCTAAATCAGCCGGCTGGATGCGCCGAGTTGACCTTCACTGGGGCTTCATTCGATCTTCATGAATTATCGCTGGAAGCTGTCCGGTTGACCGTGGACATTCTCTCGCAGCCAGCCGAGTTCAAGGAATCCTTGGTTCACACCCTCACATTGCATGACGGCATCAAGCGGGTGCCGCCGTCTTGGCGGGTGGATGGGTTGCCTCCCATGAAGGAATGCGGATGCAACCAATAGTGTGGGTGCCTCGGGCGATCATGCAGGACATGCAGATGGATGCCGACCTCTGGTATGATCGGGAAACGGGTGGGACCTTCATGGGGTATTGGGCCGAAAGCAACGTTGCCGTCATAACAGCAATGATCCCGGCCGGGCCCCGAGCATCTCACGAGCGAAGCAGCTTTCTCCCTGATCAAAGCTGGCAACAGGCGGAGATTGCGAAGCACTATGAGCGTTCCGGGAGGTTGGACACGTATCTCGGGGACTGGCACACCCACCCCGATGCCGTTTCGAACCGCCTGAGCTGGACGGATCGAGTATGCCTGAAAACGATCATAAAAACCCCGACGGCGCGAAATCAAAGGCCCGTCATGATGCTCATGTGCGGCAAACCGGGTGAGTGGTCTTTGCACTCCTGGTTCTGCCAACTGCGGACCAAGTTATTTCTCTTTGAATTCCTGGATGAGAGAGAAGCGACTATCGAAGCCTACACGAGTCCCTCTTCTGAAACAGGCGAGGAGATCGTAAGAGCTTAATCAAAGTTCTGGCCGACACAGGATGAGGGGGAGATGAATTTTACGCATTGCGATTTGGGGCAGTGTTCTCGCGGTCAGAGGGCCGAGATCACGTTCACGTCGGGAGCCAACCTAAGGTTGCTGGATTTGACGAGCTGCAGCAATTACGGGCGCGGAGAACGACCTCAGTATATTGGCCGGCTTGCGAAGCAGCCAGTCCGCCTGCAGGTTCCCAAGTCGGTGCATTGGCATGTAGCCGTCGATATGCAGGGGCTTGAAGGCGGCACTTGTTCCAGCATCAGGAAATTGCCCGGGCGCCTCTACCCGAATTGCGCGAAGCTCTGTGTTCTGTTCCGTCCCTGGTCAGGGATAGTTCGCCGCGGGGAACATCCACAGACGGGAATCGCCAGTACGAGGTGTTCATCTCCCATGCTTCCGAAAGATAAGGATGATGTCGTCCGTCCACTGGCGCTGAATGATGGACTCGCAGTCTGGTCTGACGGATTCGAGCTTCGGATCGGTAACAGCCTCAGGCGGATCGATCAGGGATTAGCGAACAGCCATTTCGGCGTGGTCGCTTTGTCAGAGCCGTTCGAAAGGCTGGACGAACTACGAACTCGACGGAATCGCCGCTCGTCTGTCAAACGGGAGCAACAGCTTCTACCCACCTGGCATAAGTCGCCCAAAGCACTGCTACCAACACGCCTGACGATTTCCGACCTGATCACGTCGGTTATAGCTGCATAGGAATACAATGGTCGCGTTGCCGATCACCGGTCGAAATTGTCAAAGACGAACACTCGCACGGCCCGTCTTTTTGTTGGGTTCGGTAACCCAATTTCGGCCCGCCCGCTGCTCTCCACCAATGCGCTTCGCACTCTCGAACTGCTCCATCAGCACCTTCTTGTGTTGGGAGGCTGCCGTAGCATTTCGGACAAAAAACGTCTGAGATCGCCGCGTAGCTACCGCTGGCGAGCTAACAATATGCGCGACCGTCGCGGCATTTGTAAAGAAGGTCAGCCCGGCCAGTTTGAGAGGTCGGCTTACGATGGGGTCTACAGGCCGGGTGGCGCACAGCAGAGAGATGAAGGGAGTGAGTCAGGACAGGAGGAAGAACAATGAGGAAGGACATGCGAATTGTCTTCGAGACATTCCTGGAAAAGTTGTCGGTAAGTGTCGATGAGGGTGATTTTCGCGGAGCCTTGGCCGATGTCGCCTCAGGTCTGGATCTATTCACCTTTGCCTACTTCTCCTTACCGCCGTGGTCTAATGGCAAGCCCATGCTGATCTCGAATTATCCGGCGCTCTGGACAGCGCGCTATCTTGAGAACCGGTATCAGAATGTCGACCCAGTCATTTTACGTGCAAGCTATGGCGAATCCACATTTCGATGGGGATTTGACCTAAAGAGTTTTGATCTGTCCGCGCCTCAGCTTAGGTTTTTCGAGGAAGCAGCGCAGTTCGGCATCCGCTGCGGCGTGACGATCCCGATCATTGATGGCCGCGACAATTTTGCGGCTATGACCTTTGCCGCTGACAAGCCCGATCCTGCATACTTTCGCGTGGCCGATCACTACGAGCAAGGTCTTCCGTTTTTCGCGAGCTGTTTTCATACGTTCGTCCGCTGCAGACTGTCGGGCGATCGAAGAGTTGGCGGTGTGTTGTTGACGCCGCGTGAATACGAGTGCCTGCAGTGGGCGGCGCGCGGCAAGTCCGCC
Organism: Mesorhizobium sp. LSHC420B00; assembly: GCF_000503055.1. Classification (GTDB taxonomy): domain Bacteria; phylum Pseudomonadota; class Alphaproteobacteria; order Rhizobiales; family Rhizobiaceae; genus Mesorhizobium. The sequence goes on along the minus strand of NZ_AYVY01000024.1, from coordinate 59,996 downwards.
CGAGATACAGGCGGCATCCTGGAGATCTCGCGGTACACGGCTGAGTTCCATCTGGCAAACGTCCGCAAGAAGCTTGGCGTGACAACCACCCGACAGGCGATTACGCGTCTGGCGGCTTCAGGCTTTTCGCTTCCTGATAAGTCGGCTTGACCTCCGGAACTGCACAGGCTGCGCTTTCGCGAAGGATCGTCTCCAATGGCGAGGAAATGTTTCCCGCCATTGGAGGCCTTTGATGATCCAGCTTATTGCGCCTGAGTGCTACGACGACTTTGCTGACGGACTGCATGCAATGCATCGGCTTCGATTTCGCGTCTTCAAGGAACGCCTAGGCTGGGACGTGCAGGATAATGGCGGCTATGAAATCGATTCCTTTGACGCGCTCAGACCGCACTACCTGTTGTTGCGCGGTTTCGAGGGCCGGGTGGAGGGTTGCGTTCGCCTTCTGCCCTCAGCGGGCCCGACCATGATTCGCGATACCTTTCCGATGCTGTTGGAAGGAAGGGCTGCACCTGAGGATCCGAGCGTGTGGGAAAGCAGCCGTTTTGCGCTCGACATAGCTTCATCTGGGCAAAAGGGGGCGGGTGGTATCGCTCTCGGCACATATGAGCTCTTCGCCGGCATGATCGAGTTCGGCCTCTCACGCCGGCTCAGCCACGTCGTCACGGTCACCGACTTGCGCATGGAGCGCATTCTTCGTCGCGCCGGCTGGCCCCTCGAGCGGATCGGCAACCCGCACACGATCGGCGCGACACGCGCACTGGCGGGCTACCTCGAAGTGTCGAGAGCGACACTTCATGCGGTGCGACAAAACAGCGGTATCGACAGTCCGGTGCTATGGGCGCCGGTGCTTCGCCGGGTGGCGTGAATGTGACGCCCGGCAGGAGAGCACAGTCATGTCCACGTCTCTTGCGACGGACGCCGATCTGCCCGACTGGTGGAATGATAGGTCATACGGCTACGCCGCTCAGCTGACGCTGCGTGGCTGGGCTTGGGAGTTTTTGCGGCGCAATCCGGTATTTCAGCATGATGTGCTTGCTGCGCGCCGGCAGGCCAACAGTTTGCCGCATGGAACCACCGTCGAGGTGATCGCGTCGGCCGGCAACCTGTCGCGCTGGGGTGTTTCGTTTCGCTGAATCTTACGGGCGCAGTGCGACTGTGTTTTGGTGTCCCCGCCGGTGTCCAAGCGTGTTGCCTGTCATTGCGGAACGGCGATTTGCGTCATCGACGATATCGTCGTTCGAGCTGGCGGCATTGCCATGTCGTGCTGCAGTCCTGCTGATGCCCGACAAGAGCCAGGAGGTTCTTCTTCGCGATGCGGAGCGCAGCCTCCAGCTTGCTGTTTCGGGAGCGGATGTCCTGCATCCTGTTTACCTCCGCACCGAGGCGATCTGGCCGGCAGCACTTTCGAAGCATCGTCTGTTAGCGCTGGAGTGCCTCAATGCCCTTTGTGCCTATGGAAAACTGCCCGCGCGCTTGTTTCCGCCACAAAGACGCGGGCCCCGATTGAACTTCGTCCTCCGCGCGCTCGATGGCGCGCTTGCCGGAGCATCACATCGCGAAATCGCCGAAGCGCTCGTCGGCCAAGCGCGCGTCCGGTCCGACTGGAAGGATCCTCAAGATCACCTGCGCGATCGTATCCGGCGCGCCGTCTCACGTGGCCGTGCGCTAATGAACGGCGAATATCTGAATTTCCTTCTTTGAAGAGCATGAGATCCGCGCTGTGCGTCAGCCGGCGAACAGTTCCTTGTAGCCGGTCGTCACCATCCAATTAGCACGGTCGATATGGCTGCGGAGGGCCTTTTTGGCGCGGACCGGTTCAATGGACGGGTCAATGCCGAGAATGCGATGCGCCATCTCCTCCTCGCTGGCATTGTCGGCGCAGGCGTCGAGAATCCTCAGATAGATCTTGAAATGCTGCCGGTCATAGCTCGTGAGGCTCTCCGACCAAGGGACCTCGTCGCGCAGTGTCGAGCTTTGAGTCCCGTCTGTTCCCGTTGATCCATTCATGTCTGCCGCGAACCTCGCATCTTGATCGCTGGATTCAAGACAGCATATCCCAAAATGGGATAATCCGGAACCGGGATTAGTGGCTGAGACGGTCTTTACCTGACCGGTTCTCCTACATGCCCAAATCACTTCGATCTCCCCGCCACCAGCGGTTTCTGGCCCAGCTGATATCGCTGCGCGAGGCCAAAGGCATGACTCAGGCGCAGGTGGCTGAGAAGCTTGGCCGGCCGCAATCCTTCGTGGCCAAGTATGAAGGTGGGGAGCGGCGTCTCGACATCATTGAATTTCTCGACGTAACCGCAGTGCTTGACGCTGATCCGTGCGAGATTCTGTTGAGCCTGCGGTCATAACTGATGCCGGCGCCTCTCGCGGAGCCACCGCTCCCGGTGGACCAGCCCGCTTTTCTGCGGCAAGCTCAGGCGTCTCGGCCATTCGGCTCCCGCCCTGGCGCGGGTCGTCAGACCCTCGCAACCTGATCTGGTGGGCCTTTCCCAGCGGTTCAGGGTGGGCGGCGCGCCCTTCTACGGCCGCCGCGGCTTCCAGCAACCCTTCGCTCTCGCTTCGGGTCCTTCTGTTCGTTTCGGTCCTCTGGATGCGGTTCGCCTGGACGGCGGCCCTTCCGGCCGCAACCCGCCGCCCACCCCCCCACTTCCCGGGAAAGCAGCGATTGGCGAGCGGAGGACGACGTTGCATGCAAGACAGAAGCGAACCATTAGCGGAGACCGAGGTGAGGGCAGCGCTCGGGCGCCAGGCTCTATCAGGAGGTCCCAGACCGCATCATTGCCGAGATGGAGCCCGGTACCGTACCGTGTGTGCCGCGGGCAGGGCGAAGCGCGGCCCTGGGCTGCCGAGGGACGCTTTGGGGCGCCAGCCCACCGGTGCAGCAGAAAAGAACCGGCAGCTCGCAGCATGGCTGAACACGGCATCTTGTCGCCGTGGAGGAGGTCCGTGCGCGCAGGCGCATAATCTCACACAGAACGTCGGGGAGACCGATGCCGGCAAAGAGTCTGGCCGCTGCATCCTGATCTAAGGCGCGTCTCTAGGCACTTCCATTTCAGGCATTAGTCGAGGCCGCGTTGACCAGGGTACGCTTCTTGGTCCACTCGAGGAAGGCGGCCGCCCTCTGTACAACGGCTTCTTCCCGTGCAGGGGCGACCGAAAAAAGGGCGCACAAGGCGCCCTTCATTTCAGATCAGCTATAGCAAGCCGCCTCGCCTTCCGTTGTCAGAAGCGGTAGGTGACACCTGCGCCTATCAGCCAGGGATCGAGCGCCGCCTTCCCCGTCAGCTTGGCGCCGGCCACGGTGACGTCGAAGTCTGGCTTCAGGAAAAGCTTCTTCACGTCGAAGTTGACGCCCCAGTGCTCGTCCACCATGTAGTCGAACCCGACCTGCAGTGCGGTGCCGAAGGTGTTCTTAACCTTGAGATCATCGGCGCTGCCGGCATCCTGATTATAGAAGATTGTATAGTTCACGCCGGCGCCGACATAGGGCTTGAAAGCACCGAAATCGGTAAAATGGTACTGCAATGTCAGCGTGGGCGGCAGCAGCCAAACCTTGCCGATATTGCCCAGCCCGCCGATCGAGCCCTGGCCTGCGATGTTGGCATAGGTGGTGCCGAGGATAAGCTCGGCGGCGACGTTGTCGGTGAAGAAATACGAGATATCGAGTTCGGGCGTCACGGTGTTCGAATAGGAAAGACCGGAGCCGGGCGCCGTATCAACGTAGCCCGAATCCTGGGTGATGACCCCCAACCCACGGAGGCGGATCTGCCAAGGGCTTGGCCATTCCGAGGCCAAGTCTCCTTCGTCCGAGGCCAAGACTGCTACTTCCGGGACGCTCGCGGCCTGCGCAAGGTCCGCCGCGGCGGCCTGGTGTCCCATCACCATGAGGATGACAGCCGCTGTTATTCCCTGGACCACGCCCGGTCGCGTTCTGGCCATGATATTCTCTCCTTTTTCTTCAGACATGGTGCGTTGCACTACTAAGAATCTCATTTTATCAGTTTATACTGAAGCATTCTCATACTCACCTTGCATGAGACAGTGCCGTCATTATTTGCGAATTCGCGCAATCACGGACCTGTGCTCACTTTTTTTGAAACATTGCCTTGTTTGGCGCACCAATCAGCCATCGGCTTGCCAACCGATCGCGCTGCGAAGGAAATTGTTGCCCAAGGCAATGAATGCCGCCCGCTCGCGATTGTCCTTGCGGTAGCTGTGCCTACCTGCGCTGGGCTTCGTAGAAGTAAGCGGGATAGGCACTGTATTTAGCGAAGCCGGAATCCTCAGTGAGGACCCCCAACGCGCGCAGGCGGATCTGCCAAGGGCTTGGTTCTGCGATGACCCAGGTTGCTGTCGTAGGGCACGGGCGAGGCGGAGGGTCGCGCAGGGGAGGCGGAGGAACGTACAGGGCTCGTGCAAGCTCCGCCGCGACGGCCTGCTGCCCCATCAGCACCAGGACGATGGCCGCTGTTACTCCCCGCGCCACGTTTGTTCGCTTTGTTGCCATGGTATTGTCTCCTTGCTTTTCAGACATGATAGGCTGCAATGGGAATAGTCTACTGTATTGTTTGAGGCAGACTTAGCTCTGTCGCGCATTTTACGCAAACTCGGTACTCATTATTTGTGCAGTTGTTGCAGACATTCGATCTATACCCACTTATTCCTAGTTTGCTCTGTCGCGCTCCCGGTCGTCAATGAGCGCTATCGGCGTGCCAGCCGATCACGTTGCGAAGAAAGTTGGTGCCAAGACTGATGAATGCGGCCCGCTCGCGATTGTCCTTGCCGTAGCCGTGCCCGCCCGCGCTGAGCTCGTAGAAGTAAGCGGGATATCCAAGGGCCTGCAGCTTTGCGGCCATCTTGCGCGCGTGGCCCGGGTGGACGCGGTCGTCGCGCTTCGTGGTGGCGAGCAGGACAGGCGGATAGGGCTGTCCCGGCGTCGCGGCGTGATAGGCGGAGATTTCCTTCAGGAAAACCCAATCGTCAGCCTTGTCGGGATCGCCATATTCGTCGATCCAGCTCGCGCCCGCCAGGAGCTTGGTGTAGCGGCGCATGTCGACAAGCGGAACTGTGCAGAACAGCGCGCCGAAGTGCTCAGGGTAGCGGGTCAGCATGTTGGCAATCAGCAGGCCGCCATTTGACCCGCCCTCGGCGGCAATCCGCCTCGGCAGCGTAATGCCCCTTCGCACCAGGTCGGCGGCAACGGCGGCGAAATCGTCATGGGCAAGACGTTTGCCCTGTCTGCGCCCGGCATCGTGCCAACGGGTGCCGAACTCGCCGCCGCCCCGGATGTTCGCCACCACGCACGTGCCGCCGCGTTCGAGCCACAGCTTGCCGAGCGAGGAATTGTAGGAGGGCAGGAGCGATATGCCGAACCCGCCATAGGCGGTGAGGTGAACCGGGGCATCCCCGTTCCCGTCAGCCGGACCGACCTGCGTATAGGGAATCATCTCGCCATCGATCGAGACCGCCTCGTGGCGCGTGACCACCAGTCCGGATGCGTCGAAATTCTCCGGGCTGCGCTTCAGGATTACTGAAACGCTGAGAGGCGGCGCGGCGTCGAGATCCAATAGGAAAAGCTGCGGCGGCGTGATCGGATCCTGAGCCCAGACCAGGATCTCTCCATTGGTCTCGTGATCTGCCGCATCGAGTGACCAGAGATCAACAGTCCGTTCGGCGGGAAACGTGTTCAGGGCTCGGCGCGTCCATTCCTGCGGGCCCGGGGTGAATATCTCGAATCTAGGAACGAGGTTCGCCAGGTAGGCGACAATGAGCTTCCCGTTGTTCCAGAAGAAGGACTGCAGGACCCGCCTCTCGGCTGGTTCGAACAGAGTGCTAAAACGGCGCTCGCCAGCCAGGAAAGAGGAAAGCGAGATGCCGATCAGCGCGTCGGCGCAATAGGTCGTCCCGGCAACCGTCCATGCTTTACGCGGCTTTACCGCCAGCCAATCGCCGAAGGTGTTCCATCTGGCGTCCTTGGGAAGGCCGATCTCAATCTTCGGCCCGCTTCTATCGCCAATGCGGACTATTTTGTCGAGCCAAGCCAGCTGCTCGACGAACCACAGGCGCTCGCTCTTGGCGGTACGGTCCAGATGGCCACACACAACGAGGGTTTCGGAACCCGTCTCGAAGATTACCGGCGCGGTGAGGGGATCCGCGCCACGGTTCCACAGTCGCACGGTGCGCGCGTAACCGGAGCGGGTGGCCATGCCATGACCAAGCGCACTGGAAAGCAGAAGCGTGTTGGGGTCGAGCCAATCAATGTTGCCCTTGGCCTCGGGGAGATTGAACCCGTCGGCGACAAAGCTCAGGGAGCTCAGGTCGAATTCGCGATGCACGACCGCGTCGCTGCCGCAGCGCGACAGGCGCAGAATGGCTCTTTCCCGTCTCTCCGGCTCGATCGATGCGCTGCCCCAGACCCAATCTTCTCCGTCGCTAGCGGCGAGGGCGTCCAGATCGATCAGCAGCTCCCACTGGGGATCAGTCTTCATGTAGGCGGCAAGGGTGGTCCGGCGCCACAGCCCGCGCGGATTTCCGGCATCTTGCCAGAAATTGTAGAGGTACTGACCGCGGCGCGTGATACGGGGAATCCTGTCGGGACGGTCGAAAATCGCTGTAAGCGCCGCCCGGTCGCGCTCAAACTGCGTTCCCGCGAAGTTCTTCAGGGTCTTTGCCGACTGGCTGGCGGTCCACGCAAGTGCCCGTTCGCCTTCTACATCTTCAAGCCAGAGATGGGGGTCATCGTCGGGTGCATTCAGCGTTGGACGGAAATCGAATGCGGTCATGTCCGGCTAACCCGAAGAGTGAAGTCGCCTGGAAAACAGGCGCAAAGTCTTCCGTCGGCCCGGGAAAGCTCCGCTTTCGCGGCTGCGACCGCATGTTCGGCGGGCATGATCATGCGATGATTTCTCCTCTGTCCGTGCCGCAGCGCGTTTTGCGGACAGCCCCGCAGGAGTCGTGCCAAATAGGAAAATCGTTTCCAAGCAATGCGATCATCCTGATGACGCTGTGTCTCATGTCCGACATCGTCGAACATCCGACAACGAGTGCAGCCGTGACCGCCTGATAGAACCTCCCGTGCCAGATCGGTGGGCACTGCGGATGCAGTGAAGCTCACCGCGAAACTGGCCGAACTTCGGGTCGACATCGGCGACGCGGCGATCGACGACCACTTCGTCGCCGGGGTCGGGCGCGGCACAGCGTGAGGACACCGCGGCGCGATCATCGAATAACTGCGTTTACGTTGCCTCTATCCTGGCCCACCCGTGGGCGCGCAAAAGACTGCTTTACGGCCTCAGCCCTTTGCCTGGATCAAGTCGCAGGGACCGAATGGCGCACGGCAGAGTGGCCATAACGCAATTGTCTTCCGGCTATCTTTCCAGAGATTCGACAATCCAGTTGGTGAAGGTCCCATATCGCCCAATCATTGATGTGCTTAGGTATGGGCATGCGCCCATCGAAAGCGCTCATTTCCCCGCACGTCGACGCCGCCTTTCAACGACGGTCGCTTTCAGATGGACGCGTCCGGGCGGATCAGGCTGCGGCGGTTTTGGCGAAGTTGAAGGGCAGCAGGTCGTCGATATCAGTATCGACAGCGCGTTGAGGCAGCTCGGTGAGGACGTGGCGCAGCCACGCTAACGGCTCGACGCCACAGGCGCGGCAGGTCAACATCAGGCTGTAGATGACGGCGCTGGCCCTGGCTCCGTCGACGGTATCGCTGAACAGCCAACTTTTCCGGCCAGTGGCAAAGATTCTGATGTCACGCTCGAGAAGATTGTTGTCGATCGGCATGCTGCCGTCCTCGGTGTAACGAGTCAGATATCCCCATTGGTTCAGGGTGTAGGAGACGGCGTCGCCGAGCTTGCTGTCCGGCAAGACTTTTGGGGCGATGTCGTCGAGCCATGCCTTGAGAGCCTGGAGGATCGGGACACTATGTTGCTGGCGGAAGCGGCGAATGCAGTCATCTCGCGTTTCGCCGTCATCGGGGATTTCGTTCCGCGCCTGCCTTTCAACCCAATAGAGCTGTTCAAAGAACCGGAGCGCCTGTTCCGGCGGGCCGCCGCCTTTCTTCCTCGCCTTTAGGGCATCGACGAAGCGCCGCCTGGAATGGGCCATGCAGCCAAGATGCGTTGCCCCTTCCAGCGTGCGCCAGGCGGAATAACCGTCACTCATCACGATGCCGCGGTAATCGCCCAAGAAGGTCTGCGGGTGTATCTGGCCGCGACCCGGCTGATAATCGAGCAGCACGATCGGCTCGTCACTGTCGTGGCCGCTCCGGTATGCCCACATGTACGAGGTGCTGGTGGCCTCTCTGTCCATTTCCTTCAGCACCTGGACCGTGGTCTCGTCGCCATGGATGAGGGGCTGCGATCTGAGCCGCAGCTTCAGCACGTCATAGATGCGGGCGAGATGCTTTTCGCTCGAGCCGATCACCCAGTGACCCAGAGCGCCACGGCTGACAGGAACGCCCGCGCGCTCGAAGGCCTGCGCCAGGCGGTAGAGCGGTGTGCCGTCGACGTATTTGTGAACGAGCACGAAGGCCAGCGTCGAGGCCGTGGCGATGCTGCCCGGCAAGGGTTGCGCGGGCATCGGCGCGGTCACGACCGGCGTGTTGATGCCGGTACGGTCGCAATGGCGGCAAGCATACTTGAACCGCACATTCTGCAGGACCTTCGCCTTCACCTCGATATGAAGTTGCTCGGTAACGGCCTCGCCCATGCGATGCATCTGGTGACGGCAGCAGGGACAAGCCTTCTGGTCGTCGGGAAGGTCATACTCGACGCGCTCGCGCGGCAGGTTTTCCGGCAAGGCCTTGCGGCCGCGCTTCTTTCCCGTCGCCCCTTCGCTCGCCGGCAAGCCCGTGTCCGGCAGGACAACGACATCGCCATCTTCGCTGTCGGCGGCGTCCTCCTCCGCGGCCTGTTCGGCTTCATTGAAGAGGCGGTCAATGTGCTTTTCGCTCTTCGGCGCAAAACGATGCAGCCGCGCAAGCGCCAGCTCTTCCTCGAGTTTGACGACGCGTTCGGCGAGTTGACGGTTCTGCGCCTGCAGCGCAGCAATGCGCGCCATCAACTCTTTCAACAGTCGGTTCGCCGGGTCGATTCATCAGATTCTTGAATCGAAAGCATACCGCCGCGTCAACCGCTCAATTCGAGAGCCCTCAACCGGCAACCTGATATTGCCGCACCGGATGGCGGACCATCGCATCGATATCGATGCCGTCGAGGATCCAGTGCAATTGCTCGGTCGTAAGCGTGACCACCGCTGCCTCCCGGCGCGGCCACCGGAACCTGTCCTCGGTCAGCCGCTTCAGGACCAGCACAAAGCCCGACCGATCGAAGAACAGGAGCTTCATCCGGTCGCGACGGCGATTGCAGAACGCAAAAACCGCCGGAGCAAACGGATCGAGCGCCATCGTCTCCTGCACCAGAACCGCAAGGCTGTTGATGCCGGCCCGGAAGTCGATCGGCTCGCGGTGCAGGTAGACTTTCAGGTCAGCGCCCAGTCTGAACATGACCCAGCGCTCCGATGGTTGCCGTCAATGCATCCACATCACCGCATTCCAGCGTCAACTTCACGCCGTTCGGCAGCGACGCGCTCACCTTGGCTGGAGAGGAAAAATGCGCTGTCCTTTTCGATGCCGACCTACGCACCCCATCGCAAGTCCCCGGCAAATCCACCGCAGCCATGCTGCTCTGTCGCAGCAAGGCCCGATCGGAAGTGCTTTCAATCTGAACCGGGATGAACGCTGATGGTGAGGGCGGCGGGAGGGTCTCCGCGCGCCTCTTTATCCACTTCCGAAGAAGGTTCGCATTGACCCCATGTTCGAGCGCGAGCCTCGATACCGACACGCCAGGCTCAAGGCAGGCCGAGACAAGACGGTCCTTCGATGCGGGGTCGTATCGGCGTCGCCCGTCCCGACCGACAAGCCTTACCCGCAGTTTCTGCTCATCTTCTTCCATCACTTGGTGTCCACCTATTTTGGTGGACACCTGCATGCATCAGAGCACTCAACAGCAAAAGGTGCGGGGAAATTCGCGCTTACCGCCCATCCGCAACCATCTCATCAAGAGCATCGATCCGACACCGACATAGAGAATTGCTTCTCCATTTAGAGAGGCCTCGCCGCGGACATGAGATTGCGTCACTCTTCATGATCGCGGCCTCCAAGGATGTCGGGATCCAGCCAGTGCAACGGCACGACAGGGCGAAGGATCTGGCAGCTCTTGCAACTGCCGACCTCGATGGACAAGGCATATCGCGATCTGTCCGGCAGAGACAGAAGGTTCTGCACTGTCCGTTCATGAAGACGTCGTGCTGGTCTCCATAAGAGAAGTATTCTGGTGCAGAAGGTGCCCGATTAGCTATTCGGAAAGGGGACATCGACGTGCAAATCGGGCGCCGCCGGTACGCGTCCCCCTCAATGTCGGATTTCCGACAGGGTCGCAAATCCGCCAAGCCGTTGTTAAATAAAGTTTTCCTTCTCTGGCACGGCCCATGCATGGGGTCCTGCGAACGCATCAGCGAGACCTCCTCCATGATCATGCGCACCGAAAATGCCGTCGCCGCAATGAAAACCGCGCTCTCGCCTGCCATCAAGCGCCGAAAGGCCGGCGCGTCATGGTTGAGGCGGGCGACTGCGCCGGCTTCAAACACCTTAATGGGCCTGGAAAGCTCCTCGCGTGCGGCGACGCGGGCATCCAGACGGGCGGAAAGGATATACCGTTGATGCCCCCAACCCACGTCGGCGGCATGACCCGTCGATTGTCACCGCGCTGGAATGCTCGGGTCTACATTCGACAACCCGAACGCGCAGGACAATTCTCGCAAATCCGGTCGGCACCGGGGCTCGAAAACGCCCGCGAGGGGGCCCAATGGCTATGGCCGATATTCGCCGCGAACAAGCCGCCGAGTCGGAAAAATTTATAGGAGCAAAGCAAGTGGAGTTATCTTGCGTTGGAGTCGGTGCTGGGCCGTCTAATTTGAGTCTTGCGTGTCAGATACACGAGCAAATTGGGCGAGGGGCGCTGTTCCTGGATCGGCAAGTCGACTTCCGTTGGCATCCCGGCATCGCGTTCGATTCCTCGGAGCTCCAGGTCAGCCACTTCAAGGATCTGGTCACGCTGGTGAATCCGCGATCAGCCTACACTTTCGTAAACTTCCTGCACGAGAACGGGCGTCTGTATCACTTCCTGAACGCACAGTTCGAAGCCGTGCTCAGAGTTGAGTTCGAGCAATACCTGAACTGGGCCTTCCACAGGAACCCACTTGTGCGTCGCGGCGAGACCGTGCACGAAATCCGCTTTAACGGCGAGTTTCGGGTGCGGACGGATAAGGCGGTTCTCGGCGCCAGAAACGTCGTGGTCGGCATTGGCAAGCAGGCGCAAATTCCGCCTCAGTTTCAGGGCTGGACTGGACACAACCTGTTCCACTCATCTGTTTTATTGCACGTCCATCCTGAGGTGCGGAGAAAGCATGTCTGCGTGGTTGGCGGAGGCCAGTCGGGAGCCGAGGTGATGTTGCACCTTGTCGGCCTGCCGAAAGAACGGCGGCCTGCCTCGATCACTTGGGTCTCGCAGCGTGAGAACTACCTGCCTCTCGACGACAGCCCGTTCACAAACGAGTTGTTCATGCCCTGCTTTTCGGATCGTTTCGCGGCGATGAGCGAGTCGCAGCGTAAGCTGCTCCTGCGGCGTTTCGTGCTTGCCTCGGACGGCATTTCGGAAAGCACGTTGCGCGCGATCTATCAGGCGCTGTACCGCCACGCATTTGTCGAGCCAAACCGATGCGACATCACACTGCGGCCGGGCTGCACCGTCTCGCACTGCATCAACGCCGGACCGGGTCACAGGCTGACCCTGCAGCACGGCATGGACGAGGTCGAAGAAGTCACGGCTGACATCGTCATCCTGGCCACCGGTTACGAGAACGCGGTGCCAGACTTCTTGGAACCCATCGCGCACCGGCTGGAGCAGATCGACAATGAATTAGCTATTCGCGAGGATTTTTCGGTGAGCTGGGACGGACCGCGTGACAGACGCATCTTCGTACAAAACGCGAGCCTCGGGCAGCGCGGCCTGGCCGATCCGAACCTAAGCCTGCTGGCCTGGCGCGCGCGCCGCATCCTCGATAGCCTTCTTGGGCGCGCGCCATGCGCGAACCCCGAGCATCCTGGCTTCATCAGCCATACCTCGATCGAGAGCTGGCCCGCCCCCGCAGCCGAAGAAATGGGCAGCGGGATATGACTCGTAGACTTTTGATCATCGGCGGTGGCATCCTAGGAATGATATCCGCCTCCGCTGCGGCGAAGGCCGGAGGCTTCTCCGAAATCATCGTGACCGAACAAGCCCTTGGACCAAGCGGCGCATCGCATTATTCTGGGGGCGTGCATTTCCCCTCCGGTTGTCAAGACCGTACCAGGTCGCTCACTCGAAAGAGCGCCGTGGTCTTGGCGGCCATGGCTGGGTCGGCGGTCAGCGGATGGTGCCGGCCTTTAGCGATGCGTGTCGTGGCTGGACCGGGTGAAGCGATTGATCCGGCCCAGTTTACGGAACCCCTGGACCCGGCTGAGCCTGACATAGGCAGTCTCGCGCCGAGCTTCTGCGGACAATATCCGCCGGAGCGGAACGCACTTAGCATCGCCGTCCCACATGATGTGAGTCCGTCTCCGTGGACCCGCAACTTGACCAGCGCCCGACTGCCCTAATTGGGATGTCCGACCAACCAGTCTTTCCAACAGGAGGCTTTTCACATGTTGACTGATGCACAAAGAGAAAAGTGGCAGAAAGACGGATACGTCAGGCTCGAAAGGTTCTTCTCTCCAGCGGATCAGGAAGATATCTCTACTTTTGTCGAAGATATGTCACGATGGGATGTCAGCGATGATAAATGGCTCATGTGGTTCGAGAAGACGACGGACAATCGAAAGATCATCTCCAAGATCGAGAATTTTCTCGATTTCCATGATCCATTGCGTCGTTTGCTCTTAGAAGATCAGCGCATAAAGTCAGCGGTCCAGGATTTGCTTGGCGAAGAGTCGCGCAGGCTCAAGGAGTTGCTGATTTTCCACTACCCCGACAGCGGCGGCTATCTCCCGCATCAGGACATTTATCACATTCCACACAAACTCCCCGACCGGATGGTCCATGCGGTGGTTGCCATAGGCATCGACGACTCCGACCCGGAAAACGGCGGGCTTTTCTTCAGCCCCGGCAACCACAAGAAGGGGGTGTTTCCCATGGATGCCGGTGGGGTGATCGATCCTCAAGTCGCCGAAATGTTCTCCTGGGAACCCGTAGTATGGAAGGCTGGCGACATCTTCATCTTCGACGATTACGCACCGCACTACTCACGACCGAACAAAAGCAATCGTTCGCGGCGGACACTCTACTTGGTGTTCCAGCGTGCTTCAACCGGTGGACCGACCCGCGCTGAATATAACGTGCTTAAGCGCGCCCTTAACCCGCCCGAGGGCAAAGTGGCCGATCTCGACAAACTCAAGCCCCCAAATGGCATTTTCTATCGCGATTGAGCTCACGCAGCCAGGCGGAGGCATGCACACGAAACTGATCGACCGCTCAAAAATGCGCGGAGAGTATGGCGTTCTGATTTGCGGGCTGGCGGAGCATCGACCGCAGCCCGTTACGACGCTTCGGCACGTGGATTGTGGAGGTGGTCGCAGGGCGGTCTTCTATAACGCCTACAGCCCGACTGGCGCACCCGTCGTCGCCGCCTGGGGCCCAGAGCCGGATTATTCTGGCCGAGGCCGGCAACGGGTTGGGCTGCCGCTTCTCTGCGCAACTTGCACAAGAGGCTGTTGCGTTGGCAGCCGAAGATACCACAGCTTCAACAGCTTAGGTTCGTCATGCGCAAACACAAGTTTTCTCGAACCGGGCTGTCGCGCGCGTTCGGTATCGACATGGCCACGCTTGGAACGGGAAGCGCCGGCACGGGGTTTTCGTTCGGTAGGGTGGCACCGGGCGTTACATCCGAGCCCCATCGGCACGACGAAATCGAGGCCTTCGTGATCCTGTCAGGATCGGGCAAGGTCAGGACCGACCTTGGGGAAATCCCGGTCGAGGCGGGCGATGTCGTTCTGTTCCACCCTTTTGAAGCGCATGTGCTGCGCAACGACGGAAACGAAGACCTAGATTTCGTCGATGTCTACTGGCGAGACGGCGAGGCCGCCCTTGATGCCGCTGCAAAGACCACGGCTCCACGCGGGCCGATCTTCGTCTTCTCCACGCCACCGACGCCTAATGGCGATCTGCATCTGGGGCATCTTTCTGGCCCTTATTTTGGCGCTGATGTCTACACGCGTTTCCTGCGCATGAAAGGGGTCGAGGCCTACCACCTGACAGGAAGCGACGATTACCAGAGCTACGTCACGATACGCGCCGATGCCGATCAATCGACGCCTGCAAACGTGGCGCGCTACTACGCCGACGAGATTTGCGCCACGCTTGCGCTTCTCGATTGTGACGTCCACAGCTTCCAACCCACAATGGACAATGACGGTTACGGCGAGTTTCAAGCCGCGTGTTTCCGCAGTCTTCTGAGCAGCACGGCGGTAGATCTGCGCCAGAGCCCTGCGCTTTTCGATGCTGTGACAAGCCACTATCTTTACGAACCGGATGTTAGCGGCCTCTGCCCCGATTGCGGCGGCTCCGCCGGTGGCAACATCTGCGAGGAATGCGGCGCCCCAAACCTTTGCCACGACTTGGGTGCAGCCCGGTCACGGCAGTCTGCCGAGGCGCCGCTGGTCGGCTCCGTCCGCCGCCCGGAGCTTGCCTTGGACCGATGCTACGACAATATCGACCGGCATCTAAGGGCGTCGGGCGTCCCGCTACGGATCTTGGATCTCTTCGCGCGCCTACGCCGACGCGGCAACTTTTCAGTGCCCATTACCCACCCCTCGGACTGGGGCCTGCCGGCCGAAGGGTTCCCGGGGCAAGTGATCTGGGTCTGGCCGGAAATGGCCTTCGGTTTTCTTTACAACATCCAGGCGCTCGGCCGCTTGCTGGGTCGCGACTGGAAGGCGGAGATGCCCGGCAACGACTGGCAGATTGTCCATTTCTTCGGCTTCGACAATTCGTTCTACCACGCGCTACTCTACCCCGCTCTTTACGCCGAGGTCTTCTCCCACTGGACGCCACGCATCCGCTATCACGTCAACGAGTTCTACCTGCTCGACGGCAAGAAGTTCTCAACCAGCTGCCGCCATGCGGTCTGGGGCAAGGAGGTTCTGAGCCCAAAGACAGTCGACGTCGTGCGCCTCCATTTGGGCCTGACACGCCCGGAAGGTGAGCGGACGGATTTCACGCTGGACGCGCTGCGCCGCACCGAGAACGAGGTGTTCCAAGGGATTTGGCTGAACTGGCTTGATGCGTTGAACCAGGAAATCAAGCAGGATTTTGGCGGCCGTGTACCCGATGCAGGCGACTGGAGCCCGGTCGACCGCGCCTTCTTTGCTCGGATAGAGATCTATCGCGCGGCGATGGAGCGCGCCTATTCGGACGAAGGCTTCTCGGTCCGGCGCGCGGCCGCTCAGGTCTGCGATTTCGTGCGCGATTGCGTGATCTACCGTCGGGCGCAAGACTATGCGGCGGCGCGACGTTTCTATCCCGCCCGCAATCGGACTTCGCTAGCCCTTCAGACGACGGCCGCTGCGATCCTGGCACCGACACTCGCTCCGCTGCTGCCCCGATTCGCCAGAACGCTGGCGCGAGGCATCGATGGCGTCTCAACCGAAACATGGCCCCGGTCCGTCCAGCGCCTTGCGCCCGAGACGCGCTTTGATCTCGGACCGGTGTTGGTGTTCTACGCCAAATCCGGCAATCCTCATCTCCATGAGGAGGAAGCACTATGAGCCCAAAGGTGCACCAGTGAGCTATCCCAATCTCGACCAGATCTGCGCGGCAATCAAAGCCGATGATGCCAAATATCTTTACTCGCTGTCACTGGCGACCGAAGCCGCTATCAGAGGGTAGAGACCAGATTGGCGGACCTGAACCAACGCATGTCGACACCCTGGCTCGCGCCTTCGAGGACCGCTCGGCCGATCGCTTCCCAGCCCTTGCTGTTTCGTGCCGCAAATGCCGTGTGGGCTCGACTGCGCTGACCAACCTCTTCGGCATCGCGGGATTTCCGTCCTCCAGCCGGTCAAGACTGTCATGCGGTTCGAGGCGCTTGGTCAACCGGGCGCGCCCTGGATCGTGCGCCGATCACCGGAAATGTCGAATGCGAATGCCTGCCTGATGGTATCTTCGATTCTGTCCGAGCCTGTACTGGCGCGGCAGTCGGCCGAAGAACAACTGAGCTACTGACGATCGGAAGGTAGCAGGTTCAAAATTCTGCCCCACAAACCGGATATTGCGCACAACCAGCGTTCGCGATCGCGATGGTGCACAAGCTTCCAACCAGACCCGCGCAATGACAGCCCGTCGCCTGAAGATAGTCGGCGAGGGCCGCCAAATCCTTCGCAAGCGTATCCTCCGTCACATGCACGCCGTCTTCGCCGACAATGCAGACGCTTGTCTCGTCGAGAGATAAGTCCAGCCAGGGTGCTCCTTCAGGATTGCGTGTTTGCTCGGGACGGAGCCGCCCCTCAGTTCCCAATCGAGGAGCGATCCTACAATACACATGTTTGGAGATCGCTCGCTAGGTTACCGGTCTGTGAACCCTGCAAGCCGAAAATTCAGATGCCGCCCATGCAGAGATATTTCATTTCAAGGTAGTCCTCGAGGCCATGGCGGGATCCCTCCCGCCCGATGCCGGACTGTTTTATCCCACCGAACGGCGCCGCTTCTGAAGACATCCGGCCGGTATTTACCCCGACCATTCCATATTCCAAGGCCTCGGCCACACGCCAGACACGCTTCAGGTTGGAGGCATAAAAGTAGGCCGCGAGGCCGTAGATCGTGTCGTTGGCCTCACGCACGACCTGATCCGCATCTTTGAAGCGAATAATCGGTGCCAGCGGCCCGAATGTCTCTTCTTGCGCGACGGTCATCTCGCTGGAGACACCGGTCAGGACTGTCGGTTGGAAAAACGTGCCATTCGTGCCGATGCGTTTGCCCCCGCATCGAATTGCGCCGCCTTTGGCGACGGCATCGGCAATATGGGATTCGATCTTGGCCAAAGCGTGCTTGTCGATGAGCGGTCCGATGTCCACTCCGGGAGCGAAACCGTCACCAACTTGAAGTTGGCGAGCCCGTTGCACGAATTTCTCGACGAACTCGTCGTGAACGCCCGACTGGACATAAAGGCGGTTCGCCGAAACGCAGGTCTGGCCGGCATTGCGGAACTTCGCCTGGATCGCACCGTCAACCGCGGCATCGATATCGGCATCATCGAAGACGATGAAAGGTGCATTGCCGCCGAGCTCAAGGCTGACTTTTTTGATCTGGTCCGAGCACTGGCGCATGAGAAGGCGCCCGATCTCAGTCGACCCGGTGAAGCTGATCTTGCGGACCTTGGGATTGGTACAAAGTTCGCGGCCGACCGCGTCACCTTCGGACGCATAGATCAGGTTGACGACGCCTTCAGGAAAGCCAGCCTGATGGGCGAGGGCGAACATTGCTCCCGCCACCAGCGGCGTCTGTTCAGCGGGCTTGAGGACGATCGTGCAGCCCGCCGCCAAGGCTGGCGAGATTTTGCGCGCCACCATCGAGGCCGGGAAATTCCATGGCGTTATCGTGCCAACAACTCCGATGGGCTGCTTGATTACCAGCATTCGGCGGTCCATCGATGGTGCGGAGATCGTCTCGCCATAGACGCGATTGGCCTCCTCGGCGTACCATTGCAGATACGCCGCAGCATGCGATATCTCCGACTTGGCTTCGGCAAGCGGCTTGCCCATCTCCGCGGTGAGAATCGCGGCGAGATCGTCGGCGTGGTCGATGATCAACTGATGCCATCGCCATAGAACGTCGCTGCGCTCACGTGCGGTCAACCCTGCCCATCCAGGCTGCGCGACATAGGCCTTGTCGATCACAGCGCATGTCTCCTCGACACCCATGTCGGGTAGTTCTGCCAGCACTTCGCCAGTCGACGGGTTGAGGACCTCGAATGTCCGCTCGCTGATCCGCGTGCCAAGTGCCGGCAGGCGATCAATGGGTCCAAACAGGTCGGGGGATGTCAGGTGACGGATCATCGGCAGGCACAGGGGCAATACCGGATTCCTCCTCAACGCAGCAGGTATATATAGCAGGTGCGGTGTGTACTCCGCGACGTCCGGGTTCCTTATAGGGCCTCGGCCAGACAGCTGGTAGACCACGGTACCCAACTGGAAAGGGAGAAATACGCTAGAAGATGTCTCGCGGTTCTACTAGTCGAACGATTGAACAACGGACATCGGCTTCGCCAGCCCCGCGCAGTGGATGCTGGTGGCCTCGGCCTACAATCTGCGGACCACGAATCGGCGACTCTATCCACTCGAAGAGAGGCTGGCCTGAGGAGGAGCGCACCCCAATAATGACGCCGGAACCGGCAAATGCCTGGCAAGGCCCGCGAACACCGCTCCTCGCGGCTTTAAACAGATCCCGTTTGCCCGGCGAGCGCCCGCAAGATGAGAAAGAGGATGGAGAGGAACAGGGTGGCGAAGGCGCGCCGAAGGAAGACCGGCCGGCGCATTTGCACGGGGATGGAGCTCATGATCAATTCCCCGCCTGTTGCTGCGGCAAAAGATAGCCTGTCGTCGAATGCTCGAGCACCAGATAACGCGCGGCGACCGCCTTGACCTCGTCGGTGGTCACCTTGCGGACGCGGTCCGGCCTCTCGAGCACGTCCTTCACATTGCCACCGGTGGTGAGCGTCTTGCCATAAATGTTGGCGATGTGGTCCAGCTCGTCGTGCGCAAAAATCACCGAGCCGATATAGCGGTCTTTGGCCTTGTCCAGCTCGTCGCTGGTGACGCCATCCTTGGCGATCCGGGCGACTTCGGCAACGGCTGCCGCTTCGAGATCGACGAGCTTTGCATCGCCGCGCGGCGAGCCGGAGATCGTGAAATTGGTGTCGTCTAGCATGGTGCCCTGGAAGGAGGCGCCGGCCGCCGAGGCTATGCCTTGCTTGACGACAAGCTCCTGATAGAGCCGGCTGCGGTTACCGCCGCCGAGGATCTCGGCCAGCAGGTCGAGCGCCTCGGCCTCGCCGGGCTCTGCGGTATGATAGGACGGCACCACCCATTGAGTGGAAAAGCTCGGCACCGAAACGCGCGCATCGGTCAGCGTCACTGTGCGCTTGGTGTTCTGCTCCGGCTCGACCGGACGGTTGCGCGGGGGCAGGTCCGGCCCGCGCACAACCTTGCCATAGGTCTTCTCGGCCAGCGCCTTCACCGTCTCAGGCTCTACGTCGCCGGCCACCACCAGCACGGCGTTGTTCGGTCGGTAGTATTTGTTGTAGATGGTGAATGCGTCGGTGCCGTTCAGCTTCTCCATCTCCTGCATCCAGCCGATGACCGGAATGCGGTAGGGCTGGTTCTGCCGCAACGTCGCGTTGACCTCCTCGTCCAGCAGAGCATGCGGGTTCGTCTCTCTGTGCCAACGGCGCTCCTCCAGGATCACGTCGCGCTCGGTCTTGATTTCATCGTCGTTGAGGATGAGGTTGAACATGCGATCGGCCTCGAAGCCCATCATCTCACCCAACGCCGAGGGCGCCACCGTCTCGAGGAAGGTGGTGTAGTCATAGGCGGTGAAGGCGTTATTGTAGCCGCCGATGGCTGAGACGGCTCGGTCGAACTCGCCGGCGGCGTGGTTGGTCGTCGCCTTGAACATCAGATGCTTGAGGAAATGGGCAAGGCCGGATTTGCCGGGTGGCTCGTCGGCGCTGCCGATCTTGTACCAGACCATATGAGTGACGATCGGCGCGCGGTGATCGGGGATGACGACCACTTCCATGCCGTTGTCGAGCAGGAAATCCGTCACCTTGCCGCCGTCGGTGGCGGCCAGAGCCGGAGCGGTCGTCACCAGGGCCAGCGCGGTGGCAATGAACGCCCTGCGCAGCCAGGGGGACGATCGATGGCTGCGGTTGTGGTGGCTGGTCGAAAGGCAAGGTTCGAGGCAAAGTGATTTGTTCTTCATTTTGATGAAGGCGCTGCGTCCCCGTCTCCCCGCGTGGGAGGATCGGCGGGCAGCGCCGAGCCAGATGAATAAGCTCTTCATGGGACCAGGCCTTACTCGAGCCTCATCTTTGGATGGACCCAGGAGACCTGCGGCGGTATTTCTTGGTGAGGTGATCATGGGACGGATTCTCCTTGGTCCGCGACGCCTTGCCGATGACCAAGCATGCACCGTGCCAGATCAGAAAACCGTTCGAGGCAGTGGACAAATCGGGCTCTGCCATGTTGCGCATCCGACATTGTCGGACATCGGACAGGGCCGAACGCGACGCGCGCGCGGCTGAGAATATCTTCTTCGTTCGGAAGACGATTGGGCGCGCTGCCGGGGAGGGTATAGGATGCGCTTCGAATGGCCGCTGCACTGACGGTGAGAATGGAGATGTTGGTCGCCCCAGCGGAACCCTGTCCTCGACAGCCAGACCGGGTCGATGAACGGCAGAGGCGCGAGGAGCGTAGCGAACTCGAGCGCGGAGCCTGCTCGCGCGCTAGGACGGATCTGATCCAAAAATCGGCGAGTTGGGCGATATCCGCGAGGCGCTGGAAAACGAAGATCGTAGGACTCGGGCGGGAAAAAACAATGCGGTTGCGCGCTTCTGGCGTAATGCGCCTGCCGCGAGGCCGTTGAGCCTGATGAGTTGCTGCGGGAAAGGGGAGTGTTTGCGCGGGACCTTGGTCAAACGTAAGAAACAACCGTCGAGCTCGCCCTGGATGGGGCATGCAGGCACGTTTGTCGCTGGAGGACAGCAGCACGGAAGCTGTCCGCGCTTGCCGTCGTCGCTGGGTACCAAACAGGAGAATTTGGCGGTCGCGATCAAATTCATCTGCGTAAATACCGCCTGGCTGTGCTCGGTTTGCCGGGGAACAGATTTTGCCTTCTTTGCGGCTGCAAACGCATCCCTGGCGGCGTGGTCCCTTAGGTCAAGGGCATCGGGTGAGTAACAGCCTGATCCTGCGCGCCAACCGCCTCGCCGGATTGTGGAACCGCTCGCGGGTCGCTTCTACCACAAACAGCAAGGTCATGAAATCAAGTAGGAAGTCGTCGATCGCTTGGGCGATTGTTTCTGACCTGCCCTTGAACTGGTCCAGCATAACGCGCGCGTTATCGACCGCTTCCACGCTGGTGGCATCGATCAACCCCTCGACCCCCTTGAAACAATCCAGTTCGAGACTCCTTCAAGCGCTTGCCAAGCGTTATGCACGAAGGTAGCTCCGTGAACCACCCGCCCTTGACCTGGCGGCACGAGCAGCGGTCGGCCGTACGTCCCGTGCCTCCGAGCACCAGCCATAGACGTGGCGCTGAGGAGCGTTGGAAGGGTCGGGCGCTTCCGGCCATGCTCGAGCGGTAGTGTAAGGACAGTGTTTGCTGGCGACCACGGCCACAATGGAGTGCGCAAGTTGTCGCCGACCAATCAAGCGGCCTTGAAATTTTTTCGTATTGCTGCCCGTAAGTCTCGGCTATGAATCGGACTGGCCAAATGGCCTGCCCACGTTGCAATTGTTACAAAGGAACACGCATATGGCGACCGGAACAGTGAAGTGGTTCAACAGCACCAAGGGGTTTGGATTTATCCAACCCGACGATGGCGGTCAGGATGTTTTCGTCCACATTTCCGCTGTCGAACGCGCGGGCCTCTCGACCCTCGCTGACGGCCAGAAGATCAAGTATGAGATTGAACAGGACCGCCGCACTGGCAAATCCTCCGCTGGCAGTCTCAGCAAAGTTGGCTGAATTTACTCTTGCGTCCTGGCAAGAGTGGGCGCGGTACGTCACGAGGGACTCACGGCCGCTCGACAAGAGCGAGCAAGAACGTGGCTCAACTGCAAGGCCGGGGTAGCAGATCGCTGCAAGGCGTGGCGAATTGAATTCCTCAAGAAACAAGGCTGTTTGAAAGGAAGGCGGGGTTGGCCCCGCCTTTTTATATGACGCGCAGATTAAGCCGATTGCTGCAACGCTCCAGAACGAATCTCGATTGCCGAAATCAAGCCGCGACCTTCTTGCGGGTTCGCTTCGTCGGCCCCGGCTCCGGCGCTTCCGGCGCTTTCGGTTTGCGGCCGAGCCCCATCGTCTTGGCCAATGACGAGCGCGCCGCGGCGTAGTTCGGCGCGACCATGGGATAATCCGCCGGCAGGCCCCATTTGGCCCGATATCCATCCGGCGTCAGCCCATAGTGGGTCGACAGATGGCGCTTTAGCGATTTGAATTTCTTCCCGTCCTCAAGGGAGATGATGTAGTCCGGTGTCACCGACTTCCTGATCGGGACTGCAGGCGTAAGGGCAACCGGCTCTTCTGCAGAAACACCTCCGGCCGTCCGTTTCAGAGCCGCGTGCACTTGGCCGATGAGGGCAGGGAGATCCCCCACCGGGATCGGATTGTTGGAGACATAGGCTGAGACGACATCGGCCGTGAGCTCGATGAGGGTGTCGATGTTTTTTTCGGCTTCTTCTGTCATGAAACTCTCCAGGCGGCGTGAAACACAGTCGGCGAAGCGTCGCTTCATAGTGGCGGTCGCCGCTNGTTTTTTGCGGCTTCTTCTGTCATGAAACTCTCCAGGCGGCGTGAAACACAGTCGGCGAAGCGTCGCTTCATAGTGGCGGTCGCCGCTTAAAGCAACAAAGGTCTCGCCAGGATTATTGCGATGCTCGTCCAGCGAGATCTATGGCGCGGTATCCCGCCGTCGTGACCGTTGATCCGTCCGTAGTTGGCGACCTGCCGCGGTGCTTGCGTATTTTCAGGCGCGTCTCGGCCGTAAGCTTTGCGCCGAAATGACCAGTAATCTCGAAACGAAGCGGGCTATTTCTGTTTCGCCATCCTCTCTTTGGCTGTGAAATCGGTGGCAGAGCAGTGGCCGCTTCCTGGTGGCGCGTGGAGGAAGTATCAAGCGTTGATTCGCAATGGTCGAAACGATGTAGATTCCTCCGTGAGCCGCTCTCGCAGCAGGATGTTAGGGACTGGCCCGCTGGTAAACCGAGGACATCACGCCGCTGCTTTGCTATTGAACCGCTATCGCTGTGACAACACATTCCGCAATGGTGGGCGGGTGTAGAGGAGGCGCCTGTTCACGCAAACTAGCGGTTCAGCAGGTCGGGAGGAACGAATGAGCTCAGGGACTTTCAGCAGCCCACTTTTCGTAAGGCGTGCAGCGCACATCGTGAAAGAGATTGCCAGTCCTGCGGATGCTATCGATTTTCTCAACGAATGGCCAGAAGATCGCCGAGACCGGATCTACGAAGCCGCCCTCAGGGCGTGCTTTGATGCATACAACGGACGAAAACCTGCGAGCGCAGCGCGCAAGACTTTTTTCCGCTTTGCGAAACAGGTCGTCATATTGGAAGATGCAACCTCCGCGATGCAATGGCTCGCTGCCTGCATGTCGGACAGTGGAAAAGCGCAAGTATAGGCGTCGCAGTCGAGTGTGAGGCTGGAGCGGGTACGCCGACGAGGTAATTGTATCCAGATTTCGCCGGCATCTAGAGCGTAGTATAAACAAACAATATTTTGCGCGCTATGGCGATGTTAATCATCTTGTTGTATTTGTAAATCAGCTTCTCGCGACAGGACTGCAACGCTTCCGGTGTGAAAATCACTGCGTGGGACTTGGTTCTATCAAATTCATGACGGTAAATTTGCCCTGTTATTATCGCAAAGAAGTTGTCCCATTGAAGGCTGACAAACGAGGCAAAAATTGTGCTCCGTCGTCTGCCAATATTCGCTCGATGGAGGCTATAAGCCTCACAAGCCAATCAAAACAGCTACTCGGGCGCCCTTTGAAATTCGTTTAATTTCGCTCACCCGAAACGGTCCTCTACAGTCGAAATAAAATTGTCCCGCAAAGGTGCTACAAGACACTATCGCGGATCGATTTGGGCCCACGTGGATCTGGCGAAGGCAGGCGGAAGTCGAGCAGGACCTGCAGCGGAACAGATCACCGGCCCCGAACCGAAATCTGAGACAGCGGCGGCCCCGATTTCTTCATAGTTGAAGGCGCAGAGAGAACCGAAGCACGGCTCCGGCGCTGCCGCTTGCCGAGCAGCGATCCTCCGCCTCCCAAAATCCAATCGAGAAGAGCGTTCAATTCCGGGACGGTCCAAGCTCTGCCGCAAAAACAGGTGTCAGACCACCCGGTCCGCAACTGATCTAGCGCAGGGCGTTCATGAGCCGCATATCCCAGAGTGGCTGCGTGCATGACGCAGCGAGATCATTTGTGAAAATCCTATTCAGTACGATGGCTGTCCCCTTGCTGACAGCCACCGCCTTTGCTGCGGATTCGATCCCCGCAGACCTCAGAGAAACGGCAATGGCCACTTTCAAGGCTTTGCCACCCACCACGCCGGCAGTCGCCAACAACCCGATCACCCCGGAAAAGATCGCTCTCGGCAAGGCACTGTTCTTCGATCCACGCGTCTCTGCGTCAGGCGTCTTGTCGTGCAACTCGTGCCACAACCTGGCCACCGGCGGCGACGACAATCACGAAACCTCGATCGGCCATGGTTGGCAGAAGGGACCGCGCAACGCGCCGACTGTACTGAACGCTGTCTTCAACATCGCCCAGTTCTGGGACGGTCGTGCCGAAGACCTGAAGGCTCAGGCGAAGGGACCGGTCCAAGCCGGCGTCGAAATGGCCAATACACCGGGTCAAGTCATCGCCACCCTCAAGTCGATGCCGCAATATGTCGATTGGTTCGATGCAGCTTTTCCGGCTGAAGTCGATCGGGTCACCTTCGACAACCTCGCCAAGGCAATCGAAGCCTTCGAGGCGACACTGGTCACGCCGGCCCCCTTCGACAGCTTCCTGAATGGCGATGACGCCGCCATGACTTCCGAACAGAAACAGGGCCTGGCGCTTTTCATGGACAAAGGCTGCTCGTCCTGCCATGGCGGTATCAACGTTGGTGGGGAAGCCTATTACCCATTCGGCCTCGTGGAACAGCCTAGCGCCGAGGTCCTGCCGGAAAAAGACAAGGGCCGATTTGCGGTCACCAATACTGCCGACGATTCCTATGTTTTCCGCGTGGCGCCGCTGCGCAACGTTGCACTCACCGCGCCATACTTTCATTCGGGCAAGGTTTGGGATCTGAAACAGGCCGTTGCCATCATGGGAACCACCCAGCTTGGCGTGGTACTGGCGGACGAAGAAGTCGACCTGCTTGTTGCCTTCCTCAACTCGCTGACCGGAAAGGCACCCGAGCTCGCCTATCCCATTTTACCCGCCGAAACGGCGACAACGCCCCGGCCTGTAACGCAGATCTTAGGAAAATAAACGGCCAGCTGACTGCGGAAGATCGCAATTGGCAATGATTGCGACTTTTACTGGGACGAGACGATCGCGACCTCCATGAGAACGCAAATGGCTCGTTTCCAAAGTGCAGACACTGCTTCCGTCACCAGCTCGTTGCGATGGAATCATGTTTGGGATCTGCCGTGCGACATGCCAAGGAAGGCGTCTGACGCATGAGGCTCGCGCGCTGTCGATACCGCGCGGCGGCCGGCCATCGCGCTGGCGGCCGAATAGCCGCGCGCCCGAGTGACCGGCCCCCCCCTAGGGCGATGGGGCAGCCACTCCGTCCTCCATGTCCAGCGATTCTTCGACTGCTTCCGGATTCCGGGCGATGGTCCAAAGGAGAGTATTCGCCGCTATATCCGGTTTCGAGCGACCTTGCTCCCAGTTTCGAAGCGTTGCCAGATCGAGACCATACCTTACGGAGAATGCCTCCTGAGAGAGCTACGTGCGATCTCGGACTTCGCGAACACTTATCGGCCGCGGGGCATGAACCTTCGCGATCACCCCTGCGGACGACAGTTCATTCTTCAGTGCCAACAGGTCGTCGACGCAAGGAACCGTCACGAACGCCTTGCCGTGATCGACCATCTCCGTGAGTATCGCGTGGGCCGTCCTGAGCGGCAGCTGTCTCTTTACGAGAATGCGGGCGGCCTCAGGAGTATTCGCGCCGTGAAGAAAACCGAGGCTCAGTCGGACGGGAGAGCCTGACGGCACCGGCACGACGTCCCGGGTTCGCACCCGTTGTCCGAACCGCTCCATGAATTTCGATGTAGTCGACATTAACCTTCTCCGCGATCACTCGACCGAGCTTGCGTAATTTGGACCATCCAACACTGGAGGGCATCGCGATAAAAGTACGCCAAACAACGCTAAGGGAGAACAAACGGTTGATTTCGTTCGACGCTCGTTTTCGAGAGCCGTTCTGGGTCGTTCGCAATCAACTGTGTAGGCCAGCGGAGCGAGCAAGGAGCGCCAGATCCGGACAGGGCTGAGTGGGGTGTTTTTCCGAAAGGTGGGGCCATGCCCTAAGGAACACGAGATGTAGTGGACTCGTTGATCCGCGCGGTTTCGATTCGCGCACCCGGGCACAACGCTTGGATAAGTCCCATCAGATGCTCTCCGGTGGCCGTCATCTGTTTAGCTGACATTGGGCCGAGGGCTTCCAGCACGAGCCACATGGCGCGGGTATCGACCGTGACCATGGTGCGCCGCCCCTGCCGCCAGTTCCAGCGGCGGCACGTGACACCGGCATCATCGCACCAGATGACTTCGCCCGGTTCAGGATGCTCGGTTACCATTTCACCTTGCTGGATCGTGTCGAATGGCTCCGCTCCCTTCGCAATTAAAAGTCTCGGGACCCCTTGGTAGAGATCGAGATCCTCCCCGCCAATCGGAACGCCATACAACACGCTGACGGCATTGTAGGCATCAACCAGTGGGGATATCCGCGGGAGAGAGCCATGTTTCCGCACCCGCTTGAGAAGCGCGGCGGCCGAGCACGGCGTTCGATTGGGCTTTGTGCCGAAAGCCTCGCAGGCAACGGCCCACGCCGCAAGATGCGCGTCCCTTGGGCGTCATCGCGAAGCGCCGCCTGTTCCGCCGCCGCAATCGTGTCGTTCAACGCCTGTGCATCCGGCACATCGATTTCAGCGTTCCGCACCACAATGCTGATCAGATGAAAATCCGGGTAGCGGGCCTTGATCTCGGGGGCAATCAATGGCGTGAAAGACATGGGATGCTCTTTTCTC
Organism: Mesorhizobium sp. LSHC420B00; assembly: GCF_000503055.1. Classification (GTDB taxonomy): domain Bacteria; phylum Pseudomonadota; class Alphaproteobacteria; order Rhizobiales; family Rhizobiaceae; genus Mesorhizobium. Next base: position 32,847 of record NZ_AYVY01000024.1, on the reverse strand, counting down.
ATGGGGAGGCTTTGCGCTGCGGGTCGTTCGGGAAATGTTTGAAGAAAGGTGCTTGTCGAGCGTCCAGATCTTCTTGCATCGGCATGGTGCATGCCGCACCATGCGTTGGATAATTCCATCATTCGGCCGTGGACAAGGCCTGGTAGAGATCGTCGATATGTCTTGCGGGTGCTCGAGCCCGCCTCGGCCACTACGCCTCCGCCAGATCCTCCATTTCATAGGAGGCAGCGGGCGCGATATGGATGTGAAGCAGCTTTCCTTGCCGGGTCATGCATCGCTCTCGGAAATTCGTCTCGCACGAAAATCTGCCGCCAAACTGGCCTGATCAACAGCACCAGTTGCATGGCGTTTTCCCAGTCCAGTTGGCTTTGCACGAGATGCGGTTCAGCCGAAGGGTCGGTTTCCTCGCCAGCACGCCACGTCCCCGCCTTTTTAGCCACCGTGTCCCGGCAACGCGTCTTGCAGCTGCTTGACAACCGCTCGCAGGACCTCAACGCCCTTCTCGATCTGCCGAATGCTCAAAGCGGCATAGCCCATGACAAGCCCCACGCGATCGATGTGGCCTTCGTCCGACTGCCGCTCGTAAAGGGGCGAGATCAGGTGTAGCCCCAGGCCCGCACGTCGGGCGGCTTCGACCAGTGCCGTTTCCTGCGATCGTGGCAGGTCGTTGAACCAAACGGCGGCGTGCAGACCGGCATCTGCTCCCTGGACAGCGATGCGATCGCCGAAGCTGTGCCGCAAGGCACCCAACAACGTTTCCCGACGCTCGCCGTTCAGCCTGCGCACGCGGCGCACATGGCTTTCGTAGCCGCCGCTCTCGATCAAAGATGCAAGCGCTTCCTGTTCAGCGACCGGCGAATGCCGGTCCGCGAATTGTTTGGCGGTTGCGAAGACCTCCTGCAATTCGGGCGGGACGACGAGGTAGCCTATGCGCCGCATTGGCGAGAGCGTCTTGGAGATTGTGCCGAGATAGATGACAGCCCCGTGGTCCTCGAGGCTGTGCAGCGGTGGAACCGGATTGATGTCGTAGCGATATTCGCTGTCGTAGTCGTCCTCGATCACATAGGCGTCGTTGTGCCGCGCCCATTCCAGAAGCTGATGGCGGCGTGCGATCGGCATGACGCCGCCCAGCGGAAACTGATGCGATGGCGTGACATAGGCCAGTTTTGCCCCGATCCCCGCCAGCAACTCCGTCTTCATCCCGCCCTCGTCGACGGGGACCGGGACGGGCGAGGCACCCGTACTGGCAAAGACCTGACGTGCCATCCTATAGCACGGGTCCTCGATGACGAAGCGGTCGGCGGGATCGACAAGCAGGCGAGCGCACAGATCGAGGCCCTGCTGCGAACCGTTGACGATGATGATCTGCTCGAGGTCGCAGCTCAGGGTTCGGGCGCGCCAGAGATAGCCCTGGAGCGCCTGACGCAGCCGGCGCGAGCCGCGAGGGTCGTCATAGGCAAGACGCAACGGGCGCTGCGCCATCGCCTCGTTCATCGCGCGTTTCCAGATCAATGCAGGGAAATCCGACGGAGCCAGGTCGCCATAGCGGAAATCGACCTTTAGCGCATTCGGCAGATAATCTGGCCAGGGCGGTGTAGCGCGCAGTCGTCGCCCATAGGCCGACAGAAGAACCGGGCCGACCCGTTTCGCGGACATGCGGCGTGTCTCAGGGCCGATCAACGAAGATGCAACGCGAGGTCGCGCGCCTTGACGGGCTTCGATGAAACCTTCCGCCGTCAGTTGCTCATAGGCGACCGTCACCGTCGTTCGCGAAACCCCAAGGTCATTTGCCAGGCCTCGGGAGGACGGCAGCTGACTGCCGGTTTCGTAGACACCGCCGAGGATCTGCTCGCGAAGAGCCTCGTAGATCTGGCGTGCACCCATCGCGTGCGTGCGACCTGCAGAACCGGCACTTGAAGACTGGACCATTTCATTCATCGCCAACTGGATATTTCACATTGGCCAGTTTGCCGTCAATCTTTCGGGGACCAAGAAAGATCGAGAGGCCGAATGACCCGTTCCTATCAATCCGAAACCGATGCTCTCACGCGGTCGCTCAACGACACCGGTCCCGGATTCGCCACTCGGGCGATCCATCATGGCTACGATCCCGCCGGCTTTTCCAATGCCGTTCAGCCGCCAGTCTTCTTGACCTCGACCTATGGATTCGAAAGCGTGGCAGCGAACGAGGCCGCCGCCGCGCTTGGCGGAAGGCTCTATGCGCGCGAATACAATCCGACGACGGAGATCCTCGAACAACGGCTTGCCAATCTGGAAGGAGCCGAGGCAGGTCTGGTCGTTGCCTCGGGGATGGCGGCTTTCGGCACGCTGATCCTGTCGCTCCTGTCCCAAGGCGATGAACTCATCGTCCACAAGACGCTTTATGCGAACACGCTTGCCATGGTCGAACAGGCGGTCCCCCGCTTCGGCATCAAGGTCATCGCGGTCGACCTGTCCGATCCTCACAATCTCGACGCCGCGATTACCGAGCGGACCCGGCTGGTTTTCTTCGAGACGCCGGTGAATCCGCTGAGCCGCATCCTCGACATCGCTGCCATTGCCGAGCGCGCCCACGCGCGCGGTGTAAAGATTGCAGTCGACAGCACCTTCGCTTCCCCCGCGCTCCAGCGGCCGCTCGAACATGGGGCAGACCTCGTGCTCCACTCGCTGACCAAGTACATCAATGGGCACGGCGATGCCCTTGGGGGCGCGCTTCTGGGCGACGCGCCAACGCTCCGCACGCTGCACGAAACGGGCCTGCGCTACATCACCGGCGCAGCGCTCTCGCCCATGTCAGCCTTCCTGATCCTGCGCGGTCTGAAGACGCTCACGCTGCGCATGGAACGGCACAGCGGCACGGCCCTTGCGGTGGCTCGGGCGCTCGAGGCGCACCCGGCGGTGGCATGGGTGAGTTATCCCTTCCTCGACTCGCACCCTGATCAGGTGACGGCGCGAAAGCAGATGTCCAACGGGTCGGGCATGTTGGCCTTTGGCCTTCGCGCTGGATACGAAGGCGCGCGCCGGATGATGGACCGGCTCAACCTGATCACCCGGGCTGTCAGCCTCGGCGATACCGACAGCCTCATCTATCATCCAGCAAGCCTCACACGTGCTCGGCAGCCGATCCGCAAGGATGCCCATTTGGCCGACGGAGTCGGCGAGGACCTCATGCGTCTCTCGGTGGGGCTCGAAGACGCCGATGACCTGATCGCCGATCTGCGGCGGGCTTTGGACGTCTTGTGATGACTTGGCGTGCGGCCACCTCTGCGCTCACACATAGATCTGGAGCCTTGCCATGGCATTCCTGAGCGGTCTTTCCGCGTTCCCCATCACCCCGAGCAATCGTGACGGCCGCGTCGATAACGTTGCCCTGCGCAGGCTGATTGCTCGGCTTGGCACCGCTCAGGTCGATTCCATCGGTCTTCTCGGCAGCACCGGCACCTACATGTATCTGTCGCGCGAGGAACGGCGACGGACGCTCGCCGAGACCTTGGACGAAACCGCGGGGCGAATGCCGGTCCTGGTGGGTGTAGGCGGGCTGCGCACCGATGAAGCCGTGGGGCTCGCGCAAGACGCCAAGGCCCTTGGAGCTGCTGCGGGTTTGCTTGCCGCCGCTTCCTACACCCCGCTTACTGATGACGAGGTGTTCGAACATTTCTCCACTGTGGCGCGCGAAAGTGGCCTGCCGATCGTCGTCTACGACAATCCAGGAACGACGCATTTCCATTTCAGTCCACCCCTTGTCAGCCGCCTGGCAAAGGTGGCTGGGATTGTCGCCATCAAGAATCCGACAGACAAGGGCGATGCGATCAAGAGCCATCTGGCCGACCAGAGGCGCACTGTGCCGGAAGGGTTCTCGATCGGCTACAGCGGCGACTGGAACGCCGCAGAGGCCATGATCGCCGGGGCCGACACATGGTACAGCGTCCTCGCCGGCATCCTGCCCGAGGTCTGCGTGAAGATCGTCACGGCGGCGCAACAGGGCGATGCGGCCGAAGCGCGACGGATCGATGCCACGCTTGCGCCGCTCTGGAGCCTCTTCAAGGAGTTCTCGAGCCTTCGCGTCGTCTATGCACTTGCCGAATTGCTCGACATTTGCCGTGCCGACCCCCCGCGTCCCATCCTGCCTCTGCCCTCAGCAGCGAAGCGCCAGATCGCCGCCGCGTTGGAACGCTTGCCATCGGATGTCAAGCGGTGAATAGCGAACCCGGCAGCCAGTGAAGGAACCTGTCATGTATGTACCCGCGCATTTCGATGAACCGAGCCGAGAAGTCCGCTACGAACTGATCGAGAACAGTGCACTTGGCATGCTGGTCTCGACGCCAATCACATCCCCTTCGAACTCGACACGTCACAGGGAGAAAACGGTACCCTTTACTCCTGCGCGATTAATACACGTGCCGAAGGAAAGTGCACATTTCGCTCGAGTGACTTATTTCAAAGGATGTGATCGCGTTTTGGCACATTCACAGCCGACATGCGGCAGCCGGCAACTCACCACATGGTGAGCAACCAGGAAACCCTCAGGCCTACACTTTCTCCCGGAGCGCACGTGCTGCAGCGACCATGTTCATGAGGGCAGGGCGGACCTCCTCCCATTTGCGTGTTTTGAGGCCACAGTCCGGGTTTACCCACAGTTGGGCATCCGACAGTCGGTCGCGGGCAAGCATGACGAGGTCCGAAATCTCCCCGACTTCCGGGACACGTGGTGAGTGAATGTCGTAGACTCCGGGCCCGATTTCGTTCGGATATTTGGAGCTCGTGAAGGCGTCCAGCAGTTCCATTTTCGAGCGCGACGTCTCAATCGAAATGACATCCGCATCCATTTCAGCGATCGCGTCGATGATCTCGTTGAACTCCGAGTAGCACATGTGGGTATGGATTTGAGTCGCGTCCTTTACACCCGTTGAAGCGATCCGGAAGCATTCGACAGCCCAGTCGAGATAGTCGTTCCAATCAGACTGGCGCAGTGGCAATCCTTCGCGAAACGCGGCCTCATCGATCTGGATCATCCTTGCGCCGGACCATTCGAGATCCGTCACCTCGTCGCGGATGGCGAGCGCGATCTGGCGGCATGCTTCGGAGCGGGGTACGTCGTCGCGAACAAAAGACCAGTTGAGAATGGTCACCGGGCCTGTGAGCATTGCCTTCACAGGGTTTTCCGTAAGCGACTGGGCGAATTGGCACCAGCGCAGCGTGATCGGATTGGGCCTCGATACGTCGCCGAAGATGATGGGGGGGCGCACGTAACGCGACCCATAGCTCTGCACCCAGGCATGCTGGGTGAAGGCGAAGCCGGACAGCTGCTCGCCGAAATGCTGTACCATGTCGTTTCGTTCGAACTCACCGTGCACCAGCACGTCCAGCCCGATCTCTTCCTGCCAGCGAATTGCAGCCTCGATCTCCTTCTTCAGGAAGGTCTCGTAGTCGACATAGCTCAGCTGGCCCTTCGCATGAGCGGCCCGCGCCCTGCGTACCTGCGGCGTCTGCGGGAAGGACCCGATGGTCGTCGTCGGGAACGGCGGCAGCCCGAGCGTGCCGGCCTGGACTCTGGAGCGCTCGGCAAAAGCGCTCTCTCGTCGCTTCATGCTGTCGTCAATGCTGGCGATCCGCCCCTCAACAAGCGGGTCATGGATCTTCGTGGATGTCACGCGAGTGGCGGCAGCCTCGGCAGACGCTTTCAACGCGCCTGCCACCGCATCCCTGCCTTGGGACAGGGCCCGGGCAAGCAACACCAACTCGTCGGTCTTCTGGGCCGCGAAGGCGAGCCACGACCTGATGTCGGCGTCGAGTTCCGTCTCCATGCGCAGGTCGATCGGCACATGCAGCATCGAGCACGAAGGCGCGATCTCGACGCGGTCCAAGGGCCAGCCGGCGACGATCGGTTTGATGCGGTCGAGAATGGCGGGCAGGTTCGCACGCCAGACGTTGCGGCCATCGATCAAGCCAAGCGAGAGCACCAGATCCTTCGGTGCGAGCCGACCCACCGTTTCCAGCTGCTCGGGAGCGCGCACGAGATCAATATGCAGCCCGGCCAGGGGCAGAGAAACCGCGGTTTCGAGATTGTCTCCCAGGGGCCCGAAATAGGTAGCCAGCATGATTTTCAACTCGGGCGCGGCTTTTGACAGGTGGCCATAGGCGAATTCGAACGCAGCTCGTTCGTTCGGGTTCAGATCGAGGACAAGCGCTGGCTCATCGATCTGCACCCAATCGGCACCCGACAGCTTCAAGCTCCGCAGGAGTTGCTCGTAGACGGGCAGAAGCCGTGGTAGGAGCGCGATGGGATCGAAGCCTTCGGCAGGCGATTTCGCCAGCTTGAGGAAGGTGACCGGTCCAAGGATGACTGGGCGTGTGTGAATGCCCAGGGCTTTAGCCTCGAGGAAGTAATCAACCGGCTTCGTCGACGAAAGGGCGAGCGTCTGATCATCGTCTAGTTCCGGCACAATGTAATGATAGTTGGTGTCAAACCACTTGGTCATTTCCATCGCGGTTACACCAGGCCGATAAGCCGCATGCTGGTGACCACCGTGCCCGCAATCCTCCGTCTGACCTTGGTTGCCGCGCGCCATGGCGAAGTAGATGTCGAGTGGGATCTCGCCGCCATTCCAGGCGTAACGGGACGGAAGGGCGCCGACCATGGCTGCGGTGTCGAGCACATGGTCGTAAAGCGAGAAGTCGTTCGACGGGATTTTCGACACGCCGCGATCGCGCTGCTCCTCCCAGCTAGCGGCACGGAGCGCCTTCGCCGTCGTGAGAAGGTCGGCAGCGGACGATTTTCCGGACCAGTAGCTTTCAAGCGCGAATTTCAGTTCTCGCCGACGACCGAAGCGCGGCACGCCGAGCGTTGCTACAGGAATTTGCTGAGAGATAGTCATGCCATACCCCGATGGTTGGGGCGTCGGTGACAAGGAAGGCGCTAGCAGGTCGGCACGAACGCCAGGCTGCAGCGGCCACCGAGACACCCCGCCCGTGGACGTAATTCGCCGTGGCAGGTCTCCTGGCTCGCGGGGTCATAGCCTCTACCCGTCTTCCCAAGGCTATTCGCCTCAGTGACATGAGTGGGGTTGGCTTGCCGCTAACAGTTGCGGGGGCAGCGCCGGCATCGCACCGGCTTCCCTCTTAGCTCCGCTGCGGCAGCGCCGAACGGAGAACCACGGCACGGGAGACAATTACAGCAGTTCGCTTCTTAGTCAATGCCGCATAAAGAAATGTTTATGTCGTTATGTTAAATTTCCGTTGGTATGTTCCCAAAAGTCGCCTCGAAAGCGAAAACTGTGGAAGCGTTGAGCGGCCGGTAAATCAAAGCAATGACGCACAGCGGTCCAGGAGGATAGGAGTTCGTCGGCTGCCGGCGGCAAACATACCGGCAAGGCCGTGGTGCTGCTTGCCGCATCATGCGAACGCCACCTCGGCATCGAACTTCGGCTCCAAGGTTCCGACCGCCTCTTTGGTGATCTGCTCGCGACCACATTCGACTCAATGGCGAGGCTGTTGCCCATTTGGAACGGGTTGGCCGTAATGCCCGCGGTGACACGACACAACGATTTTGAGGGGAGCACCCGAGGCCCGGTGCAGCGCCGCGTTGCGGAGGATCGAGGCCGACGTCTCGAACTGCTCGTTCGCAGCCACCGGCTCAAGGTAACCGCGCGCAAACCATCGGGCCAGCTCAAGTCCTGTCCCGAGTGAGGCCTGAGCGGCAAATCGTCGTGCACGCGCACGGTTTGGCGTTCGATCTTATAATGCGTCTTGGGCGGGCAATCGCCACGGTGCAGCGCTTCCAGGCGCGCAACGATTTCGGCGTCATCCTGGGTCTGCCTGTTGTTGTGGCGAACATACTCGACCCAGGTTGGCACGTGATAACACTCGGTCCATAGTTCGGGCTTTTCCAGGTCACGCAGCAACGCCCATTGTCTGGTGCCATCTCGCAGCCGGGCTTTTCGCCACGATGTCATCACACCGAGAAGTTTCAATCCTCTCCCGCAACACCAGCTTACTCCCTTTGATAGGGAACAACTATCTGACTTTCTTGGTCTTTTTGCCGCCTGTCTGGTACACAGGGGTGGTACACATGAGCTTGAGAATGCCCGGACCTTAAGACTGGCTTGTATTACTCTTCGGCAACGCGCGCCTGCCGATTTGAAGGATATTCCACTCGATGGAAGGGTGACAATTCCCGTTGGCGGCACCATCAGAACGGTGAAAGCGGTCGCAACCGTCAAGGTCAGCCTCGATACCAAAGACCCCGCAGAGGCCAAGAGGCGGCATCGCGAGACGGACGCTGCGCTCCATGAGTTCTGGCAGCGGTTCAGGCAAGGCCCTCAGCCGCTCACCAACAAGCAGTTCCAGGCCCTCGCGGGCATCCTCTACGCTCGCTTGGTCGGCATGATGGACAGCGAACCGGGGGGAAGGCATCTGGAAAGCGGTCCAGCGGCTAAACAAGGGCAAAGAGGAGGGGTTGACCGCTGGTTCGGTCCTACAGTCGATGAACTGTTCGTTGAGCGGGGCGTGAACACCGATCCCCTCACGAACCGGCGTGTTCACGCTGCCTTCAAGGCAATCCAGCTTGCGGCTGAAACGAATCTCAGGAAGCCGGAGGCGACTATTCACCCGATGAGGCGCAGAAGCGGTTCCCAATTGGGAAGCCGAGGGCGGTGAGGGCAAGCCAGCGCCACGGGCGGAGGGGGACTTGGACCTGTTTGCCCTGCTGGACCACAAGTTCGCGACACAGGGCCTCGAGGAGAAGACCAAGAGTGATTATGCGCGGGACCTCGCCAATTTCATCAAAAGCAGCGGGCAGTCAAAGTTCGGGGCCGATTGACATGGAGATAACCATCGCGGCGGACCGCCCAGGCGGACCGCAAGCCGGAATACAAGCGGGTGCAGGCGGCCAAGCTCGTCCACAAGATGGCGTCGGGCACACACCGGCGATGGGAGAGCGGACCGTGGAGTGCAGGAACTTCACGTCTATCCACGCTCCCGTGGGCGTGTCCTGCGGCACATCGGCAGCGATATTGAGGAGGCAGTTGAGCTTCTGGTCGAGCACTCTTACCTGCCACTACCTACGATTAACGTCATCTCGTACTGAAAACGCAGCACGCAAGGTCGATATGTAACATGCGCCCTTCGTGGATGATTCTAAGCTTCCTCGGGCGCGGTCAATCTGTGATAACGGTCGCTTGGAACCTCCATCACCGCGACGCGATCAAGGTTGGCGTATCGCGCTCGGTAGTAACCTTCTTCCTCCACTTCGGCGAAACTACACTGGGGAACGTCAAAGGTCGCAGCTTCCAATCCGAAGAAAGTCGTAGTGGTTTCTTCATCCAAGAAGTTCCACTCATCTTCTCCGTCGTCATACGTGACGCGAACATAGGAGGCCATGCGCACGGCTTCCTGATCACCCATCTCTGCGATGATGGCATCGCATTCTTTCTTCAGCTTTCCTGAAGCCTCACCCTTATCCCAGTCATCCAAAGCCCGATAGATTTCTGGATGATAATACTCTGGCATCTCCTCTACATCGTCACCGATAAGCTCAATGGTGCGGACATATTGCGGATTGATCAAGAGTATTTTGTTGTCAAGGCTCCAACAATACAGCCATGGCCTGCTTGTGTTATTTCTACGAAGATTATGAAGTTCCTTCAACTGATGTAAGATCGATTCACGCGCCTTTTCATCGATAGGATATTGGCGGCTGCCAACAGTCATCTTGATTCTAAGCGTGCCGTATCGCGTTTCGGCATCGGCAATTGCAAACGGGCTCGTGCGCCACTCCTCGACATCAATCTTCCAGCCCAGCAGCTCCTCGACTGTGCATTTCAACGTGAGACAAAGGTCCTTGATCTGCTCGACGTTCAACTGCGTTTTGCCTGTTTCCCAACGGGCCACAGTCTGTTGCGTCGTTGCCATCTGCTCTGCCAAATCTTTTTGAGTCATGCCCAGTCGAACCCTAAGTTCTTTTATGTTCATAACTCACCTCGCGTGTTCAATACACGCATTGTGGATGAATTAATCTAACACGTCAAGCGTGTTCAAAAATCGCAGCATGTGTTTCTAGGGCGTCTTCGAGGCTCCGGCAGCCGTTCGTGACCACTTGCGCAAGACACAGGGCTGGTACACAGCACGAATGGGCGATCAAAAATTAGTGCTGAAATTCAGATAATTATTGTGGGCGAGTCTGGATCTCTCTGATCGACACGATAGTCGAACCATCACCATGATCGGACCGCTTCGTGGCCGCAGGTCAAGTTGCAGCGTCGGTTCGGTGAACTTGTTGGTCGGATCCAGATTGAGCGTTTCAAAATCCGGCTGACGCAGAAGGATGCCCATCAGTCCCCCAATCACAAGAACCAGCTGGCGGACGAGCAAGGCTCCCGAAACACCTTGGACATCCGCCAGTTCGCCCCAAAGCCAGCTTCCCGCCGCCATGCCGCCGTATGTGGCCGTCTGATAGAGAGACAGGGCGCGTCCAACCACCCACCGTGGCGCCGAAAGCTGCACTGTGACGTTAAACAGCGAGAATGATTGAATCCAGGCCGCACCGGCTGGCATGAAGAGCAGACAGCTCAGCCCAACGTGCTCGCTCCATGCCCGAAAGAAGCAGCTGATCGCCAATATAAAGAACGCACCGCGAATGACCCATTCGTTGGAGAGAACTTCTCGGACCCGCCCGATGAGGAGCGCGCCGCAAATCGCTCCCAGGCCGAAGAAGCCAAGCGTCACGCCGTAGATGACCGCGGTCCCTTTGACCTGTTCGCGAGCAACCAACGGCAGGAGAGCCAAAATGACAACGACGGTGAGGCCGAAAACGAAACTCCGGCACATCACCTTGAGAAGGTTCGGCGACAAGAGCACGTAACGGAAGCCGGCCGCCATCGCACTGCCGAAAGCCTCCCGCGGCAGCGCTTGTCGTGCCCGTACGGCTTTCCACCGCAACAGCGCAGCGATCAGAGCGAAGTAGCAAAAGACGTTGAAGAGGAACGCGAAGGCCGCACCGGCTGTGGCCACGATTATGCCGCCAATCGCCGGCCCGATGCTGCGCATTAGATTGTAGCTCATGCCGTTGAGCGCAACCGCGCTAGGCAGGTGTTCGCGAGGCAGGATATCCCCCATCGAGGCTTGCCAAGAGGGATCGTGCAATGCCCAACCACAGCCGATCAGAAAGGTGAGACCCAGAAGGGTCCAGGGTGTCATTTCCCCCGCATAGGTCAGGAACGCCAGGAAAGCGGATACGCAGACCATCAGCAGTTGCGCAGTCAACATGATCCGGCGACGGTCAAAGTTGTCCGCGAGCGCTCCCGCCGCGAGCGAAAAGATCATGTAGGGGAGGGTGGTCGATGACTGGACGAGCGCCACCATTCCATGGGAGGCGCGATGCTCGTCATCAGCCAAGCCGCCGCCACACCGTCCACTAGGGTGCCAAGGTTCGAAACGAGTGCAGCCGACCATAGCGAACGGAAGGTCTTGTGCTGAAAAGGAACGAGTGAAGATGTTCTCTTCGGCATTGTGGGAAGCTTCGGGATCGAGCGCGGGGCTGGATTTGGTTCGCCTCCCTCAACCGTGGCCTCGCCGTACAAGCCAAGCTGCCACAGTGGCGCGCCTGCTAACCCAGAAAACTTGGCTTACAGGCATGCGCAGGACGCGCGAAGCCGCTCAAATCTCCCCAGATGGCCATCGAAGACCGGCATCACTTGCCCGTTGAGCGGCTATACGATAATGCTCCGCGCTAAGCAGGAAGCGCCAAAAATTCGAGCGGCGACTTCATTCTCCTATTCAGGAAGGAACTATGAGGCGGCAGACGCGACCATTCACTGTGGAAGTCAAACAAAAGCGCAATTATCAAGAATCCGCACGTTCCATCTGGGGCAATTTCGACATTGCCGCGGCGATGGCCGAGACAACAAAGGAAGTCGAGCCGTTAAATCGTCAGCTTGTTGACTCTACTGTAGTGGCCCTTGATGCTGAACCTTTGCACAAACCGCGAGTGGAGCATTTCATGGCCAATCCCCTGGAAACCGAGTCAGCAGTAGTTCCTAGCGAACCGGCAGACAAAGCGGAAACGCCAAAACCGAAGACGAGAGCGCGGCGGTCGAGGAAGCCAGAAGCTGAGGCGAGCGCGCCTGCCGGCAAGAAGGGCGCCAAGCCGATATCTGCGACTACTGAAGCACCGCCGTCAGCGCGAACAGGCCGAAAGAGCTACTCCGCGAAGGATCGTGCCCAGAAGCTGGCGCAGATCGAGGCCTCGATCGGCGGCGGCGCTACTCTCAAGAGCGCGGTGAAGCAAGCCGGCATCTCGGAACAGACATATTATCTTTGGAAGAAGGCGGCGGCGCCTGCGGCGGACAGTGACGGGCTGAAGGATCTCGTCGCGCTCGAGGAAGAAAACAAGCGGCTAAAGAGCCTGCTTGCCGATCGTCTCCGCAAGGAGAATGCGGAACTGAAGAAAAGGCTCGGGCTGGATTAAGGAGGGTGGGCAGCTGGTTCTTGGCTCGCCACCTACAGCAATCCCGCCTGCTCGGCCTCGCGGCGCAAATTCTGCCTTGGCCTTGGGCCGATTTGCTGGATGACCAGCCCGGCTGCCAGCGAGCCGAGATCGCCGCAATCCTTGAGGCTGCGGCCTTGCGTGTAGCCGTAGAGGAAGCCGGCGGCATAGAGGTCGCCGGCGCTTGTCGTGTCGACCAGCTCGCGGATCCTGGTCGCATTGATGGTCACGGTCTCGTCGCCGCGCACGATCACCGAGCCCTTTTCCGAGCGGGTGACGGCGGCGATCTTGCAGTCCCTGCGGATCCGCGCCAGCGCCTCGTCGAATGAAGCGGTCTGGTAGAGCGACTTGATCTCGTGGCTGTTGGCAAAGACGATATCGACGGTGCCGGAGCGCATGAGATCGAGGAACTCGTCGCGGTAGCGGTCGACGCAGAACGAGTCCGACAATGTCATCGACACTTCGCGCCCGGCGGCATGGGCGAGCTTCGCCGTCTGCCTGATCGCCTCCTTGGCGCGCGGCGGGTCCCACAGATAGCCCTCGAAATAGGTGACCGCGGCGCCCGACGCCTTGTCGGCCTCGACGTCCTCCGGGCCGAGCTCGACGCAGGCGCCGAGATAGGTGTTCATCGAGCGCTCGCCGTCCGGCGTGACGAAGATCATCGAGCGCGCCGTCGGCGGTTCGCCGTTGAGCGNAGGTGTTCATCGAGCGCTCGCCGTCCGGCGTGACGAAGATCATCGAGCGCGCCGTCGGCGGTTCGCCGTTGAGCGGCCTGGTGTCGAAGGCGACGCCCTGGGCATGGATGTCATGCGCGTAGATTTCGCCGAGTGCGTCGTTCGAGACCTTGCCGAAGAAGGCGGCGCGGCCGCCGAAGCTGGCCACGCCCGCCGCCGTGTTGCCGGCGCTGCCGCCCGAGGCTTCAATGGCCGGGCCCATGCGGCTGTAGAGCAGTTCGGCGCGCCTCGTAGATCGGAAGAGCGTCGTGTAGGGAAAGNGGCCACGCCCGCCGCCGTGTTGCCGGCGCTGCCGCCCGAGGCTTCAATGGCCGGGCCCATGCGGCTGTAGAGCAGTTCGGCGCGCCTCGTGTCGATCAAATTCATCGCGCCCTTGATGATGCCGTTCGTCTCCAGGAACGCCTCGTCGCACTGGGCGATGATGTCGACGATGGCATTTCCTATACAAAGCACGTCATAGTCCGGCATCAATTCATGTCTCCGCCAAAAACCCACCGGCTTTCTGGCATGCCGGCGCGGGCGGGTCTGGCCAGTGGGAATGGGCTTTCCGCTTGCCAATCGGTTCGGCGCCAGCCCTCACGGGGCGGCAAGTCCTGCCTCGCGACGCAATTCGTCGGCCCTGTCTGTCTTCTCCCAGGTGAAGTCAGGCTCTTCACGGCCGAAATGGCCATAGGTCGCGGTCTTGCGGTATATAGGGCGTAAGAGATCAAGCATCTTGATAATGCCCTTCGGTCTGAGATCGAACAACTCAAGAATGAGGCGCTCGATCCTTCTTTCCTCAACCCTCGCTGTTCCGAACGTGTTGACCATGACAGAAACCGGACTGGCCACGCCGATTGCGTAAGCAAGCTGCACCTCGCAGACGTCCGCAAGTCCGCTAGCGACGATATTCTTTGCGACATACCGGGCCGCATAGGCAGCTGAGCGGTCAACCTTGGACGGGTCTTTGCCCGAAAAGGCGCCGCCGCCGTGACGACCCATCCCACCATAAGAATCGACGATGATCTTGCGTCCAGTGAGACCGCAGTCGCCGCGCGGCCCGCCGACTACGAACCTCCCCGTCGGGTTGACCAGAATTCTGATGCCTTCCGTCTCCAGGTGGGTCGGCAGGACAGGCTTTATGATTTCCTCAATGACGCCCTCGCGGACCGTCTCTTGCGAGACCTGCTCGTCATGTTGGGTCGATACGACGATGGTATCCAGGGCGACAGGGCGCAACCCCTCATAGCGCACTGAGACTTGGGATTTCATGTCAGGACGCAACCAGCCAAGCTGTCGTGCTTTCCGGACATCTGCCTGTCGTTTCGTCAAGCGATGAGCGAGCTGGATCGGCAAAGGCATCAGAGTATCGGTTTCGCGGCATGCGTAGCCGAACATGAGGCCCTGATCTCCCGCTCCCTGTTGGAGGTCCTGCCCTCGTCCCTCGTCAACGCCCTGGCTGATGTCGGGCGACTGCTCGGTGAGTGCATGAACGACGGAGCAACGCCGGCCGTCAAAGCCGACGGCCTCGTCGTCGTATCCAATATCGAGAATCGTATCGCGCGCAACTTGGCTATAATCCACCTGCGCATCGCTGGTAATCTCGCCAGCCAGAACGACCATCCCTGATTTTACCAACGCTTCACAGGCGACGCGCGCCTTGGGATCGGTGCGGAGGATGGCATCGAGGATGGCATCCGAGATGTTGTCGGCCAACTTATCCGGGTGTCCCGCGCCAACCGATTCGGAAGAGAACACGAACTGCCTAGCCATGAAATGCCTCGCTTCGGGTGTTGGAGTTGTATGGGGCATTTTGCTTAGCCCACCTTACCTGTCGGTGAGGCCCGGGACCTCGAACGCAGCGCACAGGTCGGCAACGTCTCTTCGCAAGCAGGCATGGAGATCTTCGTCTTCTGGCTCGCCGGAGGACGGAGTCCATGAAGCCAGCAATTTGCACGGTTTCCACATCGCGCAAGCCCATTGACGTCACTGCTGGCGCCCCCAGGCGAATTCCGCTTGTGACCTCAGGATGGCGCGAGTCCCCCGGCACCATATTAAAGTTCGTAATGATGCCTGCCTTCGCTAACCGCTCGGCATAAGCCTTGCCGGATAGTGGTCGATCGGGAAGATCAAGGATCAGCATGTGATTGTCAGTGCCCCCGGTGACCAGGTCATAACCTCGGTCCAGAAGCGCGTGGGCCAGAGGCCGCCAAGCGAGACCGTCCGCAAGTGTCGGGCGGCGCGATGGCGCCGTCGGCGGAGTTGTCCATGGTGGTTTCGCGCTCCAATTGGATCTATTTCACGGTCAAGCATGCGATCCCCTTCGACGGCGCGTCTTGTGTCGCTTCGAGCCGTTGAAGGTCTCGTTTGTGATAGCCATCGCCGTGGGGCAGGAGATCAACCAACAACTGAACCAGCCCGCCGTCCTTACCTGCTGCTTTGAGATGGTACGAGCACCACGGGCGTTGTTCGTTGCAGTAAAGAAAGTCGGCTCTGGCCAGTAGCCGGACGTGTCGTACAACGTGCTCACGACGCAGACCCAGAATCTCCGCTAGCTGGCAGACAGTTAGGTCCGCGTGCGCGCAAAGACCTAGGATTCGAAGGCGATCTAACTGCGCTGCCGTCCGTAGGCGACTGACCAGTGTCAGCATTGGTCAGGACCAAGCCACTTGGAAAGCCTAGGCACTCGTCCTACTGAATTTGTCATTTCGCGTTCTCCACAGATGTTGCGGCTTTCGAACCAAATTATATGGTTGATTGTCCACCGACCGGACAATGTCGGTGGCCGTGAAGATACTGTTTTGAGCCGATATGGCTGTGTCGAACAAACAAGATGGGCGCTCTTCTTGCCATTGCCTTTAGCCGAAATTGCACGCAGTTCGGCGGGTCGGAGAATAAGCGGCGCCACGGTTTGGACCCCACTGACCTCAGACGTTGCAATAAGCCTACCATTCACAGCGAACCGGAGTTGCTAAGAGTCAATGAATTTCCTTGAAGGATCTGTTGCAACGTTTGCCCAGCCCGCTCGTGCTCCCGGTTTGCAGCGGTCAATCTCGAGCAGACTGACCGTGATGCAAAGATGACAAAGAAGGTTCCCTTTCAATCCGATCTTCTTCCGGCGCCAAGGGATACGGCCTGTCCCCTTGTAGTAAAGCGTAGTGAGAAGATTCCATGTGCGGTCAGCTTGATCCTGGATTTTACGCTCGCTGGACTGCTTGATTTTGCGGGGAATGGTGACCCTATCGTCCAGCACGTCCTCCCAAACGAGCTGAGCTCAAGGAGGCTCATGCCGTCGAATGGTGAGATTTTGCGGGGCTCATCGGCTTTGAAATATGTGTCGATCAAGTGCCGCATATCAGCCTCGTAGGCCTTCAGATCGAGGCTTTCGTTGCTGGCCAGACGCACAGTGTCCCGCGCATTCAGGTAATGCTCGACCTGTTTCTTGATGCGGGCAACGTGGGAGTTGTTGTAGCCTGCGGCATCCATTTCATCCGCGATATTAGCATACGCCCGCAGCAGCCCTGCGGTTGCCTTGTACAGGGCCGCGCGCTGAGGTTCGCGCGATTTAAGGTCTGACGCGATTTCGGTGTTGCCGCAGAAGAAGTGGATGTATTCTAGTTCTCCTTTCGGCGGCTCCACTCGCTCGCAAAGCAGGACAATGCGTTCCAGGGCTTGATCGAGACATTCTTTTCCTTTTTTCAGACTTTCCTTGAGCAGCACATCCGGAGCCGGCCCGTCGTCGGAATGATCAAGTTCCGACGTATAGACCGCGATCGCATTCTCAACCTTCTTGAACAGGCCCTTGTAGGCGACGATATAACCCAAATCCTTGTCCTCGCCGTCAAGCCGATTGGTCCGGCAAATCGCTTGGAACAGGCCGTGGTCCTGCATAGACGTGTCTATGTAGACATAGGTGCAGCGCATCGAAAGCTGTGAGCAGCTTGTCGACGACCACCAGCAGCTTCATGTTCGCCGGCTCCTTGGTGAAAAGAGCCTTGGCCGCCTCCTCGTACACCTCGGTTTTGGACAAACCGCCCTTGGCCTCAACGCGCTTCAGCAACTCGGTGTAGGTGTTGTAAATGACCTGCCGGTCGGTATCGGTGTTGGCGCCCGTCCTTCCTTTGTGATGTCCTGCGCATTCGGATTGTACGATTTGATCAGGGCGCACTTGTTGCGGAACGGGTCTTTTGAAAAAGCTCGAAGTACTTGCAGGCTTCGTAGATGCTGGAGGCCACGAGGATTGCGTTGCCGCGTTCGCTTGACAGGCGGGGCTTCACGCTGAAATCGAAGACGATGTCGCTGACGACACGATCCATGCGGGATCGCGAGCTGAGCACGTTTTACATCGTGCCCCATTTCTTTTTTAGCTCATCCCTTTGCCAGTCATTCAGGGCCTTGGTTTTGGCATCGAACCACTGATCAATTTTGTCCTCTGAACCCAGGCGCTGTCCGGGGGCCGAGCGTCTCAGTGCCGTTTTCGCGGAAGGCTGACAGCGCCAAATCTTCCCGCCGCTCAAACAGCCCATAAAGGAACATTTCCACAGCATGCACGGTCGCTATGGCAGCAAGCCGCCGATTATCGGCGCCGCCTTCCAGCTGCAGCTCTTCTGCCTTGCGGAAGAAGTCGCGCGCCATCAGGAGAAAGCCATCGACCTGCGGCAGCATCTCGTTTTGGCGCGCGAGATATTCAAGCACCAAGGCCGCGACAAAATCCTCTGCCCACGGCTCTGCCTGCCAGCCTCCCAGCACGGTCTGACCGGAGACCAGCCAGGCATCTCCAGCCGCCAGCACGTGGGGCACGTCATCGACAAAATCAGACCGGCGAATAGCCTCCATCGCGAGTGTCGTGGCGATGACCTCGGGATCCTCTTCGCCCGCGTCGCGCGGAAGCGCGCCTGTGTCAGGAATAACTTGTGTGATCAGCCATGACACGGCTTTCCGAATTGCGTCGTGGTAGCGGTCATCGCCAAGCCGCTGAAGGGCGACTGTCGCAAGGGCCGTGGCGCGCAGGCCGGGCCGGGGAACCCCTTCTCTAGTTTCATTCCAGCAGCCCCCACCCTCCTGGCGGCGCACGAGGCGATCAGTCAGGACCGCAATTTCCCGGCGCAGATCGCCGATAAGTTTCGGGCTTCGCGAACAGCGCCAGAGTGGGTAGCCGATATCTTCAACCGGGGCGGCCGCTTCTCCCTCGCCAGTGCCGAGCGCGATCATATGCGTTGCGCATTCGGCCAGCGCGCCGTCAAGGCGCCCCGCTTCCGTCGCGCTGCCGTAAAGGTCCAGGAACCACGCCAGCGAATAAGACCAGTCGGCAGGCAAGTCCTGCCCATTGTGATCCCTTGCGACGACGGCCACGACGGCGTTGCGGCCTTGGGGCGTGCGGGGCTCTATCCCAAGGATCGGGTATAATTCGGGTGTCGGCTGCTGAAGGATACGCGCCGGCACGAGCGACAGTGCTTTCTCCAGCGAGGGAGGAAAATCCTCCAGTTCTTCGGCCAGTTCGGCAGCTTCTCTCCTCGTCCCTCGCGGCGCGCTTCTAACATATTCTGCCGCAACCACGGCAACGGTGCGCTGCGCCCGTTCAGCGGTGCCGGTGGCAATCAGCTCGGCCGGAATGTCACCATCCTTGATCGCCCAGTGCGTACGGTGCTGTTCGAACTGTTGAATGCGCAGCCGGTCCGCAATTCTCAACACCGCTGACCGGTCGAGAAAGGCATGTTCCGGATCGGGCTCGAAGGTGAAGGCCAGTTCGTGTCCGCGCCGAACGATATTGCGTATGCGGCCGTGCCGGACCACGCGCGCGAGCGGGCCTCCCTCCCCAACTTCGTACATCAACAGCGCCGGGATTTCCTCCAGCCGGCGCAATGTTTCAGGGCGCGCGAGGCCGATAGCCTCGGCCTCGGCGCCGCTCTATTCCTTGAAACGGTCAATGGTTGACGTGAACGGCGGCGTTTCCCACCACTCGCCGTGGCCCGAGACAAGCAAGTTAAACATGGCACACCACCGACCTCACGCCGCCTTCTCCATAGACCACTTCACCCGTTCGGCGAGAAAGGCGGCGAACGTTTTCACATTCATATTGACGCTCGCCTCCTCCAGCCCTGCGAGGTAGGCCTTCCGGTCATCGACTCTGACGACTGTCCAGGGGTAACCGCCTGAAGCCAGCATCGCGTTCATGAGGAACCGCGCCATTCGTCCGTTGCCGTCCGGATAGGGGTGCACATAGCCCACAAGCCAATGCCCCAGCACGGCACGCACGGAGGCCTCCTTCTCCGCCTCCAGCAGGTCGAACAGCTCATGCATACCATCGGCCACCGCTTCGGTACGCGGCGGCACGTGCTGCGAGCCGCGCAGGTACACAAGGTGGTTGCGATATCCCGCCAGCGCGCTGGCTTTGAGGATGCCGGCGGTCACTGACGGCGCGAACAGCTCCCGGTACCACTCCCGGTGAGTGTCCCGCGTCAACGCGCCGGCTGGCTTGCCGTTGATGATCGCGGCAACAGAGTCTTTGACCTTCTGGAATGCGAGGTAGTAGCCACGCGCGGCAAGCGCATCCCGGTTCTTGCGGTCCTCTTCATCAATCTCCGGATTCCAGCTCCCCTCGCGCACCCGGTCGATGAGTTCCGGGGTGACGCTGTACCCTTCTATCGACAGCGAATGGTAGGCGTCGCTTTCGTAGATATCCTCGACGAACTTCATATAGGCGTCTTTGTCGGACGGCAGTCCGGGTGCCTTCGGGAATATCTCGATGATGGCTTCGCGCTGCGATTGCCAGATCGCGCGCAGGCGGGCGACCAACGGCGGTACGCCCGCCGCAATGGTTGTCACTCCAATTTGTCCCGCGAACGGATCGGATTCGCGCACGTCATAGCCGGCGGCTTTGAAGGCGGCCACGATTTCATCGGCAAAGGAGTCGCGTCCTACGCGACGGAAGGCCCCCGCAAGCCGTCCCGCCACGGCGGAATGGCCGCCATCAAGCAGCAGGACCAGAACGGTTGATACGTCGCGCACCGACGCCATAGCGATCTGCATCTCGATAGGCGCGCGCTGGAAGAACGCTTGCGGCACCCGGGTAAGGGCGGCCTCGACAGTGAACACGCGCTGGCCGTTTTTCTCTGTCAGTTCGGCCGGCATCTCCTTGACCTTGAGGTCATAGAGCGAAGTGCCGAACAGCAGGTCGATTTTGTTATTCGTGCCTTTGGGGGTGTTCACCACCACCTGAGGCGGAATAGTGGGCGCTTCCGCGTGCAGAAGCAGCGAGTGCTCCGGTGACACGAACCAGTCCTTGCCGAACCGGTCATTGCAGTAAAGGGAGCAGAACTCCCAGAAGCTCGCGTACCAGGGGGTGGTGTCTTGCTGCTGTGCCTGCGGGCTGGTCGACATGAGCCAGCCTTTCATAACATCGCGCAGGAACCCGTTCTGCAGCAGCCGCTCCCGGTGGACGCGGGTCAGCTCATCTGATTTGAATATGCGCCGCCCACCCTTCTGCAGCTCTTTGAGGACGGCCAATGATACAGCGAGTTTTTCATGGGGCTTGGCCATGGCCGTACCTTTGCAACTTTTTAGAGCTGTGCGATTACAAGTATATATTGCTGATAGGAGACAAGTCAATGATGCTGTGGAGTTGCAAGTTTTTTAAGTTGTGCAATAACAAGCTTTTTATGCGATAATCGGCAAGTGAAATCACAGTTTTGATCGTTTCCATAGCTCGTCTGCGCGAAGGATCGTCACCCGGATGGGCCGAGACCAGCTCCCCAGCAGGCTACGCAGGGGCTCGGGGCGAGCCTACAGCCTGGCCCTCCGAAGCGCTTCGAAGGAGGACGCGCCTCTTTGAAAAACTCGCCCGTTGTGCATCGTGGGTACCTGTAAACGCGAATTCTCAAAGAAAAGACGCTCCTTACCTCTCCCTCCCGCCACGATCATCACGGCCGCGCCCGCGCTCACTACGCCGCGACGCCCGCGAGATCGGCTTCTCGGCAATCGCCCCGAGCGAGACATCACGCGTATGGAGGATCAGCATTTCACCGCGCATGCCGCGTAAATCGTCGTCGGCCCGCGCGATGCCCGTGCAGTCGATCACCTGATCAAAGCCGGAAAAGCCAACCTCGCCCGTCTCGAAAAGGAAAACGACGCCCATCGCACGCAGTTGCCGGCGAGGGCTTCGAGAGCCCGACGGGGATCGAGATGAGCTTCGCTACAAAAAAACAGGCTCTGATGAAAGCGGCCGGCAAGATCGGGCTCGAGGGCGGCAACAACCTTTTCGTCGACGCACTCATAGTTGCGCGAACGAGCTGCAAAACGGGCAAGCTCGAAGGCATCGCGCTGATGGGCGACGACGAGAGTGCCGGCCCTCGTCACCAGCGCGGGCAGCGCCCTTTCCCACCAGTCGGCTGCAACGTTGCCGAAAGTGACGACCGCCTCCTCGGCGCCTTCGCGTTCGCACCAAGCGGCGAGCATGCCGCCGGCGAGCCAGGAGGCATTGCCGCCGATCTGGCTGCGAATTTCAGCAACCGTGACGGATGCACCCGGCGCGGCCAATTCATGGGCAACGGTGAGGCCTGCCACACCCGCGCCTTTGACAAGAATGCGGCGCATGGCTCAGCGCGCCCTCTGATCTTCCTGCGCTGAGGCCTGTTTTTCCACCTCGGGCGTTTCGACCGGCATATAGAGATCGCCGCCCTCGCGGTATTTCGCCGCCATCGCCGCCATGCCCTCCTTCTGCGCTTCGGCGCGAATGTCGTGAGAGATGCGCATCGAGCAGAATTTCGGCCCGCATATCGAGCAGAAATGTGCCAGCTTGTGCGCTTCCTTGGGCAAGGTCTGGTCGTGGAAGGACCGCGCGGTTTCCGGATCGAGCGACAGGTTGAACTAGGCCTCCCAGCGGAACTCGAATCCGGCCCGCGACAGCGCGTCGCCGCGGATGTTCGCCGCCGCGTGACCCTTGGCCAGGTCGGCGGCATGGGCGCTCGCCAGTCACAAATCCGTTGTCTTCCGGCCGGACATGGCGGCCGTCACAGGCTTCGACATCGCCACGCGCGGTAATCCATTCGTGGCGAAGCCGGGCAAGGCCTTTTTCGATCCTGGTTTTGATGGCCGGATCGGTGTAGGGGCCGGACGGATCGTAGACGGTGACTGGCGGTTCGCCGGCCGTTGGATGGACTGCAATTTCGCGCATCGGCACCCTGATCTGAGGGTGAATGCTGCCATGCTTGTGGATCTTGCGTGAGGCGGGCAGCGGTCCCGTCGGGACGGCGGGGGTGGGGGCATTCATCATGAGGCTCCTTTGCTCGTGCATTGGAGACCCAGTTCTGTGCCGGAAGAATGAAAAGACGCTTTGGTCGACCTGCTCGAAACAGGACCTCGGGCGTGAACTCCCGCAAAGCGCTTGCACCGTCCCTACGCCAGTATGAACTGGATCAGGTTCAACGGGTCACTGCGCCGCGAAAGCCAGCAGTATCTCAGCCCCTTGCCGGGACTCCCCTGGGTGAATGCTTCAGGTTGAACGGGCGAGCGGTATCTTGCCAAGCGCATTCGGGCCGCGGTGGTGATCGTCGGGCGATCGTCTCGGCCAGGCGCAAGATCGGATGGAGCATCGCCTGAGAATCGTCTGTTCCTCGATCAGCCTCGCTTATGCTCTGGAGCTTGTTCTCTCGCGCCCGAATTTCCGCGGGGATGGCTGAACGGAGGCGATCCATTTGCGATTTTCAAGTGCGTCGGGCCGCACCCCAGTTCGGAAAACCTGGCCGGGTAGTGCTGGATGGCAGGGTCCGTCAAGCGGGCGGAAGGAATGAGGAAATGAAAGAGTTGCAGATCAAAACGCATAATCGAGCGATGAATATCGCCTGCGCGATCATCCGGACCAGATCTGATATGAAACATCGTCCGGCCCCGAGATCGAGGCTCCAATCTCGTATAGCTTCCATACGACGTTCTCTTGGAGTGTTGCGGGATTGGTCCGCTCAACCGGATCTCGAGCTCAACCCTTTCATCCCGTTAGAATGAGCGTTCGAAACGCAGGATTCCGGCGACACCGCTCTTCTTGTTGGCGTTGGTCCAGTTCACGTTGGAAGCGTCCACCTTGCCGACGGCGAAGTTGCCGTAGCGGCTATAGTCGAGTTCCGCCGTAACTGTGAAATCTGGAAGAAACGCATAGGCGACGTTTGCAGCGACACCATGGTTCTTGAGCTGATCACCGGAGAGCTGAAGGTTGAACGAAGTTGTCTCGTTGAGGTTGTAAGTGGCGCCAGCCCAGAAAGCCCAGTTCCCACCCCAACTCTTATAGAAGCCGCGACCATGAGCGTCGATGGCGTTCGTGGAGTCGTCGTTGAGCTTGCCGTTGGAACCGTAGCCGAGCATTCCGAACAGCAACAGTTCGTTGGTGACATTGATGTCGACACGGACCTTGGCGGCCACCGATTCGTAGTTGCTATCATAAGCGGCAACGCCGGTGATCGCGCCCCAGCCATGTGTGTATTTCAAGCCGCCGACTACGTGCGGAGAGTAGCTGTCGATTGTGCCGACCACGCCCGAGCCTTCTTCGAGCGAAACCACGGCCGAAAAGCCGGCCCCCGCGTCGAAGTAGTACTGAACCACATTGGTATCGAAAGCGCCGTACGGAACCGGCGTCTGGTTGAGTACGTCAACCGCGCCGCCAATAAACATGTCGAAGGCCGACCAGTCCTTACCAACTCGGAGGCCACCAAGCTGAATCCAGGCGAAAGTCAAGGTGCTGTCTCCGTTGAAGGCATAGGACCGAGAACTGTCCGAAACCGAAGTGTGGCGGTTACCGAAGTTCATGCGGGTTTCGGTGTAGGTCTTCAACGTGCCGAGTTCGGTCTCCTGGCCGGTCCAAGTTTTCAATGTGAAGCGCGTGTTGTTTTGCCATGTGTCCTGATGCTCACCAGTCCTCACATCGGAGGTTCTTGCGTGGTCAAACAATCCGACATGGCGCAAGCCGATGTCGTAACGGACATAGCCGCCGATGCGCAGGCAGGTCTCAGTGCCTGAAATGTAGACGTAGCCCGAGCCGTAAACGTCGCAGATTTTAACGTACTCAGTCGGGTCAGGCTCGGCAACGGCGGTCACGGCGCGAGCGTCGGAAACGGCAATCAGTGCCGCAGTTGAGCCGAGGAGGAGGCTCCTAATGTTCATTGTTGATCTCCGTTCAAACAGTAAAAGGGATGGACGTCAGTGAATGAATTTTTGCTAAGGAACCATTCGATAACGATGCGCATTGAGTGAATTTTTGAGCAGTTTTGATGCTCTCGTCATGCCAGATGTTCATGAGAAATTGAGAATACTATTGGGTATTATTGTTACAGATATGCAATTGTTATTACAAATATAATTATTGCCGAAACGACGCCATTCAACATTTCTGTACAAACCATCACCGGTCATCTCCGCTAGTTGTGGGCGGGCCGTCACAAAGGCTTCTATTGCAAATGACGTGCCATCCTGACGACGCAGCTGCGGCTTGAAGCTCAAGTGTGCCGGCGGACCTTGCTTGGCTCTTCCTTCCTTTCTGCCTTGCGGATCAATCCAAGCACGAACGGCAAACGTTTCGGCTACGGTTCGTCTGTTCGCTTCGCGACAGTTTCGTTCAATGGCGACAGCTTTGTTTGCTGTGAGTCCCGACGTTGAGACATCATGCGGCGGGCGCCGCTCGGTACGACGCCGTCATTTTGGCGAGCGCGATGGTCGGTAATCACGCGCTGAACGCGCAGCCTTGCCTTCACCAGGCAGCCTTGCCTTCACCAGGGAGTCAGTAGGCGCGCCAGCCTTGGCATTGCGGCGGACCTGACGGTCGCGTCGAGCAGGCTCTCGTCCTGATAGACGGCGCGCCACAGCTAATGCTTCTTGCCAGCAATTCACAAAACGAGCTCATCGAGATGCCAGAGATCACCATGGGGCTGCGCTAGCTGGCGAGCAAAGTCTGGTCCCAACGCGGTGTTATCTCGTTGGATGCGGCAGCCGCTCAGCAGAATCTACGCGACCAGGCGCTGGCTGAAGGGAAGGGATGGTGGAACCAAACGGTCACGCGTGAGGGTCGCGGCGGGAACAGCCATGGCCAGTCGCTGACCGTCCAGCCAAGATTGAACGGCCGCTATTGCTGCGAAATACAAGTTTCGAGCCCAAAGCGGAACGGACTGACATAGCGCAAAGACACAGGCGAGCGCAGCGGTAAGGTTGGTGGTTATCAGCATGGGACGGTAACTGTTGCAGACCACGAAATATCGAGAGGCCCGGCTGCCTTGGTACACTATCTATCCGACTGTGTCGGAGTTCTCTGGGGCGGTCGGCGCCGAGGCTTATGAGGAATGGCTCAAGAACCTGCCGGCTGACGGTCCGGTGTCACTCTATCTGCACGTTCCGTTCTGCCGATCAGCGTGCTGGTATTGCGGCTTTCCCACCACCATCACCCGCCATGATGCGCCGATCCTCAACTATCTGGCGACCGTGCGTGAAGAGATCCGTCTGGTTGCGGAGCGAGTGCCGCAGACGTTGCCCGTGAGCGACATACATTTCGGCGGCGGAACTCCGTCTCTCATAGGACCACCCGAGTTCCTCGCTCTGATAGAGTTCCTGCGACGCCGCTTCGCTCTGTCGAAAACAGCTACGGTCGCCATCGAGATCGATCCACGCACGTTCACGGTCGAGATGGCCGAGGCCTTAGGAGCGGCCGGCGTGAACCGCGCGAGCCTCGGCGTGCAGAGCTTCGATCCAATCGTTCAAAAAGCGATCAACCGGATCCAGAGCGAGGCCCAGACGTCGGCTGCCGTGGAAATGCTGCGTCGGCACGGCGTGAGCCGCATCAACTTCGATCTCATCTTTGGTCTCCCGCATCAAACGGTGCAATCCTGCGTCGAGACAGCGAGGGCGGTGGTCGCCATGCGCCCCGACCGGCTTGCGGTGTTCGGGTACTCGCACATTCCATCCCAGATAAAGAATCAGCGCCTCATCGAGGAGGAATTTCTGCCGGACAGCGCTGCCCGCGCTGAACAGCATGCGGCTGTGGCCGTGACGCTGATTGCCGCCGGCTACCGAGAGATCGGGCTCGACCATTTCGCCTTGCCGGACGACGAGCTCGCGCTGGCACAGAAAACCGGTCGCCTGCGGCGTAACTCGTTGGGCTACTCGGCCGACACCTGCAGAACCCTGATCGGTTTCGGAGCGTCGGCTATCGGCCGCATCGGCCAAGGGTACGTTCAAAACGAAGTTACACGGGATTCCTACATCCAGCATATCGCAGCTGGCCGTCTGGCGACGTCAAAGGGCTATCGCCTCACCGACGACGACCGCGTGCGAGCCGCAATTATCGAGCAACTAATGTGCGATCTCGAGGCCGATGTGCAGGCAATCTGTGCCGCCCACGGATCTGATCCGATCCGTCTTCTCGATTCAGCTGAACGCTTGGCGATGCTGGCCGAGGACGGGATAGTGGACTTCGAAAACGGTTTTGTCCGCGTACGGCGGGAGCATCGCTTTGTGATTCGTGCTGTCGCTGCCGCGTTCGATGCTTTTCTCGATCGGGATGGCCGTAAGCATAGCCCCAGGTGAGGGCAAGCATCCAACCGGAAGCTAAACTCGACGCCCTTGGCCGAGGCCTGTCATGAAGCGCGCGTCAAGGATGCGAAAAGCAGAGCTGATCCGCCTATTTCATCTCATCTTCAATGACATCGACCTCGTGGCTGCCACCGAGGCGTTTCCATATTGATCGTGGTAGGTGCGGGATATCTCGGTGTTTCGCCGTCAGCGCATGAAGATCCCCGCCATGTGATGGGTCAGGAGATCGCGGTGGCTGCGATCAGCCCGTCCATCGATGACAGACCGCGGCCACGCCGCTTCGCGAGGCCCGTCAGGTCGCCCCAGGCCAAGGCAACCAGTTCGTCCACCGGCAGGACTCTCGACTCGAAGCGCTGCGGCAGGTCCCGGGCGAGCCATTCGGCCAGTGCGTCACGTTTCCGACCTTTGTCCATGAGGGCAGCGCCGCGCCGGATCTCGGCGATCGACACAGACCCGCATTGACCCTACGCGGCTGGTCTTCCTGGATGAAACATGGGTCAAGACCAACATGGCGCCGTTGCGCGGCTGGGGTGTGCGCGGCAAGCGGCTGATGGCCCACGCACCATATGGCCATTGGAAGACGATGACCTTCATCACCGCGCTGCGGCAGGATCGGGTGGAGGCGCCTTGGGTCATTGACGGACCCATCAATACGCAGGCCTTTCGCGTCTATGTCGAAACCGAACTCAACAAAACACTGAAGCCGGGCGACATCGTCATTCTCGACAATCCCGGTTCTCACAAGGGCCAAGCCGTCCGCGACATCGTCAGGGCTGCTGGCGCAAGGCGGGTCAAGCCCGCGAGAGCGGCAATTTTGTTCCGGCTATCACCCTCTCGTCGAGAACGGCGTGACGGAAGCGATAAAGTTGCGCCGGCCGGCCGCCGGTTTCCGCGGTTGTCTCACCGGTTTCCTCGACCAGCTCCTGCTGCTCGATTAGCCGGCGAAAGTTCGGCTTTCGTACGAGCCTGCCGGCAAGCGCCTCCACGGTGCGCTGCAGCTGCAAAAGCGTGAAGACCGGCGGCATCAGTTCGAATACGACCGGCCGGTATTTGATCTTGGAGCGCAGCCGCGCAATGCCGGTCGCCAGGATGCGACGATGATCGGCGATCATCGATCTGCCCGAGACCGAGGTGGGCGCAGCGGAATGTCCGGCGCGTATTGCTTCCTCCACCAGGGCGGCTTCGTAGAGCAGCTCATAACGTTGAAGCGCGAGTTCCTCGTTCCAATGGCGGTCGTCAAAGCCGAAGGCGATCGCCGCCCGCCGTCGTCGGTCGAGGCGTGTCGTACTGTCGTCAGTGCCATCCGCCCATTCCATCAGGCGCGGCCGCAATTCGTCCAACACGACCGCCGGTGTGCCGGAGCGGTGATCCTCCCACGGGAAATAGTCGTACCAGCTTCCCCAGTGTCGCCCGGCCGGGTCGCCAGCTTCGTCTTGGTGGGTGAGCGCCAGATAGCTGATAGAGACCACGCGGTCGTCAGCGCCAACCCTGTCGCGATCGGCGAAGGTGTAGAGCTGTTCGATATAGCCGAGCGGCTGGCCGGTCTGTTGTTCCACCCATCCCCTGAGGCCCGACTGCAGCGAACGGTGAGCAAGCTCGAACGGGCCCGAGGGCAGGGCGTTTGCCTGCGGGATGGTCAGAACGCAGGGGGCGCTGCTGTCCATGGCGACCACAACGGCGATCAAGTCCGCATTGACGTCGTTGGCCTTGCCTCCAGCTCCGCCTTTCCTAGTCCCTTTTGCGCGTTCGTCCATGGTCCCCGAGGTTGTTGAGCAGAGCCCCGCCGCGTAAGCGGCTGAACCGATTGAATTCCGTTTTTGTCTGATAATTGTCGGCGCGTCAACACCACCCGTCGTGGCGATTTTAGCTCTTCGCAGCTGCACAAAAAGTGCCAACGCGACATCCGTGCTTGGGGAAGGAGGCCCATTGAGTGCGCCGATTCAAAGCTCGTCGATCGACATTCCGACGTTGTTCTCGTCGGCGACAGCGCGGCATGGTTCTCCATGGCTTGGCGTCGACGCTGGGCGTGACGCTGGAGATGATAATCATGCACGGTCAGGCCTGCGCTCCTGGAGCCGGCGCAAATGGTCGTCGACCCGCCGTTCGGTTCCTTTTGAAGAAACCCGGAGCAGGCTTTCCGCAATGCCTGATAAAGCCCTTCCAGTGCGCCCGCGCCAGCATCATCGCACTCGCACTCCAACACAACCTATGCGAGTCAGTAAATCGACTCGCCGGCACTATTGTTTCAGGGGAAATGAATCTAGTTTCAAAGGGTTCGGCCGATAGGCCGGGCACAGCTGCGGCCTTCACGGCCTTTTTGACATAAACGCGTCGCCCGATTGAGATTATCTTGACGGTAGCGCAGTGCGCCATCCATGCCAGTCGAGATGATCATGGGCAAATATCGAGACCATCGCGAGCCACGCCGGCATCGCTATGACGATGACCCCGTTTCCTTTTCGGAACGGACTTCCGAGCCAAGCTATTTTCAGCGCCCGCCGCCCGTGACGGCAGATCCTGTCGATGCGGAGGTATTGTGGTTCACAGTCAGCAAGGGTTTTGGCTTCGTCAAACTGTCGGACGGCACGGAGGCCTATCTGCACGTGCGAGTGTTAGAGGCGGCCGGAAGCCGGGATGTTGCCGCGAGGACGCCTCTCAAGATCACGGTCGAAAAAAGTCCAAAAGGTCATCAAGTCGCGCAGGTGCTGGAGATCGGCGATCACCGCTCGAAAACTCCGTCACATACGCGCGTCGCTGGAGGGACCTTCGTTGAAACCGGTGCGCAGCTGGAGAGGGGGGGCACGGTCAAGTGGTACAAACCCGAAAAGGGCTTCGGCTTCATTGCTCCTGACAACGGTGAGAAGGACGTCTTCGTTCATGCCAGCGCCCTGACGCGCTCAGGGCTCAGCGTGCTGGTGGCGGGACAGAAGGTGTTTGTCGAAGGCGGGCAAGGCAAGAAAGGCTGGGAAGTCCGGAGCATTCGCCTTGCCTAGACGGCGATGCATTGCTCGCCTCGAAGGAGATGCCGGAGAGCGTCGGGCGGCCGCCATACTGCTATCCTATTGGCGCCCCATCGGGTTCCCGGATTGAGCAAGTCCGGATCCCTATTTTATGCCGCTGCCAGCGTTGTGTCCGCCATGTGCACGCGCGCTGCCGCTGCCAGCAGGTCGGTCTGGGTGATCAGCCCAATAATGCGTCGCTCGGCATCGACGATGACCACGGCATGGCTGCGGCCGTCGGTGAGCACCGGCAGCAGGCTCATGGCCCGCGTATCGGGAGAGGCGGTGCCAGCCTTCGACATCACAGCCCTCACCGCGTCGGTCGCCTTCGTCAGCTCGCGCAGGCCAACTACACCGACCAGCCCGCCCTCGGCGTCGGTCACCGGCAGCGTCCGGATGTTGTGATCGAGCAGCAAGTGACGCGCCTGGTCGGCAGGCGCATGTTCATCGGCCGAAATCACATCGCGCGACATGATGTCCTCGCACAGCAGGGTGCGGTGGGAGCGCACCATCGCCTGCAACTCGACCTGCCGCAGCAGCCGCTCAAGATCGTTGCGGTCGATATCGAAGGTTTCCTCCAGCGCGCCGAGCGCGGCATCGATATCCTCGGGCTGGAAGCCGACCCGCTCCCGCGCCGGCGGATCGATGGTTCCATGCGCGCTTTTAAGGGCGGGGGCCGCCACATGTGGATAGTTGCGCCGCGACAGTTTATGGATGCCGTAGCCGAGTGCGACCAGCACGATCGAGTTCAGCGCTACCGGAACGAAGGGAAACAGCAAGCCGGAACTGAAGACGGCCGGTCCGCCGAACACCGCAGTTAAGGCGGTGGCGCCACCCGGCGGATGCAGGCAGCGCGTGAACGACATGGCGGCGATGGCCAGCGCCACCGCAATGCCGGTAGCAAGAACGGGTTCACGCACGAAATGCGCCACGATCACCCCGACCAGCGCCGAAATCGTATTGCCACCGATAATCGACCAAGGTTGCGCCAGCGGGCTTGAAGGCACGGCAAAGAGCAGCACGGCCGATGCTCCCATTGGAGCAACTAGCAGTGCGACATGTGGGCCAGACCCGTTCGCCAGCGCACTGATCACGCCAGTCAATGCGATGCCGATCATGGCCCCGATGCAGGCGAGCAGCCGCTCGCGCAGCGTTGCACCGGCAAGGATCGGAACAAAGAGACGAAACGCCATGGCATACCCTTGGGCGAGTGGTCGGAACTCCGCGCTCCGCAATGCAGGCAAAGCCACAGATTTGGAAGTTAAGCCAATTCGGAAAGTCGGCTCACGGGGGAATACTTTTGCGCGAAACGGCCATTGCCAAATGGGTGCAGACATTTTGATCGGCCAGAGAAGGCAGACGGCACGCTGATCCGCTCGAGCGCAGCTAGAGGCCGAGGGCTGCCGTGCCGCGGGCAGCCGGAAATGGGGATGGTCGGAGGTCGAGCTGGGATGGACACTAAGGAATTCAGAGGCTTCGAAAAGCGTGCTGACAATGTCGGCATGGCAAGACAAATCAGGCCCTTGTCGCTCCACTTCCGAGGCGAACTCCAGCGGAGTACAGCTTCTACGCGGTGCTTGGTCTGCCTGTCCTTGCCACCATCGGATTCGTTGGCGTCATGCTGAAACGTCCACCTGTAGCCGCTGAGAAGACGACTGCCGCCAGTGCCGTTGTGGAACCGCTATATGACGGCGGCTTGGTTACAGAGCCGGCTCGTGTCGATCGGGCGGGGGAGCCTGATGTGACGTACATGGTCCAGAAAGTGGCCAATGAAGGTGCTGGCATCGTCAACGTGATCAGGTCACGTAATAGCGGTAATACAACCGCGACCACGAGCCTCTCAGGCGTTCGATGAGGCGGGAAAATCCGATCACCAGACCAAACGCGTTTCCGCCACACTGCCACACACGAAACCGATCAGGTCACGTTCCAGGCTCGCCAGAAGATTGGAGCCAAGGCCACCTCGGCTGAACTCTGCCATGCCGCGGCCGCCACCTCTTCCAGCGGCGGTAGAAAACGTGGGTCAGCAGCGCCGGCATGGGCGAGCAACTCCCAAATCGCGAGCAGCGCCATCGGCTCAAGCGGCCGCAGATGTCGGCCGATGAAGCGGAAGGGCGGCGGTGCGATGGAAGCGCCGTGCGACAGCCTATCCAGACCTGTAATCGTGATCAGGCTCATCTGGGTCTCCGGACGCCAGCGTTGCAGATGGTTTTAGGCAAACGTGAGCAGGCCGTGGATCCCAATCCGGTCAGGCCGACCACGATCATGGCCGAAAGAACGAGTTCCAATTGAAAGAGCTGACGACCATAGGCGATCAGGTATCGGAGCCTTTCGAACGATGCGATGAGTTCTACCGCAACCAGGGTCTGCCAGCCGTTGGCAAGGCCTTCTCGCAGCCCTGTAAAGATCGACGGCACGGCGGAAGGCAGCACGAGTTTCGACCAGCGGCTGAACGAAAGGACACGGCCAGACCCCGTCTCACGATGACGCCGTTGCGCTTCGCCGCCATCAGGCTGGGTAGAGGACTTGCACGTCTAAAGCTGTCGATCATGCTCGGCACACAAAAAAGGGCGGCATTGCTGCCGCCCTTTCCGCTGTAGGTTGATAGGGGGCTGGATTAGAAATCCATACCGCCCATGCCGCCCATGCCACCGCCGGGCATACCAGCCGGCATGCCGCCGCCAACCGACTCCTTCTTCGGAGCCTCCGCGATCATGGCTTCGGTGGTGACCAGCAGGCCGGCGACCGAGGCCGCGTCCTGCAGAGCCGTGCGCACAACCTTGACCGGATCGACGATACCCATGGCGATCATGTCGCCATATTCGCCGGTCTGGGCGTTGTAGCCGAAGGTTGCCCCCTTGTTCTCGAGGATCTTGCCGGCGACGATAGATGCTTCCGCACCGGCGTTGGCCGCGATCTGGCGGGCCGGAGCCTGCAGCGCGCGACGCACGATGGCGATGCCGGCGGTCTGGTCGGAGTTGGCGCCGACAGCCTTGATGCTCAGCGAAGCGCGCAGCAATGCGACGCCGCCGCCGGGAACGATGCCTTCTTCGACGGCCGCACGGGTCGCGTTGAGGGCGTCATCGACGCG
>NZ_AYVY01000023.1 GCF_000503055.1 Mesorhizobium sp. LSHC420B00 | reverse complement strand
GTCGAGGCGCCGGCGCCGCGGCCGGCACCCGGCGCCCGGGTCCAGCGCGAGGCGCAGACCTCGCTGATCGGCTCGGAAAAATTCGAGATGCCGTCACTGCATTTCCTGTCGGAACCGAAGAACGTGGTGCGCGACGCCAGCCTGTCGAAGGACGCGCTGGAGCAGAACGCCCGCCTGCTCGAGGGCGTGCTGGAGGATTTCGGCGTCAAGGGCGAAATCATCCATGTGCGCCCGGGTCCGGTCGTCACGCTTTA
The DNA here is from genome assembly GCF_000503055.1 of Mesorhizobium sp. LSHC420B00. Lineage (GTDB taxonomy): Bacteria > Pseudomonadota > Alphaproteobacteria > Rhizobiales > Rhizobiaceae > Mesorhizobium. The sequence continues at coordinate 100,492 of NZ_AYVY01000023.1, read as the reverse complement.
CGAGCTGGAACCCGCGCCCGGCATCAAATCGTCGCGGGTGATCGGCCTGTCCGACGACATCGCCCGCTCGATGAGCGCCATCGCCTGCCGTGTCGCCGTGGTGCCTGGCCGCAACGCCATCGGCATCGAATTGCCGAACGCCAGGCGCGAGACCGTCTATTTGCGCGAGATCATGGCCAGCCGCGATTTCGAGACCACCAAGGCCAAGCTGGCGCTGGCGCTGGGCAAGACCATCAATGGCGAGGCGGTCATCGTCGACATCGCCAAGATGCCGCACGTGCTGGTCGCCGGCACCACCGGCTCGGGCAAGTCCGTCGCCATCAACACCATGATCCTGTCGCTGCTCTATCGGCTGACGCCGCAGGACTGCCGGCTGATCATGATCGATCCGAAAATGCTGGAACTCTCGGTCTATGACGGCATCCCGCATCTTCTGACGCCGGTGGTCACCGATCCGAAGAAGGCGGTGGTGGCGCTGAAATGGACCGTGCGAGAGATGGAGGACCGCTACCGCAAAATGTCGAAGGTCGGCGTCCGCAACATCGACGGTTTCAACGCGCGCGTGCAGCAGGCCGAGAAAAAAGGCGAAAGAATCTCGCGCACCGTGCAGACCGGCTTCGACCGCCAGACCGGTGAAGCGATCTACGAGACGGAGAACCTCGACCTCGAGCCGATGCCCTACATCGTCGTCATCATCGACGAGATGGCCGATCTGATGATGGTCGCCGGCAAGGACATCGAAGGCGCAGTGCAGCGCCTGGCGCAGATGGCGCGCGCCGCCGGCATCCATGTCATCATGGCAACGCAGCGGCCGTCGGTCGACGTCATCACCGGCACCATCAAGGCCAACTTCCCGACCCGCATCTCCTTCCAGGTGACATCGAAGATCGACAGCCGCACCATCCTGGGCGAGCAGGGCGCCGAACAGCTGCTCGGCATGGGCGATATGCTCTACATGGCCGGCGGCGGCCGCATCCAGCGCGTGCACGGTCCCTTCGTTTCCGACGACGAGGTGGAGAGGATCGTCGCGCATCTGAAATTGCAAGGCGTGCCGGAATATCTCGACGCCATCACCGAGGATGACGACAAGGATGATGATGAGCCGTCGGGCAAAGGCAGTGGCAGCAGCGGCGACGGCGGCAATTTCGAGGATTCCGACGATCCCTACGACCAGGCGGTCGCGGTGGTGCTGCGCGACGGCAAGGCCTCGACCAGCTACATCCAGCGCCGGCTCGGCATCGGCTACAACCGCGCCGCCTCGATCATCGAGAAGATGGAGAAGGAAGGCATTGTCGGCCCGGCCAACCATGCCGGAAAACGCGAAATCCTGGTGCCGACGGAGGACGACAAGTTCTAGAGCGCATCCGCGCCGGCAACTTTGAACCTCTCGGCGCGTTGCAACGGATGAGCGCTGCGCGCCCGCCAAACTTAAGCCCAACTGGGGGGCCAGACCAATATAACGAGCAAGCAATCAGATGATGGTGACCGGCATGAAAAACGCATCTTTCGCCCCGAGCAGGGATTTCGCCCCAACCCGCCGACAGGTGCTCGGTCTGGTCCTGGCCGGTGCCGCGGCCGTCAACGTCGTGCCCGGCTTCCAGCTGCTGGCGTCGGCGCAAGCAGCGGTTCCGGCGACGGCGCAGAAGATCGCCGATCATTTCTCCTCGGTCAAATCGATGAGCGGCGAGTTCGTGCAGTTCGGGCCAAAGGGCGAGCAGACCGGCGGCAAGTTCTTTCTGGAACGGCCGGGCAAGATCCGCTTCAACTATGACGGCGCCTCGAATTTCAGGGTGATTTCCGACGGCAAGTCGGTGGTCATCCTCAACAAGAAGCTGCGGACCTCCGACCTCTACCCGCTGTCGAAGACACCGCTGAAGCTGCTGCTCGACGACAAGATCGATCTGTCGGGCGGACGCGTCAGAAGCGTTAAGGAAGAAAACGATCTCACCACCATCCAGCTTGCCGACAAATCGGTGTTCGGCAATTCGAAGATCACCATGATGTTCGATCCGAAATCCTATGAATTGCGGCAGTGGACCATCACCGATGCGCAAGGCAAGGACACGACGGTGATGATCTTCAACACCAAGGAGGGCGTCAGTTTCGCGCCCGACACCTTTGCCATCGACTATACGGCCAACCGGGAACTGAACACCAAGTCGCGCTAAGGTGTGTCGATATTCAGGTGATGCCGGCCTGCAACGGCGGTTTCCTGCGCTTCCGGCCTTCGCCGGCCAAAGCACTCATGAGCGGTCGTGGCAGTTAAGGCTACGGCCGGCGTAGGCCGGTGCTCACGTACCCAAAAGTACGCTCCGCTCCGGTTCTCGGAATCCACCATTCTGGTCGCTTCGCGCCCGTCTTCGACTCCGACTCGGCCTGACCTGAATCTCAGCACACCTTGGGCTTGGTTCCTGTATTGATATTTCTGGAAAGTCATGGGCCGCGCCCCCAAGGCGCGGCCGGCTTGTTTTTGCGGTGCGCGGCTGGCAGTAGTTTCCGCGATTGACTTCCGTCGGGCCATCCGGCGGATCTTGCGTTGTCCGGAACCCCACATGCCGTTTTCCGTCGCTACCTGGAACATCAACTCCGTCCGGCTGCGCATGCCGATCGTCGAGCGTCTGCTGGTCGAGCAGGCGCCGGACGTGCTCTGCCTGCAGGAAACCAAGGTTCCTGACGAATTGTTTCCGGAGAAGGCGTTCCGCAAGCTTGGCTACGAGCACATCGCCTTCCATGGCCAGAAGGGCTACCACGGCGTTGCGACGGTGGCACGGCGGCCGATCGAGGTGGTCGAAAAGCGCCGCTTCTGCGAGATCGACGACAGCCGGCATCTGTCGGTCACCGTCAAGGCTGGCGGCAAGGCGATCCTGCTGCACAATTTCTACGTGCCGGCCGGCGGCGACGAGCCCGACCCGGCCGTCAACCGGAAGTTCAAGCACAAGCTCGATTTTGTTGCCGAGATGAACGCCGTCCGCGCCGAGCATGACGAGGTTTCCGGCTCGATCCTGGTCGGCGATCTTAACATCGCGCCGCTCGAGCACGATGTCTGGTCGCACAAGCAGCTGCTCAACGTCGTCAGCCATACGCCGGTCGAGACGGAAAATTTCGAAGCGATGCGGCTCGCCGGCGACTGGGTCGACCTGATGCGGCTCAATGTGCCCTACGAGGAGAAGCTCTACACCTGGTGGAGCTATCGTGCACAGGATTGGCAGGCGTCAAATCGCGGCCGCCGCCTCGACCATATCTGGTCGTCGCCAAACCTGGTGCCGCAGTTTGCCGGCTATGAAATCCTGCGGCCGGCGCGCGGCTGGGAGCGGCCCTCCGACCATGTGCCGGTGATCGGGCGTTTCAACCTCGATTAGCTTTGTCTCGCATTAACAATTCAGCGAAACCTGAAGCTATCCGCGATGTAGTCGGGGCGGGCGTTCAGCGTGGCGAAAACAGTCTCCAGATCAGGTGTCTCCGCCAATATGCCGGACAGGACCAGCGTCGTCGCGACGCCGACGCCGTTGCCGCCGGCGATGTCGTGCTCGACGCTGTCGCCGACGCAGACCGCGTTGCCGCGCTCCGGGTTGCCCGCCAGCGCCAGCGCTGCCTCGAATATCTGCGGATAGGGCTTGCCGATGCGGGTGACGCTGCCGCCGAGGTTTTCATAGAGATCGGCCAGCCGGCCAGCGCCGAAGCAAGGCCCGACGGCAGTCAGCATGATCTTGTCGGGGTTGGTGCAGAAGCACGGCACCTGGCGCTTCGCCGCCGGACCGAGAAGCCGGCGATAATGGTCGAGGTCGTAGCGATCGCCCTCGCTGGCGGAAATCAGTACCAGTTCTGCATCGTCGCCGTCCTTGGCCAGGACGAAGGGCAGGCCGTCGACAGCCGAACGGTCATTATCGCGGCTGATCAGCAGGCATTTTGTCTGCGGGCGCAGGGTCCCCGATGCCGCCATTTCGTGGAAGGAGCGCCACGCCACCTCGCCGGAGGAGACAAAATGGTCCCAGCTTCCCGGTGCGAAGCCGAGCTTCAGCAGGCGGCGCTCATTGGGTTGCGCCCGCTTGCCGGAATTCGAGATCAGCACGATGGTCTTGCCGGCGCGCTTGAGTGCCGACAAGGCTTCGATAGCGCCTGGATAGGCGCTGGTGCCGTCGTGCAGCACACCAAATTGGTCGAGCAGGAACACCTGATAGCGCTCGGCCAGCGCGGCGATGCCGTCGAGGTGCTGAATTATCTTGGCCGTCATAAAAGCCCCGCTGCGCCTGCGCCCATCAGCGCCAGCCGCGCCGTGCCGGCGGCGGCCTCCTCCGAAAGAGCCGGCACGAGAGCGACGCCAAGCTTGCGCTGCCGGATCGCCGTCCAGGCCGGATTGGCCGCACCGCCGCCGACGCTCCTGACCGATGTAAGCCGGGGTGCGCCGAGTTCGGCAAGCCGGCGATAGCCGAGCGCTTCGATCGCCGCAATACCCTCGAACATCGCTTTCAGATAATCGGCGTCGTCGGCGGGCCGCGGCTCGAGGCGGGGCGGCAGCGCCGGATCGGCTATGGGGAAGCGTTCGCCCGGCGCCGGCAGCGGGTAATAATCGAGGCCGGTCTCTGTCGCCGGGTCGATCTTTTTGCTGAGTTCGACAATGCGGGCGACGGGGAAATGCTGGGCCAGCACCTTGCCGCCGGAGTTCGAGGCACCGCCCGCCAGGTAGGTGTTTCCCAGCCTATGGCTGTAGATGCCGAATTGCGGCGCCGAGATCGGCCGGTCGGAGAGGATCTTGATGGTCAGCGATGAGCCGAGCGCGGTGACGCCGGCGCCCGCGGCAGTCGCACCGGTCGCCAGGAACGACGCGCATCCATCGGTGGTGCCGGCGACGACAACCACGTCGCGCGGCAGGCCGAACATTTTCGCAGCGCTGGCGGTGAGCGTGCCCGTGACATCGCCCGGCCGCACGATTCGGGGCAGGAATTCCATGCGCATGCCGGTCGCCGCGATCCAGTCCGGCCAGCGCCGGGCCTCGACGTCGTAGCCGGTTTTCAGCGCGTTGTTCTCGTCACTGACATCGAAGCGGCCGGAAAACTGTCCGGCGATCCAGTCGGCCTGGTGCAGCACAGTGGCGACGCCGGGCAGGTGCTGGAAAGACAGCGCCTTGGCGAGACCGGACGTCGCCCCAAGTGCAGCGCTCGTTGCCGGTGCCGCGCCGGCTATTGCAGTCAGAATAATGTCGTCGGCGACCTTGTCGTTGTACATCAGCGGTTCGGCCAGCGGCCGCCCGGAGCCGTCGACCGGCAGCAGCGTGCCCGACGTACCGTCGACGGCGATCGAGAGCACTGCCGCGCGATCGATACATTTGAGCACTTCCGCCAACGTCGCGCCGACCGCCTCCCACCATACGGCGGGGTCGCGGCCGTTCAGCCCAAATCGCTCAAGGGCAATTGCGGAATGCGCGGCGATGGAAAAGTCCGGGCGCATTGCGACGGCGCGCGCGCCGGATGTGCCGATGTCGATGCCGATGGCAAGCGGGCCAGTTGATAGCGGACTTGACGAACGCGGCATGTCAGCTGCCTCCGGCATTGAGTTTCTGGCGATATTTTTCGGCGTCCCAGTTGATCAGTTCGTCATTCTCCGCCGCTGTCAGATAATTCAGCTTCGCAGCGACATCGACCCGCGCCGTCACGTCGGCGAGGCAGCGCTGCATGGCGTCGGCGCCGGCGCCGGCGTCGCCGCGCATCAGCACGCCAAGGCCGGGAAACAGGATCGCCACGGGTGCGGCGCCGCAGCGCTCGATCACGCGCTTCACATCCTCGTCCGGTCTCGCCACGACCGAACCCTCGCCGAGAAAGATGACGTGGTCGGGGTAGAGGCTGCCCCCTGCCGCCATGCGGCAGCATTCGGGGTCGATCGCCACCGCATGCGCCTCGACGTCGGCCGGCAGTCTGTAGCCGCTGCCGCCGGCGAGCGCCGTCAGCGCCACGATGTCCGGTTCTGCCACCTGGCGCGGCGGCCGCGCCAAGAGCCGGGTTACGCGCCGTAGCAGCATGTCGGCCGCGGCGACGGTCTCGGCTGCAACGACCAGGCCGTGATTGCCGAGGATCAGGATGTCTACGCCTGGCCGCAGGCGCTCGGCGATGCCCTGGGCGAGCGGCAGCCCCGGCCGGCGATAAGGAACATACGCCCATTGGTGGCCATCGAGCCGCCTGGCGATCTCGGCCTCGCAATCGGCCTGCACTGCCAGCGAAATGGTCTCGACGCAGTGGACATGCAGAACGATGCGCTGCGGCATCAGCGCATGCACCGTGGTCTCGATCGACGGACGCAAGCCGCGTGGATTGAGGGCGCCGATGGCGAAGGCCTGCGGCTGTTCGGCGGCCGGGTCGCGCCGTTCGATGGCTTCAAGCAATGGCGGGATGCTGACCGGCACCATGATGTCTGCGGTAAGCGCGTCCTTCAGCCAGGTACCGGAGGCCTTGATCCAGAGCGTGTCGCCGGCTTTCAGCGAGGTATTGCCGCCGGCGGCCTGGGTCAGATGCGGGTCGCTGCCGATGACGGCCGAAAGCGACCGCAGCGCTGCCAATTCCTGCGCATCCGCACTGATCGTCATCGAAATTCCTCCACAAACCGGCCGCGTGGCCACGGCTTTGGACGGCCCGTTGCCGGGACTAAGACCGACGCTGGTATCGCAGATGCGAGTAAGTTACGTCAACAGTGATGTTATCGCGTCAAATCACGCTTGCAATCCGAGGCCCGTTGAGTAAGTTGCACCAATTGCCGTGCAAAATGGCAATGCCGTGCAAAATGGCTTGGGAGGCAAGCGCATTGGGAGGTAAGGGTTGAGCGACTCCGGCCGCCAGCGCCAGATTGTCGAGCTTTTGCGAGACCGGCCTTTCGCATCGGTGCGCGAGCTGCAGGAGCGGCTTGGCGTGTCGGCGGCGACGGTGCGGCGCGACATCGACAAGATCGACGAGGCCGGCGAAGCGCGCAAGGTCTATGGCGGCATCTCGGCGCTCGATGGCGCTTCGCAAGTCGGCGTCGCCTATGCCAGGCCCTATGACGAGAACCGCGACCTCGCCGTCGAGGCCAAGCGGCAGATCGCCGCTCTCGCCGCCACCATGGTGCGCGACGGCGACGCGGTCATCGTGCATGGCGGTTCGACCTGCTTCCATCTCGGCGTCAAGCTCGCCGACCGCAACATCCGGCTCTACACCAACTCGATGCCGCTCGCGGCCTATCTCAGCGATCACGGCCATTGCAGCCTGACCGTCGCCGGCGGCGAACTGCACCGCGAGCCGGGTATCATCCATTCGCTGACCCAGACGGTGCCGTTCTACGCCTCGAAGTTCTTTCTCGGCGCGCAAGGCATCGGCCAGGAAGGCCTTCTGGAATCGCACCCGCTGCTGGTTCGCTCGATCGTCGAGCTCAGCCTCTGCGCCGACCAGATCGTCGTGCTGGCCGACAGCCGCAAACTGTCGATCCACGCCCGCAACGTGGCGCTGCCGCTGTCGCGGATCGGTACGCTGGTCACCGATGAGGGCCTGTCCGACACCGACGCGCGCATGCTCGAAGATGCCGGCGTCATGGTGCGCATCGCCGCTTCCTCGGGAGGCGCCCAGTGAAAGTAGCCGTCCTCGATTTCGGCAAGACCAATTCGAAGCTGTTCGTCTTCGGCCAGGACGGACGCATCCTCGACGAGCGCCGCACCCAGCCGAGCTGGATCCGCAAAAACGGCTTCAGCGTGCTCGACGAGGCAACGCTGCACGACTGGGCGGCCCGCGCCATCGATGACGCCGTCGACACGCATGGCGTGGAAGGGCTGATGGTATCCGGCCATGGCTGCACCTTCGCGTTGGTCAACGACGCCGCGCTGACGCATCCGATCCTCGATTACGAGCAGGAACCGCCGGCCGAGATCGCCGCGCAAATCGATCGCCGCATTCCGGATTTTGCCGAGACCTTTTCGCCGCGCCTGCCGCTTGGCTTCAACTACGGCCGCCACATGTTGTGGCTGAAGGAGGTGGACCCCGGTGCCTTCGCCGCAGCGAAATCGATCCTCGGCTACCCCCAATATTGGAGCTGGCGCCTTGGTGGCCGGCCGGTATCGGAAGTGTCCTATCTCGGCTGCCACTCGCATTTATGGGCGCCGCGCAAACGCGATTTCAGCTCGCTGGTCGATGCCGAGGGCTGGCGCGGCCAGATGCCCGCCTTCGAGCGTGCCGGCGCGGTGATCGGCGAGCAGCGCTTCGGCCGAGCCGCGAAGCCTGTCGCCATCCATAATGGCGTCCACGACAGCAATGCCGCGCTCCATGCCTACCGCCGGCAGCAGCTCGGGCCGGTGACCGTGGTCTCGACCGGCACCTGGGTCGTCGTTCTCAACCCGGACTGTCCTCTCGACGCACTCGACGGCGAGCGCGACATGCTGGTCAACGTCGATGTCGATGGCGGCCCGGTGCCAACCATCCGCTTCATGGGCGGCCGCGAATTCGCGACGATCAGCGCCGGCTGGCAGGGCGCCATCGCGCCGTCATCGATACAGCGGGTGATCGACGCCGGCATCATGGCGCTGCCGAGCTTCGCGCCCGGCGGCCCGATGGCACACCGGCGCGGCGAACTGGTCGGGCGCACGCCCAATGCCGACGAACGCGCGGCCATGGCGCTGCTCTATGTCGCGCTGATGGTCGATTTGTGCCTCGAGCTGATCCATTCCGACAATACCGTCATCGTCGACGGCGGCCTGAACAATGGCGGGCTGCTTGCCGCGCTGCTGGCCCAATTGCGTCCCGGGCAGGCCTTCCTGCAGGGCGCAACGCTGGAGGGCAGCGCCACCGGTGCCGCCGCACTCGCCTTCGAAAGCGTCGGACGCGAGTTTGCCACCGAGGCGCCGGAGGCGGTGCATGCGGCAAGCTTCAGCGGCCTTGCCGGCTACCGCAACGACTGGCGCGGCCTTGCCGCCGATCGGGGTGCCCCCAGAGCAGCTGCGGGAGGTGCGCGATGAGCGCCATCGCCCGGATCGAGACGGTGCGCCAGCCGGTGCTGGAGATGCGCCACATCTCGAAGACATTCGGCCCGATCCGCGCCCTGCACGATGTGTCGCTGACCGTCCATGCCGGCGAGCTGCACGCGCTGATGGGCGAGAACGGTGCCGGCAAGTCGACGCTGATGAAAGTGCTGTCCGGCGCCTACCGGCCGGATCCCGGCGGCGAGATCCTGATCGACGGCATGCCGGCCGCCACCGGCGACCCGATCAAGGCACGCGCCGCCGGCATTGCGGTCATCTACCAGGAGCTGTCGCTGGCGCCCAATCTGTCGGTGGCGCAGAACATTTTCCTCGGCAACGAGCCGCGACGGTTCGGCATCGTCGATCGCGAGCAGTGTAACCGGCGCGCCAGCGACATCATCGCGCGGCTCGGCGTGACTTTTTCGGCGCGCACCCCGGTCACCAACCTGTCGCTCGGCGAACGCCAGCTGGTTGAAATTGCCCGCGCGCTGTCGACCAATGCGCGCATCATCGTCATGGACGAGCCGACCACGTCGCTGACCTCGCGTGAGACCGACCGGCTGTTCGAGGTGATCGCGACGCTGAAGTCGCAAGGTATCGCCATCATCTACATCAGCCACCGCATGGAAGAGGTCTACCAGCTCGCCGACCGCGTCAGCGTGCTGCGCGACAGCGGCTATGTCGGCACGCTCGACCGCGCCGATCTGAACGCCTCGCGGCTGGTATCGATGATGGTCGGGCGCGATCTGTCGACGTTCTACAAGAAGGATCACCGCCCGCCGGACAGCAAGCGCGCCGTCGCGCTGTCGGTGCGCGGCATGTCGAACGGCAATCTCATAAAGAATTGCTCCTTCGACCTCCACAAAGGCGAGGTGCTGGCACTGGCCGGCCTGGTCGGCTCGGGCCGCACCGAGCTGGCACGGCTGATCTTCGGCGCCGACAGGCACATATCGGGCACGCTGGAGCTCGGCGGCAAACCGATATCCATCGGTTCGCCAAGCGAGGCGCTGGATGCCGGCATCGCCTACCTGACCGAGGACCGCAAGCAACTTGGCCTGTTCCTCGACATGTCGATCTCCGACAACATCAGCATGGGCGTGCTGGCAAGGGACGCGAAGGCCGGCGGTCTGCGCGACTTCGCGGCCGCCGAAAAGCGCGCCGCCAAAGCGATGTCAGACCTCTCCATCCGCACCAGCTCGGTGCAGGCCAATGCCGGCTCGCTGTCAGGCGGCAACCAGCAGAAGGTGCTGCTCGCCCGCCTGCTGGAAACAGAGCCGCAGGTCGTCATCCTCGACGAGCCGACCCGCGGCGTCGATGTCGGGGCCAAGTCGGAAATCTACCGGCTGATCGACAATCTGGCCAAGAAAGGCATCGCCATCCTGATGATCTCCAGCGAACTGCCGGAGGTGATCGGCATCGCCGACCGCGTGCTGGTGATGCGCGACGGCACAATTGCCGGCGAGGTGACGGCGTCGGAAGGCGAGCCACTGCGGCAGGAAGCGATCATGGAACTTGCAACGGGAGCGGCTCAGTGATGACCGACAAGGTGGCCGACACGATGAAAGCGGACGACCGGGCGCTCGGCAGGAGCACAAGGTGGCGCACCGCCATCGCTGCGCTCGGCATGCTGCCGATCCTGATTCTGCTGGCGGTCGGCTTCCAGTTCATCAACCCGCGCTTTTTCACCCAGACCAATCTGCTGATCGTCATGCAGCAATCGTCGATCAACATCGTGTTGGCGGCCGGCATGACCTTCGTCATCCTGACCGGCGGCATCGACCTGTCCGTCGGCTCGATCCTTGCCGCCTCGGCGATGGTGGCGGTGATGGTGTCGCTGGTGCCCGATTGGGGACTGCTGGGCGTGCCGGCGGCCATTCTCGTCGGGCTCGGCTTCGGCGTCATCAACGGCCTGCTGATCGCCTACATCAAGCTGCCGCCCTTCATCGTCACGCTGGGATCACTGACCGCCGTGCGCGGCGTCGCCCGGTTGCTTGGCCAGGACACGACGGTGTTCAACTCGGACCTGCCGTTCGACTTCATCGGCAACGGTTCGCTGTTCGGCGTTCCATGGCTGGTCATCATCGCGCTGGCGGTCGTGGTGCTGTCCTGGCTGGTGCTCAAGCGCACCGTGCTTGGCACCTGGATCTACGCCGTCGGCGGCAACGCCGAGGCCGCCAGACTGACCGGCATCAAGGTGCCGCTGGTGCTGCTCTTCGTCTACGGCGTTTCCGGCCTTCTGGCCGGCCTTGGCGGCGCCATGTCGGCGGCCCGGCTCTATGCCGCCAACGGGCTGCAGCTCGGCCAGTCCTACGAACTCGACGCCATTGCCGCGGTCATCCTCGGCGGCACCAGCTTCGTCGGCGGCGTCGGCTCGATCTGGGGCACGCTGATCGGCGGCCTGATCATCGCCGTGCTGTCAAATGGGCTCATCCTCGCCGGTGTTTCCGACATCTGGCAGTACATCATCAAGGGATTGGTCATCATCGTGGCGGTCGCCCTCGACCGTTACCGGCTCCAGGCAGGAGCAAGAACGTGATGGCCCTTAGTCGCCGGCGTCCATCGAGCCGGTTTCATGTGTAACGCACCGTGAGAGGCGCGGGCATCAGGAGGAAAATAAAACAATGAAGATCATCGCTAAACTGCTCTGCGGCGTCGCCCTTGCAGCCGCCGTCATCGCGCCGGCATCGGCCAAGGACCTGAACAAGGTCGGCATCTCGGTCGGCCTGCTCGGCAACCCGTTCTTCGTCGCCACCATCAAGGGCATCGAGGACGCGGCCAAGAAAATCAACCCGAATGTGCAGGTGACATCGGTATCGGCCGACTACGATCTCAACAAGCAGGTCTCGCAGGTCGATTCCTTCATCGCCGCCGGCGTCGACGTCATCATGCTCAATGCCGTCGATGCCAAGGCGATCGCACCGGCGGTGAAGAAGGCACAGGCGGCCGGCATCGTCGTTGCCGCTTTTGACGTTTCGGCGCCGGGCGCCGACGTCACCGTGATGACCAACAATGTCAAGGCCGGCGAAGAGGCGTGCCAGTATCTGGTCGACCATACCGGCGGCAAGGGCGACTACGTCATCCTCAACGGCCCGGCCTCGTCGTCGATCCTGGAGAGGGTCAAGGGCTGCAAGGACGTGCTGGCAAAACACCCCGACATCAAGGTCCTTTCAGACGACCAGAACGCCGAAGGCTCACGTGACGGCGGCTTGAAAGTGTTTCAGTCGCTGCTGACCCGTTTCGACAAGATCGACGCGGTGTTCGCCATCAACGATCCGACGGCGATCGGCGCCCAGCTTGCGGCCAAGCAGCTCAACCGCTCGGAGTTCATCTTCACGGCGGTCGACGGCGCGCCCGATATCGAGAAGGAACTCGCTTCCGGCACGTCGATGATCAAGGCCTCGGCCTCGCAGGATCCCTATGTGATGGCCGGCCAGTCGCTGACGATGGCGGCTGACCTGCTTGCCGGCAAGAAGCCGGCCGAGCCGACGGTGCTGCTCGACCCGAAGCTGATCACGGCCGACAATTTGAAGGATTACAAGGGCTGGACCGCAGCTCGCTAAACCTCCCAAGCCTGGTGCGGCCGGGATGACCGGCCGCACCTTTTTTGTCTGAGCAACGGATTGCCAAACACCGATTTGGACTTGGGTCCGCTACTGCTGGAATAACCGGAGACAATCATGTCGCGCATCGGAATCCACTCATTCGTCTGGTCGGCGAGCTCGACGCAGAGCGATCTCGAGCGGACGCTGGCCAACACCAGCGAAGCCGGCTTCGACCTGATCGAATTCTCCTATCTCGACCCCGCCAATGTCGACATTGACGGCTTGGCCAAGCGGATAGCGGATCTCGGCCTCGGCGTCGCGATCAGCATCGGACTGCCGGCCGACGGCGATATTTCGAGCGCCGACAAAACGATTGCGGCGCACGGCGTCGAAATCCTGAAACGTACGATCGCGCTGACTCGCGATCTCGGCGGCCAGAAGGTTGCCGGCATCCTCAGCACCAGCCACGGTTTGCAGAGCGAGGCGCCGACGCGCGACCAGTGGAACCGCAGCGCCGGCACGCTTGCCGAGGTGGCGGAGACGGCAAAGTCAGCCGGCGTCACCCTCAACCTCGAGATCGTCAACCGCTTCGAAAGCAACCTGCTCAACACCGCCGCGCAAGGCATGGCCTTTCTCGAGGACAGCGGCTCCGACAACATCTTCCTGCATCTCGACACGTTCCACATGAACATCGAGGAGGCCGATGTCGGATTGGCCATCCGCAACGCCGCAAAGAAAATCGGCTATGTCCATATCGGCGAGAGCCATCGCGGCTTCCTCGGCACCGGCAATATCGATTTCGCCGGGATATTCGATGCGCTGACCGCTATCGGCTACAGCGACGACCTCAGCTTCGAATCCTTCTCGTCGGAAATCGTCGACGAGAACCTGTCGCGGAAAACCGCGATCTGGCGCAATCTGTGGACCGACAATATGGAGCTGGCCAAACATGCGCGCCGCTTCATTGCGCTCGGACTGGAGACGGCGCGGCGCAAGGCCGAGCTTGTTTCCGCAACGCACCGGCCTTGAGAACTCGCAAATTCCGAAATCTGGTTAAACCAGAGGCGCTACATTAGCCGGCAAAACGCGGCCCAAGTTCCTCGATCCGGCGGATCATCGCCTGGAAATCCTCCAATATGCGCTGGTGCAAGTGAACCGCCAGCTCCGGGTATTCCTCGAGGATGCGGCGGAACATCTTGCGGCTGAGCCGCAGCACTTCCGAATCGATTTCGGCGGAGGCGCTGGTGAGCCGGTTGGTGTCGGCGATCAGCGCCAGTTCGCTGAGTATGGTGCCGGGACCGGCGGTGCCGATCGGGATGCGCTCCCCGTCGTGCTCGCGATAGAGCACGATGCGGCCGCTGACCACGATGTAGGCCGAATCAGCTTCGTCGTCCTCGCGATAAAGCTTGTGGTCGGCTTTCAGCATGGTGGTTTCGGCGCCGAAGGCGAGCAGACGCAGCTGTTCCTGCGTAAAGCCCTCGAAGAGCCTCACGGTGGACAGGATGCGGATGTCGTCATCCAGCGCCATCTAGCTATGTCCCCGAACCGTCAGTCCCACTCCTCCCTAGAGCGCCGCGCGTCCCCCGGACGCGCAAGGCGTTTCAAAAATCGGTTCCGCTCCTTGGACCCGATGCCTCCGCGAGTTCGATCCAGACCCACCTCCAGCTCAGGACCGTACCCGAAAAGCGCCCCGCCCGGATCGCTTATTTGAATAATGAAATGTTTAAGGAACCAGCTTGTAGCCGCCGCTTTCTGTCACGAGAATTTCCGCGTTGGAAGGATCGCGCTCGATCTTCTGGCGCAGCCGGTAGACGTGGGTTTCGAGCGTATGCGTGGTGACGCCGGAATTGTAGCCCCATACTTCCTCCAGCAGCACGTCGCGGGTCACCACCTTCTGGTCGGCGCGGTAGAGATATTTGATGATCGAGGCTTCCTTTTCGGTCAGCCGCACCTTGGCGCCGCGCGGGTCGATCAGAAGCTTCTGGCTGGGCTTGAACGTGTAGGGGCCGACCGAGAAAGTGGCGTCCTCGCTCTGCTCGTGCTGGCGCAGCTGGGCGCGAATGCGGGCCAGCAGCACGGCAAAGCGGAACGGCTTGGTCACATAGTCGTTGGCGCCGGCCTCGAGACCAAGGATCGTGTCGGAATCGGTGTCGTGGCCGGTCAGCATGATGATCGGCGCCTTGTAGCCGCCCTTGCGCAATATCTTCACCGCCTCGCGGCCATCCATGTCGGGCAGGCCGACATCCATGATGAGCAGGTCGATAAGCCCGCCGCGCGCCGCGGCGACGCCTTTGGCGGCGGTCGCTTCCTGCAGGACATCGAATTCCTCATAAAGCGACAATTGCTCGACAAGGGTGCCGCGCAGGTCGTCATCGTCGTCGACGATCAGAATGGTGCGTGAAGTCATGGATCAATCCGTTGTTTTGAAAAGAGATTTCAGTTGACCGCTGCCTGTTTATGCGGAAGCTGACCGGCACAACAGCCGTTCACAGTGATTTGTTCCGTGGCACGATCATACAAGAAAAAACACGATCGCAATGCAGTCGGCGCAATTTTGCCGAAAGGGCTTACCGTGCTCACCGTGCGCGCGCGGCCCGGCCATGCCAGCCAGGGCTTTCTACAGGCCGGCAAACTCGTGTTTCCATGTGCGCTGGGGCATGGCGGCATCTCGGCCGGCAAGCGCGAGGGCGATGGCGCCACGCCGCTCGCCTCGATGCGGATATTGTCGGGATATTTTCGCGGCGACCGTTTTTCCAGCGGCCGCCGGACGCGGCTGGCGATGACGCCGATCGGCCGCGACCTCGGCTGGTGCGAAGTGCCTGGGGACCGCAACTACAACCGCCCGGTCAAAATCCCCTATGGCGCCAGCCATGAGCGGATGCAGCGGGCCGACGATCTCTACGATGCCTGCCTGGTGCTGGACTGGAACATTGTGCCGCGCCGGCGCGGGCGCGGCAGCGCCATCTTCTTCCACCTGGCGCGCCCCGGCTTCACGCCGACGCAAGGCTGCGTCGCGGTAACAGCCCGCACCATGGCACGGCTGCTGCCGCTGCTGTCGGAGCGGACGGTGGTGAGGGTGGTAAGGTAAGGGAATAGGGGAATAAGGGAGTAGGGGAATAGGGCAGTAAAAGTAGAGACAGGGGCGGGCGCGCCGCTTAGCTCCCCTACTCCCCTACTCCCCTACTCCCCTACTCCCCTACTCCTTTGCCACCCTATGTCGAGAAGGCCGAGCCGGCCGAGTTCGCGGTCCATGGCGCGTGCGATGTCCTTGCGTTCGCTACCGATGTCGCGCAGCTGGCGATCGGAGAGATCCTCGACATTCTCGTAGGGAAGATTGGCCGCGATTCTCGCGTGCCGAAGCCAGTCGAGCACGGCGCGCAGCCAGGCCGGGCGGAGGGTTACCGAGCGCAGGGCGATGTCAGACATGGTGCAATCCGCTTCTCCGGACATCAAATCCGGTTTGATGTTTCTTCGATGCTCAGATCATGGCGGATTGAAATTCAAACGGGAAACGAGTAGTTTTTTCTGCATCTTCAAGTTTTGTTTGAGGATTGGAATGCTCGACCGAACCCTCCTCGTCTGGCCCTGATGGCGCGCCTGCTGCCTGGAACCCGTGCGCTGCGGACGCTGGAGGCGGCGGCCCGGCACCTCAATTTCACCCGCGCCGCCGACGAGCTCGGCCTGACGCCGGCAGCGGTCAGCCACCAGATCAAGGAAATCGAGGATCAGCTCGGCATCATGCTGTTCACACGCACCAGCCGCACAATCCGGCTCACCGAGGCGGGTGCGGTGCTGTTCGAGGCCTCGACCGACGCGCTCGACCTGCTTGGCCGCGCGGTCTCACGGGCGCAGAAGACGGCGCGCGGATCGGCGCTGCTGAAGGTCACCCTCGATGCGCAATTCGCGACGAAGTGGCTGATGCGGCGCGTCGACGATTTTCGCAAACAGCATCCGGCAATCGAGCTGCGCTTCGATATCAGCTATGAGGTGCGCGATTTCGACCGCGACGATGTCGATGTCGGCATCCGTTTCGGCGCCGGCAAATATCCGGGGCTTCGCTCGCACCGGCTGTTCGAAAACGTCATCATTCCCGTCTGCAGTCCGGCCTTGCTGCGGTCAGGGCCGCCGCTCAAGGAGCCACGCGACCTGTTCCATCATACGCTGGCGCATATCGAGTGGTCGCGCCAGGGCGTCACCTGGCCGAACTGGAGCATGTGGATGGCGGCGGCGGGCGTCGACGATTTCGACGACAGCCGGACCATCGTGTTCGGCAATTCGACGGATGCCGTGCAGGCCGCGCTCGACGGCAACGCGGTTGCGCTCGCCGATTTCGCCATGGTGGCAAACGACCTTTCGGAAGGCCGGCTGATCCGGCCCTTTGAACTCGGCATCAAGGTCGCGCCCGAATTCGCCTATTTCCTGGTCTATCCCGAAAGTGCGGCGAACGATCCGCGCATCGTCGCCTTTCGCGATTGGCTTCTCGAGGAAGTCGCCAAGACCCCAACCTAAAGGTCAGCCTGTCGCCGCCTAAAAGGTCAGCCTGTCGCCGCCGCGCCGAACCAGCCGATCACCGCGCCGATGAGAAGCATCACGCCGAGCCAATGGCCGACATCGATGAGCGTCAGATCCCAGCCGAAACCTTCGTAGCGATGGTTGACCGAAAGCGTCGTGGCGACGAACCCCAGCCAGAGAACGAAGCCGAAGATCACCCCGGCAAGCAGGCTCGGTTCGCCGCCGGTCACTGCGCCGATGATCAGCGACATGACCAGCGCCATGACAAGCTCCGCGACGAAGGAGACGACGAAGGGCAGCATCGACTTGCTCATCGTCGCCGGATCAAGCTTGGCGGCCTTCAGCCACGGCTTGCTCAGGCCCATATACCAGGCCGCGCCGAACAGCCACGCCACCACGGCGGCGACGATTACCGCCAGCCAATTGATTGCTGAAAAATCCATGATTCCCTCCGGTCGATTGCGCGATGGAACGCCTGTTCGGCGATGCCGTCAAGCAAGGCACCAGACGGTGGTGCGCTTGACCTCGGCGTCCTCCAGCGCGCGGGTCACCGCCACTTCGTAGACGGCAAGCGGTTCCAGCCCGGTCTTCGGCAAATAGGAGCGGCCGGGATCGCCGACGAGGATGTCGGCGCCGCGCGCCTTCAACGCTGCGAACCACGGCATCAGCCTGTCGGCGAAAGCTTTGTCGTAGAAGACGTCGCCGGCCAGCACCAGATCCCAGCCCGCATCGGTGCCGATGCAGTCGCCGGCGAGGAATTCTATCTCGACGCCATTGGCCTCGGCATTGAGGCGGACCGCGGTCGCGCAGAACGGGTCGATGTCGGCGGCGATCACCTCGGCAGATCCGGCCTTCACTGCTGCAATGGCGACGAGGCCGGAGCCGGAGGCGAAGTCGAGCACGCGCCTGCCGCGCACCGCCGCCGGATTGTCGAGGATGTAGCGGGCAAGGCCTTGGCCGCCGGCCCAGGCGAAGGCCCAGAAGGGCGGCGGCAGGCCGATTTCGGTCAGCTCATCCTCGGTCCGCTGCCACAATTCATGCGCCTCGTCGGCCAGCTGCAGGCGTATCTCCGGCACATGCGGCGGCGCCATCAGCGCCGTGTTGTCGAGGATGAATTTCTTGGCGCTGTCCGGCGTCAGCGCCGTCATGGCGCCGGCGTCAGTCCGCTCATGCGGCAGACCTCCTGCCATTCGGCAGGCGTCACCGGCTGCACGGACAGCCGCCCGAGCCGCACCAGCGCCATGTCGGCCAGCTTTGGATTGGCCTTGGCCTGTTCCAGCGTCACCGGCTTCGGCATGTCCTTGAAGGCGCGGATATCGACGCACTCCCAGCGGGGATCGTCGGTCGTGCTGTCCTGATGGGCCAGAGCGCAGATTTCGGCGATGCCGACTATGTCGAGCCCATCATTGGAATGGTAGAAAAAGCCGACATCGCCGATCTGCATCGCCTTCATGTTGTTGCGCGCCGCATAATTGCGCACGCCGTCCCATTGCGTGCCGGCCTTGCCCTTGGCCTTGAGGTCCTCGAAGGAGAAGACCGAGGGTTCGGATTTGAACAGCCAGTAGTTCATTGTCTTGCTCCTCCTCAGGTGCCGTCGCGACTAAAAGCGCGTCGCGTTCGACCGGCGTCATGCGACGCGCTTCAGGTTCTTGTTTTATGCATGTCGTTATCACAAAACCGCTGCACACTTTTGCGCGACATGCATTTAGATACCCGCCGGTTTGTTGAAGCTCCAGTTCCACTGCCGGATTTCGACGCTTTCGAACAGCCCTGCCTTGGTATAGGGATCGGCCGCCGACAGGGCTTTTGCCGCAGCCAGATCGGGCGCCTCGACAACGGCGAGAGTGCCGTTCGGCTTGCCGTCTGCGTCGAGGAACGGGCCGGCGAAGGCCAATTTCTTGTCACCGTTCAGCCCTTCCAGGAAGGCAAGGTGCTTAGGCCGCGTATCGAGCCGCACCTGCAGGCTTCCTGGCTTGTCCTTGCAAATCAACGCAAACAGCATCTTTCCATCTCCGCAATCGTTCGGGATTACATGTCGGTTTCGGTTTTGAGCGGCCTGGTCATCAACGCCGACACAGCCTGGTCTATGGTGACGGTGCCGTCCAGTATGGCGGCGACGGCGGCGATGATCGGCGCGTCGATCCGGCGCTCGCCGGCGATGCGGGCGGCGATCGCCGCCGTCGGCACGCCTTCAGCCAGAGGCAGGCCGGCAAGCGGCTTGCCTTGCCCGAGCGCCAGCCCATAGGCGAAATTGCGCGACTGGGCGGACGAGCAGGTGAGCAGCAGGTCGCCGAGGCCGGAAAGGCCCATCAGCGTCTCCGGCTTTGCGCCGAAGGCGGCACCGATGCGGCGCAATTCGACGAAGCCGCGCGTCACCATTGCGGCCTGGGCGCTGGCGCCGAGCCCGGCGCCGGTAACGGCACCCGCGGCGATGGCAAAGACGTTCTTCAGCGCGCCGCCGATCTCGACGCCGATCAGGTCGTCGCTCCAATAACAACGCAGGTTTTCAGCCGAGAAACGGGCGGCAAGGTCGGTGGCCAGAGCCTCGTCGCGGGCGGCGACCACCACGGCCGTGGGCAGGCCCCTGGCGACGTCGGTGGCAAAGCTTGGGCCGGACAAAGCGGCGACCGGATTTGCCGGCAGGATTTCCTCGGCAATGGACGACAGCAGCGCGCCGGTGTCGCGCTCGATGCCCTTGGCGCAGAGCACCAGCGGGACGCCTTTCGGCACATGGCTGGACGCGGCCGTCAGCATGGCGCGCAACGATTGCGCCGGCGCCACCGCCAGCACGCAGTCGGCGTCGGCGAGAGCCAGTTTGATGTCACTTGTCGCCGCGATGCCGGGATCGAGCGCGATGCCGGGCAGATAGCGCCGATTTTCGCCACGGTCGATCGCCGCGACGGTCTCCGGGTCGCGCGCGAACAGCCGGACCGAATGGCCGGCGCGCAGCATGGCCAGCGCCAGCGCCGTGCCCCAGGCACCGCCGCCAAGCACGGCGACACGCCAGCCGGCGCTGGCTTTGCGCGTCATGGCTTTGCTCGTCACGCCTTGGCCCCGCGCCGGCCAGAGCCGACCATCGGGGCCGAGACGCTGTCCAGCGGCCAGCGCGAGCGCGGCACGAAATCGGCGGCGTTTTCGCCTGATATGCCGGCGCGCAGCCGCTCGATGCCGGCCCAGGCGATCATCGCCGCATTGTCGGTGCAGAGATTAAGCGGCGGGGCGACGAAGCTGAACCCGGCCTGTTCGCACAGCGCTTGCAATGTCGCCTTGATCGTCCGGTTGGCGGCGACGCCGCCGGCGACAACCAGCGCAGGCTCGGCCTTGTCCGGGAATTGCTGACGGAATCTGGTCAGCGCCCGCGAAACACGGTCGCCGAGCGCATCCGCCACCGCCGCCTGGAACGAGGCGCAGATATCGGCGACGTCCTGGTCGCTCAGCGGGGCGATCGCGGATGCCGCCTGGCGCACTGCGGTCTTGAGGCCGGAAAAGGAAAAATCGGGCTGCGCCGAGCCCTTCATCGGGCGCGGAAACGCAAAACGGGCCGCATCGCCATTTGCCGCCGCCTTCTCGACATTCGGTCCGCCCGGATAGGGCAGGCCGAGCATCTTGGCCGTCTTGTCGAAGGCTTCGCCAAGCGCGTCGTCGATGGTCGTCGCCCAGCGCTGGTAGTCGCCGACGCCGCGCACGGCGACGATCTGGGTATGGCCGCCGGAAACCAGCAGCAAGAGGTAGGGAAAGTCGAGCCCGTCGGTTAATCTGGCCGTCAGCGCGTGGCCTTCGAGATGGTTGACGGCGATCAGCGGTTTTTTAGCTGCCGCGGCGATTGCTTTTGCCGTCATCAGGCCGACGATCAGCCCGCCGACAAGACCGGGACCGGCGGTGGCGGCAATCGCATCGATGTCGGCGAGGTCGACGCCGGAATCGGCCAGCGCTGCCTCGATGATGCCGTCGAGCGCCTCGACATGGGCGCGCGCGGCAATCTCCGGCACGACGCCGCCGAAAGCGGCATGCTCCTCGATCTGGCTGAGCACGATGTTCGACAGGATTTGCGGCGTGCTGCGACCGTCCAGCGCCACCACGCTGGCGGCGGTCTCGTCGCAACTCGTCTCGATGCCCAGAACGCGGATCAATTCGTCGCTGTCTCCAAGGATTGTACGGCCTGCCTTTCCCCGATAGGAGGAAGCCGGAAAGACGGACCTCGATCCTGCCGGGGGTTATCACGGACGGCGCGCCATGCAAACAACCTTGAAAATCGGAACACGCGGCAGCCCGCTGGCATTGGCGCAGGCGCATGAAACGCAGGCGCGGCTGATGACGGCGCATGGCATGCCGGCCGAGGCGTTCGAGGTGGTCGTCATCTCGACCAGCGGCGATCGCATCCAGGACCGGCCGCTGTCGGAAGCTGGCGGCAAGGGCCTGTTCACCAAGGAGATCGAGGAGGCGTTGCTGGCGCGGCGCATCGACATCGCCGTGCATTCGTCGAAGGACATGCCTACGCTGTTGCCCGAGGGGCTGGAACTGGCCGCCTTCCTGCCGCGCGAGGACGCACGCGATGCCTTCATCGGCAAGGCGGCGCGAACGATTGCCGGCCTGCCGCAAGGCGCCAGGGTCGGCTCGTCGTCGCTCAGGCGCCAGGCACTGATCCGGCGGATGCGGCCGGACATCGACGTGGTGATGTTTCGCGGCAATGTGCAGACGCGGCTGCGCAAGCTCGACGAAGGCATCGCCGACGGCACCATCCTCGCCTATGCCGGGCTGAAGCGGCTCGGGCTCGAAAATGTCGTCACCGACCTGATGCCGCTCGACGTCTTTCCGCCGGCGCCGGGGCAAGGCGCGATCTGTATCGAGAGCCGCATCGGCGACCGCGACGTGGAAGCGATGCTGGCGGCAATCCACGACGTGCCGACCGGCCAGGCGCTGGCCTGCGAGCGCGCCTTCCTGGCGGCGCTCGACGGCTCCTGCCGCACCCCGATCGCCGGCCATGCGACGATATCCGGCGCAACGGTTTCCTTTGCCGGGCTGATCATCTCGCCCGATGGCACGCAGTCGCATGAAGTCAGGCTGGAAGGGCCAGCGCAGGAGGCGGCGCGCATTGGCGCGGAAGCCGCCGCGACCGTTCGGGCCAAAGCCGGCGAAACATTCTTCGACGGCTGGACCTGACATGCTCCGCGTCCTGGTGACGAGACCCGAACCGGGCGCCTTGCGCACGGCGCGCCGGCTTGCGGATGCCGGCTTTCAGCCGATCCTGCTGCCGCTGACCGAAACGGTGGCGCTGCCCGTCGACGTCGGCGCGGTCGCCGATGCGGCTGCGGCGGTCGCGGCCACCAGTGCCAACGGCGTTCGCCATGCGCCGAAAGAGGTCATCGCGGCGCTCGCCGGCTTGCCGTGCCACACCGTCGGCAGGAAGACGGCGGAAGCCGCCCGCGCGGCCGGGTTTCTGTCGGTCAGCGAAGGCCCAGGGAATGCCGAGGCGCTGGCCGATGCGCTTGCTGGTGGTTACGCGGGGCAGACCATCGTCTATCTCTGCGGGCGGGTGCGCTTTCCGGGCTTCGAGGAGCGGCTGCAGGCGGCGGGCGCTCAGGTCCGCGCCGTCGAGACCTACGACACCGTTGTGCTGGATTACTCCGACGAGGCCGTGCTTGCGCGCCTGTCCGCCCGGCCGGTCGAGGCGGTGCTGCTCTATTCGGCCAAGGCGGCCATGGCGATGCAGGCCCTGGCTAGCCGGCCGGCGGTGCGCGGTTTTTTTGAAGAGACGCGCTTTTTCGCATTGTCGGGACGTATTGCCGCGGCCTTGGATGATGCCGCTGGCGAAAGGATCCGGATTGCGCCTGAGCCCAGCGAAGATGCCTTGCTGGGGCTTTTGCAGGCGCGGCGCTGACCGGCATCCGCCTGTTCCGGACGTTGGCATACCTCCTGCGGGCTCCTGAAACATTCCGCAGCTAAGCTGGGGCGATTGTCCGCGACACAGCTATTTTGTTCTTGCTTTGTGCCGGCAGCTATGCTAGAAAATCACTTATGGTGCTGATTCGCCCCAACGACCCGCCGCCGAGGCGGGTTTTTCATTTCTGGTTCCGCATGCCGTGTCCCAAAACCGCTGCGGCGTTTTGCCAAAACTGAACTCCAAGCCGTGGCGTCATCACGCCGCCCCTTTTCACCGCTTGGTGATGTGCTAGACCCTTCAAACCATCCCGAAGCGAATTTTGCGGAGCCCGAGCATGGTCAAGACGCCGAAGATGCGGCATTCCAAGAGCCGCCGTGAGCCGGTGACCATCGATCTCGAGCCCGGCGCCGTCTCGCGAGTCGCCGACGAACAGGATGCCAGCTCGCAGCAGCCGGCCGCGGCGCAGACCTACGAGGCGCGGGCCGAGGAAGCGGCGAACGCATCGCAGCCGGAGCCGCCTGAGGAGCCGGTGCATGCCGACCAGACCGATCTCGAACCATGGGAACATGCCGACGCAGCCGCGCGGGCCGGCACGCAAGAGCCGACGGACGCAGGCGCCGATTCTGCCAGGGAAGCGGAAATCCCTTATCCGGCCGGTTCGGATGCGCCGGTCGGTCGCTTCACGGCTTCCGACTACAGTTTCGAAGATGCACCCAGCGGAACCGGGGCCAACGAACCGAGGATACCAGGTTCCGGCGAGAAGACAGCTGAGACGAGGGACGACCATATGGCAGCGCAGCCGAAGCGGAGCGGCATCAACGGCATCGCCGCCGGTATTGTCGGCGGCGTCATCGCGCTGGCCGCCGCCGGCGGGCTGCAATTTGCCGGCCTGCTCGGGGCGCCGGGGTCGGGCGGCGTGTCGCTCGACCCCGTCAATAGTGAGATCGCTTCGCTGAAACGCGAGGTCGCGGACCTCAGACAGGCCGACGCCAACAATGACGCATCAGCCAAGGTGGACGGGCTGTCGTCGGCGCTGGATCAGGTCAGGGCGGACGTCACGGCGCTCAAATCGGCGGTCGAGCAAGGCGGCGCCGGCGACAATGCCGGGCTGGCCGCACTTGGCGACAAGGTCCGGCAGATCGAGACGGCGGTCGCGGGCCTCGGCAAGGCCGGCGGCACGGCGCCGGTCGATCTCGAGCCGCTCAACGAAAGGCTGGCCGCGCTCGACGCGCTGGTGAAATCGGCCGGCGAGACGGCAAAGGCGCAGGAAGGCCGGCTTGCGGCGCTGGAACAGTCGGTTTCACAGCTCTCGGGCAAGGTCGATGCACAGGCTTCGCAGCCGAAGATCGCGCTGGCCATTGCCGCCTCGGCGCTCAAGGCAGCGCTCGACCGCGGTGCGCCGTTCGCGACCGAACTCGAAACCTTTGCCGCGATCTCACCCGATGCACCCGAGATCGCGACGCTGCGCGCCTATGCCGAAAAGGGCGTCCCAACGCGCGCCGAGATCGCCGCCGAAGCGGACGCCACCGCCAACGCCATGGTCGCTGCCGCGACGCCTGTCGACCAGAATGCCGGCATCCTGCAAAAGCTGCTGTCGAGCGCCGAATCGCTGGTCAAGGTCAGGCCGATCGGTGCGGTCGAGGGCGCCGGCGCCCCGGAAACCGTCGCCCGCATGGAGGTCGCCGTCAATCAGGGCGACTACGCCAAGGCGCTCAGCGAATACGAAACGCTGCCTGAAGCGGCCAAGGCCGCCGGCGCCGACTTTGCCGGCAAACTGAAAGCGCGGATGGAGGTCGAGACGCAGATCGATTCGCTCATCGCTGGCGCGATGAAGGCGTGAGGAACCCGATGATCCGCATCCTCGCCTTCCTTGCCGTCGTCTTTGCGCTCGGGCTCGGGTTCGCCTGGCTGGCCGACCGGCCGGGTGAAATGCTCGTCACCTTCAACGGCTATCAATACCAGGTCAGCCTGATGGTCGCGGCGGTGGCGATCGTTGCCGTGGTTGCCGCGGTGATGATCGTCTGGTGGCTGGTCAAGGCGCTGTGGACCAGCCCCTATACGATCTCGCGCTATTTCCGCGTGCGGCGCCGCGACCGCGGCTATCAGGCGCTGTCGACCGGCATGATCGCCGCCGGCGCCGGTGACGGCGCGCTCGCCCGCAAGAAGACCAAGGAAGCGGCAAAGCTGATCCGCTCCGACCAGGAGCCGCTGATCCAGCTGCTCGACGCGCAGGCCTCGCTGCTCGAAGGCGACCATGAGGGCGCCCGCGAAAAGTTCGAGACCATGCTCGACGATCCCGAAATGCGGCTGCTCGGCCTGCGCGGACTGTATCTCGAAGCCGAGCGGCTCGGCGACCGCAACGCAGCCCGCCACTATGCCGGCCGTGCGGCGGCGGTGGCGCCGCAGCTGGCCTGGGCGGCCGAATCGACGCTGGAAGACCTGACCGGGCGTGGCGACTGGGATGGTGCGCTGAAACTTGTCGACGCCCAGAAGTCGACGCGGCAGATCGAGCGCGACGCCGCTAACCGGCGCCGCGCTGTGCTGCTGACCGCCAAGGCGCAGGCGCTGATCGACAGCGATGCCAATGCCGCCCGGACGGCGGCTCTCGAAGCCAACCGGCTGCGGCCGGATTTCGCGCCGGCGGCGGTCGCCGCGGCGAAATTGCTGTTTCGGCTGAACGACGTGCGCAAGGGCTCGAAAATCCTCGAGGCGGCGTGGAAGGCCGAGCCGCACCCGGAGATCGCCGAGCTCTACACCCATGCCAGGCCCGGCGATGCCGTGCTCGACCGGCTGAACCGGGCAAAGAAGCTGCAGGACCTGAAGAAGAACCATGCCGAGGCCTCGCTTGCCGTGGCGCGCGCCGCGCTCGATGCGCAGGACTTTTCAACCGCCCGCCGCGAGGCCGAAGCCGCCATCCGCATCGATCGCCGCGAAGGCGCCTATCTGCTGCTGGCCGATATCGAGGAGGCCGAGACCGGCGACCAGGGCAAGGTGCGGCAGTTGCTGTCGAAGGCGGTGAGAGCGCCGCGCGACCCGGCCTGGGTCGCCGACGGCGTCGTCTCCGACCGCTGGGCTCCGGTATCGCCGATCACCGGCAGGCTCGATGCATTCGAATGGCGAGCGCCGATGGAGCGGCTCGGCCAGTTGATCGACAGCGATGAGGATACGCAGGAGGCATCGGTGCCGGCAATTGCGGCTTCAGCCAAGCCGGTACAGGAAACAGCCGAGGCGATCGAGCACACAGCGGTTGCTGCCGAGACACCGGGCACCGCGACCGAAGCAAAGACCGAAAACCGTGCCGGCGAGGATCATGTGACACCGGTCGCCGCGGCGGCGTTTGCCGCGGTGCCGGACGATGCCGAAGCCGTCGAGCCGGCGCAGGAGTTGACGCGGCTGCCCGACGACCCCGGCGTCGACCCCGACGACGAGGCGGGTAAATCGACGCGCCGGTTTCGTTTGTTCTGATCCGGGTCGAGTGGACCCGGTCTTATTGGGAATGATTTGATGTTCGAACGCGTTCTGTCGTTTCTAAGGGACCTGCCGTCCGGTAGTGGCGCCAGCGCCAGCGCCGACGATCCGCGCGTTGCCGCATCCGCCTTGCTTTTCCACGTGATGAACGCCGACGGCGTGCGCCAGGATACCGAATGGGAACGGTTCAAGAAGGTGCTGGCGGAAAGCTATTTTATCAGCGGCGACGAACTCGATGCGTTGGCGGCTGCCGGCGAGCGGGCCGACAATGAGGCGATCGACCTTTACGCCTTTACCAGCGTGCTCAAGCGCCATCTCGACGCCGAGGCGCGAAAGGCCTTTATCGGCCTGATGTGGGAGATCGTCTATGCCGATGGCGAGCTGCACGAACTCGAGGACAATACCGTCTGGCGGGTCGCCGAGCTGATCGGCGTCGAACGCCGCGACCGCGTCGAGGCGCGCCTCAAGGCGGCGGCCGCGGCTCCTGGTGCTGCCGGAACGTCAAGCGACGAATAGACAGGATC
Organism: Mesorhizobium sp. LSHC420B00; assembly: GCF_000503055.1. Taxonomy (GTDB): domain Bacteria; phylum Pseudomonadota; class Alphaproteobacteria; order Rhizobiales; family Rhizobiaceae; genus Mesorhizobium. Next base: position 73,600 of record NZ_AYVY01000023.1, on the reverse strand, counting down.
CCGCCTTTCAATGCCGCCCAAGCCAAGCCCGAGACCAAAGATCCTGATCGTGCTGCATCAGGAGCATTCGAGCTCGGGACGGGTCGGCCATATGCTTATCGAGGAAGGCTTCGATCTCGACATCCGCCGCCCGCCGCTCGGCGAGGCCTTGCCGCAGACGCTTGATGGCCATGCCGGCGCGGTGGTGTTCGGCGGGCCGATGAGCGCCAATGACGGCGACGAGTTCGTCCGCCGTGAGACCGACTGGCTCAAAATTCCACTCAACGAGAACCGGCCGCTGCTTGGCATCTGCCTCGGCGCGCAAATGCTGGTCAAGCATCTCGGCGGCAGGGTCGAGGGCCATGGCGAGGGCCTCGTCGAAATCGGCTGGTATCCGCTAAAGGCGACTGAAGCAGGCAGCAGGCTGATGCATTGGCCGGAGATGGTCTATCAGTTCCATCGTGAGGGCTTTTCGCTGCCGAAGGACGCGACGCTTTTGGCGACGGCCGAAACCTACCCCAACCAGGCCTTCCGCTATGGCGACAATGCCTGGGGCATCCAGTTCCATGGCGAATTGACCCGGGCGATGATGCAGCGCTGGGTGGTGCGCGGCGCCCATCGCTTCGAATTGCCCGGCGCGCAGCCCGGCCGCGACCATCTCGGTGGCCGGCTGATCTGGGACATGCACCTCGAGCGCTGGCTCGGCGAGTTCCTGCCCATGATTTTTGGCAAGCCGGCGCTGCGGTGAAGTCGGTGCATGTCGCCCAAAAGTGTGCAGCGGTTTTGGGAAAACGACATGCACAAACAAACGAACTAAAGCGCGTCGCGCTTTAGTTTCGCCCCCTGAGATGACGCACCTTGCGCAGCTGTGGGAACAGCACCGCCCATAGACCGGCGACAGCGATCGCGCCGACGCCGCCGACCACCACGGCCGGAACCGTGCCGATCAGCGCGGCCATGGTGCCGGCGCGGAATTCGCCGAGCTCATTGGAGGCGCCGACAAACACCTGGTTGACGGCGTTGACGCGGCCGCGAACGTCGTCCGGCGTCCACAGCTGGATCAGCGTCTCGCGGATATAGACGCTGAACATGTCGGTGGCGCCGAGCAGGGCAAGGGCTGCGATCGACACCCAGGTGATGGTCGAGAGGCCGAACAAGACGGTGAACGCGCCGAAGAGCGCAACGAAGCCGAGCATGACAAGGCCGGCATGGTTGCGGATCGGGTGTCCGGCCAGCCAGATGGCGACGCAGATGGCGCCGACGCCGGGCGCCGAGCGCAACAGGCCGAGCCCCCATGGGCCGAGTTCGAGGATATCGCGCGCATAGACCGGCAGCAGCGCCGAGGCGCCGGACAGGAGCACCGCAAACAGATCGAGCGAAATCGCGCCTAGCACGATCTTTTCGCTCCAGATATAGCCGAAGCCGGCGAACAGGGTCCGTACCGTCGGTCTGTCGGTCCGGCTGCGCTGGGCGGGCTTCGGGATGGTGAAGATCAGCACGGCGGCGATGAGCATCAGCGCGGCCGCGGTGGTGTAGGCGGCTTCGGCCGAAAGCCCGTAGAGCAGACCGCCGGCGACCGGCCCGACGATGGTTGCCGTCTGCCAGGCGGACGAGTTCCAGGCGATGGCGTTGGCGAAATCCTCGGGCGGCACCAGATTGGCGAACAATGATGACGAGGCCGGCCCGAAGAAGGCGCGCGCGATGCCGAACATGGCGAGCACGATGAAGACCGGCATCGGCCCGGAGAGGCCGCGCAGCGTCAGCAACAGAAGCGCCAAAGCGCAGCCCGCCTCGACCAGCACCGCCAGCGCCATGATCAGGCGGCGTCCAAAACGGTCGGCAACGTCGCCAGTGACCAGCACCAGCAGCAGCGAAGGCAGGAACTGGACGATGCCGACAAGCCCAAGGTCGAATGGGTCGCGGGTCAGATCGTAGATCTGCCAGCCGACGGCGACCGACACGATCTGGGTGGAGAATGTCGAGAGGAAGCGCGCCGCCCAGTAGCTCAGGAACGGCCGATGGCGAAAGGCGGCATAACGCTGGTCAGGCGGTACTTGGGATTCTGTGGTCATGGATCAGGCCCCGTGGCGGCGATGTCGGCCGGCGGGGCACTTCCACGATGGGCGCTGGTCCGGCCAAGAGAGCCTTTAGCGCAGTTCAGCGCAGGGCGCGCGCAAAAATCTGGCCTGGATCAACAATTTCCGCTCCGCCGGGCGTTGCCGCTGGCGGAGCGACCGGACCTGCTCCGAACGCTTTAGGCCGTCGCCTTGGCCTTCCTGCCCCTGCCCTTGACGGGCGCGGGCGGGGCGGCCTTGCGGCCGAGACCGATTGCCTTGGCCAGCTGCGAACGCGAGGCCGCGTAGTTGGGGGCGACCATCGGGTAGTCGGACGGCAGGCCCCATTTGGCGCGATAGGCGTCGGGCGTCAGCCCGAAATGGACGCCGATATGGCGCTTCAAGGATTTGAACTTCTTGCCGTCCTCGAGACAGATGATGTAGTCCGGCGTCACCGATTTCTTGGGATTGACGGCAGGCGTCAGCGGCGCGGCGACCGGCACTGCCGGTTGCCCGAGCCCGCCTATGGAAGCGCTGACGCTGGCGATGAGATCGCCGAGGCCGGAAGCCGGCAAGCGGTTCTTCTCGACATATGCGGACACGATATGGGCGGTCAGCTCAAGCAGGTCGATGTCTTTGCGAGCGTTGTTGTTGTCGTCGGTCAATCTATTTCTCCGTCCGTGGGGGTCGCAGAAATTCCTAGTCGGCAAATCTGCGCAATGCAATGACGCCGCACCACGTCACACATTATTTTGAATAATAATACTAACGGCAGCGCGGGATTAACAACCCTGAGCCGGTGCTCGATAATATCAGACAATCAGCAATATCAGATAATCAGGGATTTGTCGCGCCACAGTCGAAATCCGCCCTCGAAGGCGCGTGTATTGTCGCCGCGTCTGCAATCGGCGGGCAAGTCGGCGAGTTCCTCGACATTGCCGCCGCCGATGACCACGTAATCCGGCTGCATGGCGGCGCGAAGCCGGTCGACCACGTCAAAGACGTGTTTGCGCCATTTCTTCTTGCCGCGCTTTTGCAGGCCGCGTTCGCCGACATAGTCTTCGAAACTGCCGCGCTTCTTGTAGGGAAGATGGGCAAGCTCCATCGGTTGGGCGACGTTGTCGACGATCATCGCGGCCCCGAGGCCGGTTCCGAGGCCGAGGAACAGCATGCGGCCGCCTTCATAGCTGCCGACGGCCTGCATCAGCGCATCGTTGACGACCTTCACCGGTTTGCCGAACTCAGCGGCGAAATCGCAGCCGACCCAGCCCTTGCCGAGATTGGCGGGTTCGGTGAGCGGCCGGTTGTGGTGCACCGGACCCGGATAGCCCATCGAGACGACATCGTATTGCAGCCCTTCGGCCAGCGTCTTCACCGCCGCGACCATCTGCTGCGGCGTCAGCTCCGGTCCGGAAGCGGTCTTGCGCTCGTCGCCGCCGGCGCTGGTGCGGATCTTGACGTGCGAGCCGCCGATATCGATCGCAAGCACGATCTTTTCGGCGTCGGGTGCCGGTCGCTTCACCGCTTTGGCCATCGCTTTCGCCTCCCAGAAATCATTTCGATGGATTGATCCAGCCGTTCGGCGGGCCGAATCCAGTCATCGCTTCGGTCGGCCCCCAGGTCTTTGGCGCGTAGATCGCGGGCGGCGTGGTGTCGCCGAGCACCGGGCCGACGATGCGCCAGGCGAGCTCGCTGGCGTCCTGGCGGGTGAACAGCTGGCCGTTGCCGTTCATAGCGTCGCCGATCAACCGCTCGTAAGGCGGCATGTCGCCCTTCGAATCGTCGAGCGCGGTGAGCTCGACCTGCTCGCCGACCATGTCGTCGCCGGGCGCCTTGCGCCGGGCTCCGATCGAGATCGCCACCTGCGGATCGATGCGGAAGCGCACGTGATTGCAGTCGCCGGGCTTGATTGGATCGAAGACGTCCAGCGGCGGCCGTTTCAGCCGCACGATGACCTCGGTGGCGTGCACCGGCAGGGATTTGCCGGCGCGGATGAAGAACGGCACATCTTGCCAGCGCCAGGTATCGACGAAAAAGCGCACCGCCGCGAAGGTCTCGACCGGCGAGTTCGGCGCCACGCCCGGCTCGTTGAGATAGCCGTCGAACTGGCCGCGCACGACATCGTCCCTGGTCAGCGTCCGGATCGCCCGCAGCACCTGCACCTTCTCGTCGATCAGATCGTCGGCCGAGCGGCCGACCGGCGGCTCCATGGCGAGCAGCAAGAGGATGTTGAGCAGATGGTTTTCGATGACGTCGCGGATGCAGCCGACCTCGTCATAGAAGCGGCCGCGGCCCTCGACACCGAAATCCTCGGCCATGGTGATCTGCACGCTCTCGACGAAGTTGCGGTTCCAGATCGGCTCGAGGAAGGAATTGGCGAAGCGGAAATAGAGCAGGTTCTGGATCGCCTCCTTGCCGAGATAATGGTCGATGCGGAAGATCGACTTTTCGTCGAAGACCAGATGCAGTACCCGGTTCAGCCAGCGCGCCGATTGCAGATCATGGCCGAACGGCTTTTCCACCATCAGGCGTGCGCCCTGGGCGGCGCCCGACTGCTCCAGTCCCTGGACGACGACCTCGAACATGGCGGGCGGCACCGCCAGATAGTGCAGCGGCCGCTGTGCGCTGCCGAGCGCGGTCTTCAGTTTATCGAAGGTCGCAGGCGCCCGGTAGTCGCCGCTGACATAGCGCAGCAGCGACGCGAGCCTTGCGAAGATCTTCTCGTCGATGCTGCCGATGGCGTTGACGATGCCGTCGCGGGCGCGTGCCTGCAGCTTGGCGATATCCCAAGGATCGAAGGCGACGCCGATCACCGGCTCGTTCAGCGTTCCCTTGGCCACCATGGCGTAGAGGGCGGGGAAGATCTTCTTGTGGGCGAGATCGCCGGTGGCGCCGAAAAGCACCAGCGTGTCCGATCGTTCCTGGCTCATGGGCGTGCCTCCCTGTCGCCCGTCACGAGCCGGCCTTGGGTTTTTCGACATGGCCGCCAAAGGCATAGCGCATGGCGGACAGAAGCTTGTCGGCGAATTCGGACTCGCCTTGCGAGGAGAACCTGTCGAACAGCGCCGACGACAGCACCGGCGCCGGCACGCCGGTGTCGATCGCCGCCTTCAGCGTCCAGCGGCCTTCGCCGGAATCCGAGACCCGCCCGCCGAACTGTGTCAGCGACGAATCGGCCTTCAGCACGCCGGCCGTCAGGTCGAGCAGCCACGAGCCGATGACGCTGCCGTGCCGCCAGACCTCTGCCACCTCAGCGATGTCGATGTCGAACTGGTAATATTGCGGGTTCTCGAGTGGACTGGTTTCGGCGTCGGCGGTGCGCTGCCGCTTGCCGGCGTTCGCCGACTTCAGGATGTTCATGCCCTCGGCATAGGCGGCCATGACGCCGTATTCGATGCCGTTATGGACCATCTTGACGAAATGGCCGGCGCCGCTCGGTCCGCAGTGGAGATAGCCGAAGGGAGCGGTTCCGGCGTCCTTGGCAGGGGCGGGCGAAGCGGCGTCGGCGCCCGGCGCCAGCGTTGCGAAAATCGGATCGAGATGCTGCACCGCGCTGTCGGGGCCGCCGATCATCAGGCAGTAGCCGCGCTCGAGGCCCCAGACGCCGCCGCTGGTGCCGACATCGACATAGCTCAAGCCTTTCAAGGCCAGGCGCGCGGCGTGGTCGACGGCCTCATGATAATAGGAATTGCCGCCGTCGATGATGATGTCGCCCGGCTCCATCAGGGCGGCCACCTGGTCGACGATCCGGCCGGTGATCGCCGCCGGCAGCATCAGCCAGGCGCTGCGCGGCTTGGTCAGCTTGCCGACGAACTCCTCCATCGAGGCGGCTCCGACCGCGCCGGCGGTCACAAGCGCCGCGACGCTCGCCGGGTTAATGTCGTAGACGACGCATTCGTGGCCATCGCGCAACAGGCGCCGAACCATGTTGGCGCCCATCCGGCCCAGTCCCATCATTCCTATCTGCATGGTCTCGTCCTGCCTTACTTGAGGGATCGATGATCTAGTGGCTGTGCGGTATCGCCGATGCCGACAGAAAAGTCAGCATTCTCCCAACGGCCGGCATCGGACCAGAAGAATGTGAAGACAATGCTATTGCCCGGAGCGGCGTCGGCAACCGGCAACTCTGCGAGATGGATACCGAAAAGGTTCGCGGCGGTCTCGGTGTCATGGACGGTTGCCCAATTGTCGCTGCTCCAATGAACCACCGCCCGGGCCAGAAGTTCGATGCGCAGCGCCTTGCCTGCCGGGACGGTACGGATCATGTGGTTGAAGCGCCATGCCCTGAGGCACGACACCGTCCTGCCCTCGATATAGCGCTTGACGCCTTGCGGCGGCATGTCGAACACGGCGCCGTCGCGCAGCGAACGCAGCAGCTTGATGTGCTCGGAATGCGCCCAGACCAGCGGCTTGGCGCTGCCGGAGGGGCCGCCATGCCGCAATTCGCGCTCCGGCATGTCGGGACCGTCCCAGACCTGCTCCGGCAGCAGGCCGCCCGGCCCGGCGGAGCCCTCAAACGTGGCGAGCAGGCGTGCCGCACTGTCCCTGCGCCCTGCCGCCAGCTCGTAATGGGCGCGCTCGCCGACCAGCAGCGGCCAGGGCCGGCCCTGGCCGGTTCCATCGAAGGGTGCGCCGTCGGCATGCTCGCCATAGCCGTCGCCATTGTAGCGGTACCAGAGCGGCCCCTGCGGCAGTTCGCAGCGTAATTGCGCGTCGATGACCTTGACCGTGTCGAGGATGCGCGGATCGTCGGCTGCCCTCAGGCCGAAGCGGACCAGCGCCAGCGCATCCGGGCTGACGATCGCTTCGGCTGGGCGGTCCGCATCACCGGGCGGGCGGTTCTTGATCGGCACAAAGCCGTCCTTCGGCGATGCGGCGCCGGCGGTGTCGGGCGGGGCGATGCGGACATAGTAGCCTTCGACGCCGGCTTCGTCGCATGCGGCGGTGCCGGCGACGTAGGTCCAGCGCTCGATCTGATCGTTCCAGATATCGGCGGTTTCGCGCAGATAGTTTGCCGGCTCTGTTTTGCCGGCGGCATCGAACATGTCCGCAGCCCCAAGCAGCGCGGCGATCTCGACGGCAAGCGTGAACGGGCTGTAGCCGGCGTCTTCCTCCCAGCGGTCCTCGCCGGTGACGGGGCCGTTGCGTACGACATAGGCGGCAGCGCGCTCGATCATCGGCATGAAGGAGGAGAGTACCGCAGGCGGCAAATGCCCGGCGCGGCGCAGCGCGTCGGCGAGCAGCAGCGGAAAGGCGCACTCGTCCATCTGGATGCCCGGCCAATAGACCGACCCGTCGAGCCAGGCGTTCTGCGGCCAATGGCCGTCCGGCTGCTGGATCGAGCGCAGATAGCCAAGGATGCGCAAGGCTTCCGCCGGGTCGCCGGCGGCGAGGAATCCGCCGGCGGTTTCGACCAGATCGCGCGGCCAGACCAGGTGATAGCCGCCGAGATCGTCGTCGCCCTTGTTGAAGCCCCACGGGATCGACAGGCTGGCCACGGCTGCTCCGGTCGACGAGCGGTGTGTCGCCAGCACCGCCGTGCTGAGGCGGTAGGGATTGAGGGCGGACACCGCATGCCGGTCCAGCGGCAGCAATCCGGCCTGCCATTGGCGCCATTTGTCGACGTAGGATCCGGCTGCGGGCCCAAAACCTTGGTTCAGGCTGGCGAAAGCAGTTTCCGCCGCCTGTTGCGGCGTCGTGCCGAAGCCCAGCGCCAGCAACATTTTTGGGTTCGCAGCCGAAAAGGCGATCTCACCGGTCAGCGCGACATTGCCGTCCTCGGCCCTGCGGCAGGCCGGATCGAGCCGGCCGCTTTGACGAAGCTGCTGCCAGCCGTCGGAGACGCCGACATAGCCGGCCGCGCACGCCTTCCACGGCCGCGACGAGGCGAGCGCCAGGCAGACGCCGCGTCCCGATGCAAACAGAACAGGCTGTCCTTCATGGTCGTCGATCCAGGCAGTGTTGCCCATGCCGGCATTGACGAGGTGCGGCGCCAGCAGCGCGTAGACGCGGTAGTCGCTGGCGGCACCCTTGAGCGACGTGAACATGATCTCCTGCAGCAAGACGGGACGTTCCGGATCGGTGAGGACGCGCTTCTCGATCCGGTAGCTTCCATCGGCTGCGGTGTTGACCAGCCGATAGGCAGGCACCCCGTCCTCGAGGGGTTCGATGCGATGTTCGGCGTCGCGCTTCTCTTCGGAGAAATAGCCGTCGGGTCCGGTGACGATCAGCCCCAGATCGCGGGTGCATGCGCTGTCGAGGCGGGAATAGTAGATCTCGTTGAGGATACCGTGGCTGATGGTGAACCAGATCGGGCAGGCCGGCGACAGCGCGGTGCCGACGCCGCTCTTGGCGCTCGACGTCCAGCGCGCCGGAATGCCGGGTGCACCCGGGGCAAGGTTCACTGCCATTTAATCGGTCTCCATCGCCATCCCTAGACCAGGAGTCGAACCGGTTTCAATGATTGCACCGCAAGTTGATCGTCGGCCATGGATTGATGTTGACAGCTTGCTGGCTATCTGCATTTGTCTGATAATAGATAAAAAACAGCATTGTGAGCGTATCAGCCATTAGCCACCAGCCAGCCATTAGCCACCAGTAAGACAGCAACTCACGGGAGGAGTATGACATGAAGAAAATATTCGTTTTGGGCGCCCTTGCAGCGATGCTTGCCGCAGGCACCGCGCTTGCCGATACCAGCGGCAAAAAGATCGCTTTCTCCAACAATTACGCCGGCAATTCGTGGCGGCAGGCGATGCTGGACAGCTACGGCATCGTCACCAAGAAGGCAGTCGCCGACAAGGTGGTCGGCGCCGCCGACGTCTTCACGACGGCCGACAAGGAAGTGCCGACGCAGGCAGCCCAGGTGCAGAACCTGATCCTGCAGGGCTATGACGCGATCGTCATCAACGCGGCATCTCCGGATGCCCTCAACGGCGCCATCAAGCAGGCCTGCGACGCCGGCATTGTCGTCGTCTCCTTCGATGGCATCGTCACCGAACCCTGCGCCTACCGCGTCGTCGTCGACTTCAAGGACATGGGCAAGCAGGAAGTCGAGCAGATGGCCAAGTTCCAGCCCAAGGGTGGCAATCTGCTGGAAATCCGTGGCCTTGCCGGCACTTCGATCGACGATGCCATCCATGCCGGCATCCTCGAAGGTGTCGCCGCCCATCCCGAGTTCAAGATCGTCGGCTCGGTGACCGGCGACTGGGACCAGACCACGGCACAGAAGGCCGTAGCGACGATCCTGCCGTCGCTGCCGGATGTGGTCGGTGTCGTCGACCAGGGCGGTGACGGCTACGGCGCGGCGCAGGCCTTTGCCGCCGCCGGCAAGCCGCGCCCGACCATCATCATGGGCAATCGCCAGGACGAGTTGCAATGGTGGAAAGAGCAGAAGGAAAAGGACGGCTACCAGACCTGGTCGGCTTCGATCGCGCCAGGCGTATCGACGCTTGCCTTCTGGGTGGCGCAGCAAGTGCTCGACGGCCGCACCGACGTGCCGCACGACCTGCTGGTTCCTTATCTCGCCTTCACACAGGACGATTTCGAGGCAGCGTTGCCGAAGATTCCGAAGGGCGGCGTCGCCAGCCACGAATACACGCAGGAAGACGCCGTCGCGGCGATCAAGGCCAACATCAAGTGAGCATGGCACTATTGTTGCCGCCACAGATAACCGGGTATCGTTGAGGCATGCCCGAGGCCAGTGCAGACATCATCAGGCCTGACGGCGCCGAAAAACATTTCGGCGCCGTCAGTATGGACATCATAAGACTGGACGGAGCCGAAAAACATTTCGGCGCCGTCAGGGCGCTCGACGGTGTCGATTTCAGCGTTCGTGCCGGAGAATGCGTCGGTCTCGTCGGCCATAACGGCGCCGGAAAGTCGACGCTCATGCATATGGTGGCCGGCACGCTTACCCCCGACAGCGGGCAGATCGCGGTCCGTGGCGGCGTCGAGGCAAGTTATTCGGTGCCGCGCGCACAGCAGCTCGGCATACGTTGCGTTTTCCAGGAACTGTCGCTCTGCCCGAACCTCAGCGTCGCCGAGAATACGCGGATCAACCACGCCTCGCTTAATGGCTTCGGCTGGCGGCGCAAGGCCGCCCATCTGATTGCCGCCAAGCTCGACGAGATATTCCCCGGCCACAGCATCTCGGCATCCGACATCGTCGGCGATCTTTCCATCACCAGCCGGCAGATGGTGGAGGTGGCGCGCGCCTTCACGGTCACGCAGGAGCCGCTCGAACTGGTCATCCTCGACGAGCCGACATCCTCGCTCGATGCGCATACCGCCGGCCAGCTGCTGGCGTTCGTGCGCCGCTTCATCGCCGCCGGCAAGAGCTGCATCCTGATCTCGCATGTGCTGGGCGAAGTGCTCGGAAATGCCGATCGCATCGTGGTGATGCGCGACGGCAAGGTGGTCGCCGCCGGGCAGGCCGACGCCTTCGACCGCGACAGGCTGGTGACGGCGATGGGCGGAGCGGAGGCGCGCGAGAAGGCCGCCGCAGAGATTGCGAGCGGCAAGCCGGAGCCCGGTCCGCTGCGGGTCCGGGCGCGGCCGGCGCGACAGCAGGACGGCAATGAGCTCATCGCCCGTGCCGGTGAGATCATCGGCCTTGCCGGACTTGCCGGGCATGGCCAGACCGACCTGTTGCTGGCGATCTTTGCCGCGGCTTCCCGCGCCAAGACCGGCATCGAGGTCACCGCGCCGGTGGCGCTGGTTGCCGGCGACCGCCAGTCGGACGGGATTTTTCCGCAATGGTCGATCGCCGAGAACATCGGCATCCGTTCGCTGGCGCGATTGCGCAACGGCCTCTTGATCTCGCCGCAGCGCGAAGCCGAGCTCGCCCAGCTGTGGCAGCGGAAAATCGGCATCCGCACGCCCGACATGAACAACAACATCTTCTCGCTGTCCGGCGGCAACCAGCAGAAGGCCTTGTTCGCGCGGGCGCTCGGCTCCGACGCCAAGATCGTGCTGATGGACGATCCGATGCGCGGCGTCGATATCGGAACCAAGCTCGAAGTCTACGATCTCGTGCGCGAAGAAGCTCGCCATGGCCGCACATTCCTCTGGTACACCACCGAAACCGAAGAGCTCGACAATTGCGACCACATCTATGTGTTCAAGAACGGCCGGATCGTCGCCAACCTTCGTCGCGACGAACTGACGGAGGAAAAGATCATCCAGTCCTCGTTTGGCGACGCGGCCTGAGATGACGGCGGCATCCATCGAGAATGGGCTAAAATCGTCGGCTCGCGCCACGAGGCGGGCGCGCATGCTGCGCAGCCTGCTGCCGGCACTGTCGTTGGCGCTGGTGCTCATCGCTATCGCCTGGCTCAACCCGCGCGCCATCAGCTATTTCGGCTTCAGCCTGATGCTCAATCTGGCGATCCCGATCGCGCTGGCGACGATCGCGCAGATGTTCGTCATCGCCGGCAACGAGCTCGATTTGTCAATCGGCACCTTTGTCGGCTTCGTCGGCTGCGTCACGGCGACATGGCTGAAGGACGCGCCGTTGCTCGGCGTCGTCATCCTGCTCGGGTCGATCGGTGTCTACGCGCTGCTCGGCGCGCTGATCCATCTGCGCAACCTGCCCTCGATCGTGGTGACGCTCGGCATGAGTTTCGTCTGGCAGGGCCTGGCCATCCTGATCCTGCCAAAGCCCGGCGGCAAGGCGCCGGACTGGCTGCTGGCGCTGATGGCCTTCAAGCCACCCTTCATTCCGTTCCCGATCATCGCGGCATTGCTGATCGCGGCGGTCGTCCACTTTGGCCTGATGCGCACCTCCTATGGTGTCATCCTGCGTGGATCGGGCGGCAATTCAGCCGCACTCAAGCGCGCCGGCTGGTCGCTGCTCCGTACCAAAATCGCGCTGTTTGCGCTGACCGGCCTGTTCGGCGTTTTGTCCGGCATGGCGCTGATCGGCATCACCACCTCGGCCGACGCCAATATCGGCAATGGCTACACGTTGCTTTCGATCGCCGGCGTCATCCTCGGCGGCGGTGAGTTCGTCGGCGGCCGGGTGTCGCCGATCGGCGCCGTCATCGGCGCGTTGACGCTGGCGCTTGCCGCATCGCCACTGCTGACGTTCATGCACATTCCGCCCGACTGGCAGGTTGCCGCCAATGGCGCCATCCTGATCATCGTGCTGGCGGCCCGGGTGCTGATCAGCCGCAGGGAGAGGTGAGCATGGTCTCGCTGCGGACACTGCTCGCCAGACCCTGGATCTGGTCGTTCTTCGGGGCGCTGCTGGTGTGGCTGGCGACGATCGCCTTCACCGGCGGCTATGGCGGAGGCGGGATGATCACGGCGGCGCTGTCGCTTGCCGTCTTCACCGTCATCGTCGGCGTCGGCCAGATGTTCGTCATCACGCTCGGGCCGGGCAATGTCGACCTGTCGCTGCCGGCCAATATCGGCCTTGCCAGTGCTGTCGCCATGAAGGTCATGGACGGCAATGATGCGATGATCGCGGTCGGGCTGCTGGCCGCGCTTGCCTGCGGCATGGCGATCGGTGCCGTCAACTACCTTCTGATATGGGCGCTGCGCATTCCGCCGATCATCGCGACGCTGTCGGCCAGCTTCGTCATCCAGTCGGTCGACATCAGCTATGGGCGCGGCTTGCAGATCAAGCCGCCGCCGGGCTTTGCCGATTTCACCAACTGGCAGGTGTTCGGCATCCCGGTGCTGGCGATCCTGACCGTGCTGTTCACCATCGGCGCCGGCATCGTTTTGCAGCGCATGATCTACGGACGCTCGGTGCTGGCGATCGGCCAGAACATCCGCGCCGCCTGGCTGGCAGGCGTCAATGTGGGCCGCACCCGCTTCCTCACCTACACGCTGTCGGGCGCGCTCGGCGGCCTCGACGGTGCACTGCTCGCCGGTTATTTCCGCGGCGCCAATGTCGATATCGGCAATGAGTATCTGCTGGCGTCGATCGCGGTCGTCGTCATCGGTGGCACGTCGGTAGCCGGCGGCAAGGCCAATGTGCCGGGGGTCTGGGGCGCGGCGCTGTTCCTCGTGCTGCTGTTGACCATGCTCAACACGTTCGGCGTAAGCGTCGGCGTGCGCCTGGTGCTGACCGGGCTGATCATCGTCGGCGTCATCACCGCGGCCGGCGGGCAGAAGGCGCTGCGCTAAGGCAAGGCCACCCGGCGGCGAGAGGATATCGATCCGGCCCGCAAACATGTGGTTCCCATCCGCATGCCAGCGCTGTAAATCCCGTCGGGCTCCTGGCCAACATCATTGTATGAGGTTTGCGTGCCCGATTTCGTCAGCACTACAAGGCACGGCAACGTCGCGCTGGTGACCATCGACAATCCGCCGGTCAACGCGCTGAGCTTCCATGTGCGCGAGCCGTTGATGCGGGCGCTCGTTTCCCTGCGGGACGAGCCGTCGGTGGGAGCAATCGTGATAGCCTGCGCCGGGCGGACCTTCGTCGCCGGCGCCGACATCACCGAATTCGGCAGACCGGCGCAGCAGCCGGAATTGCGCGCCATTGTCGCCGTGCTGGAAACCATCGCCAAGCCGACGGTCGCCGCCATTCACGGCACTGCGCTCGGCGGCGGCCTGGAACTGGCGCTCGGCTGCCATTTCCGTGTTGCCGACCGAGCGGCAAGGCTCGGCCTGCCGGAAGTCAAGCTCGGCCTGCTGCCGGGCGGCGGCGGCACGGTTCGCCTGCCGCGCTTGGTTGGTCCGCTGAAGGCACTCAGCATGATCGTTTCGGGAACGCCGATCAATGCGGCCGAGGCGCGCGCCGCCGGTCTGGTGGATGCCGTCTTCGATGGCGACCTGACCGCGCAAGCGGTGAGTTTCGCCAGCGAAACGGCCGCGAAAGGCGGTCCGTTCACGCCGGTGCGCGACCGCAACGATCGCCTCGACCAGGCCGACTTGCCGGCCTTCGACAAGGAGGCGGCAACGCTTGCGGGCAAAGCGCGCGGTCTCGAGGCGCCGATAGCCTGTGCGCAGTCGGTCCGCAACGCCCTCACGCTGCCCTTCGACGAAGCGCTGGCGGCCGAACGCGACCTGTTCGTCAAGCTTGTCGCCGGCGACCAATCACGCGCGCAGCGGCATTTGTTCTTCGCTGAACGTGAGGCGGCAAAGCTTGCCGGCAAGGATGTCGTCAGGCGCAAGATCGCCCGGGTCGGCGTCATCGGCGCCGGCACGATGGGCGGCGGCATCGCCATGGCGTTCGCCAATGGCGGTCTTCCCGTGACCTTGCTGGAAACAACGCAGGAAGCATTGCAACGCGGGCTGGCGACGATCGACAAGAACTATGCCGTTTCCGTCACCCGCGGGTCGCTGAGCGAAGACGCCAAGCGCCAGCGGCTGGCTTTGTTCAGGGGCAGCACCGACTATGCAGACCTCGCCGATTGCGACCTGATCGTCGAGGCTGTGTTCGAGGAAATGGCGGTCAAGAAGGAGGTATTCGGCAGGCTCGATGCGGTGGCCAAACCGGGCGCGATCCTTGCCACCAACACCTCTTATCTCGACGTCAACGAGATCGCCGCTTCGACGTCGCGGCCGCAAGATCTCCTTGGCATGCATTTCTTTTCGCCGGCTAACGTCATGAAGCTTCTGGAAATCGTCCGCGCCGACAAGACCTCGCCGGACGTGCTGACGACCATCGTCGATCTGGCGCGGCGGATCGGCAAGGTGCCGGTCGTCGTCGGCGTCTGCCACGGCTTCGTCGGCAACCGCATGCTGGCGGCGCGGGGTGCGGAACTGGAGGCGCTTCTGCTCGAGGGTGCAATGCCGCGCCAGGTCGACCAGGTGTTCACCGATTTCGGCTGGCCGATGGGGCCGTTCCAGATGAGCGATCTCGCCGGCCTCGACATAGGCTGGCGCAACCGCAAGGCGCGTGGCCAGACGGCTGACATCGCCGACACGTTGTGCGAACAGGGCCATTTCGGCCAGAAGACCGGCAGCGGCTTCTATCGCTATGAGAACGGTTCGCGCACGCCGCTGCCCGATCCGGAGGTCGAAGCGCTCATCCACAACAAGGCTGCTGAACGCGGCATTGCACCGCGGGCAATCGGCGCCGAGGAGATCATCGAGCGCACGCTCTATCCGATGATCAACGAGGGCGCCAAAATCCTCGAGGAACAGATTGCCGCCCGCGCGTCCGATATCGACGTCGTCTGGGTCAACGGCTATGGCTTCCCGGTCGGCAAGGGCGGGCCGATGTTCTGGGCAAGCCGCGAAGGCGTGGACAAGATCATCCGGCGGTTGGATCACTGGCACCAGCAGACCGGCGAGGACGTCTTCCGGGCCGCACCTCTGCTCAGGCAAATGGCCGAAACCGGTTCCTGGGACGGCGCTGCCGGCTGAACTTGGGACTACCGAATCCGTGCATCCATGATCTCGACAAAACGCGCGAATAGGCCCGCCTGCGATTTGATCTTGAGCTTGCGGTAGATGTTACGGCGATGGACTTTTACGGTTCCCGGCACGATGCGCATCGCCCTGGCGATTGATTCCGTGGAATGGCCCTGAAGCACCAGGTCGACGACATGCTGTTCGCGCGGCGTGAGCGAAAGGCTCTTCCAGATGTGAGCACGTTCGAACTCGCTGACTGGAGCAATCGTTTCGTCCTGCTTCGTCTCTGCCGGTTTGTCGGCCGGAAGATCATGCCAGCGCAGCCTGATGAGATTGATCACCGCAGGCGCCATGTCGCGCAGCAACCTCGCATCGGCGGTTCCGAAAGGTCCCGAAGCGCGCAATCGCATCAGCGAGAGCACCAGTGCGTCCTTTCCCGGCAGCGGCACAAAAAAGCCGACCTCCTCCGCAAGTCTGGTCTGGCTGTAATAGGAGCGGTAATATTCGCTGGCATAGAAGCGATCCGGCGCCAATTCGCGCATGCGCCAAAAGCCTTCCTTGCGCTCGACCGCAGCATGGTGGAACGGATCGAGCAGATAAGGCCCTTCCTGATAGAGCGCGACGAAGACGTGGCTGTCGGCCGGCGAGAATGTCTCGAACAGCAGCGGCGGGCGTAAGGCGCCGCGATAGCCGAAGATCACGCAATGATCGAAGCTGACATGCTGCCGGAGCCAGGCCACCATTGCCTTGCCGAAAAGCTCGCCGCTGGTCTCCGGCGTCGCTGCGATGAGCGCAGCGAGCCGGCTGTATTCATCGCTGCGCGAAACGCCCAATTCATACCCCTCCAGACGAGAAAATAGACAAAATATACCACCTGGGAGGTATATACTAGCCGCCATTGGCTCTGATAGCGTTTCGAGATCAACTAGCCGCTGGAGCCCGCAGCTTTGACCGCAGTGCCCGACATCGAGTTTCGCGGGGTCACCAAACGCTACGGCAGCGTGATCGCGGTCAGCGGCATCGATCTTGCCATCCCGCCGTCTGCCTTTGTCGCCTTGCTCGGGCCGTCCGGCTGCGGCAAGACAACCTGTTTGCGCATGATCGGCGGCTTCGAACAGCCAAGCGAAGGCGCGGTATTCATCCGTGGCCACGACATGGCCGGCACGCCGCCCTATCGGCGGCCGGTCAACATGGTGTTCCAGCAATATGCGTTGTTTCCGCATCTGGATGTCGAGGACAACATCGCCTATGGCCTGCGCCAGGCGCGGCCGCGCCTGTCGTCGCGCGAGATCAGCCTGAAAGCAGGCGAGGCGCTCGCCATGGTGCGGCTTGCCGGCTATGGACGCCGCAAGATCCATGAGCTTTCCGGCGGCCAGCAGCAGCGTGTCGCCCTGGCGCGGGCGCTGGTCAACAAACCGGCGGTGCTGCTGCTCGACGAGCCCCTGGCGGCGCTCGACAAGAAGCTGCGCACCGACATGCAGATAGAGCTGCAGAACCTGCAGCGCGAGATCGGCATCACCTTCGTCCTGGTCACCCACGATCAGGAAGAAGCACTGTCGATGAGCGATTTCGTCTGCGTCATGAATGGCGGGCGTATCGTCCAGCTTGGGCAGCCGAGCGAAATCTACGACGAACCCGCCGACCTCTTTGTCGCCGATTTCGTCGGCAAGACCAATCTGTTGAGCGGCAAGGTCGTCGGGCTCTCGGGCAAGCTCGTCGAGGTGGCGCTTGCCGATGGCACTGTCATTGCCGCGCGCAAGCGGACTTCGATGGCTCAGGGTGAAGCCGTTTCGGTCAGCCTGCGCCCTGAATCGCTAAGCCTCGGCGCGCCCGGAAGCGGCCGGCTGAACGGGCTTGTCCGCAACCGGATCTTTCTCGGTTCGACCGCGGAATATGCAATCGAGGTCCAGGGCATCGGGACGCTGCTCGCAAAGGCCGATCATCTGATTGGCGGTGGAAATCTCTTCAAGCCGGGTGAACCCGTTGCCATCGGCTTTGCAGCCGGAACGCCGCTGGCGTTTCCGGAGAATAACGGGACCAACCAGAGGGAAAACAAAAATGTCGAAATCATATCGTGACGGACTGCCGATAAGCCCTGAAAAGTTCGTCGATCAATTGATGCGCCTCAAGCGGGGTTCCATCGGCCGCCGCGAGTTCCTTGGCCTTACCGGCCTGGGCATCGCAACGGCGGTGATGGCCCGCGAGCTCGGCATCATGCCGACGCCGGCTTTCGCCCAGGAAGGTCTTGGCGACCGCATGTCGATTGCCACCTGGCCCAATTATCACGACCCGGCGACGTTCGAGAATTTCCAGGCCGAGACCGGCGTTGCCGTCGAGGTCAATGTGTTCGGCTCAAACGAGGAGATGCTGGCCAAGCTGCAGGCCGGCGCCTCGGGCTGGAGCCTTTTCGTTCCAACCAACTACACGATCTCGACTTACAAGAAGCTCGGCATCATCGAAGCGCTCGATATGGCCAAGCTTGCCAATTATGACGGCTCGCAAGAAGACCCGCGCTTCACTGGGGAAGGCACCATCGACGGCGTGACCTACGCTGTGCCGAAGAATTGGGGCACCACCGGCTTTGCCGTCAACACCAAGAAACTGGCCAAGCCGATGACGAGCTGGAAGGAATTCTGGGACACGGCGATGGCGGAGGGCGACGGCCGGACCATGGTTCATGATTACCAGCTGACCACGATCGGCAACGCGCTGAAATATTTCGGCTTCTCGTTCAACTCGCTGAAGCCGGACGAACTCGCCAAGGCGGAGGAATTGCTGCTGAAGGTCAAGCCGCATCTGTTCGCGGTCTCCAGCGACTACCAGCCGTCGATGCGTGCCGGCGACGCCTGGATGACGATGTGCTGGACCAATGACGGGGCGCAGCTCCACCGCGACATCCCCGAAATCGCCTACGTGCTTGGCAAGGAAGGCGGCGAGATCTGGACCGACTTCTACGCAATCCCCAAGGATGCGCCCAACAAGCCTGCGGGTTATGCCTTGCTCAACTATTTGATGAACCCGAAAGTCGCGGTCAGGGAGCACCTGGCCAACGGTGCGCCTTCCACCGATGCGCGGGTCAATGCGCTGCTGCCCAAGGAGGTGCTGGAAAATCCGATCCTCTATCCGGCGGCGGATCTGCTCAAGCCACTCGAATTCGGTGCAGCCGCGACCTTGACCGACCCGGGCCGGGCCGAATTGATGGCACGCTTCAAGTCGGCTTGAACCGGGCGGACCAAAGGTCCGATGCAGGCAACTCCCCCGGCGGACAGATGTCCGCCGGCATCGGGGCGATTTTTCAATGCGCAGCAATGTTCTTCGTCACAATCTCCTGACCGCCCTGCTGCTCGGTCCGGCGACCGCATGGCTGTTGGTGTTTTTAGTTTTGCCGTTCGTGGCGATCGCCGTTTTCAGCGTCGGCGAGCGGGCGCCGGAAGGCGGCTATCAGGCCGCTTTCACCTTGGCGCAGTATGCCAATCTTCCGGCGCGGGCGACCGCCTTCTGGAACACCATGGTGCTGGCGCCGGCCGGTGCACTGGCCTGTCTTCTCGTTGCCTATCCGGTCGCCTATTACCTCGCCTTGCGCGCGCCGGAGCGGTGGCGGCTGATCCTGCTTGCGCTTGTCGTCATCCCGTTCTGGACCAGCCTGCTGATGCGGACTTATGCCTGGATGTATGTGCTTGGCGGGCGCGGCGTCCCAGCTCTGCTGGCCTATGTCGGGATGGAGGATGTGCGGCTGATCAATACGCCGGGAGCGGTTCTGCTCGGCACCGTCTATGGTTATCTGCCGCTGATGATCCTGCCGGTCTATGTCAGCCTCGAGCGGCTCGATCGCCGGCTGCTGGAGGCCTCCGCCGATCTCGGCGCGACGCCGATCTCGACATTCCTCGGCGTGACGCTGCGGCTGTCGCTGCCAGGTGTGATGACCGGCTTCTCGCTGGTCATGATCCTGTTGCTCGGCGAATATCTGATCCCAACGCTACTCGGCGGCGGCAAGGTCTTCTTCATCGGCAACGCGCTGGTCGATCTGTTCCTGCAATCGCGCAACTGGCCGTTCGGATCGGCAATCGCCATAACCCTTGTAGCGGTTTCCGTGGTCGTGCTGCTTGCCGCGAACCGCATTTCGACACGGCTTTCGGGTGCCCGCCGGGTGGACCTGATCTGATGCGTGCCTTCGTCGTTGCGGTCTTTGCCTTTCTCTACCTGCCGATCGCGCTGGTGGTGCTGTTCTCGTTCAACGCCGGCCACCACGCCAGCGAGTTCACTGGCTTCTCGGTGCAATGGTACGGCAAGGCACTGGCGAACCCGTTCCTGGTCGAAGCGCTGAAGAACAGCCTGTTAATCGCCACGACCAGCGCCTTGCTCGCGGCACTCTGCGGCACCGCGGCGGCGCTTGGCCTGGCGCGTGTCGGCGCGCGGACGCGAGCCGTCTTCGATGCGCTTTTGGGTGCTGCGATCGTCGTTCCTGGCGTCGTCATCGGCATCTCGACGCTGGTCGCGCTGGTCCAGCTATTCGGGGTGGTCAACCCGTTTGTCGCTTCGCTGTGGCCGAACGATCAGCCACCGCGCCTGGCGCTCGGCTATGGCTCGATCATCGCCGCGCACGGGCTGTTTTCGATGGCGCTGGTGGCGATGATCGTCGGCACGCGCCTCGGCAGCCTCGACCGCAATCTGGTCGAGGCTTCGAGCGATCTTTACGCCACCCCGCTGACGACGTTCCGCAGCATCGTGTTGCCGCAGATCATGCCGGCGGTGGTCGCCGGCTTCCTGCTCGCCTTCACATTCTCCTTCGACGATTTCATCGTCGCTTTTTTCGTCGCCGGCGCGCAGACGACATTGCCGATCTATGTCTTTGCCTCGATCCGGCGCGGGGTCACGCCGGAGATCAATGCCATCGCGACGATCGTGCTCGTCGCCTCCGTTCTGCTCGTGGTGCTCGCCCAATGGCAATTGCGCCAGCGAAAACCATCCCACTGAAAGACAAAAACATGATTCTGAAAGATCGCATCGCCGTGGTGACGGGCGCCGGGTCGGGGATCGGGCGTGCCGGCGCCATGATAATGGCCAGGGAAGGCGCGCTCGTGGTGATCGCCGACAGGGACCAGGCGGCGGGGGAAGCAACCGCTTCCGACATTCGTGCGTCCGGCGGTCGGGCCGAAGCCGTCGCCACCGATGTCGGCGACGATGCGGCGGTCGAGCAGCTCGTCGCAGGAACGCTGGGCCGGCATCGGCGGATCGACATCCTGCACAATCATGCCGGGATCCAGGTCGGCGGCACGCTGACCGAAGTCGGCGCCGACGGCATGGATGCCTCCTGGCGGATCAATGTGCGGGCGCAGTTCCTCGCGGCCAGGCTGGTCATGCCGTCGATGATCGCGCAAGGCGGCGGGGTGATCCTGAATACCGCCTCGAATTCGGGTGTGTTCTACGACCGCGAAATGATCGCCTACGCGACCTCAAAACATGCCGTGGTGGCGATGACCCGGCAGATGTCGCTCGACTATGCCCGGCACAATGTCCGCGTCAACGCGTTGTGCCCCGGCTGGGTCGACACGCCCTTCAACGAACCGTTTATCGCGCAGATGGGCGGGCGGGCGGCGATCGAAAACTATGTCCGCACCAAGATCCCCATGCAGCGCTGGGCCAGCGCCCAGGAAATCGCCGAAGCGATCCTGTTTCTCGTTTCCGACCGCTCGTCCTTCATGACCGGGCAGGCGTTGGTGATCGACGGCGGTGAAAGCATCGGCTGATCCGCAGCTCCCGGCGGGCGGGAGCTGAAATTCCCTTTGGCCTAACGGCCGGCGGCAAGATGTGCTTTCGTCTCAAGGAGAATGCGGCCAACATGGCTGGGCCGGGAGCAGAAATCGTCAGCGCAAAGGGAAGCTGCATAATGGCCGAGGCCTATATCTGCGACTATATCCGCACGCCGATCGGCCGCTTCGGCGGTTCGTTGTCGGCGGTGCGTGCCGACGATCTCGGCGCAATCCCGCTGAGGGCGCTGGTCGAGCGCAATCCCGGCATCGACTGGGCTGCCATCGACGACGTCGTCTATGGCTGCGCCAATCAGGCCGGTGAGGACAATCGCAATGTGGCGCGCATGGTACTGCTGCTGGCCGGCCTGCCGAAGGAGATTTCCGGCTCGACCGTCAATCGCCTCTGCGGTTCGGGCATGGATGCCGTCATCATCGCAGCGCGCGCGATCAAGGCCGGCGAGGCGGAGCTGATGATATCCGGCGGCGTCGAATCGATGTCGCGCGCACCGTTCGTGCTGCCGAAGGCCGAGACCGCGTTTTCGCGCAATGCCGAAGTTCACGATACCACGATCGGCTGGCGCTTCGTCAATCCACTGATGAAGAAGCAATACGGCGTCGATTCGATGCCGGAGACGGGCGAGAACGTGGCGGAAGAGTTCGCCGTCTCTCGCGCCGACCAGGATGCGTTTGCCGTGCGCAGCCAGGACAAGGCGGTCGCCGCACAAGCCAATGGCCGGCTGGCAAAGGAAATCACGCCGGTGACGATCGCGCAGCGCAAGGGTGACCCGATCGTCGTCGTCTCGAAGGACGAACATCCGCGCTCGGGTACCACGATCGAGGCGCTGGCCAAATTGCCGACGCCGTTCCGGCAAGGCGGCACGGTTACGGCCGGCAACGCGTCGGGCGTTAACGATGGTGCCGGGGCGCTGATCGTCGCCTCGGAAACCGCCGTGAAAAGATACGGGTTGACGCCGATCGCCCGCATCCTCGGCGGTGCCACCGCCGGCGTGGCGCCGCGCATCATGGGCATTGGTCCGGTGCCGGCCACGCAGAAGCTATGCGCCCGGCTCGGCCTGGAGCCGCAACAATTCGATGTCATCGAGCTCAACGAGGCCTTCGCCTCGCAAGGCATCGCCGTGCTGCGCCAACTCGGCATTGCCGAGGATGCGGAGCACGTCAACCCGAATGGCGGCGCCATCGCGCTCGGCCATCCGCTCGGCATGTCCGGGGCGCGCATCACCGGCACGGCGGCATTGGAACTGCGCGAACGCGGCGGCCGCTACGGCCTCGCGACCATGTGCATCGGTGTCGGCCAGGGCATAGCGGTGGCGCTGGAGAGATTGTGAGCGAGCAACTCCGGCCGTTCTGAAGGTGCGGCTGCGCGAATTCCCACGTCGTTCTGCCCTTCAAATTTGACCATGTGGACAAAAGCCGGGCACCGTTCCATAGTTCCTTCGCTGATATTCCAGAGAAGAGAGCCGGCTCGACACGGCGCCAATCAGAGGGGCATGCAATGGACAACGGGAAGAGCAGAATCCAATCGAAACGCGAAGGGCTTTCGCGACGCAACGTGCTGGAGCTGGGCGCGCTCGGCCTTGCGGCGGCGATGCTGCCGGGCAGCGCCTTTGCTAAGACCAAGAAGCTGAAAGTGGCGGCGATCTTCGCCACGCCGATCGAGGAGCCGTGGGACAACCAGATCCACGTCGCCCTGCAGAAGGCCGAGAAGGAACTCGGCATCGAGTACAAATGGTCGGAGAAGGTGCAGACCGCCGATTTCAGCCGTGTCATGCGCGAATATGCGCAAGGCGGCTATGAGCTGGTGCTGGGCGATGCCTTCGCCGCCGAGCGCGAATCCCGCAGGACCGCCAAGCAGTTCCCGAAGACCGCCTTCCTGTTCGGCTCCGGCGCCGGGCCGGCCGAGCCGAACTTCGGCGTTTTCGACAACTGGATTCACGAGCCGGCCTATCTGTCCGGCATGATCGCCGGAAAGATGTCGAAATCGGGCACGATCGGCGCGGTCGCGGCTATGGGCATTCCGGAAGTGAACCGGCTGGTCAACGCCTTCTTTGCCGGCGCCAGGGAGGTCAATCCCAACATCAAGAAGAAGGTCGCCTTCATCGGCTCGTTCTTCGATCCGCCAAAGGCAAAGGAAGCGGCTGTTGCCCAGATCGACGCTGGCGTCGACGTCATCTATGCCGAGCGCTTCGGCGTCATCGAAGCGGCGGCGGAGAAGAAGATCCTCGCCATCTCCAACATGTCGGACCAGTCGAGCCTCGGCCCCGACACGGTGATCACCGGGCCGGTCTGGGACATGTATCCGACCGTCGAGCAGGCGATCAAGCTGGTCAAGGCCGGGGTCTTCACCGCGCAGGATTACGGCGATTTCTCGCGCATGGCCAAGGGCGGCTCCTACCTCGCGCCGTACCATAAATTCGACAAGACGCTGCCGGCCGAGGTCAAGGAATTGGTCGAGAGGAAGAAGGCCGAGATCCTCGACGGCAATTTCCGAGTCGACGTGGACGAGAATACGCCGGTCTCGGACTGAGTGCGCCCGCCCCTCCCCCTTGAGGGGAGGGTGGCCCGCAGGGCCGGGTGGGGTCCTCCGCGACGCGCTCCGTCTCTTAAGTCAAAAGTCGAGGCGGTTGAGGCGACCCCTCCCGCCTCGCTTCGCTCGGTACCTCCCCGCAAGGGGGAAGGGTATCCGCGCCATCTCTCACCAGGAGTGCCCTTGCCCGCCCCTCTCATCGAAATGCGCGGCATCACCAAGAGCTTCGGCGCCGTCAAGGCGAACGAGGCCGTCGATCTCAGCGTCGCGCCGGGTGAAATCCTCGGGTTGCTCGGCGAAAACGGCGCCGGCAAGACGACGCTGATGAACGTGCTGTTCGGCGCCTATGCGCCCGACGCCGGCGAGATCCTGGTGCAGGACCGGCCAGTGGCGATCAACAGCTCGGCCGATGCGCTGGCCGCCGGCATCGGCATGGTGCACCAGCATTTTCATCTCGCACCGCGACTTTCGGTGCTGGAGAACCTCTTGATCGGCATTCCCGGCAGATCGGGCCGGATCGACCGCGCCGGGGGGCTGGCGCGGCTCGCCGAGATCGGCCGCCAGCATGGGCTGGCGCTCGACCCGGACCTTCCCGTTTCGGCGCTGTCGGTCGGCGAGCAACAGCGGCTCGAAATCGTCAAGGCATTGTTTCGCGGCGCAAGGCTGCTGATCCTCGACGAGCCGACGGCGGTGCTGGCGCCAACCGAGGTCGACGGACTGTTTTCGGCGCTGCGCTCGATGGCGGCACAGGGGCTCGGCATCATCTTCATCTCGCACAAGCTCAACGAGGTGCGGGCGCTGACGCATCGCTGCGTCGTGCTCAGGCACGGGCGCGTTGCCGGCCGCGTCGATACGCCGGCCAGCACGATATCTTCGGAGATGGCGCGGCTGATGTGCGGCCACGAGATCGTGCCTCCGGCCAGGGGACCGTCGACACCGGGTCCGGCGGTGCTGACCCTCGATGGTATCTCGACATCGCATCATTCCGGCATGGCGCTGCGCGATGTGTCGCTGTCGGTACGCGGCGGCGAGATCCTCGGCATTGCCGGCGTCTCCGGCAACGGCCAGCGGGCGCTTGCCGGGGTCATCTCCGGCGTGCGAGCGCCCGATGCCGGCCGCATGACGATAGCCGGCAAAGCCGTTTCGCGGTTCTCGCCGAGCGCAGTGCAGGCGCTCGGCCTTGGCCGCATCCCGGAAGACCGTATGACGACCGGGCTGGTCACCAATCTGCCGCTTGCCGATTCGATGGTGCTGCCGCGCATCGGCACGGTGGCGTTCAGCCGCAACGGCCTGCTCAGACAGGATGCGATCCGCACCTTCGCCGAGGCGCAGATCAAGGCCTACGATATACGTTGCCCCGGGCCGATGACGCGCGCCGGGGCGCTGTCCGGCGGCAATCTGCAGAAGGCGCTTTTGGCGCGCGAACTCGCCTTCGACCCAAAGGTGCTGATCGTTTCGCAGCCGACACGCGGCCTCGATATTGGTGCCGCGCGCTTCATCCACGAAAAATTCCTCGACATGCGCGCCAAGGGCTGCGGCATTATCGTTATCGGCGAGGACCTGGAAGAGTTGCTGATGCTCTGCGACCGCATTGCCGTGATGTATGAGGGCCGCATCGTCGGCACGCTGAACAGCGCCGATGCCAGCGTCGCCAGACTCGGGTTGATGATGACCGGGGCGGAGGCCTGATGTTCCGTCTCGAGGCCCGCACCTCAACGCCCGCCTGGTTCAATCTGGCGCTGCCGCTGCTCGCCATCGGCGCGACGCTGATCCTGTGCAGCGGCCTCATTGCATTGGCCGGCGCCGGCGTCGTCGAGGCATATGGCGTGATGTTTTCGGCGTCGTTGGGCGACAGCTACGCCATCACCGAAACGCTGGTGCGTGCCGCGCCGATGATCTTCACCGGTCTTGCCGTGGCGGTCGCTTTCCGCGCCAAATTCTGGAACATCGGCGCCGAAGGGCAATTGCTGGCCGGTGCGGTGGCGAGCTGTGCCGTCGGCGCCATCCCGATGCCGGGGCCGCTCGCCATGTTGCTGATGGCGCTGGCGGGCGCCGCCGCCGGCGCGGCCGTCGCCCTGATCCCTGCCACACTGCGGGTAAAATTCAGGGTCGATGACGTGGTCAGCTCGCTGCTGCTCAATTCGGTCATTTTCTACGCGCTGATGGCGCTGATCGAGGGCCCATGGAAGGATAGTTTCAGCGGCTACCCGATCTCGCCGCCGATCGAGGATTCAGCGAATTTCCCAGTGCTGCTCGAAGGCACGCGACTGCATCTCGGCGTCGTCGCGGCGCTGGTCGCCGCACCGGTCATCTGGTTCGTGGTCGCGCGCACGACGCTTGGTTTCCGCATCAGGGTCACCGGCGAGAACCCGGAAGCCGCGCGCTATGGCGGCATCAATGTCGAGCGGGTGCTGATTTCGACGGCGCTGCTATCAGGCGCGCTGGCCGGCCTTGCCGGCGTCGGCGAGGTCGGCGGCGTGCATTTCCAGGTGATGAGCGACATCTCGCCGGGCTATGGCTATTCCGGCATCGTCGTCGCCATGCTGGCGAGGCTCAATCCGCTCGGCGTCGTGCCGGCGGCGATCTTCCTTGCTGCCGTCATGACCGGCGCCGAGGCGATGTCGCGGGCGACCGGCGTTCCGGCCTTCCTCAGCGATGTCATCCAGGGAACGGCGCTGCTCGCCATGCTGGTGGCGCTGCTGTTCACCGCCTATCGCATCCGTCGCGTGGGAATAGCCAAATGAGCGTGGTGCTGGAGCAGATATTCCAGGTCGGCTTCCTGGCCGCCATCATCCGCATCGCCACGCCGCTTGCCTTCGCGACGCTGGGCGAGATGTTTTCCGAGCGCGCCGGCGTGCTCAATCTCGGCATCGAAGGCATCATGCTGTTGTCGGCAATGACCGGCTTCACCGCGGCGAGCCTCAGCGGCAGCCTTTGGCTTGGCGTGCTCGCCGCCGTGCTGACCGGCGCGCTGATGGGCGCCGTGCATGCGCTGTTCACGGTGGCGCTCGGCCTCAGCCAGCATGTCTGCGGCATCGGCGTGACGCTGTTCAGTTCAGGCCTTGCCTATTTCCTCTACAGGCTGATCTTCGGCCAGCAATCGGTACCGCCGAACATCAAGGGGTTCGAGACGCTGCCGATCCCGATATTATCCGGTATTCCGGTGCTTGGGCCGGCGGTGTTCAACCAGTTTTCGCTGGTCTACATGGCAATGCTGTCTATTCCCCTGGCCGCCTTCGTGCTCTACCGCACGCCATGGGGCCTGTCGGTCCGCATGGTCGGTGAAAACCCGCGCGCCGCTGATTCGGCCGGCGTCAGCGTCATCGCTACGCGCTTCCAGGCGGTGATCCTCGGCGGTGCCTTGATGGGGCTGGCCGGTGCCTTCCTGTCGATGGCGCAGTTCAACGCCTTCACCTTCGGCGTGGTTTCGGGGCGTGGCTGGGTGGCGATCGCACTCGTCGTCTTCGGCCGCTGGGATCCATGGCGCTCGGCAGGCGCCGCACTGTTGTTCGCCTTCGTCGACGCGCTGCAATTGCGCATGCAGGCAAGTGGGCTCGGCCACATTCCTTATGAGGCGTTCCTGATGCTGCCCTTCATCTTCACCATCGTCGCCATGGCGGTGATGTCGCGCAATGCGGTGGCTCCTTCGGCACTGCTCAAGCCGTTCCGGCGCGAAGAGCGGTAGCGGCGCGCCGTCCTTCACATCGCGGTAAAGCCGTTATCCACGAACAGATGGGCGCCGTTGACGAAGCTGGCCTCGTCGCTGGCCAGGAACAGGGCTGCCCTCGCCACCTCTTCCGGCTCGCCGATCCGCCCCTGCTGCGCCGCCATTGCCGCGTCTGAGACATCGACGCCGAGTTTGTCGAGATCGGCGACCTCGCGCAGGCCATGCGGCGTCCTGATGAAGCCGGGGCAGACCGCATTGCAGCGGACGTTGCGGTCGCGGAATTCGACGGCAATGGCACGCGCGAACATGTGGCAGGCACCCTTGGTGGTGTCGTAAAGCACCTCCATCGGCGTCGCCGCCACCGCCGAGATCGACGAGGTGCAGACGATGGAACCGCCGCCGGCGGCGATCATGCCGGGCAGCACGGCGCGCGTCATCAGGAACATCGAACGCACATTGACGGCATGCAGCCAGTCCCATTCCTGCAGCGTGGTCTCCAGGAAGGGTTTGATGACGATGGTGCCGGCATGGTTGAACAGAACCGTGACCGGGCCGAATTTTTCCATCACGCCCTTCACCGCCGCTTCGACCTGCCGCTCGTCCGATACGTCGGCGACCCAGTGCTCGGCGATATGGCCGCGTTGCCTGATTGCCGCTGCGGTGGCAGCCGCCGCTTCGCCGTTGCGGTCGACGATCGCCACCTTGGCGCCCTCGGCCGCGAAAAGCTCCGAGGCCGCACCGCCCATTCCCGTCGCGCCGCCCGAAATGATGGCGACCTTGCCGGCCAGTCTTGTGCCCATGTTTTGCTCCCTGCTGCCTTGCCGTGACGTCGCGGCTTCCGCTCAAGCAGCGATGCTATCCCGCATCCATTGGATGGCCAAGGAGCCACACACACATGGACCTGACGTTTTCTGCCGTCTTCCCCGGCACGCCCAAAAGCCAGCGCTAAGCAGCAAAAACACCAATTTGTCTGCGGTTTGGGGAAAATTGTTCTAAAGATCGCGCGAAAATAGCACTCGACAAAGTCTACTGATTTTATAGATTAAGCGCCGAGACGGAGGTCGATATGTCCTATAGCCAGAACGCTCAGACTGCCCGCAAAGGCCAAAGGCTGGGTTCCGACCAGGTGTGGCGGCCGGCCTATGCCGGCGCTTTCGCCTATCTCGTCTTTGCCCTTGCGTTCGTATTCACCGGGGCAGTGGTACTGGGGCTGATCCCCTGATTAGTAAGGCTCTGATCGTCGAGGCTTGCTCGGGATAGCGGCCTGCCGTTTGCAGAAATTCCGGAGTTGAATGAACCGAATGCCGGTGCGCTTTTGCGTGCCCTGATTCAACGTGATGGAGGAGATGGCAATGCCGATCGAGTTCACGCATGTTCCCGGTAAGATCCACGCTGCCGACGCCAGCTTTTTCTACGACTTTGTCGAGACCGCGACGAAGCTGTCGCTGATCGAGGATGCCGGATTCCAGAAGATCGTCATCGACGACCAGGCCGGGCTGCTGACCAATATGGACCTTGCCGCCCAGACGCTGGACCGGACCTCCTCCCTCGAGGTCGTGCTCACCCATTGGGCAGGCGTGATCGAACCAACCGTGGCGGCGCGGCAGCTCGCTGCCCTCGACGCGAGAAGCCGTGGCCGGCTGTCGCTCAGGATGCTCAGCGAGCCGCTGAACGACGACGATGCCGAGGCACGTCCGGCCGGCCATACGGTGGTCTGGCAACGCATCGACGAATATCTGGTGCTGCTGAAGCGGTTGTGGTCGAACGACAGGCCGTTCGACCATGAAGGCGCCTTTTACAGCGTCAACGGCGGCTATGTGCCGCGCAAGGGGCTGCATGGTGCCGACGTGACCATCCGCATGGGCGGACAGTCGGGCACAGCGCTCAGGGTCGCGGGCAGGCATGCGGATGTGTTCGAGCTGGCGCCCGGCTCGCTTGCAGAAATCCGACAGTCAATGGAGCGCGTGCGCGGCGCTGCCGCCGAACACGGTCGGGCCGGCAAGCTGCGTTTCGCGCTTCCCGTCCGAATCCGTTCGGCAGACAAACCTGCCGCTTCCTGCCAGAAGGCGGTCGAACTTGCCGGGCCGCCGGCGCAGGTCGCGCTGTCGCTGCTTTCCTACGCCGCTTTGGGGATCAAGGAGTTCATGATCGTCGGCGTCGACAGGCCGCGCGAGATTGCGACTGCCGGCCGCGAGGCGATCGCACTGCTGCGCAACTCACTGGCACGGCGCGAGGCGGATGCCCCTGCATCGGGGACGTTTGTGTCACGCGCGATACCGGGCCTGCGAGCCGAGTGCTGAAGAGCCGCCGTCGTCACGCACCTTGGCTGACGGATCCTACCACCATTCCGGGAAAGCCGCGTGAGCGGCCCTGGCCAGCGTCGGGATTTCCTGATCGGGAACGGAGCTGTAGGGCCAGAGCAGTCGCGGGCCGAGTGGCGCCCAGCCGCCGGCCGCCGCCATCGCCTTGTCGAGCGCTGCATCGCTGACATTGTAACGGGTGCGAAACGGTAGGACATGTGCGGCGAGGAAGGCCTGTATGCGGGCCTCGACCTCGGCAGCGGCGGCCATGTCGGTGCGGATCATCTGCCACCACTGTACCGCACCCTTCGGGTTGAGGCAGGCAACGTTGGAATAGCTGCCATGGGCTCCCCCAGCATAGCCTGTCGCCAGCGTGTGGCCGGGGACGAAGACGGAGAATCCGTCCAGTTTGTGGCGCATATCGGCATACCAGTCGGCGTCACCGCCCGGCAGTTTGGCGCCGACCAGCGACGGCACGGCCGCGCGCAGCCGGGCGATGCCTTCGAGTGTCAGGCGACGCTTGGCGTGCGGCGGGTTGTAGAGCACCAGCGGCGTTTCGGGCGCGGCCTCGCAGAGGCGGCCGACAAAACGCATGACCTCGTCGTCGCTGGGCGGCCACCAGTCGGGCAGTGTGAATTGCACCGCCGCCGGGCCAAACGCCGAGACCCGCGTCAGCCGCTCCAGTGCGACGCGCGGATTGGACTGGCTGATGCCGATCTGGAAAGGAAGGCGCGCGCCGCCGGCTGTTGCGGCGACCAGCCCACAAAGCCGGTCGAATTCGGGCTCGGTCTGGCAATGGAATTCGCAGGCCGTGCCATTGGAATAGACGCCGTCGACGCCTGACGCGCAAAGCCGCGCGATCGTCTCTTCCGTCGCCTGCCAGTCGATCGCTCCGCGATCGTCGATGGCCAGCATCACCGCGCCCCAGACGCCGCGCGGTGCGTGTGCGGGCAAGCGGGCCAGATGGTCGTCGAGGTCAGCGTGCACCGGCGATCTCGTGTTCGTGGCGGGTTTCGTTCGACGCGAAGGCAGCCTCGATAATGCCGATGATCTTGCGTGCATAGAGACCGTCGACCGGCACCGGCGTGTCGTCGGCAATGGCATCGCGCATCGCGCTCCATTCGCGCACCAGCGCGTTGTGCATCCAGTTCGGTTCGAATGAACCGGGCAACTCGGTCCAGACCGTATCGCGTCCAAGCATCGTGCCGCGATCCATGTCGATGCGCAGCGTTCCCTGCTCGCAGACCAGATCCATGGCGTAGGTGGTAGCGCCGGTGCGATAGCCGATGCTCTGCACCTGGCCGATGCCGCCGCCGGCGAAGCGCAGCCCAAGCAAGGCGCTGTCGTCTGCTTCCTGGTCATGGAACTTGGCGCCGAGCATGCCGCTCACCGACACGACATCGTCATCCATCAGCCAGACCAGGCGGTCGAGCGCGTGGATGCCGGCCGTCAACAGCATGCCGCCGCCGGTCGACTTGCGCAGATGCCAGTCGCGGCGATTGTGCTCCATCCATAGCTTGATGATCCAGCTCGATCCGATGAGCGGCCGGCCGAGCTCTCCTTGCTCCAGCTTCTGCCTGGCTGCCATGCAGGGCAGGGCGAAATGCATGAGATGGGCGACCATCAGCTTGACGCCGCTATCGGTTACGGCGGCGTTGATCGCGTCGCAGGCAGCCGCCGTCGGCGCCATCGGCTTTTCGAGCAGGATGTGCTTGCCGGCGTTTGCTGCGCCGATGGCCATTTCGGCATGGAGATGGTGCGGGGTGGCAATGAGGACCGCGTCGACCTCCTTGTCGTCCAGCAGCTTGCGCCAATCAGTGTAGCCGCAGCCGCCATATTCGGCGGTGAAGCGCTGCAGCGCATCGGCATTTCCACGAGAGGCGGCGACGAGACGAATGCCTCCCACCTCACGGATTGCCCGCGCATGGGCTGCGCCGAAATCGCCGGCGCCGATAATTCCTATCCCAATCATGATCCTGCCTTTTCATAAGCGGCGTCGATCAGAGACATCGCCGCAACATAATCCTCGATGGACACCGGCGGAGGCGCCTTTCTGGCCAGCCGGTCAAGCGTATCGCGCATGAACAGACGATAGCCTTGCCGGCAGTTCGACCGGCAAATCGGCAACGGCCGCATCGTCGAGCGTTGCGCAGGTGGCATGGTCGCCATGATCGATGAGGGTGGCATTGGCACTGACGATACGCCACTCGAAGTCACCGCCGGGGCGCATCGAGGCAAAGGTGTAACCGGCCTCGACGATGAACACCGCGCCGGCCTCGTCTTCCAGCACCAGCAGCGCATGGTCCTCGACCGGGCCGGGATGAATGCGGTTCGCAATCGAAACGCTTTTCAGGCCGAGCTTGCCGGTTGCGAGGCTGAGTGCCGCGTCGACGCCGTGTATGCCGAGATTCCTCAACGCACCCCCGCCGCCAACCGCCGGATCGACGACCCAGGCGACACCGTCGGCGATGTAGCGTTGCGGCGGGCCGTTGACCAGCCGGAACTGGCAATGCGCCACCGGCCCGGCGCGACCTTGCCGGCGCAGCCGTTCAAAGCCGGCAACGGCCGGCCCGAAACGGTTGGGCAGGGGAACAGCGACAAAAGCCTGGTGCTGCCTGGCAAGCTCGCGCAGCGCCATCAGTTCCCTCGTATGGCTGGCCGCCGGCTTCTCCAGGATCAGCGGTATCCCTGCCGCGATGATCGCGCGTGCCCGCGCCGGCACCATCGAAGGGTGCCCCATCAACAGGATCGCATCCGGCGGGCTGGAGAGTATCTCCGTGAAATCTTTGATAAACGGCAGATCGTGGTGCGCGGCGAACCCATGCGCTTGGCCAGGATCCTCGTCCCAGATGCCGGCGATCTCCGCACCGTAAAAGCGTGCGGCGTCGAGGTGCATTTCGGCGTGCCAGTGGCTCGAGCCGGCGAGGGTAATCTTCATTCGAAGGCAGCAGGTTTGTTATGGGCTTGCAGGATATCCTACAAGTAGCTATACGACAAGCGGGCAGGCTAATCCGGCGGATGATGAAAGCAGTGGGATGGCGGAACTGAAGTCGATCGAACCGTTGAGCAGACCGCCGCTTCTTCACGTCACCGTGCAGGAAAGCCTCAGGGCCTATATCGAAAGCAACCAGCTCAAGGCAGGCGATCCCTTGCCGCCGGAAACGTTCCTGGCGCAGCGGCTCGGCGTCGGCCGCAACTCAGTGCGGGAAGCCATCAAGGCGCTGGAATCGATCGGCATCCTGGAGACGCGGCGCGGCATCGGCGTCTTCGTCAAGGAGTTCTCGTTCAAGCCGCTGCTGGATAACCTGGCATACGGCTTGCAGGATTCGCTGCGCGATGTCGAAGAGCTGCGCGAAATCCGCCGCGTGCTGGAAACCGGCCTCATCGCCAAGACGATCGAGATGATCAGTGCCGAGGATATCGAGGCGCTGCGCCAGTTGACCGAGCGCATGCGGCAACGTGCCGAGCGCCATGAGAGCTTCGCCGAAGAGGACCAGCAATTCCACCAGCTGCTGTTCCGCTGCCAGAACAATCACATGCTGAGCGCACTGATCGACATCTTCTGGACGGCGTTCGACAAGGCCTCGAATTTCACCAATCTCGATAATCCGACGCCGCTGGCGACATGGCGCGACCATCACGAGATCGTCGAGGCTGTCGCCGCCAAGGATGTCGACCAGGCGCGTCGGCGGCTCGACGACCATTACCGGGGGATCCAGCAGGTTATCGCCAAAAACCGAGCAAGCTGAAAAACAACCTGAATATGCCAAGGGAGGAAACCATGCGCATCAGGACCATCGCATTCTCAGTCGCCGGGCTGCTGCTCGCCAGCATTGCCCCATTGACCAATGTCCAGGCACAAAGCGCCAAGACCATTGCGGGCGGCTTCGACGTCGGCCCGGGCGGTTTTCCCAAGAACTTCAACCCGCTGGTCGCGACCGGCGGCTTCACCTGGCTCAGCACCTATTTCGAACCGCTGGTCATCTTCAATGCCGGGCTGACCGAGATCGAAGGCGACCTCGCCAAGGACTACAAGATCAGCGACGACCAGCTGAGCTATACGTTCAACCTGGTCAACGAGACCTGGCATGACGGCAAACCGTTCACCTCGAAGGACGTCAAGTTCACCCTCGAGCTTGCCAAGAACAAGGCCTCCGGCAGCCTGTTTGCCGCCCGCCTCGCCAACATCGCCTCGGTCGATGCACCGGATGACCACACCGCAGTGGTGAAGCTATCGAAACCGAACGGCTCGTTTCTATCCATCCTCTCGCAGCTAATGATCCTGCCGGAGCATGCCCTGGCCGCTCTGCCGCCGGAATCACTGGCGACAAGCACCTGGTGGTCGACCGCTCCGGTGGGCACCGGCCCGTTCAAGTTCAAGCGCTACGTGACCGACCAATATGTCGAACTGGCAGCCGATGACGACTATCGCAGCGGCAAGCCGAAGGTAGACGTGCTCATCAACCGCTATTTCGAGTCGCCGGCGGCGGCCGTCGCCGCGCTCCGCGCCGGCGAGATCCAGTTCACCTATGTCGAGCCCGACGATGCGGCATCCTTCAAGAGCGACAGCAATTTCAAGGTGATCGAAGGTGCCTCGTACGTGGTCAACTATATCGGCCTGAACCAGAAGGTCGACCTGTTTAGGGATATCCGTGTCCGCCAGGCGATTATGTATGCGATCGATCGCAACGCCATCATCGACAGCCTCTACGGCGGTGCCGCCAAGCCAGCCAATTGCGGCTATGTCGCGCCGCATCTCGTTCCGGCAGACCTCGAACCCTATGCCTACGATCCGGCAAAGGCCAAGGCGCTGCTGACCGAGGCGGGCTGGGACAAGATCAATGGCGACAAGCCGATCACCTTGCTGACCTATTACGGCTCGCCGCAAGCCGCCAATGTGATGGCCGCTGTCCAGTCGATGCTGGCCGAGGTCGGCATCAATGTGGTGCCGCGCGTCGTCGATACGCCGACCTACAATGGCATCGTCTACAAGCAAGGCACGCCGGACTGGAACGCCTTTCCGATGGTCTATGCCGGCCTGCAGAACGGCCCCAACCCGGCCGGCCTCAATCCCGGCCTCAACAAGTCGCAGATCCCGCCGGCAGGCTTCAACACCATGCGTATCGAGTTCGACGATCTGAGCACCGCATTGGACGCCGCGCTAGGCCAAACCGATCCGGCCAAGCTCGATCAATCCTGGCAGGGCGTCTGCAAGGTCATGAACAAGGAGCTACCCTGGGCGACGTTGTGGGTGGCCAACCGCTATGGCGTAGCCTCCAACAAGCTGCATGACTTCGTCTGGACGCCGGCGCCGGGCGGCGGCCCCTACGCAGCTCACCCCGAGCGCTGGGACATCCAGTAAGAAACCCGCAACCAAGCGGGCAGACGGGACCACTTTGGCGCCGCCTGCCACCGCCACGGAAAGCCCATGTTGAGCTTCATCGCCCGCCGCAGCACCACAGGATTGCTGATGCTGGTCGCGCTCAGCGTCCTCATCTTCATCCTGTTGCGGCTGGCGCCGGGCGATCCAATCGACGCCTACATCAACCCATCGGTCCCCATGTCGGCTTCCGACCTCGAGGGCCTGCGCGAACGGCTCGGGCTCGATCGGCCGCTTCCCGTGCAATATCTCGCCTGGCTGCGCGCGGCGCTGAGCGGTGACTTCGGCTATTCGATCCAGCGCAGCGGCGTTGCCGTGCTGCCACTGGTCATGGAACGCATCGGCCCGACGGCGCTGCTGATGGGTACGGGCCTGGCGATCGCCATCGTGCTCGGCATTTCCGCCGGCATTTTCAGCGCGGTGCGCCGTAACGAACCATCCGACATCGCGCTGTCGGTGCTGTCGTTTATCGGTATCTCCAGCCCGGCTTTTCTGACAGCGCTGCTCGGTCTCTATTTTTTCTCGGTGCTGCTGCGCTGGGCGCCGTCCGGCGGCATGCAGACCGCGGGTGCGCCGTTCTCGGCGACGGATGTGCTTGCGCACCTCGTCCTGCCCGCCTGCCTGCTGTCCGTCGGCCATGCCGCGCTGATCATGCGTTACATGCGCGCCTCGCTGCTGGAAGTGCTCAACCAGGATTACGTGCGGACGGCGCGTGCCAAGGGCGTGCGCGAGTTCTGGGTGATCATCAAGCACGCGACCCGCAATGCGCTCTTGCCGGTCATTACCTTGATCGGCTCGACTGTCGGCATCGCCATCGGCGGCGCCATCTTCCTGGAAAGCGTGTTCAACTGGCCGGGCATGGGACTGCTTCTGGTCAACGCCGTCGGCACCCGCGATTACCCGGTGATCATGGGCGCTACCCTGGTGATCGGCGTTTGCGTCATCCTGGTCAACCTCTTGACCGACGTCGTCTATGCCGTCGTCGACCCGCGCATTCAGGTGGCATGATGGCAATCACGGCGCCAGATCCTACAGTTGACCCGACAGCCGTGCCGCAAACCAAAGGCCCGCTTCGCCGCGCGCTCGACCGCTTTTTTGAAAACCGCGCGGCGCGTGCCGGGCTTTTGATCGTCATCCCGATCCTGCTGGCGGTTTCGACGTATCCTTTGTGGTGGCCGTTCGGTCCTAACACCATCGACCTCCGAGCAATGAACAAGGCGCCGTCGGCCATTCATTGGCTGGGCAGCGACGGCGTCGGGCGCGACGTCATGGCCCGGTTGCTGCAAGGCGGGCGGATCTCATTGCTGGTTGCCGTCAGCTCGGTCGCCATATCGACCGTCATCGGCTTCCTGGTCGGTGCCGTCGCCAGCTTTGGCGGGCGTCTTGTCGACGGCACGGTGATGCGCCTGGTCGACCTGGCGATGACGCTGCCGCCGGTGATCTTCCTGCTGGTGCTGGCTTCGATCGCCGGCACCGGCATCGCCCAGACCATCCTGGTGATCTCGCTGCTCTCCTGGCCGGTGCTGTCGCGCATGGTGCGTGCCCGGCTGCTCGAACTGCGCGAGCGCGACTTTGTCGTCGCCGCCCGCGGCATGGGGGCAGGGCTGCCGCATCTGCTGTTCCGGCACGGCCTGCCCAATTGCATCGATATCCTGGTCGTCTACGCCACCTTGCAGATTGCCAACGCCATCCTGCTCGAGGCCGGCCTGTCCTTCCTCGGCCTCGGCATCGCACCGCCCGAAGCCAGCTGGGGCAACATGCTCAATCTCGCCCGCTCCACCGTCGTGCTCGAAAAATACCCGTGGCAATGGATGTTCCCCGGCGCCGCACTGGTGCTCACCGTGCTCGCCATCAATTTCATCGGCGACGGCCTGCGCGATGCATTCGACCCCCGCTCCGATCTCAACTGACCTCAAAGGTTCATCAAAATGCCCCTGTTTACCGGCGTCGTGCCACCTGTCGTCACCCCGCTCAATGCCGATTTCAGCATCGACTTCCCGTCGTTCACCCGCACTATCGAGAACCTGCTCGACGGTGGTGTTCACGGGCTGTTTGTGCTCGGCTCGACCAGCGAGGTGGTCTTCCACGACGAGGCGGGCCGCAGGGCCATCCTCGAGCACGCGGTCAAGGTCAATAACGGCCGGGTTCCGATCTTCGCTGGGGTAATCGACCCGACTACCGACCGCGTCATCAACCACGCCCGGATCGCCAGATCGGCCGGCGCCGACGCCATCGTCGTCACCGCGCCGTTTTATACCCGCACCAGCCAGCCGGAGATCGGCGACCACTTTCGCTATATCAAGGATGCGATCGACATTCCGGTCATCGCCTACGATATCCCGGTCTGCGTTCACATCAAGCTGGAGCGCAAGACCACGGTCGGTCTCGCCAGGGAAGGCGCCATTGCGGGCATCAAGGATTCCAGCGGCGATGACGGCAATCTGCGTTACGTGCTCAAGGACATGGCCGACGATCCCAGTTTTTTCGGCATGACCGGTTCCGAGATCCTGGTCGACAGTGTGCTGGCGATGGGTGCGCATGGCGTCGTGCCGGGCCTCGCCAATGTCGACCCGCATGGTTATGTCAGGCTGTGGAAGCTGACGCAGGCGGGCCAGCATGCCGAAGCCCGCCTGGAGCAGGAGCGGTTGTTGAAACTGTTCGAGATCGTCTGCATCTCGCTCGGCAGGACCAGCGCCGGCTCGGCCGGCGTCGGCGCCTTCAAGGCGGCGATGAAGAGCCTCGGCATCATCGCCTCGAACACCATGGCGCGGCCGCAACGCAGCCTGAACGAGGAGGAAACCGCGAAGGTCGACATGATCCTTCGCGACGTGGGGCTGCTCCGCTGAGTGTCGCGCCGATCCTCTCGATTTCCGGCCTGCGCGCGGTGTTCCGCATCGCGGGGCGCGACATCGCGGCGGTAAGGGATGTCGACCTGACGATCGGCTCCGGCGAGACGGTGGCGCTCGTCGGCGAATCCGGATCCGGCAAGTCCGTCACCAGCCTGTCGATCATCGGCCTCTTGCCGAAAAGGGTCGGACATATCGCAGAGGGGTCGATCGCGCTGCGGCGCAAGAACGGCACGGTCACCGAACTGACCAGCCTCGATGCCGAGTCGCTGCGCAAGATACGTGGCAACGAGATCGGCATGGTGTTCCAGGAGCCGATGACCAGCCTCAACCCGGTCTACACGATCGGCGAGCAGATCGCCGAGCCGATCCGCATCCATCTCGGCAAATCGCACCGCGAGGCAGAGGCAGACGCGGTGCGGCTGCTGGAGCAGGTCGGCATTCCCGATCCGAAGCGGCGGGCGCGACAATATCCGCACGAACTTTCGGGCGGGATGCGCCAGCGCGCCACTATCGCCATGGCCCTGTCCTGCGATCCAGGCTTGCTGATTGCCGATGAGCCGACGACCGCGCTGGACGTCACAATCCAGGCCCAGATTCTCGATCTTTTGGCCGAGCTGCAGGCGCAGCGCGGCATGGGCATCCTGTTCGTCACCCACAATCTCGGCGTCGTCGCCGAAATCGCCGACCGGGTAGCGGTGATGTATGCCGGGCGTATCGTCGAAACAGGTCCGGTGAGCGAAGTGTTCACCCGCCCGCGTCATCCCTATACGGTGGGGTTGATGCGCTCGGTGCCGAGGCTCGGCGAGGCCACGGCGCTGAAGGTGGCGGGAACGCCGCTGCCGACCATTGCCGGAAATGTTCCGTCGCTCGCCTTGCTACCCAAAGGCTGTTCCTTCGCGCCGCGCTGCCCGATGGCTATCACTGCCTGCCGCGCCGCGGTCCCGCCACTATTTGCGGCGACGCCGACCCAGCAAAGCCGCTGCCTGCGCTGGGAGGAGCTCTGATGGACGGCGCCCCCTTCCTATCGGTCAAAAACCTGACCAAGCATTTTGCGCCGACCGCGTTTTCGCGCGGCCCCATCGTCAGGGCACTGGAGGATATTTCGTTCGAGGTCAGGCGTGGTCAGGTGGTCGGGCTGGTCGGCGAATCCGGCTCCGGCAAGACCACTATCGGCCGCTCGGTGCTGCGTCTGATCGAGCCGACATCCGGCCAGATCAGCTATGGCGGCACCGAAATCACCAGGCTGGGTGCCGCCCAGTTGCGCCGCCAGCGCCGCAAGATGCAGTATATTTTCCAGGATCCCTTCGCCAGCCTGTCGCCGCGCATGACGATCGGGCAGATCCTCACCGAAGGCTTGGACATTCAAGGCATTGGCAGGAAATCCGAGCGGCGGGCGAAGGCCGAGAATGCACTTGCCGCGGTCGAGTTGCCGGTCGACGCCTATGATCGCTACGCCCATGAATTCTCGGGCGGCCAGCGCCAGCGCATCGGCATCGCCCGGGCGCTGACGCTCGAGCCGGAATTCATTGTCGCCGACGAGCCGGTCTCGGCGCTCGACGTCTCGATCCAAGCCCAAATCATCAATTTGTTGCGCGATCTGCAGCTCCGGCTTGGGCTGACCATGCTGTTCATTTCGCACGATCTGGCCGTGGTCGAGTACATCTGCGACACGGTCATCGTGCTCTATCTCGGGCGCATCATGGAGGTTGCGCCGGCGGCCGAGCTCTATGCCCGGCCGCAGCATCCCTATACGCGCGCGCTGCTGTCGGCCATTCCGTCGCTCGATCCGTTGGCCAGGCAAGACCGGCAGGTGCTCAAGGGCGATATTCCCAGCCCGGCAAACCCGCCGTCGGGCTGTGTTTTCCGGACCCGTTGCCCGTTTGCGCTGGAGGCTTGCGCCGGGGCTGTGCCGCCGCTGAGGGCGACAGCCGAGGGTCATCTGAAGGCCTGCATCCGCGACGACATCGCTTAGGTTTTTTGCCCTGTGCCTACGCGAGAACTTGGGCGAGATGGACAAGGTCGTCGGCCACAAAGTCCCAGCTCTCAAGAGGCGAGAGATCGGTCGTCTGCGCCGGACCATGCTCTTTCGGCCGAGCAACAAAAGCGGTTCCGATACCGCACCTTCGTGCCGCAGCCAGGTCGTCGTTATGCGCGGCGACTAACACGGCCTCCGAAGGTCGCACCCCCAGGATCTCCACTGCGCGGAGATAAGCCTGTGGCGCAGGCTTGTAGGTGCCGAACACATCCGAGCCAAGGACGGTGTCCCAAGGCAGGCCGGCGCGCTTGGCAATATCCAGTAACAGCCGGGTATTGCCCCCGGACAACGGCGCGATGATGAAGCGTTCCCTCAGCCTCGCAAGGCCTTTCAGCGAATCGGGCCAGGGCTCCAGCCGATGCCAGGCGAGATTGAGTTCCTCAACTTCGGCGGCCGGCAGCTCGGATGGGGTCAGCCCGAACTGGACGAGAGCGGCGTCCAGATTCTCCCGGTTTATCCCGTCGAGTGAAACGAAAGGCCGGTGCCCTGTCCGCACCGCTTCGGTCGAGGCGTCATAACGCAACGCCCATGCATCGGCGAATTCACCGGGATCGACCTGCTGTGCACCATTTCGCGCGAGGAAGGCGCCGGCCTCCCTTGCGATACCGCTGCGCCAGTCAACGACGGTTCCCAGAACATCGAAGAATAGGACTCGAATAGTGGTCATATTGAGCTTCCGGTCGGGGTTGCGGTGCGTGTCCTGCCGCATCGGTCGCGATAGGACGGATCGACCTCGTCGAGCTGCTGATCAGATAGTCGAAATGTTTAAAAGCCTGATCGCGAAGGTGGTTCCCCCAACCTCATTGAAACGTCATCGACGCCAACCCATATGCAATCGGTGTCGGATGTTTCCTCCCATTCGTCCGGCGCGTTCCCCTCTGAAGGTTTTCGACCTTCACATCTGGCCGGGCTTGCAGCCCGGCCTTTTTTCTGCCGGGCTCGGTGAGCGAGCCGAGATCATGGCGCAGGCGTGCCGGGCGTATCGATGCGTTTGGTCAGCGCCGCGGGATCGCCAAGCACGCGCAGCGTCTTCAGTCGCGCGGTGCCGCCGGCGACGACCGAGACGGCTGATGCGGGTACGTCAAGCGCCTTGGCGACCAGCCTTTCCAGCGCTCGATTGGCGGCCCCGTTTTCCGGCACGGCGCGGACACGGGCTTTTAAATAGCTTCGCCCATCCGCCGATGTCTCGATGCCTTCCAGCCTGTCCATCGCTGATTTCGGCGTCAGCCGGACGAACAGGTCGATGCCGTCGGCGCGAAGTCGAAAGAAACGGTTCGTCCCGTGACTCACATCGATCCGATACCGAACATCGGCTGAACCGTCGTGTCTAGGAAGACGCTGATAAATGTCAGCGCCAGCAACAGGATGATCGGCGAGATATCGATGCCGCCAAGGTCCGGGAGAATGCGGCGGATCGGCCGCAATGCCGGCTCGGTCAGTCGATAGAGCATGTTGCCGATCGAGTCGACAAGCTGGTTACGCGAATTGACGACGTTAAAGGCGTAAAGCCAAGAGAAGATAGCCGCGCCAATCACAATATACCAATAGATATTAATCGCGGCATGCAGCGTGTAAAAGACTGCGATCATCGGTTGCTCCTTGCGAACGCCCGACATGTAGCCACTGCAGGGGAAAGCGGCAAGAGCCGCCTCTGCCGCATGGCGAAGCCGGACCAGCGGCAGACGAGAATTCGGCGACACGCACAGCCTTGAC
The DNA here is from genome assembly GCF_000503055.1 of Mesorhizobium sp. LSHC420B00. Lineage (GTDB taxonomy): Bacteria > Pseudomonadota > Alphaproteobacteria > Rhizobiales > Rhizobiaceae > Mesorhizobium. The sequence continues at coordinate 32,014 of NZ_AYVY01000023.1, read as the reverse complement.
AGGAAACCTCAGCGGCCGATAAAAGCCCCATCCGCTGGACGGGGCTGTAGCTCAGCTGGGAGAGCGCGTCGTTCGCAATGACGAGGTCAGGAGTTCGATCCTCCTCAGCTCCACCAGCGGATTTTTCGAATCCCCTTGCCTGGTTGCATGCCGAAGACAGCGGCCTTGGGCGCTGTTCCGCTTGCGCAAGCTTACTCGGGCAGGGGCGATTTCGCGACGCCGAGAGAAGGCCGCTCGCGACTTGCGGCCATCGACCGGCGTTTACGAACGCGTTAGGCATCGGGCGGCAAAGATCAGCCTCTCAGGTCGCTCGTCCGGCAGGCCAGAGGGCGTTGCCTCCTTCTCCAACCTTCCGAACGACCCCCTAACCTTGCTGCGCTGAGCGTCGCTTCGGCACCATGACCACCTCGAAAAACGCCCCGTAAGCCATCCGTAAGCCACGTTATCGGAACCTCACCCCGTCGATAAAAGTCGATTGCCGCAGGCCCTTCGCCTGTGTCCATCGATCAGGCGGCGGGGGTTTGAAATGGCGGCTACTTCAGCACTTCGAGACAAAATCCGCGACGCCGGACCGAGCGCGCAGAGCGGTTCCAAAGGTTCTCAGCGCAGCCGGCACACAGCACCACCGGCAGCCTGCAAGCGCAGTTCCAGCGCGTCTTCAGGGCGTGCCGGCCGAAGCCCGCCAGGCTCTCGCAAACAGCTTGAATCGGCACATGCCTGCAATCGGCTCTAGGGGGAAGAGCCGATGTCGAAGCTTCACGCCAACCTGCTTCTCCTGCTTGCCGCCGCTTTGTGGGGTTTCGGCAATGTCTCGCAGAAGACTGTGCTCGGATATCTCGACCCGCTGAGCGCGGCCGGCATGCGCTGCCTGATCGCCGGACTTCTGGTGCTGCCGCTGATGATTGGAGAAAGCCGGGTAGCGAAGACCAAAGGTTTTCGCGCCAGCTTGGCAAGGGTCGGCGCGCTATTCGCCATTTCGATCGTTCTGCAGCAGATTGCCTATCTCGGCACCTCGGTCACCAATGCCAGCTTCCTGATCAGCACCGCGACCGTGATGACGCCGGTTGCAGCGTGGGTTCTGGTCGGGGAGCGGCTGACCGCGACGGTCGGGTTTGCCGCCGGCATGACCCTGATCGGCGCGCTGCTATTGTCTGGCGGCATCGCCGGCTTCAATGGCAGCGACACGACGGTGGTGCTGTCGGCCGCATGCTATGCATTGTGGACGGTCGAGCTCGGCCGCCACATGCAAACCCATGGGCGCCCGTTTGCCACCATGGCGGCGCAGTTCCTCGGCACTGCGGCGGTCACCCTGCCGCTAGCCCTCTCGCATGGCAATTTGTCGGTCGCGACGGCACTCGATGCCTGGCCGCAACTGCTTGTGCTCGGCGTGTTCTCGACTGCCGCCGGCTTCGGCATCCAGACCGTTGCCCAGCGCTTTACCTCTGCCAGCCACGCAGCGGTGATCGTCAGCGCCGAAAGCCTGTTCGGCGCGACTGGCGCCGCCCTTTTTCTCGGTGAGCGGATCTCGCCCATGGGGGCTCTCGGCGCGATGATGATGCTCGGCACCATCCTCTATCTCGTCACCTCGCCCGGGCCGGCGAATCCGGCCGATCCCGTCATATCATCGCTGGAGGGAGCTCCATGAGCTTTGCCGACGCGAGCGGATTCCAGGCTGGGCTTGCGCTCGGCATGGCCTCGATGGCCTCGATAGGGCCGAACAACCTGATGATGATCAGGGAAGGCTTGCTGCGCGGGCGGGTGATGTTCGTGGCGAGCCTGGTGTGGGCGACCTATGTCGCCCTGATCGCCATCTCCTATATGCTCGGCAGCTCGATCGCCGGCCTCGATCCCTCACTCGGAACGGCGCTCTCCTGGCTTGGCCTGGCGGCGGTCTCCTGGTTTGCGGTGAAATCCTTTCGTGCAGCATTGGCCGTCGGCGAGGCCGAGGACCGCTCCGGCAAGGCCGAGACCAGCCGCTCCTGCGTAGCCCGCGTCATGGGCGTGGTCGGGATGAACCCGCTGACCTACGTCGAGCGGCTGTTCGTGCCGGCGGCGTTCGGCCAGTCTTTCGCTGCGAGTGGTACGCAGCTCGAATTCATGGTGACGCTGATCCTGATGTCGGCGCTCGGCTGTTACGGCTATGCGCTCGGCGGCGGCCTCGTGGCGCCGCTGCTGCGCAGCCGTGCCAGCCTGCGCATCTTCGATCTCATCTCCGGGCTCATCCTGTCCACCGTCGCATTGGTCATGGCCGTGGGGCTCGTCTCGCCATGACCGCCCGTAGCAAACGCCCGCTCATCGTGCCGTCAAATGCCACCGCAGCTGAAAAGGAGGATCCAATGCAATTCGACAACGACCGTGCGCCGTTCGGCCGGCATTTCGCGCTTTCAATCTGGAACGACGCGCCGGCCAGCTGGCGTGATGCCTCCGGGCTGGTCGATCGCCTCTCCTTCGAGCCGTCGATTATCGACTTAAAACCGAAATCTGCCGGCCCCAGTCGGACCGCCCGGGCGGTGTCGCGATTTGCGGCTGCCATCCGGGCGCGCATTTCCGGTCCGGGCGGCTACTACAATCTTGGCAACGCGCTGGGGCTGGCAATGGGCGTGGCGATGCAGCTCGCCACCGGCCCTGAATGGGGTGCCGGCACCCTGTTCGACTATTTTGCCGGCAGCGGCAGCGCCGTGGCGTTGACGCTGGCGACGTCGATCTTCTTCTGCAGCGGCGAAGTCTATCACCGCGCCTGGGCTGGCCGCGATGTCCCCGATCCGGCGCTTAACCGGCGCGCCGATCTCCTGTCGGGGCTCGGCGCGATCGGGCTCGGCGTAGCGCTGTTCCTGCTCGGCCAACCGGTGCTGGCTGCGACTGCCGGACTGCTGCATGCGTTGGGAAAATTCGGCAGCGCCGTGTCCGGCATGATTGTGCCCGGTTGGCCGGCCAGGTGGCCCGATCCGTTCCGCAGCGCAGTGTTGGCCAGCCGCCTGCCTGCGGCATTGGCGGCAGCCCTTTCGGCCGGCTCCGCCGTGCCTGAAGTGTGGTCGGGGGCCTCACCCGCCCTTGTCACCGCGCCGCTGACATTGCTCGCCTGCTACGCGCTGTGGGCGAGGGCCGACCTTCTGCTGTTTGCCGACGCCGGCGAAAGCCCACCAACCCGTTCCGCCGCGGCGGGGCAGGGCGACTAGAGCCGCGCCCGCAGGACCATCGTTCAACTGAAGCCAAATGGAGACAGAGCCATGTTCGGAATTTTCAATGACGACGATGCGCCTTCCCTGGAGGGGCTGTTCTATCCGACGCAGACCCGTATCGGCACCGTCTGCGTGTTCGGCGGCGCCCGCGCCGGCAACGACCGGCGCCTCGCGCAAGCGGCCGCGGCGCTGGGCCGCGAAATCGGCAGTGCCGGCATCCGCCTCGTCTATGGCGGCGGCGGTGAAGGGTTGATGGGCGCCGTGGCTTCCGCGGCGGCAGACGCCGGCGGCGAGGTGATCGCGATTGCGCCGCACTTCCTTCTGGAGCGGATGCGGATGCCGCGCGGCGTCGCCCAAATCATAGCGGTTCCGTACATGCACATGCGCAAGCGGCTGATGTTCGACTATGCGGATGCATTTGTAGCGCTGCCGGGCGGAATCGGCACCATCGAGGAACTGGCCGAAGTGATGACCTGGCGCAAGCTCGACCGGCACGACAAGCCGATCCGGGTCGCCGACTTCTTCGGTTTCTGGTCGCCCTGGCTCGACCTGCTCGATCATCTCGAGGAGCCGGGGTTTCTCAGCGGCCACGTGTCGACGGCATGTCTTGTTGCCGACGTGCCGGCGGCAATCCTGCCGATGCTGCAGCGCGGCGTCTGCTTCACGCAAACGCAGCAAGGCGCGAGTACCGTCGGGCGCACCGCTCAATCTCTGGCACCCGTGGCGACACCATGACCGGAGCTGTCGATATGAAGGACCGCTTCGAAGCCATAGCGAACCCAAGCTGCCGGTTCGATATCTGGGACAATGAGAGCGGCGAGCCCGTGGTCCATCGCGGCCGATTGCTCTCCTTTGCCACGACCAAGACGGCGGAGCGGATCGCCGGCTTCCTCAACGAGACAGCCGCGGCCGGTGAGGCCGAGCCGGCCCGAGAAGGGCCGGGCAAGGCTTAGACCAGTCCGCGCTTGGCCATCATTGCTTCCGGTGAAGGCATCTTGCCGCGGAAGGCGGTGTAGAGTTCTTCGGGGTCCTTCGAGCCGCCGGCGGCGTAGATGTTCTTGCGCAGCCGCTCGGCCAGCGCCGGGTTGAACGGATCGCCTGCTTCCTCGAAGGCGGCGAAGGCGTCGGCGTCGAGCACTTCCGACCACATGTAGGAATAATAGCCGGCCGAATAGCCATCGCCGGCAAAGATATGGCCGAAATGCGGAGTGCGGTGACGCATCGCGATGGTGTCCGGCATATTGAGCCTTTCGAGCGTTTCGGCTTCGAAACGAAGCGGCTCTTGCGGCGCCTCCGGGCGCGCATGGTAGGCCATGTCGACCAAGGCCGAGGCGGTGAACTCGACCGTGGCGAAGCCGGCGCCGAAGGTGCGCGCCGCCAGCATCTTGTCGACCAGCGCCTTTGGCATCGGCTTGCCGGTCTTGACATGCAGCGCATGTTTTTCCAGCACCGCCGGTACCGTCAGCCAGTGTTCGTAGAGCTGCGAGGGCAGCTCGACGAAATCGCGGCTGACCGAGGTGCCAGCGACCGATGGCCAGGTGACGTCGGTCAGCATACCGTGCAGGGCATGACCGAATTCGTGGAACAGCGTCTTGGCTTCATCGACCGACAGCAAGGCGGCCTCGCCGGCCGGCGGCTTGGCGAAATTCATGATATTGTAGATGACCGGCTTCGAGCCAGGACCAAGCTTATAGCCGGATTTGAGTGCACTCATCCAAGCGCCGGAGCGTTTCGAGGGTCGCGCGAAATAATCGGCGAGGAAAAGGCCGCGCTCGCTGCCGTCGGCATTCTTCACGACGAAAACACGTGCGTCCGGATGCCAGGTGGCAATGCCCTTCTTTTCCTCGAAAGAAATGCCGAACAATCGTGTCGCCACGTCGAAACAGGCGTCGATGATGCGGTCGAGCTGCAGATACGGCTTCAGTTCGGCCTCGTCGAAAGCGAATTTCTCGGCGCGCAGCTTCTCCTGATAGAAGCGCCAGTCCCAGGCGGCGAATTTTTCATTGCTGCCGGCCTCGGCCGCCAGCCGCTGCAATTCGGCCTGGTCGGCGGCGGCCTTCTCCAATGCCTTTTTCCAAACCGGGTCGAGCAGCGTATGCACCGCCTCCGGCGTCTTGGCCATTGTGTCGTCGAGCTTCAACGCGGCATATGATTCGTAGCCGAGCAGCTTCGCCTTTTCGGCGCGCAGGCGCAGCATGTCGCGCACTACGTCGGTGTTGTCGGTGGCGCCGCCATTCTGGCCACGCATGATGAAGGCGCGGAACGCCGTCTCGCGCAGGTCTCGGCGTTCTGAGAAGGTCGAGAACGGCTCGTAGATCGAACGCGACAAGGTGACGGCGTAGCGGCCCTTCTGGCCGCGCATCTCGGCGGCTTCCGCCATCGAGCTTTTCAGGAATTCCGGCAGGCCGGCAAGGTCAGCCTCGTCGAGGAACAGCGCCCAGTCGCGCTCGTCGGCAAGCAGGTTCTGGCCGAAATTGGTGCCGAGCGACGACAATTCCTCGTTGATCGACGCCAGCCGCTTCTTGCCTTCGGCGTCGAGCTTGGCACCGGAGCGGACGAAGTTTTTCCAGGTCTTTTCCAGTACGCGCAGCGTTTCGGCATCGAGCTTCAGAGTCTCGCGGCGTTGATAGAGATCGTCGATGCGGGCAAAGAGGCGCTCGTTCATCGAGATCGCCGAGAAATGCCGCGACATCTTCGGCGAAATGTCGCGCTCCAGCGCCTGGATTGCCTCGTTGGTGTGGGCGCCAGCGCGGCACCAGAAGATCGACGAGACATGGTCGAGAGCCTCGCCGGCGAGTTCGAGCGCGGCAAGTGTATTGTCGATGGTCGGCGTCCCGGTGTTGCCGGCAATCGCCTCGATCTCGGCCTCATGCGTCTTCAGGGCGGCGTCGAACACCGGAGAAAAATCACCGTCGCCAATGCGCGTGAAATCGGGCAGGCCGAGCGGCCCTTGCCATTCAGTCAGCGGATGGGCGGCGAGGTCGACGGCGGACGGCATGGGCAAACTTTCGCTGGATGGCGGGAGGAGGCGGATCGTCACCGATGTAGGACGCCGGCCGGCTCCACGCAACAGCACGCCCCGTTCATGATTTCCTCAGTAGCCGTCGCAGTTTTCCGCGATCGCGGCTTGCGAACTGGCGGTGATCTGGTCGTTGGCGACCGCAAAGGTCTCCTGCATCAGCATGTCGTTGCTGGGAAAATCATAGCAGGCGATCACAGTGGTGACGCCGCCCTCGGTCTTCTCGATCCGGTGGCGGATTTCGGCGCCGGCGACGGCGCCTTGCCACTCGGCGATCGAAGCGATGAATTCCTGCTTGCTTTGCACGACGCCGAGGTCGTCGAGCTTGATGCGGACGTCGTCGGCGAGCAGGTCCGACAATTCGGTGCGGTCGGCGACGAGCAGTGCCGAATACCAGCGGTCGATGATCGCGCTGTCGTCGGCGCGGGCGAAATCTGCCGAGCACAGCAGTGCTGCCGCCGCGAACGCGACCGGAATTCGCACCATGCCCTTGTCTCCTACTCCGTCTCCGGCCGCTCGAAATCGCCGGTCTCCTTGTTCATCACCCAAAGCTCACCGGTCGAAATATCGAACCAGGCGCCGTGCAGCGATAGCCGCCCCTTGCCTTCGAGGATCGAGACGCAAGGGAAGGTACGCAGATTGGCGATGGAATATCGGATCGATATGCGCTCCAGCGCGGTCTGGCGCTCGGTCGCGGTCATGAAGGTGCTGGACGATACGGTCTCGGCCGCCGGCGCGATCAGGCTCATCCATTTGCCGATGAAATCACCCGGCGACAACGGCGCGGCCGTGGTGTCGAGTGCCGCGCGGATGCCGCCGCAGCGGCCGTGGCCCATCACCACGATGTTCTTGACCTTGAGGCTCTGCACGGCAAATTCGAGCGCTGCCGATGTCGAGTGGAACTGATCGTCGGGCGCATAGGGGGGCACCAGATTGCCGACATTGCGCAGCACGAACAGTTCGCCCGGCCCAGCATCGAAGATCGCTTCGGGCGCGGCGCGGGAATCGCAGCACGCGACGATCATAGTTTCCGGTGCCTGGCCTTCCCGGGCCAGTGCGCGATAACGCCCGCTTTCGGTCAGATAGCGGCCACTCATGAAATTGCGGTAGCCGGTGAGAAGATGCTCGGGAAGATGGGGCATGGGCAGCGGCGGGAGCCTTTCCGGGTTAAAGGCACGGTTCAATCCCGAAAGGCTCTAGCGCATCGGCCCGAAAATCGGAACCGATTTTCGGAAGGCGGGACGGCGTGGTTTCGACGTGCCAGCCCGTACTTTGCATACAGGCGAACGAACGCCGCCATTAGTCGGCCTCAGAACCGCAGTTTGGCGCCGGCGCACAGTAGAAGCCAGTAGAACAGGCCGGTCGCGCCGACCGCCAGCAGCATCGCCAGGATGAAGCCGCTGGGGCTGTCGGTGAATGGCAGCCCGCCGGTGTTCATGCCGAATATGCCGACGATCAGGGTGCCCGGCAAAAGCAGTGCGCTCATCACTGCCAGCGCCTTGAGGCTGCGGTTCGATTCGTCGGCAAGCTCGGCCGCAAGCTCCTCCTGCAGCAGCCTTGCCCGGTCGTTGATCATGACGACCTCGCGGTCGAGCCGTTCCAGGCGGGCAGCAAGCCGGCGCAGAACTTCATGTGCGCCGGCGGAAAGGTTCCAGGCGGAACGGTCTTCATCCTGGAAAAGTGCTGCCAGGGCCGAGATCGGCCGATGCAAGGATACGGCAAGGCGGCGCACATCCTTCAGCTGTCGTCTTTCGTCGGCAAGCCGCTCGGTCACGAGATGGTCCTCGACCGCATCGAGCCGCTTCGTCGCCGCGGCGAGCCGCAGGCTGGTGGTCTTGCAAAAAGCCATGACCAGCGTTTCGAACAGCTCGAATGCTGTGGCGGGCCGCAGCCCTGCGGCAAGGGCGGTGTGCACTTCCTCCACCGCCGCCAGCGGATGGCGCCGGCCGGTGACCAGCAGCCGCTCCGAGACCGCAAAATGCAATCTGCCGATGGTCGTCGACTGATGGGCGATCTCGCCATGCAGGTCGGCGGAAATGCCGTGGACGACGCCATTCTCATGCGCCAGCACCAGGCTGTCCTCATGTCCTTCGAGGATTGCATGAGCCGACGCCGGCAGCGCGCAGGCATGGCTGACCCAGGAATGGGCGCGCCGGTCGACAAGGTCGACATGCAGCCAGACCCAGCCGTCCAGTGAGGCCAGCGCGGCCTCTATGTCCCGGGGCGCCAGCGATTCGGGAGCTTTGCCGGGAGCGGCATGATAGGCCCAGACCAGCCCGGGGGCATGATGCTGGTCGTCCGCGGCAAGCAATGTCAGATGCGATGCGTCATTCATGGCCGCCGCCGAGACAATGCACGTTCAGGATCCGGGCGGCGCCGGAGCCGGCGCCGCGACATTCTGGCCAAGTCCTATCCCCGCTCAGAATATCTGGCGGAAGATGACGAACAGCACGAAGGCAAGACAGATGGAGACCGGAAGGGTCAGTATCCAGGCCATCAGCATGTTGCGCACTGTCGACCATTGCAGGCCCGAGCCGTTCGCCGCCATGGTGCCGGCAACGCCCGACGACAGCACATGGGTGGTCGAGACCGGCAGGCCGAGATAGTCGGCCGATGCGATGGTCGCCATTGCAACAAGCTCTGCGGACGCACCCTGGCCGTAGGTCAGATGGCTTTTGCCGATCTTCTCGCCGACGGTGACGACGATGCGCTTCCAGCCGACCATGGTGCCGAGGCCGAGCGCCAGCGCGATGGCGACCTTGACCCAGAGCGGGATGAACTTCGTCGCGTTGTCGACCGCCTTGTGATAGGTCGTCACCGCCTTCAGGTCGTCGGCCTCCATCGGCAGCAGCTTCTTCTTGTCGATCAGTTTCAGCGCTTCACCGATAAGATAGATGTTGTTGCGGGCGTTGCTGACCAGCGTTGTCGGCAGCTTTTCCACGGACGGATAGGGCGACAACATTGCGCTAGTGTCGTGGATGAAGCTCTGCAGCGCAGGCGTGGTCTCGTCCTTCCAGGTCTTGGTGCGAACGGCGTCACCGACCACGGTCGCCGCGTCGGTCACGGCGACGCCGGGCTTGACGTATTTGCCGAGTACCGTTTCGACCTGCGTCGCCGCCGATTTGTAGGCTTCGAGATAATTGATATCCGGCGTGCGGTTCAGCGCGAAGGCGGTCGGCACCACGCCGATCAGGATGAGCATGATGAGGCCCATGCCCTTTTGCCCGTCATTGGAGCCGTGGGCAAAGCTGACGCCGGTGCAGGTGAAGATAAGCAGCGCCCGGATCCACAGCGGCGGCGGGGCGCTCGACTTCGGCGCCTCGTAAAGCTCGCGGTTCCTGACCAGCAGCTTCATCACCAGAAGCAGCAGCCCAGCCAGGCAAAACCCGACCAGCGGCGAGATCAGAAGCGACAGGCCGACATTGCTTGCCTGCGACCAGTCGATGCCGCTGGTGATGGAACCGGCCGGCGCCGTGAACTGGTTGGCGAGGCCGACGCCGATGATCGAACCGATCAGCGTGTGCGAGCTCGAGGCAGGCAGGCCGAGATACCAGGTTCCGAGGTTCCACATGATCGCTGCGACCAGCAGCGCAAAGACCATGGCCAGCCCGGAGCTCGATCCGACCTGAAGGATCAGTTCGACCGGTAACAGCGAAATAATGCCGAAGGCGACCGCCCCGCTGGCGGTGAGCACGCCGAGGAAGTTGAAAAAGCCGGACCACATCACTGCAAGCTCGGCCGGCATGGAATGGGTGTAGATCACCGTTGCCACCGCATTGGCGGTGTCGTGAAAACCGTTGACGAATTCGAAGCCGAGCGCGATCAGCAGCGCCAGGCCAAGCAGAATCCACGGCACCGCGACGGTGCTGGTCAGGTCCTGGCTGAGCGCGTAGCCGACATAGGCAAGGCCGCCCAGGATGATGACGGCAAAGGCCGGCAGAAACCATTTGCCGGTGCTGTTTGGCCGGTCGAGCGGATGCTCCGGCCTTGGAATTCCTGCTTCGCTGGAAACAATATCGACCATACCCCACTCCTCTTGCGTTGCAGCAAAGAATGGGAGGACGCTATGTCGGCACAATGAAGCCTGTGTGACGGCAGAGCACTTTGAGATTGGAGCAGATAGTGCTGGACGGTGGTTCCTGATCTATTCCGCGATCTCCAGCAGGGTCGATATCAGCAACCGGCGCTCGTCGGCGGAGAGAATGTCCGAACCGAACAGGTTCATGCTGCGAAGCCCTTCGATAGCGAGATAGCAGACCAGCAGCGCCTTGAGATTCGGCGTCTCCTGCTTCAGCCGCTCGAACACTTGCCGCCTGAACGATTTTATCGGCGTCAGGAAATCGGGATCCTCGGCAATCGCCGAAAATATCCAGGTCGCCGACGGTTTCGACTCCTCGGCATGCTCGGCCGAAAGCCTGATATAGGCCGCAAGCGGGCTCTCACCGCTGACGCCGTTCGTGCGTGCGGCCTCAAGCGCCTGTTGGAACGCACTGAGGTAATCCTCCACCAGCGCCTGCATCAATTTCGCCTTGGTCGGGAAATTGTAGAGAAGACCACCCTTCGACACGCCGGCACGGCTGGCGACCGCATCCAGCGACAGGCTGCCGGGACCCGTCTCGCGCGCCACGTCGGCGGCGGCGGCGAGGATCTTCTCGCGCGAATTTGTTCTGCGGGCCTTCATCAATCGTTCCCCATTCATTAGCTTAAGCGGAATTGACAAGACCGTCCAGACGGTACAGTAAGATTGCCGTCATTTGAAATTGGGACCAGTCACAGGTATGTGTTCCGGTCATCCGACCGTTATGCTGGGCCATGGCCGAGGGGACTGTTCGTGATCAAGCGCTTCATCATCGCCTTCATTCTGCTCGTGCTGGTGTGCGGCGGCATCGTCGGCTTCAACCTGTTCCGCGACAATGCGATCAAACAGTTTTTCGCCACCATGAAGCCGCCGGCCGCGACCGTGTCGACGGTCATCGTCAAACCGATGTCCTGGACGCCCGGCGTCGAGGCGATCGGTACTGTCAGTGCCGTGCGCGGCGTCGACCTGACCGTCGAAACCGCGGGTATCGTCAAGGACATCCAGTTTCATGCCAATCAGAAGGTCGCCGCCAACGCCGTGCTGCTGCAGCTCGACGATGCCGTCGAGCGGGCCGACCTCGTGGCGTCGAAGGCGCAAGCCACATCCGACCAGACGACGCTGATGCGCGCTCTTGAGCTGCAGAAGCGCGGGGTCGGCACCGACGCTACGCTGGACACGGCGCAGGCGGCAGCATCGGTCTCCTCCGCGCAGGTAAACAAGCTGCAAGCGGTGCTCGACCAAAAGCAGTTGACGGCCCCTTTCAAGGGCACCGTCGGTATTCCGAAAATCGACATTGGCCAGTATCTCACACCCGGCACCGCCGTGGTGACCTTGCAGGACATGGACACGATGCGTGTCGATTTCACCGTGCCGGAGCAGCAGCTTCCGCTGCTGAAGATCGGACAGACGGTGCGGCTGGGCATTGGCGGCGGCGACATGCCGTTCGCCGGCAGCATCCGCGGTATCGATCCGAAGATCGACCCGACGAGCCGGCTGGTGACGGTGAGGGCGGAGGTCGCCAATCCTGAAGGCAAGCTGACGCCCGGCCAGTTCGTCCAGGTGCGTGTCGAACTGCCGGAGGAGAACAACGTGCTGGCGCTGCCGCAGACTGCGCTGACCTCCAGCCTGTACGGTGACTTCGTCTTCGTGGTGCGCCCGGCCAAATCCGCAGAAGTCAACGGCGCGGCTCCCGAGGCAAAGCCGGAAGAAAAACCAGCCGCGGATGCTGCCAAGCCCGCTGCCGAAGCACCCGCGGCAAAACCCGAAGAAAAGCCGGGCGCTACCCCAGCCAAACCGGCAGCGGAAGCCAAACCGGCAGCGGAAGAACAGAAGCCGCAGCTCGTGCTCGCCCAGGTGTTCGTCAAGCCAGGCCGCCACAACGCCGGCCTGGTCGAGATCCTGGAAGGCATCCAGCCCGGCGACGAAGTCGTTACCGCCGGCCAGAACCGGCTCTCCAACGGCATGTCCGTTGCCGTCGACAACACGATCGATCCGAGCAAGCCGGGGAACCAGCAGGCAGCCCAGCAATGAGCTTTTCCGACCTCTTCATCCGCCGCCCGGTCCTTTCGACCGTGCTTGCCTGCATGATCCTGCTTCTGGGTTTTCAGGGCATCTTCAACCTTTCGATCCGGCAGTATCCAGAGGTTGAAGAAACGGCCATCACGATCACCACGGCCTATCCCGGCGCCAGCGCCGACCTGATCCAGGGGTTCATTTCCGCGCCGATCGCGCGTGCTGTCGCTTCGACCGAAAACATCGATTATGTCACGTCGGCGAGCCGGCCGTCATCCAGCACCGTGACAGTGCAGATGAAACTCGGCTCCGACCCCGACGTTGCGCTGAACGAAGTCCTGTCGAAGGTTCAGAGCGTTCGCGGCGATCTGCCGGACGAAACCAAAGACCCGGTGATCGTCAAGGGCACCGGCCAGCAGTTCGCGATGATGTACATCTCGATGCAGAACCCGAACATGACGCCGGAACAGCTCACCGAATATATCGAGCGCGTCGTGCGGCCGCGTATGTCGACGGTCGAAGGTGTTGCCGACGTGCAGATTTTCGGCGCCGCCGAATATTCGATGCGTGTCTGGATCGACCCGATCAAACTGGCGGCGCGCGGTGTGACGGCGGCGGAAGTGCTGACCGCCATTAACGAATCGAATTTCCTCTCCGCGCCCGGCGATACCGAAAACGAATATGTGGCTTCCTCGATCACGGTTCGCTCGACCCTGCAGACGCCGGAGGCTTTCGCTGCCCTTCCGCTCCGCTCGAAAGACGGCAATGTGGTGAGACTGCGCGACGTGGCCCGCGTCGAACTCGCCGCGGTGAACACCGACACCAGGGTCACCTTCAACGGCAAGCCCGGCATCTTTCTCGCCATCTTTCCGACGCCGGCCGCCAATCCACTGACCACCGCGGCGGCGATCCACAAGATTGTGCCGACGATCCAGGAGACGCTGCCGCTCGGCATGACGATCGAGATCGTCTATGACTCGACCGAGCAGATCAGCGCGTCGATCGAGGAGGTGTTCAAGACCATCGGCGAGGCGGTCGCCATCGTCATCGTCGTCATCCTGCTCTTCCTCGGCTCGTTCCGCTCGGTGCTGATGCCGATCGTGACCATTCCGCTGTCGCTGATCGGCGTCTGTTTCCTGCTGTTTTCTTTGGGTTATTCGATCAACCTTTTGTCGTTGCTGGCCATGGTGCTGGCGATCGGACTGGTTGTTGACGATGCCATCGTGGTGGTGGAAAACATCCACCGCCACATGGAGGAAGACGGCTTGTCGCCGATGCAGGCGGCTTTCAACGGCATGCGGGAGATCTCTTCCGCCGTCGTCGCCATGACGATAACGTTGGCCGCCGTGTTCGCGCCGCTGGCCTTCACCGGCGGCCTGACAGGCGCACTGTTTCGCGAATTCGCAGTGACGCTTGCCGGCTCGGTGGTCCTTTCGGGTGTCGTTGCCCTAACCGTCACGCCGATGATGTCGGCACGCATCCTGAGGGCCGGCTCGCACAGCCGCTTCCAGCGCATTGTCGACAACACGTTCGGGCGCGTCGAAAACGTCTATGAGCGGCTGGTCAGCGGCTCGCTGAAATATCGCCCGGTGACGCTGATGATCGTCATCGCACTGGTCGCCACGACCGGCTTCATGTTCACCAAGACCGCGAGCGAACTGGCGCCGGAAGAAGACCAGGGCTTCTTGCTGTCTATTGTGAACGCACCGCGCTATGCGACGTCGGACTACACCGAGACCTATGTGAACCAGATTCTCGGGCTGGTGAATGATATCCCCGAAACCAGGGCGCGGTTCTCCGCCGTCGCGTTCCAAGGCCCGACGAACAGCGCTTTCGTCGGCTTTGCGTTCAAGGACTGGGCCGAGCGCGCGCGCAGCTCGAAGGAACTTCAGGAAGACATCACTGCCCGCCTTGCCAAGGTGGCGGGCGTCGAGGCTTTCGTCTTCGCACCGCCGACACTGCCCGGCTCCGGCGGCGGCCTGCCAATCACGATGGTGGTGCGCTCGACCGGCGAGGCCTCCCAAGTGTACGAGGCGGCCGAGAACATCAAGAACAAGGCGCAGGCCTCCGGTCGCTTCCTCGCCGTGCAGAATTCGATGTCCTACGATGCGCCGCAAGTGACGGTGACGATCGACCGCGACCGCGCCGCGGCACTCAACCTGCCGATCGCCGATATCGGCCGGACGCTGACCCTCTTGGTCGGTGGCGCCGAGGTGGCGCAATTCGACCGCGAATCCAACAGCTACGACATCATCCCGCAGGTGCCGNACGTGTGCTCTTCCGATCTCCACCGGCGACGGTTTGAAAGCGATCGAGGATATCGCCAAGGAGAGCCTGCCCGACACTTTCTTCATCGACTATACCGGCCAGTCGCGGCAGGAGAAGCAACAGGGCTACACGATCATCATCGCCTTCGCGGCAGCCGTTCTCGTCATCTATCTGGTGCTGGCGGCGCAGTTCGAAAGTTTCCGCGATCCGTTGATCATCATGATGGCGGTGCCACTCTCGATCTTCGGCGCGATCGTGCCGCTTAATGTCGGGCTCGGCACCCTCAACATCTACACCCAGGTCGGCTTGATTACGCTGATCGGCCTGATCACCAAGCACGGCATCCTTCTGGTCGAGTTCGCCAACCAGCAGCGTGAAATGCACGGCATGCGGCGGCGCGATGCGATCATCGCGTCGGCCAAGGTGCGGCTGCGGCCGATCCTGATGACGACGGCGGCGATGGCGCTCGGAGTGGTGCCGCTGATCATCTCCAGCGGCGCTGGTGCCGCGGCACGCTATTCGATGGGCCTGGTGATCTTCACCGGCATCCTGGTCGGAACCATGTTCACGCTGTTCGTGGTGCCGATGTTCTACACGTTTATCGCCAGCAAGGACCTGCCGCATCACGCCGAAAAGCCGGACCCCAAGCTGATGCCGGTGATGCCGGATTAGATTGTACTAACATTGCA
Organism: Mesorhizobium sp. LSHC420B00; assembly: GCF_000503055.1. Classification (GTDB taxonomy): domain Bacteria; phylum Pseudomonadota; class Alphaproteobacteria; order Rhizobiales; family Rhizobiaceae; genus Mesorhizobium. The sequence goes on along the minus strand of NZ_AYVY01000023.1, from coordinate 16,768 downwards.
CAATAAAGAAGGCCGGATTTCCGGCCTTTCTTGGGAGCTACGAAAAGCATCGCTCATTTGACGATGACGATGCTGGTGTTGGCCGGGCCGAAGACCTCGACGAGCTGATAGAAATCGGCGGCGTTGTCCGGATGCAGACGCACGCAGCCATGCGAGGCCGGCTGGCCGAGGCGCTTGATGGCGCTTGTCGCATGTACGGCGTAGCCGCCGCTGAAGAACACCGAATGCGGCATCGGGGCGTTGTCGTATTTCTTCGAATACCACATTTCATGCATGCGGGTCGGCTTGAACGAACCGGTCGGCGTGACGTGCGTCCTGTCGCCGGTCGAGACTTTCCAGGCGAATGTCGGCCGGCCGTCGACCAAGATTTCCATGGTCTGCTGCGATAGCGACACACGCGCGACGATCTTGTTGGCGGCGGCGTGGGCTGCGCTGTTGCCGGCACTGACAAGCAAGGCAGCACCGGTGATGACGGCGGCGGCGATGTTGATGAGCTTGGCGGAAATGGCGGTGTACATGATGTCTCCCCTATTCTGCCGGTCGGGGCCGGCTCAATTCGATGACCGGCTTATCGGGGCATCCTGTTTCAAGTCGATTTCGCTAGATGCTCGTTTGTGTTTCGATTCTGTTTTCCCCTGGTTAACGGAAAACGCCGTGCAAAGCGGCTTACAGCTGTTGGACGTCGTCATGACAGCGGCGGCGTGTTTGCCTAAGCGGATCAGCCAAACCGCGGCACGAATACGCGATTGTCTTTCGTTTGAGAGGAATTCCACCTCACTTCGAAACCGAGCTGCAACAAAGCGCGGCCTCGGCGGCATGATCCGGATACAGCGCACGGGCAAAGTTGACGTAACGAAAACAGCCGGCAACGAACGATCGGAAGCCCACACTGTTTTCGCGACGGTCTAAATTGGTCTGGACAGTTTCCAGCCTGCGCGTCGACCGGCTCAAGTCCCTCTGGCGGGGGCGGCTTAGAGCCGTTGAGGATGCGCGGCGCCTCCGGCAACTTGCAGCCGAGAGGACCGAAGGCCCGCGCCGCAACGGGGGGCTCCGCTGGCGGCGCGGGCGCTTCGGGGGTTCCCCTGAAGCGCCCGTAAATCCCAATTTTGAGGAAAGAACAGGATGAAAACGAAATTCGCCGCTTCCGTGCTTTCTGCCCTGCTCTACGTGCAGGGCCTGCTCGGCATTGCCGGCCTCGCAACCGTGCTGCTGAAGGAACGTGCGCATGCCGGCGAGGTCAGCACGAACAGTGACATGCCGTCAGGCCCGTCGCTTCTCGTGGTGCGCTGAGGAAAGAGCATCGGACCCAAAAGCGGGAACCGGTTTTAGGAAAATCCGATACTCAAAAAAGGGGTGGCTGTCCTGCATTCAGTCGGCGAATTGCGTTGGCGGATCGAACCGGTAACCCGCACCCCGTATGGTGGTGATGGTTTCGGTGTCGAGCTTGCGGCGCAGCCGCACGATGCGCGAATCGATCGACCGGTCGAAGGCTTCGGCATTTTCGGCGGGCGCGGCGGCGATGATGTCGTCGCGCGTCAGCACCTTGCGCGGGCTGGCCAGGAACAGCCTGAGCAGCGCCACCTGCCCGGGGGACAGCTGTTCTTCCGTGCCCGAGCGGTGCATGACGATGGCCGACCGGAGATCGACGGTCGCGTTCTCCAGCACGATCAATTCCCCGGCGCTCCTGCCGCGCCGAGCCAGCAGGCCGCCAACGCGGGCGGCAAGCTCCCTGACATTGAGCGGGCTTTCGACGACGTCGGCGGCGCCGAGCTCGAGCGCCAGCACTTTGTCGACCAGATCGGCCGGGCGGCAGATCAGGATGAAATCCGGTCCACCTTCGCCGCCATGTCGCCTGAGCAGGTCGCGCCCCTCCGCCTGGCTGACGCTGTCGCCGACAACCACGACATCGATGCCCTTTTCCGAAAGCAGCGATTCGGCTTCCCACGGCTGTCGCGCGGCGCGGACGTCATGACCGCGTCGCTTGAGATGATCGGCGAGATCGGTCGCAATTACTTCAGCGACGGAAACAAGCGCGATGACGGATCGTGCAGCCATGTTTTTCTACCCCGCATACGGCAACCCAAGAAGAGTGCTGGACATCATGTTTATACCCAATCTACTTTCCGCTGAAAGCGGGAGCGAACGCATCGTGCGGGCACGAATTGTCATTGTCGAGGACGAGCCCGACCTGAGGGACGCGGTCGCCGAGTATCTCGGCGCCAGCGGCTATGATGTGGCCACGGCCGAAAGTGCGGCGGCGGCGCGCGACCTGTTGGAAGCCCAGTCCTTCCATCTGGCCATTCTCGACATCGCCATGCCGGGCGAGGACGGCCTGTCGCTCGGCCGCTGGATGCGGTCGAAAATGCCGATCGGCATCATCTATGCGACGGCCGCCGGTACCGCGCTCGACCGCATCGTCGGACTGGAGCTCGGCGCTGACGACTACATCGTCAAGCCTTACGAGTTGCGCGAAGTGCTGGCCAGGGTGCGCAGCGTGCTGCGCCGCGTTCCGGAGCCGACCGAACCACAAAAAGCCAAGGCTGAAACATCCGGTGGCCGCCGGTCCGTGAGCTTCGGCGCCTTTCACGCCGACCTCGACGGCAGGCTCGTCACCGGCGCCAACGGTGCGGTCATCGACATGGCCAAGAGCGAGTTCGACGTGCTGGAGGTGTTCCTTACCCGCGCCAACCGGCTGTTGACGCGGGCGGCGATCTCCGAGGCGATCGGTTTCGTCGAGGACGCGGAATCGTCCCGCGCCGTCGACATCCGCATCATGCGGCTGAGAAAGAAGATCGAGGCGGATCCGGCCAATCCGAAATTCCTGCGCACGGTGCGCGGCGAAGGCTATATCTTCTCGCTGCCAGCCGGCGAAAATAACTGAGGCCTGGCGGCTTGAGCAAGCCACGGCCAGGAAATGACCATGACGGCTGAAACAGCACGCGCGGACTCGCAGGGCGCCAGGCAGGGCGCGGCGATGGCGGCCGTGCATGTGGTTCGCCGGCTGCGCGAAGCCGGCGACTGGCAGCGCGAGATGGAGGGTATCCTCCAAACGCTTTGCGAAGCCATGGATTGTCACCGCGGCATCCTGTTTCGCCTGCGCGAACTGCCCGGCCAGGGCTTCGCCCAGTCGGTCGCCGCTTATTGGATCGCCCCCCGGTTTGGCGGCGAGCTGGCGTCACCGACCGTCATCATGCAGTCGGTCGTCGATTCGGACCCATTGCTGGAACAGCTGGCGGAGGACGAGCGCCAAGGCAAGATATTCGCCGGGCACACACGCGATCTCGAAGGCTTTCTGCGGACCGATTTCGAAAAGCAGAACATCAAGTCGTTCCTGTCGGTGTCGGTCTTTTCGCACGGCAATTTGTGGGGCACACTGGCGGTCAACGACTGCGTCAACGAACGCGAATGGACCGACCAGGAAGAGGCGGCGCTGCACATGGTGGCACTCGCCATTGGCGACGCCATCGAACGGTCGCCCTCCGACGCGCATGCCAGTGACGTCATTCGCCGCACCATGCTGCAGGCCTCGCTCGACGCCATCATCGTCATCGACGAGACCGGCTCGATCATCGAATTCAATCCGGCCGCCGAGAAGATGTTCGGCTATCGACGCAGCGATATCCTCGGCAAGGACCTGCTCGACACGGTCGTGCCGGAATATTACCGCAAAGGCTATGCGTCGGGCGCCGAATACATGTCGGGCCGCGGCGCGCCGATGGTCGGCCAGCGGCTCGAAACGGTCACCCAGAATGCCGCCGGCGAGGTTTTTCCGATCGAGCTGACGGCGACCGAGATGCGGGTCGCCGATCGCCATCTGATCTTCGGCTCCATCCGCGACCTGCGCGACAGATTGCGCGCTGAGGAGGAAATCAACCGTCAGCGCGAAAAACTGCACCAGAACGAGAAGATGGCGGCGATGGGCTCGCTGCTTGCGGGCGTTTCGCACGAGCTCAACAACCCGCTGGCCGTGGTCGTCGCCCAGTCGACGCTGCTGCATGAATTCGCCGCCGATCCGCAGACCAAAGTACGCGCCGAAAAGGTGCGCGCCGCTGCCGAGCGCTGCGGCCGTATCGTCAAAAGCTTCCTGTCGATGGTCCGCCTGCACCCGACGGCGCAGGCCGAGACCGACCTCAACCAGGTGATCCGCGCGGCACTCGAAGTGACCGCCTATGGCGCGCGATCAAGCGGCATCATCATCGACACCGATTTCGCCGGCGGCCCGCTGCTGGCCATGGCCGATGCCGACCACGTGACGCAGGTAGCCGCCAACTTCCTCATCAACAGCCAGCATGCCTTGGCCGGCATTGCCGGCGACCGGCGGATCAAGGTCCGGACGTTTCGCAGCGACCGCGGCAATCCCGGATTCTCGGTCGAGGACAACGGGCCAGGCGTGCCGGAAGCGATACGCTCACGCATATTCGAATCCTATTTCACCACCAAGCCAGTCGGCGTCGGTACCGGTATCGGCCTGTCGATTTCCAAATCGATCATCGAGCGGCACAATGGCAATATCTGGTTCGAGGAGGTTTCGCCGAGAGGCGTGCGTTTTGTCGTGCAGTTGCCGGCGATCGCTGCCGGCGCGGTCGCCGCCGGCGACAGTCCGTCGCGGTCGAGCGGCTTGCGTCACGCGCTGATCATAGACGATGAGCCGGATGTCGCGGCGTCGCTGTCCGACATTCTGGAGTTGATGGGCATCAAGTCGCGGATCGTGCCGGCCTGGGTCTCGGCCGCCGCGACCCTGAGCGGCCACATGCCGCCGGACATCGTGTTTTCCGATTTGCGCATGCCCGGCACCAGCGGCATAGCCGCCTATCGCGAGCTGCTTGCCGAAATGCCGGATCTGGCGCGGCGTTTCGTGCTTGTCACCGGCGATCTGATCGGCGCAAAAGGCGAAATCGAGGCGCTGCCGGCGCCGCAGCGGCCGCCAATCCTCGAAAAGCCGTTCAGCACGCTGGATGTGCGCGGCGTGCTCTCGGCCATTGCCGAGCAGGTCGCTTTGGGCGGCTAGACTCCCAGAGAGACAAAAAGGAAAGAAAAAAGGCTCCCAGCCGACATTGCGGCGGGAGCCTGACTGGAGTGCTGGAGGGCGCTCGCGAAAAGATCAAAAAACGTTCGGCGTATCGGCCAGCGGGGCGGCGTTGGCGATCATGCGGACGGGCCGTGCCTTGCCCGACTGGGCAGCGATAGCGCGCAGGCAGTCCAGGCTCTCGGCGCCCCAGGCCTGACCCTTGCAGGCAAAATCGATGTCCGGGATCGGCAGGCGCGCCGTCTTGGTCGTGGTCGTCGCGCCGTCGATGAGGTTGACCGGCGGGTTCAGCGAGGCGAAGGCCGGACCGACGGTCGGCGTGAACGCCATGCCGGCAAACGCGGCAGCGGCAAGCAGCAGGAACATCGCCATCGGGTGATCGCTGGCGCGCTGGCGCAGCGCCAGCTTCGGGCGCCGGTCGTTGCGCTGCGGACCCTGCAGGCGATGGTCGTTGTCGGTGATCTGGGTTTTCGTATGCATCGTCGTTTCCTTCGGTGTTCTTCTTTTCCCTGTTGAAACGAACTTAACCGCACCTTGTAACGGGCCAACGATGATGGATTAACGATTGTGTAACCGGCATGAAACCAGGCCCGCGGCCATTCCGGGGGCAAACCGATGATGCGTAGCTGGCCGCACCGGTGACATTCAGCGCTCGTTTTCCGCTATCCACGGCACCGGATCCACGTCGACTTTTCCGGTCCACGGAGGGCTGGGCGCTCAACAAGCGTAAGGGGATTAACGCCCGGAATTCCCGGGATTTTCCCGGCTTCGATCGTTCGAGCTCGGCTCTCAATTACCGATCGGTTTCGCGCCGGGAATTCGCCCTATTCTCGCAAGCTATTGCATTTCAACAGAAAATATGCTTGTATTGAACGGCCATTCAATAAATAAGAGCCTTTTATGAACCCGCATCTGCGTGACGTGGCAATCCCCAACGATTGGGATCGGCGGGGCCTGCCGGGCTGGAGCTATCATTCCGACGCCTTGCTCGAACTCGAGAAAGAGCACGTCTTCCGCAATCACTGGCAGATCGCCGGCCATGTCTGCGACCTGCCGAACGCCGGCGACTATCTGACGATGGATGTGGTCGGCGAGCGGGCGCTGATCGTGCGCGGCAAGGATGGCGTGGTGCGCGCCTTCAACAATATGTGCCGCCACCGCGGCAGTCGCGTCGTTGCCGATAGCCAAGGCACTTGCAAGAATGCGCTGGTCTGCCCCTTTCATGGCTGGGTCTACAATCTCGACGGCACGTTGCGCGGCGCTGCCCGCCCGCGGTCCTTCCCCGACCTCGACAAGACCGAATTCGGCCTGATGCCGCTCGAGCTCGAAATCTGGATGGGCTTCATCTTCATCCGCTTCCGCAAGGGTGGCCCGCAGCCATCCGTTGCCGAGCTGTTGAAGCCGATCGAAGCCGAGATTGCCCATTACGGCGTCGCCGAGATGGTGCCGTCCTGGGGCATCTGGACCCAAAAGACGCCGGTCAACTGGAAGTCGGTGCGCGACGTCGACAATGAAGGCTACCACGTCGCCATGGCGCATCCGGCGCTGCAGGATCTTTATGGCGCGACCTACTTCGACGAGCCGTTCGTCAACGGCGTGTCGCGCTCGTTCGCCACTTACAACCCGCATGCCGGACGGCGCTGGAGCGTCGCGCAATACATCAAGCTCGCACCCGAGGCGAAGCAACTGCCGGAGCACCTGCGCAAGGCCTGGATCTATTACGGCATCTTCCCGAACAACGCGCTGTCGATCATGCCGGAGTCGGTGCAGTTCTATCAGGAGGTCCCGCTGTCGACGGGTGAGACGCTGCTGCGCGGCGCCATCTACCGCTATCGCGACGAGAGCAGGGAGCAGGCGGCTGCCCGCTACCTATCCTACCGCATCGACCGCGACACGCTGGCCGAAGATGTACAGCTTTCGATATGGTCGAACGAATCCATGCTGTCAGAAGCCTTCGGAGGTTTTTACCTCTCCGATCTCGAATATGGCGTGCGCACCCACCACGACCATTTGCGCAAGCAAATTCCCGTGCTCGGATTGGAGACCGCGCCCGAGGAGAAGGATATGTGGGCGCTCAACGAGGCGCTCAGATCACGCTCCTGACGCATGCCACCTAAAACGTTAGCCCTGGTCCTCAAGCCCAGATGGCGACGGGAATGCCGAAACGATCGGCGAGCGGCGGATCCGGAAACGGCATTGCCTCGCCTCTGGCGATGCGGCCGGCAATCAGCATCATCGCCGCGGCATCGAGGAAATCGTCGGTGGCCGCGCCGCGCGGCGGCCTCTGGTCGAGAAAATGCTGGCCATAACCATGCCGGGCAAGCAGCGCCTTGCGTTCGGCCATGCCGGCCGGATTGATGTTGCCCTTGATCTTCTTCGGCAGACGCATCGCCCGGTCGCCGTTCAGTCTGCAGAAGGCAACTTCCGGATGCGATTCGAAGACGCGGCTGCGCAGTTCGGGCCGCGCGATCAGCAGCGAATCGATCTCACGGATCTTGGCAAAGACGCCGAAGGCCTGGATCGAGACACCGCGCGGCGGATCTGAGGTCGTCTTGGCCACGTCACTTGCCCTGCGATGTGCCGCGTACCAGGCTTCGACCGTGGTGAAGGCTTCGATCTCCGCATAGAGCGCGGCGCGGGAGGGGATGGCAAAGACACTGGATTGCCGGGCGCCAAGAAATGGCCGCACCAGCGCCTCCGGACCGCGACCGCCTCTTTGCGAGAAATCGGGCAGGCCGATCGGCATATCGACCGCTACGATTGCATTGACGGGTAGCTGGTCGAGCAACGCCGCGAAGCTTGGGAAAACGGCTGTCGACGGTGCGGCACCGGAATCGCGGCGGACGGCTATCCAGCCGGTCTTGCAACCGTCGACGCCGACAAGCACAACATCCCTAGGCGCAACATCCCCAGGCACAACATGGTCGGGCACAGCACCCTTGGGCGCATCATCCTGGGGCACGGCGTCTTCGGCCTGCGTCACGCCCGGCGATCCCGTCCCGGATGCAGGAGATGGCGAAGCTGCACCATCGCCATCGGGTGCGACAGGCTCTGGGCATCGGTCTCGAGCTGCAATTCGTCGCCGCCGCGCTTGGCGGTGCGCGCCAGGATCTCGTAGACCGCTGCCGTGGTCGATTGCAGCGCCTTGGCGGCCGTTTGGCCGGACAGGATGCGCGCCAGGTAGACGGCCGCCGTCAGGTCGCCGAGCCCATTCGGAGGCTTGTCGATTAGCCGGTGTTCGGCAAGCAGCGCCTCTCTGCCGTTGAGCAGCAAATTGCCGATGCCGCCGGCCATCATCGCCGGTGCCGAAGTGACCAGCATGGCCGGTGGGCCGGCTTGCAGGGCAGCAGCCATTGCCGATTTCAGGTCGGGCAGCGGCGCTCCGGCCATCCATTCCAGCTCGTAGCGGTTGGGCGTGGCGATATCGGCGATCGGCATCAGCCGGTCGCGCATGGCGATTGCGGTCGGCTCAGGTACGTAGAGGCCGCCCGAATCGCCCATCACCGGGTCGCAGATATAGAGGGCGTCCGGCGTCTTCGCCTTGACGGCGCCGACCAGCGAAGCGACGGCTTCGGCCTGGCCAGCCTCGCCGAGATAGCCGGACAGCACGGCGCCGACCTCGCCCAGCCACGGCGCGCGCTCGAGGTCGGTCATCAGCGCCTTGAACTGGTCCAGCGGCGGCACGATGCGGGTGGCCCGGCCGTGCCCCGGATGCCAGGGCAGAATGACGGTCGGCACCGCCCAAACCGGAAACCCCAGCGTCTCCAGCGCAAACACGGCGGCACGGTTGCCGACCGAGCCACGTGCGACATGGCTGGAGACGACGATGACCGCGCGCGGCGCGTCGGCTTTTTCGGCGCTCATTGATCTTTGTCCTAACCGCCCCTGGTGATGAAAAGCACGAGCCAGATCAACAGGCCGATGGCAATAAGCAAGCCTGCCGCCCGACCAATACGGGTGCCCCAATATTCGATCGGGTCCGATCGGTCGGCATCGGCCGCTGTGACGTGGTCGCGCGCGCCTCTGGCGGTTCGTGCGAGGAACGAGGTGCCGCCCGGGTCGGTCTCGCGCGCCACCCGTTCGATGATGCGGCGCGATTCCGCGTCGCTGTCGTGGCGTTTCGCCATGGTGATATCCCGTTTCATGCCGAGCTTAACCCGTTCGCCTCGTCTGTCACAGGGCCTGACGGCGAATGGTAGAAACCAGTAACGCTTCTCGGCCGAAGTCATTTTCTTGCGCAAGGATTGTGCTAATGCTTCGCGTGCCAATGCTATCGAGGGGACCTTATCATGCTTGTCCAGCGCCTTGCTTTACCGCCAATCTTCCGTAATTTAGCTGCGTTCCTGGTGATGGCCGTCATGCTGCCGCTGCTTGCCGGCTGCGGCTACAACACCATCCCGACGGCTGAGGAAAACGCAAAGGCCGCATGGAGCGAGGTGTTGAATCAATACCAGCGCCGCGCCGATCTCATCCCCAATCTGGTCAACACGGTCAAGGGCTATGCCGCGCACGAGAAGGACACGCTCGATGCCGTGGTCGAAGCGCGCGCCAAGGCGACGCAGGTGACCGTGACGCCGGAAACGCTGAACAATCCGGAAGCCTTCAAGAAATTCCAGGACAGCCAGGCCGGCCTGACCAGCGCGCTGTCGCGCCTGCTGGCGGTGGTGGAGAACTATCCCGATCTCAAGGCCAACCAGAACTTTCTGGCGCTGCAAGCACAACTCGAAGGCACCGAGAACCGCATCACGGTCGCCCGCCGCGACTATATCCAGGCGGTGAGAGAGTACAATCTGACGCTGAGGACCTTCCCGTCGGTGATCTGGGCGACCTTGTGGTTCCGCGGCAACCAGCCGTTTGCGAATTTCACCATCGAGGAGGACAAGATGCAGCCGCCGAAGGTCGATTTCGGCACGCAGCAGGGCGGGTGAACGGCGCTTAGCGGGTCTGTTCCCGTTGGCCTTGTACTCCGTCCCACCCCCCTCTGTCCTGCCGGCCATCTCCCCACAGAGGGGGGTGGGAAGAAATGCCGGCCGGATTTTTTTTGGCTTCGTTCTAAGCTTTCTCCTCCTCCCTCTCACCGTTCTCGCGGCCGAATTGCCGGCGCTGACCGGACGGGTCGTCGACAATGCCGGCATCATCGATGCCGCGACCAAGGCGGCGCTGACGCAGAAGCTTGCCGATTTCGAGACCAAGGGTTCGGACCAGATCGTCGTTGCGACCATTCCCAGCCTCGACGGCGAGGAGATCGAGCCTTACGCCAACCGGTTGTTTCGCGCCTGGAAACTCGGCCAGGCGAAGGAGAACAACGGCGTNGAGGAGATCGAGCCTTACGCCAACCGGTTGTTTCGCGCCTGGAAACTCGGCCAGGCGAAGGAGAACAACGGCGTGCTTTTGCTGGTGGCGCCGAACGACCGCAAGATGCGCATTGAGGTCGGCTATGGGCTTGAAGGCACGCTGACTGACCTGCACACCAAGTTGATCATCGAAAATGACATGGTGCCGGCCTTCCGTGCCGGCGATTTCTCCGGCGGCATCAGCAAGGCCCTCGACGACATGATCATGGTGCTGGAAGGCAATCCCGAAGAGCTGCAAGCGCGCGGCGAACGCAACCAGCAGCCGCCGTTCAACAGCGACGATCTGTTCTTCACCATCTTCATAGCCATCTGGGCAATCATCTTTTTCGGCGGCCTCGCAGCCTCCATCCTGCCGCCGATCTTCGGCCAGAAGATCGGTCCCGGCCGCTATCGCTGGCTGGGCATGACCTTCGAGCCGAGCCGGCGGTCGTCCGGCGGCTGGTCGGGAGGTTCAGGCAGTGGTTGGTCGTCAGGAAGTTCCGGCGGCGGGTTTTCCGGCGGCGGCGGTTCGTCCGGCNCGAGGAGATCGAGCCTTACGCCAACCGGTTGTTTCGCGCCTGGAAACTCGGCCAGGCGAAGGAGAACAACGGCGTCCTGCTTCTGGTGGCGCCGAACGACCGCAAGATGCGCATCGAGGTCGGCTATGGGCTTGAAGGCACGCTGACCGACCTGCACACCAAGTTGATCATCGAAAACGACATGGTGCCGGCCTTCCGTGCCGGCAATTTCTCAGGCGGCATCAGCAAGGCCGTCGACGACATGATCATGGTGCTNATGGTGCCGGCCTTCCGTGCCGGCAATTTCTCAGGCGGCATCAGCAAGGCCGTCGACGACATGATCATGGTGCTGGAAGGCAATCCCGAAGAGCTGGAGGCGCGCGGCAAGCGCAATCCGGCGAATGACAATCCTGTCGATCCCATCTTCATGCTGTTCATCATCCTGTGGGCGACGATGTTCTTCGGCGGCTTGGCAATGGCGTTCCTGCCGCCGATCTTCGGCACGAAACTGTCGCCGGGCGTGTACAAGTGGCTGGGCATGACGTTCCGCTACGGCCGCGGGCCAGGTTCGTCACCCTCCGGTGGCGGTGCCTGGACGTCGGGGACCTCGTCCGGCAGTGGCTGGTCGTCGGGAAGTTCAGGCAGTGGTTGGTCGTCAGGAAGTTCCGGCGGCGGGTTTTCCGGCGGCGGCGGTTCGTCCGGCGGCGGCGGCTCCTCGGGAAGCTGGTGACGAGATGACAAGACACGCCGTCAGCCCGGTGGAATCCGGCCGTTTCATCAAAATGACCGGCACCGCGCTGTTGGCCATAGCGGTGCTGCTGTTCGGCTTCGCGGCCTTCGCCGCCGAATTGCCGGCGCTGACCGGACGGGTCGTCGACAATGCCGGCATCATCGATGCCGCGACCGAGGTGGCGCTGACGCAGAAGCTTGCCGATTTCGAGACCAAGGGGTCCGACCAGATCGTCGTCGCGACCATTCCCAGCCTCGACGGCGAGGAGATCGAGCCTTACGCCAACCGGTTGTTTCGCGCCTGGAAACTCGGCCAGGCGAAGGAGAACAACGGCGTGNCGGGAGGTTCAGGCAGTGGTTGGTCGTCAGGAAGTTCCGGCGGCGGGTTTTCCGGCGGCGGCGGTTCGTCCGGCGGCGGCGGTTCTTCAGGAAGCTGGTGAGACATCAATCATGGCAACACGACCGATCAGCCCCGAGGATCATGAGCGCATCGCCGATGCGATCCGCGCTGCCGAATCAAAGACCGACGGCGAGATCTACTGCGTCGTGGCGCATGCAAGCGACGGCTATTTCTTCCCGGCCGCCTTCATGGCGATGCTCGGCATGCTCGTCGTCAGCCTCGCCGTCGGTTACGGGCTGGAAGCCTGGTGGCTGTCGATCCGCTTGCCGCATTTCGTCATAGCCGAGCTTCTGGCGCTTGCCAGTGTGCTCATCCTGTTGTGGGCATTGCCCGCATTGCGCATCCATTTGGTGCCGAGGCGGCTGCGCTACCAGGCCGCCCACGCCAATGCGATGAAGCAGTTCCTCGCCCGCAACGTCCACCGCACCGCGGCGCGCACCGGCGTGCTGGTGTTCGTCTCGATCGCCGAGCGCTATGCTGAAGTGGTCGCCGACAGCGGCATCGATTCTCGTGTCGGCCAGCATGTCTGGGACGGTGTCGTCCGCGACCTTACGGCGCATGCCGGCGACGATCGGCTTGCCGACGGCTTCGTCAGGGCGGTCGAAGCGGTCGGTGCGGTACTGGCCGAGCATTCTCCGGTGTCGACCGGCGACAGCAACGAACTGGACGACCATCTGGTCGAGATTTGATCTCGCTAAAGGCGGTTTTGCAGCGTCTCAAGGACGCACCGTTCGGCTGTGCGAAAGCATCGCAGTGGCTGACCGGACTCTTGCAATCGGGCGCCGCGGGTTTATGGTTAACCAATCATGAATACGCTGAGCATCGACATCAGGAAAGCCGAGCCGCGCGATGCAGCCGCCATTGCCGACGTGCATCTCGAGGCCTGGCGCGGCGCCTATTCGGGCATCATCCCACACCGCACTCTGACATCGATGATCAACCGCCGCGGTGCCGACTGGTGGGCGAATGCCATTCGCCGCGCCGCCACCGTCCTGGTCGTCGAAATCGGCGGCAAAATTGCCGGCTACGCGACGATCGGCAAGAACCGTGCCCGCGAACTCAGGCAGCAGGGCGAGATCTACGAGCTTTACCTGCGGCCGGAATATCAAGGCATCGGGCTCGGCAGCCGGCTGTTCTCGGCGGCACGGGCACGGCTGGCCGACCATGGCTTGAAGGGCATGGTGGTGTGGGCGCTGGAAGACAATCAGAACGCACTTGCCTTCTATGCCGGCGCCGGCGGTCGCGATGTGGCCGAGGGGGTCGAGATATTCGAGCAGAAGGCGCTGAAGAAGGTCGCTTTCGTCTGGGAATGACGGCCAGCGCATGATCCGACCGGTTTCGGTTCGGACGATCCCCCAGTACCATTCGCCGCATTGCACCATTCGCCGTCGCCCGCTATCGATCTTCAATCGAGAGAGGGATAAAGCGATGCGTATCGAAGCGATTGCCAGCGGAAAGAACCCGCCCGAGGACGTCAACGTCATTATCGAGGTGCCGATCGGCGGTGAGCCGATCAAGTACGAGATGGACAAGGAGGCCGGCACGCTGTTCGTCGACCGCTTCCTGCACACGTCGATGCGCTATCCCGGCAATTACGGTTTCGTACCGCACACGCTGTCGGGCGACGGCGACCCGATCGACGTGCTGGTCTGCAACACACGCGCGCTGGTGCCGGGCTGCGTCATCAATGTGCGGCCGATCGGCGTGCTGGTGATGGAGGACAATGCCGGCCAGGACGAGAAGGTCATCGCAGTACCTTCGCCCAAGCTGACCTTGCGCTATGAGGACGTTCACGAATACACGCAGCTGCCTGATATCACCCGCCAGCAGGTGCAGCACTTTTTCGAGCACTACAAGGATCTCGAACCCGGCAAATGGGTCAAGATCGAGGGCTGGTACGATGCCGCCTATGCCAAGAAGATGATCGTCGAGGCAATCGAGCGGGCCAAGCGCAAGTAATTAACGGGCGCAAATCGTCAGTTGTCGACGCGGCCGAAATCGGGCGTGTTGCCGATCACCACACGCTTGTCCTTGCCGCAGGCGAAGGTGCGTGCCTTCTCGTCGGCAAGCTTGCGCGCCTGATCGTTGGCGGCGGGATTGCCAGTGGCGAGCACAAGAGCGATCGTGCAGCCTTCGTAGGCGCCAGGCTGGGCAACCTTGGCGACGATCAGCACTTCCGTCGACTTGTTCTCGCCCTCGCTATCGCTGATCGAGCGACGATGGATGACTGCGAAAGGAACGGCCATATCGCCCTTGGTTTCGATACGCCACTCGACTTTGGGTCCAGCCGAGTTGAGGCCGGAAAAGCTTTCCCAGACCGTGGTCATGTCGCCAGGTGGAAACCCGTAGAACAGCGATTCCCGCGCATCGTCGTAGGAAACCATCACCGGGTAGCCGCCATAGCCCGAACAGGCCAGGTCGGCCCAGTCGCCGTCGCCTTCCTCCGCCTGGGCATAAGTCACGCAGTCCTTCTCCCAGACGAGATCGGTATAGACGCTGGATATGTCGCCAGCCCGGGCCGCCTGGCAGAAACCGGCGAGGGCAAGCGGGATCAAAAGAGCGCGCATGGCGGACAACTCCGTTCGGGCTGCCGCAGCGTACCGTCAAATTCAGCAGCAGCCTAGACGAAGTCAGGCTGCTCACAGTTACCTGGTAAACGGAACGCTATTTCCTCAAGCTTGCTTCGATCAGAAGGTCGGCGTTGCGGGCCACCGACTGCGCCGGTCCGCCGGCACCGAACAACTGACCGCTGATATAGGCGCCCTCGATCAGGAGCAGCAGCCCGTCACCCAGCGTGTCGGCGTCGCCGGCACCCATCGCCGCCGCCATGGTGCGCAAGCGCCGGCGCAATTCCTGCTTGTTGGCCTCGCTCACGACGCGGGCCGGATGGCCGTGTTCGGGATATTCGACCGCGGCATTGGTCATGCCACAGCCGCGATAGTCGGGCCTTTGCGTGCGCTTGCCGACACGCGTCAGGAAGGCGACGATCTGCGCGCGCGGATCGCCGGGATGGGCATTCACCGCCTCGTCGAAGCGCTCCCAGAATTCGAGGTCATAGTGCCGAAGATAGGATGCAGCCAACTCATCCTTGGACGGAAAGCTGCGGTAGAGGCTTGGCTTGGTGACGCCGGCACGCCGTACGATCTCGTCGACACCGATCGCCCTGATGCCTTGCCGGTAGAACAGGTCGCGCGCCACCTGGAGGATCCGTTCGGCGGCGCGAGGCAGCGGTGCGCCATTCTCCTTGATCGTTGGTTCAATGCTTTTCATGTCTGGTTTGCCGATGCCTGGTTGACAATGTTACCGGTCGGTACGTATGTTCCGCGCATCTGAAACGTACCGGTCAGTAACATGATAGCTCAATCCCGCCCGTTTGGCCAGCGCTACGCTTTCGTCGTGGTCGCCGTCATCTTCCTCTGCCTGCTGATCGCCGCGGGCCTGCGTTCGGCGCCGGCAGTCATGATGCTGCCGCTGGAGAATAGTTTCGGCTGGCGGCGCGACGTCGTCTCGCTGGCGGCGGCCACCGGCATCTTCCTCTATGGCCTGACCGGGCCGTTTGCCGCGGCGCTGATGGAGCGGATCGGGCTGCGCCGCACCTTGCTTGCCGCGCTGCTTTTGATGTCGGGATCGACCGCGCTCAGCCTGCTAATGACCAAGCCGTGGCATCTGCTCCTCACCTGGGGCGTGTTTTCCGGCATCAGTTCGGGCGCTGTCGCCACCGTGCTCGGCGCGACCATCGTCAACCGCTGGTTCAAGACCAATCGCGGCCTTGTGATGGGACTGATGTCGGCGTCCAGCGCCACCGGGCTGCTGGTCTTCCTGCCGCTGCTCGCCTCGCTCGCCCAGTCCGGCGGCTGGAAGCCGGTCGCCATTGCCATTGCCGTGGCCACCGCCGCCTTGGTGCCGCTGGTTTATATGCTGGTACCGGAGCGTCCGGCCGCGATCGGCATGGTCCGCTATGGCGCCGAGCTCGACGATGTGCCGCCCGCGCCGCCGGCCGCGCAAGGCAATTTCCTCGCGCATACGCTGAGCACGTTGCGCCGCGCCGCCGGTACGCGTGTGTTCTGGTACCTGTTCGCCACCTTCTTCGTTTGCGGCTTCACCACCAACGGGTTGGTCGGCACGCACCTGATCGCCTTTTGCGGCGATATGGGCATCGGCGAAGTGCAGGCCGCGGGCCTGCTCTCGATGATGGGTATCTTCGATCTTATTGGCACGACGCTGTCGGGCTGGCTCACCGACCGTTTCGACCCGCGCAAGCTGCTCGGCATCTATTACGGCATTCGCGGCCTGTCGCTGATCTATCTGCCCTATTCCGGCTTCTCGGCGACCAGCCTGATCATCTTCGCCGTATTTTACGGACTGGACTGGATCGCCACAGTGCCGCCGACGCTGCGGCTTTCCAACGAGGCGTTCGGCGACCGCAGCGGGCCGATCGTCTTCGGCTGGATCGTCGCCGGCCATCAAGTCGGCGCAGCGACAGCGGCCTTTTTCGGTGGCACTATGCGTGAGTTGCAGGGCAATTACGAGCTTGCCTTCCTGATCGCCGGCATGACGGCAATAGCCGCCGCCTGCATCTCGCTGCTGATCAACACCAGCCGCCCGGCGTTCGATCCTGAACCGCAGGCGGCATAGCTTCTCGTTGCAGGAGAGATGCCGTCGGCCAAATTGCCGATCTCCCCCTCGCGGGCAGGGGAATCGCATATGGCGATTTTGGGGTTGAGTTTAGGCTGAGAAAGGATTCTTTGGAGAGGCAGTTGAG
>NZ_AYVY01000022.1 GCF_000503055.1 Mesorhizobium sp. LSHC420B00 | reverse complement strand
GCGGGCGCGTCGGTCGCGGGCAGAAGCGGCATCAACGCCGGTGCCGGCGCCACGATCGGCGGTTCCGGTGGCATTGCCGCCGGCGCCGGGGTAGGTATCGGCAGCGGCGTCAGGGCCGGCGCGGGGGTCGGGATCGGCAGCGGCATCAATGTCGGCGCCGGTGTCGGGATCGGCGGTGGTACCAATTCGAGCAATCCGTCCAACCCGGGCAGCCCGTCCAATCCCAACAATCCCAACAATCCCAGCAATCCCAACTTACCCCAGGTCGTCGCCGACATGTCGAGCGACAAGTTGGCCAGGATGAAGAGGCGCTGCGTCGACGTGCTCAGCAGCGAAGGCACTTATGACAGCGATTTGCGCCAGTTGTGCCTGCTGATCGCGCGCCGCTAGGGCGAATACATGGGAATGAAATGTCCGACCGGCCGAGAGGCCTTCGTCCACCAAACCTCCATCAGTCCAAAGCCCGCCATTATGGCGGGCTTTTTGCCGAGCACGTGGCGGCAGCATGACGGGGGCTCACAAGAGCACGCGCCTCAATGCGTTTGACGGCCAAAATCCGGCGAAACGGTCACCCCGCCCTCCAAGGCGTCCCGACCCAGCGCGGGACTGCTTTGCATCGGTTCGGGGCACGCGAACTCCGCCAGATCGGTTTCCGCGAAGCCGTCGAACTCGATAGCTGCGCCTTGGAGCTGGGCTGCTTGCATGACGAGCCATTCGATGTCTTCGCGCGCAACATTCTCGGCAAGGTTCTGCAGTCGCGCGGCTTCGGCGACAGCAGTCAGATTGATGGCAATCCCGGACCGCAATGTAGCTCGGACTCGGGAACTGACGTCTTCGTGCAGGCGAACCGAAAATCCGTAGCGCATGGAAAACCTTCCTTTCGGGAGCGGTTTGTCCCTCGTGTTCTACCATGCGCCCAGGGTCCGCGATTGGCAAGCGAAAATCATCAAAAATCGTGTTGTGCCAAGTAGTTAGCGTATTTTGTTGATTGCCCATTTGATGCTTAATCCGCTTCATCGGACTTCTGCACGGATCATGCATCTGGAGGTCTTGACGTACTCTGCCAATATACCTAACTCTACAAAGAATTAGGAACATACTAACTCAGCTAATTTTAGCCTGGTATGGCTGGAGGCCGAGATGTCCGAACTGGAACGCCCGGAACGATTGCAGATCATGCTGACCGTCGATGAACTGGCGGCATTGGAGAACTGGCGCTTCGACAAGCGCATGCCGAGCCGGTCGGCTGCGGTACGCGAACTTTTGAGGCGAGGCCTCACAGCCGATGGCTTCCTGACGGCGGCGCATGGGACCAAGTCGCGCGACTTCGGCATTCTGCCGCATTCTGCCGATGGTGACGGGGCAGCCGAGGGGTCTTCCAGCAGCGAACAGTGAATCTCCAGCGACCCCGTTCGCCCGCCGCACCTCGCTGGCCTTCACGGCCGCTGGGTATCATCAAGCAGCTTGGTTTATCTGTGTGGCCCCTCCGCCGTCGGTTGACAGAGCTGGCGTTGCAGATACATTGCACAGGACTATACAGGTGCAATGAACAGGTATGCCTATGGTCCGCCGCGTGGTCCCATCGTCTCCCGGTACGGGCAAGCCCGAACAGATCGCCACGGTTCTCGAACATGAAATCCGCTCCGGTGTTCTGGGCTTCGGCGACCGGTTGCAAAGCGAGAACGAGCTCGTCCAGCGTTTCTCCGTCAGCCGCAACACCGTTCGCAAGGGCCTCGAGGAACTGTCCAGCCGCGGGCTGATCACCACCAAGGTGGGCATCGGCTCTTTCGTCACCTTCGATGGCAAGCCCGTCGATGACTCAATCGGTTGGTCGCGGGCGCTCGCCAACGCCGGCGCAAATGCCGAGACGCGGACGCTGCGGCTCGAGGTGATCGAGGACCCTGATCTTGCCGCACTGCTTGGTATAGAAAACCCGTTTTTCATCGCTGTCGATCGGGTGCGCACCAATGCCAGCGACGGCCACGCTATCTCCATTGAGCGCAGCCGCCTGCCATTGTCACCCGAACTGGAGGACGTGCCGTTACGCGGTCTGCGCGAAGGCTCGCTCCACCAGACGCTCCGCGGCGCCGGTCTCATTCCAGACCATGGCGAGGAATGGGTCGGCATCGAAATGCTCAACCCAGAGGACGCCGCAATCCTCGGCTGCCCGCAAGGCACGCCGTTCCTGCGCGGTTGCCGCTTGACCCGCGCCGCCGATGACCGGCCGATCGAATATGTGACCAGCCTGCTCAACCCGGCGCATTTTGCGCTGCATATGAGGTTCTGAGTGATGCCGGACGACACCGGGAACATAACCGATCGGGCCATGGGAGCGCTTGTGGGCGGGGCACTGGGAGATGCGCTGGGAATGCCGACGCAGCTTTTGTCGCCGGCGCGGATTGCCGAACTCTACGGTCATGTCGAGGACTTCATTGCTCCTTTCGCCGACCATCCGGTGTCGAAGGGACTCCCGGCCGGGACGATCACCGACGACACAGAACAGGCGCTTCTGCTTGGCCGTATCCTGGTCGAATCCGGTAACCGGTTCGACCATGCGCGGTGGGTCAACGCGCTGCTCGACTGGGAACGCGATGTCAAGGCGCGCGGCAGCTACGATCTGCTGGGACCATCAACCAAACGCGCCATCGACGCCATCAATAACGGTATGCCAGCCGAGGAAGCGGGACGCAGCGGCGACACAAATGGTGCAGCCATGCGCATCGCGCCAGTCGGCATCATGATGCCGCCAGAGCCGCTTGACGCACTGGTCGGCAAAGTGGCCGAAACTTGCAGGGCGACGCACAACACGTCAATCGCAATCGCTTCGGCCGCAGCGGTCGCTGCCGCCATCAGTCGCGGCATCGCTGGCGGTGACTGGCGCGCCGCTTCCGACAGAGCCATCGCCGGGGCGAGGCACGGGGCAACGCTCGGCTATTGGGTGACCGGCGGTGACATCGCCGCGCGCATTGGGTGGGCGCAGAAGCTCGTACGCGGCAAGGAGACGAGCGACGCGATCCGGCTGATCACCGATTTGGTCGGCACCGGCGTCGCCAGTCAGGAGTCCGTTCCGGCTGCATTCGCGGTGCTGGAAGTCGCCGGCGGCGATCCCTGGCAAGCGGCAGTCATCAGCGCCAATCTCGGTGGCGACACCGACACGATCGGCGCCATCGCGGCCGGCATGGCCGGTGCCTGCACCGGCTTTTCCCGATTGCCACAAAAACACATCGCCCGGATCAAAGGCCTAGACATTGGGCGGGTGCGCGCGCTCGCCGCCGACTTGGTCGCCCTGCGGACGGCGAAGAGCAGGTCCGGCAAGGATGCGGCAGCATGAGCGGGCGTCTCGTCCACATCGGCAGCGCGGTAGTCGACTATGTCTACCGCATCGATGCCTTGCCGGCACCGGGCACGGAGAAGACCGCATCGAGCTTTGCACAAGTCGCCGGCGGCGGCTTCAACATGATGGTCGCGGCCAGCCGCACCGGCATGAAGGTGGTGTTCGGCGGCCAGCTCGGCAGCGGACCCAATGGCGACTTCCTGCGCGCGGCCTTAGCCACGGAGGGGATCGAGACACTGACGCCGGCATCGCCGGTTCTGGACAGTGGCAATTGCGTCGCCATGATCTCGAGCGATGCCGAGCGCACCTTCGTCTCGTGGCCTGGTGCAGAGAGTTTGCTCAGCCTTGACATAATGGCGCTCATTTCGGTCGCACCGGGCGACTGGGTGTTCACCTCCGGCTATACGGTTAGCTATCCGGGAAGCCGAGAGGCGCTTGTCGACTGGATCGAGGTGCTGCCGGCGGAAATTCCTTTGGTCTTCGATCCGACGCCGATCATTTCAGACATTCCGCGCACCATTCTCGACCGGGTGCTGGCGCGCACGAGCTGGCTGAGCTGCAACGCCGCCGAAGCGGCTGAGATCGCCGGCACCGGCGATGTCGAGGCTATTGCTGCCCGGCTGCTGGCCAGCCACTGCCCCAACGCGGCAGGCGTGGTCGTCCGCGCTGGCGCAAAAGGCTGCTTCGTGCGGCTGGCCGACGGCACCGCCCAAGATGTGCCCGGGTTCAAGGTCGCGGCGGTAGACACCAACGGCGCCGGCGACACTCATATCGGCGCCTTCGTCAGCGCGCTCTCGCACGGCGTGTCGCCGTTCGAAGCGGCGCGTTACGCCAATGCGGCGGCGGCGCTCTCGGTCACCCGCCATGGCGGGTCGACGGCGCCGAACGACCAAGAGATCCAGCGATTCCTCAGCCATGACGATCGACCGACGACCGTGCATGGCCGGAAACAAGAGGCCCATTTCTGACAGCCTAATGGGATAACAAGCCCGCCAACCGGGCAACAATGAGAGGAACGAACATGCGCATGCCCAAACTGACTGCTTTTCTGACGGCAACCGCTGTCTTCGCTTCGGCGCTTACGCTGGCCGCCAGGGCCGACGAGGTGCACGTACTCAACTGGAAGGGCTATGGCGCCGACGAGCCCTGGGCCATAGCCGCCTTCGAAAAGGCAACCGGCAACAAGGTCGTCAACGACTTCTTCAATTCCGAACAGGAAATGCTGACCAAGCTCAGGACCAATCCCGGCCTTTACGATGTCGTCATGATCAATGCCGCCTTCAACGATCAGGCGATGGCGGAAAAGCTCATTCAGCCGATCGACACGTCCAAGCTGCCGAACTATGCCGACATCAGCAAGGACAAGGCCGGATCATCGATGCTTGTCCATGACGGCAAGGTCTATGGGGTGCCGTGGGTTTGGGGGCTGACGGCGCTCGCCATCAACGACAAGTCATTCGACAAGCCGCCGACCAGCATCGCCGAAATGTGGGATCCCGCCCACAAGGGCCGCGTTACCATCCGTGACGATGCCGTCGAGGCCGTGCAGTTCGGCGCCATCGCTACCGGCCAGAACATCAACGACGTCAAGGACATGGAGGCGGTCAAGGCGAAGCTGACCTCGCTGATGCCGCAGATCAAGACGTTCTGGAGCTCGGAGAACGACTGGAACCAGATGGTTGCCTCCAACCAGATCGACATCGGCACCTATTGGAGCGGCTCGGCCGACCGCGCCAAGACGCATTTCAAGCTGCCGGTCTCGCTGGTCATTCCCCAGGAGGGTGCTGTCGCCTGGCTCGACGCCTTCTCCATTCCGGTCGGTTCCAAGAATGTCGCCGGCGCCGAGGCCTTCATCAACTACATGATCGACCCAAAGTTCTATGTCGAATGGGTCACCAAGGTCGGCGCGCCGGTGTCGGCCAACACCAAGGCGGTCGAAGCGCTGCCAGAGAGTTCCTTCAACCGCAAGGTGATGGGCGACCCGGCTGTCGCCAAGCGCATCCAGTTCCAGGCGCCGATTACTGACGCGCAGCGCGAGACCTATCTGGCGCTCTGGCAGCAGCTCAAGGTCGACGTGAAGTAACAGCAGAAGCCGCGATCAGCCGACCATCAACGTCGGCTGATCCTTCCTATCCTGGGAGGAGATGTCATGGCAGTACAGATCGCAGCCGCGTCGCGCAGCGGGCTGAGATCGGCCTTGCCGCTACTGGCGCCTGCCTATCTCTGGCTGACGGTTGCAATTTTCCTGCCGCTCTCGGCCATGGTCTTCTTCTCCTTCATGACCGACCTGCCGCGATCGGGAAAGCCGTGGGCATTCACGCTCGAAAACTATGCCGCCTTCTTTTCACAAAGCCTTTACCTGACATTGCTGGTGGCCTCGCTGCGCCTCGGCCTCGAGGTGACGCTGTGGTGCATCGTCATCGGTTATCCCGCCGCTTACGTGCTGGCCAAGGTGCTGAAAGGCCGCAGCCGCGAGGCGATTTTCCTGCTCGTCATCCTGCCGTTCTGGTCGAACGGGCTGGTGCGCATCTTCTCGTGGGCGATGGTGCTGCGTGAAGGGGGCATTCTCGACACAGCGCTCAACGCCGTGCTGCCGTTCAAGATCAACATTGATCTCATGTATTCCTATCCGGCCGTCATCATCGGGCTGGTGCACTCCTACGTGCCTTACATGGTGCTGACCTGCTATCTGACCCTGCAGGCCATCGATGACTCGCTGATCGAGGCTGGGCGCTCGCTCGGCGCCTCGCGGCTGCAGGTGCTGAAGCGGGTCATCATTCCGCTGTCGATGCCGGGGCTAGTGGCGGGCGCAGTACTCATCTTCGTGCCGGTCGTTGGCTCGTTCATGGAACCGCGCATCCTCGGCGGCCGCACCGGCACCTTCTACGGCACTGTCATCGAGGACCAGTTCGTTGCCGTGTTCAACTGGCCGCTGGGTGCCGCACTGTCCTTCATCCTGCTGGCTGTGGTGCTGGTCATCCTGGCGGTTACTTCGCCGGTGCTGCGGAGGGCCGCTTAGTGGCGACGACCCGAATCCTGGAATGGCTCGGCCGGGTCTACATTCTGATGCTGCTCGCCTTCCTGTACCTGCCCATCATCATCATGGCGCTGATGTCATTCAACGTCTCGCCCTTTTACCAACTGCCGTTCGAGTGGACGACGGAATGGTATGCCTCGCTCTGGCAGAACAATCAGCTGATCGCGGCCACGCGAAACAGCGTCGAGATCGCCGTCATCACTACCATCATCTGCACCGCGCTCGGCACCGCGGCGTCGCTAGGGCTCTATCGCTACGACTTCCGCGGTAAGAAATTCCTGCAGGCGCTGCTGTTTCCGCCGATCGCCATACCGTGGCTGATCACTGGCACGGCGATGCTGATTTTCTTTTTCGGCGTTGGCATCGGCCGCGGGCTGCATGCCATCCTGCTCGGCCACGTGGCGTTGGCGCTGCCCTATGTCATCGTCGTCGTCTCGGCCCGGCTGCAGACATTTGCGCCAGAGCTCGAAGAGGCGGCGCGCTCGCTCGGCGCCAATCAATGGCAGGTGACGAACCGCGTCACGCTGCCCTGGATCATGCCGGGCGTCATTGCCGGCGGGCTGTTCGCCTTCGCCGTGTCCTTCGACCAGTTCGTCGTCTCCTACTTTCTGTCGACGCCCGGCCAAACGACGCTGCCGGTCGAAATCTACGCGGCGATCCGCAAGGGTTTCACGCCCGAGATCAATGCTGTCTCGACGATCATCATTGTTGTGTCGATGGCGCTGATGCTGCTGACGGCGCGCTTCTTCAAATTCGGCGGAGAGAAATAATGGCGGGCGTGCAGGTATCGAATGTGTCGCGCAGTTTTGGCGCGCACAAGGCGCTGGACGATGTCTCGATCGATTTCGCCGACGGCGGCTTCTACGCCCTGCTCGGTCCCTCCGGCAGCGGCAAGACCACGCTGCTGCGCCAGATCGCAGGCTTCGACTTTCCCGACTCTGGTCGCATCTCCATAGGCGGCGAAAGTGTTGAGCGGGTGCCGGTGGAGAAGCGGCGCATCGGCATGGTGTTCCAGAACTACGCGCTCTTTCCCAATATGAGCGTCTCCGACAATGTCGCCTTCGGACTGTCGGTGCGCGGCGAGCCCAAGGCGGTGATTGCCAGCGAGGTGCAGCGCGCACTCGACCTCGTGCAACTCGGCACGCTCGGTGGTCGCCGGCCGCACCAGCTCTCCGGCGGCCAGCGCCAACGGGTGGCGCTCGCTCGCGCGATCGTCACCACGCCGCGCGTGCTTCTCCTCGACGAGCCGCTCGGCGCGCTCGACAAGGCGCTGCGCGTGGACATGCAAATCGAATTGAAGCGTATTCAGCGCGAGATCGGCATCACCACGATCTTCGTCACCCACGACCAGGAAGAAGCGCTGACGATGAGCGACCGCATCGGCATTCTGCGCGATGGCAAGCTGGTGCAGGAAGGCCCGCCCGAGGAGATCTACGATCGGCCGAAGAGTGAGTTTGCCGCCACCTTCCTGGGCGACGCGAACATCCTTCGCGGCAACGCCACTGGTACGGGCATCCGGCTGCCTGACGGAACGGGGATTGCCGCAAGCGCGGGGGTTACGCTTGTCGCCGGCATGAAGGCGAGCTGCGCCGTGCGGCCCGAACGAATCCGCATCGCCACCAATGCCGGCGTTCCGGACCGAGCCCATGCCAACATACTCACGGGGCGGGTCTCCAAGCGTATCTTCGCCGGCAACAACAGCACATATTTTGTCGATCGCGATGGCCAGACAATCAAGGTCATCGTGCAGAACACCGGCATCGAAAAGCTGGCGGAAGGACAACAGGTGGTGCTGCGCTGGTCGTCCGAGAGTACGGTGCTGATCGACGCGAGCTAGCAGATCCAATCCTTCAGTCTTGCCAGGCGGTCGGCAATCGGGGAAAGCATGGTCGGGCAAACTCCGAAGCGGAATGCTCGATGCCCCTTGAATTGAATGCGGGCGACCAGTCGATGCTGCATGGCGAGCAAGGCTCGGCAGCGGCTGCCGCCATGAAGATCCTGGTCGCCTTCGCGAAGGCGGTCGACGCGCGCAAATTGCTGGACATTGCCGGTGCCCATATCGACGGCTGCCTCTATCACGGCCAGGCCAGCCTCGATTTCGTCGAAAGGCTGATCGAGGGCGGCGGCCGCGTTCGAGTGCCAACGACGCTGAATGTCGGCTCGTTCGATCTGATGCATCCTGGACTGGTGAAGATGACAGCCGCGGAAGAAGTGCCGGCGCGCCGTCTGATGAAGGCGCATCTGGAACTCGGCTGCCAGGCGACTTTCACCTGCGCGCCCTATCAGACGCGGTTTCGGCCAGGGTTTGGCGAGCAGATTGCCTGGGGTGAATCCAACGCCATCGTCTTTGCCAATTCGGTGATCGGTGCGCGGACCAACCGCTATGGCGATTTTATCGATTTGTGCTGCGCAATCACCGGGCGCGCGCCAGCCTGGGGGTTGCACCTGATCGAAAACCGGCGTGGCCAGGTACTGTTCGAGCTGACTGGCGGCCTCGAGCCTACCGACGCCCTGTTTGTCGGCGTCGGGCTGATCGTCGGGCAAAGGAGTGGCGACCGCATTCCGGTGATATCGGGCCTGCCGCCGCCGCGCGACGAGGACCAACTGAAGGCGCTGGGGGCGGCGGCGGCAACGACGGGCGCGGTGGCGCTATTTCATGCCGTCGGCATCACACCGGAGGCGAAGACCCGCGATGAGGCGTTGCACGGCCTGGTGCCGGAGCAAAAAATCCGTATCAGCTGCGCCGACATCGACCATGCTCTGGCCAGGCTATCGAGCGTCCCCGACGGTGTGCTGCTTGCCGCCGTCTCGTTAGGCACGCCGCATTTCTCCTACGAGGAATGGATGCGCCTGTTGCCGTTGCTGCGCGAGGTCGCGCCGGGCAGAGGCGTTCCGATCTATGTCAACACAGGGCGTGCCACCCTGGCGCGGCTGCAGGACGAAGGCGCACTGGCCGGCATGGGAGCATTCGGCCTCGTTCCGGTCGCCGACACCTGCACTTACGTCACCACGATCATCGAGCGGCTCGACGGTGTGGTGATGACCAATTCGGGCAAATGGGCGCATTACGCACCTGGCAATATCGGTGTCTCGGTGGCCTTCGGTGACATGGAGGACTGCGTCCGCTCGGCTGCTGCCGGCCGCGTCGTGCGAGGCGCGCCATGAGGGGGCCGGACAGAACAGGTACATTCCACCTTGCCGGCTCGGCACAAGGCCCGGCGCTGGTGCTTTCGCAGGCGCTCAGCTTCTGGGGCGGAATCGACGTCGAAACGGGCGACATCATCGACCATTCGCACCCGAACCTCGGCGGCAACATCGCCGGCAAGATCCTGGTGATGCCGAGCGGGCGGGGGTCGTCGTCCTCGTCTTCGGTTCTGGCCGAAGCGATCCGCAGGGGCACGGCGCCGGCCGGCATTATCCTGGAGCGGCCGGACCCGATCCTTGCCGTCGGCGCCATCGTTGCCGAATTCCTCTATGAAATCAGCATGCCGCTGGTCGTCTGCGAGATATCAGGCATTGTCTCCGGCGACCGGATCGCAATCGATCTGGGCGAAGATGCCCAAGCGATGGTGAGCAAGATCTAGCCGGCCATCAGTCCCGCCGCGCCCCGCCGCCAGTAGGCTGCCGCCAATGTTTCGTTGCGGCCGAGCGTCAGCGTGCCACGCCAGTGTTCGCGCACGGTCCTGGCGGCGGCTGCTTCGGCCGCGAACCAGCCGAATGCCGAACCGGTCGGCCATGCGACCGACCGGATGGCGCGCGCCAGCCTGTCGTCGAGCCCGGCCGGCACGCTATTTCTCGGCAGCCAATGCAGCTCGATACCGGTCTTGTTGTCGATGGCCTGCCGTTCGCCGTCGTCGGCGATCTCTATGAGGCCACGCCTTTGGTCTCGGCGGGCAGCGTCTCCAGCATGCGGGCCAGCGCCGGCAGGCCGGTTTCGTCGGCGCCCATGAGATACCATGATGCCGGTCGTACCGGACGGCCGACCGGCCCCATGATGCCGATCTTCATGCCAGGCGCCGCCTGCATGGCCCAGCAGGCGCCGACGCTGTCGCCGGGATGGATGAGGAAGTCGACGTCGATGATGCCGTTTTCGACGTCGAGGGCTCGAATGGTATAGACGCGCGCTACCGGGCGCCTGTCGTCCGAGGGCCAGGCCGGCAAGCCATTGCTGCCAAGCACGGGCCAGAGCGGATCGGGGACATCCCTGGTCGGGAACAGCATGCGGATATGCATGCCGCCGAATTTTGCGAAGCGCGTCAAATCCTCGCCGGCGAAGCGGATGCGGCGCATATGCGGGGTCAGGTCGCCGACCTGGGTGACGACCATCTCACGGAACTGCGCAAGTCGGGTTTCTTCGGCGAGATCGCCGGTCCAGACGATCTCGGGTTTTTCTTCCTTGGCATAGACTTCGACAGCGGTAGCCAGCAGGTCCTTGATGCGGGCCAGCCCATCGCGGTCGGCGGCGTTGGCCCGCATCACCAGCCGCTCCATGTCAAGGGACGCGTCGCCGAAGGCGAAGCGGAAGTCGAGCCGCTGCCCCTCGCGCGAGGCATCGGCATCGAAGCTTTGCAGCCTGTCGCTGATGCGGTCGATGTAATGCGGCAGGTTGCGCAGGTTCAAGCGCGCTTCGCAGGCCAGTCCGCTCGCTGATGCTTGCCTCATTCTCAACCTCCGATCCTGCCTGTGAGCGCCACCTTGAAGGTGCGGCCCTTGCCCTGTTCCGTTGCCGCCGTCGTCGACCAGGCGCTTTGCGGGTCGGTGTAGGCGGTGTTGAAGACGTTATCGACGCCGAAATCGAGCTTGGCATGGTCATTGATGCGCCAGTTGGCAAAGACGTTGACCAGGTCGAAGCCTTCATCGACCACGGGCGGCGCGTCGGGGTTGGTGCGGCTTGTCCGGGTGATCTTGCCGACGCTGAGATATTGCGCACCGACGGTGAACTGGTCCTCCAGCATGCGGAAACCGACGGTCGCCGAGAAGCGGTCGAGCGGCGTGTTGTTCAGCGCCTGGCCGGAGTAAACGCCGCTGACGACCTTGGCGTCGATCAGGGCGCCGGCGAGGTTCACGAAACCCCAGCCATAGTCGTAGACGGCCTCGGCCTCGATGCCCTTCAGCCGTGCGTCGCCGATGTTGATCGCCGTGCGCGGCAACACAGTGAGGTCGACGTCGATATAATCTTCGACGGCGGTGTGGAAGACGTTGACCTTGGCACGAAACAGGTCACCCGCGGCCAGCACATCGTCATATCTAAGATTGATCCCGGCTTCCCAGTTCTTCGCCGTTTCGGGCTGCAGAAGCAGGTTGGGCTGGTAGCTGTCGCCGCCGCCATGCGCGCCGCCGCCGCGGTAGACGTCCTGCAGGCCCGGCGCCCGGTAGCCTTCCGAATAGGTGCCGTAAAGCTGGAAACCTTCCAATGGCGTTAACCCGACGGTGAGGCGCGGCGACCAGCGGTCGCCGGAAATCGAGGCTTCCGCCGGCGGCACGGTCTTTGTCTCACCGTCGAGTTGATAGCCGTCATAGCGCATGGCGGCGATGAGCTGCAGCCAGTTCTCATAGTCGCCCTGCCATTGCAGGAAGCCACCATAGCCCTGCTGTTCGCCGGCGCCGAAATGCGCGGCGTCCGACGAAGCCTTCAGATAGTAGTAATCGAGGCCGTAGGTGAGGGTGTGAGCGATCTCCCAGGCATCGAAGCGTGAGGAGTTCTTCAGGTTGAAGCCGCTCGTGGCGACGTCGTAGTAGCGGAAGTTGCCGATCGCCGTTGCCGGCCAGACCTGCGTCTGCTCGGCGCGCGTGCGGTTGTGGTAGGCGTTGACACTGAGGTCGACCAGCTCGTTGTCGTCCGGCCTCCACGTATAGCCAGCCGTGTAGGTCTGGTTGGTCGTGTCGGTGTCGTAGCGGCTCAGCGTCGGCGAGGTCGAGCCGCTCGATCCGGTGACCTGGTCGCTGTAGCGCTGAAGGATCGCGCCGAGCTTGAGCTCGTGGCCGTCGGCGGGCCGCAGCGTCGCCTTCACATAGCCGCTGGTGATGCTCTCTCCGGTCCATGGCACGGTGTCGCCATTGCCATCGGTGTAGCTGTCGCGGTCGCGGTAAATGACGTTGCCGATGATGTCGGCGTCGTCGCTGAAACGGTAGGCACCGGTGGTGCTGGTGGTGAAGCCGTCGCCATTACCCTCATAGCCCAGCTTTTCGCTCAGCGCCCAGCGTTCCTCCTGCTTGAGGAAATCGCCGGCATCCCTGGTTTCGAAGGAGACGACGCCGCCGATGCCGCCCGAACCATAGGCATTCGAGACCGGGCCGCGAATGACGGTCGCTTCCTTGATCAGTTCCGGCTCGACATAGAATGAGCCCGAGCCGTGGCCGACGCGCCAGTAATCCTGGCGGGCGCCGTCGAGCGTCACCACCACGCGGCCATATTGTTCGAGGCCGCGAATGTTGATGGCGGTCGCCGGATCGTCGCCGTTCATCGAGGCGGCAACGCCGGGCGTGGTGCGGAACATGTCGGCGGCGGTGTCTGGCTGGATGCGTTCGAGTTCTTCCTGATCGACGGCGCTGATGGCGGCCATCGATTCGATGATCGCCGTCTTGATCATCGTCGCCGAGATGGTGATCAGGTCGAGCACGGTCGGCTCGTTCTGCCCAGTTCTAGTCTGTTGGGGGACCTTGACCGGCCGGTCGGCCTTGGCGGCGGCGCCTTTCTTCTCCGGCTCCTGCGCGGCGGCTAGTGGCGCGGCACACAGGCCGAGCGCGAAGGCGAGCGCGGTGCTCGCGATCAAGGTCTTGTTGCTTGTCAGTTTCATGCGTGCAGCCCCCGGAAAAGCAAAGATTGCTGGCGGCGGCCGTTGGCCCTGGCTGGCATGATGGAGAAGCCTCGACACGCGGGCCGGGCAGGGCTACTTATTAAAACATGATGATAATAGTCAACTTAATTTTACAGGCCGCGACCATGACCGAATTATCTAAAATGGAGCAGCGAAACGGCGGGGTCTGCAGCGGTAGACGGTGGAGGCAGACGCGCTGGTTTCAATTGGGCGGGATGGTGGCGGTGCTGATGCTGGCGCTTTCTGCTCTTGCGCCGTCTTGCGGCTTCAAGGCGCTGGCCGCCGAGACGATTGTCGATGCATCGGGGCGCACCGTCGCGACCGGTCCGGGAACCAGGATCCTGACACTCGGTTCCGATGTTACCGAGATCGTCGATGCGCTGGGTGCCGGCGAGCGGATCATCGCCGTCGATCGCGGCAGCAAATATCCCGCTTCCGTCGCGCAAAAGCCCAATGTCGGCTACCGGCGCCAGTTGTCCGCCGAAGGCTTGGTCGCGCTTCGCCCGGACCTGATCCTGGCGGCCGAAGACAGTGGGCCGCCGGAGGCGATCGAAGTGCTCAAATCGCTGGCGATCCCGATTGTCCTTGTCCCGGAAGACAACAGTCCTCAAGGCATCGACCACAAGATTACGTTGATTGCCGCCTCGCTCCACCTCGAGGACAAGGGCAGGAAGGTTTCAAGGCAAGTGCTCGACGCCTTCCAGGCCGCTACCGACCTCGCCGCGAAAATGCCGGCCGAGCGACGCAAGAAGGTGGTGTTCTTCCACGGCCTCGTGCGGCTGAGTGCTGCCGGTGCGGGCACTGCGGCCGACGCGATCATCCGCTATGCCGGCGGCATCAATCGATGGCCGTAATGCAGGGTTACAAGGCAGCGTCGGAGGAGAAGCTGATCGAAATGGCGCCCGACGTCATCCTGATGATGAGCGACGGCAAGGGCGGACCCACCGCCGAGCAGGTGTTCGCCACGCGCGCGCTGAGCGCCACACCGGCGGCGAAGGCAAAGGCGCTGATCGTATTGGACGGCGCCTATATGGTCGGCTTTGGCCCGCGCACCGCCGATGCGGTCCGCGACCTGGCGCAGGCGCTGTATTCGGAGACAGCAGGCGCCGACTAAGTCATGAACTTTATGACGTCATGTTCAGTGGGTACTCGCGCCCCATCTGCCCCAAGCTTCCGTTCAGATCTCCGGGATGCTTTCCCTGAAGATCACCTGCAGCCTTGGCTGGTGCAGTTCGTAAGGCAATCCCCTGACCGCATGGGTCAAGGTGTTGAGCGCTTCGCGGGCTTCGACGCGCGGGTTCTGGTCGATGACCGCGTCGAGCGTGCCGTCGAGCAAAAGCTCCTTGGTGCCTTCCGTTACCTCATGGCCGAGAAAGACCGTCGACAGTGCCCGCCCGCGTTCCCGTAGCGCGCGGGCGATGCCGGTGTTGCCGGCGCCGACATTGTAGATTGCGGCCAGGTCCGGGTGCCGATCCAGCAGGGCGGAAGCCTCCGAATAGGCCTTTTCCCGATCGTCGAGCATTTCGCGCATCTCGACGATCTGCAGATTGGGCGATTCTTCCGTCAGTATGTGGCGGAAGCCCATCTCGCGCTCTTCGTGGCCGCGGTAGGAGAGCGAACCGGCGAACAGCGCGACCTTGCCCGGACGCCCTGCACCCATGAAGCGGTTGAGCAGGTAGCCGGCGAGCCGGCCGGCGGCGCGGTTGTCGATGCCGATATAGGCGACCCGCGGCACATGCAGGATGTCGGAAGCGATGGTAACGACCTTGACCCCGCTGGCCGAAAGCGAGCGGATCGCCTCGCGGACCGTCGGATGGTCGAGCGCGATCACACCGACGCCTTGCGTCTGCCCGTGCAGTTCCTGCAGCAGACGGGCAAGCCGGTCCGGATTGAAGCCTTCGATAGTGGCGACGCGGACGTCGAGGTCCGGCCGCGACTGCGCCTGCGCCTCGATCTGGCGGTGCAGCATCTTGATGAAGGAATTGGTGCCGGCGGGCAGGGCGAAATCGAGCCGTATAACCTCACCAGGTATCGCGTTGCGCGAGTTCGGATTATTCGAATTTTCAGCGATATAGCCAAGCCGTTGCGCCGTCTCGAGCACGACCTCGCGGGTGCGCGCCCTGACCCCGGCGCGGTTGTTGAGCACACGGTCGACCGTAGCGGCGGAAACGCCGGCTTCCCGGGCTATGTCTGTCAGGGTGGACCGCACTGTCGATCACCTCATTCCAAAATGCGCCAAGGGCGCATCGAGATTACGCATTTCATGGGTCCGCTGTCGAAGCGGCGGCTTCATCGCCAGCCGCGATTCTGATGGGAAATGATGTAACCAGCCTTGGCCGATGCGCAAGCTGCCGCGCTACACCAAAATGCCGAAGCGGACCAAAGCGGGGAGGTGGGCAGCCTCGCTCCCTCAAATTCAAGCACTGGCTTCAGTGTGAGTGCCTTGATACACACCATTCGTCCCCTCCCATGAGATGTTATGAGGTGTCTTGATTATTTATGATGTTGACAGGCTTCGTATAGTGCCGTCAATATCCATCATAAGGGCCGTGGAGGAACAAGGCCCTGAGGGAGGAGTTCCAATGTCGAATTTGATCCGCGTGTCGCGGCGCCGTTTGCTGGCGTCCGGTGGAAAGGCGGCAGTCCTTGTTGCTGCCGCAGGTATCGCACCGAAATTCATTCGCCCAAGCCGTGCCTATGCGGCCGATGCCCTGGCGCCCGGCATGATCGGTGGCCCGACGGGCTTCGACGGCTCGGAGCGCTATCAATATGGCGCTGACACGCCCGAGGGCCGCGCCATTGAGGCGGCCAAGGCGATGAAGGGCGCCGGCAAGGCGCCGGCCAAGATCGTGCTTGGCCTGTCCGATGGTTCGATCGGCCAGTTGACCCAGCCGTTTCCGGCCGGTGCGCCGTCGATCAAGGATCTCTGGGAGAAGGAAACCGGTATTCCGCTCGAGATCGTCGGTGTGCCGAACGGCCAGGAATTCACCAAGACGATGCAGGACATCTCCACCAAGGGTGGTGCCTATGACATCTACGCGGTCGAATGGAACCGCCTTGGCGACCTCGCCGAAACCGGCGGCATTCTCAAGCTCGACGACTTCGTCGCCCAGTACAAGCCGGAATGGGACGATCCCGAGCGTGGCTACGTCAATGGCGCCAAGGGCGTGTCGCTGCTCAATCAGTATCGCGGCTCGACCTATGGCGTGTCGCTGGATGGCGACTTCCAGACCTGGGTCTACCGCACCGATCTGTTCGGCGACGCAAACGAGAAGAAGGCCTTCTCCGACAAATACGGCTATGAACTGGCGGCGCCGAAGACCTGGAAGCAGCATGACGAGATCGCGGCCTTCTTCCAGCGCCCGGACAAGGGCCTGTTCGGCTCGACAGATCTGCGCAACCAGGGCTGGGGTTATACCAACTGGTATCAGCGTTATGTCTCAATGGCTTCGCCCAATCAGTTCCTGTTCGACGATACCGGCAAGCCGCTGATCAATTCGGAGCAAGGTATTGCGGCGACCAGCGAGTACATCGCGTCGCTTGCGCACCATTCGCCGGATGCGATCTCCTGGGGCTGGCCGGAGCAGTACGGCAATTTCGCCAAGGGCGGTGCGGCCATGACCTGCGCCTTCTCCAATTTGCCGAAATTCCTCGACAATGCCGGCAACAAGGATTCAGCCGTCACCGGCAAGATCGGCTCGATGCTGCCGCCCGGCCGCGAGATCGACGGCAAGCTGGTCAGCCGTTCGGTGCTGTGGCTCAATCTGTCGGCGTCGGTGTCCTCGCAAGCCAAGAATCCGGAGGCCTGCTACCTGTTCCTGCAATGGCTGGGATCTAGTCGCATCTATGCGTGGATGACCGCCAACCCGGGCGGTTACTTCGATCCGTTCCGGCTGTCGGATTTCTCCGATCCGCTGGTCCGCCAGACCTATCATGCTTACCACATGGACGTGGTGTGCGAGACGGTCGCCCGCACCGTGCCCACCATCAACTATCCCGGCGCCACCGCCTTCCACAATGCGCTGGACGAGAACCTCGTCGCCGCGCTGACCAAGGCCAAGACAGCAGAGCAGGCTATGGCCGACACCGAGGCCGAGTGGAAGAAGATTGCCCGCCGCACCGGCGAGGAGAAGCTTCTCGAAGCCATCAAGACCAACAAGGAGGCCTGGCCCACCGTTCTCGATCCGATCGCCTGATCCTCCCGGATCTTACCAAAGAGGGGAGGAGTGATTGCTCTTCCCCTCGATAACGAAGGACCCAGCAAAGCCGCAAGATGAAGCGTTCAGTTCCTTTCGAGATATTCCGCTATGCCGCGATCTTTGCGGCAATGGCGGTGACGCTGGTGCCGATCCTGTGGATGATGTCGATGGCGTTCAAGCCGATCGCCGAATGGTCGGCGACCGGCGCCGACCTGACCTGGTGGCCGAAGAACCCGACACTCAGCAATTTCCGCTTCGTCTTCGGTGAATCGACCAACAATCTTATCGTCGCGCTCGACCGCACAGCTTTGAAGCCGATCCTGTCGTCGCTGCTGTCGGCCACGTTCGGCACGGCGATCGCCATGTCGGCGGGCACAGCGGCGGCCTACGGGCTGTCGCGCTTCAACTCGGGCCAGAACCTGCCGCTGGCGCTGATCCAGCTTCGCCTGTTTCCGCCGATGGCGGTCATGACCCCGGTGATGATCATGTGGGCCTTCCTCAACTTCACCGACAGCTGGTGGGGGCTGTCGCTGATCTACGGCATCGTCACGCTGCCTTTCGCCTTCTGGCTGATGAAGACCTTCTTCGACGACATGCCGCGCGAGATCGAGGAGGCGGCACTGGTCGAGGGCTGTTCGCGGTGGCGCGTCTTCACCCGCATCACGCTGCCGATGATGCGGGCGCCGCTGGCCAGTGCCGCGCTGTTCGTCTTCATCCTCAACTGGTCGGACTATCTGATTGCGCTGCTTCTGACGACGCGCGAATGGGTCACGGTCCCGGTCTACATGGCCTCGCTGTCCTCCTCGATGACCGGACAGCTCTACGGCGCCAAGGCAGCTCTCGGCCTGATCGCCGCGGTGCCGCCGGTGATCATGGGCATCGCCATCCAGCGTCATCTGGTGCGCGGGCTGACCTTCGGGGCGCTCAAGCAATGAGCTCGGTGACAGCCACGATTTCGGAGGGCGACATGCAAGCCTCCAAGGCGGCGTCGGTGTTGCCGGACGAGGGCGCGCGGCTCGGATTCCGGCTGACCCTGCCGGCGCAGATCCTGGTGCTGTTCATCGCCGTCTTCCCGCTGCTGATGCAGCTCTACATCAGCCTGACCGACTGGTCGCCGCTGTCGGGCACCGGCTGGTGGAATGCCTGGTCGATGTGGAACAGTTTCGCCAATTACACCGACCTTGCCGCGGACGCGCGCTTCTGGAGCGCGCTGAAGCGCACGGCCATCGTCATGATCGTCTGCGTGCCGGCGGAGTTCCTGCTCGGCCTCGCGCTGGCGACGCTGTTTGCCGACGAGTTTCCCGGCAAGCGGATCTTCTATTCGATCCTCTTGATGCCGATGATGGTGGTGCCGGCGGTGGCCGGCTACATGTTCTTCATGCTGTTTCAGTCGGGCGGCCCGGTCAACGACATCCTGTCGGCGATGTCAGGCTTTCCCGTCACCATCGCCTGGCTCTCGGATCCGACGCTGGCGCTGATCGCGGTGATGGTCGCCGACATCTGGCAGTGGACGCCGCTAATGTTCCTGATCCTGCTTGCCGGCCTGGTCGGCGTGCCGGAGGACCAGATCAAGGCGGCGACGCTGCTCGGCGCCAACCCCTGGCAGCGCTTCGTCACCATCGTGCTGCCGAAGATGAAGACGATCATCATCATTGCGCTGGCGATCCGGGTGATCGAGAACTTCAAAATATTCGACACCCTCTACATCATGACCGGCGGCGGTCCCGGGGTCGCTACCGAAACCATCTCCGTTTACATCTACAAGCTCACCACGCAGGACCTGATCTGGGGCTATGTGGCGGCAATCGCGCTGGCCATATTGATCGTGCTGTCCATCGCCGCTGTGTTTGCCATGAAACGCATGGCCCGGGTACGCGAGGTGGCGGCATGAGCACGATCCATCTGCAAAACCTTGTCAAGAAATTTGGCGACTTCACTGCGCTGCAGACGATGGATCTGGCCATTGCCGACGGCGAGTTCATGGCGCTGCTCGGGCCGTCCGGCTGCGGCAAGTCGACGACGATGAACATGATCGCCGGCATGGAAGAGCCGACCAGCGGCAAGATCCTGTTCGGCGAACGCGACATGGCCGGCGTGCCGATGGGGCGGCGCGGCGTCGGCTTCGTCTTCCAGAACTATGCGATCTTCACTCATATGAGCGTGCGGCAGAACCTCGCCTACGGCCCGAAAATGCGCGGCGCACCAAAGGCCGAGATCGACCGCCGCGTCGGCGCCATTGCCGAGATGCTGCAGCTGACGCCGCTGCTCGACCGCAAGGCCGACCGGCTTTCGGTCAACATATTGCAGCGGGTGGCGATTGGCCGTTCGGCGATCATGGAGCCGGCGATCTTCCTGCTCGACGAGCCACTGTCCAATGTCGACGCCGCCTTCCGGGCGGTGATGCGGACCGAATTGAAGCAACTGCAGCGCCAGTTCCGGCAGACCATGGTCTACGTCACCCACGATCAGCTTGAAGCGATGACCATGGCCGACCGCATCGCGGTGATGGACCACGGCGTGCTGCAGCAGGTCGGCACGCCACTGGAAGTCTACAACAACCCGGCCAACGTCTTCGTCGCCCGCTTCATCGGTGCGCCGGGCATGAACCTGCTCAAGGGCTGGTTGGCGGAAAGTGACCGTGGCCTGGTCGTCGATCTTGGCCCACTCGGGGCGACGCCGCCGCTGCCGGTCGAGATCGCCGATGCCGCCAGCCGGATGCGCGGCGAGGTGTTTTATGGCTTTCGACCGGAGCAGGTGACGCTGGCCGAAAGCGGCCGTGGCCTCTGCATGCCGGTGAGTTTCGTCGAGCGGATCGGCGCGCGCACCATCATCCATCTTGGCGACGGAGAGACCGCGGTGAAGGCGGTGTTCGACAATGATGTCGGGCTGGCGATCGGGCAGACAGCCGTCGTCGCGCCTGCGGCGGAGGCGGTGCGCGTCTTCGACGCCGCTACCGGCCTTGCGTTGAGAGCAGGTTGAGATGGCCGATATCGTTTTCCGTAATGTGACAAAACGCTATGGCGGCACGCTGGCTGTCGACGATGCCTCGTTCGCGGTCAACGACAACGAGTTCTTCTGCTTCTTCGGGCCGCCGCTGTCGGGCAAGTCGACGATACTCCGTCTGGTGCTCGGGCTGGAAACCCCGGACACGGGCGAGATCCTGATTGGCGGCAAGCCGGTCAACACGGTGTCGCCGGCCGAGCGCAATGTCGCCATGGTGTTCCAGAATCTGGCGCTGTTCCCGCATATGAGCGCGCGCGACAACATCCGTTTTCCTTTGGTCGAGCGGAAGGTGGCAGAAGCCGAGATCGAAAAACGCGTCGCCGATGTCGCGGCCAAGCTGCATATCAGACATATCCTGCACAAACCGCCGGCGCAGCTTTCCGGCGGTGAGCGGCAGCGCGTCGCGATCGCCCGCGCGCTGGTGCGTGATCCGGCTGCCTATTTGATGGACGATCCGATCTCGGCGCTCGACGCCCGGCTGCGCGAGGAGACGCGCGTCGAGCTCAAGCGCATCCAGCGCGAGCTCGGCAAGACGCTGATCTATGTCACGCACGACCAGGAAGAGGCGATGTCGGTCGCCGACCGCATGGCCATACTGGAGAGCGGCAAGATCAGGCAGATCGGCGCGCCGGCCGAGATCTATGACCGGCCGGCCAGCACCTATGTGGCGCGGCTGCTCGGCTCGCCGATGATGAACATATTGAAGTCGGTGCACGGCGCGGAAGGCGTGGAGGCGGCCGAAGGCACGATCCGCATCGCGGACAAGGCGGCGCCGGCCGATGCCGTCGAGATCGGGCTCAGGCCGGAAGACATCAAGGTCAAGGCCTGGTCGGATGGAATCTCGGACGGGGGCGCGGGCCGCCCGGCGCTCGTGTTCGAGGTCGAGCCGCTCGGCGGCTACACCGTGGTGACGCTCGCCGCCGGGCAGGCGCGCCTGCGGGCGCTGTTGCGCGGCCAGCCGGACATCAGGCCGGACGCGATGGTGGCGATATCCTGCGAGCCGGGCAGGGTGCATTATTTCGGGCAAAGCGGGGAAGCGCTGGCAAGATGACGGCGGCTGCAAGAAACGAGCTTCGGGAGGAACATATGGCAAGCGAAGAAATAGCGGGCAACGGCTTCGAGCCGGACGTTAAAGTCCGCACCAGGGAATACAGGATCGGCTGCGTCGGCGCCGGTATGATCATGGCCGAATGTCACCTTGCCGCCTACAAGGAAGCCGGTTTTCCGGTGGCGGCGATCGCCTCGCGCACCAAGGCCAGCGCCGAGAAGGTCGCCAAGCGCTGGGATATCCCGACCGTCCATAACACGCCGGAACAACTCATCGAGGACAAGGACGTCGAGATCATCGATCTTGCCTTTCCGCCGGACCAGCAGCCGGCGCTGATCCGCCATGCGCTGAACCAAGCACATATCAAGGCGATCCTGGCGCAGAAGCCACTGGCGCTGTCGCTCGATGAAGCCGTCAAACTGCGCGACGAGGCGGCCAAGGCCGGCAAGATCCTCTCGGTCAACCAGAACATGCGTTACGACCAGTCGATGCGCGTCTTGAAGCAGATCATCGACAGCGGCGCGCTCGGCGACATCGTCTTCGCCCAGATCGACATGCATGCGATCCCGCACTGGCAGACCTTCCTCGAGGACTATGACCGGCTGACGCTCGCCAATATGAGCGTCCACCATCTCGACGTACTGCGCTTCCTGTTCGGCGATCCCCTGGAGATCACCACCCTGACCCGCAAGGATCCGCGCACCCGCTTTGATCATTCGGACGGCATCATCGTGTCGACGCTGCGGTTCCCGTCCGGCGTGCTCGCCGTATCGCTGGAGGATGTCTGGTCCGGTCCGCGCCAGGAGGGCTACCAGGACGACCAGCACATCAACTGGCGCGTCGACGGCACCAAGGGTGTCGCCAAAGGCACCATCGGCTGGCCGACGGGCGCTGCGTCGACGCTGACCTACGCCTCGACCGAGACCACCGATGGTCAATGGGTGACACCCAGCTGGGACACGATGTGGTTCCCGCATGCTTTCATCGGCGTCATGGAGCAGCTTCAGCACGCGGTTAAGACGGGCGAGCCGCCAGCGCTGTCCGTCGCGGACAATGTCAAGACCATGGCGCTGGTCGAAGCCGGCTACCGCTCGATCGACAAAGGCCGGACGGTCAAGCTTTCCGAAATATCAACTGACTGAATCACTTACAGGGAGGAATTCACACCATGATGCAGGCAGGTATTTTCACGGGCTATTTCCCGTATGGCCTCAAGGAAACCGCGCAGAAGATCCGTGCGCTCGATTTCAACACCGTGCAGCTCGACCTGCATTTCAGGGATATCGACCTGTCGTCCGGGCAGATCACCAAGGACAAGGCCAAGACCGTCCGCGATACGTTCCGCGACCACAATCTGCCGATCTGCTGTGTGTCGGGCTACACCAACATCATCCATCCGGATATGGGCGAGCGCGAGAGGCGCGTCGGCTATTTGAAGGAGATCATCCGCAACGCGCGCCATTTCGGCACCCCTTACGTGATCTCGGAAACCGGTACCTACAACACCGAATCCGACTGGGTGCATCACCCGAAGAACAAGACCGAGGAAGGGTTCGAGGAATGCCGCAAGGTCATCGCCGACCTTGCCCAGACGGCCTATGACCACGGCGCGGTCTTCCTGCTCGAAACCTATGTCAACAATGTCGTCGGCTCGGTCGAAGAGACGGTGAGGATGTTCGCGCAGGTCGACCACCCAGGCCTCGGCCTGTTGATGGACCCGACCAACTATTTCGAAACCCACAATATCGACCGGATGGATCAGATCCTGAACCAGGTGTTCGACACGCTGACCGACAAGATCAAGATCGCCCACGCCAAGGACGTCAAGCGTTCCGGCGGCGACAAGTCGGAGAAGCACGCAGACATTGGCGACGAGGACGCGCTGGAGAGCCACACTTTCCGCGGCGTCGGTGAGATCGAGCTGCCGGCGCCCGGCCTCGGTTCGCTGAACTACGACCTTTATCTCAAGCGGCTGGCCGAAAAGCACCCGAACATCCCGGTCATCATCGAGCATCTTTCGGAAGACGACGTGCCGCGCGCCAAGAAATTCCTCGATGGGAAATTCCGCGCCAACGGACTGTGATGGCGCGGTTCGGCTACGAAACAAGGGAGGAAGAGAAATGTTGAAATTCGCGTTGAAAATCGCGGCTGCCGCGACGGTTCTAGCCGGTGCAACGCTGGGTACGCCGGCGCTGGCGCAGGACGCCCAGAAGACGTTCTACCTGTTGTCGCATGGCGGCCCGTCGGATGCCTTCTGGATCGACTGGAATGCCGGCGCGACCAAGGCCTGCGACCAGCTCAAGGTGACCTGCAAGATCTCGTTCAGCGGCGGCGACATGGCGGCGCAGAAGGAAGCCTTCAACTCGGCACTCGCCGCCAAGCCGGACGGCATCGCCACCACCTCGGCGCAGCCCGGCCTGTGGACCGAGGAGGTCAAGGCAGCGAAGGCGGCCGGCATCCCGATCGTGTTCTTCAACACCGACGATCCGGCAACCGGCCGGCAAGCCTATGTCGGCGCCGACCTTAGGGAAGCCGGTGTCATCTGGGCGAAATATCTGGTCGACCACAAAATGGTGAAGCAGGGCGACAAGGTGTTCCTGCCGGTCGAAGTGCCGGGTGCCAGCTACCAGCAGCTCGAGACCGAAGGCATTGCCAGCGTCTTCGATCCGCTCGGCATCAAATATGACGTGGTCGATTGCGGCACCGATCCGGCCGGCATCATCGCCAAGATGACGGACTACATGGTGGCCAACAATCCGCCGGCAATCATCGCGCTCGGCGATTCCGTCGCGGCCAGCGTCAAGCGGGTGTTCGATGGCGCCGGCGTGCCGGCCGGCAAGATTCCGGTCGTCGGCTGGGGCAATTCGAAGGAAACGGCCGAGTCCGTCAAGGCCGGTTTCGTCAACGCGGCTGCCTGGCAGTTCCCGTCGGCGCAGGGCTTCATGCCGGTGGCGCTGCTCGGGTTGGCCGCCGCCGGCGAACCGATCGGCTACGACATCCACACTTTCAGCCTCTACGACGCCTCGAGCGTCGAACCGATCCTGAAACTCTACAACAAGTGATTGGAACTGACGCTCGCCGCGCAGGCGGCGGGCCTCACCCTGGCGTATGGTTCGAGCTGTCATGACAATTGCCGCAGAAGAGGAAATGCCGCGTGCCAAACGCAGGTCGAGCCTGATCCGCTCGCCGCAGTTCTCGTCGCTCGTCATCCTGATCGTCCTGCTGGCGGTGTTCGCGATCGCCGATGCGAACTTCCTGTCGCCGCTCAACATCTCCAACATGATGGCGTTCCTGCCCGAGCTCGGCATCATCGCGCTCGGCATGACGCTGCTTCTGACGGCGGGCGAGTTCGACCTTTCGGTCGGTGCTGTGTTCGGACTGGCGCCGGTTGTCGTCATGCTGCTGGTGCAGAACGGCGGGGTGGATATTGGCGTGGCGCTGCTGGCCGGCCTGCTGCTCTGCATAGCGATCGGTGCGATCAATGGGCTGATCGTCACCAAGATCGGCATCTCCTCCTTCCTGGTGACGCTGTCGATGCTGCTCGTGGTGCGAGGCGCGGCCCTCTACATCACCCAAGGCTTTCCGCTGAAGTCCTGGGACCAGCCCGGGTTCTTCGTGACGCTGTTGGCCGGCAGCTTCAATATCGGAACGTTCCGTTTCTATACCTCGCTGTGGTGGTTCATCGGCCTGTCGCTACTGGCGATCTATGTGCTGCGCTACGCCAAGCTCGGCAACTGGATCAGCGCCATCGGCTCGAACCGTAACGCCGCCGTGGCGCGTGGTGTGCCGGCCGATGCGGTCAAGATCTGGCTGTTCATCCTGACCTCGGTGCTGGCCGGTCTCGCCGGCATGATCAGCGCCTTCCGCATTTCTGCCGCCTCGCCGGTGGCAGGCACCGGCTACGAGCTCGAAGTGATCGCCATGGTGGTGGTCGGCGGCACCGCGCTGACCGGTGGGCGAGGCACCATTTTCGGCACCATCGTCGGCGCGCTGATGCTGCGCAGCATCCGCAACGGCATCGTGCTGATCGGCGTGCCTGGGCTCGCCTACAACATCTTCGTCGGCGTCATCATCCTTGCCATGCTCATTCTGCACGCTTTGCTGCAGAAGAACGCCGCCAGGAGCTGACCATGGAAGTGCTTCGGCTGCACAACCTGCAAAAGTCCTTCGGCAGCGTCCGCGCCCTGAAGAGCGCCTCCTTCACGCTCAACGAGGGCGAAGTGGTGGCCTTGCTCGGCGACAACGGCGCCGGCAAATCGACGTTGATCAAGGC
Organism: Mesorhizobium sp. LSHC420B00; assembly: GCF_000503055.1. Taxonomy (GTDB): domain Bacteria; phylum Pseudomonadota; class Alphaproteobacteria; order Rhizobiales; family Rhizobiaceae; genus Mesorhizobium. The sequence continues at coordinate 148,417 of NZ_AYVY01000022.1, read as the reverse complement.
GATCTCCGGGGTGTTTCCGGTCGACCGCGGCGACATCTATGTGCGCGGCCAGAGGGTCTCCATCCGCTCGACGCGCGATGCGATGGATCTCGGCATCGAGACCATCCACCAGGACACCTCGCTGGCACCGGACCTCAGCATCGCGCGCAATCTTTTCCTCGGCCGCGAGCCGGTCAACCTCAAATGGCTGGGTGTGTTCGCGCCGCTCGATCTCGCGCAATTGCGCGATGCCGCCTCGGCTCTTTTGAAGCGCGTCGGCATCTCGAAGAAGCTCGACGCCGATGCGCTGGTCAGCACGCTGTCGGGCGGCGAACGCCAGTCGATCGCCATCTCGCGCGCCATGCAATTCGCCGCCAAGGTCATCATCCTCGACGAGCCGACCAACAATCTCGGCGTCGAGGAAACGCACGGCGTGCTGCGCTTCGTCAAGGAAGTGCGCGACGCCGGTCACTCGGTGCTTTTGATCACCCACAACATCCATCACGTCTTCCAGGTCGCCGACCGCATCATCGTCATGCGGCGCGGCGAGATCGTCGCCGAGCAGACGGTCGCCGACACCGACCTGCTGACCGTGGAAAGTATCATCACCGGCGCCGACATGTCGGCCCTGCTCAAGGAGACGAGAGCCAAGTGAAGGACGGGAGCAAAGTGAAGGAACTGGCCGTCACATGGTAGAGCTTTACGGCAAGACGCTGTCGCGCCGGCAGGTCTCGGAACGCTCGGGCATGCTGTCGCAGTTCGCCGGCGTGCGACTGATGACGCTTGGCGACGGCGTCGAGCGCGGCATCCGCATGCTCGAATTCCGCACCGGCTCGGGCCTGCGCTTCACCGCGCTGGTCGACCGGGCGCTCGATATCGCCGATTGCGACTTCAAGGGCCAGGCGATCGGCTGGCATTCGCCGAGCGGCTTTCGCAATCCCGGCCTGCACGAGTATGAAGGCGAGGACGGGCTGGCCTGGGCGCGGTCGTTTTCCGGCCTTCTACTGACCTGCGGCCTCGACCATATATTGTTCATGAACGAGGTACCCGCCGACACCTACAACTATCCGCCGAAGAAGACGGTGCGCCATTCGCTGCATGGCCGCATCAGCACCATCCCGGCGCGGCTGAGTGGCTACGGCGAGACCTGGGACGGCGACCGCTGCGTGTTGTGGGCCGAAGGCATCGTCCAGCAATCGACTGTATTCGGCGAGGATCTGCATCTATTGCGGCGGATCGAGGCCGATGTCGGCGGCAACGAGATCCGGCTTTCGGACCGTGTCGTCAATCACGGTTTCAACCGAACACCGCATATGTTTTTCTACCACATCAATGTCAGCCATCCGGTGCTTGACGAGGGCGCGCGCTATCTGGCGCCGATAAGGGATGTCGTTTGGGCCGGGCATGCCGGCGAGCGTTATGAGGCGCAAAAGGTCGGCTATCGCACGGTCCCGGCGCCGCAGCCGCGTTTCAGCGAACAGGTCTGGCAGCACGAGCTCGGCGCTGGCAGCACCGGCGAAGTCCCGGTGGCGGTGGTCAACGATAGGCTCGGCCTCGGGTTCGAGGTGGTCACGCGCAAGGACCAATTGCCCTGCACCTACCAATGGCAGAATTTCCAGGCTGGACAGTACGCGCTTGGCATCGAGCCGTCGACGCATCATGTGCTGGGAAATCTGGCGGCGCGCGAACGCGGCGAGATGATCTGGCTGGAGCACGGCGAGAGCCGCTCGTACGATGCGGTGTTCCGGGTTCTCGACGGCGCCGGCGAGATCGCCGCCGCCGAGAGCCGGATCGCGGCAATCGCCAGGCAGCCGCAGCAGGATTATCCCCAGCCGTCGGGCCGTTTTCCTGTTCTTGGAGGCAGGTCGTGATAATGGCTAGGACGATACGAGACACCAGTTGGGAGGCTGGTCCCGGCCGGAGCGGGGAGGGTTCGCGGCCGAGCTGGAATTGGAGGTCACAATGGCTGGCACGGTAAAGCGCGATTACAGCCTGGTCGGCGAAAGCACGCGCAGGGCGATCGAGACGGGACTGGCCTCGGCGGAGTGGTACCACACCGATGTCCCCCGCAAGGCGATCAAGGAGTTGATGCAGCGCTCAGACGGCCCGGCGATCCGCGACACGATCATCTGGATCATCGCCATCCTCGGCTCCGCCGCCGGCGCCATCTATTTCTGGGGCACCTGGTGGTGCGTGCCGTTCTTCTTCGTCTACGGCGTGCTCTACGGCTCCTCCAGCGACTCGCGTTGGCACGAATGCGGCCACGGCACGGCTTTCCGCACGCGCTGGATGAACGATGTCGTCTACCAGATCGCCAGCTTCATGCTGATGCGCAATCCGGTGACCTGGCGCTGGAGCCATGCCCGGCACCATACGGACACGATCATCGTCGGCCGCGACGCCGAGATCGCCGTGATGCGCCCGCCGGACCTGCTGCGTGCCGCGCTGGCTTTCACCGGCATCCTCGATTTTCGCTATTCGCTTCCGGCGCTGGTACGCCAGGCGTTCGGCAAGCTGACGCCCGACGAGAAAAGCTACGTTCCCGAGATGGAACAGCACAAGGCCGTCATCGCGGCGCGCTGGCATATCGCGATCTACATCGCGACGATCGCGCTCGCCGTGTTCATGCGGTCGTGGATACCGGTGGTGCTCATCGGCGTGCCGCGCCTCTACGGCACCTGGCACATGGTGCTGACCGGCCTGCTGCAGCATATCGGTCTGGCCGACAACGTCGTCGACCACCGGCTCAACACCAGGACCGTCTACATGAATCCGATCAGCCGGTTCATCTACTGGAACATGAACTACCACGTCGAGCATCACATGTTCCCGATGGTACCGTATCACGCGCTGCCCAGGCTGCATGAACTGATCAAGCACGATCTGCCCGAGGCGAACCCGTCGATATGGCATGCCTATCGCGAGGTCTGGCCGGTCCTGCTCAGGCAGCTCAAATACGAGGATTATTTCCTTAAGCGCGAACTGCCGCCAACGGCACGGCCCTATCGTGGCGAGTTCCACGAAGTGAACATGTCGGCAGCGGCTGAGTAGGCACTGCACGAGCGCAACGCAGAAATTTCAGGAGAAGCAGAGATGGCCGATTGGGTCGAAGCGTGCGCCGTGGACGATGTCGAAGAGGAAGATGTCATCCGCTTCGACCATGGCGGCCGCACCTTCGCGATCTACCGTTCGCCGGACGATGAATTCTTCGCCACCGACGGGTTTTGTACGCATGAACAGGCTCATCTGGCCGACGGGCTTGTCATGGACGACATCATCGAATGCCCCAAGCACAATGGCCGCTTCAATTACAAGACCGGCCAGGCGAAGGGCGCTCCCGTTTGCGTCAATCTCGCGACCTATCCAGTCAAGGTCGAAGCTGGCAAGGTGATGATCCAGATCGTCTGACCGGCCTTCTGTCACGTAGCAAAGGGGACCAAAATCCATGAGCCGGAAAAGACCGACCGTCGCCGACCTGCGCGCCATGAAGGGCAAGCGGCAGCTGACGATGCTGCGCGTGCTGACGATGGACGAGGCCGAGGCCGCCGAACGCGCCGGCGTCGATATCGTCTCGGTGCCGCCGGAGCTGGTGCTCAATCCGCAATATCGCGATGCGGCACCCAGCCTGTTCACCATGCCGGGCGAGAATTTCTTCGAGATCGGCACCGCCGATGATTTCGTCCGCTGGGCGTTCCGGCTCTACAAGGCCAGCGCCGATGCGGTCTATTGCAGCGCCGGCTACGCCACCATCAAACGGATGGCCGACGATGCAATTCCGGTGATCGGGCATGTCGGCCTCATCCCGTCACGCGCCACCTGGACCGGCGGCTTCAAGGCCGTCGGCAAGACCGCCGATACCGCCATGCAGGTGTTCGAGGCGGTGAAGCAACTGGAGGCCGCCGGCGCGATCGGCGCCGAGATCGAGGTGGTGCCAGTCGAGGTGGCCAAGGCGATTTCGGAACGCACATCGCTGATCATGTTGTCTATGGGGGCGGGCACCGGCTGCGATGCGCAATACCTGTTCGCAGACGATATCCTCGGCCAGAACCGTGGCCACATGCCGCGCCATTCCAAGGTCTATCGCAATTTCGCCGCCGAATACGATCGGCTGCAGGCCGAACGCATCGCTGCCTTTTCCGAATATGTCGCCGATGTGAACAGCCTGGCGTATCCCGAAGACAGGCACGTCGTGCACATGGATCCGGACCAGCTCAGCCTGTTCCTGGAGAAGATCGAAGCCGCATGAGACACACCGGCAACAGCGCGAAGCGCCATCGCGGATCGTAAAAACTCCGGTTCGGCGGCAGGGCCAGGTCATCGCATAGCCGGCTGCGATGCCACACGAAAGTTTGTTGGTCCATGTCTGGACGGCACCGGCCAAATGCAGTTGAAACCGGTGCGTCATCGGTTTTGCCGGACATTTGTGCGGTTGCCGATGAGGCGGGAGAAGATTCCCCTTCGGACAGTTCTGCGCATGACCGCCATTCCCGAAAACAAAGCCTTACCCGAAACCGCGCCGGCGGCGCGGCAAGCCCGGCGGGTGGCGCTGATCGTCGCCGTCGCCTTCTTCATGCAGCTTCTGGATTCGACCATCATCTCGACATCGCTGCCGCAGATGGGAGAATCCTTCGGCGTGCCGGCGGTGGCGATGAGCATCGGCATCACCGTTTATATGCTGACCATGGCGGTGTTCGTGCCGCTGTCCGGCTGGCTCGCGGACCGGTTCGGCGCGCGCAACATCTTCCTCGTGGCGATCGCCCTGTTCACGCTGGCCTCGCTCGCCTGCGGCATTTCGCAGAACCTGGCCGAATTCGTTGCCGCGCGCGCGGTGCAGGGCGTGGGCAGCGCGCTGATGACGCCGGTCGGCCGCATCCTGGTGCTGCGCAATGCGCCGAAGTCCGAGCTTCTCAATGCTACGGCGCTGATCACCTGGCCGGCGCTGTTTGCGCCGGTGGTCGGGCCGGTGCTTGGCGGCTTCATCACCACCTATGTCTCCTGGCACTGGAATTTCTTCATCAACATTCCCCTTGGGGTCGTCGGTTTGGCGCTGGTCGCCCGCTTCATTCCCGGCGACCGCGAAGCCGGGGCCAAGCCGCTCGACTGGCCGGGCTTCCTGCTNCTGCTGACCTCGGTGGGGCTCGCCGCGATGCTCTATGGCCTCGAGCGCATCGCGCATCCGGAAGAGGGTGCCTTGCCGACCGTGGCACTGCTCGCCACGGGCATTTTGGTCGGCTGGCTGGCGGTGCGGCATCTGCGACGCGCCAACCATCCGCTGCTTGATCTCACAGCTTTCAAGGTGCAGACCTTTGCCATCTCGACGCTGTCGGCCGGCACGATTTTCCGCATCGCCATCAACGCCACGCCGTTCCTGCTGCCGCTTTGGTTCCAGGTTGGCTTCGGCCTGAGCCCGGTCGATGCTGGCATGATGGTCCTGGCCTATTTCCTCGGCAATCTCGGTATGAAGGCGGTGACGACGCCGACGCTGAGGCGGTTCGGCTTCCGTTCGGTGCTGATCGTCAACGGAGTGATCGCCTCTTTGTCGATCATGGCCTGCGCGGCGCTTACGCCGCAGACGCCGAAAGCGTTGGTGGTGGTGCTGATGCTGATCGCCGGACTGTCGCGTTCGATGCAGTTCACCGCGCTCAACACACTGGCCTTCGCCGATGTGGCCTCACCGCAGCGTAGCTCGGCGGCGACGTTGTCCAGCATGCTGCAGCAGGTGGCGATGCTGTTCGGCGTGGCGGTCGCGGCGGCGCTGCTCAACCTGTCGCAGATCGCCAGGGGCGCTGCGGCGCTCGATCTCGTCGACTTCCGACTTGCCTTCCTGGCGATCGGCGCAATCGGGCTCGTCGCCTCGTTCCGCTTTCTGGCGTTGCCGAAGGCCGCCGGCGCCGAGGTCTCGGGCCATGTTTTGCGGATTTGACGCAGAAGCTGCGCGGCGAGCGCGGACATAAATTCTGCCTGCTCCGCTCGTCCGGGAGCAAACCTTTGCCAGCGCTTCGATCGGCACGATCAATTGCAAAAGTGCTTGAGTTCCAGGCATTGCGCCAGCCTCGCAATCGGTGCGTCCAACCGCGGAATTTCCTCGCAAGCCGGCCTGCAATGCGCGGATTCATTTGACGGATTGGTCTTGAGCCGATTAGCTTTCGTTCGATGGCCGCAGAGGGAGCAGGGCGTAGCCATCGCGGGTGAAAGCGGGCAATGAACGCGACCGGCTGGCTAAACTGGAGAAGCCTGAACCAGGAGGGCATTGTCTTTGCCATCGCGGTCGTGCTGTTCATTGCCGCCGCCATCGGACTGCCTGGTTTTATCAACTCGAACAATCTTGTTGCCATCGTGCGCTCGGTCTCGGTGCTGGGCATATTGGCGCTCGGCATGGCGGTCGTCATTATCGGCAGGGGCATCGATCTGTCGGCGGTGGCGATCATGGCGATGTCGGTCGCTTGGTATCTGCAATTGCTGAGTTCGGGAATGTCCGACGGGCTGGCCTTCGCCTATGTGCTCGCCGGCGTTCTCGCCATCGGGCTTTTGAACGGCATTTTGGTCGCCTACGCCGAGGTTCCGGCGATCTTCGTGACGCTGGCGACCGCGTCCTTCGTCTTCGGCTATGTGCGCTCACAATTGATCACACAGGACGCCGTGCCGGTGCCGCCCGGCCATTGGGTCGAGCTCCTGGGCGGGCTGCGCTTCCTCGACATCCCGGTCGAGGTTTTTGTCTTCGCCGGGCTGGCTTTCGCCTTTTTCCTGTTCCTGCGCTACACCAAATGGGGCCGCTACGTCTATTTCGCCGGCGACAACCCGGTTGCGGCGCGCAATATCGGCATTCCAGTGCGCCCGATGCTGGTGCTGCGCTACGTGCTGTCGGCCTTGGTCTCGCTGATTGCCGGCTTGCTCACCGCCGCCAGCCTGCATTCGATCAACACCCGCATCGTCAATTCCACGCTGCTCTACGACATCGTGCTGGTGGCGGTGATCGGCGGCATCGGTCTGTCGGGCGGGCGGGGCGGGGTGCGCAACGTGCTGGTGGGTGCCGCGCTGATCGGCATCCTGCTCAACGCCATGACCATCATCGACATTCCGCTGCTCTATCAGAACCTGATCAAGGCGGCGATCCTGCTGGCGGCGATCATCGTCGATGGGTTCATCAATCCGCGCGACGAGCAGACCGCGCAGCAAGGCGACATCTAGACTGACGCGTACGGTTGGGGCCGACCGCGAACGACAACGACCAAACCAGAGGATGTGACATGAAAATCATCAGGACATTTATGGCCGCCGCGGCAGCGCTTGCCGTCTCCGCATTCGTGGCGCCAAGCTTTGCCGCCGAAGATCCGGGTCCGGGCGCCTATTCGCAAGCGCTCAAGGGCAAGCGTGTGATGCTGGTGCCGATGGCGATGGGCTTCGATCTGGCACAGGGCTGGGCGCATTACCTGAAGACCGAGGTCGAGGCCTGGGGCGGCGTGTTCGAGACGCGTGACCCGAACTGGGTGGTCGATGCCGGCGCGCAGGCGATAACCGACGCTATTTCGTCTGACACCAGGCCGGACGTGCTGATCATCCATTCGCCGGACCTCAACTCCTATGCCAAGCTGATGAAGAAGGCGCAGGCCGCCGGCACCTATGTCCTGCTGGTCGACAATCCGGCGAACTTCCCGGCCGATGCCTTTGTCGGCAGCGACTGGGATCGGCTCGGGCAACTCGAAGCTGAAGCGGCGATAAAGGGTTGTGGGCCGAACTCCTCCAAGAAGATCGGGCTGGTGCAGGGCGACCAGGCGAACTCGTCGAGCCTCTACCAGTATGCCGGCATCATGAAGGTGCTGGATAAGAACCCCGACTTCAAGGTCGTGGCCAAGCCTGACTCGAACTGGGATGCGACGACCTCGCGCAACGTGACGACGACGATGCTGCAGCAGAACCCCGACATCTGCGCCATCATCGATTTCTGGGACGGCGACGCGACGGGCGCATCTGCTGCGATCCGCGATGCCAAGCTCGAGGGCAAAGTCTTTCTGGTCACCACCGGCGGCGGCGAAAAGACTGCCGACTGCGACAAGCTGCAGGACGGCACCTATGGCGCGGTGGTGATGACCGACCTTGCCCGCCAGTCGGGCGACATGAACGCCGTCATCAAGTTCCTGTTGCAGAGTGGCCAGCCGGCCGGCACCTCGCACACCTACATCTACACGCTGGAGAAGGCGACGACCAAGGCCGACCTCAAGCCAGACAGCTGCTGGGACTTGAAAGCACTGCAAGCCCAAGCTGCGGCCAAGTAAACCGCGGGTCCGTTGCAAGCATCGACGAGGTGGCCGGACGTTGTTCGGCCGCCTCTTTCTCTCTTGAGTGGCAGCAGCAACCGATGTCCTTTCGCGAACGCCTTCAATCCTGGCGCTACAATCTCGTGCCCGACCACCTTGTCGGCGAGATCCTAAGCAAACGCTGGACTGATAACGCCATTCCGTTCCTGGCGCTGGTGGCGACGCTCAGCGTGTTCGGTTCGATCATTCCCGGCTTCTTCAAGCCGATGTCGCTGCAGGAATCGACCCGCCAGCTCGGCGAATTTTCGCTGGTCGTCACCGGCATGACGGTGGTCATGCTCGGCGGCGGCATCGACCTTTCGGTCGGCTCGATCTTCGCGCTGTCCTGCTTTTCCGCCGTGTTCGTCTTCTTCATCCTCGAACAGTCGGTGTGGCTGGCGCTGGCCGCCTCGATCGCCACCGGCCTGCTGTTCGGCGCGATCAACGGCTACCTGATCGGCTATTTCAGGCTGCGCGCTTTCCTGACGACACTGGTCACCTTCATTTTCGGGCGGGCGCTGTTCGACATACTGGTCACCACCTATGCCGCCGACGTCCAGCTTTCCGATGCCACATCGGATGTGCTGGACTTCATCGGCGACGACACCTTCTGGGGCCTTTCGGTTGCGGTGTGGGCAGCGATTATCCTGGCGATCATTACCCATGTCGCGCTGACGCGCTCGCGGCCCGGCTGGCATGTGCAGGCGGTGGGCGGGTCGCGGCGATCGGCCCACAATGCCGGCATCCGCGTGCGCCGCACCGTGTTCATGACCTATGTGTTCTCCGGCTTCTGCGCTTCGCTCGGCGGCTTCCTCATCGCCTGCCGGCTGAGCGGGGCAGGGCCGGGCACAGGCCTCAATCTCGAGGTCATGGCTTTGACGGCAGCGGTCGTCGGCGGCGTCAGCCTGGGCGGCGGCCGCGGCTCGGTGATCAAGGGGCTGATGGGCGCGATCATCGTGCTGACGATGACCAACGGGCTGATCCGGCTGGGCTATGGCACCGGCACCAACCAGATGGTGCTGGGTATCATGCTGGCCGTCGCCGTCACCATCGACATTCGCTGGCTGAAGAACCGCCACAAGGTTCTGGACGAGGTCTATGTCGCACCGGTCTATTTGAAGATGGGGGCAACGCAGTCAGCGGCACCGGGCTCGGGCACGCCCTACGAGCTCGACAACCGGTTGTCGGAGGCCGACCATATCGGGCTCGGCGAGCTGGAAGGGCCGGAAGACGTCATTCTCGACCGCGACGACCATCTCTATTGCGGCACCAGACATGGCGAGATCGTCCGTTTCTTTGCGCCGGACTACAAACACTCGGAGGTCTTTGCCCATATTGGCGGCTTTCCGCTCGGCCTGGCCTTCGACAAAACAGGCAATCTGATCAGCTGCGTCGGCGCGATGGGCCTTTATTCGGTCTCGCCGGAGCGGGAGGTGAAGCGGCTATCGGCGGAAACGTCGCGCTCCTGGACTTCGATCGTCGACGATGCGCGGCTGCGCGATCCCAATGATTGCGACATCGCGCCGGACGGCCGCATCTACTTCACCGATTCCACCAAGCGCTATGACGCCCACGACTGGGCGCTGGACTCGATCGAGAACCGCGCCACCGGGCGGCTGCTCGTCTATGACCCGAAGGACGCTTCGACGAAGACATTGCTCGACGGCTACCGCTACACCAACGGCGTGTGCATGGCGCATGACGGCAAGTCGCTGTTCTTTGCCGAAAGCTGGGCCTGCCGCGTGCACCGCTACTGGCTGGAAGGGCCGAAAGCAGGCACCGCCGAATGCGTCATCCGCGACATGCCGGGCTACCCCGACAACATCAACCGCGCCTCCGACGGCAACTACTGGATGGCCTGGCTCGGCATGCGCACGCCGAGCTTCGACCTGTCGCTGCGCCATCCCGACATGCGCAAGCGCATGACGCGCCGGCTGCCGCAGGACGAATGGCTGTTCCCCAACATCAACACCGGCGGTGTGGTCAAATTCAACGAGAAGGGCGGCATCGTCGAAGCGATGGGCGACCTGTCGGGCGCCGCGCATCCGATGGTCACCTCGATGCGCGAGCACAAAGGCTATCTGTTCGTCGGCGGCATCCTCAACAATCGGATCGGCCGCTACCGGATTGCCGGTGCCGACCCGAACTGGACCAGCCCCGCTTCCTATTGGGGAGCGAAGCCATGATGCTGGACCCGATCCTTGACATCTTTCGCGGCAAGGCGGTGACAATCCCGCCGCTCGATGGCGCCTTCAGGCCGAATACGCTGCTGGACGATGCTCCGGCTTTTGTTGAACTGCCGGAGCCTGACAACCTGCTGATCGATAAGGACCGGTTGCTGGCGGCCAGCGGCAATGCCGTCTATGCGCTCGCCGCCGGTGCCGCGCCGACGATAGTCGAGACATTTCCGTCCCCGGTCACAGCGCTCGCGCGCTCGCCCGCCGGCGAACTGACGGTCGGGCTCGAAAACGGCAGGCTGTTGATCGCGGGTAAGGACGCTCCGCTACCGGCCGAAATCCGCTGCATCACAGCGCTCGCCTACGCAGAAGATGGCACGCTTTGGCTGACCAATGGCTCGGCCGAACACGGGCCGTCGCAATGGGCCGCCGATCTGATGAAGAAGGGCGCTTCTGGTTCGCTGTGGAAGCGCGAACCGGCAGGTAGCGAATTCCGCAAGCTCGCCGGTGACATCGCCTTTCCCTATGGGCTGCATCCAACCGGCAAGGATGTGTTGGTCAGCGAGAGCTGGCGGCACCAACTTATCCGCTTCGACGGCGCGACAGGCAGCCGCTCGACGGTGCTGGCGCATCTGCCCGGCTATCCCTCGCGCCTGTCGCCTGCCGCCGGTGGCGGTGCCTGGCTGGCGCTGTTTGCGCCCCGCAACCGGCTGATCGAATTCGTGCTGCAGGAAACGCACTATCGAAACGACATGCTGGCGCAAGTGCCGCCGCAGCACTGGATCGCGCCGGCACTTGCCTCCAACCGCAGCTTCCTCGAGCCGCTGCAATGCGGCGGCATTCGCACCATGGGCATTCACAAGCCATGGTCGCCGAGCCGCTCCTACGGCGTGGTGGTCAGGCTCGACCGGGAGATGCGGCCGCAATTCAGCCTGCACAGCCGCGCCAACGGCACGCGCCACGGCATCTGCAGCGTGGCGGAGAAAGACGGTCGCCTGTTCATTGCCTCGAAAGGCGGCGATTGCCTGCTGGCCATCGACTTGGGTCCAGGAGGACATCGCTGATGGAACCGATCGTCCGCCTGGAGAACGTGACCAAGACCTATCGCGGCGTGCCCGCGGTGAAGAATGTCAGCTTCGAGCTGCGCAAGGGCGAGATCCACGCGCTGCTCGGCGAGAATGGCGCGGGAAAATCGACGCTGACCAAGATCATCGCCGGCGTCGTCGACGCGACCTCGGGAAAGATGTTCCACAACGGGCAGGAGATCGCCTACGCCTCGCCGCATGCGGCCCTTCAAGCCGGTATCGCCATGGTGTTCCAGGAGACCAGCCTGGTGCCGTCGATGACGGTGGCGCAGAACCTTTATCTCGGCACGGAAAGCTTTCTCAACCGGCTGCGCGGCACCTACATTTCAGCGCAGCAATTCCTGCAGTCGTTGAACTTTCCCGTCGACCCGAACGCCATGGTGGCGACGCTGGGCGCGGCCAAACGGCAGATGGTCGAGATCGCGCGCGCCGTCCACCACAATGCCGAGATCATCATCTTCGACGAGCCGACGGCGACGCTGACGCCGGAGGAGAAGCGGCACTTCTTCGCGCTGATCCGCCGGCTCAAGGCAAGGGGTGTGTCGATCGTCTTCATCAGCCATGCGCTCGAAGAGGCGCTTGATGTCGCCGACCGTATCACCATTCTGCGCGACGGCGAACTGGTGATCACCGACGACACAGCCGCCTTCGATCGCGACAGGATCGTCGCCGCCATGGTCGGGCGCACGCTGTCGGGGCAGCTCTATAGCCAGCGCGACGAGGCCAAGCTGCGCAAGGCCGGCAAGAAGGTGCTGTCGGTGCAGGACATCTCGATGAGCAATGTCGTGCGCAACAATTCCTTCTCGATCTTCGAGGGCCAGATCACCGGGGTGTTCGGGCTGATCGGCTCGGGTCGCACCGAGACGTTCAAGATCGTTTCCGGCATCTACAAGCGCGACTTCCTGCGCGGCGGCACCATCGAGCTGGACGACCGGCCGGTGCGCTATCTCGTTCCGAGCGAGGCGGTGGCGGACGGCATCGTCTATGTCACCGAAGACCGCAAGAGCGAGGGGATTTTCGAGACCATGGACGTTGCCGAGAACCTGTTCGGCGGCTTTTTGGCGGCCGGGCGGGAAAAGGGCTGGGTGATCAATGCGCAGGAGATGCGGGCGCTGTCGGCCGAATGGACCAAGACGCTGAACGTCAAGGCGATCAACGACAATGCGCGGGTGGTCGAGCTCTCGGGCGGCAACCAGCAGAAGGTGGTGATCGGCAAGGGGCTGGTGCAGAAGCCGCGCATCGTCATCTTCGACGAGCCGACGCGCGGCGTCGATGTCGGTGCGATCGCCGAAATCCACCAGATCATCAACCGGCTGGCCGATGAGGGCCTGGCCGTCGTCGTCATCTCGTCCTACCTGCCGGAGATCATGAACCTGTCCGACCGCATCCTGGTCTGCCGGCAAGGCCGCATCGTCGAGGAGTTCTCGCCGGCCGAGGCGACGGAGGAGAAGATCATGTATGCGGCGGTTCATTAGGTTCCAGGCGATGCGTACTTCGACAATTGGCGGAGTCACCAGTCCATTCGTCATCGAGGGGCGAAGCAAGGAGCGCAGCGACGCGGCGCAGACCCCAGGATGACGACGGTGAGGGCCTCTGCATTTCCAGGGTTCTGGGCCGGCCTGCAAAACGTGAATCACCAGAGCAAGTTAGCCGCATTCGCTACCAAGCCGATTCAACGACCTCTCTCATCGATTCAAACCGAAAGGAGCCTGCCCATGGCCACCACAAGACTTCTGACCGATGCCGAGGTCGAGGCGATTCCCGCTGTGAAGGCCGTGTTCGACGACATCCGCGCGACGCGCAAATCCGATTTCGTCAATAATTTCTGGCGCGGGCTGGCCAATGATCCGGTCTCGCTGAAGCGGGNTGAAGCGGGTGTGGGAACAGCTCAAGGCGGTGATGGTCGCGGACAGCGTCATCGACCCGCTGACCAAGGAGATGATCTACATCGCCGTCTCGACCGCCAATGGCTGCTCCTACTGCGTCCACTCGCACACGGCGGCAGCCCGCGCCAAGGGCATGACCGAAGCGCAACATGGCGAGCTGGTGTCGATCATCGGACTGGCGGGGCAGACCAACCAGATGGTCACTGCGATGCAGATCCCGGTCGATCCGCAGTTCGAGGTGCGGTGAGGCGCGGCGCCTTCCCTTCTCCCCTTGTGGGAAAAGGTGGCCGAGCGAAGCTCGCTCGGATGAGGGGTGCCGGAAGGATTGCTAGCTTGAAGACGTAAGTGCTTCAAATTGCCTGTATTTCCACCGCCGCGTTCCTTCCAACACCCCTCATCCGTCTCGGCGCTGCGCGCCGATCCACTTTCTCCACAACAAGGGGAGAAGGGAATGCGCGCTACACCGGCCGATAAACCCGCTCCGCCGTGTTCCAGAAGATATCGGCCTCGGCGGCCGCGCCGTGCTTGCCCACCGCTTCCCGGTGCGCCTTGATCAGCTCGGCGTGGCTGGTCCACAGTTTCTCGATCGGGAAGTTCGAGCCGAACATCAAATGGTCGCTGCCGAGGATGTCGATGGCATTGTCGACGATATAGCTGATCAGCGCCGGGTCGTTGCGGTGGACGAAGGTGCCGAGGCCGGACAGTTTTGCATAGAGGTTGGGGGCCGCTGACAGCGTGCGCAGGCCGGCTTTCCAGGCCTCGGTGGTCTCTGGCTCCATGTCGGTCAGCATGCCGGCGTGGGTGAAGATGAAATTGGTCTCGGGGTTCTCGCCGACAAGCGTCAGCCCGTCCTTCATCTGGGCGGGGAAAAGCTGCAGGTCGAAGGACAAGCCGTAGTCCTTCAGACGCGCCACATTGGCCCGCACCTTCGGGTCGATGACCTGATCGGCCGAGGCAGCGAAGCGGAAGGCCGGCATTTCGTGCCAGTGCAGCTGCATGCGCACGCCGCGCAGCAGGGGGTATTTGATCAGCCGGTCGATCTGGGAACGCACGTCGTCCACGGTCATGTCGGCATAGCCGACGATGGCGTGCGGCCAGCCGGTTTGTTCCGCGGTTTTCTGCAGGAAGGCGACCTCATTCTCGAAATCCTCCTTGGCCCAGTTGGTCTGGACATAGACCGCCTTCTCGACGCCCGAGCCTTGCTGGTCGGCGAGGAATTCCCCGATAGGATAGTCGCGGCGGATCGGCTCATACGGTCCGAAGATGCGCGGCACCATCGGCCCGACCAGCCAGGGCTGGTCCTTTTGGCGCCAGATGTGGAAATGCGCGTCGATCGCCTTCTGCATCACGAAACCCTCCTCCAGATTGCCGCGGCCGCCGGGGCTGGGCGGGCGAGCGACAGGATGAAATCGGTGAGGCCGGCGATCGACGAACCGTCGACCAGGTCGTCGAGCACTGGCAGGATGGCGCGAAGCGCTGCCGTCGCCGGCCGAAAGCGTGGATCGCCGGCCAACGGCGTCGCCAGCGAAAGCCGAAAGGCGCGGGCGCTCAGCCGGCGCAACGCCGTCTCCAGCTCGGCATGATCGCCGCGCTCCAGCGCATCCGACAGGATGACGATCGCCGCCCCGCGCGCAAAGGCCGAAAAACGCGGCACCGAGAGGAAGGCAAGCAGTGTCGGTCCCATGCGGGTGCCGCCGTCCCAGTCGTCGACCTGGGCAGCGGCGCGGGCCAGCGCCTGGTCGCGGTCGCGAATGCGCAGCGCCGAGGTGATACGGGTCAGTCGTGTGCCGAAAGTGAAGACCTCCGCCCGGTCGGCGCCTTGCACGGCCGCATGCGCCAGCTTGAGATAGTCTGAGGTGTAGAGTTTCATCGAGCCGGACACGTCGATCAGGATGAGTAGCTTGCGTGGCACTGTCTGCCGCCGGCGCAGCAGCGGCGAGGGGATATCGCCGTCGGCACTGACGATTTCGCGCAGCGAGCGGCGCAGGTCGAGCTTGCCGCGCGCATGCGTGCGCACCGTGCGGAAGGAGCGGCGGGCGGGCAAAGCGGTGGCGAGCTTGCGGCGGAAGGCGGCAAGCCCGTCGCTATCGCGGCTGAATTCGCGGACGCTCAACTGTTCGCTGGCCGAAGACAGTTCGCCGCCTTGCTCCTGGCGGACCACCTCGATTTCTTGTTCGCTGGTTTCGCCGTCATCTTTGATGCGGGTTTCCTCGTCGGCCTCGCCTCCGACCACTGCCGCGGTGCTGCCATAGAAATGGCTCCGAAAATGCGCCTCGAATTCGTCGCGGCGGTCGGGCGGCGGCGCCAGCGTGGCGAGCGCCGCTTCGCGGATGTCGGCCATCGAGCGCGGCCCAAGCAGCGTCACCGCTTGCATGAAGCCGGAGACCTGCTCGGGCGCCACTGAAAAGCCATAGCGGCGCAGCAGCCGGCCGAAGCCAAGGAAGGGCGTCGCCCCTTGAGGCAGAGCCGCGGGGCTCACGCCAGCGCCTCCTCGACAATCTTGCCGAACTCGGGCGCGATGCAGGAAAGGTCCTCCTCGTCCTTGATCAGCACGCCAATGGCGCGGCGAAACGCTTCCGGCCACGGACTGCCGCCTTTTTCGAGGATCGTCGCGGCGTTCGCCCATTCGACCGCTTCGGCGATGCCGGGCGGCTTCGCCAGCGGGCGGGCGCGAATGTCGCGCACTGCGGCAGCCACGGCGCGCGCCGTGGCCTCGGCGACGTCGCCGGCGCGCAGCATGATGATCTCGGCTTCGCGCCGGGCGTCGGGATAGGTGATCCAGTGGTAGACGCAGCGCCGCCGCAGCGCTTCGGCAAGCTCACGGGTGCGGTTCGAGGTCAGGATGACGATCGGCTGCGCAGTCGCGCGAATGGTGCCGCGCTCGGGAATGCTGATCTGGAAATCGGACAGGAACTCCAGCAGCAGCGCTTCGAATTCATGGTCGGAACGGTCGATTTCGTCGACCAGCAGCACGCGCTTTTCCGGCGCTTTCAGCACCTGCAGCAGCGGCCGCGCGATGAGAAAGCGGTCGTCGTAGATGTCGACCTCGTGCTCACCGGCATGGCGGATGGCGAGCAACTGGCGCTGGTAATTCCATTCGTAGAGCGCATGTGCGGCGTCGATGCCCTCGTAGCATTGCAGCCGCACCAGGTCGCGCCCGAGCACCTCGGCAATCGCCTTCGCAGCTTCCGTCTTGCCGACGCCGGGTGCGCCTTCGAGCAGCAGCGGCTTTCCCAGCCTGATCGCCAGGAAGATGGCGGTGGCCAGGCTTTCATCGGCGAGATAGCGCGAGGCGGCGAGGCGCGACGCCACCGCCTCAGGCGAGGTCGCGACTGTCTCAGCGCTTCTCTTGGGCATTTTCAGCACTCAGTTCGGGGCTTGCGCCTTCAGCGCCCGCAGGATGCGCTCCGGCGTGATCGGCAGCGTATCGATGCGCACACCGACAGCGTCGAAGACGGCATTGGCGACCGCCGGGATCTGCGGGTTGGCGCACATTTCGCCCGGCCCCTTGGCGCCATACGGCCCGTCCGCCGAGGGCCGTTCCAGCACGATGATCTCGGTTTGCGCGAGATCGCCAGGACCCGGCATCAGATATTGGTTGAAGTCGGTGCCGCCATGGTCGCGGTTGGGATAATAGGGCTCGGTCGTTTCGTAGAGCGCATGGCTGATGCCCATCCACGAGCCGCCAACGAGTTGCTGCTCGACCATTTTCGGGTTCAGCGCGCGGCCGATCTCAAACACGTTCTTCACCGTCAGCACGGTGACCTCGCCGGTCTCGTCGTCGACCTCGACCTCCGCCACCGTGCAGGCATGGGCGTAGCAGGTAGAGGGCTTCATCGCTCCGGTCTCTTTCTCCGGATAGGAGCGGGGGATCAAAAACATGCCGCGGCCGGAAATCGAACGGCCGCGCTTGAAATGCGCCGACAGCGCGACATCGAAGATCGAGATCGATCTTTGCGGCGCGCCCTTGACCAGGATGTTGCCCTCGCCATCGGTCTCGAGGTCCGAGGCGTTTACCTCAAGTTCCTCGGCCGCCACTTCCAGCATCACCTGGCGGGCTTCCCTGGCGGCCTGGATGACCGCATTGCCGGCCCGATGCGTGCCGCGCGAGGCGAAGGTGCCCATGCAGTGCGGGCCGGTGTCGGTGTCGGCGGTGTCGACGACGACGCGGTCGGTCGGTACGCCGATCGTCTCGGCGCAGATCTGTGCCATGATCTGCTTCATGCCCTGGCCCAGGTCGACGCTGGAGAGCGTGACCATGAAATTGCCGGTCGGCGTCGAATGCACCAGCGCCTGCGTCGGGTCGCCGCCGAGATTCATGCCGGTCGGATAATTGATCGCGGCGACGCCGCGTCCGCGCCTGATCGCCATCTCAAGCTCCCTTCGCGTAAGACGACATCGTCATGAACTTCTCCGCCACTGGCCAGTTGGCGGCGCGCGAGGCTTCCTGCATGCACTCGATCAGCGCCGCCCCCTCCGTCGGCTGCCGGTGTGCCTTCATGTCGCCGTCGCGGTAGGCGTTGATGAAGCGGAATTCGAGAGGGTCCATGCCGATCAGCCGGGCGAGCTTGTCCATCTGCACCTCCAGCGCGAAGTCGCCGATGGTGACGCCGAAACCGCGCATCGCCGAGGACGGGGTACGGTTGGTGTAGACGCAGTAGGTGTCGATCCAGACATTCGGGATCGTATACGGGCCAGGATAATGCCCGGCGCCCTTCTGCGCGCCGTAGGGCGAATGGCGCGAATAGGCGCCGGCATCGGTGTAGCCGGTCACTTTCCGCGCCACGATGCGGCCGTCGTTCATGACGCCGTCCTTGATGACGACCTTCTCGGCGGCGCGCGGCGAGGAAATCTGCATCTCCTCCTCGCGGCTATAGACAAAACAAACCGGTCGTCCGGTTAGTTTGGCGCCGAGGATGGCGATCGGCTCGACGATGACGTCGACCTTGCCGCCAAAACCGCCGCCGACGGTGCCGCCGACGAAATGCAGCTTGTTGCCGGGCATCTGCAGGATGATCGAGGCGTTGTCGAGCGTGAAGAACATCGCCTGCGTGTTGGTGTAGCAGGTGAAGCGGTCGTTGCCCTCCGGTGCGACGATGCAGCCGGTCGTCTCGGTCGGCGCATGCTCGATCGGCGAGGACTGATAGGTCTGTTCGAGCACGTGGTCGGCTGTGGCAAAGCCTGCCTCGACATCGCCAAAGCGCACCTTGCGGCATTCGCCGCTGTCGTAGAGGTAATAGTTCCGGCCGTGATACTCGTTGACGATCGGCGCGTCGGGCTTCAGCGCTTCCTCCATGTCGAAGACGGCCGGCAGCACCTCGTAGTCGACCTTGACCTTGGCGGCGGCTTCCTGCGCGGCGCGCTCGGTCTCGGCCAGCACCGCCACCACCGCCTCGCCCTTCCAGCGCACCTTGCCGTCAGCCAGCACCGTCTCGTCCTCCGGCCCGATCTGGATCAGGATCAGGATGGTGTAGACATTGTGCGGCACATCCTTGGCGGTCAGCACCTTGACGACACCCGGATGCTTTTCCGCCTCGGACGTATCGATGCTGCGTATGCGGGCGTGATGGTGCGGGCTGCGCACCATCTTCAGGTGCAGCATGCCGGGAAAATTGCGGTCGGCGAAATAGGTGGTCTTGCCAGTGACATGGCCGGGTGAATCCGAACGCGGCCGCGGCTGGCCGATCTCGTGCAGATCGTCCTTGCGCTGGTCGGCGAAATAGCTCTTGCGGAGTTCCATTTCTTAACTCCCTCAAACCGCGTTCTGCGAATTGGAGCGCGCCGCGGTCAGCACCGCCTGGATGATCGGCTCGTAACCGGTGCAGCGGCAGATATTGCCCGACAGCGCCTCGACCACGTCCTCGCGGCTGGGGTTCGGCGTGTGATCGAGCAGTACCTTGGCTGCCATGATCATGCCCGGCGTGCAGAAACCGCATTGCGTGGCGAAAGCATCGAGGAAAGCGCGTTGCAGCGAATGCAGCACGCCGCCTTCCGAAAGCCCCGACGTCGTGGTGACGGCCGCACCGTTGCAGGTCTCGGCCAACGTCAGGCAGGACAGCCTGAGCTCGCCATCGATGATGACCGTGCAGGCGCCGCAAGTGCCTTGATGGCAGCCGCCTTTTGGCGAGGTGTCGCCGATCTTGTCGCGCAGCGCGTGAAGCAGCGTCGTGCCGCTGTCGATGAACTCGGCCTTTTCGGCACCATTGAGCGTGAACTGAACCGGGACCTTCGCCATCTTTGTTACTCCTTGCGCCGCAGCCAGGGCGTTCAGGCGAGCAGCAGCCGGCCGAGATGGACCGGCAGGACTTCGTTGCGATACCAGGCACTGGCGATCGGATCGGTTGGCGGCGAAGTGCCGTCGTGGGCAACGGCCAGTGCCGGTGCGATGCCGTCTGCGGTGAGTTTGCGGCCAATCAAGGCTTTCTCCGCCGCCCTGGCACGGATCGGCCGGTCGGCCATGCAGCCGAGCGCGATCCGCGCTGACGTGACAGTGCCGTCCTGTGCCTGTTCCAGCACGGTGGCGATGCTCAGCACCGCGACGCCCTTTGGCTTGACCCGCGACTGTTTCAGGAAGCGAAAACCGCCTTCCTTCGGAAGCGTGAAGCCGACCGCAGTGACGATGGCGTGATTGCTCTCGCGCTTTGCCAGAAAGGTTTCGATCGGCAGCTCGCCGTAGTCGGTGGTGACGGTTGCGTCCAACGCCAGCAGTGCAACGGTGAAATCGCCGTAAGGCGTTGGCGCGAAGAGATTGCCGCCGACCGTAGCCATGTTGCGGATCGCCGGTCCGCCGACGGCGCGCGCGGCGTGGGCCAGTGGAGCGAGATCCGGGTGACGGGCGATCGCCGCCATGGTCACCGAAGCGCCGATGCGGACCTCGCCGCCGGAAATGCGGATGATCGACAGCGCCGGTTCGGTCGACCGGATGAAACCGGAAATCGACACGTCGCCTTCGTTGGCGGCGCGCACGACCAGTGTGCCGCCACCGAGATAGCGGGTGCCGGCGGCCTTCAGCGCCGCGCCAGCGTCCTCCACCGTCGGGAAAGTCTGCAGTGCAAGCGCCATGGAACGCTCCTGTTTGTCAGCTCAATTCAGTTCAACCTTGCCGGCGAAATGGGCCTTCAGGGCGTTGAAGCCGCCCTGGAAGACGTTGGCGCCCATGCCTTCGGCCAGCTTGTCGGCTTCTTCGGGAGGGGCGTCGAAGCTGGCGGTCCATTCGGCATAGGTGCGGTCGCCGTCGGTCACCCGCCGCAACTGCAGCGTCGCCTTGTGGTTGGTAAGCGGTTGCGGCGTCTCCAGGATGGAGTAGCTGACGAGGAAATTCTCGTCGGAGAAATCGAGCAGCTTTTCGCGGAGGCGGGCGCCGCTGGCGAGCTGGAAATTGCGCACGCAGCCGATCGTGCCGGCGTCCTTGCCGTCCTCGATGTGGCTTTCGACCATGCGCGGATGCCAATTCGGCAGACCGTTGAAGTCGCGTATGCGCGCCCAGACCTTTTCGACCGGCGCATCGATGACGCTGGAGATGGTGACTTTCGCCATAGGATCGTTCCCTTGCAAATCAGCTGCTTGGGAGGGTAGGGCGGCGGGCTACGCGGCGCTTATCAATGCGTCTTGAATGCCTATCAATTAGTCTGAAAAACGGGCGCTCAGCTGATCGCCCGCGCCGCCTCGCGGTAAAGCGTCGGCGGGACGCCGACATGGTCGCGGAAGAAGCGCGAGAAATTGCCCTGGGTGGTGAAGCCGAGATTGCAGGCGACCGAGATCAGCGGCTCCTGCGACCACTGCAATTGCCGCACCGCTTCCTCCATGCGCAGCGTGTTCCAATAGACGTTGGGCGTCAGATTGGTCTGTTCCTTGAACAGGGCGAAGAAATGCGGCCGCGACAGGCCGACGCTGCGCGCCACGTCGTCGAAGCAGATGCGCTCGCAGACATTGGCTTTCATCAGCTGGATCGCCTTGCGGACGCGAAAATCCTGCATGGTGTTGACGCGGGCGCGCACCGTCTGCGGTGCGCAGGCGTCGGCGGCATCGAGCACGCTGTCGATGAAGCGCTCGATCTCGTAATTGGCGATGTCGTCGATGCTCTCATTGTCGCTGAGATGGTCGAGAAGGTTGGCCGCTGCCTTGTGCAGCCAAGGCTCGAGCGTGATTGCCGGGGCGGAGAACAGCGGCGCCGAGGAAGGCAGCTCGCGGCGCCTTCGAGCCCAGTCCGGATCAATGTAAAAGGCGAGGAACAGGCCGGGCGTGCCGTCGCGGGACAGAGCGTGGCTGTGCGGCTGGAAGGAATTGATGCCGGCGGCGGTGCCCGGTCCAAGCCGCACCGTCTCGCGGCCGATGGTCATCTCGCCGGCCGTGCCTTCCAGCCAGATGATGATATGCGCCTCGACATGGGCATGGGTGACGAAGTCGCTGGCGACGTTCAGGACAGAAACATGTCCGAACCGGCCCCAGTAGAGCCTGATCGCTTCCGTCATGGGTCTATCCTCCCGCAGGCGACTGGCCTCCCTTCGCCTGCTGCGAGCGATTGTGCGGCTCAGTTCGGGCTTGCGTCAAGACGGATGTGCACGCCCGGGCGCCGGCCATGCGCCGCAGCGGCGGATTTTCAGACTCGGCGATAGGAAGAAGGCGAGCGTTTCCAGGCCGGTATGGCAAGACCGGTGCGGTCGACGGCAACCGGCACTCCCTTCGAGGCTGAGCAAGGACTTTTGCCAGCGAAGCAACTTTGCCCCGCCGGCGGAAAAGTTCAGTCGTTGCGCCTGAAATTGCGGATGCGGTCGAACAGCACGGCGAGCAGGATGGCGCCGCCGATGAACACGCCTTGCCAGAAGGCATTGATGCCGAGCAGGCCGAGGCTGTTGCGGATGACCTCGATCAGCGCCGCGCCAACGACTGCGCCGAAGGCTGTGCCCATGCCGCCGGCCAGGTTGGCGCCACCGATGACGGTGGCGGCGATCACCTGAAGCTCCATGCCGTTGCCGAGATTTGTGGTGACCGCGCCCAGCCAGCCGGTCTGGATGATGCCGGCAAGGCCCGCCGCCAATGCCGAGATCATGTAGACGACAACCTTGATCTGGCGCACCGGAACGCCGGTCAGCGTCGCCGCATGCTCGTTGCCGCCGATGGCGAAGATGTGCCGGCCGAATTTCGTCCAGCGCAGCACGAAGCCGGTAATCATCGCTAGCACGATCATGTAGAGCACCGGATTGGCGATGCCGAACACCCAGGCGCCGCCGCCAAGCGCCAGCAGCTTGTCGTGGTCCGGCCCGAACTGGAAGACGACGGTGTTGTTGGAGGCGACCATGGCAAGGCTACGTGCGATCGAGAGCATGCCAAGCGTCACCACGAAGGGCGGAAAGCCGAGATAGGCGATCAGAACCCCGTTGAAGGCGCCGATGATCAGCGCCGTCGCGATCGCTGCGGCAATGCCGGTCTCGATGCCGTAGCCGGCATGCATGGTCACGGCCAGCACCATCGAGCACAGGCAAAGCACCGAGCCGACCGACAGGTCGATACCGCCGGTGATGATGACGAAGGTCATGCCGAGCGCCACGATGGCGACGAAGGTGATGTTGCGGGTGATGTTGTAGAGGTTCTTGGTCGTGGCGAAGGAATCCGTGGCCACGGACAGGAACAGGCAGGCGAGGATGACCGCGATCACCACCCAGAAGGTCTGGCTGGCAAACACCTTGCTCAGCAAGGTGTGCTGCTTGTGCGCGATCGTCTGATCAAGGGTGACTGCCATTATCGACCTTTTTTACTCTGGTTGAGGCGTCAATCATACCTGTTCGATGGCGCCGGTGATGAGTCCGGTGACTTCTTCCGGCGAACTCGATGCGATCGTCTTGTCGGCGACCTTGCGGCCGCGCCGCATGACGATGACGCGGTCGGCGACGTCAAAGACGTCAGGCATGCGGTGGCTGATCAGCACGACGGCGATGCCCTGGTCGCGCAAATGGCGGATCAGGTTCAGCACCTCGGCGACCTGGCGCACCGAGATCGCTGCCGTCGGCTCGTCCATCAGCACGATCTTGGCCTGCGAAAGCATGGTACGGGCGATCGCCACCGCTTGCCGCTGGCCGCCCGACATTTGTTTGACCAGGTCGCGCGGGCGCGTTTCGGATTTCAGCTCGGCGAAGATCTGGCCGGCACGTTTGTACATGGCGGCATAGTCGAGGATGCGAAGCGGCCCGAGGCCGCGGCGCAATTCACGGCCGAGATAGACGTTGGCGGCGGCCGTCAGATTGTTGCACAGTGCCAGGTCCTGATGGACGATTTCGATGCCGTGCTGGCGCGCCTCGACCGGCTTGTGCAGGATCAGCTCCTTGCCGTCCATCTGCATCGTGCCATGGCTCGGTGGGAAATTGCCGGCGATCATCTTGACCAGCGTCGACTTGCCGGCGCCGTTGTCGCCCATCAGGCCGACAACCTGTCCGGCCTCGATCGACAACGAAACGTCGTTGACCGCCTGGATGGCGCCAAAATGCTTCGAGATGTTGGTGAGTTCGAGAACCGCCACCAGCCTTCTTGCCTCCCCGTGCTTTGCGGCCTGCGGTTCTGCCGCGGCCTTTCGCTCTCCCCAGTTCCTCCCGGAAGCAGCGATTTTGCCCATTTACGCATAAGCCACCTTGGCGTCAACCACGGCTTCTTTCGAAAAATCAGTTTTGTAGGACAAATAGCATTGACGTCGGTGACAAGGCGATATTAGCTAAGTGTCGGAGGAGCTTGCGCCGATCCCCCGGGTTGCCGGAAGGAATCGGTGAAGGTTTGTCGGTCAGGGATTTGGTAACCAGCAGTATCTGTCGGTGCCGGTCTGAGACTGAATATGAAAATGCTTATCGACCTGGCTTGGCGACACGAGTGCGACGTCCTCTGTCATCTTGCTCCGGGTCGATCTGTGTGTGGCGGGCACGTGGTGTCCGTTTGTTTCAAAAGGGAGGACTGACATGAGGAAATCACTATTGCTCGCTGCCGCCGCCGTCATGGCGTTGGGTGCCGGGCCGGCTATGGCCAAGAAACAGCTCGTCATCGTCGTGAAGGGTCTCGACAATCCATTCTTCGAGGCCATCCACCAGGGTTGCGAGAAATGGAACAAGGAAAACGCCAGCTCGGAATATGAGTGCTTCTACACCGGACCGGCATCGACCTCGGACGAAGCCGGTGAAGCCCAGATCGTCCAGGACATGCTGAGCAAGCCCGACACTGTGGCGATGGCGATTTCGCCATCGAACGCGCCGCTGATCGCGCAGACGATCAAAAGCGCCAATCCGTCGATCCCGATCATGACCCTCGACGCCGACCTCAGCAAGGAAGATGCGGCGCTGCGCAAGACCTACCTCGGCACCGACAACTACCTGATGGGTCACAAGATCGGCGAATACATCAAGAAGGCCAAGCCGAATGGCGGCAAGATCTGCACCATCGAAGGCAATCCGGCGGCCGACAACATCCTGCGCCGCGCGCAGGGCATGCGTGACGCGCTTTCGGGCAAGGACGGCCTCGCCGCGCTGGCAGGCGAAGGCGGCTGGACGGAAGTTGCCGGCTGCCCGGTGTTCACCAATGACGACGGCGCCAAGGGCGTGCAGGCGATGACCGACATCCTCGCTGCCAATCCCGATCTCGACGCCTTCGGCATCATGGGCGGCTGGCCGCTGTTCGGCGCTCCGCAGCCCTACCGCGACCTGTTCAAGCCGATGGCCGACAAGATCGCCAGCAACGCCTTCGTCATCGGCGCCGCCGACACGATCGGCGACGAGGTGGCGATTGCCCGTGACGGGCTGGTGACCGCGCTGGTTGGCCAGCGGCCGTTCGAGATGGGCTACAAGGCGCCCTCGGTGATGATCGACCTGGTCGAAGGCAAGCCGGTCGCCGATCCGGTGTTCACCGGCCTCGACGAATGCACCAAGGACACGGTCGACACCTGCATCCAGAAGTAGGTTCGCAGTTTCGGGGCGCCCTTCGACGGGCGCCCCGTCACAGACCGTCCATACAAACGCACGAGGCGACGCTGCTTTGGAGCGTAGGCCGCTGCTTTGTCGTGTCCTGAGTTCAGGCTTTCGACAAGCGGCTGCCGGGGAATACGAATGCCGGACGCGACATCAAAAAAGCGACCCGCCAAGTTGAAGGCAGAGGCTGAGCGGCCGGCCGGCGTTCGGCGTGCCGACGCCGCACACTTTCCCGGATCGAGCGTGCATGCCTCGCTCGCCAACGAAATCGGGCTGAGGATCGTGCGCGGCGATTATCCGCCGGGAACCATCCTGCCCAACGAAGCCAAATGGTCGGAGACCTTCGACGTCAGCCGCTCGGCGGTGCGCGAAGCCATAAAAATGCTCATGGCCAAGAGCCTGCTTGCGTCACGTCCCAAAATCGGCAGCTGGGTCGAGCCGAAGGAGCGCTGGAACCTGCTCGATCGCGACGTGCTGGCCTGGTACGCGACCTCGCCGGACCGCGAGGTGTTCCTCCGGACGGTGCAGGAATTCCGCCACATCATCGAGCCGGAGGCCAGCGCTTTTGCCGCGATGCGGCGCACCGACGAGCAGATGGCCGAGATCAGCCAGGCCTGTCGCGAGATGGGCGAGGCGACCAACCTGCAGGAGCGCACCCGCGCCGACACGCGGTTCCACCTCGCCATCCTGCGCGCCTCGGGCAATGATCTGCTGGTGCCGCTCGGCGTGCTGATCGAATCGGCGCTCGATCACCTCTTTGTTTTCGTCACACGCGAAACCAGCGACCAGCGTCGGGCGCAGGCACTGCACGAGGCGATCGAGAAGAACATCCGCCTGCAGCGGCCCGCCGCAGCCCGTGCCGCGGTGCACAGGCTTCTCGCCAACACCGACGATGTTATCGGGCGGTCGCGGCGGTGATGGTTGCACCAGGGCTGGCATTGCTCCGAACGATTGTAAAACTCGGCATTCCTTCGCGCCCCTCTCTGTCCTGCCGGACATCTCCCTCACGAGGGGGGAGATTGGATGCCACTTCGGCTTTCGCTAATCATCAACGTTAGGCAATGAGGGCGGCGACCTCGGATGGGCCAGGGATTCGGACTTTTTTACCGCCGCAGCGTATTTTGTTCTTGCTTTGTGCCGGCAGCTATGCTACTAATCTGGTTATGGTGCTGATTGGCGCCGGCGACCCGCCTACCGAGGCGGGTTTTTTGTTTCTGGCTTTGAAATTGCAGTGTTGCCGATCTGAGGTCTGAGGGACAGCACCCCCCTCTGCCCTGCCGGGCATCTCCCCCAACAAGGCAGGGCAAATCGCGTAAGGAGTCCCCCTCATCCGGCCGCTTCGCGGCCACCTTCTCCCCGCTGGGGAGAAGAGGCTGACGCCGGCGCTGGCGATCTCCTCTCCCCTCGGGGAGAGGTTGGATTGCCCCGAATTGCCCTTCGCAATTCGGTTGGCAATCCGGGTGAGGGGGCTCTTGCCTACATGCGATTGCACTGCCTCAAGGGGGAAGATTGGCAGGTTCGCCAGTGGCGCTGACGCCTCGGAATGTTGCGGCAAGCTTGCGTGGCCAAAAGCTGATCGGCCGGCTCAGATCGTCTGCTTCTTGCCATCCCTGGTCGGCATCAGGTCGACGCCGTTGACCTTGCCGATATGCGTGGCCAGCATCGGCACATATTGGTCGGCGGGGCCGGCCGCGAAGGCGCCGGCGAAGGCGTTTTTGGTGGCGTTGCCGAGTGGGTTGGCGATGCCGGCAGCACCCGCCATCGATTCGAGATAGGTGAGATCCTTGAAGGCGTTGGCGATGCTGAATTTGTGCGCGTCGCGGTCGCCTTCCAGCGTCCAGCGCATGAAGGTCTGGTAGAAGCCGCAATCCATGCGGCCGTTGCGGATGACGCTGTCGAAGCGCGGCGGCGAGATGCCGACCTTCTGCGCCAGCGCCAGCGCCTCGGAATAGATCGCAGCGTAGCCGAGCGAAATGAAGTTGTTGAGCAGCTTCATGCGATGGCCGTCACCGGTGTCGCCGATATGGACGATGCGCCCGGCCCAGGTGTCGAGCACCGGCTTCAGCCGGGCAAAGACCGCGTCGGGCGCGCCGACCATGGCATCGAGCGTGCCTTCCCAGGCCTCCTTCGGCGTGCGGCTGAGCGGGGCATCGACATAATCGACGCCGAGCGCCTTGAGTTCGGCGGCCAGCGCCACCGTCGAGACAGGATCCGAGGTCGAGCAGTCGACGACAACCGATCCCTGCTTCAGGCCTTCCTTGAGGCCGCCTGGGCCGCGGATGATGGCTTCGACCTCGCGCGAGCCGGTGACGCAGATGAAGACGATATCGGATGCCGCGGCGACGTCGCGCGAGGTCGCCGCTTCCTTGGCGCCGCGGCCGAGCAGGTCTTCCGCCGGTGCGCGGTTCTTGCGGCCGAGAAACGTCAACGGATAGCCCTTGTCGACGATGTTCTTCGCTATGCCGTGCCCCATCAGGCCCAGCCCGATGAAGCCGATCTTTTCGCTCGCGGCGGTCGTGTTCATGTCGTTTCGTCCTATTTGCAGTGATGGATGACGGCGCTGCACCTTGCCGGCGAATTGTTGAAGCGGGTTTTTGCCGCATGCCGTGGCAGGCGATTGCAGAGTTCGATATTGTCTGACAATACACGTGAATTCCAGGGAGAGCAAAATGACGAAGCGGATCATGTTCACCGGCGGCAGCGGCAAGGCCGGGCGCCACGTCGTGCAGTATCTGGTCGAGCAGGGCTGCCAGGTGCTCAACATCGACACCAAGCCGCTCGACAATCCCAAGGTGCGCACGCTGATCACCGACATCACCGACAGCGGGCAGGTGTTCAACGCGCTGTCGAGCTATATCGGCCTGCATGAATTCGATCCGTCGCTGCGTTCGCAGCCGGTCGATGCCGTGGTGCATTTCGCGGCGATCCCGCGCATCATGATCACGCCCGACAACGAGGTGTTCCGCATCAACGCGCTCGGCACCTACAATGTCATCGAGGCCGCAGTGAAGCTCGGTATCCGCAAGGTGGTGATCGCCTCCAGCGAGACGACCTACGGCCTGGTCTTCGCCAACGAACCGCGCGATCCGACGCATTTTCCGCTCGACGAGGAGTACGACGTCGATCCGATGGACAGCTACGCGCTGTCCAAGGTCGTCAACGAGAAGACCGCGCGGGCGTTTGCACAACGCGATGGCTTCGACATCTATGCCTTGCGCATCGGCAACGTCATCGAGCCGCATGAATATTCGCTGTTTCCGAAATGGTTCGCCGATCCGGGTTTCCGCAAGCGCATTGCCTGGAGCTATATCGACGCGCGCGACCTCGGCCAGATCACGCTGCGCGCCATCGAAAAGGACGGGCTCGGCTATCAGGTGTTCAACGCCGCCAATGACGACACCTCGTCCGACCTGCCGACAGCCGAACTTTTGAAGCGGTTTTACCCCGATGTGCCGGTCAAGGGCGAACTTGGCGAATACGAGACGCTGCTCTCCAACCGCAAGGCACGCGACATGCTCGGCTTCCGGCCGGAACACAGCTGGCGGAAATATGTCAAGACGACCTGACGGGCGTACGTGATACGGAGCCGGCACTGGGCCAGCCCCGACGCGCAACGTTGCTATCTGCTGGCTGGTAATAACACGTTTCCCCCTTCGAGAGGAACGGTGCGGCCTGCGGGGGAATTGTTGACTTTAAACGCAACTAACTCTATTCTGTATCAGCGGTCGAAACCGGTCGGCTCGTCGCGCGGCCTGCACTTAACCAAAAGGTGGAGGCCAAGCGGTTTCTGTATGTAACGCCAAATGTTTATAGAGGATTGGCTGGGAAGGATCCCGACTTAAGCCATTTGCCGATGGCGAAAATGGAAGAACTGATAGCAATTTTTTGTTTCGGTTGGTTCGTGACGGCAAGCCTCAAAGGAGACCCAGACGAGCGGGGGCCAGACATCGAACGATTGCATTCTGTTGACGAGGTCTGGGTAATTTGTGCGCGAAAGCCTAGGCATGTCCAAGTGCGTCTGTTCGGTAGGTTTCTCGACGCCGGGGTATTCATAGGTTTAGGACTGCATTGCCGACATTGGCTAGGGATCAAAAAGAACTATAGCGAAACCGTCGCTGGAATCCCCGATCTTTGGGGCAACACCATGGGTAATGCGCAACCTTTTCGTGCAGCAACGGCGTTAGAGTACGTGAAGGGAATATGTCGAGATGTGGATGAAAAAATCTAATAAGGTTTCCGACCAAGCGTTCGTTGAAGAGTTCGAACGCGGGATACTTCGTTCGGCTTTTGTGAGCGCCTTTTGGGCGGTCATTCAAGCCAGGAAAGCGGAAACGGGGCTCACCCTAAGTCAGCTTGCCGATCGCCTCGGAATTAACAAGTCTGCGGTCTCTCGCTGGTTTTCAGGAACAAAGCCGAACTGGGAAATAGACACTATCGCGGACCTCGCGACTGCCCTTGAGGTAGACGTAGAGGTTGTGGTCGTAGACAGAAAAATGAACCGTCGGTTTGGGCCTGCGGGCGAGATACAGCCGCTTACGCTCGGAGCGGGGACCACACTAAGTTCCGGGCAGCATTCCATCCTGCCGGGAACCGATGCCGTGAGTGCGGTGTCAATACGCCTTGAGGCAGCATGATTTTGAACCCCCATGCTAGCGTCGTGTTTTGCGATGACCTTCGACAGGAGGCCAACGGGAAGCAACTGCACATAGGGGTCTATAATGATGCCGTTTTATTCGACGGACCTTTGCCGTGGGCATTGCCCACGGGGCTGTGGTGTCTGATTAAGTATCTTGAACCGTATCCAGAAACTTTGCCTACCCTCGCGATAAAAGTTCGTCTTGAATCCAAGGCCGGTGGGGTAGTTGATTTGATAGAAGCTCCAGTGCCGAAGACCGACATCATCCCCCAGAAAGGACCCCTCGAATTTGAGAAGGATACAGTCAAATTATTGGCCCTTAGCATGAACATTCAACTGTCAACCTTGGTCTTCCAAGAGCCTGCAAAACTCGTGGTCGTAGTCGTTCGGGACGGGGAGGAAATCTCAGCTGGCCGATTGCGCATCTCGCAGTTGAGTAGGGATGGAGCCGGCAACCCCATCCCCGCTGTTTAGGCCCAAACGGGTCAAGGTTCTCCGATACTTCACTTGTTGAAGGGGCAATACCCTTGATCAATAAGTTCTGAGCCTAGCCCTCACTCGTTTCCTGCCGTGCGGCAATTAAGCTACTTGTCTTTCCAGAATTCGGCCTGGAGTTGCGCCGCCTCATCGGCAAGCAGCGGACCAACGACTTCAGTCGGACGCTGCCCAGCTTCGAAGACGATCCTGCAGGGCAGGTCGAGTGTAGGATTCTCGACATGTGCACCCGTCGATGCCTTGAGGTCATGTTCGCTCTGGCCAAAGACGACCCGTCCGATGCCCGCCCAATAGATTGTGCCGGAGCACATCGCGCAAGGTTCGGCCGAAGTGTAGAGTGTGCAGGAGGCCAGCTTTTCGAGACTGAAATTCATCCCCGCCCATGAGGCCAGCAGCCTTTCGGCATGAGCGGTGCGGTCGCCCCCGCCGGCTTTGTAAGCGTTGGGCTGCTCGCGCAAAACATTGCCGTCCTTGTCAGCGAGGAGCGAACCAAAGGGATGTTCGCCGGCATCGCGGGCCTTGCGCGCGACTTCGAACGCCTGACGGAGCAGGCGCTCATCATAGGGGCGTTGTGGCATCGGCGGATCCTCCGGCTATGCCGCTGGACCATAGTGCCGAACAATCCGCCGACACAAGTTGGCGGCCTAAAACGCGTCGCGTTCGACCGGCCTCATGCTACGCGCTTCAGGTTCTTGTTTTGATGCATGTCGTATCGCAAACCCGCTGCACACTTTTGAGCGACATGCATCAGGACTCGTTGCGATTGGGGCGTTGAGCCAGCCAGATGCTGCCGATGACGAAAACGACGCCGGCGATCTGAGGCAAGGTCAGCGTCTGGTCCAGGAATACCCATCCAAGCAGCACGGCGGTCACCGGGCTGAGGAAAAGCAGCGATGACACCACGGCAGATTCCAGTCGCGCAATGCCCCGGAACCAGAGGACGTAAGTCAGCGCCGCACCGATCAGGCCGAGCCACACCAGTCCAAGCAGGTTGGCCGCGGTCGGGAGCGGGATGGAGGGCTCGAAAAGCAGGGCCACCGGAACGAGAAGCAGACCGCCGGCGGTCAGCTGCCATGCCGTAAAGGTAAGCAGCGATACTGGCGGTTGCCACTTACGGGCCAATACGCTTCCGAAGGCCATGGAGGCCGCCCCGGCGAGGCCGGCGGCAACGCCGACCGCATCGAGCGTCGCGTTCGGGGTCAGCACCAGCAATGCAACACCGGCGATCCCGACAAGGGCGGCGACGATCGCCAACCGACGGACAGGGCTGGCAAGCAGGGCAGCGGCAAGGAAAATCACGATCAACGGCTGGACCGACAGCACCGTCGCGGCGACCCCGCCCGGAAGCCGGTAGGCGGCGACAAACAACATGCTCAGGAAGATCGAGATGTTGAGGGCTCCGAGGACGAAACTGCGCAGCCACCAGATGCCCGTCGGCAGTTGCCGAACGATCGCCAGCAGCAGCAATCCGGCTGGCAAGGCACGCAGCATTGCGACCGTCATCGGCGAAAAGTTGGGCAGGAACTGGGTGGTGACGATATAGGTGCTGCCCCATATCGCGGGTGCAATGGCTGTCAGCAACAGATCGAAACGGCGCGTTTTCATAAGATTTCCAGTACTTCGGCAAGAGGGCGGCGCGGCTTTTGCGGCCAGTTGCCGGGCGCGGCGCGGCCGACCGCGATGAGCATCACCGGCACTTCATTCAGGCCAAGGCCAAACTCGCGGGCCACGCCTTCGGCATCGAAGCCTCCCATCGGACCAGCGACGAGCCCCAGCGCTTCGGCTGCAAAAATCAGCGTTGCAGCGCCAAGCGTTGCAGAGCGCACCGCTTCGTCGCGGGCAGCCCGAGGATCGGCATATTGTGCGCGGGCGCCTTCCTGCCAGCCCGAAGCCATATCCGCCGGCATGAAGCCGGCTTCGACGAAAGGACGCAGCCTTGCATTGAGGGCGGCGTGGTCGGGCAGTACGCCGCAGACGATGAAGGTGACCGCTGCTTCCTGCACCTTGGCCTGGCCATGGGCCACGCTGCGCAACCGCGCCTTTGCTTCCGGCGTCCGCACGGCGATGAACCGCCAATTCTGAAGGTTGTAGGCGGTTGGCGCGCGCGTTGCGAGACGTGCCAGTTCCTCAACCTCGGCATCCGTCAATGCGTACGAGGCATCGAACCGATTGGCCGACATGCGTCGCTCGATAAGGGAGATTGTGGGGTTGGTCTTCATGTCATTCCGAAAATGAGAAAGCCGTTCGGGAAGCAGATATGGAATTTACCAACAGACGATAATATGTGACAATTGAAAGACATTGTTTACTGGAAGAGAATGGTGCAGTGGATCGCCTGACTGCGTTGCAGGTTTTCCGTCATGTGGCGGAACTGAACAGCTTTGCCGAAGCCGGACGGCGGCTCGGTCTCTCGCCTCCCGCGATCAGCAAGAACATCGCCGAGCTGGAGGCGCATCTGGGGGTGCGGCTCATCAACCGGACGACGCGGCGGATGGCCCTGACCGAAGAAGGCAGGATCTATCTGGAGCATGTCACGCAGGGGCTCGATGCGCTGGCCAGGGCCGACCAGGTCCTTGGCCCGATCAAGACGGCGCCGAGCGGGACGTTGCGGGTCAGCGCGCCGATGACTGTCACGTTGACGCGGCTTTCGGCTGCCATTCCCGCGTTTCTATCGCGCTATCCCGATTTGAAACTCGATTTGCATCTTGATGACAGGCGCGTCGATATCGTGCGGGAGGGATTTGACCTTGCCATTCGCGGCAGCGACAATCTCGAGGATTCCAGCCTGGTCGCCAGAAAGCTTGCGGTCATGCCGCACGTGCTTTGTGCAGCTCCTGCCTACTTCGAGCAGCACGGCCGGCCTCAAACGCCTGCCGATTTGAAGGCGGCCAACTGCATCCGGTTCAGCCTCTCGGGGCATGCGGACATATGGGAATTCCGCAAGGACGGCCGCAGCGAGCGGATCGCCATCGACGGACGATATTCGGTCTCCTCGAGCCTTGCCGTGCGCGATGCGCTGCGCGCCGGCTTCGGCGTCAGCCTGATCCCCTATCCCTATGTCGAAAGCGACCTGAAAGCAGGCCGGCTGCAATCGGCTCTGGATGACTGGGACAAGGTCGAAACCACACTCTACGCGGTCTATCCGGCACGGCAGCATCTTGCCCCGAAAATCCGCGTCTTCCTTGATTTCCTGATCGAGGAATTCAGTCGGGACAAAGAGAAGCCGTTCGTGCCTCCCCGGCGTGAACGCCCGGCAAAGCGCTGTGTCGGCGAGGCGACGGATACGGAAAATCAAACCGAGATATTGCCGTCGATTTCATCTCCTTGACACGCCTCCAAATCCGGACTTTGTGGAGCCATGCAGGACGCGAAGCCGAATAAGGGAAAGACAGCGGCCGAGGCGTTCGCCGAACGCACGAGCGGTATTCGCCGCGCCGATGCGGCGCGCATGCCGGGGTCGAGCGTGCATGCGTCGCTGGCCAACGAAATCGGGCTGAGGATCGTGCGCGGCGACTATCCGCCGGGAACCATCCTGCCCAACGAAGCCAAATGGTCCGAGACCTTCGACGTCAGCCGCTCGGCGGTGCGCGAAGCCATCAAGATGCTGATGGCGAAGAGCCTTTTGTCGTCACGTCCCAAAATCGGCAGCTGGGTCGAGCCGAAGGAGCGCTGGAACCTGCTCGATCGCGATGTGCTGGCCTGGTACGCGACCTCGCCGGACCGCGAGGTGTTCCTCAGGACGGTGCAGGAATTCCGCCACATCATCGAGCCGGAGGCCAGCGCCTTTGCCGCCATGCGGCGCACCGACGAGCAGATGGCCGAGATCAGCCAGGCCTGCCGCGAGATGGGCGAGGCGACCAACCTGCAGGAGCGGACGCGCGCCGACACGCGGTTTCATCTCGCCATCCTGCGCGCCTCGGGCAACGATCTGCTGGTGCCGCTCGGCGTGCTGATCGAATCGGCGTTCGATCATCTGTTCGCTTTTACGACCCGGGAACTCGACGATTTGCAGCATGCGCAGAGGCTGCATGAGGCAATCGAGAAGAGCATCCGCCTGCAGCGGCCGGACGCGGCACGCAATGCAGTGCGCAAGCTGCTGGCCAATACCGACGGCGTCATCAAGTCCAGGTAGCCGCCGTTCGGCTCCCGGTTTGAGTGCTCAGTCGAACGGTCCGGTCGCGAGATGCCGCCGGGTCAGCCCGAGCAGCAAGGCCTGATCGCGGGCGGCGTGTTCGGGCGGGTTGACGACGGGGTCGCCATTGACGATCGCCGCCCAGAAGCCACGCATCTCCTCGACGAAGGCTTCCGCGTAGCCGGCGCGCAAATCTTTCTTCGACAGCGTGTGACCGTGCGAGGTCGTCACCGTCAGCCGGGTCGGATGATGGTTGAGCCAGGGCGAGGGGAATTCGAGCTCCAGGCTGGCATCGTCGAAGAACAGCGTGATCCGCTCCTTGTAGTCGGCGAGCTTAGGTACGGTAAGATGGGTCATGGTCCACAGCGCCTGTCCGTCCAGCAGCTTGACGGCGCCCTGGCCGCCGTCGCCATTGGCAAAGATCTGCGCGCCGACGATCTCGCCGTCCGGCACGCCGAGCGCATCGAGCAGGCCGTGAACGGCATTGACATCGTGAATCAAGGCCGAGCTGTAAGCGCCGGTAAATCCACGGAAAGCGAGATCAGTGAAAGGCACGCCAATGGCTTGTTCGACCTGGCGCTTCTGCTTGGCGGCGACAGCGGCGATCATGTCTTTTGGGATATCGGTGCCGCGCCTGTAGGGCTGATGGGCGATGAACGGCCAGGCGTCGGGATCGTTCACTTCCACCGAGACCGCGCGCAGCGTGCTCGATGTTCCCGGCAGCGAAGCGAGCGCCAGCCGGTAGCTCGGATCGAAGCGCTTCATGTAGCCCACTTGCATGATTTTCCTGGCGGCATCGCGCGCGGCGACGATCTCGGCGATTTCCGCCAGGGAATAGCAGAGCGGCTTTTCGCAAAAGACATGCAGGCCAACCGCCAGCGCCGCCAACACCTGTTCGTGATGCAATGGGTCCGGCGAGCCGATCACCACCGCGTCCAGGCGCTGGTCGAAGAGCTGGTCGACCGTTTCGAAATTGGCGATGCCATGGGTGTCGGTGACGAACTGCCGCGAAATCCTGGAGGGATCGGCGACGCCGACCAGCTCGAACAACTCACCGAGGCGCAGCAGATTGGGAATATGCTCGACCTGCGAGATCATGCCGACGCCGACGACCCCGACGCGTAACCTGCTCATTGGATCATTCCCCGCAATGTCCGATTGTCAGCTCAAGGCGCCGCAGGCGGCCGGCTGCCGATCTGGGCGAGCAGGCCGGCGATCTCCGCCTCGACCGCTTTCAGATCCTCGCCGCCCGACATGATCGAGATGACCTCGTCGCGCGAGATGTCCGATTTGGCGTAGGTACCGCGATTGCGGCCGCGGTTGAGCAGCGTGAAGGTGTCGCCGACCGGATAGGCATGGTGGATGTTGTGGCTGATGAAGATCACTGCCAGGCCGCGCATCCGTGCTTCGATGATGAACTTCAGCACCATCGCCGCCTGGTGGACGCCGAGTGCGGAGGTCGGCTCGTCGAGGATCAGCACGCGCGCGCCAAAATGCACGGCGCGGGCGATCGCCACCGACTGGCGCTCGCCGCCCGACAGCGTGCCGACGGCTTGCGTCGGGTCGCGCACATCGATGCCGATATCGGCCATCGCCTGCCTGGCGATGGTGTTGGCGCGCTCCTTGTCGATGCGCGAGAAGGGCAGGCTGCTTTTGGTCGGCTCGCGGCCGAGGAAGAAATTACGGGTAATCGACATCAGCGAGATCATGCCGAGGTCCTGGAACACCGTTGCCACGCCGAGCTCCTGCGCGTCGCGCGGGCTGCGGAAGGTGACCGTCTTGCCGTCGACCAGGATTTCGCCTTTGCTCGGCCGGTAGACGCCGGACAGAACCTTGATCAGCGTCGACTTGCCGGCGCCGTTGTCGCCGAGCAGGCAGTGGACCTCGCCCGGATAGACCTTGATGTCGATGTCCTGGAGCGCGCGCACCGAGCCGAAATTGACGCTGACGCCGCGCAGTTCCATTGCGGGTTCGGTCATTTGGGCCGGTTCGCTCATTTGGGCCCGCTCGGTCATTTGCCACCTCCGCGGCCGAGCGCCTTCAGCCTGATGTAGTTGTTGACCAGCACGGCCATCAGGATGACGATGCCGAGGAAGACCTTGAACCAGTCGGTGTCGATGCCGGTGTAGAAGATGCCCATCTGCACCAGCCCGAAGATCAGCGCGCCGAACAGCACACCATAGACTGTGCCGTAGCCGCCGGTGAGCAGCACGCCGCCGATGACGGCGGCGATGATCGCCTCGAACTCCTTGAGCAGGCCGCGCGTGGTGTCGGCGGAGCCCGCCTCCATCACCTGGATGGTGGCAAGCAGCGTCGCCGCGCAAGCGGTGTAGACGAACAGGCTGATCTTGACGCGATCGACCGGCACGCCGACGTTGCGAGCTGCGATCAGGTCGCCACCGGTGGCGAAGATCCAGTTGCCGTATTTCGTCTGGGTGAGCACGTAGCCGGCCAGCGCCGTCGGGCCAAGCCACCAGACGATCGACATCGGAATGCCGGCGACGAAGGGAATGCCGTCGCTGCGGGTGCCGATCCAGCCTTGCGCGCCCATCCAGTGGAACAGGCCGGTGAGCAGATGGCCGTTGAAAATGCCGGCCGTCGCCGGGTCCGGTACGCCTTCGAGGATGTAGGGAATTTGGGTGCGGCCGGTGACGGCGCGGGTGATGCCGATCGACAGTCCGCGCAGGATATAGAGCGTGGCGAGCGTGACGATGAAGGAGGGCAGGCGCGTCTTCACCACGATCAGGCCGTTGAGATAGCCGGTGAGGATGGCAACGGCGAAGGCACAGGCGATGCCGCCCCATAGCGGCAGGCCCCAGTACTTCACAGTTAGCCCGATGACGACACCGGCAAAGCCGACCATGGAGCCAACCGAAAGGTCGAACTCGCCGGCGATGATGAGAAGTGCTGCTGCCGTGGCGACGATGCCGAGCTCCGCCGACAGCGTCAGGAAGGTCATCGACCCCTGCAGCGAATAGAGGTTCGCCGCGCCCGGCAGCAGCGCAAAGATGATGATCGTCGCAAGCAGCCCGCCGGCAGCACCGGCTTCCGGCCGGCGCAGCCACTGGGTCAGCTTGCCGGTGCTGGCCAGCCGCTCGTCGGCGCCGGCGGCCCGCTTCGACGTCATGCCGAAGCGGTCGGTCGCCTTCAGTTCGCCCGGAGGTATCGCCTTGTCTTCCACGACCGCCATTAGGCTCTCCAATCGCTCAATTCGCAATCTTCGAACGGATCGGGAGAGCGCCTGGCGCATTCTCCCGTTCCGTCGGAGTGCTGGCCTAGCGGATGCCCTCTTTGGCGAGGGCCAGGATCGCCTTGGCTTTTTCGGGCGAGTCGATGAACAGCGGCCCGGTATAGGCGTTGTTCTGCGGCCAGAAGCCGTGCGTCGCCTGCTCGACCAGATAGATCACCGGCAGATAGCCCATCAGATATTGCTGGGCGTCCATGCCGAAGCCCATTTCGCCGGCGACGACAGAGTCGAGGACCTCCGGGCTGATGTCGAAAGTGTAGAGCTTGAGCTTGCCGAACAGTTCCTTGTCGCGGAACATCGGGATCAGCGGATTGGCGGCGGTGGCACCAAGCGCAAAGACGGCTTGGGTGTCGGGATGCGCCGACAGATAGGCTTCGGTGCGGCGCTGGATGTCGGCCGGATCGGGCGCCACGGCCAGAACCTCGGTGCCGCCGCCGGATGGCTTCAGCCCGTCATTGAGGCCCTGGCAGCGCTGGTCGAGGCTGACATTGCCGACCTCGTGGTTGATGCAGACGACCTTGAGCGTGCCTTCCTTGGCCAGCCGCTCGCCGGCCTTCTTGCCGGAATCATATTCGGAAACGGTGCCGACATAGAGCGTGGTGCCGAGCTCGGCGCCTTCCTTCTCGCCGGAATCCAGAACCACCATCGGAATATTGGCGGCAAGCCCGGATTTGACGGATTTGCCGAGTGCATTGGCGTCGGCGATGGAGACCGCGATGCCGTCCGGCTTGGTGGCGATGGCGGCGTCCAGAAGCCGGGCCTGCTCGACCACGTCGAAGACCTGCGGCGCGTAATATTCGACCTTGGCGCCGGTGAGGGCGGCCGCGTCATCGACGCCGCGCTTGACCACCGACCAATAGGGATCGGACGCCGACCCATGCACGACGAACGTGATGTGGACGTCCTTCGGATCCTTGAGGCCCGCGGCATATGCAATGCCTGTCATCAGGCCCGCCGTGACGAAGGCGCCCAATGCCGCTTTCAGAAGAGTTTTCATCTTATTCTCCCATTTGTCGTTGCAGTTCCAATCCCTCTGGCGCCGTTTTCCGGCCGCGACGATCGGCTCACGTCGCGGATCGGGTGGCCGCTTTGCGGGCCTTTGCCGACGTCAATCGCTGTTCGCCCGCGTTGTTGCCGCGGGCTGATGTTGACGATCGCCCGGCCGAGAGTGCTGCGCGAAGCTCCTCGCGCAACGGCTTCATGCCGATGACATCGATCGGCTGTGCGGCGAGCCAGTCGCGAAAGCCCTGGTCGCGGAACAGCTCGTACTCTTCGGTGCGGATATAGGCGGAGCGCGGCTCGATCAGCTCGAGTTCACCGGGCGCGTTGCAATGCAGGCAAAAGAAAGTCAGGCCCTCGCGCACACCCTCGATGAGCGCTTTGTAAACGGGCTCGATCGGCCTGGAGCGCGGCCGGCCCCAGGTCGTCTGGATGGCGGCGTCGAAAATGGCAAAGCCGCCGGCGCGGGCCAGCGCCACGCCGCGCTGGAACGCCTCCTCGGTGACGCCGACCAGATTGTCGTTGGGGGAATAGGCGGACAGCGTCTTGGTCAACAGCACGGGCAGCTGATATTCCAGCCCGAGCTTGATGTATATGTCGCAAAATTCGGGCGACAATGCCGCGCCCATATGCGCGTCGAGGTGGGTGACGTCGATGCCGGCGCGATAGGCGGTGTCGATCTGGGCGCGAAGCTCGGCCTCGATCGCCTGCGGCACCGCCTTGCGGCGCGTGGTCGCCACGTCGGGCCATAAGAAGCCGAACTCGTCGGTCAGGCCGGCCGCCCGCGACGGCGCGGTCAGCGGCCGCCATTTGTAGTGCTGTTTCTCGCTGTTCAGCGTCAGGTGGACGCCAAGGTCAAGGCCAGGGTTGGCTGCGGCGCTTTCG
This sequence comes from Mesorhizobium sp. LSHC420B00, assembly GCF_000503055.1. GTDB lineage: Bacteria > Pseudomonadota > Alphaproteobacteria > Rhizobiales > Rhizobiaceae > Mesorhizobium. The sequence continues at coordinate 108,663 of NZ_AYVY01000022.1, read as the reverse complement.
GCCATTTCGAGGAACCACGGGCACGGCACCATCACCGCGCCGGAACTGCAGACACCTAGCCCGTTCAATTCGAGAAAGGCGCTGTTGGCGCCGTGGCACATGCCGACATCGTCCTCGTGGAGCACGATCCGTTTGCTGGAGCCGGCGGCGTTCACGAATGTCAGCCTTTCCGCCGGCGCGCCGGTCTCGAGGGTCTTCCAAAGTGTGTCCCGTATTTCATGGAACCAACCGTTTGCCCAACTGGCCGGAATGGAACGCCGAAAGCTGGCTTTCCGACAGGGCCACTTTGGCGAATTCGGATGGGTACGATTTGCCTGCCGGCTGAGACACTTAGCTGCCGATTTCCCCAATCAGGGTTCAAAACCACTCATAGGAACCGTCTTCCGGGCGCAGATGGCTTGGTCGAATAGCGGCGGAGTGGTTCTTCCAAACTGTGCCCACAAGCCTACAGCTGTCCACACCATCAAGCGACCCACATTACCAAGTGACCCAAACTACCAAGTAACTTGGAGGCCTGCCATGTACACCGCCGGCGAAGAGGAAATCGAAGCCATTGCCAGGGTGATCCGCTCGGGCGCGCTGTTTCGTTACGGCAAGGACAGCGAATGCGACCGCTTCGAGGCCCGCTATGCGCAGCATCTTGGCGTCGAGCATTTCGCACTGGCCGCCAGCGGCACCTATGGGCTCGCGGCCGGCCTGATCGGGCTCGGCATCGGTCCGGGGGACGAGGTCCTGGTGCCCGCGCACACCTATATGGCGACCGCGACCGCGGTGCTGTCGGTCGGGGCCATTCCCGTCATCGTCGACATCGACGAGAGCCTGACCATCGATCCCGTCGCCTTGCGCGATGCCATAGGGCCGCGCACCAGGGCGGTCATCCCGGTGCATATGTGGGGCGCGGCCTGCAACATGAATGCGATCATGGACATTGCTGCCAAGCGCGGCTTGCTGGTGCTCGAGGATGTCTGCCAAGGCATCGGCGGCGGCTATGAGGGCCGCAAGCTCGGCTCGATCGGCCATGCCGGCGCCTATTCCTTCAACTACTTCAAGAACATGACCTCGGGCGAGGGCGGCGGCATTGCCACCAGCGACCCGAAAGTGGCGGAGCGGGCGCGCTGCGCCATCGACCCTTGCCATTTCTACTGGCAGGGCAGAAGCGACAGCATCAAACCCTTCGCCGGCATCGGCGCGCGTGCTTCCGAACTGATGGGGGCGATGCTCAACGTCCAACTCGATCGACTGGACGGCATCATCGAGGCGATGCGCGCCGAGAAGAAGATGGTGCTGGCCGGCACCCGCCATCTCGGCAATCTCGGTCTGACACCGTCGCCGATGAACAGCCCGGACGACGATTGCGCCGCACAGGTGATGTACCTACTGCCGAGCGAGCAGGCGGCGCAGACTTTTTCGAAGACCATTCCGAGCGTCGTTGCCGGCAAGACCGGCCGTCACAATTTCACCCAGTGGGACCAGGTGCTGATGCATGAAGGCGCGCATCATCCGGCGCTCAATCCTTATGCATTGCCCGAGAACCAGGGCCTGCGGCTGGATTACGCCGACGACCTCGGCAAGCGCTCGCTCGACATCCTCAATCGCACGGTGATGATCGCCATGAACCCGGCGCATGACGATACCGATATTCAGGACATGATCCACAACATCGACGCGGCGGCGCGGGTGGCGCTGGAAAATGCTTCGCTGGATGATGTCGAATTGCGCAAGGCGGCACCGGTTGATCTGCAGAAGTTCGACAGTGTGAACTAGACCCGTTCCGACGCGGTTTGCTACCCTGCGGCCGAGTTCCTTGTCCGGCGGCCGGGCGGGGATTCCGGCCGGCATAACCGGTCGTCAAAAAATCCGCAGGCCCGTGTCGGATAGGCCGGGCTCCCGCTCGTCCTAGGGGCATCGATCACCAACCACGGAGGATTAACGATATGCCCGGCACCGTACGTCTGCACCGCGTTCTGACAACCAGCCCGGAGAAAGTCTACCGCGCGTTCCTCGAAGCGGATGCACTTGCGAAATGGCTGCCGCCGAACGGCTTCACCTGCACGGTTCATCACTTCGAGGCGAAAGTCGGCGGTACGTTCAAAATGTCCTTCCGCAACTTCACCACCGGCGACAGCCACTCGTTCGGCGGCGAATATGTCGAGCTCGTGCCCAATGAGCAGCTGCGCTACACCGACCGGTTCGACGACCCCAACCTGCCCGGCGAGATCGAGGTGACCGTGACATTGAAGAAAGTGTCGGTCGGCACCGAAGTGAATATCACGCAGGCCGGTATTCCAGATGCCATCCCGGTTGAGGCCTGCTATCTCGGCTGGCAGGAGTCGCTGCGAAATCTGGCGAAACTCGTCGAACCCGAGATCGAGCAGTAGGGTAAGCGCGCGCGGCTGATCCGTGGGGGCGATCTCTTCGCGCCAAGAGAGCGAAGCGGGCGCTGCCTTGGCTGCATCGGCGTCGCTAGCCGGGATCCTAGGGATTCCCGATCTTGCCAGGCAACATGCGCCGGCGCCGGAAAGCCCGGATTGGGGAAGCCTGGCTCTAGCTTCTGTCCAACCTTAGGAACGCGGCGCGCAGCGCCAGCACCGCGCGCAGGATCTGGCGTTCGTCCATTGCCGCATAGCCGAGCAGCAGGCCGTGCTCGGGTTCTGTGGAATGGTAGTTGATCGAGATGCCCTGGACGTCGAGCCCCTCCTTGACGGCGGCGGCGACCACGTCGCTGTCCTTGTAGGGCCTGACGAAGCTCGCCAGCAGCTGCATGCCGGAATCGTTTTCCGTGACGGTCAGCCATTCGGCCAGATGCTCCTGGCACAGCTTGACGAAGTTCGCCTGCCGGCGCGCATAGAGCCGGCGCATGCGTTTGAGGTGCGTGGCGAAATAGCCCTGCGTGATGAAATCGTTGACCGTTGCCTGCAGGATCAGCGGCGCGAACTGGCCGGTGATGCTCACCGCCCGGTCGAACGGCACTGACAGTTCGCGCGGCACGATCAGATAGCCGATGCGCAGCGCCGGGATCAGCGTCTTGCCGAAGCTGCCGATATAGACGACGCGGTCGGCATGATCGAGCCCGCGCAGCGCCGGCACCGGCCGGCCGCGGAACCGGTATTCGCCGTCATAGGTCATCCTCGACGATCCAGGCGCCGTTGCGTTCGGCGATGTCGAGCAACTGCAATCGCTCCTCGATGCGCATGATGGTGCCGAACGGCCATTGGCAGGATGGCGTCACATAGATCAGCCGCGGCGGCGGCAGCTCCGGATCGGCAAGATGCCAGCCACGCCGGTCGACCTTCAACGGTGCCAGCCTGGCGCCGCTGGCGAGAAAGGCGCTCTTGGCGCCGAGATAGCCGGGCTCCTCCATCCAGACATGGTCGCCTTCGTCCATCAGCACGCGCGAGACGAGATCGAGTGCTGCTTGTGCACCGGTGACGATGATCACCTGGTCGGCGGTGCAGCTGATGCCGCGCGACAGGCCGATGGTCGAGGCAATGGCCTGACGCAGGCCGGGGTGGCCGGCAAAGGAGAGATAGCCAAGCAGGCTCTCGTCGCGGCTGCGTGCATTACGCACCAGAAGGCTTGACCAGATGGTGAACGGAAACGACGCCGTTTCAGGCACGCCCGGATGGAAATTAATGACGCCGGCATTACGCGGCGGTTGCGGGCCGTTGACGATGGTCTGACCGCGCCGCGACAGTTTTTGCGGCGCTGCCAGTCCGGCGCGCAGAGATGCCAAGGGGCGGTTCTGCTGGATCGGCGCTACCCAGGTGCCCGATCCGGCGCGCGCCTCGATAAAACCTTCGGCAAGGAGCTGGTCATAGGCGGCGATGACCGTGTTGCGCCCGACCTTGAGGTCTTCGGCCAGCGAGCGCGTCGACGGCAGCAGCGTGTTCTGCGGGATTTGGCCGTCAAGGATGAAGCGTCGCAAGGCGCCGTAGATCTGACGATGCATCGGTTCTTCCGAAGCGCGGTCGACCGACATGATGTCGAGGGAAAGGCGCATGTGGTCGGCCAAGGCACTATCCCCCGACGAACCGGGCGGCGCGGGCGATCTTTTCCTCGTTGAGCCGACAGACGGTATCAAGCACCAGTCGCCTGGTTTCGGGGTGGACCTCGCGGCTGTTCTTCAGCGCGCGATGAACGGTGGCGGCGCCAAGTTCCGCCTTCTCGGCAATCTCCCGGATGGTGCAAAGCCGTTCCATGCCAAGCGCAGCTTCGAAAGCCATGTCGCTCCTCCTCGGTTGCATCAAGGCACGGCTTCCGGCCGGCCTCAAGCTTGAAAGTCGGGGTTTGAAATCCAGAGCCGGGATTCTGCGATCCGCGCCGCGCAGGGAGCAAGGCGGCGCGGATCGCCGGGCGCATTCGCGTCGCTAACCCCATCGAGGCGCGCGCCCATTATGTTCCCCCGGCTCGCAAATGCGGGCCGGTCAGTCTGCCTGCCGCGTCGCCACTTCGAAGCCGGCCTGCCGGGCGGTGGCGAGCAGCGAGAAATAGCCCTTGCTGGCATAGGTCAGCGGATGCGCCTTGGCCGGATCCTGCTCAGCCTCGACAACAATCCAACCTTCATAGCCGCGCGCGGCGAGGGATTTCAGCAATGGCAGGAAATCGACCGAGCCGTCGCCGGGCACGGTAAAAATGCCTTCCAAAACTGCCGCCATGAAGCTCATGTCCTCGCGGCGTGCCTTTTCCAGCACCGCCCTGCGAACGTCCTTGCAATGGAAATGCACGATACGGTCGAGATGTCGCTGCAACAGCGATTGCGGGTCGCCGCCCGAAAACAGGCAGTGGCCGGTATCGAACAAAAGGCCGACGCTTCGGCCCGTCGCCGCCATCAGCCTGTCGACTTCATCGTCCGTCTCGACGATGGTGCCCATGTGGTGGTGGAAGGCCATGCCGACCCCGAATGCGGCCATGCTGTCGGCGAGGGCGGTCAGTTTCTCGCCATAGGCCCGCCAGTCGCTGTTGGCGAGGCGCGGACGCTCGGAGATCGGTGCGAAAATGCCGTCATGGCGACCGCGCGAGGTGTCGGCATAGACGACGATCTTGGCGCCGAGGTCGCGCAGCAACGCCAGATGCGGGGTAATCGCCGCGAATTCCTCTTCGACCGTACGGTCGAGGATGCGGCCATCATACCAGCCGGAGACGAGTTCCAGGCCATAGGAGGACAGGAGCGGCCCAAGCACCTCAGCCTGGCGCGGAAATTTCCCGCCGAGCTCGGTGCCGCGATAACCGGCCTGTGCGGTTTCGGACAGGCAGGTCTGCAGCGGCGTGTCGCCGCCAAGCGCCGGGACGTCGTCATTGCTCCAGGTGATGGGATTGATGCCGATCTTGACCGTCATGACGCCAGGCTTTTGCAGGCTTGCGAATGCAAGCCAGCCTGCAGACTGGCGACAAAGAGGCCCTGTCACTAGGTCCAGTTCAGCCTGATTTGGCAGAACCAATCAATAGTGACCAATTCTAGTCTTCCTTTGGGCGGCCAAAAAGGACGCGCAGTTCGTCCTTTGCGTCCTCCAGCACTTTCTTCTGCGCCGCCGGCAGGTTCTTGCCGGCGCGGTTAATGTAGAAATTCAGCATCGACATGGCGGACTGAAACGGCCCCGCCTTGCGCCGGTCGCTGTGCTCGGCCGACCGCTTCAGCGAGGCGGCGATCTTCCTCGGATCGTGGGATTCGAAGATGTGCTCTTCGAGATCCAGCGCATCGCTATGCTCGGTGACGTCGGCAGACCATTTCCGTTGCGCGGTCATGGCAAACTCCTTTCACAAGGTCGTTGCCGGGAAAACGTCTGGTGGCGCACCCCTGTTCCACTTCGGCCCAAATCCCTGGAGCCACGGATTGGCCTGTCGTGGCGCTGCTCCGCGATGCGAATGCCCTGATAGTGGTCAGAACCGCCGATTTAAGAACTGCGGACAGGAAACGTTCTTGACCCCAATCGTCTCAAACCAGGCAGCAAGTTCCGGCATCGACAGCGCCTATGCCTGGATACGGCTCGGCGTCTCGATGCTGCTGGCAACCATAGGCGGGGTCGGCATGTGGGCGGTGGTCGTGGTGCTGCCCGCCGTGCAGGCAGAATTCGGCGTCGATCGCGCCGCTGCCTCGATGCCCTATACCGCGACCATGGTCGGCTTTGCCGCCGGCAATGTGCTGTTCGGCCGCGCCATCGACCGCGTGGGGTATTGGGTTCCGGCGCTGATTGCCGCGATTACACTTGGCGCCGGCTTCCTGCTGGCGTCGCTGACCAGTTCTATCCTGCAGTTCACCCTTGTCCAGGGCCTGTTGATCGGCGTCGGCTCGTCGGCGATCTTCGGGCCGCTGATCGCCGACATCTCGCACTGGTTCAACCGGCGCCGCGGCGTTGCGGTGACGGCTGCCGCGTCCGGCAACTATCTCGCCGGAGCGATCTGGCCGACGGCGATGCCCTATGTCATGCAGACCGAAGGCTGGCGCTTCACCTATGCCGCGATCGGCATCGTTTGCGTGGTCACCATGGTGCCCTTGATCCTACTGCTCCGGCGCGGCGCACCGCCCCAGGCGGCTCCCGGATCGCCGGGCAGCCGCGTGGTCCAGCCGATCTCGCTGTCGCCGGCGGCCTTGCAGGCGCTGCTCATCGTCGCCGGACTCGGCTGCTGCGTGGCGATGTCGATGCCGCAAGTCCATATCGTCGCCTACTGCATGGATCTCGGCTACGGCGTGGCGCATGGCGCCGATATGCTGTCGATCATGCTGGCGGCGGGCGTCGTCAGTCGGCTTGGCTCGGGTTTCCTTGCCGATCGCATCGGCGGCGTGAAAACCCTGCTGATCGGCTCGGTGCTGCAATGCCTGTCGCTGTTGTTCTATATCCCGTTCGACGGGCTGGCCTCGCTATATGTCGTCTCGCTCGTCTTCGGCCTGTCGCAGGGCGGCATCGTGCCCTGTTATGCGATCATCGTGCGCGAATATATGCCTGCCAAAGAGGCTGGCCAGCGCGTCGGCATCGTTATGATGGCGACCATCTTCGGCATGGCTATCGGCGGCTGGATGTCGGGCTGGATCTACGATTTGACCGGTTCGTATGCCGCCGCGTTCCTCAACGGCATTGCCTGGAACCTGCTGAACATTTTGGCCATGGTGCTGCTGCTGTGGAAGGCCCGGCGCAGCGCTGCCGTGACGGCCTGAGGCACGGCGGTACGGACACAGTCTCTCCGGCCGTCGCTTGACAATAGCCGAAGGCTGCGCGACGCCAGACAAGGTGTGGCAACGGGTTGGCAAGGCAGCAGTGGCAAAGACGCTGAACATTGTTTCGCGGTCACGTCTGGGCGGTTGCCCGGCGTCGGGACGAGTATAGTGATCAAGCCGCGCTCGCGCCGCGGCGGCGGCCGCCCGACCATCGCCGACGTCGCGCGCAAGGCCGGTGTCGGCGCCATTACCGTATCGCGCGCCTTGCGTGAGCCGGGGCGTGTCTCGGAAGATCTGCGCCGCCAGATCGAGTCCGCCGTGAATGAACTCGGCTATGTGCCCGACCCGAATGCGCGGGCGCTGGCTTCGGCGCGCGCCGAGGTGTTTGGCGTCCTGGTACCGTCGCTTACCAACAACGTCTTTGCCGAAGTGGTGCGCGGCATCTACGACAGCCTGTCGGACGGCCCTTTCCGCATCCAGCTCGGCAACACCCACTATTCCGGCCTCGAGGAAGAGCGGCTGCTGCAGGTGTTTGGCCCGCAACGCCCTGCCGCGCTGATCGTGGCCGGCATCGACCAGACGCCGGCCTCGCGAAAACTGCTGGAAACGGCTGGCTGTCCGGTGGTGCAGGTGATGGAGACCGGGCTCGATCCGGTCGACATGATGGTCGGTTTCTCACATTTCCAGGGCGGCAAGGCGGCTGCGGAACATCTGATCGAGGCCGGCTATCGCCGGATCGGCTTCATCGGCGCGCGCATGGATCCGCGTTCGCAGCGGCGGCTTGCCGGCTATCGCGCGGCGATGGAGGCGGCCGGCTTGTTCGATCCGAGGCTCACGACCACGACGCCGGTGCCCTCCAGCGTCACCCTCGGCCGCGAATTGTTCCGCGACGCGCTGGCCAAGGTGCCGAGCCTCGACGCGGTATTCTGCAACAATGACGATATCGCGCTTGGCGTGCTGTTCGAATGTCATCGCGCTTCGATCGCCGTGCCGAAGACGATCGGCATCGTCGGCTTCAACGATCTCGACATGATGGAGGTTGCTTTCCCGTCGGTGACCAGCGTTCGGACCTATCGCTACGAGATCGGCCGGCGGGCTGTCGCCATGGCGCTTGCGGCTATCGAGGGCAACAGGCCGGAGCAGCGGGTCGTCGACCTCGGCTTCGAACTCAAGCGGCGTGAGAGCACGGCGCGCTGAAGCGAGCTTCAACGCAATGTAAATGGCGCTTTACATAACGTCATGGTAGCGCTACCACTTTTCATAGGCGGGATTTCGCCTCGAAGAGTGGAATCTGTTTATTATACATAAGCGACAGCTCATGCTTGTTTATTATGTATAATATGATAGTTTTTTACGGGATTAGCCGGGCAATAAAGGAGGAAATCGGGTCGGCATTCGGTCACCTGAACGCGCAACGGGTATGGCGGGAGGTGCCGGGCCGGGAACGCGCAAATTCATCGACGTAACAACAAACAAACTGCAACTGGGAGGAATATCGATGATCAAGTCACTCGCTGGCGGTATCGTTGCCGCCACTGCTTTTGTCATGCTGAGCTCGTCGGCGATCGCCGAGCCTGAAATCGTCAAGGGGCCATCGGCCGAGCCTGAGTGCTTCGCACCCTGGTCGGCCGATACGCAGTTCTTCAAGTTCCCCAAAAAAGACGGCCCATACCGCATCGCTCTGGCCAACGGCTACATCGCCAACACGTGGCGCATCCAGATGGTGCAGACGGCGAAGGCCTATGCAGCGCAGCCGGAGGTCGCAGCCAAGCTCAAGGAATTCAAGGTGGTCTCGACCGGCGAAGACGTGCCGGCCCAGATTTCGGCAATCAACAATTTCATCGATTCCGGCTATGACGCGATTGTCGTCAACGCTCAGAATCCGACCGCATTCGGCCCTGTCATCAAGCGGGCCAAGGAAGCCGGCGTCGTGTTGGTCGCTTTCGACAACATCCTCGACACCAAGGATGCCATCAACGTCAATGTCGACCAGAAAGGCCTTGGCGAATTGTGGGGCAACTGGCTGGTCAAGCACGTGCCGAACGGCGGCAAGGTGCTGGAAGTGCGCGGCGTCGCCGGCACGTCCGTCGACACCGACCGTCACAACGGCATCCACGAGGTTCTCGACGCGTCCGGCAAGAAGTGGGATGTTACCGAGGTCGTCGGCAAATGGGATGACGGCGTTGCGCAAAAGGCTTCGGCCGACGCCATTGCCACCAATGGTCCCTTCGACGGCGTTACCGGGCAGGGCGGCGATACCGGCATCGTGCAGGCGATGATCGATGCCAAGCATCCGTTCGTGCCGTTCGGCGGCGAGACGGAGAATGGCTTCCGCAAATTCTGCGCCAAGTTCGCCGCTGACGGCCTGAAATGCTCGTCGGCCGGTACCGGCCCGGCCCAGGTTGCGGTTGCCATCAAGACAGCGATCGCGGCACTTGAAGGCCAGGTCGTGCCGCAAGCGGTCAAGCTGCCGCTGGCGATCGTCGAGGATCCGAACTTCAAGGCAGGCCAGGATTACTTCCCCGACCAGTCCGACAATTTCTTCGTCGGCAATTCCTTCCCGACCTGCGGCATCAATTTCACGGCGCAGGAAATCATGGGCCAGAGCAAGGAAAACCAGTAAGCTCCAACAGCCCGACGCCGCGGGAAATCCCGCGGCGTCGGCGCTCGACATCCTGATTGCCAAGCGCCTGGGGAGGGCCGATGGACGGTGCGGTTCCGCTCTTCCGCATGGAAGGCATATCCAAGCGCTATGGCGGCGTGCGGGCGCTGGAAAAGGCCGAGCTGTCGGTCACTCCAGGCAGCATCCACGCCATTCTCGGCGAGAACGGCGCCGGCAAATCGACGCTGATCAAGGTCATGGCGGGGGTCGTCGCGCCCGACGAAGGCCGCATGATGCTGGACGGAAGCGAAGTGACCTTCGCTTCGCCGGCCGCCGCCAACCAGGCCGGCATCGTGTGCATCTTCCAGGAACTGTCGCTCGTCCCCGAACTCAGCGTGGCTGACAACATCGCCATTTCCGATCCGCCCAAGCGTTTCGGCATGATCGATCGCAAGGCACAGCGCCGCGTTGCGGAAGAAGCCCTGGCTCGCGCCGGCGCCTCCGATATCCATCCACTGGCGCTGGTCAAGGATCTTCCTCTTTCAAGAAGGCAGATGGTCGAGATCGCCAAGGCACTGGCGCGCAAGCCACGCATCCTGATCCTCGACGAGGCGACCTCGGCTCTGACCGCCGCTGACGTCGCCAGGGTTTTTGCCGTGTTGAAGCGGTTGCGTTCGGAAGGGCTGGCGCTGCTCTACATATCGCACCGCATGAACGAGATCGCCGAGCTGGCCGACCAGTGCACGGTGTTCCGCAATGGCCGCAATGTCGCCAGCTATGCGGCCGGTACCAAGAGCGACAATGAGGTCGTCGAACTGATGATCGGGCGCGAATACAGCCACATCTTTCCGCCCAAGCCCGCGCGGGCGGCTGCTGCAGCCACGCCGGTTCTCGAGGCGCGCAGCCTGTCATGGACTGATCGGCTGCACGATGTCTCGCTGTCGGTCGGGGCGGGCGAGGTGGTAGGGCTTGGCGGCCTCGACGGCCAGGGCCAGCGCGAATTGCTGCTCGCCTTCTTCGGTGTGCTGCGCGGCCTGTCGGGCCAAATCCTGATCGACGGCAGGCCGGTGGCGATCGCCAGCCCGGCCGCCGCGCGCGATGACCGGATCGGCATGGCGCTGATCCCGGAGGACCGCAAGACCGAAGGCTTGATGCTGCCGATGACGGTGCGCGAAAACCTCTCCTTCGCCGCCCTTGACCGGCTGTCCAGGGCCGGCATCATCGATCGCGCCGCCGAGCAGCGGCTGATCGACGACATGGTCGGTCTTCTGGCGATCAAGACGGCCGGCCTCGACATCCCCGTCGGCGCGCTGTCCGGCGGCAACCAGCAGAAGGTCGTCATCGCCAAATGGCTGATGCGGCAGCCGCGCATCATCCTGCTCAACGATCCGACACGCGGCATCGATGTCGGGACCAAGCAGGAGCTTTACCAATTGATGCGCAAGCTTGCCGACGGCGGCGCGGCAATCCTGTTCTATTCGACCGACTATGACGAGCTGATCGGCTGCTGCGACCGGGTGCTGGTGCTCTATGACGGCGCGGTAAAGCGTGAACTGGTCGGCGCCGAAATCACTGAGCGGGCGCTGATCGCCAGCGCGCTCAACATTCACGAAGAGATGCCAAAGCAAGGAGCGGACGCGTGAAGGATTGGCGCTACTGGCTTGCCGAACAGCGCGGAACGCTGCTGGCGTTCGGCATCTTCGTCGTCATGTTCGTCATCTACACCTCGAACCATCCGGCGGGCTTCACCGCCAACGTCGTACAGACGGCTTCGAACAAGGGCGTGCTGCTCGCCTTCGTCGCCATGGCGCAGACGCTGGTGGTGATCACCGCCGGCATCGACCTCTCCGTCGGCATGATCTTCACGCTGACCAACTGCCTGGCGTCGTGGCTGGTCGTCGGCACCGGCATCGAGACCGCCTTCGGCGTCATCGCCGTGCTCGGCACCGGGCTGCTGTGCGGGGCAATCAACGGCGCCATCGTTATCTATGGGCGCCTGCAGCCGATCGTCGCCACCATCGCCACCGGCGCGGTCTATTTCGGCATCGCGCTGCTGCTGCGGCCGTTTCCGGGCGGCTCGGTCAATGAGGGGCTCGCCGACGCGCTAACCGGGCGCCTGTTTGGTATTGTGCCGGCGAGCCTGGTGGCGCTGGTGGCGGTCGTGCTTGTCGTCTGGGTGCCGTTCAGCCGGTCGGTGCTCGGCCGCGCCGCTTATGCAGCCGGCTCCTCGGAGATGGCGGCCTACATGTCCGGCGTGCCGATCCGGCGTGGAAAGTTCGCCGCCTATGCGCTTGCCGGGCTGCTTGCCGCGATCGGCGGGCTGTTCCTGACGTTCTTCACCTATACCGGCGATGCGGCCTATGCGAGCGGCAACGCCTACACGCTGTTTTCAATCGCCGCGGTCGTGCTCGGCGGCGTGTCGCTGTTCGGCGGCAAGGGCAGCGCCATCGGCGCGATCTTCGGCGCGCTCGCCTTCCGCACCATCGGCGACCTGCTGTTCGTCTTCGATTTCGATCCGCTCTGGCAGCCGCTGTTCCAGGGCGTGATCCTGCTGATCGCGGTCAGCCTCGGCGCCTTCGCCCTGTTTCGGGTCCGCAACCGGCTGGAGTGGTTCCTGTGAGCGAAACGACTGTAAGTGGTCTCGCCGGCCGCATGCCGAAATTCCTTCGCCGCGCCGACCCGGCGGTGCTGACGGCGTTCGCTTGCATCGTGCTGCTGCTGTTGCTCGGCAGCCTCTATTCGCGCAGCTTCCTGTCGCCTGAATACCTGCTGCAGCAGCTCAAGGTGGCCTCGTTTCTCGGCGTCATCGCCACCGGCATGATGCTGGTCATCCTGCTCGGCCAGATCGACCTGTCGGTGCCATGGTCGGTGGCGGTCGGCGCCATGATGGCCTGTGCCGCAGCCGCGTACGGCCCTGTCGGCGTGGCGCTTGCCATTCCGTTCGGCATCTTCTGCGGTGTCCTGATCGGCATCGTCAACGGCATTGGCGTCGCCTATCTGCGCATTCCCTCGATGATCATCACGCTCGCCACCAACGCGGTCGCGCAGGGGCTGATGGTGGTCTATACGGGCGGTTTCTCGCCGCAGGATTCGGCAACCGGTGCGATGCGCTATCTGGCGACCGGCTTTGCCGTTCCTGGCGTGCCGAACGCAGTTCTCATCTGGGCGCTGATCGGCGCCGCAATGGTGTTCGTGCTGACCCGCACCGGCTTCGGCCGCACTGTCTACGGCATCGGCAACCGCGAGCGTGCCGCCTATCTTTCCGGCATCGACACACGGCGCGTGGTGATGATCGCCTTTGCGGTTTCGGGTGGGCTCTCGGCCTTCGGCGGCGTGCTGTTGGCCGGCTATGCCTCCAAGGCGGCACAGTCGATGGGCGATGCCTATCTGCTGCCGTCGATCGCCGCCGTGGTGCTCGGCGGCACCTCGATCCTCGGCGGGCGGGGCTCCTATCTCGGTACCGTCGCCGGCGTCATCCTGATCACGCTCCTGCAATCAATTCTCTCCGTCATGCAGATGCCGGAGGCGGGGCGGCAGATCATCTACGGCGTCGTCATCGTCGCTATGCTGCTGCTCTATGGCCGCGCGCCGGCAAGCCGCTGACCTGCATGACCGGGAACGACGTGTCATATAAGCCGGCGAGCACTGTTCGAACGATACCCGCCATCGTGGTGATGGGCGTTGCCGGATGCGGCAAGTCGGTCGTCGGCGACGCGCTTGCAGCAGCATTGGGCGCCCTCTTTATCGAAGGCGACAGGCTGCATCCGCCCGAAAACGTCGCGCGCATGGCGAGCGGACAACCGCTTACCGACGCGCTGCGCGAGGGCTGGCTCGACGCGATCGGCCAGCGCATGGCCGCGTCGATCGCAAGCGGGCAAGGTGTGGTCGCTGCCTGCTCGGCGCTGAAGCGCAGCTATCGCGATCGCCTGCGCGGCTTTTGCCCGGATATCGTTTTCGTCTATTTGGAGATCGACCCGGCAACGGCGATGCGGCGCGTCGGCAATCGCAAGGGCCATTTCATGCCGGCAAGCCTGGTCGACAGCCAGTTCGCCACGCTGGAGGCGCCAGCGACGGACGAGGCGGCAATAACCTTGGATGGCACGCGTCCGGTCGCCGACATCGTCGCGACTGCCTTGAGCTTGCTGGCACGCTAGTTTAGCGCCTCGTTCAGTCCTGCAACTTTCGAGATTGGCGAAAGCCGGGGTGACGGCCAATCTCCCCTACGAGGGAGGAGATTGGCCGTCACCCCTCGATTTCGCCAATCACAATGGTGAAGAGCGTAGAACTCGACGCGTGTGCCTGCCATCGCTCTACGCCTCATCCTCATCGTCGAGCAGCCGGGTGGCGCGCCAGCGGGTTAGTACGATGTTGGTCTGTTCGATGACGAAGAAGCGCGCGGAATCGCGGTCATAGCCTTCGGCCAGCAGCTTTTCGTAGTCGGTGTGCATATGGCGAATATGCGCAATCGTCGCCAGCCACACGGCAATGCTCGGCGGCAAGGTCTTCATATGCACGGCGCCGGCATCGGCACGGATCTTTTCCATGTCGGCATAGGGCGCCAGCGGCAGGAGCGCAGTCAGTGCCTTGGCGATGGCGCGGCGGCGGCCGGTCGGGGCGCTCACTGCTCATCCGATCTGGGTGACTCGTCCCGCCCGGCCATGGTCGCCTCGGCGAAGGCATCGGTCGAAGCGAAATAAGGCTTGATGTCGATGACCGGCGTGCCGTCGAGCACGTCGATGGCGTCGAGATCGATGCGGCCGATATCGATGTCGACGGCAACCAGCCTGGCGACATGCAGCCCAATTGGGTTCGGCCGGGCAGGGGAGCGCAGCGAAAAGACGCCCTTCGGTTCAACTGCATGGCGGGGTTTCTGGACAATCAGTTGCCGCGGCGCATGGTGCAGCCAGGACAGGATGATCACGTGGCTGGCGCGTTCCAGCCCAAGCAGGCCATCCCGGTAGAGCGGGTCGATGACCAAGCGCGCCGGCTGTCCCGTCTCCCGCGCGGCCCTCATGTTTTTGGGGCAAGTCTCCCGTGTCGTCCAAGGCGAAGCGATGCGGCCGATGAAGACGACATGGCCATCCGGCGGCATCGTTTCCGGGTCGGTTTCCAGAAGCTTTTCGCCGCTGCGCGTTTCGAACATGGTTCTCGCCTCGATGCTTGCGGCTTTGCGCGATCCGCCACGCATGCGTCATTTTCTTGTCCGGAAGCGACATAGCGCTTGCAAGCCTATCAAAATCAACATAAACATATGTTTATATCTTTTTCAAAGAGAATGCTCGCATGCATGTCGCTCTCGACACGATGGTAGATACATTGAAGGCGGCGGCCGAATCCAGCCGGCTGCGCATATTGGCACTGCTGTCGCGCGGCGACCTGACCGTTTCCGATCTCACCGAAATCCTCGGCCAGTCGCAGCCGCGCGTCTCGCGCCACTTGAAATTGCTGCTGGAGGCCGGGTTGATCGGCCGCTACCAGGAGGGCTCGTGGGCCTTCTTCCGGCTTTCGGATTCCGACACCTCGCGCGATTTCGTGCTCAGGCTGGTCTCCGGCATCCGCGGCGCCGATCCGCAGGTCGAGCGTGATCTCGAACGGCTGGCCGCGGTCAAGCGCAAGCGGCAGGACCGGGCTGCCGAATATTTCTCGGTAAACGCCGCAAGCTGGGACCATATCCGCTCGCTGCACGTGCCGGACCGCGCGGTCGAAGCAGCGCTCGTCAAGCTCGTCGGCAAGCGGCCGTTCCAGTCGATGCTCGATCTCGGCACCGGCACCGGACGGCTGCTCGAGATCTTTTCGCCGCTCTATCGGCGCGGTATCGGCATCGACATGTCGCGCGAGATGCTGACGGTGGCGCGCGCCAATCTCGACAAGGCCGGCGTTTCGAATGCGCAAGTGCGGCAGGGTGACATTTTTGCGCCACCGGTCGAACGCGACGCCTTTGATCTCGTTACCATCCATCAGGTGCTGCATTATCTCGACGATCCCGCCCGCGCCATCCGCGAGGCGGCGCGTCTGTTGCGCCCGGCCGGCCGGCTGGTGATCGTCGATTTCGCGCCGCACGCGCTGGAGTTCTTGCGCGAGGAGCACGCGCATATGCGTCTCGGCTTTTCCGACCGGCAGATTGGCGACTGGTTTTCCGAGGCCGGCCTCGACCTAGAGGACAGCCAGGAATTCGAGCCGCGCGGCGGCAACGAGGCCAAGCTCACCGTCAAACTCTGGCTCGGCCGCGATCGGCGCATGCTGATTGCCGAGCCTTCCAACGACAGACAACCGGCCAATGCGTATCCGATAGGGGAAACCGCCTGATGAACCAGTTCCGCTTCTCCCGCCGCCCCGACATCGGCGACAAGGTCAGGGTTTCGTTCGAGTTCTTTCCGCCGAAAAACGATGAGATGGAAGCAAGGCTGTGGGACACGGTCACCCGGCTTGAGCCGCTCAAGCCGAAATTCGTCTCGGTCACCTATGGCGCCGGTGGTTCGACCCGCGAGCGGACGGCCCGCACCGTCAAGCGCATCCTCAATGAAACGACGCTGACGCCGGCGGCGCACATGACTTGTGTCGACGCGGCGCGCCACGAGGTCGATGCGGTGATCCGGGAGTTCGCCGATATGGGCGTCAAGCGTTTCGTCGCCCTGCGCGGCGATCCGGCCGAGGGCGTCGGCGCGGCCTACCGGCCGCATCCGGAAGGCTATGCCAATGGCGCCGAACTGGTTGATGCGCTGAAGGGCGCCGGCGATTTCGACATATCGGTCTCGGCCTATCCGGAAAAACATCCGGAGAGTCCGGATTTCGCCACCGACTTCGACATGCTGAAGCGCAAGGCCGACAACGGCGCGACGCGGGCGATCACCCAGTTCTTCTTCGACAACGATCTTTATGAGCGCTATGTCGAGCGGGCACGGCGGGCCGGCATCTACATACCGATCGTGCCGGGCATATTGCCGGTGCACAATTTCACCCAGGTCGCCAACTTCTCGGCGCGGTGCGGCGCCTTGGTGCCGGCATGGCTGGCCGAGCGTTTCGATGGGCTGCAGAACGATCCGCAAACGCATGCGCTGGTGGCATCTGCCGTGGCGGCCGAGCAGGTGCTGGACCTTGTCGAGCGCGGCGTCGGCGATTTCCACTTCTATACGATGAACCGGGCCGATCTGGTCTTCGCCATCTGCCACATGATCGGCATCAGGTCGCACGAAGTCGAGGCAGCGGGATCAGCCGCGGCGTAAGGCGGCAAGCTCCTTTTTGAAATGTCAAAGATCGGGGGAATGCAAAAGGCCGGGCAAAATGCCCGGCCTTTTCAAATGTTTGGAGTATTCGGTGCTGGTCTTCCCCCCGCTCAGCGGCCTTATGGAAGGACGCCCATAATGAGGGCGCCGATGAATGCAAACGCAGCACAAATCATCAATGCGTTGATCGGCCTCGTCAGTCCCATGTCATAGCCTCCTCTTAAAGAGCTATGGCGAGAGTCTAGGGTCATTTGTGCCACAGGCAAGCAGAAACTTTGCTGCAATGCGACGAGATTGTGGAATTTGCGACCTGCCGTTTGCCGTTAGGCATTGAAACTCTTTGTCAAAAGCCGGCTCGGGACCTGTGAATAATTTGTGGCAAAGCCGTGGCAGTAGCGAGAATGGCAGCGCTACCGCGGCAAAAATCGGAATCGATTTTCGGAACGACTGAAGATTCGGAGCGTCGGAGCGCCCTTTGCATGTCCAACCGGGTGCTGCACGCTATACGAATGCGGTGGGCAACCAGCAGCGTTGTGAGATAGCCAGGACTTGAATTTTCTGCCAATTGGCAGTATATTGCCTGCCAATTGATGGAGGCTGGAATGAGTGTCGCTTATGCGGTTCGCGATCCTGCAAATCAGGCTTTGCCGGCAAATCTGGCGGATGCCTCGGCACGGGCGCGGATCACGCCAGCTGCTGTTGCCGGCATCGTCAGGCTCGCAGCCATCTGGCATCTGACCAGCACCGAGATCTGTACCTTGATCGGCGACGTGTCGGAGAGAACCTGGTTCCGCATGAAGAAAGGCGAGTGGGAGGGCGTTCTCTCCCAGGATTCGCTGACACGCATCAGCGCCCTGATCGGCATCTTCAAGGGACTGCGGCTTCTGTTTTCCGAAGGGCTTGCCGATGAATGGGTGCGGTTGCCGAACAAAGGGCCTCTTTATGGTGGCCGGCGCCCCCTGGACGTGATGATCGAGGGCGGCATTCCGAAGCTGCTGCAGGTTCGCCAACATATCGACGCTTTGCGCGGTGGACTTTGAATGCAGATCCCACCACGCGCTGACATTTCCCAGCGCGACACGATCCGGCTGATTTCGACAGGCAGGCTCAAGGAACCGGTCCTGATGCCGTTGGCCAGGAATCATGGAGATTTGGAGGACCTTGCGGAGCTCGAAGGGGCCACCAGCGGCCGCCTTCAGGCGCAGCAAGGGGGATTGCCCGACCTCGATCCGCGCGAACTGGTTTTCGGGAGACCGGGCTACACCTTCATCAATGCGGCGTTCGCTTACACCCGTCCGGGCGGCAATCGTTTCAACGATGATGCCAGGGGCGTCTGGTACTGTGCGTTCGATGCGGAAACCGCGCTCGGCGAGGTCTCTTTTCATCTGACGCGCGAGCTTGCCGCGATCGAACGGTTCGAAAACGTCACCGACTACGCGGAGCTCGTTGCCGACTTCATAGGCTCGTTTCACGATCTGCGCGGTGCTGAGTTCAGCAAGGACCCGGTTCTCGATCCGGACACTGTCTTAGCCTATCCTGCCGGTCAGGCGCTGGCGAAGCAACTTCGCAAGCAAGACGCCGCGACCGGTCTTGTGTATCCTTCCGTGAGACATGTTGGCGGGACCTGCCTTGCCGCCTTCCTTCCCGATCTCNCCGATCTCGTTCAGAATCTCCGGCAAGGCGGTCTCTGGCGTCTGGAATGGCAGGGTTCATCTGTTCCGGCGATCACGTCCATATAGCGCCATCTCTAACGCCGCCCGAACAGGCGACCGTCGATGGTGACGAGGCCAAGCGCAATCAGCGCCATGCCGCCCAATTCGAACAGTTCGAGCCGCTCGCCCAGGAACAGGAAGCCGAGCAGGATGGCACTGGCCGGCACGATGAGCGTGACCAGCGAGGCGTTGGTGGCGCCGGCCGAGGCGACAAGGTTGAAATAGAGGATATAGGCGAAGGCGGTCGACAGCAGCGCCAGCGCCAGCACCGCCGCCC
The DNA here is from genome assembly GCF_000503055.1 of Mesorhizobium sp. LSHC420B00. Classification (GTDB taxonomy): domain Bacteria; phylum Pseudomonadota; class Alphaproteobacteria; order Rhizobiales; family Rhizobiaceae; genus Mesorhizobium. Next base: position 89,699 of record NZ_AYVY01000022.1, on the reverse strand, counting down.
AGACCGGCGGCGAAGCCGAGAACAGATTGGCGGTCCCGTAGGTGAACAGAACGACCGGGATCATGATGATGGTCGAGCAAGTCAATTGTCCGGTGGCAATGACCGGTGACGGCACACCCTTGAAGCGGCGGGCAATCATCAGCGCAACCGCATAGGATAGTGACGCTCCGATGAGCGCGAATTTCGCCCAGACCGGGCCGCCGAGCCCGGCGACGAGGCCGGGACCGATCATCACCGCCGTTCCCGCGATACCGAGGGCGATGCCGGCAAGCTTGTTCCAGGACAGCTTTTCGTCGCTGGTCAGGGCGTTGGCGAGGATCAGCGTCCAGAACGGCGTCGTCGAATTGAGCACCGAGGCGACGCCGGCGCCAAGCTCGGTCTGGCCGGCAAAGATCAGCGAGAAAGGGATGACATTGTTGGCGAGCGCCAGCAGGAAGAACAGGCCGGCATGCGGCAAAGCGAGGCGAAAGGATGGGCCGCGAACCGCAAGATAGAGCTGAAGTGCCGCCGCCGCGATGGTGACGCGGAACAGCACCAGCACCAGCGGAGGAAGTTCCGCCACCGCAATGCGGGCAAAGAAGAACGAACCGCCCCAGATGGCGCCGAGCAGCAGAAGCTGCGCCCAGTCCTTGAGCACCATCGGCCCGCGCATCGTGGTGGTGGCAGCTATCGCCATTGGTCGTCCTCCCAGACGAGATGCCTTGCTCTTCAGGCGTCTGTTCACGCCATACCCGATCCGGCCGCAAGGGCCACCCGAAACCTGAGCGATGGCCTAGCTCGCCCATAACCGGCGTACAGAAAGGCGTAGCGCCGCGAAGCCGGGGCGGCGAGACATAGAATTGTTTTCATTAGCCGCTAGCTTGGATTAATTGTGCGCAGCCTCAGTCAAGGGATTCGTCCATGCAGCGATTCGAAAATGCCCGCGAGGCAGCGCTGGCGCTGCGCCCGGACGATCCGATCTATTGCTTCCGCCCGCAGGTGCTGAAGGCGGACGCCAAACAGTTCATGGGCATGTTTCCCGGCAAGACCGCCTATGCGGTCAAGACCAATGGCGAGCAGATCGTGCTCAACGCGCTGGTCGAGGCCGGCGTCAGCGCCTTCGATGTGGCCTCGCCCGGCGAATTCGCCGCCGTGCGCGCCGTCTCGCCCGACGCCGAGATGCTCTACATGCACCCGGTGAAGGCGCAGTCGGACATCAGGCTGGCGCTGGAGAAATACGCCATCCGCGTCATTTCGCTCGACCATGAGGACGAGATCACCAAGCTGACCAGGGTGGTGCGGGCGCTCGACATCGATCCGGGCGCGATCACCGTGTTCGTGCGCATCCAGACGAAAGGCTCGGCGGCCTACGAACTGTCGAAGAAGTTCGGCGCCGGACCGGCCAATGCGGTGGAACTCGCCGAACGGCTGAACCGAACCGGCTACAAGGTCGGGCTGTGCTTTCACGTCGGCAGCCAGATCGAGGATCCCGACACCTATGAGCGGGCGCTGGCTTCGGCCGACTGGGTGCGCAACCGCGTCGGTTTCGACATTGCCGGGCTCGATGTCGGCGGCGGCTTTCCGGCCGAATATGGCCATGACCCGAACAGCCGCAAGCCGGAGATGCCGTCGCTCGGCCAGATCATGTCGCGATTATCGGGCGACCTCCAGGAGTACCAATTCGACCAGATGCCGCTGGTGGCCGAGCCCGGCCGGGTGATCGTGGCGCGCTGCCTGTCGCTGATCGTGCGCGTGCTGCTGCGCAAGGGCAAAAGGCTCTACATCAATGACGGCATCTGGGCGTCGCTGTCGGATTCATGGACCGGCAAGATCACGCTGCCGGCGCGCTTCATCCCCGATCCGGCGATCCGCTCGCGCAATGGCGAGGACAAGACCATCGTGCCCTTCAAGGTCTGCGGCGCGACCTGCGATTCCGTCGATATATTGTCGCGGCCGTTCTGGCTGCCCGAAACCGTCGATACCGGCGACTGGATAGAGATCGGCCATATCGGCGCCTACTCGCTGTCGCTCAGGACACGGTTCAACGGCTTCTATCCCGACACCTTCGTCGAGGTGGCAACGCCATTCGACGAAGGCGACGCGCCGCAAGGGTTCGCCAGCCTCGAGACGATGGCGGATTAGTGAATAGTGAATAGTGAATAGTGAATAGTGAATAGTGAATAGTAGTAGCTCTTGTGCTCTGCGCGGCTCAGGTGTTGTTCTTTTCACCATTCACCATTCACCATTCACCATTCACCATTCACCATTCACCATTCACCATTCACCATTCACCATTCAGTCAGGCTACTCCGCCGCCGGCCTGGATATTCTCGCCGGTCAGCCAGCGAGCTTCGTCCGAAGCCAGGAAAACCGCGACATCGGCGACGTCGCGCGGCCCTCCGATCCGGCCGAAGGGCGACATGCCGGCGGCCACGGCCCGGTCCCGCTCCGGAAGCAGGTCGGTGTCGGTGAAGCCTGGCGAAAGCGCATTCACGGTAACGGCGCGCGGGCCGAGTTCGCGCGAGAGGACGCGGACGAACTGCTCGACGGCTCCCTTACTGCCGAGATAAAGCGCCGTGTGCGTGAAGAACATCTTCGTTCCACCGGTGGAGACGGCAATGATGCGGCCACCGTCGCGAACGCGGCGCGCCGCTTCCTGAAGCGTGAAGAAGGTGCCCTTGGCATTGGCCCCGAACACATGATCGAAGTCCGCTTCGGTGGCCTCGACGAGCGGCTTTATGACGGCGACGCCGACATTGGCTACGACGATGTCAATCGGCCCCATCTGCCGTTCGGTTTCGTCGAACAACTTGCGAATGTCGGGGATGCTGGAGACGTCCGCCTGGATGGCGACGGCTTTTCCGCCAATCCCTTCAATGGCGGCAACGACTTCCCTGGCTGCTTTCTCGTTGCCGACATAGTTGACGACCACGGCAGCACCCTTGGCCGCGAGCCCCTCGGCGATGGCGCGTCCGATGCCGCGCGAGCTGCCGGTCACAAGTGCGGTCTTGCCTTCGAGTGGACGATGCATGGCTGTTCCTTCGTCTGGCTACGGCCGCCTCGATCGAGCGGCGTTCCGGGGGAAAAGCTAGGGGCATGCTATTGCTCAGAGAATAGCCTATTATCTAACTGACTTGTTAAGCCTGAGGTACATAATGCGAGGAAGCGAGTTTTCCGAACTCACGGCATTTGCAGCAATCATCGAAGAGGGAAGCTTTGTCCGCGCCGCGGCCAAGCTCAGGATTTCGCCTCCAGCACTCAGCCAGACGATACGTGGGCTGGAAGAGCGTCTCGGTGTCCGCCTGCTTAACCGCACCACGCGCAGCATGTCGCCGACCGCTGAGGGCGAGAAGCTGTTTGCCCGCATCGCACCGGCATTCGGCGAACTGGAAGGCGCCGTCGCGGACGCGCATGCATCACGCGGCCGGCCAGCAGGCTCGCTGCGCATCAATGTTCCGCGCATCGCCGCCACGCGTTTCATCGCGCCGATCCTCGGCGATTTCCGCCGCGCCTATCCCGATATCGCCCTCACAATCATTGTCGACGACATGCTCACCGACATCGTCGAGGGCCGCTTCGATGCTGGAATCAGACTGGGTGAGCGGCTGCACAAGGATATGGTGGCTGTGAAGCTCAGCGAGGAGCTCGAGATGGCTGCAGTGGCGGCGCCGAGGTATCTGCAGCATCACCCGATACCCCGTCACCCCGCGGACCTGCATCAGCACCAGTGCATCAATTTCCAGTGGCCGAGCGGCGGCAATCTCTACCGGTGGGAGTTCGCCCGAGGCCAACGTGCCCTGGAAGTGGCCGTCAGCGGTGGCCTGACGGTCAACGATACGGACCTGATGATCGGGGCGGTTCTGGATGGGGTCGGCGTGGCGTACATGCTGGAATACCAGGTCCGGCCGTGGATCGAAGCGGGAAAGCTCATCCGCTTTCTCGAAGCCTGGTCGCCGAGATTTCCGGGTTTTTATCTATATCACGCAAGTTCCCGGCAGGTTCCCGCGCCGCTGCGAGCCTTCATCGATTTCTTGCTTGCCAGGCGGTGATGTGAATAGTGAATAGTGAATAGTAGTAGCTCTGGTGTTCAGTGCGGCTCCGGTGCTATTCTTTTCACCATTCACCATTCACCATTCACCATTCACCATTCACCATTCACCATTCACCGCCCTCACAGCCCCGCCAGCAGCTCGAGCGTCGGCCAGCCGTCGACCGGCAGGCCCAGCCGCATCTGCTCCTTGCGGATCGCTTCGCGGGTGTTGGTGCCTAGAATGCCGTCGACGGTGCCGACGTCATAGCCTTTCGCCTCGAGCTTGGTCTGTAGCGCCTTCATCTGGTCGCCGTTGAGGCCGGGTTCCGGGTTGCGCGGATCGAATCGCGGCGCGCCCCCCAGCCGGGCGGCAAGATTTGCCGCGGTCAGGGCATAGGTGAAGGATTGGTTCCACTCGAGATAGACGTCGAAATTGTCGTAGGTCAGGAAGGCTGGCCCCTTGCGACCCATGGGCAGCGCCAGGCCGGCCTTCAGGCCGTTGTCGAGAAGCGGCGTACCGTCGGGCCTGGTAACGCCCCACTGGGTCCATTGCATCAACGGCAGCTTGTTGGTGCGTCCCGTCTGCTCCCACGGCAAATCGTCGGGCACACGGACTTCCTCGATCCAGGGCTGGTCGCGCTTCCAGCCGCGCGACTGGATCTTGCTGGCCGTGCTCATGATCACATCAGGCGCGCTGCCGCGCAGGTCGACCAGGCCATTGCCGTCGCCGTCCACGCCGTGGCCGAGATAGTCGGAAGGCAACATCTGCGTCTGGCCGATCTCGCCGGCCCAGGCACCGGTCACGTCGGCCGGCACCACGCCGCGATCGATCAGCATCAGCAGCGGCACGATCTGCGGCCGGAACAACTGCGGGCGGCGGCAGTCATGCGAGAGGCTGACCAGTGCGTTCAGTGTGTGGAAATCGCCTTGCACGGCGCCAAAATCGGTTTCCAGGGCCCAGAAAGCAGCGATGACCGGCGCCTGGACGCCGAATTCGCGATCGGCGCGGGCAAAGATCTCGGCATATTTTTGCAGATTGGCCGCGCCTTGCTTCAGTCGATGCGACGAGATCATGCGGTTCGAGAATTCGATGAAGGTCTGGGTGAAGACGCCCTGGGCGCGGTCGCGTGCCAGCGCCTTCTCATCGAGGGTGGCGTTTTCCAGCGCATCAAGGCCGGCAGCGCCGACGCCGGCCGCCCTGGCCTCCGCCGCCACGCCCTGCTTCCATGCCTCGAAATCGCCGCCGCATTGCTGTGCCGCGGCCGGCACGGCGGTCAGGAGCAGCGCCGCGAGAATTCCAAAGCGCGATCGCATCGCCATCCTTCCGAGAAGATTACCAGCGGTTGCGGGTATTCGTCATTGGCTGTGTCGAAAAGCAGGCGGCAGGCCTGGTGTCAACGGGTGTTCTGCCGCAACCACTTCTTCCAGGCGGCTTCGGAGCCGTTGAAGACGTTGATGTCGGCGTTTCCGGCCATGCCCGGCACGACGCCCGTTCCGGTATACTGCCAGAAGGTGAATGGATGGCTGCCGTATTTCTGGCGCGGGTGCCCGGCGACGGAGCGCAGCCAGTAGGGGTAGGCCCGGAAACCCGATAGACCATTATCTTCGAAGAAGTCGACCGACGTGTAGATGATCGGCTTCTTGCCGTAGTGTTTTTCGACGATTTTGAGGAATGTGCTCATCTCGCTGCGTACCGTGGCGGAATCTGGCCGCAGCTTGCAGGTCGGCGATTTCGGGTTCCATTCCATGTCGAGAACGGGCGGCATCGCCGAACTGTCTTTGGGCACGTTCTGGATGAACCAGCGCGCCTGGGTAGCGGCCGGCGTGCAAAAGTAGAAGAAATGATAGGCGGCACGGGGGATACCCGAGGCCTTCGTGCGGCTCCAATGCTCGTTGAAAGCTTCATCGAACCGGTCTCCGCCTTCGGTAGCCTTGATAAAGGCAAAGGAGATGCCGCTGGCCCTGGCCGCCGGCCAGTCGATCGATGTCTGGTATTTGGAGACGTCGGTGCCGTGGACGGCGTAGCTCCACGGTGCGCCGCTATCCCATTCATGCGGGTCGGAATCGGCAAAACGGGGCGCGCGTACCGCAACCGTCGGGGCGCTGGACGACGACAGCGATGGCGTCAGATCATCGACCGTCGAGCAGGCACCAAGCAGCATCAGCGTGATGAGGACCGCGAAACGGCGCATCGCTACTTCCCGAGCCGGTTTCAGCCGGCCGCTGATGGGTCTTTCCGCGGGTGGCCCCTCGACCGGGCGCGACGCGTTTGAAACTGACTTACGCGAAGCGCCTGGATCTTCGTTTCATGCATTCCCAAACCGTTGCGCAGTTTGGGACACATGCATGCAAGCCCAGCCGGACGATCACCCTACAGAATCGCCCAGTCCCTCGTGATCGCCGATCATGGTTGATATTCGGTTGACGGCGCTCGACAAGAGCCGCGATTTTGCCGAAACAATGGCGGCAAATCGATGACATAGATCGCGCTCGGGGGGAATTCGAAAAAAATGCAGATCCTTCTGAAGTTCGTCAAATGGCTGCTGGGCCTGGCTGTGCTGGCCGCTGCGATGCTCGCCGGCTGGCTGTATTTCGCGCCGCCGGAACTGATCCGCGTCGGTTCCGGCTATTCGGCCAAGATCGTCTGTTCGAACGTCTTCATCGCAGGGCGAGACGCCGACGACGTGCTCGCCGTCGATGTGCAGGCGCCGGGCCATCCGCTGCTGAAGCTGATGAGAGTGTCGGTGGACAAGGAGAAGGGAACGGTTTCGGCGGGCCTGTTCGGCGGGCTCGGCAAGAGTGTCGCGGTCGCCCGCGACGGGCTCGGCTGCGCCTCGGTTCCCGACAGCGATATTGCCGCCGCCAAGGCTGTCGCGGGAGTTGCACCGACGCCGGCGCCGCTGCCCGATGCGATCTGGCCGGAGGGCGACAAGGCCGATGCCTCGCAGGATCCCGAGGTCACGGCAATCCTCGACGATCCGGCATTGACCGGTGCTGGCATGCGGGCGGTGGTGGTGGTCAAGAACGGCCGCATCGTCGCAGAGCGCTATGGCGACGGCTTTTCCGAAAAGACCCCGCTACTGGGCTGGTCAATGACCAAGACGGTGAATGCGGCGATCGTCGGCACGCTGATGAAGGACGGCAAGCTGGCGATCACCAACCAGGGCCTGTTTCGACCCTGGCAAGCAGATGGCCGTGCCGTGATCAGCCTCGCCGACATGATGGCAATGTCGAGCGGACTGGAATTCAACGAGGATTATGGCGACGTCGCCGATGTGACGCGCATGCTCTATCTCGAACCGGACATGGCAGGCTTTGCCGGATCCAAGCCGCTGACCGGCGAGGTCGGCAAGGTGTTTTCCTATTCGAGCGGCACGGCGGTGATGCTGTCCCGATTGTGGCAGGACGCGATCGGCGACAAGGACAAGGCGCTGGCGTGGCCGAGGGTCGCGCTGTTCGATCCGCTCGGCATGCGGAGCGCGGTGCTAGAGGCCGACGAGCACGGCACCTTCGTCGGCTCGTCCTATCTCTATGCCACGGCACGCGACTGGGCGCGCTTCGGCCAATTCCTGCTGCAGGGTGGCGTCTGGAACGGCAAGGCGATCCTGCCCGCCGGCTTCGTCGACTGGATGCGGGAACCGGCAACTGCCTCGAAGGTCTACGGCAAGGGGCAATTATGGATCGAAGGGCCGGGCGACGAGGAAAATCCCGGCGCCGGCATTGCCGCCGGCCTGCCCAAGGACACCTACTGGATGGAGGGGCATGATGGGCAAACGGTCGCCATCATTCCCTCCGAGCAGCTGGTTGTGGTGCGGCTCGGGCTGACGCCGGCCAGGCTCGGCTACCGGCCGCAGGTAATGGTGGCGGCGCTGGTCAAGGCGCTGCATTAGGCTGTATCGATATTCAGGTGATACCGGCCTGCAAACGGCGGTTTCCTGCGCTTCCGGCCTTCGCCGGCCAAAGCACTCATGAGCGGTCGTGGCAGTTAAGGCTACGGCCGGCGTAGGCCGGNTGCCGGCCTGCAACGGCGGTTTCCTGCGCTTCCGGCCTTCGCCGGCCAAAGCACTCATGAGCGGTCGTGGCAGTTAAGGCTACGGCCGGCGTAGGCCGGTGCTCACGTACCCAAAAGTACACCCCGCGCCGGTTCTCGGAGCCCACCGTTTTCGACTCGGCCTGACCTGAATCTCAACACACCCTGGCTATCGACCTAGGCCGATCACAGCGAGCCACGCATAGCCGCGATAAAGCGCTTGGAAACGGAAGCTTGCACCGGTTCTTGCAGATTCCGAATCCAGAACCGCGCGCAGCGATTGACGTGGCTCGACATGGAATTTTTTCAGCCAGCCGCGCAGCAGCGTGCGGAACCAGCGGGGCAGGGCCTCCTGCTGGCCGAAATCGACGATATGCAGCGAGCCGCCAGATGACAGGGCAGCAAGAGCCGCGGATACCGTCTTCTCCCAGCCGGGGATCATCGACAGCGAATACGAGACAAAGACGCGGTCGAAATTTTCGACGCCGAACAGCGCCTTTGCGTCGAAATCCGTGGCATCGCCGCGCGCCAGCGTGACGCGGCCGGAGAGGCCTTCGCGGGCAAGGGCGGCGGTGGCCGTCTCCAGCATCTCGGCCGAAATATCGAGGCCGAAGAAGCGCGCGCCGGGATAGCGGCGGGCGGCAAGGATGATGTTGCGGCCGGTGCCGCAGCCGAGCTCGAGCACGGTGCCGCCGGCCGGCACATCCAGGCCGGCGATAAGCCGGTCGCGACCGAGCAAATAATATTTGCGGGTCAGGTCGTAGATATGACGCTGCCAGCGGTAAACGCCGTCCATCAGCTCGGCATGGCTGGCCGGCAACTCGGTCGTGCTCATGCGCCCTGCTTCACGTAGAGATGAAAGCCGCCATAGATCGCCGAGCGGTCGCGCGCCGAAAACTCGCGCGAGGCGTCGTTCTCGTAGCGCCACTGGTCGAGCAGCGAATTCGAGACGCGGCCGGGCAGCAGGCTGGGTTCCGCTGCGGTGCGGAAGATGACGCGGGCGCCGGTGGAGGCGGTTCGGGTGATCTCGGCCCACAACCCGTTGAGCTGGTCGTCCGTCATCCAGTCCTGTGCGTCGAGCAGCACGAAGCGGTCGACCGAACCGGCATCCTTGCCGGCAAGGAACTCGATCAGATTGGCATGGTGGATTGCCACGCGATCGACATTGTTGCGGATCGTCTTGTAGTTGCGCTTTTCGAGATAGGCGGGCAGGGCGGCCTCGCCGGGATTGGGATAGCGGCGGGCAAAAGCCTGCCAGGCGAAATAGTTGGTCTTCAGCGGAAAATCGCAGGCGAGCTTTTCCAGCCGCGCCTTGAGCACGCTGGCCATGGTGCCGTCACCCGAGGTGATCAGCGAATCGTACTGGGCCGGCGGAATGCCGAGGCCGAACAGCGAAGCTTTTCGCGAAGTCGCCCATTTCAGCAGCGGTTTTTCGAAGACCGGCGCCAGCTCTTCGTCGAAGAAGCGGCGCTGATCGGCGATGCTCTTGGCGTCCATGATGTCGGCCGGGTCGACGCCGAAGAATTTTGCGGTGCGATGGCCCATGGCGATGAACAGGCCAAGCAGGCCGGTCTGGTAGAAATTGCGGTCGAAGACAGCGATGCGGCGACGGCCGCGCCAGCTGCGGCGCTCCCAATAATGGCGGCTGACCGGGTCGAGATGCGGTGCGATGAAGCGGTCGTAGGCCTGCGAATTGTGCCCGGTCTCAGCCGCGCCGAAGAAACGGAACAGGTCGCCCTGCGACGGCAGGTGACGGACGGCTTCGAGCTTCATACGGTTCAGCGCGATGTGGGCGGTGTTGAGGTCGACGGCATCGATCCTTTCCGGCGACCGGGTGAGATAGGCGAGGATGTTGCAGCCGCCCGAGGCAATGGTGACGATGCGGTGACCCTTGCCGAGCTGCATCGCGTCCATGTCGATTTCGGGGTCTTCCCAGATCTGCGGGTAGACAAGGCCGGAGAACAGGAAGGCGAACAAGCGCTCGGAGATGCCGGCTTTCGACAGCGGGCGGTTCTGGTAGACGGCTTTGCCAACTTCCTTGCCGCGGCGAAAAACCAGTTCTCCAGAAATGTCCGTCATGGCAAGGCGATTCCCCGTTTGCTTTGCCGCAAGCGGGTAGCGCAGGGTCATGACAGGCCGGTGACAGCCTGTTGACGCGAGTTCAGGCCTTGCCAAATCCACCAGGCGTCGGCGTCGTCACGATGACTGCCTCGCCGGCGTCGAGGATGGTCTGATCGCAGGCCTTCAGGACCTCGACGCGGCCATCCTTGCGGCGGATCTTGGTCGAGCCAACCTCGCCATCGCCGCCGCCGTCCAGGCCTTGCGGCGGGTGGTTGCGATGCGAGGACAGGATCGCGCATTCCATTTTTTCGAGGAAGCGGATGGTGCGCTTGGTGCCGTCGCCGGCATTCCATTTGCCTTTGCCGCCGGAACCTTCGCGGATATGGAAATCTTCGAGCAATACCGGGAAACGCAGTTCCAGCACTTCCGGATCGGTCAGGCGCGAATTGGTCATGTGGGTGTGGACGCCGGAGGTGCCGTGAAAGCCGCGGCCGTCGTTCATGCGGCCGGCCGGCGAACCGGAGCAGATCGTCTCATAATACTGGTACTGCTTGTTGCCGAAGGTGAGATTATTCATCGTGCCTTGCGCATTGGCCATTGCCCTCATCGCGCCGAACAGCGCGTTGGTGACGTGCTGCGAGGTCTCGACATTGCCGGCGACGACTGCCGCGGGATAGGCGGGCTTCAGCATCGAGCCGTCGGGAATGACGATGTTGATCGGCCGCAGACATCCGGCATTCATCGGGATGTTGTCTTCGACCATGACGCGGAAGGCATAAAGCACCGCGGCACGGGCGACCGGCTCTGGCGCGTTGAAATTGTTCTTCATCACTGGCGACGTGCCGGTGAAGTCGACGGTCGCTTCGCGCTTGTGCCGGTCGACCGATATCTTCACCTTGATCATTTGGCCGGTGTCGGTCGGATATTCGTATTCGGAACTGTCGGGCAGCCGCTCCAGTACGCGACGCACNGATCATTTGGCCGGTGTCGGTCGGATATTCGTATTCGGAACTGTCGGGCAGCCGCTCCAGTACGCGACGCACGCTTTCGGCGGCATTGTCCTGGACATGGCCCATATAGGCTTCGACGACGCCAAGGCCGAAATGCGCGACCATCTTGCGCAGCTCGGCGACGCCCTTTTCGTTCGCGGCGATCTGCGCCTTGAGGTCGGCGATGTTCTGGTGCGGATTGCGCGCCGGGTAGGGGTGGTCGGTCAGCAGCGTCTCCAGGTCCTTCTCGCGGAACCTGCCGCGATCGACGATGCGGAAATTGTCAAACAGCACACCTTCCTCATCGACGGTAGTGGCAAGCGGCGTCATCGAGCCGGGCGCCGTGCCGCCGATGTCGGCATGGTGGCCACGCGAGGCTACGTAGAAGAGGATCTCCTCCCCCCTCGAGGGGGAGGTGGCGGCGAAGCCGCCGGAGGGGGTCGTTGCGGCAGTGCTCGACGCATTTGTGGTGCCTTCTGAGAGGACCCCACCCGGCCGCTTCGCGGCCACCCTCCCCTCGAGGGGGAGGGAAAACACCGGTGTCACCACGGTGATATCAGGCAGATGCGTGCCGCCATTGTAAGGGGCGTTCAGGGCAAAGACGTCGCCGGGGTGAATGTCGCCGGAATTGAGCCGGATGATGGTCTCCACCGAGCGGTCCATCGAGCCGAGATGCACCGGCATATGCGGCGCGTTGGCGACCAGCGCGCCATTCCGGTCGAAAACGGCACAGGAGAAGTCGAGCCGCTCCTTGATATTGACCGAATAGGCGGTGTTCTGCAGCGTTACGCCCATCTGCTCGGCGATCGACATGAACAGATTGTTGAAGACCTCCAGCATCACCGGATCGGCTTCGGTGCCGAGTGCGGCCTGCCGGTGCTTCTTCTCGATGCGGCGCATCAGTACATGGTCCTTGGCGGTGATCTCGGCCTGCCAGCCGGGCTCGACGACGATGGTCTGGTTCGGCTCGATGATCAAAGCGGGGCCGGCGATCTTGTTACCGGGCTTCAGCGTTTCGCGAGGGAAGATGCCGGCGTCGCGCCAGATGCCGTCGACGAAAATTTTCCGCGTCCCGGAAGGACTTGCGGCCTTGTGTTCAAGAACTGAATCGCTTTCGTCGCGGCCGGTGCTGCCGGTATCGGTACCTTCGACGCCGACCGATTCGACGATCATCGGCTTGTCATCATAGACGAAGCCGAACTGCGCCTTGTGCGCCAGTTCGAAGTCCGCCTTGGCCTGCGCAATCGAGCCGTGCCCAAAGTTCACAGGCAGCGCGGTATCGGTGCCGTCATAGCGGATCTGCAGCATCGGCTTCGAGGCGACCGCGTCTTCGGTGATGCCTTGCGCGGCGAGTTCGTCGATGACGGCTTTGCGCAGCGTTGCGATGAGCTCGTTGATCGCCGGCCCGGAATCGTCCGCCAGCGGCTTCAGCAGCGCCTGCTGGCGTGACGCAAACACCGAGGACAGGCCGATGCCGTATGCCGAGAGCAGGCCGGAAAAGGGATGGATCAGCACAGCCTCCATGCCGAGCGCATCGGCGACGAGGCAAGCGTGCTGGCCGCCGGCGCCGCCGAAACAATTCAGCAGGTATTCGGTGACGTCGTAGCCGCGCTGCACCGAAATCTTCTTGATGGCATTGGCCATGTTTTCGACGGCGATGGTGACGAACCCTTCGGCAACGGCTTCCGGCGAGCGGCCGTCGCCGATTTCGGCGGCAAGTGCGGTGAACGTCTCGCGAACTGTCCGCACGTCGAGCGGTTCGTCCTGGCCCGGCCCAAAAATGGCCGGAAAGAAGTCGGGCTGCAGCTTTCCCAGCATGACATTGGCGTCGGTGACCGCAAGCGGACCGCCGCGCCGGTAGGCGGCCGGGCCGGGATTGGCGCCGGCCGAATCCGGCCCGGCGCGAAAGCGGCCGGCCTCATAGTGCAGGATCGAGCCGCCGCCGGCGGCGACGGTGTGGATGCGCATCATCGGCGCGCGGATGCGCACGCCGGCGACCTCGGTGTCGAAGGCGCGCTCGTAGTCGCCATCATAGTGGGCGACATCGGTGGAGGTGCCGCCCATGTCGAAGCCGATGACTTTGCCGAAACCGGCGAGTTTTGCCGTCTCGACCATGCCGACGACGCCGCCGGCCGGGCCGGACAACAGCGCATCCTTGCCCTGGAACATGTCGGCGGCGGTGAGGCCGCCCGACGACATCATGAACATAAGGCGGGGGGATTGGCCAATCTCCCCCGTTGTGGGGGAGATGCCAAGTGGCGGCAAAGGGGGCAGGGCAGAGGGGGGCGTGACAGACTGAGATGTTGGCGGGACAGCGCCCCCCTCTGTCGGCTTCGCCGACATCTCCCCCACAAGGGGGGAGATTGGCGCGGCACCCAGTTCCGCCGCAACCCTTTGCACATACCTTGCCAGGATCGGCGACAGATACGCGTCGACCACCGTGGTGTCGCCGCGGCCGACCAGCTTGATCAGCGGCGAGACCTCGTGGCTGACCGAGACCTGCGAGAATCCGAGCTTTCGACAGACTTTGGCGACCGCCTTTTCGTGATCGGGATGTTTCCAGGCATGCATGAAGACGATCGCGACCGCATCGATACCGTCAGCCTTGGCCTGTTCGATGGCAGGACGCACGGAGGCGATGTCGAGCAGGCGTTCGACACGACCGTCGGCGCGCACGCGTTCGTCTATCTCGATGACGTGCTCGTAGAGCTGTTCGGGAAGGATGATCTGCTTGGCAAAGATATCGGGCCTGGCCTGATAGGCAATCCTCAGCGCATCGCGGAAGCCCTTGGTGATGAGCAGCAGCACGCGGTCGCCCTTGCGCTCGAGAAGCGCATTGGTGGCGACCGTGGTGCCCATTTTGACGTCGCCGATCAGAGCGGAAGGGATTGGGGCGCCGGGCTGGACGCCGAGCAGTTCGCGAATGCCCTGGATGGCAGCGTCGGCATAGGCTTCGGGATTTTCCGAAAGGAGTTTCCTGGGATACAGCCCGCCTTCCGGGTCCCGGCCGATGATGTCGGTGAAGGTACCGCCGCGGTCGATCCAGAAATCCCATCTTGCGGTCATGGCAGCGCCTCCGGCATTTTCATTTTACGCATCCTGTTAGTGCTCAACGCTTTGTACGGCCAAGCGCTTGATGTTACACGCGGAAACGCAACGTTACGAAACTCATCATGACCTGATGCATTGTGTCCCCGATCGTCGCCGGTAACGGTGGCGTGATTAGAGGAGAGATATCATGAAGAAACTCATTCTTGCGTCGGTCTCGGCGCTTGCCTTGCTTGGCGTTGCGGCCTGCAGCGACAGCGGCACCGACAACACTACGACGCAGAGCACTAACCCGCCGGCATCCGACCAGACGATGAAGCCGGCTGCTCCTGACGCCAACAAACCTGCCGAGCCGGCCCCGGCCCCCGCTCCTGCGCCGGCTGCCCCGGCGCAATAATTGATGTGACAACCAAGAGAGGCCGGCCTCACACGCCGGCCTTTCTGCTGCTTACGATACCCGCGCCTTGCGGCCGAGTGCGCCGACGCTGGCGCCGAAACGACGACCCAAGGCGCCAATCGCTAGGCTCGCCGTTTGCGCGCCGAGGCTGCCGTCTGCGGATTTTCCATGGGTGAGCGCTAGCGCCAGCCGCCTCAGGCATTCCGCCAAATCGATTGGGCCAGCCCCTGCGGCACTGTCTTGGCTTGATAGCGATGGGCGGTTGGCCCTATGAAACCCTCATGTCGATTTGGGACCGCCTCGGCGACTTCGTCACACGCGTTTCATCTTCAGCGTCGTCAGGCGTCGCCGAAGTGGTCGAAGCCGTGCGCACGGTTTTCTCCGGCGATGCCGATCTGCGCCGGCGCGTCGCCTTCTCGGTGGCGATGATCGCGCTGTCGGCCAAGATGGCCAAGGCAGACGGCATCGTCACCCAAGACGAGGTGCGCGCCTTCCAGGAAATATTCGAGGTGCCGAAGGAACAGAGGCGCAATGTGGCGCGGCTCTACGATTTGGCCAAACGCGACATTGCCGGTTTCGAAACCTATGCCGAGCGGATGGCGCAGCTTTGCGGTTCGGGCCATTCGAATTGCCTGATGCTGGAGGACATACTCGACGGGCTGTTCCACATCGCCAAGGCCGACGGGCTGGTGCATGAGCGCGAGCGCCAATTCCTGCATCGCATCGCCGAGATCTTCCGCATCGATGAGGCGCACTACCAGAGCATCCTGGCGCGGCATGTCGATCTGGGCGCCGCCGATCCTTATGTTGTGCTCGGCATCGAGCGTGGGAAGCCGTTCGAAGAGGTCCGCAGGCGCTACCGCAAGTTGGTCTCCGACAATCATCCGGACCGGCTGATCGCACGCGGCCTGCCGCAGGAATTCATCAAGATCGCGACGACCAGGCTGGCGGCGATCAACGCGGCCTATGAGATGATCGAGCGAGGCCTGCGGCACGCATGAGCGGCTTTCCGCCCGACGAGCCGAGCGCCGAGGTTAGGGTATCGCCGAATTTCGGACCGCGGCGCGGCACGCTTAGACCCGATATGATCGTGCTGCACTACACCGGCATGGCGACCGGCGCCGGCGCCGAGGCATGGTTGTGCGATCCGGCAAGCGAGGTCTCGTCGCACTATCTGGTCCATGAGGACGGCCGCATTGTTCAGATGGTAAGGGAAAGCGATCGCGCCTGGCATGCCGGCAAGAGCNGACAGAGCGACATCAACTCCTGTTCGATCGGCATCGAGATCGTCAATCCGGGGCATACTCTGGGCTATCGCAATTTTCCAAAACCGCAGATCGACGCGGTGATCGGCCTGTGCGTCGGCATTGTCGAGCGCCATTCCATTCTGGCGCAGCGGGTGCTCGCCCATTCCGACGTGGCACCGGGGCGCAAGGTCGATCCGGGCGAGAAATTTCCATGGAAAGTCTTGTTTGCCGCCGGTGTCGGCCATGTTGTGCCGGCAGCACCGATCCGGCGCGGCGCCGTACTGAAGCCAGATGATACCGGCGCCGAGGTCGAGGCGCTGCAGTCGATGCTGTCGCTCTATGGTTATGGCGTCGAGATCACCGGCGCTTTCGACCGGCAGACCGAAATCGTGGTCGAGGCATTTCAGCGGCATTTCCGGCAGCGCCTGGTCGATGGCATGGCTGACGGATCGACGATCCGCACGCTGGAAAGGCTGCTCGCTTCCGCAAGGATAGCCTCTCTCAAATAATCTTTTCCCAGATTAAAAGTTACAATCTGTTACCTAAAGTGACTTGCGCCGCCTTCTTTGGCGCCAATTCCGTCGTCAAAGGCGATCCGTACAGATTGTCGGATCTCTATCCCCAGATGTTCCGATGTTGATTGAGGGTATCTGCGCGAAGTTCTTTGTGCAGATCAAACAGAACAGGATCACATGCAGAAATTGACCGTTTTAACGGCAGCCATTGCTGCCGGCGTAATGACTTTTGCCTTCAGCGCGGCGAACAGCGCGCCGCTGAGCCAGCGGGCCGATCAAGGCTTCAGTGCCGCAGCCGGCAAAACCGCCATGCCGAAAGCCACCCGTGGTACAAAAATAGAGAAGACCACCACCGCAAAAGTGGAAAAAGCGGCCGCGGTAAGGACGAAAAAGCCAGTCTCCGCGAAAAGGCCAACCGCTGCGAGAAAGACAATCGCCAAACAGCATGTGAAGCGTAACCGCAAACGTATCGACCACATGGCAACGGCGTCAGTCGCTCCGAAGAGCAGGCCAGCGCCCCAGGCGGCGGTTGTCGGCGGCAGCGGACAGTATTCGGCGATCATTGCGCGATATGCCGCCAGCTACGGCGTGCCGGTATCGCTCGCCAATGCCGTCATCAAGATCGAGAGCAACTACCAGCCGAACCAGGTCGGCAGCGCCGGCGAGATCGGCCTGATGCAGATCAAGCCGGCGACGGCAAGAATGATGGGCTATAGCGGTTCGGTTCAGGGTCTCTACGATCCCGATACCAACATCAAATACGGCATGAAGTACCTTGCCATGGCGCAAGATCTCGGCGGCGGCACGACCTGCGGCACGATCCTGAAATACAATGCCGGCCACGGCGCCACACGGATGAACCCGGTGTCCGCAGCCTATTGCGGCAAGGTCAAGGTGCAACTGGCAGCACTTGGAGCGCCCGCCTGACAAGCGATAACTTGCTTTTTCGTTTGCGTTTTTGGGCCTGAACCCCTTTATACGCCTTGCCAGCTGGCCGGGCGGCCGCACCCGCGAAGCCGAAAGGCTGCGGGTGAGGAAAGTCCGGGCTCCATGGAGACACGGTGCCGGTTAATGGCCGGCGGGGGCGACCCCAGGGAAAGTGCCACAGAAAGCAAACCGCCACGATCTAATCGTGGCAAGGGTGAAAGGGTGGGGTAAGAGCCCACCGCGCGACTGGCAACAGGAGCGGCACGGTAAACCCCACCGGGAGCAAGACCGAATAGGGGCGGTGCGAGGGGAAACCCTCGAGGGCTGTTTCCGGCTCACCGTCCGGGTAGGTTGCGTGAGGCGCATGGCAACATGCGCCCAAGATGAATGGCCGCCACGTTCTCGCCCCGTAAGGGGCGAGGGCCATACAGAACCCGGCTTACAGGCCAGCTGGCAGTTTCCCCGATAAAAGGAAATCTCCTGATATCAGCAGGTTACGTCTTCGGGCGCAGCCGTTGATTCACTTTTCGACCCGCAATCGAGCGCGACATTCCTTGAAAATGGTGCGATTAAATCGTACCAGTTGATGACGATATTCAGGAGCGCGTCATGGGACAGGTCGATAAACGCAGCATCACGCTGTCGCCGGAGATGGCCGCGGCAGTCGACGACGTGGTCGCCGCCGGCGAATATGCCTCGGCGAGCGAGGTGATCCGCGACGCACTGAGACAATGGAAGGACAGGCGCGACCTGCTCGGCTACACGGTCGAGGAATTGCGCAAGATGGCGCAGGAGGGGATCGACAGCGGACCGGCGCTGGACGGGCCGCCAATCATGGAACGGCTGCGCGCCAAATATCTAAAAATGGCCGAGGCCAAAGGCCTTGAGGAGTGAAATATCGCCTGCTTCCTCAGGCATTGATCGACCTCGAAGCCATCGTCGACTACATTGCCGAACAGAATCCAAATGCGGCGGTTCGCCTCGTGGATCTCTTGCAAAGGCGGTGGATTTGCTGACCCTGCATCCCTTCTCAGGTGCACCGCGCGAAGACATTGCGCCCGGCATCCGTCACCTGATCGTCGGCGAATACCTCACTTTGTATCGTGTCCGCGAAGAGGCGATCGAAATCGTTCGCGTTCTCCACGGCCGGCGCAAGATCGACGCCGGCGATCTGAATTCGTAGTCGCGCTGCTCAGGTGCCGATGCGGTCTAGCGACGCCTCGATCGCCTGCCAAAGCTCTTCCACCGGCTCGCAGCCGATCGACAAGCGAACGAAGCCGGGCGGAACGGCATCTCCCCTTTTTGATCGCCGTTCGGCCGAAGTGTGTACGCCGCCGAACGATGTCGCTGCCTGCATCAACGCGCAGTTGTTGATGAAATCCTCGGCCTTGTCCTCCGAGGCGAGCACGAACGAGATGAGAAATCCGAAGCGCTCCATCTGGGCGCGGGCAAGATTGTGTGATGGGTCGCTCTCCAGTCCCGGAAAGCGCAAGCCGCTGATTGCGCGATGGTCTTTCAGCCGTCGCGCTATCATTTCGGCGGAAGCGCACATGCGGTCGAAGCGCACGTCCAGCGTTTCGAGGCCGCGATGTACCAGCCATGCCTCGAATGGCCCGGGGATGGCGCCCGACGTCTCGCGCCAGTCGGTCACCCTCGAGATAATATCTGCGTTGCGGCTGGCGACATGGCCGAACAGCACATCGGAATGGCCGTTCGGCGCCTTGGTGTCGGCAGCAATGACGATATCGGCGCCGAGATCGAGCGGGCGCTGGCCGAAAGGCGTCATCGTCGTGTTGTCGACCACAAGCATCGCACCCGCTTTGTGCACGGCTTCGGCGACGGCTGCGATGTCGCATATGTCCAGTCCTGGATTGGCGGGCGTTTCGACGAAGGCAAGCCGGTATCCGTCAAAGCCGCCGTCGAGGAAGCTCGATGTCGGCCGGACATCGTACGCGACGCCGAAGGACTTCAGGAAACGGTCTGCCAGCGCTCTCGTCGTATGGTAGCCGTCGGACGGCAGCAGGATACGGTCGCCGGCTTTGAGCAGGCCGAAAAACACCGCCGAGATGGCAGCCATTCCCGAGGGAAAGGCGACGCATGGGGCGTCTTCCAGATGCGCCAGCATGTGCTCGACTGCATCCCAGGTCGGATTGCTGAAGCGGCCATATTGATCGTAGCCGGTGGCGTCACCCGGCGCGTGGAAAATGGCGGCCATGGTCAAGGGCAAGGGAATTGGGTCGCCCTTGGCCAGCCCGGCGCGACGCAGATGAGGAAGTGCCGCGGCGCGCGACTTGGCTGTTTCAGACATGGCTTCAAACCTCGTTACTGACCGGAAAAGGAGATGCCGAGGCTATGCGCGGCAACGATCCGCAGCAAGCCGCGTCCGGTTGGACCACACGGCTCTAAACCCTTCGTTAGGCTTAATGGAGGATAAAGACCGGAGTGCCGTCAAAGCTGCTCTCCCCAGTCGTGGCAGGCGCGTTTTGAAGACTGTTCCCGTTGACGCCCATAACACCCCATGATATCCCATTCCGATACTCAAGCCTTCGTTCCGTGTCAGGGTGAAGCGTACGCCAATCGGGCAGCCGCGGCGGCTGCGCGTTTGCCTGCGTTCGCCCGTCATAATGAAGTGGGTTTTGGACGGCGACCGGGCCGGGGCGGCGCGGACAGGAAGATGCAGAGGGGTGCGGCGGCGCAAGCGGCCGTAAGGCGTAATGGACCGGTTTCTGTCGAACGCGGTGAACAGGATCGATGCGAAGGGACGGGTGTCCGTGCCGGCGCATTTCCGTGCCGTTGTGCAGAAACGCGGCTATTCGGAACTTTATGCGCTACGCTGCCTGGATCGCCCGGCGATGGATGTCGGTGGGCTCGACCTGCTCGATCGCTACGAGCAGCGCATCGCGCAGGAAGACCCGTTCCTGCAGGCGGCGGACGACATGTCGTTCTTCTGCCATGGCGATGGAACGTTTCTGAAGCTCGACCAGGACGGCCGTATCACGATGAGCGATTTCATTCGCGAGCATACCGGCATTTCAGCGGAAGTGGCCTTCGTTGGCCGCGGCAATTTCTTTCAGATCTGGGAGCCGGGACGGTTCAGCGCCTATGGGACGGAAGCTCGCGCCCGGCTTTTGCAGCTTCGGCAGGGGACGAAGCCCGGGGAGCGGCCGGAATGATGGCGGGCGACGGCGATGAAGTTCATGCCGTTGGCGGACCAGCCCGTCACATTCCGGTCCTCCTTGCCGAAGTTCTGGAGGCGCTGGCGCCGACAAAAGGCGAGGTGCTCGTCGACGGCACGTTCGGTGCTGGCGGCTACACGAAGGCCATTCTGGCAAGCGGAGCCTCGGTCGTCGCCATCGACCGCGATCCGGATGCGATCGCGGCGGGGCGGACCCTTGAACAGCAGTCCGGCGGCAGGCTCAGGCTTGTCCAGGCACCGTTCTCAACGCTCGACGAGCAGGTTGAAAGTGCCGATGGCGTCGTGCTCGACATCGGCATCTCCTCCATGCAGATCGACCAGCCGGAGCGCGGCTTTTCATTCCGCGCCGATGGACCGCTCGACATGCGCATGGCGCAGGCGGGCCTGAGCGCCGCCGACGTCGTCAACACTTTCAAGGTGGGCGATCTTGCCCGCATCTTCGGTTTTCTCGGCGAAGAACGCCATGCTGGGCGCATCGCCCGTATGATCGAGAGCCGTCGCGAAAAACGCCCCTTTGAGCGCACGCTCGACCTTGCCGATGCCATCGAGACGCATATCGGCCGCGCGCCGAAAGACAAGATCCATCCAGCCACCCGGGTTTTCCAGGCGCTGCGCATCTTCGTCAACGACGAGCTCGGCGAGCTGGCAAAGGCGCTGTTTGCCGCCGAGCGCGTGCTGAAACCGGGCGGGCGGCTTGCCGTGGTGACCTTCCATTCGTTGGAGGACCGCATGGTCAAGCGCTTTATCGCCGACAGAGCTGATTCAGCGACCGGATCGCGGCACCTGCCCGAGGCGCAGGCGCGCACCGCCACCTTCACCAAGAAGGGCAGCGGCGTGACGCCTGGCGATGCCGAGATTTCGGCCAATCCGCGGGCGCGCTCGGCAAGGCTGCGCGCTGCGATCCGTACAGAGGCGCCGGCGCGCGCTGGTGATTTTTCGATTTTCGGCCTGCCAAAACTGCCTGGCCCAAAGCTTCCCGGTGCCGATCGACCGGGAGAGAGGTGAACACGTGTTTCGTACCAGCGACATAGTCCTGATCGCCGTCATGGTTTCGGCGGCTGCCTTGACCTACAAGACCAAGCGCGAGGCCGAGGAGCAACTGGCGGCAGTGCACAAGATCCAGGCGCAGATCCGTTATGAAGAGGACACGATCGACCTGCTCAAGGCGGACTGGAGCCTGCTTACCCAGCCGTCGCGCCTGCAGAAGCTCACCGAAATCTACAAATCGCAACTCGGACTCGAGCCGGTCAATGCGCGCCAGATCGTCGGGCTGGACGATCTGCCGGCCAAACCCGTCAACATCGAGGACCTTTCATCGCAGCGGCTGGGCGGCATGGCTGATATTGGCGGCAAGGATCCGGTGGTGACCGGAGGCATCGTCCAATGATCACCGGATTTCCAATGGCCGCCAGATTTCCACAGGTTGGCAGGCTGCTGAAGCGCGGTTCGAAGCCCGGCGCGGGCGGATCGATCGTGGTCGAAGGTGCCCGCAAGGCAACCGGTGGCAAGGGCAGGACCCGCATTGTCATGACGATGGCGGTGTTCTTCGGTATCTATTCGACCATTGCCGGGCGGCTGGTCTATCTGGGTTTCCAGAACCCCGACCTGTCGGGCGGGCCGCAGAGCCGGGTGACGGCATCGCGGCCCGACATCGTCGACCGTAACGGCGAAGTGCTGGCGACCGACATCAAGACGGCGTCGCTGTTTGCCGAACCGCGCCGCATCGTCGATGCCGACGAGGCGATCGAAAAGCTGTCGACGGTGCTTCCCGAGATCGACTACGAGCAGACATACAACAAGCTGAAGAGCGGCGCCGGCTTCGTCTGGCTGCAGCGGCAACTGACGCCGAAGCAGCAGGCCGATATCATGCAGCTCGGCATCCCCGGCTTCGGCTTCCGCACCGAAAAGCGCCGGTTCTATCCGGCCGGCGAAACCTCGTCCTACATTGTCGGCCTCACCAACATCGACAATCAGGGCATCTCCGGCATGGAGAAATACATCGACGAACAGGGCTTGAGCGATCTTCAGGCGTCGGGCCTGGCGGTGGCCAAGGATTTGAAGCCGGTCCAGCTCTCGATCGATCTGCGCGTCCAGCATATCGTACGTGACGAGGTCGCCACCGGCATTGAAAAGTACCATGCGATCGCGGCGGGTGCCGTCGTGCTCAACGTCAAGACCGGTGAGGTGCTGGCGATGGCGTCGGTTCCAGATTTCGATCCGAACAACCCCTATAACGCGCAGGACAAGGACCGGCTCAACCGTATGTCCGCCGGCCTGTACGAAATGGGGTCGACCTTCAAGAGCTTCACCACCGCCATGGCGCTCGATTCCGGCAAGATAACGCTGCAAAGCCGCTTCGACGCATCGCGCCCGATCAGGATCGGCCATCAGACCATCCATGATTTCCATGGCAAGGGCCGGGTGCTGTCGGTGCCGGAAGTGTTCATCTACTCATCCAATATCGGCTCTGCCAAGGAAGCCGAAGCGGTTGGCATTGACGGACACCGCGAATTCCTGCATCGCCTGGGAATCCTCGAGAAGATGCAGACCGAACTGCCGGAAGTCGCCCGGCCGACCGAGCCCAAGGTCTGGAAGCAGGTCAATTCGATTACCATCGCCTTCGGCCACGGCGTGTCGACGACCCCGCTGCAGACGGCGGTCGGCTGCGCCGCGCTGATGAATGGCGGCTATCTGATGGACCCGACCTTCCTGCCGCGCACCCAGGAGCAGGCGATGGCGGTGGCCAAGAAAGTGGTCAGCGACAAGACCGTCGAGGGCATGCGCTATCTCTATGCCCTCAATGCCGAAAAGGGATCCGGCCGCAATGCCCGGGTGCCAGGATACCGGGTGGGCGGCAAGACGGGAACGGCGGAGAAGGTCGTCAACGGCCGCTACTCGAAGGAAAAGAATTTCAACGCTTTCGTTGCGGCTTTCCCAATGGACGATCCGCAATACATAGTGCTTACGATCGCCGACGAACCGAAGCCGGAAAAGCCCGGCATGGGTGCCACGGCTGCCTCGAATGCGGGCATCATGGCTGCAAACATCATCCGACGTGCGGCTTCCATGCTTGGCGTGAAGCCAGATTTCAGCCATGAAAATGGTGCAACGCTGGTTTCCTATCAGTGATTCTTGGGGCGCGCCGGCAACTGCGCGCTATTTTGTTGCGATGAACGGGGTTCGATGAAGCTGAAAAATCTAGCCGGTATCCTGCCTGTCGAGGGGACAGCTTCCTTCGACATGGAGGTTACAGGGATTTCGTCGGACTCCCGCCAGGTAACACCGGGTGTTGTCTTTTTCGCGCTCACCGGCTCCAAGGCGGATGGCGCAGCCTATGCCGCCGATGCCGCGAGCCGCGGCGCTGCCGCGATTGTTGTCGGCAAGGGCAGTGCGGTCGCCGGGCTGCCAGTTCCGGTTCTTGTCGTAGACGATCCGCGCCTTGCGCTGGCGCTGAGTGCTGCCCGTATTTTCGGCAAGCAACCGCAAACCATGGTCGCGGTGACCGGCACCAGCGGCAAGACCTCCGTCGCCGCATTCACCCGACAGATATGGGAGCAGGCGGGTTTGGTCGCCGCTTCGATCGGCACGACCGGCGTGGTGGCGCCGGGCCGCAATGAATATGGCTCGCTGACCACGCCGGATCCGGTGGCACTGCACAGGCTGCTCAAGGAGTTGGCGGAGGCCGGCGTCACCCACGCCTCGATGGAAGCGTCCAGCCATGGCCTCGACCAGCGCCGGCTCGATGGCGTCAGGCTTGCGGCCGGCGGCTTCACCAATCTCGGCCGCGACCATATGGACTATCATCCGACGGTCGAGGACTATCATCGCGCCAAATTGCGTCTGTTCGATGCGCTGCTGCCGAAGGGCGCGCCGGCCGTCATCTTTGCCGACGACCCGTGGTCGGAGCCGACAATCAAGGCGGCGCGGGCAGCGGGACTGAACGTGCTGACGGTCGGCCGCCACGGCGATTTCCTGCGGCTGAAGCGGGTCGAGCACGAGCGCCACCGCCAACGCGCCGAGGTCGAAGTTGACGGCGTTCTCCATGAAGTCGACCTGCCGTTGGCGGGCGACTTCCAGATCGCCAATGCGCTGGTGTCGGCGGGCCTCGCCATTTCGACTGGAACATCTGTTGCCAAGGCGTTGATGGCGCTAGAGAAATTGAAGGGTGCGCCGGGGCGGCTCGACCTCGTTGGGACGGCCGCCAATGGCGCACCGGTCTATGTCGACTACGCGCACAAGCCGGACGCGCTGGAAAACGTGCTGGCTTCGGTGCGTCCCTTTACCACCGGCCGCGTCATCGTCGTATTCGGTTGCGGCGGCGACCGTGACCGGGGCAAGCGGCCGATCATGGGCGAGATCGCCACAAGGCTGGCCGATGTCGTCATCGTCACCGACGACAATCCCCGCTCGGAAGTTCCCGAGACGATCCGCGCCGCGATCCTGGAGGCCGCACCTGGCGCCATCGAGATCGGCGACCGGCGCAAGGCCATCCACGAGGCAGTCGGGATGCTTCACGCTGGCGACACGCTGATCGTGGCCGGCAAGGGCCATGAGGAAGGCCAGACCATCGGCACCGAGACGCTGCATTTTTCCGATCATGAGGAAGTTCGCTCGGCGCTCAGGGAGCAAGCGGCGTGAGCTATCTGTGGACCTCCGAGGCGCTGGTTGCCGCCATGGATGGCCGGCCGCTCGGTCCGATGCCTGAAGGCATCGCCGGCATTTCCATCGACAGCCGCAGCCTGCAGCCGGGAGACGCCTTCTTCGCCATCAAGGGCGAGGTGATGGACGGCCATGATTTCGTCACCGCCGCCATCAAGGCGGGCGCCGGCGTGCTTGTCGTCGCCGAGGGCAAGCTGCCGTCGCTGGGGCGGCTGACGGCACCGATGATCGTCGTGGAGGACGTGCTCGTCGCGCTGGAAAAGCTCGGCGTTGCGGCGCGCGCACGCTCGAAGGCGAGGGTGATTGCCGTGACCGGTTCGGCGGGCAAAACCACCACCAAGGAAGCACTGCGCCACGCTCTGTCCGCGGTCGGTACGGTGCATGCATCGGCTCAGTCGTTCAACAATCACTGGGGCGTGCCGCTGACACTGGCGCGCATGCCGCAGGATTGCGACTATGCCGTCTTCGAGATCGGCATGAACCATCCGGACGAGATCCGGCCCCTCGTCAAAATGGTCCGGCCGCATGTCGCCATCATTACGCTGATCGCGGCCGCTCATCTCGGCTTCTTCCGCAACCTGGACGAGATCGCCAAGGCCAAGGCAGAGGTTTTCGAGGGACTGGAGCCCGGTGGCGCCGCCCTTCTCAACCGCGACGACCAGCGCTGGAAGCTGCTGGAGAAGATGGCGAAAGAAGCGGGCGTCGAGCATGTCTACGGGTTCGGCGAGAATGCACGGGCGACCTTCAAACTGATCAAATGCGAGCTCAATGCCGATCACTCCGTGATAGCCGCCAAGATTGGCGGACACGAGATTGTCGCCAGGATCGGCGCGCCGGGCCGCCATATGGTGCAGAATGTGCTGGCCGTGCTGGGTGCCGCGCATCTGGTCGGCGCCGACGTCACCAGGGTTGCGCAGGCGCTGGCCGATCTTTCGCCCGAACGCGGACGCGGCAAACGCTATGTGTTGCGCCATCCCAAGGGGCCGATCACACTGATCGACGAGAGCTACAACGCCAATCCGGCGTCGATGACCGCTGCAATGGCACTGCTCAACACCACACCGGTGTCGGGCGAGGGCAGGCGCATTGCCGTGCTTGGCGACATGCTCGAGCTCGGCAGCCATTCGGCGAAATTGCATGCCGCGCTTGCCGACCTGATCGTCGGCACCGATACGCGCACGGTTTTCCTCGGCGGCCCGGAAATGCGGGCGCTGGCCGACGTGCTGCCGGGCGAGATCAAGACGGAATACCGCGCCGGCGCGGAAGATCTGAAACCGGTGCTTCTGTCGGAATTGAAGCCCGGCGACGTGGTCATGATCAAATCGTCGAAGGGCATAGGCTTTTCAAAGCTGGTCGAGGCGTTGCTCGGCAAGTTTCCGGCGGAAGCCACAACCAGCAGACAGACCTAGGATCGGTCCGGGGGACGCAAGCGCATGCTAACACTGCTCGTCGAATTTGCGGACAAGATCTCGGTCTTCAACGTCTTCCGCTACATAACTTTCCGCACCGGCGGAGCGCTGATCACAGCGGCGCTGATCGTGTTCATCTTCGGACCGACCATCATCAATTCGCTGAGGCTGCGGCAAGGCAAGGGCCAGCCGATCCGCGCCGACGGGCCGCAGACGCATTTCAAGAAGGCGGGAACGCCGACAATGGGCGGACTGATGATCCTGTCCGGCATCGTCGGTTCGTCGCTGCTGTGGGCGAACCTGTCGAGCATCTACGTCTGGGTGGTGCTGCTGGTGACGCTGGGGTTCGGCTCGATCGGCTTCTACGACGATTATCTCAAGGTGACGAAGCAATCGCATCTCGGCTTTTCCGGCAAGGCGCGGCTCGGGCTCGAATTCGTCATTGCCGGCATCGCCGCCTGGGTGATCATGCATAACGGCCAGGTGCCGTTCTCGTCATCGTTGACATTCCCTTTCGCCAAGGAGTTTCTCGTCAATCTCGGCTGGTTTTTCATCCCGTTCTCGTGCTTCGTCATCGTCGGCGCCGGCAATGCGGTGAACCTGACCGACGGCCTCGACGGGCTGGCGATCGTGCCGATCATGATCGCGGCGGCGTCCTTCGGCGTCATCGCCTATCTCTCCGGCAATGCGGTGTTCGCTGAATATCTGCAGATCCATTTCGTTCCCGGCACCGGTGAGCTTGCCGTGGTCCTCGGAGCGGTGATCGGTGCCGGTCTCGGTTTCCTGTGGTTCAATGCGCCGCCGGCGGCAATCTTCATGGGCGATACCGGCTCGCTGGCGCTGGGTGGGCTGATCGGCACGGTCGCGGTGGCGACCAAGCACGAGATCGTGCTGGTCATCGTCGGCGGCCTGTTCGTCGTCGAGATATTCTCGGTCATCATCCAGGTCGGCTATTTCAAGATGACCGGCAAGCGCGTCTTTCTGATGGCGCCGATCCACCATCATTTCGAAAAGCTCGGCTGGACCGAAAGCCAGGTGGTGATCCGCTTCTGGATTATCGCCGTCATTCTGGCGCTGGTCGGGCTGTCGACCCTGAAGCTCAGATAGGAGGCCGCTTGATCCCCGCCGCATCCTTTTCAGGCAAGCGCGTTTCGCTCTTCGGGCTCGGCGGCTCGGGGATTGCCACGGCGCGCGCGCTGATCGAGGGCGGCGCGGACGTCCTCGCCTGGGACGACAATCCCGACAGCGTTGCCAAGGCCGGCGCGGTCGGCATCGCCACCGCAGACCTGCGCGGCGCGGACTGGGCGAGGTTTTCCGCCTTCGTGCTGTCGCCCGGCGTGCCGCTGACGCATCCCAAGCCACACTGGACCGTCGAGCTCGCGCGGGGCTCAGGCGTGGAGATCATCGGCGATATCGAGCTTTTCTGCCGCGAGCGGACGGCGCGGGCGCCGGCAGCAGCCTTCATCGCCATCACCGGCACCAACGGCAAGTCGACGACCACGGCATTGACGGCGCACATCCTCAAATCGGCCGGGCGCGACACGCAGATGGGCGGCAATATCGGCCGCGCGGTGATGACGCTCGATCCGCCGCAGCCCGAGCGGCACTATGTGGTTGAGTGCTCGTCCTATCAGATCGATCTTGCCCCTTCGATCAATCCGACGGCCGGCATCCTGCTCAACCTGACGCCGGACCATCTCGATCGCCATGGCACGATGCAACACTACGCCTCGATCAAGGAGCGGCTGGTGGCCGGCAGCGAGACGGCAATCATCGGTGTCGACGATTCCTGGTGCGCCCAGATCGCCGACCGGCTGGAGCGAGCGGGCCGGCAGATCATTCGCATCTCCAAGCGCCTGCCGCTGACCGACGGCTATTTCGCCGAAGGCACCAACCTGATGGAAGCCGTGCACGGCCGCTACAGCCGGGTCGCCTTTCTCGAAGGCATCGGCTCGTTGCGCGGCCAGCACAACGCGCAGAATGCGCTGGCCGCCGCCGCCGCCTGCCTCAAGGTCGGGCTCGAGCTCGGCGAGATCCAATCCGGACTGGAGAGTTTCCCGGGGCTGGCGCACCGCATGGAGCAGGTCGGCCGCAAAGGGCATGTGCTGTTCGTCAACGATTCCAAGGCGACCAATGCCGATGCCGCGGCACCGGCGCTGTCGAGCTTTGCGCGTATCTACTGGATTGCCGGAGGTCTGCCGAAAGAGGGTGGCATCGAGCCGTTGCGCGGCTTCTTCCCGCGTATCGCCAAGGCCTATCTGATCGGCGAAGCCGCACCGGCCTTTTCGGCGACGCTGGGCGAAGCGGTGCCCTACGAGATATCAGGCACGTTGGCTGCGGCGGTCGAACACGCCGCCCGCGATGCGGCCAAGGATAGTAGCGGCGAGGCGGTGGTGCTGCTGTCGCCGGCCTGCGCCAGTTTCGACCAGTTCAAGAATTTCGAAGTCCGCGGTGAGGCGTTCAGGCAAGCCGCAACCGCCATTGATGGCGTGAAGCCCATCGGAGGGACACGATAATGCAAAGCCGTCTCGACAAAAGCCCCGTGGCGACCTGGTGGTGGACGATCGATCGCTGGTTCCTGGCGGCGTTCCTGTCGCTGATGGGCCTCGGCATCGTTTTGTCCTTCGCCGCAAGCCCGGCGGTGGCCGAACGCATCGGACTAGACAGTTTCCACTTCGCCACACGCCAGATCATCTTCACCATTCCGGCACTTGGAGTGATGCTTGCCGTCTCGTTCCTTGAATCCAGGCAGATCCGGCGCATGGCGCTGGTCATGCTGTGCATCACGCTGTTTTTGATGGTGGCGGTGCTCTATATCGGCGTCGAGGTGAAAGGCGCGCGGCGCTGGGTATCGCTTGCCGGCCTGTCGATACAGCCGTCCGAGTTCCTGAAACCGGGCTTCGTCATCATCTGCGCCTGGCTGTTCGCCGAGCACAAGCGCCAGCCCGACATTCCGGGCAATCTGTTCGCCATGTTGCTGCTTGCGCTGGTCATCTCGCTGCTAGTGGCGCAGCCTGACCTGGGGCAGACCATGCTGGTGCTCGGCACCTGGGGGGTGATGTTCTTCATGGCCGGGCTGCCGTGGCTGTGGATCGTCGCGCTGGGTGCTGCCGGCGTCGGCGGCGTGTTCGCCGCCTATGCGGTGTTCCCGCACGTTGCCGGCCGCATCGACCGCTTCATGACCGGCGAGGGCGACACGTTCCAGGTCGACATGGGCCGCGAGGCGCTGATCAATGGCGGCTGGTTCGGCGTCGGGCCGGGCGAGGGCACCGTCAAGCGGGTCATCCCCGACAGCCATGCCGATTTCGTCTTCTCGGTCGCTGGCGAGGAATTCGGGCTGATCATGTGTTTCTTCATCATGTCCATCTTCGGCTTCATCGTGCTGCGCGGCCTCAACACGGCACTCAAGGAGCAGGACGATTTCACGCGCTACGCGGTTGGCGGCCTGGTCACCGTCTTCGGCCTGCAGTCGGTCATCAACATGGCCGTCAATCTGCAACTGATGCCGGCCAAGGGCATGACGCTGCCGTTCATCTCCTATGGCGGTTCCTCCCAGATCGCGATCGCCATCTCGATGGGCATGGTGCTGGCGCTGACGCGCAAGCGCCCGGAAAAGCGCAAGCAGCTGGGCTTCATGCCGTCGCCGCGTGCGATGCCGGCGGAGTGAGATGGCGAAGGGGGTCATCCTTCTAGCTGCTGGCGGAACGGGCGGACATCTGTTCCCGGCCGAGGCGCTGGCACATGAGCTCAAGGCGCGCGGCTGGGCGGTACATCTGGCCACCGACGACCGCGCCGAGCGCTTTGCCGGGCAGTTCCCGGCGACCGCCATCCATCCGATCCAGTCGGCGACGATGGGCTCGAAGAATCCTTTTGCCATGCTCGCCGCGTTTTGGAAAATCTGGCGCGGGGTGCGGCAGGCGTCGGCCGTCATCGCCAGCATCAAGCCCGCCATAGTGGTCGGCTTCGGCGGCTATCCGACACTGCCGCCGCTTTACGCGGCGACCCGGCGCAAGGTGCCGACGCTGATCCACGAGCAGAATGCGGTGATGGGCCGCGCCAATCGGGCGCTCGCCGGCCGCGTCGACGCCGTTGCCGGCGGGTTCCTGCCGGAAGACATCAGTGCCACTGGCGCCAAGACGGTGACCACCGGCAATCCGGTCAGGCCGCAAGTGTTGGAAGCAGCGAATACACCCTATGCTGCATCGGCCGGCGAAGAGCCGTTCCGGTTTCTGGTGTTTGGCGGCAGCCAGGGCGCGCAGTTCTTTTCCGATGCGGTGCCGGCGGCGATCGCCCGGTTTTCCGATGCACAGCGTAGGCGACTGGCGATCACGCAGCAGGCCCGCGCCGACGATGTGGCGCGGGTGGAAGCCGCCTATGCCGCGCTTGGCATCGAGGCCGAGGTGTCGCCCTTCTTCACCGACATGGCGGCGCGGCTCGCGGCGGCGCATCTGGTGATGTCGCGCTCCGGCGCGTCGACCGTATCGGAAATCGCGGTGATCGGCAGGCCGGCGCTGCTGGTCCCTTATCCGCACGCGCTCGACCACGACCAGGCGGCGAATGCGGCCGCCCTTGCCGCAGCGGGTGGCGCCGAGGTGCATCCGCAATCCACGCTTTCGGCGGAGCGGATCGCTGCGCTTGTCGGCGGGCTAATGGATGATCCAGGCAGGGCGGCGACAATGGCTGCGGCGGCGAAATCGTCCGGTAAACCGGATGCCGCGCGGTTGCTCGCCGATCTGACAGAGGCTATTGCGTCCAGGAAATCCGTTTCGGAATTCAGGAAGGAGACGCATTGATGAAGATGCCACAGACGATCGGCCTCGTGCATTTCATCGGCATTGGCGGCATCGGCATGAGCGGCATCGCCGAGGTGCTGCACAATCTCGGCTACAAGGTGCAGGGATCCGATCAGGCCGACAGCGCCAATGTGCAGCGGCTGCGCGACAAGGGCATCGAATGCTTCGTCGGCCACCAGGCCGAGAACCTCGGCGAGGCCGAAGTGGTCGTCGTCTCCACCGCAATCAAGAAATCCAACCCGGAGCTGAAGGCGGCGAGAGAGAAGTTGCTGCCGATCGTGCGGCGCGCCGAAATGCTAGCCGAGCTGATGCGCTTCCGGCAGGCGGTCGCGATCGGCGGCACGCACGGCAAGACAACGACGACTTCGATGGTGGCGACGCTACTCGATGCCGGCGGGCTCGACCCGACGGTGATCAATGGCGGCATCATCAATGCCTATGGCACCAACGCCCGCATGGGCGACGGCGAATGGATGGTGGTCGAGGCCGACGAGAGCGACGGCACCTTCCTCAAGCTGCCGGCCGAGATTGCCGTCGTCACCAATATCGACCCCGAACATCTCGACCATTACGGCTCCTTCGACAAAGTGCGCGAGGCGTTTCGCCAGTTCGTCGAGAACGTGCCGTTCTACGGCTTTGGCGTGATGTGCACCGACCATCCCGAGGTGCAGGCGCTGGTCGGCCGCATCGAGGACCGGCGCGTCATCACCTATGGCGAAAATGCGCAGGCCGACGTGCGCTTCACCAATCACCGCATGGACGGCCCAACCTCGGAATTCGACGTGGTGATCCGCGACCGCAAGACGCACGGCCAGATAACGATTGCCGGTCTGCGGCTGCCGATGCCCGGACGCCACAACGTTTCCAATGCGACGGCGGCGATTGCCGTCGCGCATGAGCTCGGCCTTTCGGCCGAGGCGATCAAGAAGGGCCTGTCGTCCTTCGCCGGCGTCAAGCGGCGTTTCACCCATACCGGTTCGTGGAACGGTGTCGATGTGTTCGACGATTACGGTCATCATCCGGTCGAGATCACGGCGGTACTGAAGGCGGCGCGCAGCGCCACCAAGGGCCGCATCATCGCCGTTACCCAACCGCATCGCTTCACTCGGCTGCGCGATCTGTTCGACGAGTTTTCCGTCTGCTTCAACGACGCCGATACGGTAATGGTGGCGCCCGTCTATGCGGCCGGCGAGGAACCGATCGACGGCGTTACGTCCGACGCACTGGTGTCGCGCATCCGCTCCGGCGGCCATCGCGACGCACGCTACATCGAAGGTCCGGCGGCGATTGCGCCGATCGTGCGCGAGGTGGCGAAGCCGGGCGATTTCGTCGTCTTCCTCGGCGCTGGCAACATCACCCAATGGGCCTATGCGCTGCCCAAAGAACTCGGCGGGACTATCTCATGATGCGCGGCCAGGCGTTGATCGACAAGCTTGGCGACCGGCTTGCCGGATTGCGCGGCCGCATCACGCCCAATGCCGAGATGGACAAGATCACCTGGTTTCGAGCCGGCGGGCTCGCGGAGGCATTGTTCCAGCCGGCCGACGAGGACGATCTTGCCGCGTTCCTGAAGGCGGTGCCCGAGGAAATACCGCTGACCATCGTCGGCGTCGGCTCAAACCTGCTTGTCCGTGACGGCGGCATTGCGGGCTTCGTCATCCGGCTTTCGGCCAAAGGCTTTGGCGAGACCGAAGTGATAGCGCCGACCACGATCAAGGCGGGGGCCGCGACACCCGACAAGCGCGTTGCGGCCGTTGCCTACGAGGCCGGCATCGGCGGCTTTCATTTCTACCACGGCATTCCCGGCGCCATCGGCGGAGCGCTGAGGATGAACGCCGGCGCCAACGGTGTCGAGACGCGCGAGCGCGTGGTCGAGGTGCGGGCGCTCGACCGCAAGGGCAATGTGCATGTGCTGAGCAACGCCGACATGGGCTATGCCTATCGCCATTCAGCTGCGCCGTCCGGGCTGATCTTCACGTCGGCGCTGTTCGAAGGCGTTCCGGAGGACAAGGCGGCGATCAAGGCCGCGATGGATGCTGTCCAGAACCATCGCGAGACCGTGCAGCCGATCCGCGAAAAGACCGGTGGCTCGACCTTCAAGAATCCCGAGGGCACCTCGGCCTGGAAGGAAATCGACAAGGCCGGCTGCCGCGGCCTGATGGTCGGCGGGGCACAGATGTCGCCGATGCATTGCAACTTCATGATCAACACCGGGACCGCCACAGGCTACGAGCTTGAATATCTCGGTGAGACGGTGCGTGCGCGCGTGCTCGAAAGATCGGGCATCCGGCTGCAGTGGGAGATCAAGCGCATCGGCAATTTTCGGCCGGGCCATGCCGTCCAGGAATTTCTCGGGCAGCTGCTTTAGCGCAAGCCGAAGACCGTTGCCTCCGGACCTCATGAATTCACATTTTGCTGCCGTTTTTGCGGAAAGTGAATCCATCGGAATCGTAAGCACTTGCCAGCGAATCAACTCTCTGATTCTCTGCCCTGAAGCGTTTCCTGATTTGAGTCGTTTCGACGCGTTACTCGCGTTTCCGTCTGGGGGGCAACCTGCCGGGAGACTCGGACTCAATGTTGCGGAAACACGGGAGCAAAGCTGCTCGGCGTATTTGAGTGCGCGCGATGCTTTTCGGGCCATGCACGATGGTGCAGGCCTGCTGTGAGAGGAAATGACGGGGAATGACAAGCAAGCACGTGGCCGTCCTTCTGGGGGGATTCTCGTCCGAGCGGCCCGTGTCCCTGTCGTCGGGCAAAGCCTGCGCCGATACACTCGAGGGGGAGGGCTACCAGGTCACCCGGGTCGACGTCTCGCGCGACATCAGCTCGGTGCTCGTCGAGCTCAAGCCCGACGTCGTCTTCAACGCGCTGCACGGCCCCTTCGGCGAGGACGGCACCATCCAGGGCATCCTCGAGTATCTGGCCATTCCGTACACCCATTCCGGCGTGCTTGCCTCGGCGCTCGCGATGAACAAGGAACAGGCCAAGAAGGTCGCCAAGGCGGCCGGCATTCCGGTAGCGGAATCGAAGGTGGCCAATCGCTTCGCCATCCAGAACAAGCACCCGATGAAGCCGCCCTATGTGGTCAAGCCGGTCAACGAAGGATCGAGCTTCGGCGTCGTCATCGTGCATGAAGGCCAGTCGCATCCACCGCAGATCATCGGCTCGTCCGAGTGGAGATATGGCGATACGGTGATGGTCGAGCGTTATGTGCACGGGCGAGAATTGACGTGCGCGGTGATGGGCGATGTGGCGCTCGGTGTCTGCGAGATCATCCCGACCGGCCATTCCTTCTACGACTATGATTCAAAATACGTCGCGGGCGGATCAAAACACGAATGCCCGGCAAAACTTTCACCGAATATTTACCAAAAAATACAGACACTGACGCTCAAGGCTCACCAAGCTATCGGCTGTCGGGGCGTTTCCCGGTCGGACTTCCGTTATGACGATCGTCACTCCGAAAACGGTGAAATTGTCTGGCTCGAGGTCAACACCCAGCCGGGTATGACGCCGACGTCTTTGGTGCCGGAAATCGCCGCGCAAGCGGGACACTCGTTCGGCGATTTGTTGAGTTGGATGGTGGAGGACGCTTCGTGTCTGCGTTGAAGTGGGGACAGGGCAAGGGGAAGGGCGCGGCCGGGCCGGTGCTGTTCGGCATGCCGTTGTCGTTCGACCATTTCGTGCTGCCACGCCTGCTCCGCCGGCCGGTGCGTGTGCTGGCGCGCCTCGGCGAGGGCGATTTCGAAGCGCCGCCCTATTGCGCTGCCATCCTGTCGGCGGCACTGCTTATTTCGAGCAGCGCCTATGGCGCCTATCTCGGCGGGCATGCCGACGCCATCGTCCAGAGTGTCACCGCCCGCACCGGTTTTGCCGTCGACCAGGTCAAGGTCGTCGGCAACCGCGAAACCTCCGAGATCGATATTCTCGACAGGCTGGAACTCGACGGCTGGACCTCGCTGATCGGCTTCGATGCCGAAGCTGCGCGCGAACGCATCACCACGCTGCCCTGGGTCGAAGCCGCGGCAGTGCGCAAAGTCTACCCGCATACGCTGGAAGTGCGCGTCGAGGAGCGCGAGCCGTTCGCGCTGTGGCAGCAAGGGAGCGCGCTTTCGGTCATCGAGAAATCCGGCACCGTGATCGCGCCGTTCTCCGGCGGCAAGCAGATATTGCTGCCGCTGATCATCGGCACCGGCGCACCGGCCAAGGCGCCGGATTTCCTGGCCAGGATCAAGAATTATCCGGAGCTTGCCGCGCGGATCAAAGGCTATATCCGCATCGGCGAACGGCGCTGGGATCTCAAGCTTGAGAATGGCATCACCGTCAAGCTTCCCGAAGACGGTGAGGACCAGGCGATTGCCGACCTGGTCAGGATGGACCACGAGAACGGGCTTTTGACGCGCGACATCGCAGCCGTCGACATGCGCCTTTCCGACCGTCTGGTCGTCCAGTTGACGCCGGAAGCGGCGACGCAGCGCGAGGCTGCGCTTAACGAAAAGCCCAAGATGCTGAAGCGCAAGCCGGAGACGAAGATATGAGCTGGCTTGGCGGCAACAGCGATGCCTCGTCGCGCCGGTCCGGCATCCTGACGGTGCTGGATGTCGGTTCCAGCAAGGTCTGCTGCGTGGTGGCCAAGCTCAAGCCGCGCGACGATGGCAAGCTGCTGCGCGGACGCTCGCATCGCATCCAGGTGATCGGCATCGGCCACCAGAAATCGCAAGGCGTGAAATCGGGCGTCGTCATCGATCTCGACCGTGCCGAGCACGCCATCCGTCTTGCCGTCGACGCCGCCGAACGCATGGCGGGACTGACGGTCGATTCGCTGATCGTCAACATGACCGCCGGCCGGCTGAAGAGCGAGGCTTTTTCGGCCACCATCAATCTCGGCGGTCATGAAGCAGACGAGGCCGACATCAAACGCGTGCTTGCCGCCGGCGCCAAGCAGGCGCTGCGGGCTGAGCGCGAGGTGATCCATTCGCTTCCCGTGGCCTTTTCGCTGGATGCCGAGCGCGGTGTGCGCGATCCGCGCGGCATGGTTGGCGACCAGCTTGGCGTCGACATGCACGTGCTGACAGGCGACGCGGCGCCTCTGCGCAATCTGGAGCTCTGCATCAACCGCTCGCATCTCTCGGTCGAGCGCATGGTGGCGACACCCTATGCCAGCGGGCTAGCCGCCCTGGTCGACGACGAGCTCGAAATGGGCGCGGCCTGCATCGACATGGGCGGCGGCACGACGACGATCTCGGTATTTTCGGAAGGCAAGTTCGTCCACGGCGACGCCATCGCGATTGGCGGCAACCACGTCACGCTGGATATGGCCAAGGGCCTGTCGACCTCGCTCGATGCCGCTGAAAGGCTGAAAGTGATGCATGGCTCGGCGCTGCCAGGAAGCGCCGACGACCGCGACCTGGTCTCGATCCATCCGATCGGCGAAGACGGCGAGGTGCCGTTGCAGATCCCGCGCTCGGTGATGACGCGCATCATCCGCGCCCGCATCGACGAGACGCTGGAACTGCTGCGCGACCGGCTGAACAAGTCCGGCTACGGCAATGCCGTCGGCAAGCGGGTGGTGCTGACCGGCGGCGCCAGCCAGCTTGCCGGCCTGCCCGAAGCCGCACGCCGCATTCTCGGCCGCAATGTGCGCATTGGCCGCCCGCTCGGCGTGGCAGGCCTGCCCGAGGCGGCCAAGGGGCCGGCTTTCTCGACCCCGGTCGGACTTCTGATCTACCCGCAGATGGCGAGCTTCGAGAGCCGCCCGGCGAAGGGAATTTCCGGTCTTCGGATGACCGGAACAGGCGGAAAACTGCATCGAATGAGTCAGTGGTTGAGAGACAGTTTTTAATTTGACGGGGACAGCCCCATAGGCGGCCGCGGCGGCGAAGCGGCGGGAAAGGCAAAGGACGAAGACAATGACCATCAATCTGCAGAAGCCGGACATCACCGAGCTCAAGCCGCGCATCACCGTGTTTGGTGTCGGCGGCGGCGGCGGCAATGCCGTCAACAACATGATCACCGCCGGCTTGCGCGGCGTCGAGTTCGTGGTGGCCAACACCGACGCGCAGGCACTGACGATGTCGAAGGCCGAGCGGCTGATCCAGCTCGGTGCGCATGTCACCGAGGGTCTCGGCGCCGGATCGCAGCCTGAAGTCGGGCGCGCGGCGGCGGAAGAGTGCATCGACGAGATCATCGATCATCTCTCGAACACGCATATGTGCTTCGTCACCGCCGGCATGGGCGGCGGCACCGGCACCGGGGCGGCGCCCGTGGTCGCGCGCGCTGCCCGCGAAAAGGGGATCCTTACCGTCGGCGTCGTCACCAAGCCGTTCCACTTCGAAGGCCAGCGCCGCATGAAGACGGCCGACATGGGTATCGAGGAACTGCAGAAATGTGTCGATACGCTGATCGTCATTCCCAACCAGAACCTGTTCCGGCTGGCCAATGACAAGACGACCTTCGCCGACGCCTTCGCCATGGCCGACCAGGTGCTCTATTCGGGTGTCGCCTGCATCACCGACCTGATGGTCAAGGAAGGCCTGATCAATCTCGACTTCGCCGACGTCCGCTCGGTCATGCGCGAAATGGGCAAGGCGATGATGGGAACCGGCGAGGCTTCGGGCGAGGGCCGCGCAATGGCCGCCGCGGAAGCCGCCATCGCCAACCCGCTGCTCGACGAGACCTCGATGAAGGGCGCCAAGGGCCTGCTGATCTCGATCACCGGCGGCCGCGACCTGACACTGTTCGAAGTCGACGAGGCCGCAACCCGCATTCGCGAAGAGGTCGACCAGGACGCCAACATCATTCTGGGCGCCACCTTCGATGAGGAACTCGAAGGCGTTATCCGCGTGTCGGTGGTCGCCACCGGCATCGACAAATCGGCGGCCGAAATCGCTGCAGCGCCGATCGCCATCCGCACGGCTCCGCCGAAGCCGGTCAGCCGCCCGGCGGCTCAGGTCACGGAAATGCGCCCGGCGCCTGTCCAGCAGCCGATCTATGAACCACGTGCTGCCGATCCGGTCGCCGAGGCCATTCAGCTCGCCGAGGCGAATGCGGCAGCGATGGCGCAGGCCCGCCCGGCACCGGTCGCGCATTCGGAAGACTTCCGTCCGCAGAGCAAGATCTTCCAGGCGCCTCCCGCTCAGCCGCAGCCGATGATGCAGCCAGTGGTTCAGCAAGCGATGCAGCCGGCTCCGCATCGTGAAATGCCGCAGCCGATTGCCGCGGCACCCCAGCGCATGCCGCGGGTAGAGGATTTCCCGCCGCAGGTGAAGGCTGAAGTGGAAGCCAAGGCCCGCCCGGCCGACCACGAGAACAGCGGCCCGATGGGCTTGCTCAAGCGCCTGACCAACGGCCTAACCCGCCGCGAAGAGGAACCTGCACGGCTGCAGCCGGCGCAGCCGCGCGAACCGAAACTGCGCCAGGCGCCGGCGGAAGTGCGCCGCCTAGCCAGCCAGGATCCGCAGCTTTACGCGCCGCGCCGCGGCCAGCTGGACGAGCAGGGCCGACTGACGCCGCAGAGCCGGGCTGTCCAGGAAGACGATCAGCTGGAGATTCCCGCCTTCCTGCGCCGGCAGGCCAATTGATCTGTTGACGGTTCGTAACAGTTGTTAACAGGCGAGCAGGAAACTGTTCGCCTGTTAATATTAAAAGCGATTTTAAAACAAGGACTTATGGGGCAATCCCGCGCTGGACCGCAGTTACAAAGAGTAAGAAACCGTGATTTGGAGTCTCCCTGTGGGACCATTATCTTCGCCACCGACCAAAGTCGGTTTGCTGGGAGTCTCGGGGAAGTGGCCCTGCCTGCCGATCAATCAAGAGCCGCGCCCTCAGGGCAGATGAAGCGGACCTAGGCAGTACGGGCTATGGGGATTGTTTTGCACGACTATCAGACGACACTTAAATCGCGTGCGACGCTGACTGGTATCGGCGTCCATAGCGGCAATCCGGTCACCGTCCATTTCCTGCCGGCAGATGCCGATACGGGTATCGTCTTCCAGCTTTCGAATGCAAGCGGAAGCCACGAATTTCGCGCGCTCGTTTCCGAGGTCGGTGCCACCGACCTCTGCACCATGCTTGGCGATCCGCAAGGCGAGCACATTGCCACGGTCGAGCATCTGATGGCGACGCTCTTTGGGCTTGGGATCGACAATCTCGTCATTGAAATCGACGGCCGTGAGGTGCCTATCCTCGACGGCAGCGCGGTCATGTTCATCGAGGCCATGGACCAGGCAGGCATCGAAACGCTGCCGGTCAAGCGTCGCTACATCAGGGTGGTCAAGCCGGTTCGCATCGAGAACGGCGCCTGCTGGGCGGAGTTCAGGCCCTATGATGGCACGCGCTTCGAGATCGAGATCGATTTCGAAAGCCCGGCGATCGGCCGCCAGCTTTTCGCATCCGATATGAATGCCGACATTTTCCGCGGCGACGTCGCGCGGGCCCGCACTTTCGGGTTCATGAAGGACGTCGAGCGGCTATGGGCAGCTGGCTACGCGCTCGGCTCCTCGCTGGAGAACTCGCTGGTGATCGGCGATGACAACCGCGTGATCAACATGGGAGGCCTGCGCTATCCCAACGAGTTCGCGCGGCACAAGACGATGGATGCAATGGGCGACCTGGCGCTCGCCGGTGCCCGGTTTATCGGCTGCTTCCGCTCCTATCGTGGTGGCCACAGGCTGAACGCCGCGGCGCTGCGCCGTCTCTTGTCCGACCGTTCGGCTTTCGAGATCGTCGAGACGACGCGCCGCGAGCGCGGCCGTGCCGCCGAGATGAGCGCCGTCAATGCCCCCCTCTTTGCGCCCTGGATGATCTGATTCTTAACGTTTTTGCGGCTCTTATTGCGATCAGCTGTGTTGCAAGGATGCATCACTGGCCGGCCAAATCGCACAGCTTTCCAGGTGGCGCCAAACCGCCACAAAAATGTGCGATTGGCCGGGGATAGCGTTGCCGGGCAAGGCGGTTATGGTTTATGGCTGCTGCCGTCGACTGAAATGACGCCGAAAGGGCGGAATCCAATCATGTTTTTCAAGCGAGTTGGTCAATCGAAGGTGCCGCGGCGGGCTGTTTTCCTGGCGCTTTCGGTCGTCGTTCCATCGCTGTTTCTGTCGGCCTGCATGTCGTCCGAGAAGGACGTCGATCTATCGACCTATGTCGATCAGACCGAGCCGGCCGACGTGCTCTATAATCAGGGTCTCGCCAATCTGAATGCCGGGCGCCTGCAGGAGGCAAGCCGCAAATTCGATGCCGTCGACCGCCAGCATCCGTATTCGGAATTCGCCCGCAAATCGATGGTGATGGGCGCCTTTGCCGACTACCGTCAGGGCAATTACGACGAGGCGATTGGTTCGGCCAAGCGCTACCTGACCCTTTACCCGTCGACCGACGATGCAGCCTATGCCCAATATATTATCGGGCTGAGCTACTACCGCCAGATCAAGGACGTCACCCAGGACCAGAAGGAAGCGCGTCTTACCGTGCAGACGATGCAGGACCTGGTGACGCGCTGGCCCACGTCCGAATATGCCGACGACGCCAAGGAGAAGATCCGCTTCGCCAACGATCAGCTCGCCGGCAAAGAGATGCAGATCGGCCGCTATTATCTCGAGCGCCGCGAGTACATCGCAGCCGTCAAACGATTCCGCAACGTGGTGGAGAACTATTCCAACACACGCCATGTCGAGGAGGCGCTGGCGCGTCTGACCGAGAGCTACTACGCGATGGGGCTGACGTCGGAAGCGCAGACCGCCGCGGCCGTGCTCGGCACCAACTATCCCGACAGCCAGTGGTACAAGGACTCCTATAAGCTCCTGCAGAGTGGTGGGCTCGAGCCGCGCGAGAATGCCGGATCGTGGATCTCCAAGGCCGGGAAGCTGATCACCGGCGCCTGAGCGGCGCGTCACCATGCTCTCCAGGCTGTCGATCCGCGATATCGTTCTGATCGAGAAGCTGGACATCGACTTCTCGTCCGGCCTTTCGGTGCTGACCGGCGAAACCGGCGCCGGAAAGTCCATCCTGCTCGACGCCTTGTCGCTGGCGCTTGGCGCCCGCGGCGACGCCTCGCTGGTGCGGCATGGCGCGGCACAAGGCCAGGTCATCGCTGTGTTCGACGTGCCGCGCAACCACCCGGCCCGTATGCTGCTCGCCGAGAACGCCATCGAGGACGACGGCGACATCATCCTGCGCCGCGTCCAGACGGCGGACGGCCGCACGCGCGTTTTCGTCAACGACCAGCCGTCCAGCGTGACGCTGATGCGCGACGTCGGCCATGCGCTGGTCGAGATCCACGGCCAGCACGACGAGCGCGCTTTGATCGATCCCGGTGCGCATCGGGAATTGCTGGACAGCTTCGGCGGTCATCTGGGCGCCGCGCGTGCAACAGGCGAGGCGTGGCGGCACTGGCGCGCCTGCGAGCAGGAATTTTCACGGCACCGGGCCAAAGTCGAGGCGGCTTCCCGCGAGGCCGATTATCTGCGTGCGGCGGTCGCCGAATTGACCAGGCTCGATCCGCAACCGGGTGAAGAGACCGAGCTCGCCGAACTGCGCGCCTCGATGATGCGTGCCGAAAAGATCGCCTCGGAAATCCACGATGCGCAGGATGTGCTCTCGGGCCCGTCCTCACCCTTGCCGCAGTTGGCCAGCCTGCTCAGGCGGCTGCAGCGCAAGGTGACGGAAGCGCCCGGCTTGCTTGAAGAGGTCGTCAAATCGCTCGACGAGGCGATGCTGTCGCTCGACGCGGCGCAGTCGGGCGTGGAAGCAGCACTTCGCGCCACTGAATATGATCCGCAGCGGCTGGAGAAGGCCGAGGAGCGGCTGTTTGCGCTGCGTGCCGCCTCGCGCAAGCACAGCGTCGCTGTCGACGATCTGGCGCAACTGCGCGACACCATGGCGGCCGACCTTACCGATCTCGACGCTGGCGAAGAGCGCCTGCATGCGCTGGAGAGACAGGCTGCAGCTGCGCGTCAGGCCTATGACATTACGGCGGCCCAGCTGTCGTCGCTTCGCCATGCGGCGGCCGCAGGGCTGACCAAGGCGGTAATGGCCGAACTGCCGGCGCTGAAGCTCGAACGGGCTGAGTTCATCGTCGAGATCGCAAGCGATGCCGGGAGCCGCATGGAAGAAGGCATCGACCAGGTCGAGTTCTGGGTGCACACCAACCCCGGCACCCGGCCCGGCCCAATGATGAAGGTCGCTTCCGGCGGCGAGCTTTCGCGCTTTCTGCTGGCACTCAAGGTGGCGCTGGCCGATCGCGGCTCGGCGCCGACCCTGGTCTTCGACGAAATCGACACCGGGGTAGGCGGCGCGGTTGCCGACGCCATCGGCCAGCGGCTGGCGCGGCTGGCAAAGCGCGTGCAGGTGCTTTCGGTCACGCACGCGCCGCAAGTGGCGGCGCGCGCCGCGACGCATTTCCTGATCTCCAAGTCAGGCGGGGCCGACCGGGTGTCGACCGGCATCGCCGAGATGGACCGGGCGGCGCGGCAGGAGGAGATCGCGCGCATGCTCGCCGGCGCCACCATCACCGACGAGGCGCGCGCGGCGGCCGAGCGCTTGCTGCGGGAGAACATCGCGGCAGCGTAGAGCGGTTCATCACGCCGNTTGGCCTTCAGCGCCTCGAAGGAGAAGACCGAAGGTTCGGATTTGAACAGCCAGTAGTTCATGTCTTTGCTCCAACTACTATTTTTTGCGCAATTCCGGACGGAAAACCGTTTCACACTTTTCCTGGAATTGCTCTAGACGAGTTCGTTTCCGGCGCTCGTGACCTGAGTCAGGGTCTGGCTCCATCCTGCTGTTCAGGAATGATTTCCGTGTCTGATCTCTCCCTCATGAGAGAATCCTGTTCTATTGTGTCGCGCCACCGTGGAGGGAGCAGTGTATGGACGAAAAACCAGTCGATTCGCTCAGCGAAAGCGAGGCGGCAAGCGAGTTGAAGCGGTTGGCGCAGGAGATCGCCGAGCACGACCGGCGCTACCATGGCGAGGACGCGCCGATAATCACGGACGCGGAATATGACGCGCTGACGCGGCGCAATCTCGCCATCGAACAGCGCTTCCCTGCTTTGCTGCGTGAGGATTCCCCCTCACGCAGGGTCGGCGCGCCACCGGCGGAAGGCTTTGCCAAGGTGCGTCATGCGGTGCCGATGCTCAGCCTCGCCAAGGCCTATACCGACCAGGATGTCGCCGATTTCATCGTACGTGGCCGGCGGTTCTTTGATCGCGACAAGGATCTGGACATCGCCTTCACGGCTGAGCCGAAGATCGACGGGCTGTCGGCTTCGCTGCGTTATGAAGGTGGTGTGTTCGTGCAGGGGGCAACGCGCGGCGACGGCGCCGTTGGCGAGGACATCACCGCCAATCTGAGGACCATCGCCGACATTCCCAAGACCTTGAAGGGATCGGGCTGGCCCGAGGTCATCGAAATACGCGGTGAGGTCTATATGACCTACGCGGAATTCGAGGCGTTGAAGCAGCGCTCGGCGGCGATCGGCGGCCAGGATTACGTCAATCCGCGCAATACCGCGGCCGGGTCGCTCCGTCAGAAGGACCCGTCTATTACCGCCAGCCGCAACCTCAAGTTCTTTGCCTACGCCTGGGGCTTTACCACAAAGGATCCGGCTCCGACCCAATACGATTCCGTGCAAAAATTCGCGGAGTGGGGGTTCAAGGTCAGCCCGCTGATGGTCCGGGCAAGATCGGTCGAGGAACTGGTCGCGCATTATCACCTGATCGAGACCCAGCGCTCATCACTGGGCTACGACATCGACGGCGTCGTCTACAAGGTCGACCAGCTGGAATTGCAGCGCAGATGGGGTTTCGTCACTGGCGAACCGCGCTGGGCCATCGCCCACAAATTTCCGGCCGAACAGGCGATGACAACCGTGCTCAGGATCGACATTCAGGTGGGCCGTACCGGTACGCTGGCGCCCGTTGCCCGGC
The DNA here is from genome assembly GCF_000503055.1 of Mesorhizobium sp. LSHC420B00. Lineage (GTDB taxonomy): Bacteria > Pseudomonadota > Alphaproteobacteria > Rhizobiales > Rhizobiaceae > Mesorhizobium. The sequence goes on along the minus strand of NZ_AYVY01000022.1, from coordinate 45,496 downwards.
TTGCACCCGTCACGGTCGGCGGCGTAGTGGTCGAAAACGTCACGCTTCACAACGAAGATTACATCAAGGGTCTGGACAGCAACGGCCAGCCGATCCGCGACGGCTATGACGTGCGTATCGGCGACACAGTGGTCATCCAGCGGGCAGGGGACGTCATTCCGCAGATCGTCAGCGTCGTAGCCGATAAGCGTCCGCCAGATGCCGTGCCCTACGAATTCCCGCACAAATGTCCGATCTGCGGCTCACCCGCAACGCGCGAGATCAACGAGAAGACCGGCAAGGAGGATTCCCGCCGCCGCTGCACCGGCGAACTGATCTGCCCTGCGCAGGCCGTGGAAGGATTGCGCCATTTCGTGTCACGCGGCGCCATGGATATCGAAGGCCTGGGCGCTGAAAACATAGATCTGTTCTTCAACGCCGGGTTGATCAAGACAGCCGCCGATATCTTTACGCTCAGGGATCGTCGTCCCGCCGTTACCAAGGCGCTGGCCGAGCGGCGGGAAGAGCAGGCCAGGCAGCGTGAGGCCGCGTCGGGCAAGACGCGCAAGAATGTACGCAGTGTCGAGGAACGCAACTACGACGGCCTCGACAAGCTCTTCGCTGCCATCGACGCTCGCCGCGAACCGGAACTCGATCGCTTCATCTTTGCGCTGGGCATCCGCCATATCGGCGAAACGACGGCCGCTGTGCTTGCCCGAACCTTCTCGACGATCGAGGAGTTGATCCGCATTGGCAAGGAGACAGCAGCGGCAGCCGATCCACACACCGTTTTTCCTTCGATCAACGGCATCGGCGATACGGTGATAGGTGCGCTTCGCGATTTCTTCGGCAATGAACGCAACGACGCCGTGCTTGAAGCGCTGCTCACACAGGTCCACCCGAAGCCATACATCGTGAACGTCTCAGCCGATAGTGCGGTCGCCGGCAAGACAATCGTGTTTACAGGCACGCTGGAAAAGATGACGCGCCCCGAGGCCAAGGCGATGGCCGAACGTCTCGGCGCGAAGGTCGCCGGCTCGGTTTCTGCGAAGACCGATCTCCTGGTAGCGGGGCCGGGCGCCGGTTCCAAGCTGAAGGACGCGACCAAATTCGGCATCGAGGTGATCGACGAGGACACCTGGTTGCAGCGGATCGGCAAGGGCGCGTGATGGCGGCTGCGTTCAACGGTTTTGGGCAAAAGGCCATTCCCTTCCTCAAGGCGCTGGATTTTCATCAGAGCCGGGAGTGGTTTTTGGAAAACCGCGACCTTTTCGAACGGGATCTGCGCGACCCCTTCGGCGATCTGGTCGAAACGCTCTCCGAGCGCTTCACGGCCGCGGGGCTCGGCCTGCGCGGCGACCGCAAGAAGTCGCTGTTCCGGATTAATCGCGATGTGCGTTTCGCCAAGGACAAACGGCCTTATAACCGGCATTTGTCGGCGATCCTTTCGCCTGACGGCACCAAGATGGAACAGGGCGTGTTTTACGTCCATATCGGGCTCGATCGCTGCTTTGCCGCCGTTGCCTGGTGGCAGCCCGGACCGGAGCTATTGCTGGCGCTGCGCAACGCGATCGCGAAGCGGCCGGCTGAATTCCGCACCCTCGTCGCGGCGCTGAAGAAGAACGGCCTCGAGCTCGACCCGGACGGCTGCATGAAGCGCACGCCGCGCGGCTTCGAGCATATCGCCGAGCCCGATCTCGCTGCCGCGATCCGCAATCGGCATTTTGCCGTCCGGCACGCAGTCGAGCCGGCGGATATTTATGGAGCTGGATTGGTCGACGAACTCGTCGACTTCGTCATGCGGGCAAAACCGCTGCTCGACTGGGGCAGGGCGATCGAAGGCAAGGCTTCGCCGCGCTAGCGGATAAATCAGACAGTCAAATGCGCCGCGCAGTGTAGAGGCTGGTGGTCATGTTGCGGGTTATGGAGCCTTGGAACTCGTCGCGGACGATGCGACCCAGCTCCGCCAGGATTGCTTTGCGGTCGCTGCGGATGTTGATGTTGGAAAAAGTGGCATAGAGGGCGACCGTCTGGTCAGGATCGAGGACGAGCGACCAGACACTTGTCCCATGTTCGATGGAATCGAACGCGCCGGTTCGCTCCAGCGCCGCCACGCGGGCCTCGGCATCAAGGGCGAACGGAATACCATTTGAGCCCGCCGAAGGGCTCGAAGGCCCTTCAAGCAGTGCCTTCGTCGCATCATGAAAGGGATCGGGGCGACTGTTGTCGCCGAATACATTCCAGACCATTGCCCACCAGCCGCCCGGCCGAAGCAGCTCGGCGACCTTGACCAGCGCGGTGTCCTCATCCAGCCAATGAAAGGCAGTGGCGCTGACGCCGAGATCAAAACCGGCCTTCTCAAGGACGGCATCCTCAAACGCAGAGACGCTCACCGAGAGCGCCTTGTCCTGAATAGTCTCGCAAAGGAAAGTCGCGAGGCGAGAATCCGGCTCGATGGCGAGCATCGGGCTCGCGCCCAGTTCGAGTAAGCGGCGCGTAGCAGTTCCTGTACCTGCGCCAATCTCGAACGTCGCCGTGCCAGGGGCGAGACGGCACCGTTCACATAGAATTTCGAATACCCAATCAGGATAGCCAGGCCGCGTCGCGTGATAGCTGCCGGGATCGGCGCCGAAGGCCAGGCGGCCGAATTTTGGATCGATGAAAAATTCGCTCATTGCAACCACCTCTGGGGAACCACCTCTGGCCTTGGGTCTGTGGCCGCCACTTTTGGCAAGGACCGATGGGCGCCAACGGATATGCCCTCCCAGGTGCCAAGCGTCTGATTTTTATCCACTGGGCACTGGAGCGCCTTGCCGCCCGCCTCAGCCATCACTTCCGCTGATCATTTGCCTCAATCGAATTGGTGTGACAAGGAGGGCGGCCCTCCCTACATACGACCGTCCCGAGGAGGCGATTGATGTCGGCGGAAGCAATCTCCGAAAACAGTGCGAAAAGCGATTTCTGGGACGGCGTGCGGCTCAGCATGCCCGTCGTGGTGGCATCGGCGCCGTTTGCATTGCTGTTCGGGGCGCTCGCAGTCGACAACGGGTTTTCCGTGCTCGAAGCGTTCCTGATGAGCGCAACGGTGTTCGGCGGCGCCAGCCAGATGGTAGGCATCGAGCTGTTCGGCCAGCATGTCGCGCCGTGGCTGATCGTGCTGTCGATCTTCGCGGTGAATTTTCGCCACGTGCTCTATTCGGCCGGTATCGGCCGGCGCATCGCGCATTGGCCACTGATCCAGCAGGCGATAGGCTATTTCGTGCTCACTGATCCGCAGTTCGCGATGGCCGAGCGCAAGGCGGAGGCCGGCGAAACCGTCGGGTTTACCTGGTATATGGGGCTTGGGCTGCCGGTCTATGTGTTCTGGGTCATCGAAAGCGCGCTCGGCGCGATGTTCGGCAAGCTTATTCCCGACACCCATGTGCTGGGCATCGACTTCCTGCTGCCGATCTATTTTCTCGGCCTGGTCATGAGCTTCCGCAAGCGGCCGCTGTGGCTGCCGGTGGTCATCGCCAGCGCTGCCGCCTCCATCATTGCGTACAAAACCGTCGGCTCGCCCTGGCATGTCTCCATAGGTGCGCTGGCCGGCGTGCTGCTCGCCGTCATCCTGCCGCCCCGCCACAGCGGCGTGGAGACACGGCCATGAGCACGACCTTGTGGATCATCGTCGCCGCTTCGATCGCGACCTATCTGACCCGCATCGGCGGTCATCTGGTGATCTCACGCTTCGACCATATCCATCCGCGCGTCGAGGCCGGGCTCAGCGCCGTGCCGGCGGCGGTGCTGACCACGCTGGTGGCGCCGGCGGCGCTCAGCGCCGGACCGGCGGAATGGGCAGCCTTGATTGTTGCCGGCCTGGTCTCGCTGCGCGGCGGGCTGATGGCGATGTTCCTGGCGGGTGCTGCCGTGCTGATCCTTGCGCGGCAGCTCGTCGGGTAGTGGACCGACGGAGTACGCCTGTCTTCCTGCCAGATCGCCGCTCTATGGTATTTTGCCGTCCATCTTCGGGAAGAGAATGACACTCTCCTGTGCGGTCGGTTCGTTGCGGGCGCCAATAAAGGTGGCCGGCGTGCTTGCCCGGTTCACGGCAACGTGAAGCACGTTGGCGGGAATGTAGAGATAGTCGCCGGGATGCACGAGGTCGCGAAACTGCAGTTCGTCCCCGCTCCACATCTCCAACTCGTCTCCGCTCAGCATATAAAATGCTGTTTCGTGGCGCGCATGGACATGGGCTTTGGTCCGCTTGCCCGGCGGGATTGAGGCGACGCCCAGCCAAAGGGCCTTCGCTCCGACGGTCTCAGCACTTATTCCCGGCAGATAGTCCGACCCCTGTTCGGCCCGATAAGCCTCGCCGCCCCTAACAACCAAAGCCTTTCCCTCGCTGGGCGCAGCACTGTCCATTGCGGCCGGCTGTTTCAACATCATCATCTTGAACCTCCATTTGTGTTAGTCTGTGCGAAGGAGGGCCAGAATGATCAGTCCCCCGTCCGAAGTCCTTAACAGGAGGCGAAAAGTTCCGAATTCTTCCGAAGCCGGAAAGCGAGATGCTTCAGCACCGCGACGCTTCGCGTTCGGGCCGTTCGTGCTCGACCTGCTGCGCGGGACGCTTGTTCGCGAGGGCAAGCCAGTTGCGGTCGGGCAAAAAGGCTTGTCGTTGCTTCAGGCCCTGGTGGAGGCACCGACGCAGGCGCTGAGCAGGACGGCCCTCATGGAGGCCGCCTGGTCCGATGCCGTCGTCGAGGAAAGCAATCTTTCGGTGCAGATTGCCGCCCTGCGCAAGCTACTCGGCCCGCAGCCGGACGGCAGCGAATGGATCGCCACCGTCCCCCGCACCGGATATCGCTTCGCCGGCAGTGTTCATGTGCTTGACCCCGCTGCAGACGATGCGCTTCCGAGCCAACTGGCGGGTCTCTCCGAAAGGGCGTCCATTGCGGTGTTGCCGTTCGCCAATGTCAGCGGCGACAGGGAACAGGCCTATCTGGCTGACGGCATCACCGAGGACATCATCACCGCGCTGACAAGGTTCCGATGGTTCCGGGTGATCGGGCGCAATTCCAGCTTCGTCTATAAGGACAAGTCGGTCGACTCCAAACAGGTGGCCCGCGAGCTTGGCGCCCGTTATGTCTTGGAAGGAAGTGTGCGCCGGTCCGGCCAGCAGATCCGGGTCTCGACGCAACTGGTCGATGCCGCCTCGGCCAATCAGATCTGGGCCGAACGATACGAGATGGAACTGACGGAGGCGTTCGCCGTCCAGGATGCCATAGCCGAGCGGGTGGCTGGTGCGATCGAACCCGAACTGCTCAAGACGGAGTCGCTCCCAGCCGTTGGACGCAACAGCGGAAATGCGACGGCCTGGGACCTGGTGCGGCAAGGTACCTGGCATTTTCACCACGTCGGCCGTCAAACTCACTTGCGTGGCCGCGAGTTATTTCGGCTGGCGTGCAAGCTCGATCCTGAACTCGCAGAGGCCCATCTCTGGCTCGGTCGGGTGAGCGCCGGCATCGTCGCTTACGGCTGGAGCGACAAGCCGGCACAGGATATCCGAGAAGGCCTGGATGCAGCCCTGAAGGCGGTTCGGCTCGACGAGAAAAATCCCTATTCGCATTATGCGCTCGCCATCTGCAGCATATATGCCAATGCGCAGGAACAAGCCGTTCTTGCTGCGGAAAGAGCGATCGAGATCAGCCCAAGTTTCGCCCTTGGTCATCTGGCTATGGGAATGGGGCAGCTTTTCCGCGGCAGCGCATCCGAAGCGATAGCGCCGCTCGAACACGGCCTTATGTTGAACCGGTACGATCCGCAGAACTTCGTCTGGTTTAATGTCCTGGCGCTCGCTTATCTATTTGCGGGGCAGGCAAACGAGGGGCTCGTCGCGGCGATTGAGGCTCGCAAGGTCGGTCCCACGTGGCGACCCACCTATGAAACACTCGCCTGCTGCTACGTCTCGCTTGGCCGTCTGCCGGAGGCAAGATCTTGCGTCGAACTGATGCGGGAGATGGAGAACCCTACAGGCGATGCCTTGGCGCCGCTCAGGCTGCGCAATCCACATTGGGCAGACCAGATGGCGGATCTGTTGAAGAAAGCCGGTTGGCAGCAGTAAGGCTGCGGTCAATCCCCTGCAGATTGGCGTCGTCTGTGTGATGTCGGTCACGCAGTTGTTGGGCAGCACAAGCCAGGTCGGCTTCGCACTCAGGGTGATGCTGCGGTCCGGTCGATAGCCGACCCACCGCCATTGCGAAAATCACCACTTCTGATCGTACGCTTCGCCGCAGCGCCCATAAGCCCAGCGAACGAAACAATAGCTCCTGCCCAGCCAGCAGGCTTCTTGAATATCGACGCGACCCGCGACAGGCTCAGCCGGATCGCCTCCGCTCTCTCCTGGTGGGCGCGACGCACGGCGCCGCTATAGAGCGCCTCGCGCTGCTTCGGCGTCAATGCGCTTAGATCGATCGGCTGGATGCCGAAGGGCTCAGGCGACATTTCCATCTCCCCTGGTTTGCCGTGTTGATCGGCAGCTACACCGACGATTTACGGGAAAGGGCTAATCAGCTAAAATGAATAATTAAGATCGTTATGTTCTCCAGGAGAGATATATGGATTTGGCCGATCTGCGCATCTTCCGCACGGTGGTGCGCGAGGGCGGAATCACCAGGGCAGCGGAAAAACTGTTTCGAGTGCAATCGAACGTGACCACACGCATCCGGCAGCTCGAGGAGGATCTCGGCGTGCAGCTGTTTATCCGGGAGGGCAAGCGCCTGCACGTATCGCCGGCCGGTCACAAATTGGTCGGCTATGCGGATCGGCTGCTGGCGCTTGCGGAGGAGGCGCGAACGGCGATGCTCGATCCACGCCCGCGCGGCACGCTTCGCCTAGGTGCCATGGAGAGCACCGCCGCGGCCCGGCTTCCAAGTCTGCTCGCCGACTATCACGCACGTTATCCCGAAGTGGAAATCCAGTTGCGCACCGGCAATCCTCAGGTTCTCGCGACCGCCATGCTTGCCGGCGAGCTCGATGCGGCGTTCGCCGCCGAGCCCATCGCCGACGCTCCGTTCGAAAAGCTGCCCGCATTCCAGGAGCAGCTGATCATTGTCTCGGCGGCATCGCGCGTTTCGATCGACGACCGCCTGGACATGCCCAAAACCATGATAGCCTTCGAGCACGGCTGCCCGCACCGCAAGCGGCTGGAACAATGGTACGCGCGCAGAGGGTTCATGGCCGAGAAAACCATCGAGCTTGGTTCATACCATGCCATCCTTAGTTGCGTGGTGGCTGGCATGGGCATAGCGCTGATGCCGAAAAGTGTGCTTTCGGGTTTCCCGGAGAGCCGCTGGCTAAAGCTGCACGAACTGCCCTCTGACGAAGACAACGCCGTCACGGTGTTGTTCTGGCGCAAGGGAGCCGGTTCTCCCAACGTCACGGCTTTGCAAGAACTGCTTGCGGAGCAAAGCCTGTCAACCGGCGTTGCCGCCGCCGCTATTGCTTAAAGTCGTGCGGCAGCGGGGCGGTTGCCTTTTCCAGCCAGGCCAGCGTCTCGCCGTCGAGCATCGGTCCGATCTCGGCCAGCACCCGCGCGTGGTATTCGTCGAGCCAATGCAACTCGTCACGCGTCAACAGATCCGACCGGATCAGCCGCTTGTCGATCGGCGCCAGCGTCAGCGTCTCGAAGCCATGCATGGCGATGTCACCGCCTTCGACCATCTCAGCCGGAGTGACCAGGACGAGATTTTCGATGCGGATGCCGTAAGAACCTTCCTTGTAATAGCCGGGCTCATTGGAGACGATCATGCCGGCCAGCAACTTTTCGGTGCCGGTCTTGGCGATACGCTGCGGGCCCTCATGTACGGCAAGATAGGAGCCGACACCGTGCCCGGTGCCATGGGCGAAATCGCAGCCGTGTCTCCATAGCGCCAGGCGCGCTACGGCATCGAGTTCGGAGCCGCGCGTGCCCAGTGGAAAGCGCAGCATGGAGATGCCGATCATGCCTTTCAGCACCAGCGTGAAGCGCTCGCGCATCTCTTCCGTCGGCGCGCCAATCGGCACTGTGCGGGTGATGTCGGTGGTGCCGTCCTGGTACTGTCCGCCGGAATCGAGCAGGAACAGCTCGCCATGCTCCAGTTTGCGATTGGTGGCGCGGGAGACGCGATAGTGCATGATGGCGCCGTTGGGACCAGCGCCGGAGATTGTGTCGAACGAGACGTCGCGCAGCGGCATCTGTGTTTCGTCGCCGGTTTGCCGGCGCGTCTCCTCGAGCCTGGTGACAACGGTGATCTCGTCGAGCGTGCCGGGTTCCTGACGGTCGAGCCAGCACAGCAGCTTGGCGACGGCGGCTCCGTCACGGCGATGCGCGGCGCGGGCGCCGGCGATCTCGGCTTTGTTCTTCGTTGCGCGTGGGATGCGGGCCGGATCCGGTGCGGCAGTGACGGTGCCGCCATTGTCCTCGACCAGCATGCTGAGCTTCTCCGCCGCCAGAGCGGGGTCCAGCGCGATTTTTGCACCGCCCTTGGCCAGGGTGACGATCGCTGTTTCGAATTCACCGGGTTCGTGCAATTCGGCGAGCTGCGTCAGATAGGCTGCGACGGTGCGTGAGAACTTGCGCTGGTCCATGAAAAGCAGATGCGATCCGTCGGCGGCGAGCACGGCAAAGCCGAGCGCCAGCGGTGTGTGCGGCACGTCGCCACCACGGATGTCGAAGGCCCAGGCGATGGAGGAGGGGTCGGTCAATACGGCATGGGTGGCGCCCTCCTTCTCGATGGCTGCCGCCAGCCGGACCAACTTGTCCTTGGCCAGTTCGCCGGCAAAGCCGATCGGGTGGATCTCGACCGGCGCCAGTGGCGGCCCGGGCTGGTCCTGCCAAATGGCGTCGATCGGATTTTGTTCGAGCGGCACCAGTATCGCGCCGGACTTGACGGCCGAGGCCCTCAGCGCCTTGACGTCGCTGATCGTATGCAGCCATGGATCGAAGCCCAACCGCACGCCCTTGCCGAGATTGTCCTTGATCCAGTTGGCCGGCGGGTTGTCGACAAGGCTCTCGATCGAAAAGATGTCGAGATCAACCTCCTGGCGCACCTGCAGCGTGTAGCGCCCGTCGACAAACATGGCGGCGCGCTTGCCAAGCACAATGGCGACGCCGGCCGAGCCGCTGAAGCCGGTCAGCCATTTCAGCCGTGCCGAGCGGTCGGCGACATATTCGCCCTGGTGCTCATCGGCGCGGGGCACGATGAAGCCGTCCAGCCCATTCGCCGCCAACCATTGGCGTAGCATTGCCACGCGCGGCTTGCCAACGGCCGGATCGCCGGCGGAATCGAAGGTCTGGAACATGTGGGCTCTCCTCGAATGCTGGCGCGACCGTAGCGCATGACCTCGAAAATCGGAATCGATTTTCGGAACGATCATGCCTGGTCGCGACAGCCTCTTTTTGCGCATGGAGGCCATGCAGAATCGGCGATTTCAAAAAGCGTCAGCAAGGCTTACCTTCTTAACGTGGAGGAACGTGTCTTATTGCCTGCAAAGGAGACCATCATGTCCACGATTTCAGCCAGACGCGGATTTTTCAGAAGCGCTGTGAACGCGCTGATCGAAGCTCGCCAGCGCGAAGCGAGCCGGTATGTGAGCGGCGTTTTGCTTGGCTTTGATGACGAAACGCTGAAAGCTCACGGCTACGATCGCGAAGAGCTGAAGAAAGCGGCGAACTCTCGCTAGGTCCGAGCGGATGCGTTGAAGGCGCGGCGCCTCAGCGCTTGAGATGGATCGTCACCCAGCCTTCGCGGTGCAAGGTGCGGACGTGCCGGAATTTCTGGCCGACATAGGCCGCGATCACCGCGTCGCGCTGGCGCTCGAGAATGCCTGACAAAACGATCGAGCCACCGCGCGCGATATGCCCGGCCATTTGCGGCGCCAGCCGCATCAGCGGCCGCGCCAATATATTGGCAATTATCAGGTCGAAGGGCGCACGCGCGGCAAAGATCGGATGATGAAAACCGGGTGCAGCCACCGTTTCAATGAGCGCCTTGACATGGTTCAGCCGCGCATTGGCGGCGGCCACCTTGACGGCGACCGGGTCGATGTCGGTCGCCAGCACTGGAATATGAGCGAGCTTGGCCACCGCGATGGCGAGCACCGCGCTGCCGGTGCCAAGGTCGAGCGCGTTGCGCGGATGCTCGCGCTCTATGACCTGCTCCAGCATTTCGAGGCAGCCGGCGGTGGTGCCGTGATGGCCGGTGCCGAAGGCAAGGCCGGCCTCGATCTCGATGGCGAGCTCACCGCTGTGGCGCTTCCTGCGGTCATGCGCGCCATGGACGAAGAAGCGCCCGGCCCGCACCGGCTTCAACCCCTCCAGCGAGCGCGCCACCCAGTCGATGTCGGGCAGCGCTTCGCGCTCTATCGATTTCGACAGCGACAGTCCGGCAAGGATGTCCCTAAGCCGCGCCTCGACCGCATCGACGTTGTCGTCCGCATAGAGCGATACTTCGTGGATGTCGCGGTCCTCGTCGACCTCGAGCACCGCAACCGGCAGGCCCTCATCGTCGAACGCCGCACCGAGCGCCGCGAAGATGCGATCAGCCTCGATCTTGCCCGCGGTGAAATACAAACGCGTCTGCGTCATTACCGGATATGTCAACCTTCCGCCACCAGCCGTTTGAGCTTGGCGATGGCGGCGTCCGGGCTTTCGCCATAGGCAATGGTGCCGGCGAAATCGCCCTTGGCATTGAGCAGCAGCACCGAAGCGGTGTGGTCCATCGTGTAGTCGCCGTCGTTCGTGTCGACTTTCTTCCAGTAGATACCGAAGGACTTGGCCATGGCGTGGACCTTGTCGGGATCGCCGGTGATGCCGAGGATGCGATCGGAGAAATTGCTGACATAGGTGTTCATGATTTCGGGCGTGTCGCGCTCCGGGTCGACCGTAACGAAATAGGCGCGCAGGTTCTTGCCGTCGTCGCCCATCGTCTTCAGCCAGCCGGCCAACTCGAAAAGCGTGGTCGGGCAGACTTCCGGACAATGCGTGAAGCCGAAGAAGACGACGCTGGGGTGGCCGCGAAAGGCGGCTTCGGTGACCGGCGCGCCCTTCTGGTCGACCAGCGTAAACGGCGCTCCGAACGGCTCGCCGCCATAATGTCCGCGGTACCAGTCGAAGGTGAGCCAGCCGATGCCTGCGGCCATCAAGAGCAGAATGCCGACCAGAATTGAACGCATCATCAGTGAAAGTCCGTCGTGATTTCCATCGGCCGCCATATTGGCGCCGTGAAGGCCCTGGCTTGGCGAACACTCTTAGCGGTTCGGTCGCGCCGACGCAAAGATGTCGCGTTGCCGCAACCGGCAATCCAGTGGGAAGGCGATCTGCTTGCAAAGCGCTGCCGTTCGTCCCACCTGAGGTCGGCAAAATTCGAACCGCAGGAGGCCTCTTTGCGAAAATTGATTGGCGGCGCGTTGGCCGCATGCCTGGTCATTGGTGCCGGCGCGGCCGTCGCCGAGGAAGTCGGCAAGGTCGGCGTCGATTGGCTCGGCAACGACATCATCGTCGAGGCGATCAAGGATCCGAAGGTCGAGGGCGTGACCTGCCACGTCTCCTATTTCGACCGTGGCATGATCGACCGCCTGCAGAAAGGCAACTGGTTCGAGGACCCGTCCGATTCTTCGATCTCCTGCCGCCAGACCGGGCCGATCACCATTGGCGATATCGACATGAGCGAGGCCGGCGAGGAGGTGTTCAAGCAAGGCATCAGCCTGATCTGGAAAAAGCAGGTGGTGAACCGGATCTACGACAAGGCCAACGAGACGCTGATCTACCTCTCGCATTCGCGCCAAGTGCAGGATGGCTCGGCAAAAATGTCGGTCACCACCGTGCCGCTCTACGGCCAGAACGTGGTGTGGACCAGCGGCAAGCCGAAATAGAGACTGAAGGTGCTACAGGGTCCTTGGCGCATCCAAACGGATGCGCGGCGCTGCACTCGGCTTGCGAGACTATGCGTGCCGGCGTAAAGCGCGCGCATGGACCGTCCCGAACACCTTGTCCTGAAAGATCCCGAGCCGCGCATCCATCCGACGGCGGAGCTGAAGGCTTGCAAGCTTGGACGCTATGCGTCGATCGGCGAGCGGGTCATCCTGCGCGAGGTGGTGGTCGGCGACTTCTCCTACTTCGAGCGCCACGCCGAGGCGATCTACACGACGATCGGCAAGTTCTGCTCGATCGCCGCCAACAGCCGCATCAATGCGCTGGAGCATCCGGTCGAGCGGCTGACGCAACACAAGATCAGCTACCGGCCCAACGAGTACTTCCGCTGGCTGGGTGTCGATCAGGCGTTCCGCGACCGGCGGCGGGCGAAAGCCGTCAGCATTGGCCATGATGTCTGGATCGGCCATGGCGCGGTGATCATGCCTGGCATAGTGATCGGCAATGGCGCGATCGTCGGTGCCAACGCGGTGGTGACGCGCGACGTGCCGGCCTATGCAATCGTCGCCGGCGTCCCGGCCAAGCCATTGTACCAGCGCTTCAGCGCGGAAACTGCGGCACGGATCGAACGTCTTGCCTGGTGGGACTGGCCGGTCGAGAAACTGGCCAGGGCAGTCCCCGACATGCAGGCCTTGCCTATCGAGGCTTTCCTCGACCGCTGGGAAAACGACGCCGCCTGATCGTTGCGAGCGCGGCGCGTGCGCTGTTTGACCGTGAATTCCTCCTCGCAGGGAACTCGAATCAGTTGCCGATTGTTTCTCCCTGCCATGATCGAAAAGCTGTTCACCAGGATCGCCAACCATATCGCCCATCTTGCCGGTCTGCCGCCGACGTTTGCCGTCTGTTTCCTGATCATTGTGGTCTGGGCGGCAAGCGGTCCGGTCTTCGGCTTTTCCGACACGTGGCAGCTCGTCATCAATACCGGCACCACGATCGTCACCTTCCTGATGGTGTTTCTCATCCAGAACACCCAGAACCGCGACAGTGCAGCGATCCAGGCCAAGCTCGACGAGTTGATCCGCGTCAGCAAAGCCAAGAATACCTTTATCGGCATCGAGCACCTGACCGAATCCGAAGTCGAGGAAATCCGGGCCAAATGTGAACGCGCGGCGAAGCGGCACGACGAACAGGTTGCCGACATGGCCGCACCCAAAGCCGTGGCCAAGAAGCGCAACGCGAAGAAGCACGCTTCGGCGTGAGGGAGCCTGTTGTCCGGGTTCCTGCGCGACGTTCGCCGGATCATTTCATGAATGCTGCAAAGGCTTCCTTGTAGTCCGGGTGCCAGCGCGACAGGGCAGGGCGGTTCTCGATGATGTCGCCAATCGCCCAAGCCATGCGCTTTTCGTCCATGGACCGGGTCGCCTCGTTATCGGGACACAGGATGTAGAAATCGCCACGCAGCACCGAGGCCAGCATGAAGTCGATGACCTGCTCGCCGGTCCAGGCGCCGGCCGGCTTTTCGGTCGCACCTTCGGTCAGGCCGGTAAAGGTAAACCCGGGAATGAGCAAATGCGCCGCGACATTGGCGCCGGGCTCGTTGCGCAGCGCGTGTGCAAGGCCCTCGGTATAGGTCTTCACGCCAGCCTTGGAGACGTTGTAGGCGAGGTTGCCGGGCGGCGTGGTGATGCCTTGCTTGGAGCCGGTGTTGACGATCAGACCCGGCTTTCCCGCCGCCAGCATGCGCGGCGCAAAGGCCTCGACGCCATGGATGACACCCCAGAAATTGATGTCCAGCAACTGCTTCCAGGCCTCGCGGTTCTCCCAGGGCTTGCCGGGGTTGTTGCCGACGCCGGCATTGTTCATCAGCAGCGAGACGTCGCCGAAGGCGCCGAATGTCCGTTCGGCCAGTCGGTCGAGCTCGTCGGCTTTCGAGACGTCAGTTGCAACGGCAAGCACGGCGCTCTCGCCGGCGATGGCGGCGACGGCGTGTCGGGCCTCATCGAGGCGTGCGCCGCCGATGTCGGCCAGCACGATCTTCATGCCCATCGCCGCTAGTCGTTTGGCCGCGGCAAGGCCGATGCCGCTGGCCGCGCCGGTGATGACGGCGACATTACCGGAGGCAAGTGCGGGCAGGGCGGTCTGGATCTCGGCGTTGGTGGTCATGATTTTCTCCTGTTCTGGCCGCGGCGAACTTAGCGCGGAACGAGGCTCGCGCAAGCCGATGCCGGTATCTTCGGGTTGACCGCGTCGGCGGGCGCTGCGCATGCTGATATCGAAAAAGGAGACTGACGATTGACCGACTGGATCGAGATCCTGAAAGAACAGACCGCAACCGGCGACCAGATGAGCCGCGAAGTGCCGCAAATGCTTGCCAATCCCGACATCAGCGAAGCGCAAGTGAAAACGCTTTTTTCGGCGCTCGAAAAACAGGCGGAGTTCGTCGAAAAGCTGCGTATGGCGCTGGAAAAGTTCGGCCATGATTTTTCAGTGATCAAGGCGGCCGAGCGGCTGGAGGAGCGCTACGCCGACCTTGCCGCCTCGGTAGCGGAAAAGCTGAAGGAAATGCGAGGCTAGAGCCTGTTCCATCCCGATAAAATTCGGGATGGGCTCTATCTTCTCGTTGGACCATGATCTTTTCCGAAAACCGGCATCCACTTTTCGCTGACGCGGTCCTTCGGTTCGGGATCATGGTCTGTCTATTTCTCGATTAGCCGCTCGAAGCGCCTGTCCGGCACTAACCAGATCAGCGCTACCAGGACATAGATCGAGACACCGATCCAGTGATTGACGAAGGTCAGTGCGACGGCGGCGATATAGAGGGCCAGCGAGATCTTTCCCTTGAGGTCATTGCCCAATGCCCTGGCGAAAAGGGTTTCGCTGCTGTGCAGTCGATGCAGGGCCATGGTGAGGATGTTGAAGCCGATGGCGCAGAGCGCCAGGTCGACGCCATAGACGGCGACCGGCACGGGCGCGAAATGGTTCTCACCCATGAAGGCTGTCGTCGCCGGCATCAGCGATAGCCAGAACAGCAGGTTGAGGTTCGCCCACAGCACGCGGCCGTCAACCCGCTGCACGGTATGGAACATGTTGTGCAAATTGTTCCAGTAGATGCCGACATTGATAAAGGACAGCACATAGCTGAGGAATATCGGCCAGAGTGGTGCCAGCGCGGAAAAATCCTCGCCATGCGGCACCTTCAATTCCAGCACCATGATGGTGATGATGATGGCGACCACGCCATCGGTGAATGCCTCGACCCGTCCTTTGCCCATGAATCTCCCCTGACAATCCGCTGAGGTTAAAAGAGGATCTCGCTCAGCGCCATCGGCAAAGCTGCCAAACTTGTCAGGAGCAAGTCGGGAAGGGGGAACGGCTGACGCGAAAAAGGCGTTTGGTGTCAGATCCCGAACAGCAAAAGGTCGAAAAATGACAGCTCACGCTCAAGTCATGACGCGCGATCACGAACTCGGCGGCAGCGCCGCAGCGGCTGCCGTGGCTGCCATGATCGCGGCTCTTTTCGCCGGCAGCACGGCGCTGACGCCGCTTTACATCATCTACAAGCAGGTCTTCGGCTTCTCGCAGATCACTTTGACGCTGGTCTACGCCGTCTATGTCATCGGCAATCTGGCAGCGC
Source organism: Mesorhizobium sp. LSHC420B00 (assembly GCF_000503055.1). Taxonomy (GTDB): domain Bacteria; phylum Pseudomonadota; class Alphaproteobacteria; order Rhizobiales; family Rhizobiaceae; genus Mesorhizobium. The sequence continues at coordinate 29,996 of NZ_AYVY01000022.1, read as the reverse complement.
TGCTGATGTTGGGCCGTGTGTCCGATGTTATCGGGCGCCGTCCGATGGCATTGGCCGGGATGGCGGTGGCCGTCGTCAGCGCGGTGTTTTTCCTGTTCGCAGAAAATGTCGCGTGGCTCGACATCGCCCGGATTTTGAGCGGATTGGGAATTGGCGTCGGCGCCGGGACTGGGACGGCCTGGCTCGCCGAATTGCTCTCGGCCAACGACAAGTCACAGGCGGCGACGATTGCCACCAGCACCAATTTTCTCGGCCTCGGCATTGGTGCGCTGGGGGCCGGGTTGCTCGCAGAATACGCACCTTGGCCGCTCAGGCTGATATTCGTCGTCCACCTGGCGATGCTAGCGATCGTAACCCTGCTGATCTGGCGTACGCAGGAAACCGTTTCGCGGCCGGGAAAACTGGCTGACGTCTCGATGCGGCCGCGGCTTTCCGTGCCTGATGACATCCGCGCAAATTTCGTTGCGCCGGCGGTGACCGGCTTTGGCGCGATGGCGCTCGTCGGCTTTTATGCGGCACTCGCGCCGAGCATCCTGGCGCAGCAACTGCAGGTAGCCAACCATGCGGTAGCCGGCGCTCTGTTCTTTGAATTGTCGATCGTGGCGGCCGTCACCATTGTGGCGACGACGCGTCTTTCGAGCCGGGCCGCGATGTTTGCGGCACTTGCGCTGATGATCCCCAGCGTCGCACTGATCGTTGCGGCGCAGGTCTTCGCCTCGATGGCCATCATGGTCGCCGCAAGTGCTCTGTGTGGCGTGTCGGCAGCGCTCGGCTATCGCGGCGGCTTGCAAGTGGTGAACGAGATCGCGCCGGCGGACCGGCGCGCCGAAGTGGTCTCGGCCTTCTTCATCTGCTGTTTTTGCGGCAACGCGCTGCCGGTCATCGGCATCGGCATCCTGTCGACCGTGGCAAGCGCGACCGTGGCGAGCCTGGCCTTTGCCGGCATGATTGTCGTCTTTTCCCTGGTGGCGCTCGGGTTTGGCGCGAAATACGCGCGCTGAGCCGGCCTTTCAGCCGTTCGGCGTCTCGGGCGAAAGATGCGCGCGCTGGCGCGGCACGCCGAGGCCGGTATCCGGCGGTTCGCCGGCAGCCGGCCGGCTCTCGATCATGTGCACGCTGCGCCAACGGCCGAAGCGATAATAGGCCGTGGCCAGCACGAGCGAGGTTATCGAGCCGGCCGGAAAGCTCCACCACAACGCTTCCTCACCGATCGCACTTCGAAAGAAATAGGCGAAGCTGGTGCGCACCAGAAGTACCGAGATCACCAGGATGATCAGCGGCGGCATCACCGCGCCCGTGGCACGCACAGTGGCGAAGAGCACGATGGTGATGCCGAACAGGATGAAGGACCAGGATGCGACCTTGTTGATGTGAGTGGCGATGTCGATCGCTGCACTGTCGCTGCTGAGGAAGAGGCTGAGCACCGCGCGATCGAATACGAACAGCAGCGCGACAAGCACGCCGGTAAGCACAAGGTTGAAGCCGACGCCGGACGCGGCGATGCGGCCGATCCGGTCCCAGCGCCCGGCGCCGACATTTTGCGCCGCCATGGACGAGACCGCGGCGCCGATGGCGAGCGCCGGCATCTGGATATAGGTCCAGAGCTGGGCGGCTATGCCGTAGGCAGCCGCGACCTGCGAGCCGTAGGCATTGACCATGCCCATCACAGTCAGCGCCGCGGACGAGACGACGATCATCTGCAGGCCCATCGGCACGCCCTTGAAGACGACAATGCGCAGCAGCGCCGGGTCCGGCCGCAGCAGAGCAAGATTGGCGCCGGCCAGCCGCAGCGGGTGCTTGCGCGCATAAAGCACGATCAGGATGGCAAGCACGCTTACCGTCTGGCCGATCAGCGTCGAGGTGGCCGAGCCGGCGATGCCGAGTTCGGGGAACGGGCCGATGCCGAGAATAAGCAACGGGTTCAAAATGACGTCGAGCACGACGGCCAGCGCCATGAATAGGAAAGGCGTGCGCGAATCGCCGGCGCCGCGCAGCACCGTCATGACGAAGGACAGCAGGTTCATCATCGGTACGGCGAGAAAAATGATACGCAGATAGGAGCGCGCCAGCGGCAACGCATCGGCCGGCGTGCCGAGCGCATTGAGGATTGTATCGACCCAGATCCAGCCGCAGACCGCGAACACCACCGAGACAAGGAAGAAGAAGGTGGCGCTGGTGCCGACGATGCGGCGGGCTTCGGGCAGATCGCGGGCGCCGACCGATTGCGCGACCAGGATGGTCGCCGCCATGCCGATGCCGAAGACGGTGCCGAGGATGAGAAACAGCACGAGGTTGGCATTGGACGTGGCGGTCAGCGCCGCTTCGCCGAGGAAACGACCGACCCAGACGGCATTGATTGAGCCGTTGAGCGACTGCAGAACATTGGAGCCGAGCACCGGCAGGGCGAACAGCAGCAATGTACGCGGGATAGGTCCACTGGTGAGGTCGCTGGCCCGCCGGCGCGCGGGCATCTTGTCGTCCATGGCAGGCAACTCGGCGAAGGCTTATCTTGAGTCCGGTCCGCAATGATTGCCGATTTAACGAGACAGGTCGACGCAGCGTTGCGAATTCCGCCTGGCGTGCCTTGATCCAATCATGTTCTCAAAGCTTCCGGAATCGTATATTGATCCTGCACGCGTGGGGCCGCATCTTTCCTGGATCTCATGGGCAAGCCGGGGGTTCATGTCCGATATTCCGCTGTTTTTTGAGCGCCTGAACCGGCGTGCGTTTCTTGGTGCATCCGCTTTGGGCGCGGCCTCCGTGGCTCTTTCGGCGTGCACCACGACGGACGTAGCGCCGCCGCCAGTGACCGCGGCGCCAAGCGATCCGGCTTTCGGCGATGCCGCAAGTATGTATGCGGCGCGCGTCGACGAGGGCTATCAACTGCCGGCAATCCCGGTAGCCAAGGTCGATCCGAAATTCGTGCGCCAAATCGTGTCCGATCCGACCGGAGAAAAACCCGGCACGATCGTCGTCGATACCTCCGAGCACTTCCTCTATCTGGTGCGCGACGGCGGCAAGGCAATTCGCTATGGCGTCAGCCTCGGCAAGGCCGGTTTCGGATGGACCGGCAGCGCCGTGGTTCAGGCGAGGAAGAAGTGGCCGGTCTGGACGCCGCCGCCGGAGATGATCCAGCGCCGGCCGGAACTGGCGAAATACAAGGACGGCATGCCGCCCGGCCCGCACAGCCCGCTGGGCGCACGCGCGCTATATCTCTTCCGCGACGGCAAGGACACGATGTACCGGCTGCACGGCACGCCGGAGTGGGATTCCATCGGGAAGAACGCTTCCTCCGGCTGTGTGCGCTTCATGAATCAGGACATTATCGACCTCTACAGCCGCGTCGACGGCGTCGCGCCGGTCTTCGTGCGCCCGAACCTGTCGGCCGCCGGGAAGATCGCCGCCGTGTCGGACAGGACGGCCGAGCCGATCGATGCGGGCGTGCCAAAGGACGCGGAGATGTTGAGGTAAGTGCCTTCGACGGATCATCAGTCTTAGGTTTTGCAAACCCACTAGAACACAATCCTTGTGCCGGCGAGCCGCAACTGAAGGGCCCGACCGTTCGATCGTGCCAGGCAGGCGGACGCGTTCGGCGCGTCCGCCTGCCTGGGGGTGTCGCTACTTCCCGGCGAGGCCTGGAAGCGTGACCTGATAGACCAGGAACATCGTGTCGACATCGGCGCCATCTTCGGCCTTGTAGGCCGCGCCGACCTGGAAGCCGTCCTGGGTGAGAAAGTCATTGTCGTTGGCGACGAACAGGAAATAGTCGTCGGGCCGTGTTGGATCGAGGACGCTCACCACCGACATCGCCTCCCACTTCTCCGAAAGGTTGTTGCGGTCATTGGGCGCGCCATTGTGCAGCCCGAAGCGGCCGAGCTCATTCTTGTCGTTGATGTCGATGAACGGCGTCAGCTTGGCCGGCGTCACCGAGGGATCGAGCTCACCTTTGGGCGCAACCGGCTTGTCCTTGTCGAACTCGGTGCCGGCGATGTCGGTTGCCGCCGACACATCGACGACGCTGATCTCGCGATGGAGCGAGGTGTCGCCCTTCATCCCCTGGCCGTTGCCGCTGTCGCGCGCCAGCATCAGGAAGGTCTTGTCCGACAGAGCCACGATTTCGCTCTGCGCGGCAATCTTGGTCTTGCCCTTGGCATCGGTGAACACCGGCAGCGGCACCACATATTCATGCGCAAGCTTGAGTTGGGCCGAATCCGAGGCATCGTAGACCAGCGCGCGCGTGTTCTGGCGCGTCGAAGCGGAATCGCCGCCATCCTGTCTGGGGGCCGATTGCAGCACAGCGATCAGGAACTTCCCGTCCGGCGTCAGTGCCATGCCTTCGAGGCCCTGGTTGTTCTGACGGCCGGTTTCGGGATCCTTCGGATCTGGGTCTGCCGCGCCCGGTCCCGGATTGTTGGACGCGAAGTTCGGCGTTCCATGACGCATCGGGACAAGCGCCGCCGGTGGCTGTGTTGCCGACATCAGACGCCCATCGGCGGAGAAGTGGTAGATGTTCGGACCATATTCGTCCGAGATGAACATGGTGCCGTCGGGCAGCCGCGCGATCGCCTCGTTATCGAGCGCGAGCTTGCCGTTGGCTTCGGGCAGGATCGGCATGTCGTCGGTCGCGGCGCGCACGCCGTTGAGCGGATCGAGGCCGGTTGCGTCGGCGCCCTTGTCGTCGGTCAAAAGCATGGTGTCGGCAAGGGTTGCCTTGAGGCCCGACTGTTCCTGGCCGGCGGCTGGTGCCGCACCCGGTGCGATCGGGGCGAATTCGATGGCAATCGTGTTGATGCGCGGACGGTAATCGGTGGTGCCGACGACATTGTAGCCACGATCCGGCAGCAGCCACAGCGAGCCCTTATAGCCATCGGCGCCATGCGTCCAGCCGGCAGCGTCGATCGCCATGCCCGAGCCGGAGCCAAACGTCTCGCCGAACTTGTCCCTTTGGCTGGCCGGGATGCGACCGACACCGACCAGGCCCTTGTTGACGAAGCTGACGCCGCCGACGGTCGCTGCGTTTTCAGCCAAGGCCGGGGTCAAGGCGGTGAACATCGCCAGCGCGACTGCGAGGGACGCGTTTCGGTGCAGGTTTTTCATGGAAATCCTCTTTGTGACAAAACAGCCGGGATCTGAAAAAGCGCCGCGTCGCATCGAGAATGCCGCGAAAGCCTTCGGAGAAGCGATCTAGGACGCGAACATGATACTTGCGTGACAGTGCTGCGCTTGCTTGTCCCCGCGTGGTCGCAACTGGCCTGAGCATGGCGAATTCGTCGTCGCCGAACGAGCAATTAACAACTTTACAAATAATCATTCTTATGTAAAGTTATGATAATGAAAGGTTCCCGATGACAGCCTGCCGTTTCGCCACCCGCCTCAATTCCTTTGCCTCGCGGCCACAGGCCGAGTGGCCCGATCTTGTCGGCAAACCGTCCATGCTGCAAATGGCGGCACGTGCGGCGAAGGTTGCGGAGTTGACCGATCTCGACCTCAACTTCCCCGACCATNTCCCTACACGACGCTCTTCCGATCTCATGCTGCAAATGGCGGCACGTGCGGCGAAGGTTGCGGAGTTGACCGATCTCGACCTCAACTTCCCCGACCATGTCGATGAAAAACCTGCGGAAATGGCACGCAAACTCGGCGATCTCGGGCTTTCCATCAATGGCTTCGCCATGCGCTATTACTCTAATCCGGCCTTCAAGCTCGGGGCCTTCACCAATCCGGATCCTTCCGTTCGCCGCGAGGCAATCGACCTGACCAAGGCCGGCATCGACGCCGCGCGCGAGGCCGGCGCCAGCCTGATGACATTGTGGTTAGGGCAGGATGGCTTCGACTACGCCTTCCAGGCTGACTACGCAACACTCTGGCAACACGAAATAGATGGCATTCGTGAAGTTGCGGCGCATGATCCGGGCTGTCAGATCAGCCTTGAATACAAACCCAACGAGCCGCGCTCCTACAGCCTGATGCCCGATGCGGCGACGACCTTGCTGGCGATCCGCGAGATCGGCCTGCCCAATCTCGGCGTGACGCTCGATTTCGCCCATGTGCTCTATGCCGACGAGCAGCCGGCTTTCGCCGCCGCCCTCGTGGCACGGCACAGCAAGCTACTCGGCGTGCACCTCAACGATGGCTACGCCAAGCGCGACGACGGCTTGATGGTCGGTGCCGTGCATACGCTGCAGACGATCGAGCTGCTCAGGCAGATCCGCCGCGACGGCTACGCCGGCGCCATCTACTTCGACACGTTCCCCGACATGACCGGGCTCGACCCGGTCCACGAATGCCAAGTCAACATCGCGACCGTCAAGCGCATGCTGCGCGTCGTCGATCGGCTGGACGGCGACAACCGCCTGTCAGCCGCCGTCGACCGTCAGGACGCGATCGCGTCGCAGGCCATCATCCAGGAAGCCATGCTCGGGCCGGACAACTGAGGCCGGCCATCACCGTTTTTCAACAAGGGAGGAAAGACCATGAAATTTCTGCTCGTCACCGCTACCGCTGCCCTGATGGCGCTGTCCATCGGCTCGGTGTTATCCGCGGACCTCGCGCCGCTCAGTTCCGACACCGAGAAGGATCGCGTCGACTGGTCGCAGCTCGAGGCCAAGTTCGGGGCTTTCCCCAAGCTGCCCGAGGGCACCAAGGCGGGTGCGGTCTCCAAAACGCTGACCAACGAATACTGGCGCTCGCTGGGCGAGGGCTACAAGTCGTTCGGCGACCGCATCGGCGTGCCCGTCGTCTACCAGGCGGCGCAGAGCGAGGGCGACCAACTCGGCCAGCTCACTATCGCCGAAGGCCTGGTCACGCAAGGCTACAACGTGCTGCTCGTTTCACCGCAGACCGACTCCAACTTGCAGCCGATCATGGAACAGGCCAAGGCAGCCAACGTGCCGGTGGTCAACGTCAATGACGCGGTCATCCCGCAGGCCGAGTATTATGTCGGCAATGTCCAGCGCGACAATGGCGTGCGCGTCGCCAAATGGTTCATCAAGAACCGGCCGGATGGCGGCAAGGTTGCCATCGTCGAAGGCCAGGCTGGCGTCTACGCCGCCGTCCAGCGCACCGACGGCTTCAAGACCACAATTACTGAAGCCGGCAAGTTCGAGGTCGTCGCCAGCGTGCCGGGCAACTGGGATCGCCAGACCTCCTACGACGCGGCCACCAACATCCTGCAGCAGCACCCCGACCTGATCGGCTTCTATGCCAACAATGACGGCATGGCGCTGGGCATCGTCGAAGCGGTCAAGGCGGCCGGTCTGCAGGACAAGGTGGCCGTCTTCGGCACCGACGGGATTTCCGACGCTTATGCCTCGATCCGGGCCGGCAAGCTGACCGGTACCGTCGACAGCTTCCCGGTGCTGACTGGCGAGGTGGCGCTGGAATCGGCGCTGCGGCTGGTGGCCGGGCAGAAGCTGCCGCGCGTCGTCGCCACGCCGCAGGCGCTGATCACCAAGGACAATGCCGACCGTTACTCCGGCGGCGGCGATGCCGTGCGCAAGGCACTGCTCGAGGACGCGGCAGCAGGCCAATAGAGCAGGCGGCGGGTGCCGGCCTTGGGTTGGCACCTTGCCTGGAGAACCGAAGCAATGTCAGCCCGGCTGCAATTCGATAGCATTTCCAAGCTGTTTCCGGCCGTGCGGGCGCTGAGCGACGTGTCCTTTTCGGTCGGCGCCGGCGAAATCCATGGCCTGCTTGGCGAGAACGGCGCCGGCAAGTCGACGCTGCTGCGCATCCTGTCAGGCGTCTACCGGCCGACAGCGGGAAGCGTGCTCATCGACGGCAGGCCGGTGACGCTGAACAACCCGGTCCAGGCACGCGCCGCGGGCGTCGCGATGATCCATCAGGAATTACAGCAGGTGCCACGTCTCAGCGTTGCCCAGAACATGTTCCTGGGCCATCCGCCGATGCGCGGCGGCGTCTTCGTCGACCGGCGCCAGCAGGAACGCCGCGCTGCGGAAGCCCTCGCCGCCATCGATCCGACCATCGACCCGGCAGCCCCGCTTGGCAGCCTGAAGGTGGCGCAGCGGCAAATCGTCGAGATTGCCCGGGCGCTGCTCGACCGCGCCAGGATCGTGGCGATGGACGAGCCGACATCGAGCCTCACGCCTAGCGAGTTCGAACGGCTGGCGGAAGTCATTGCCGGTCTGGCGCGCGACGGTGTCGCCGTCGTTTACGTCTCGCACAAGCTGGACGAGGTGTTCGGCATCTGCCAGCGCGCCACCATCATGCGCGACGGCGCCGTGGTGGAAACCGTTGATCTCGCGCAGGTGTCGGAAAAGGCCGTCGTTTCGATGATGGTCGGCCGCGAGCTTGCGCAGGAACAACACCGCTCGCATGCTTCCGGCGAGATCAGGCTGAGCGTGCGTGGCCTCGCCTCGGCGACCAAGGTCCGTGACGTTTCGTTCGACCTGCATCGCGGCGAGGTGCTGGGCATTGCCGGCCTGGTCGGCTCGGGCCGCACCGAGCTGCTGCGATTGCTGGCCGGCGCCGACCGGGCGTCATCAGGCACAATGGAGATCGACGGCAAGGCGATAAAACTTTCCAGTCCGCGCGGCGGCATCGCCGCCGGCATCGGCCTTGTGCCGGAGGAGCGCAAGCGCGAAGGCATCGTGCCGTTGCGGTCGATCTCCAGCAACATGGCGCTGGCGTCGATGGGCGTGTTCGCGCCGCGCGGCGTCATCGACCACCGCCGGCTGAAGCGCGTGGCAGCCGAGAAGATGAAACGCGTCAATCTCAGACCGTTCCTGCTCGACCGGCCGATCCGCCTATTCAGCGGCGGCAACCAGCAGAAGGCGATCATCGGCCGCTGGCTGGCGGCGGGAACGCGGATCCTTCTGTTCGACGAGCCGACGCGCGGCATCGATGTCGGCGCCAAGGCGGAGATCTACCACCTGATCGAGGAGCTCGCCGCCGAAGGCCATTCGGCAATCGTCGTTTCGTCCGAGTTGCCCGAGGTGATCCGGCTCGCCGACCGGGTGCTGGTCATGCGCGACGGCACGGTCGCCGCCGAACTGGGCCGCGCAAGTCTCAGCGAACAGGCGATCGCCGCGCACGCCATACCCCAAACGGAGATTGAGGCCGGCAAGGCGCAAGGCCGTCGGGCCGGTGCATAACGGACAGGACCAGCGGATGACCGATATAACCCAACACACAGCAGCGCGCCCAAGCGCAGATTTCCTGCACCGGTTTTCGGTGCGCGACGCTGGCACGCTGATCGGCCTGGTGGTGATCCTCGCTGTCTTCGGGGCGCTGGTCCCCGGCTTCTTTGCCGAGCGCAATTTGATCAACATCCTGCCGCAGTCGAGCATCAATGCCTGCCTGGCGTTGGGCATGACGCTGGTCATCATCTCGGGCGGCATCGATCTGTCCGTCGGGCCGACGGCAGCTCTTTCGGCAGTCATCTCGGCCTCGATGCTGGTTGCCGGCGTGCCGTTTCCGCTGGCCATCGCCGCCGGCTTCGCCATCGGCCTTGCCTGCGGCCTGCTCAACGGCGTGCTGGTCGCCTATGTCGGGCTGCAGCCCTTCATCGTCACGCTGGGAACGCTCAGCACCTACCGGGCGCTGGCGCTGATCTATACCGGCGGCAATCCGGTGCTCGGCCTGCCTGCCGGCTTCCGTGCCATCTTCAATGGCTCGCTGTTCGGATTGCCGTTGGCGGTCATTATCGTGGCCGTGGTCGCGCTGATTGCCTGGATCATCCTCAAGAAGACGCCGTTCGGCGAATATCTGCTCGCCGTCGGCGGCAATGAGGAAGCGGCCTATATAGCCGGCGTGCCGATCGCCCGCACCAAGATCGCCGCGTATATGATCTCGGGCCTGCTGGCGGCGCTTGCCGCACAGATCCTGATCGGCCGGTTGGGTGCGGCCGAACCCATTCTCGGCAATCTCTGGGAGCTCGACGCCATAGCAGCGGCGGCGATCGGCGGTGCCTCGCTGATGGGCGGCAAGGGCAGCGTCGTCGGCACAATCCTGGGTGCCGTCATCCTTGGCAGCATGCGCAATGGCCTGACGCTGATGAACGTGCAGTCCTTCTATCAGCTCCTGGCAACTGGCCTTATAATCCTCGCCGCGATGCTTATCGATCGCGTGACGAGGGGACGTGGATGACATTGACCGGGCTGGATCTGAAAGCAGTAGGGCCGCGCATCCGCATGATGATGCCGCATCTGACGCCGCTCGAGGCGAAGGTGGTGGAAACCGTCTTCGGCAGGCGCGGCTTCGACGAGACTATCCCGCTCAAGCAGATCGCAGAGGAGGCCGGCGTCTCGGAGGCGATGGTGGTCAAGATCGCCAAGAAGCTGGGTTTTTCCGGCTATCGGGATTTCCGCACGGCGGTCTATGAATACAGCCGCCTGCCAACCGCCGAGATGCATCAGGAACTGTCGGTGGACGACAGTTCGGCCGAGATCGTGCAGAAGGTGTTCCGCACCTCCATCCAGGCGCTGGAGGAGACGTTGGCGATCCTCGACATGGACGATTTCGACCGCGCCGCCGATCTGCTTTACCGCGCCAGGAATCGTGACTTCTACGGCGTTGGTGGTTCCGCCCAGATCGCGCGCGACGTCTCGCACAAATTCCTTCGGATCGGCATCCGCACCTCTGTCTACGACGATTCGCACATGATGCTGATGTCGGCCTCGTTGCTCGGCGCCGACGACATCGCCGTCGGCTTTTCGCATTCCGGCAACACCAGCGCCGTCATCGACGCTATACAGCTTGCGCGCAAAAGCGGCGCACGCACGCTGGCCATCACCAACTACGATAACTCGCCATTGGCAGCCGTCGCCGACATCGTGCTCTGCTCGACCGCGCAAGGCTCGCCGTTGATGGGTGAGAACGCCGCGGCGCGCATTGCCCAGCTCAACATCCTCGACGCGCTGTTCGTCGCGGTGGCGCAACGCGACTACCAGGCGGCGGAGCGCAATCTCGGCCGCACCATGTCCGCGGTGACGTCGAAACGGAAAGACAAGAACTCATGAAAGGCAGCGGCTCGTGAAAGTCAGGGGCACATGACGGCTTCCCCGCCGCTGGTCACCGTATTCGGCAGCCTGCATTACGACATCATGGTCGAAGCCCCCGATCGCCCACGCAAGGGCGAAACGGTGACCGGTCATGCCTGGCATCCAAAATGCGGTGGCAAGGGCGGCAACCAGGCGGTATCGGCAGCGCGGGCCGGCGTGCGTGCGGCAATGATCGGAGCTGTCGGCGATGACGATTTCGGCCGCACGCTTCTCGACAATCTCGACCGCTGCGGCGTCGACAGCCGCTTCGTGCGGGTAGCGCCTGGCGCCGGCTCCGGCATGAGCGTAGCGATTTTCGACGACAGCGGCGACTATGGCGCGGTGATCGTCTCGGGCAGCAATCTCACTCTCGGCGAAAAGGACATTGCGGAGGCGGCCGAGCAGATCGCGCAAACGGCGGTGCTGCTGCTGCAAAACGAGGTGCCAGAAGCCGCCAATATCGCCGCGGCGCGGGCGGTGAAGGCGCATGGCGGCCGCGTCCTCCTCAACGCCGCACCCGCCCGGAAACTGTCCGCCGAGCTGATCGCGCTCACCGACATCGTCATCGTCAACGCCATCGAGGCGGAATTCCTGGCCGGTGTTCCGGTCGTCGACACACTCGAGGGTGCTGCGAAGGCGGCCGGTATGCTCGTCGGCTCCTACCCGGCTGCCATCGTCACCGCCGGCGGGGAGGGGGTCGCCTATCGCGACCGCGACGGCCAGGCGTTCGCCTTGCCTGCGATGCCGGTGAAGGTCATCAGCACCCACGGTGCCGGCGACGAATTCGTTGGCGCCTTCGCGGCGGGGCTTGCGCGTGGGCAGCCTGTCGAGGCGGCACTTGCCGCCGCCAATGCCGCAGCGGCCTTGCTGGTTGCAACGCCGGAGCGCGAGCGCGGCGGGCCTTGATCAATCTGAACCTGCTCGGTGACCGCCGCGCTCAATCGCTGTCGCGCGCGATAAGCTCCAGCGGCCAGACTTCGCGGATGATGCGGGCGCCTTCGGGGCCGGCGAAGGCCGGGATCGATGCCAGCAGCATTTCGGCCAGCCGTTCGCCCATCGGCTCCAGCGCCGGGCGGAAGCCGGTCAGCGCCGGCGAAAAATAGCGGCAAAGCGGCGTGTCGACGATGACGATCACGGCGATGTCGTGGCCGGGCCTGATGCCCGTTTCGGCCAGGGCCTTGCAACCGCCAAGCGCCATCGCATCATTGTTGAAGATGATGGCCGTCGGCGGGTCCTTGGAGCGCATGACCTTGGGCGTCACAGCGTAGCCGCCGGCCTCGTTGATGAAGCCGTCGGCGACCAGTTCGGGGTCGAACTCAATGCCGTGCCGCCGCAACGCCTTGCGATAGCCGGCAAGGAACAGATAGCCGAAGTTGAGGTCGAGCGACGGGCGGATGGCCGCGATGCGGCGGTGGCCGCGCGCGACGAGACGGTCGACCGCGTCTGCCCCGGCTTTTTCGAAGTCGAGGTCGAGCGAGGGATAGGAATCGCCGCCGGAGCGGCTGCGGCCTAGCGTCGCGAACGGGAAACCGGCCTGGGTCAAATAGTCGATACGCTCGTCCTCGCGCCGCGTCCAGGCCAGCACCACGGCATCGGCCCGGCGGGTCTCGACGACACGGCGCAGGCGCTCCTGCTGATAGTCGCCCGGCGCGCCCATCACCACGATCAGGTCGAGCCCGCTTTCGGCGAGCTTGGCCTGCAGCCCGGTCAGGAATGGAATGAAGAACGGCTCGCCATACTCCTGGTCGCCCGGATGCGGCTGCAGCATGAAGGCGATCGAATGGGTGGCGCCGCGCCGCAGGCTGCGGCCGGACTGGTTCGGTGAATAGTTCAGTTTCTTGGCCGCATCGAGCACGCGCTGGCGTGTGTCGGCATTGACGTCGGCGCGACCGTTGAGCGCGCGCGACACCGTGCCGATCGAAATGTTCAGGTGACGCGCAAGGTCGTGAATGCTGGACGCCAAAGGACAGTTCTCCCCCATGCTTGGCTAGCACCGGCTGCTCTCCGGGCCAAGCCGACACCACGATTTTTCGCAACCGGCCAATTGACATTCTACGCCATCGGGTGTGTTCTCGTAAACGTTTACGGAAAAACATTCACGGCCCTGCCGTGAATGCCGTGAGGATCGGTCTGGAGGGGCCGAGAGGGAGGAACACTGGATGATCAATGTCGTCCTGGTCGGCTGCGGAGCGATGAGCAAGGCCTGGCTCGATGCGGCCAGGCAGATCGACGGGCTCGCCATTGTAGGCCTGGTTGATATCGACGCCGAAAGGGCGCGGGCGAGGGCGCGCGAATACGAGCTTTCCGGCGCTGTCATCGGAACCGACCTCGACGCCGTGCTCGACCAGACCAGGCCCGACGCGGTATTCGACGTGGTGGTTCCCGCCGCCCGCCGCGAGGTCGCGTTTTCCGCCTTTGCCCATCATTGCCACCTCTTGACCGAAAAGCCGCTGGCCGACAGCCCGGGCAATGCGCGTGCCATTGTCGAGGCCGCCCGCAGCGCCGGGCGCATCCATGCCGTCGTGCAGAACCGCCGCTATGTCGCCAATGTCAGGCGCATCCGGCGCTTTCTCGCTTCCGGCGTCATTGGTGCTGCGACCAGCATCCACGCCGATTTCTTCGTTGCGCCGCATTTCGGCGGTTTTCGCGAAGAGATGCGCCATGTGCTGCTGCTCGACATGGCGATCCACACATTCGACGCGGCCCGCTACATGGTGGCCGGCGAACCGACCGGAGTCCATTGCCAGGAGTGGGAGCCGGCCAATTCCTGGTATCGGCAAGGGTCGTCGGCAACCGCAAGCTTCGACCTCGGCGGCGGCAAGCTGTTCACCTATGCCGGCAGCTGGTGCGCGGCCGGCTTCCGTACCAGTTGGGACAGTACATGGCGTATTGTCGCCGAGCGCGGCAGCATTGTCTGGGACGGCGAGGATGGGCTGAAGGCGGAAGTCGTGCGGCCGGTCCGTGAAGGCCTGTTCGACCGCACCGAACCGATCGCCGTGCCGCCGCTCGACCCGGCAGATCGCGTCGGCGGCCATCTCGGCATCATCCAGGATTTCGTCCGCGCCATCGAGACCGGCACCGAGCCGGAGACGCGCGGCGCCGACAACATCAAGAGCCTGGCCATGGTTTTCGCCGCAATCGAGAGCGCCGAGACCGGGCGCCGGGTCGCTATCGCTCAACAGGAAGGATCATGATGCCAAACCCGCTGCTCGACATCAGGATCGGCACCATGGTGCGCGCCAACCTCGACGACCCGGCCGCCTATGTCAGGCAGATCCTGCCGCTCGGCTTCGAGAGCATCCAGCCGTTCTTCTGGCAGACGCTGGGCGGCAAGGACATTCCGCGGCTGGCGGGCGAGATCCGCGAGGCGATCGGCGATGCCGATGTCGTCGTCTCGTCGATCGGCGTGTTCGGCAACCCGCTGGAGAGCGGCGAAGTCGATCGCGGCGTGCTCGAGGCGTGGGAAACGATCATCGACAACGCGCATCTGTTCGGCACCAACATGGTCAGCGGCTTCACTGGCCGTATCCGCGGCAAGCCGCTGCCCGACAGCCTGCCGCGCTTCCGCGAGGTCTGGGGGAAGCTGGCAAAGCGCGCCGCCGACAAGGGCGTGCGCATCGCCTTCGAGAATTGCGCCATGGACGGCAACTGGGCCAGCGGCGACTGGAACATCGCCCACAATCCGGACGCCTGGGAGCTGATGTTCAACGAATTGCCGGACGACAATCTCGGCCTCGAATGGGAGCCCTGTCACCAGCTGGTCTACCTGATCGATCCGATCCCGCAGATCCGCAAATGGGCGCGGCGCATCTTCCACGTCCATGGCAAGGACGCGACCGTGCGCTGGGACGTGATCCGCGAACATGGCGTGTTCGGCCGCCTGCCGTTCGTGCAGATGCGCACGCCGGGTTTCGGCGACAGCGACTGGACGCGGGTGATCAGCGAGCTGCGGCTGGTCGGCTACAAAGGTGCCATCGACATCGAGGGCTGGCACGACCCGGTCTATCGCGGCGATCTCGAGATCACCGGCCAGGCGCGTGCGCTGGATTATCTCCAACAATGCCGGGGAGGCGCGAGCTACCTGCCGAACCCGGTGTGAGGCTAATGCATGTCGCGCAAAAGTGCCCAGCGGTTTTGCGATAACGACATGCATAAAAACAGGACAAGCCGGGAGGTGCCGGCCAGCGAAAGATTGCGGCGCAATGCCGAAGCGATCGTCAAAACCCCTCGGCTAGCGAGGGAACAAAGGGAGGATAAGTGCATGAGCATTACGATGAGAAGGACAGTTCTGCGCTCGACCGTCGCGGCGGCCGCGATGGCGCTCGCCGCCGCACTCTCGACCTTGCCGGCGCAGGCGCTCGATGCCCAGTGGTGCAAGGATGTCCATATCCGTTTCTTCGTCGGCGGGGCGGAGGGCGATGCCTTCGGCACGATCGTCTATAATGGCGCCAAGCAGGCGGCGGCCGATCTCGGGCCGAAGGTCGACTACATCTTTTCCCAGTGGGATGTCGAGAAGATGGTGCAGCAATTGCGCGAGGCTGTCGCGGTCAAGCCCCAAGGCATCGCCATGATGGGCCACCCCGGCGACGCCGCGATCATGCCGCTGGCCGAACAGGCGCACAAGGACGGCATCAAGATGATGTACCAGAACGTGCCGGTGCCGACGGTCACGGCGGCGTTCGGTGGCGGCTATGTCGGCGCCCAGCAGGAGCAGCAGGGCCGCGCGCTCGGCGCCGAGGCGGTCAAGCTGGCCGGGCTCAAGGCCGGCGACAAGGCAATCATGATCGGCCCGTTCGAGAACGAGAGCCGCGGCGCGCGAGAACGCGGCACTGTCGCTGCCCTCAAGGAAGCGGGTGTCGAGGTCATACAGCTCTCCTCGCCGCCGAGCGGCGAATGGGCTTCCGACCCCAATCTGGCCCTTCCGGTGATCACCGCGGCACTGCTCAACAATCCCGACGTCAAGGCGGTCGGCTATCCCGGCGGACAGATGCTGGGCAACGTCCCGACTTACATGCAGGCGGCGGGCAGGAAGCCGGGCGATATCTTCAACTTCGGCTTCGATACCAGCCCGCAGATCGTCGAGGGCTTTAAGGGCGGCTGGGTCCAACTAACGGCCGACCAGCAGCCGTTCCTGCAAGGCTATCTGCCGATCCTCAGCCTCTGCCAGCAGGTGGTGCTCGGCCTTGCGCCGATGAATGTCGATACCGGCGCCGGCTTCGTCACGCCGCAGAATTACGAGATCGTCGCCGAGCTCGCCAAGCAGGCGCTGCGCTGACCTCCCAAGCCGCCGGCCGGGATCGAGCCCGGCCGGCGGGACCGCCGGCGAAAAGGCCGGCACGCGACAATCAAGCGAGGATCGCCATGGCCGAACGCATCATCGAACTGCGCGACATCAGCAAGTCCTATGGCCAGGTCTATGCGCTGGGCGGGGTCAATCTCAGCGTCGATCGCGGCGAGGTGGTCGGCCTGATCGGCGATAATGGCGCCGGCAAGTCGACGCTGATCAAGATCCTGTCCGGCGTGGTCAAACCGACCAGCGGTGAGATTCTCGTCCGCGGCAAGCCGGTGACCGGATGGAGCCCTGCGCGCTCGCGCGACGCCGGCATCGAAACGGTGTTCCAGGACCGGGCGCTCGCCGTGCAGCAGACGATCGTGCGCAATATCTTCATGGGCCGCGAGCTCACCAGCTGGCTTGGCTGGCTGAAGGTCAACAAGGAGATTGCGGAGGCGAGCCGGCTGATGCGCGAGATCGGCTTCACCTCGAAAGTGTTCACGCCACAGTCGATCGTCGGCCAGCTCTCGGGCGGCGAACGCCAGGGCGTGGCGATCGCGCGGGCCATCTATAAGAAGGCGGAGCTGATAGTCCTCGACGAACCGACGACCGCGCTATCGCTGACCGAGACCGCCAAGGTCTTCCACTTCGTGCGCCAGGTGCGGGCGAGCGGTCGCTCGATCCTGTTCATCGGCCACAACATCCACCACGTCTTCGATATCGCCGATCGCTTCGTGGTGCTGGACCGCGGCAAGGTCGCGCTCACCGCCGACCGCAGCGAGGTCAAATCGGCCGAGGATCTGATCAATTTCATGGAAGACGTCGCCCACCCCAGCGGATTGCCGGGGTTGCACGACGCGGGCGATGCGGGGAGGGCGGCACGATGAGCAAGACCATGGAACCCGATCTGCAGAGCCCCCTCGGCGGCACGCATGGCGAAACCGCCGGGAAAGAGTGGAGACACCCGTCCGACAACTGGCTGCGCGGGTTCATCCTCGACAACCGCGCTGCGCTCGGCACGTTGGCCGTGTTCATCGTCATGATGGCGGTGTTCATGATCGCCAACCCGGTCGTGTTCACCACCTGGTATCTCTACAGCTCCGTACTCACCACGCTGCCGGTGGCGCTGTTCGTGGTGGTGCCGCTGGTCTTCGTCGTCACTTGCGGCGAGATCGACCTGTCGTTTCCGGCGACCATGGGCTTTGCCTCCTGGGTGTTTGCGCTGGTCGTGCAGGCCGGCTACGACCCGTTCCTCGGCATCGCCGCCGCAATGGTCACCGGCATGCTGCTCGGCTTCCTGGTCGGCTCCCTGGTCGTTTATGGCGGGCTGTCGTCGCTGATCGCCACGCTCGGCATGAACTTCCTGCTGCGCGGCCTGATCCAGATCATCAACGAGGGCAGGTCGACGGCGCTGACCGGCCTTGCCGACAGCTGGGCCTACAAGATCTTCTCCAGCCAGCTTTACGGCATTCCGGTGCAGATCTTCTGGGCCATCGGCTTCGTCGTGCTGTCGGCGCTGCTTTACAACCGCCATCGCTTCGGCGCGCAGGTCAAGGTGGTCGGCGACAATCCCGACAGCGCCCAGCAGATGGGTATCGACGTCAAGCGCGTGCGGGTAAAAGTGTTCGTCTTCGTCGGCATCGGCGCGGCAATCGCCGGCACGTTCTCGGTGATGATCAACTTCACCTGGTGGCCGACCGCCGGCGACGGCTATCTCCTGCCGGTGCTGGCATCGGTGTTCGTCGGCGGCACCCCGACCTGGGGGGGCATCGGCACCGTCGTCGGCGGCGCGATCGGCGCGGTCACGGTCTCCTTCATCCAGACCGGCGTCGTCGCGGCAGGCCTGAGCGGCTTCTATGTCCAGTTCTTCAACGGGCTGATCATCATTCTGTCGCTGCTCGGCCACAAGTGGAACCAGGCGCGGTATCGGTGACCGGCGACCTCAAACCCCCGTCACAAACCCGTCCAGCACGCGTTTCTGGCCGGCCTTGTCGAAGTCGATGGTCAGCTTGTTGCCTTCGATGGCGGCAATGTTGCCGTTGCCGAATTTCTGGTGGAAGACGCGGTCGCCGACGCTGAAGGGGGATGGCGTGTCGGCGACGGATTTGGCGACCAGCTCGCCGTCGATGGTGCGGCCCTTGACCGAGGTGCGGCCGGCGCCGTAGCCGGAGTCGGTTTCGCCATAGCCGATGCGCTCGACCTGGTGGCCGGAGCGGGTGCCCCAATTGCGGTCGGTCGCCTCGGTGCGGTTCGCCTGAGCGCGCTGCCAGCCCGGCGTCGCATAGGTGCTGGAGAAAGCGCCGGATTTCTCGGCGCCGGAATTGCCGCCTATGTTGTCGAAGCGCGACGCCCCATAGGGGTTCTGCCTGCCTGCCCCTTGGCCGCCGCGACCGGAGGCGAACGAGCCGCCGCCGTAGGAATTGCCGTAACCGCCGTAGCTGTTGCCGCTCTCGGAAGCTTCGACATGGGCTTCCGGCAGTTCTTCGAGGAAGCGTGAGGGAATGGTCGATTGCCACAGACCGCGGATGCGGCGGTTGGAGACGAACCACAGATGCAGGTTCTTCTTGGCGCGGGTCAGGCCGACATAGGCAAGGCGGCGCTCTTCCTCCAGCCCGGAGCGGCCGCCTTCGTCCAGTGACCGTTGGTGCGGGAACAGGCCTTCCTCCCAGCCGGGCAGGAACACGGTTTCGAATTCCAGGCCCTTGGCCGAATGCAGCGTCATGATGTTGACGGCATCGAGCTCGGCGTTCTGCTCGGCGTCCATCACCAAGGCGACATGTTCGAGGAAGGAGCGCAGCGATTCATACTCCTCCATGGAGCGGATCAGTTCTTTTAAGTTCTCGAGCCGACCGGGCGCTTCGATCGAACGGTCGTTCTTCCACATGTCGGTGTAGCCGCTCTCCTCGAGAATGGTCTCGGCGAGCTCGGTGTGCGGCGTGGTTTCCAGCGCCTTCTGCCAGCGCTCGAAATTGGCCGATACCTCGCGCAGTGCGGCGCGCGGCTTCGGCTTCAGCTCGTCGCTTTCGGCGAGTTTTGCCGCCGCCTCCAGCATCGGGATGCGCAGCGCCCGTGCGGTGTCGTGGATCTGGCGGATGGTGGCCTCGCCAAGGCCGCGCTTCGGCACGTTGACGATGCGCTCGAAGGCGAGGTCGTCGGCGCCTTGTGCGACGACGCGGAAGAAGGCCAGCGCATCGCGGATTTCGAGGCGCTCGTAGAAGCGCGGGCCGCCGATGACGCGGTAGTTGAGGCCGAGCGTGACGAAGCGGTCCTCGAATTCGCGCATCTGGAAGGACGCGCGGACGAGGATCGCCATGTCGTTGAGATTGTGCTTCTGGCGCTGATAGGCCTCGATGGTCTCGCCGACGGCGCGGGCCTCCTCTTCGGAATCCCAGGCGGCATGGACATGTACCTTCTCGTCGTCCTCGGCGATCTTTTCGGTGAACAGCGTCTTGCCGAAGCGGCCCTCATTGTGCGCGATGAGGTGGGAGGCGGTGCCGAGGATGTGCGCGGTCGAGCGATAGTTGCGCTCCAGCCTTATGATGGTGGCGCCGGGAAAATCCTTGTCGAAGCGCAGGATGTTGTCGACCTCGGCGCCGCGCCAGCCATAGATCGACTGGTCGTCGTCGCCGACGCAGCAGATATTTACGGTGGACAGGTGCGGGCTTCCCTCCCCCTTGAGGGGAGGGTGGCCGGGCGACGCCCGGTCGGGTGGGGTCCGTGCGGCAGTGCTCGACCTACCGGCGGCAGTGCTCGACGCTCTAGCGGTGCCTTCTGCGGCAACCCCCTCCGCCCGCTTCGCGGGCACCTCCCCCTCAAGGGGGGAGGATTGAGGCCGCTGTGCCAGCAGCCGCAGCCACATGTACTGGGCGGTGTTGGTGTCCTGATACTCGTCGACGAGGATGTAGCGGAAGCGCCTGTGGTATTCCTTCAGCACGTCCGGATTGGCGCGGAAGATGCGGATCGGGTGGCACAGGAGATCGCCGAAGTCGCAAGCGTTCAGCGTTTTCAGCCGCTCCTGGTAGGCCTTGTAGAGCTCGCGGCCCTTGCCGTTGGCGAAGGCACGGGCATCGCCCTCGGGGATGTCGGCGGGGCCAAGGCCCTTGTTCTTCCAGCCGTCGATCATCTGGGCGAACTGCTTGGCCGGCCAGCGCTTGTCGTCCAGCCCTTCGGCCTGGATAAGCTGCTTGATCAGGCGCACGACATCATCGGTGTCGAGAATGGTGAAGTCGGATTTGAGCCCGGCCAGCTCGGCATGTCTGCGCAGCAGCTTCACTCCAATCGAGTGGAAGGTGCCGAGCCACGGCATGCCCTCGACATTGCCTTCGCCGATCAACAGGCCGATGCGCTGCTTCATCTCGCGCGCCGCCTTGTTGGTGAAGGTGACGGCGAGGATCTGCGAGGGGAAAGCCTTGCCGGTGGCAAGGATGTGGGCGATGCGGGTGGTCAGGACGCGCGTTTTGCCGGTGCCGGCGCCGGCCAGCACCAGCACCGGGCCTTCGGTGGTTTCCACCGCCAGCCGCTGCTCGGGATTGAGGCCGTTGAGATAATCGGGCGCGTTGTTCTGGTTGCTGCGGGCAGCCATGGCGCGCGCGGCAATGCCCGACGGGGCCACGGGCCGCGCGTTCGGTTCGTCAAAAAAGGGCATGTCTTCCGAAAAGCCGGACATCTCCCCCCGAATGTAGTGATTCGGCAGCGAAAGGCCAGAAGTGTCTCCGTTTTGTTCTCTGTCCAGCCGGTAGACTCACAATCTGAATGGGTCCGCTAACCAAAACGCCGGGCTTGCGATAGGCCGGCGCCGTAAAACGCCGAGCTTGCTTGACAGGGGAGGCGGGCCGGAGAAAGTTGCGTGGGGGCAGGAACGCAATGCGGGGTTGCCCATGGACGCGTCGCGGAGCGCACCAGTCGAAGGAGCACCGTCTTGGCTGTGGTCATCACCTCCCTGATCCTTTTCCTCATCGGCCTGGCAGTTGGCGGCGGCGGCATCTGGCTCGTGACGCTGGGGGGCAGCTGGTACTATGTCATCGTCGGTCTAGCTTTCCTTGTCGCGGCCTGGCTGCTCTACAGGCGCAGATCCACGGCGCTGTGGCTCTATGCGGCGATCGTGCTCGGCACGCTCGCCTGGGCGGTCTGGGAGGTCGGCTTCGACTGGTGGGAGCTCGGCCCGCGCGGCGGCATCATCGTGCTTGTCGCGCTATGGCTGTTGACGCCATGGGCGCGGCGCGGGCTTACCGGTCCCGACGGACGCGCGCCGCTGATCCTCGCCGTGCTGGCCTCGCTTGCGGTCGCCGGCTATTCGATGACGACCGATCCAAAGGATATTGCGGGTGAACTCAACACCGACAAGGTGACGCCGACGGCCGATCTCGGCGGCAACGTGCCGGCTGGCGAATGGCACTATTACGGTCGCACGCAATATGGCCAGCGTTATTCGCCGCTCGACCAGATCACCGCCGAAAACGTTGCCAATCTGCAGCCGGCCTGGACCTATCGCACCGGCGACGTGAAAGGGCCCGACGACATCGGCGAGACGACCTATCAGGTGACGCCGCTAAAAATCGCCGACACGCTCTACATCTGCACGCCGCATAATTTCGCCATCGCCATCGATGCCGCGAGCGGCAAGGAGAACTGGCGCTTCGATCCGCAGGTCAAGCTCAACAAGGACCGCCAGCACCAGACCTGCCGCGGCGTGTCCTATTATGCCGATGCCAAGGTCGCCGCTGGCCAGCCCTGCGCCACACGCATCTACCTGCCGACATCCGACGCCCGGCTGATCGCGCTCGATGCGGCGAATGGCCAGGTCTGCCCGACTTTCGCCGAAGGCGGCACGCTGAACCTGCTCGCCAACATGCCATATCCGAAGCCGGGCTATTATTATTCGACCTCGGCGCCGCTGATCGTCGCCAACAAGATCATCGTCGGCGGCGCGGTCAACGACAATTATTCGACGCAGGAGCCGTCCGGGGTCATCCGTGCCTACGATGCCGACACCGGCGCGCTGTTGTGGAATTGGGATTCCGGCAATCCGGACCAGACGACGCCGCTGCCGCCGGACCAGACCTACACCAACAACTCACCCAACATGTGGTCGACGGCGAGCGTCGACGAGAAGCTCGGGCTGCTTTATGTGCCGCTCGGCAACAAGACGCCGGACCAACTCGGTGCCGGACGCAGCGCCAATGACGAGAAATTCTCCTCTTCGATCACCGCGCTCGATCTCAACAGCGGACAATTGCGCTGGGTGCGGCAGACCGTGCACCACGATCTCTGGGACATGGACGTGCCGGCGCAGCCGACGCTGGTCGACATCACCACGGAAAGTGGCGTGGTGCCGGCGCTGGTCGGGCCGACCAAGCAGGGCGACCTCTATGTGCTCGACCGGCGCAGCGGCGAGCCGATCGTTCCGGTCAAGGAAGTGCCGGCGCCGGGCGGCGCGATCGAAGGCGACCATACCTCGCCGACGCAGCCGGTCTCGGATCTCAGCTTCAGTCCGAAACCGCTGACCGGCGCGGATATGTGGGGCATCACCATGTTCGACCAGCTGGCCTGCCGGATCGAGCTCCGGAAGTTGCGCTATGAGGGCCGCTACACGCCGCCGTCGCTGCAGGGCTCGCTGATCTACCCCGGCAATTTCGGCACCTTCAACTGGGGCGGCGTGGCAGTCGATCCGGTCCGGCAGGTGATGTTCGGCATGCCGACATACCTGGCGTTCATCTCCAAGCTGGTGCCGCGCGCCGACGTGCCGCCGCCAGGCGACACCAAGGGCAGCGAACAGGGCCTGAACCGCAATGACGGTGCGCCTTACGCAGTGATATTGAAGCCGTTCCTGTCGCCGCTCGGCATTCCCTGCCAGGCGCCGCCCTGGGGCTATGTGGCGGGTGCCGACCTTCGGACCGGCAAGATCGTCTACAAGCATCGCAACGGCACCGTCTACGACATGACGCCGCTGCCGCTGCCGTTCAAGGTCGGCGTGCCCGGCATTGGCGGGCCGATGATCACTGCCGGCGGCGTCGCCTTCCTCGGTGCGGCAGTCGATGACTATGTGCGCGCCTATGACCTGACGACCGGCAAACAGCTCTGGCAGGCGCGGCTGCCGGCGGGCGGGCAGTCGACACCGATGACCTACACGGTAGCCGACGGACGCCAGTTCGTCGTCATCGTTGCCGGCGGCCACGGCTCGGTCGGTACCAAGCCGGGCGACTATGTGATGGCTTATACGCTGCCGAAATAGAGAAGTTCCTTCAGAGCCCGAGATGCCCTTTCAGGTCGGGTACCGATGCAAGTACCTCACTGGTCAGCTGCGGGCCGGCGGCTGCCTCGGCCTGCTGGACCAGCATCGTGCCGGCCTGGCTGATCTGTGCGAGCGTAAGGCCTGATGCCTTGAGTATGGCGACGCCGTTGATCAACGCGCCGGTCTTTTCGCCGAGAGCGCCGCCGAGCGCGCCCTCCAGCGAGGACAGGAGGCCACCACCGGAAGCTGCGCCGGGAGCCATGACATCATATTGCTTGGCCAGGGCGTCGGCTCCCGGGATTTTGGCAAAGAAGCTGGACAGAGTCGTGCCTTCCGCCTCGTGTTCGAGCACCGAGAAAATCGTGCCGGCGATCTTTTCCGTCAAAGCCTGGTTGAGACCGGATTTCTGGGAGACGGTGTTGATGATGTCCTGAACGTCCATGACCTTTCCTCAGGCTTTGGTGTTTGCGGCCGGGTGCCGGTTGACGCGGATTTTGATCAACGATCGTTTGAAGGCGGTGAAGGCAGTGAACCGCAGCGCCAGCAAAGCCATAGCGGCGAGGGCGAACCCACTTGCCAGAAGCGGGGAGGGAAAGGTCATGGGCGTAATTCCTTCGTCGTCAATCAGGCATTCTTTCCTCACCAAATGGCGCGAGCGAGGCCTAGCCTGGTAAGTTTGTTTTATATGGTGGTGCGTGCATTTAGCATTGCCACAAAGGACCAAAATTTAACGACAGTGGGGCGCGCGGCATCACGGCCCTCGTGCAGGGACGTATGGCAGCCTCACTCAGCCGTGACTGGACCAGGCAAGCTTCGGCTCTATGTTGCCGCGGGGGGCGCCGACGAGGAGCGCGCCATGACAATACCTGCCGGACCCACTGCCGCCGAGCCTGTCATTACCCAGGCGATGATCGATGCCTATGACGAATACACGCACCTGACGCTCGACCGGCGGCGCTTCATGGAGCAGTTGACCAGGCTTGCCGGATCGGGTGCGGCAGCGGCCGCGATCGCGCCGCTGCTGGCGGCGAATTCGGCCCAGGCGGCAATCGTCGCCGAAGACGATCCGCGTGTGAAAGGCGAGGACATCAGCTATCCCGGCAGGGGCGGCGAGATGAAGGGCTATCTGGTCAAGCCGGCGGACCAGACCGGCAAGCTTGGCACCGTCATCGTGGTGCACGAGAACAGGGGGCTCAACCCGCATATTCGCGATGTGGCGC
The DNA here is from genome assembly GCF_000503055.1 of Mesorhizobium sp. LSHC420B00. Lineage (GTDB taxonomy): Bacteria > Pseudomonadota > Alphaproteobacteria > Rhizobiales > Rhizobiaceae > Mesorhizobium. The sequence continues at coordinate 5,273 of NZ_AYVY01000022.1, read as the reverse complement.
GGCGCGTGGCGCTGGAAGGGTTCGTAGCGCTTGCGCCGGACTTCATGACACCGCTCGGCGGCACGCCGGACGATGAAAACAGGGCACGTGACCTGTTTTCCCAGCTCGATCCAGCACAGGTCGCCGCCAATGCCGTGGCAACCGTCACCTACCTCAAAGGCTACAAGGACGGCAACGGCAAGGTCGGCGCCGTCGGCTTCTGCTGGGGCGGCGGCACGGTGAACATGCTGGCCGTCAACGCGCCGGACCTCGCCGCGGCCGTCGCCTATTACGGCATGCAGCCAAAGGCCGAGGACGTGCCGAAGATCAAGGCCGCGCTCATGCTGCATTATGCCGGGCTCGACACCCGCACCAATGCCGGCATCGATGCCTTCAAGAAGGCACTCGACGCGGCTCATGTCGAATACTCGGTCTATGTCTATGAAGGCGCCAACCATGCCTTCAACAACGACACGTCGGCGGCCCGCTACGACAAGAAGGCGGCTGACCTCGCCTGGGGCCGGACGATCGCTTTCCTCAAGGAGAAGCTGGCCTGATCAGGTGGGCGCCGGCGCCGGTTTGTGAAGGGCGACGCCGGCCACCACCAGCGCGATGCTGATGCAGTCGGTGAGGCTTGGCACCTGCCGCAGCACAATGACGCCGATCAACGTCGCGGTGACCGGCAGCAAAGACAGCATCAGCGCGAAGCTGGAGCGCGGCAGCCGCGACATGGCAAGCTGGTCGCAAATATAGGGAATGACCGACGAGCAGATGCCGACGCCGACCGCCGCAAACAGCAGCGGCGGCGCCGAGAAAGCCGGCAGAGCATCGGCGAAACCGATCGGCAGAACGACGAGAAGGGCGACCGCCATGGCGGCACCCAGCCCGGCGATGCCATCGCCGGCGCCGCCGCGCGCGATACGGTGGCCGAGCACGATGTAGCCAACGAACAGCGTGCCGTTGAGGAAGGCCCAGAACAGGCCGACGGGATCGCTCGACCATTTGACGTCGATCAGCAACAGGGTGCCGGCGACAGCGATTGCGAGGGCGGCGAGATTGCGCGGGCTTCTGAGGCCAACAAGCGCAACGCCGATGGTGCCGACGAATTCGATCGCCGCCACCAGCGAGATCGGCAGCCGGTCGAGCGCCAGGTAAAACGAGCAATTCATCACCCCAAGGCAGACGCCGAAAGCCACAAGCAACAACCGCGTCGAGCGATCGGCGCGGGCGAAGACCGCCCATGGCCGGGTCAATGGGGCAAAGACGAGTGCCGCGGTGGCGATGCGCAGCCAAGCCATGCCCAGCACGCCGACATGCGGGAACAGCAGCACCGCCAAGGCCGGTCCGAGATAGTGGAACACGGCGCTGACGCCGAACCAGAGATGCGGCGGGACCGCGTTTGCCAAGGTAAAGGCGGGGCCGGCGAGTGCCGGACTTGCTGCGGGGGCTTGCGTCCGATCTTGCATGGGATCAGTATCGCAGGCGATTTTTGCCATTGATATGGATGATGGCCGGGCATTGCGGCCATTTCCTTTCCGAAAGCAAGGAGCATTGCGCTGAAACGCCTTCGAAATGAAAATACCGATCTGGACCCGGCGGATCTGAAAATCCTGCGCCTGCTGGAAGAGGATGCGCGCACCAGCACCGCCGAACTGGCGCGATCGGTCGGCCTGTCGGCGCCGAGCGTGGCCGAGCGCATCAAGCGGCTGCAGGAAAGCGGTGTGATCGAGGCCTATACGGTGCGTATCAGTCCGGCGGCGCTCGGCATGAAGCTGTCGGCATGGCTGCGCATCAGGCCGGTGCCGGGGCAACTCGCTGTCGTGGCCGAAATCATCCGCGACCTACCGGAAATCGCCCAATGCGACAGGGTGACCGGCGAAGACTGTTTCATCGCTTTGGCGCATGTCGGCTCGGTCGCCGAGCTCGAGCGGGTGATCGACCGGATCATTCCCCATGCGATGACCAATACGGCGATCATCCAGTCGACGCCGGTAGTGGCACGCTCGCCGCTAGGGGCGGTGAAGCGCCCGGCCTGATGCTAGATTTAAATCTGCGACGTCAGCTCGACCGGGAAATCGTCATTGTCGGCGTCGCGCATGGCGGCGAGGCTGCGGTTGTCCAGCACCTCTGCGATCGCCTGACGCACCTCCAGCATCATGTGCCGGACCTGGCAGGTCGCCTCGTCGCAATCCTCGCAGCGCTGGTATTGTGTGCGGCTGGCGCAAGGGATCGGCGCCAGCGGCCCGTCGAGGACACGCACGACATGGCCGATCTTGATTTCGGAAGCGGGACGGGCGAGGCGGTAACCGCCTTCCTTGCCCTTGCGGCTCTGGACGAAGCCGGCATTGCGCAACTCGCCCAGGATGGCATCCAGGAATTTCTTGGGGATGTTGTTGGCGACCGCAATGTCGTTGACGAATGCGAGCTGGCCGACCGGCAGGCCGGACAGATGCACGAGAGCCTTGAGGCCGTATTTGCCTTTTTTGGTAAGCATGCCCGAGTCAACCCATTAAGCCCCAACCACCCGCATCTGGCGGCTGTTTGTGTGCAAATAATGACGGTTTGGCCGTGCGATGCCGTTCGCGCAGACAGGCCGCCCGAAGACATATTGCGCGCAAACGCGTTGATTCTTCGTAACGTTTTGGAGGGCGGGCGTCCGGAACGGGCGGAGGCCACGTTTTCGGCGAGCAAATGAAGAAAGCCGGCAAACGCCCGCTTTCAATCAGTTCACGAGGTTGCAGACGTCAGCGGCTGCCGTAAGTCTGGTCGAGCAGGCCGCCAGCGGCGAAATGCTCGGCCTGGACCTTGGCCCAGCCGCCGAAGACATCCTCCACCGTCAATAGGCGGACATCGGGAAACTCAGCCTTGTACTTGGCGGCGACCGTCGCGTCGCGGGTCCGCAGGCCGTTGCGGGCGGCGATGTCCTGGCCCTCCAGCGTATAAAGGAAGTCGAGATAGGTCTTGGCGAGGTCGCGCGTGCCATGCTCGTCGGCGATCGTGTCGACGATCGCCACCGGAAACTCGGCCAAAAGGCTGACCGAGGGCGTCACCTGCTCGAATTTGTCCTCGCCATACTCCTTGCGGACGCCGCGCGTTTCCGACTCAAAGGTGATCAGCACGTCGCCGATCTCGCGCTGCACGAAAGTGGTGGTCGCGGCGCGTCCGCCGCTGTCGAAGATCGGTACGTTGTTGAACAGCTTGGTGACGAATTCCTTCACCTTGGCGTCGTCGCCCTTGAAGGCTTCCTTGGCGTAGGCGGTGGCCGCAAGGTAGGTGTACCGGGCATTGCCGGAGGTTTTCGGATTGGGGAAGATCACCTGGACGTCGTCGCGCACGAGATCGTTCCAATCCTTGATGTGCTTCGGATTGCCGGCGCGCACCAGGAAGGAGGGCAGCGAATAGAAGGGCGAGGCGTTGTCGGGAAAATCTTTCTGCCAATCCGCGGAGATGAGACCCTTCCTGACCAGGAAGTCGATGTCGAGGACCTGGTTGAAGGTGACCACATCGGCGCCGAGGCCCTCGGCGATGGCACGTGCCTGCGCAGACGTCCCGGCATGCGACTGATCGATGGTGACGCCTGGGTGGCCGGCGACGAACGCCTTGTTGACCTGCGCAAACAGCTCGCGGCCGACATCGTAAGAAGCGTTCAGCAATTTGTCGGCCGACCAGGCTTGGGAGGATGCGAGGAACAGGCCGGCCAATGTGGCGACGCCAAGCAAAAATCGCTTCATGAAAACAAGGCTCCAATGCGTGCGCTTATTGCCGGACTATAGCGGCAAGGCATTGTGCGCGACGAGGCAGGCAGAGCGGCCGCTCCACGTTGTCGATAGAAGAAATATTCCCGCTGTGGAGGATTTCTAGTTTTTTCTTTCAGGCAGAGTCTTCCGGGCAGCTTGGCAGCGGTGCCGATGCCGTCGGCGTGCACGATGGTTCCCGGCCGGCCAACGCGATGGCGATTGCATCGCCGCGCGGTCTGGCATATACAAATGGTATATACAAGGAGCTATCGTCATGCCTCAACGCCGCCATTCAACAACCCCGCCGAAAGAGGCGAAGCTGTTTCGTAACAATCGCAGTCAGGCGGTGCGCATTCCTGTCGAGTTCGAACTTCCCGGCGAAAAGGTCTTGATCAGTCGTGAAGGCGACCGCCTGATCATCGAGCCGGTTCGCAAACCCGGCCTCACGGCGCTGCTCGCGCAATGGGCGAAAGAGCCGCCCCCCGGTTCCGAGGAGGACTTTCCCGAAGTCGAGGATATGCCTGTCAAATCCGAGGAATTTTTTTGATGCGGTTCATGCTGGACACGAACATTATCAGCGACATGATCCGAAATCCGGCCGGGAAAGCCGCCGCCGCCGCCCTGCGCGTGGGAGACGCCGCCGTGTGTACCAGCATCGTGGTCGCCTCGGAACTGCGATATGGCTGCGCCAGGAAAGAGTCGGCCAAGTTGCTCAAGAAGGTCGAGGAATTGCTGGCTGAGATTCCTGTCTTGCCGCTCGATGTGCCGGTAGATGCCGAGTACGGCGCGATTCGCGCAGAGCTGGAAGGCAGGGGCCAGACCATCGGCCAAAACGACCTTTTTATTGCTGCCCACGCCTATGCACTGGGAACTACCCTGGTGACCGCCAACACCGGCGAGTTCAACCGGATCAAAGGCCTGAAGGTCGAGAACTGGCTGGTGTAGCGCCTAAAAGAGGATCAAGCAGCCGGAAAAAGCTTCCAGCGCCGCGGCCTGAAAGCCACCCGGCTTTTCTGCGCCGCCGGATGGTCGACTGGCAACTCGATCTCGACCCGCTGGCGTTCGCCGCCGATTTCGAGCTCGACCCGCCTGGTGCCGGCGACGCGGCGGCTGGCGACAACCGTGCCGGCGATGCAGCCGTTGCATTCTTCCACCAGATCGACGTCGTGCGGGCGGAAGAACAGCGTCGCTTCACCTTGCGGTGCGTGCGGCGCGGAAAGCCCGATCGGCCGGTCGGCGATCCAGACCTGGCCGTCCTCGACCTTGACCGGGATCGAGCTCGATTCGCCGATGAAGCCATAGACGAAGGGCGAGTTCGGCGTGTCGTAGATCTCGTCGGCGGTGCCAACCTGCTCGATGCGGCCCTGGCTCATCACCACGACGCGGTCGGCAAGCTCCAGCGCCTCTTCCTGGTCATGGGTGACGAAGACCGTGGTGTGGCCGGTGGCGTCGTGGATGTCGCGCAGCCAGCGGCGCAGTTCGCGGCGCACCTGGGCATCGAGCGCGCCGAACGGCTCGTCGAGCAAAAGCACGGCCGGTTCGATCGCCATGGCGCGG
>NZ_AYVY01000021.1 GCF_000503055.1 Mesorhizobium sp. LSHC420B00 | reverse complement strand
GGACCGGGCGCCGCCGGCCGGCGCCGAGCCGGCCGTGGCCGGGTCCACCACCGCCGCGCAGGTCCAACGGCCGGCCAAGGCGCTGAACTAGCCGTATGGCCGGCTTCCCGATCCCCGTTTCGGTGCTCACCGGCTTTCTCGGCGCCGGCAAGACGACGCTGCTCAACCGGCTGCTCCGGGATCCCGCGCTCGCCGACACCGCCGTCATCATCAACGAGTTCGGCGAAGTGGCGATCGACCATCTTCTGGTCGAGCAGGCGTCCGACGGCATCATCCAGCTTTCCGATGGCTGCCTCTGTTGCACGGTGCGCGGCGAGCTGGTCGACACGCTGGCCGATCTCGTCGACCGGCTGCAGACCGGCCGCATCGACCGGCTTGCCCGCGTCGTCGTCGAGACCACCGGGCTCGCCGATCCCGCCCCTGTGCTGCAGTCGATCATGGCACACCCGGCCCTGGTCCAGGCCTTCCGGCTCGACGGCGTCATCACCCTGGTTGACGCCATCAACGGCAATGCGACGCTCGATGCCCATGTCGAGGCGGTGAAGCAGGTGGCCGTCGCCGATCGCATCGTGCTCAGCAAGGCCGACCTGGCTACGGATGCAGGCGACGCGGAGGCGTTGCGGGCGCGGCTCAGGCAGATCAACCCGGGCGCCGTGGTGCTCGACGCGAGCCAGGCAAGCGCGGCGACCCTGTTCGATTGCGGCCTCTACAATCCGGCCACCAAATCCGTCGATGTGCAGCGTTGGCTCGGCGAAGAAGCCGGCCACGACCATGATGTTGGCAGCCATGACCACAGCGGTCATGGTCATGCCGACCACGGTCACCATGACCATGGCCACAGGCACGATTCCCGCATCCGCGCGTATTCGCTGGTTCATGACGGGCCGGTGCCGTTTTCGGCAATCGAGATGTTCCTCGATCTGTTGCGCTCGGCGCATGGCGAGCGCCTGTTGCGGATGAAAGGCGTCATCGAGCTTGCAGAAGATCCGTCGCGGCCGCTGGTTATTCATGGCGTGCAGAAGATCCTGCATCCGCCGGTGCAACTGCCGGCCTGGCCGGACGGCCAGCGCGGCACCAGGCTGGTGCTGATCACGCTCGACATGCCGGAAGACTATGTCCGCCGGCTGTTCGCCGCCTTCACCAACCGGCCGTCGATCGACACGCCGGACCGCGCGGCACTGGAAAGCAACCCGCTGGCTATTGCCGGGCGGTAGAGGCTTTCATCAGTTTTAAGTCGAACGCCGCGCTGCCCCTCATCTGCCTGCCGGCATCTTCTCAAGAAGGACGCTCTCGTCGACGATTTCGCCAATCTCCAGCGCCGCAGAAAGAGCGCCAAAGTTGCGGCCAGCCCCTTCTCCCCGTCACTATACGGGGAGAAGATGCCGGCAGGCAGATGAGGGGCAGCGCACCGTCAGCAGAACGAGCTAAGTCCAGGCTCGGCCGCCGCCGCGCTCGACCAGGAAGCGGTGGCCGCCCGATATTGCCGCCGTTTCGATCAGCCGATGGCCGCTCTCGGCGCAGAAGGCGGGGATGTCGATGACGGCGAGGGGGTCGGTGGTTTCGAGCCAGAGGCGGCTACCCGGCTGCATTGCGGCCAAGCGCTTTTTGGCCTTGAGCGCGGGCAACGGGCAGTTCAGACCTTTGAGGTCGTAGACGGCGGCGGGGCTGGTTGAGGGCCTGTCTCCTTGGCCCCCATCTTCTTGTTCAAGCATGAAGCTCAGCCGCCAAACATGCCGAGCAGCTTTTTCTTCAACCTTGTCGCCGTGCTTTCGGCGTCCGCAGCCTGCGTTTCGACTGCCGGGGCGGCCTCCGATGGCGCTACAGTGGCGGTGGCGACAGGCATCTCGGCGGCGGTCTTGGCAGCTTCCTTTTCAGCCAGTGCCTGCGCCTTGGCCGCTTCCTTCTCGGCCAGCGCCTGCGCCTTGGCTGCCTCTTTGGCGGCCTTGGCCGCTTCAATGGCGGCTAGCCTTTGTTCCTCGGCCTTCTGCTTGGCGGCCTTTTCGGCGTCGAGTGCCGCCATCTTGCGGCCGGCCGGCGAATCGACGCGGCCCATGCGCGCCGTCTCGGTCACCGTGCCGTCTGGGTTGAGCGACGGCGGCTCGATCGGCACGCGTTCGCCGCGGGCCCGCCGTTTCGACCAGTCGGAAACGATGCTGGCTTCCTTGATCCCGGCGATGGTCGGCTTGGGTGCCGGCACGCTGGCCTTGACGGCGCCGTTGAAGGCCGCCTCATAGGTGCTTTGATAGGCGTTGATGGCGCTCTTCAGTGAATCGGGCTGGGTGGTCGCCGGGCAAGCGCCGGTCGGATTAAAGGTCGAGCCGTCGGCCGCAACCTGGTTGAAGACGTAGCGCTTCTCGCAGACGTCTACTTTCGGCGGCACCTTGGTGACTTCGAAATTGTCGTAGCCGACCCTCAGCATCTTCCAGAATTCGTAGTTCGGGTCGTTGCGGTAGCGCGCCATGTTGGCTGCAGTCATGCGGAACGGAAAAGCCTGGATCTGGAACTCGGTCTGGCCGCCCTGGAAGGCGTCACGACCGAAAGCGTAGATCTGCTCGATCTGCGCGTCGGTCATCGAATAGCAGCCCGACGACGAGCAGGCGCCATGGACCATCAGGTTGGAACCAGTGCGGCCATTGGCGCGGTCATAGGCGTTCGGGTAGCCGATGTTGAAGGACAGGTGATAATTCGACCGCGGGTTCATCTGCGCCGGGCGGACCGTGTAAAAGCCTTCCGGCGCTTGGCGGTCGCCTTCGGTGAACTTCGGCCCGAGCTTGCCCGACCATTTGCAGATGTCGTAGCTGGCGACCAGGTCGTAGCGGCCGTTGGTCTTGGCCTTCCAGATTTCGAGCTTGCCTTCTTCCTTGAAGATGCGGGCCATCAGCGAAGAGGTGCGGACCATGCCCTTGGCCCTCATCTCGGCCAGGATCTTGTCCGGCAGCGGCTTGTTGGCCTGCGGTGCAAAATCCTTCATCGAAGCATCATTGCAGCCGGCGACGCCGATCGCAGCGATCAGAACTCCGGTGCGGGCAAGCTTGGCAAACATGGATATGGCTATCGTCTTCATCTCTGCGCCGCGGATGCCGCGGCTGCTAAACTGACCACTGACGGACCTTAAGCCCGTTAACCTTGAAAATTCCTTACCGCAAGCGACCTTGCGCCAAGCAGCCCTCTTGCCCCAAACGAAATTGGCGCGTCCCCTACGGCAAGCTCACTGTGACGAACGCAGCGGCATTTTTGTGGCGAAATTGCTCCACGCCGTCACATTTCAGGCCGCGCACCTGCGTTGGCTACAGATTGCGGCCCATCGCCAGGTATTTCTCGCGGCGATGCTCGCGGAAGTCGGTGTTGGCGCCGGAAAATTCCTTCATCGTCCTGGCGATGAGGTCGCCGGTGGCGGCAATCACCGTTTCGGGGGCGCGATGGGCACCGCCGAGCGGTTCGGCGACGATGGCGTCGATGATCTTCAGCTCCAGCAGATCCTGCGCCGTGATCTTCATGTTGGTCGCAGCATCCCTGGACCGGGTGGTGTCGCGCCACAGGATCGAGGCGGCGCCCTCCGGCGATATCACCGAGTAGATGGCGTGTTCGAGCATGTAGACGCGGTTGGCGGTGGCGATCGCTATGGCGCCGCCGGAGCCGCCTTCGCCGATCACCACCGAGATCGACGGCACCTTCAGGCCAAGGCAGGCTGAGGTCGAGCGGGCGATGGCTTCCGCCTGGCCGCGCTCTTCGGCGTTGACGCCGGGATAGGCGCCGGCAGTGTCGACCAGCGTCAGCAGCGGGATTTGGAAGCGGTCGGCGAGTTCCATCAGCCGCACCGCCTTGCGGTAGCCCTCCGGCCGCACCGAGCCGAAATTATGCTTCAGCCGGCTTGCCGTGTCGGAACCTTTTTCCTGGCCGATGATCGCCACCGGCTCGCCACGGAAGCGGGCGAAGCCGCCGACGATCGCCTGGTCCTCGCCGAAATTGCGGTCGCCGGCGAGCGGCGTGAAATCGGTAAGCAGGCCCTTGATGTAGTCGATGCAATGCGGCCTGTCCGGATGGCGCGCCACCTGCACCTTCTGCCATGGCGTTAGCGCCTTATAGGCGTCGCGCAGCGCATCGCGTGAGCGCTTCTCGAGACGGGCGATCTCATCGCCGACGTCGACCGCCTCACCGTTCTCGGCAAGCTTCTTCAGCTCGAGGATCTTGCCTTCGAGATCCTGCACAGGCTTTTCGAAATCGAGGTAATTGTACATTCTTGGGCGAACCGGCAAGTCGGAAGGCAATGACTGACGCAAGCCCGAAAATGCAGGCTGGGCGCGGTGGAACGTCGTTCTCACATAGCGACATGACGCCTAGTCGGCAAGCGGATGATGATCGTTGACCAGACGCACCAGCCGCTCCTCCAGTACATGGGTGTAGATCTGCGTCGTTGAAATATCGGCATGGCCGAGCAGCTGCTGCACGGCCCTGAGATCGGCGCCGTTCTGCAGCAGATGGCTGGCGAAAGCATGGCGCAGCACATGCGGCGATATCTTCGCCGCGGCAATGCCGGCTCGCGCGGCAAGCCCTTTCAGCTCGCGGGCAAAGACCTGTCTCGAGAGATAGCCGTTTTCGGAGGCGGCCGGAAACAGGAACGGGCTGTCGGCAAGAGCCGGCACCGCCGCCCGTGCGGCAAGCCAGGTCCGCATCGCCGTGCGCGCCTTGGCCGACAGCGGCACCATGCGTTCCTTGTTGCCCTTGCCGCGCACCATGAAGAAGCGGTCGTCGCGCTGCGCCACCGTCACCGGCAGGCTGACCAACTCCGAAACCCGCAGGCCGGTGGCGTAGAGGACCTCGACCAGTGCGTGCAGGCGCAGCGCCGCCAGGCTGTCGTCGTCGTTGAGCGAGGGGTCGATCGCCTCCTGCGTGGCGCGGTCGAGCAGCCGGCCGGTATCGGCCTCGCTCATCGTCTTCGGCAGCGGCCGGCCTTTCTTCGGGCTGTCCAGCGTGCCGGTCGGATCGTCGCCGCGCAGGCCTTCGGCGTAGAGGAACTTGAAGAACTGACGGATTGCCGACAATTTGCGCGCCTGCGAGGTGGCGGCAAAGCCGCGCGCGGCGATGTCGTCGAGATAGGCACGGATGTCGGCGCTGGTGGCAGCGGCGAGCCCGCCGCCGATCCCGGCGGAAGCGTCCTCGAGGTCGCGGCGATAGGAGGAAAGCGTGTTTTCGGCAGCGCCGCGCTCGGCGCTCATCATCTCGAGGAAGGCTTCGATGCGGGCGGCGCTGTTCATTTTTTTGGATTGAGCTTTTCCGGAGGGATACGCACGCTCATTTCCGCCTTTCTCGGCTCGACGAACATGACCAGGGCGAACATCGCGCCGTAGACAATGCCGGCCAGAATCACGAGCGTCACGACAAAGCGAAACAGTGTCGGCATTAATTTTCGCCCGTCGTCTTGTTCTGCATTTCCAACCCTGTGCCCTTATGAGACGCCAATCCCACCAATTCAAGGGTGAAGCCGATAACAGGTCCCGGGCGCGCCACGCTTGACGCAAACAGGCTTTTGATGTCGATACGCCGGCAAAGAGGCCCTAGAAACATGAACGCGTTACCAGCAAACCCTCCGGGCGAGAGCCATGCCGCGCTGCTCGGCCGGCTGGGCGACCGTTCCATCGTCTTTGTCGGGCTGATGGGCGCCGGCAAGACGGCGATCGGCCGCAAGGTGGCGGCGATGCTGGCGCTACCCTTTATCGACAGCGACCAGGAGATCGAAAGTGTTTCGCGCATGAGCGTCCCGGACCTGTTCGAGCGCTATGGCGAGGCGGAGTTCCGGGCACTGGAGCAGCGCGTCATCCTGCGCGTGCTGGAGCACGGGCCCCAGGTGCTGTCGACCGGCGGCGGCGCGTTCATGAATGCGCAGACGCGCGAGGCGATCGCCAGCCATGGCGTTTCGGTCTGGCTGAAGGCCGAGATCGACCTGTTGATGGAGCGCGTTTCCAAGAAGCAGAACCGGCCGCTGCTGAAAAGCGCCGATCCCCGGGCCGTGCTGGAACGGCTGATGGCGGAACGCTACCCGGTTTACGCCGCGGCCGATGTCATCGTGCCGACCCGCGACGACCGCAAGGAGATCATTGCGGCCGAAGTGGTGGACGCGCTGCGCGGCCATCTCGGCGTTGCCGACATTGACGAGGTGCGGTCGTGAGCGCTGATGCAACGGTCTCTGTCGAAGTCGGGCTTGGCGACCGTACCTACGACATTTTGATCGGCCCCGGCCTGCTGTCACGCGCCGGCGCCGAAATTGCGCACCGTCTGCCGGGCACGCGGGCGGCGGTCGTCACCGACGAAAACGTCGCGGCCGCGCATCTCGCAACGCTTGCGGCCGGCCTGGCAAGCGGTGGCATCCAACATGCCGTCATCACGCTGCCGCCCGGCGAAAAGACCAAGAGCTTTGCGCATCTGGAAGAGGTGGTCGACGGCGTGCTGGCCGCCAAGCTGGAGCGTGGCGACGTCGTCATCGCGCTCGGCGGCGGCGTCATCGGCGATCTCGCCGGCCTTGCCGCCGGCATCGCGCGGCGCGGCATGAACTTCGTGCAGATTCCGACCTCGCTGCTGGCGCAGGTCGATTCCTCCGTCGGCGGCAAGACCGGCATCAACAGCAAGCGCGGCAAGAACCTGGTCGGCGTGTTCCACCAGCCGAAGCTGGTGCTTGCCGACATCGAAGTGCTCGACACGCTGCCGATCCGCGAGTTTCGCGCCGGCTATGCCGAACTGGCCAAATACGGGCTGATCGACCGGCCGGAGTTCTTCGCCTGGCTGGAGGAAAACTGGTCTCGCGTGTTTGCCGGCGGGCCGGAGCGGGCAAAAGCGATTGCCGAGGCCTGTCGCGCCAAGGCCGACGTCGTTGCACGCGACGAATTCGAGACCGGCGACCGTGCGCTGCTCAATCTCGGCCACACCTTCGGTCACGCGCTCGAGGCGGCGACCGGCTATGACGGCACGCGGCTGGTGCATGGCGAGGGCGTTGCCATCGGCATGGCGCTGGCGCACCGTTTTTCTTCAAGGCTCAATTTGGCGAGCCCCGACGATGCGGCGCGCGTCGAGGCGCACCTTCGCGCCGTCGGCCTGCCGTGGCGCATGGCCGACATTCCAGGCGAATTGCCTGACGCCGAAAAGCTGTTCTCCTTCATCACCCAGGACAAAAAGGTGTCGCGCGGCGCGCTGACCTTCATCCTGACGCGCGGCATCGGCCAGGCCTTCATCGCCAGGGATGTGCCGGCCTCGGAAGTGCTGGCGTTCCTCGGGGAGAACCATCCGGGATGAGCCAGGCCGGCTGGATCGCGGCTGCCGCGCTTGCCGGCCTCGGCCTGCTGGGCTTCGTCTTGCGTCGGCACCTGTTCGCCGCCTTCGGCTACGAGCTGCAGCGTATCGAGCCGCAGCGCTCGACGCATGAGGAATTGCGTGGCGCCGTCGACGATTTCCGCCGCGACGGCCAGGTGGTGCGCGAGGATCGTGCCCGCATTGGCGGCCTGTTCGACCTTGAGGAGCTCGAAGTGTCGGACGTGATGGTCCACCGCACCAATATGCGCTCGGTCAACGCCGACGACCCGCCGGAAGCGGTGGTGCGCGAGATCCTGCAGAGCCCGCATACCCGCATGCCGCTGTGGAAGGGCTCGCTCGACAACATCGTCGGCGTGCTGCACGCGAAGGACCTGCTGCGCGCGCTGAACGAGGTCGGCAATGATTTCTCCAGGATCGACGTGATGAAGATCGCGTCGCGGCCGTGGTTCGTGCCCGACACCACGACGCTGCAGGAGCAGCTCAACGCCTTCCTGCGCCGCAAGGCGCATTTCGCCATCGTCGTCGACGAATATGGCGAGGTCGAGGGACTGGTGACGCTGGAGGACATCATCGAGGAGATCGTCGGCGAGATCGCCGACGAGCACGACATCGACATCCAGGGCGTCAAGCAGGAAGCCGACGGCTCCGTCGTCGTCGACGGCACGGTGTCGATCCGCGACCTCAACCGGGCGCTCGACTGGAACCTGCCGGACGAGGAAGCCACCACCATTGCCGGCCTTGTCATCCACGAGGCGCAGTCGATTCCGGACGAAAAGCAGGCCTTTACGTTTCACGGCAAGCGCTTCGTCGTCATGAAACGCGACAAGAATCGGATCGCGCGGCTGAGGATCAAGCCGGCGATGCTTGGCGAATGACAGTGCACGCCTTATGGCAGCCGTGGGCAGTCAGGAGTCTATGACAATCGATCGGCGAACCCTGCTTCTGGTGTCGATGGCGGCGCTGCTGCCGGGTCAGGCTGCAGCGGCATTGCAGCTGCGTCCGCCATCATCCGAAACCTTCGACTATGGGCCGGCCAAGCTCGACATTTATTCCCGCGATGGCGCAAGCGGCCTGCCGGTCGTCTTTTTCGTCCATGGCGGCGCCTGGCGGGTCGGCAACCGCAACAACGTCAACTCCAAGCCGCAATTCCTNAATTCCTGCTCGACAATGGCTTCTGCTTCGTCTCGATCGACTACCGGATGCTGCCTGAAGCCGACGTCGCCACCCAGGCCGCCGATGTCGAACTGGCGTATCGCTACGTCCGCGCCAACATCGCCAGCCATGGCGGCGATCCGGACCGGATCGTCGCGATGGGCCATTCGGCCGGCTGCCATCTCGTCGCGCTGACCGGCCTGCGCGGCGGCCTGCCCGGCGTCGCGGCGCTGGTCCTCGACGATACCAGGGCCTACGATCTGGAGGCGTTGGCCAGGAGCGGCGGCATGGCAGGGGTCTATGCCCGCGCCTTTCCCGATCCGGCGCAGTGGCGGGCGCTGTCGCCGGTCACCTATGTCGACGGCCGCAAGCATCCGCCGACGTTCATCGCCTATTCGCGGGCGAAAACCCGCGCGGCGGACGCGCAGGCCTTTGCCGGGCGTCTGGGCGCCACCGGAACCAGGGTCACGCTGTTCGATGGCAGCGCCTATTCGCACATGTCGATCAATCGCGACTTCGGCACCGAAGGCGATGCGTTGACCGCCGCGGTGATGGCTTTCCTGAGGGCGAGCCTCGGCTGAGTTACCAGTTTGGATGGCGGCAGGCAGGTGAGGGGCGCGCAGACGCGGGAACGAGGGCCGGCTAAAGCCGAAGCGATTTTTGTGACTATGGTCATTGGCCGTGGTCACATCTGACCCTATATGGTGAACGGCAATTTTGTTCATTGAGGTGGCGCATGACCGCGCAGGTGTCGAAATCGAAGTTCAAGGCAAAGGCTCTCGAGTATTTTCGTCAGGTTGAAACGACTGGCGAGCCAATCATTGTGACCGATCACGGCCAGCCCACATTAGAGATACGACGCTATGAATCGGTTGCGCGCGACCCTTTGGAGGTGCTGCGTGGGTCTGTCCTGCGTTACGACCGCCCGACGGATCCGGTGGCCGAAGATGATTGGGAAGCCAGCAATTGATCGTGTTGGACACGCATGTTCTCGTCCGCTGGGTCGGCGGTGAGACCGATCTGCTTTCAGAACCAGCACTTCGCGCAATCGAGCGGGAGAGGTTAGGCGGCGAGATTTTGATCTCCTCGATATCAGCATGGGAAATCGCCATGCTGGTTTCCAGGGGGCGTCTCCTGCTATCGATGGATGTGGGTGAATGGCTGGCGACGGTCAGCAAGCTTGAAAAATTGAGCTTCATTTCCGTCGACAATGAGATCGCCGTGACTAGTACCGAACTTCCGGGAGAGTTTCACAAGGATCCGGCTGATCGGATCATTGTTGCGACCAGTCGAAAATTTGCGGCACCTTTGGTGACCGCGGATCACAAGCTGCGAGACTATCGATATGTAAAGACAATCTGGTAGGGCAACTACCAGCGGGTCTTTTCGCCGGGCGCCGCCGGCTCGATCGCCAGGGCATGGACGCCGGATTTCAATTCCTCGGCCAGCAATGCGTTGACGGCGCGGTGGCGTTCGACGCGGCTCATGCCGGCAAAGGCGGGCGCGACGATGCGGACGCGGAAATGCGTCTCGCCGGTGCCGTCGAAGGTGGCGTGATGGCCGGAATCCAGATGATGATGGCCGGCATGGAGATGGCTTTCGTTGATGACGGCCAGCCGTTCCGGCGAAAACGCCTTTTTCAGCTTGTCTTCCATCGTTGCCTGTATGGACATCGCCGCTTCCCTTTCACCACATCTATGTCATCGCACAAAATTCGCCGTTCGCCGGTTTTATGCCGCGATTCAGCGGTTAGGGCGATCATCGCGAAAATGTCAATTCTTGTTTCGCATCAGCGAACAGCCCATAAATGGGTGAGATGAAGCCGTACCCAAAATATTTCGAAAAGATTCGCATCCGCCCGGAGAAGGACGCGGAGCTGAAGTCGCGCTCGCCGATCTGCCAGTGGGATGGCTGCAAGGAGGCCGGCACCCACCGCGCCCCGGTCGGACGCATGAAGGAAGGCGAGTACTTCCAGTTCTGCTTCGATCATGTGCGCGAGTACAATAAGGGCTTCAATTATTTCTCGGGCGTTCCCGACACCGAGATTGCCCGCTTCCAGAAGGAGGCCATGACCGGCCACCGGCCGACCTGGAAAATGGGCGTCAACGGTGCTTCGACACGCTCCTCGCCCGACTTCGCCCAGGCGCGCTCCGGTCGCGCCGGCTACTACAACCGCATGCGCGATCCGTTCGATCTGTTCAAAGGCCCGAAGGACCCGCGCGAAGCACGCGAGCGCAAGGCCAAGCCGCTTGAGGCCAAGGCACTGGAAACGCTTGGCCTTGATACAAAGGCGACTGGCAAGGATATCAAGGCGCGCTATAAGGAACTTGTGAAACGCCACCATCCGGATGCGAATGGCGGCGACAGAGGTTCGGAAGACCGGTTCCGCGATGTGCTCCAGGCCTATCGCGTGCTCAAGCAGGCAGGTTTGTGCTGAGCGACCTTACGGTTCGTGTCGCTTTCCAACTTTCATAAGGTTGGAAAAGGCTCTAAGACCGCCCCCGAACAAAATCGATTGCCAGCGAAACGCGGCGTTTCGCTTGTGGAGACGTTGATAGAGATGAACAAGGTCGATCGCGACATCGCCAACCTGCCCGACACCACGGTGTCGGTGAAGGAGACATTCGGCTTCGACTCCAAGATGGTGGTGCCGGCCTATTCGGTGACGAGCGAGCATGTGCCCGACATCGACCCGGACTATCTGTTCGACAAGAACACGACCATGGCGATCCTCGCCGGCTTTGCCTACAACCGCCGGGTCATGGTGTCGGGCTATCACGGCACCGGCAAATCGACGCATATCGAGCAGGTCGCCGCCCGCCTCAACTGGCCCTGCGTGCGCGTTAATCTCGACAGCCATGTCAGCCGTATCGACCTCGTCGGCAAGGACGCCATCGTCGTCAAGGACGGGCTGCAGATCACCGAATTCCGCGACGGCATCCTGCCCTGGGCCTATCAGCACAATGTTGCGCTGTGCTTCGACGAATACGATGCCGGGCGTCCGGACGTGATGTTCGTCATCCAGCGCGTGCTGGAATCGTCGGGCCGGCTGACGCTGCTCGACCAGAGCCGGGTCATCCGCCCGCATCCGGCCTTCCGGCTGTTTTCGACCGCCAACACGGTTGGGCTGGGCGACACCACCGGACTCTATCACGGCACCCAGCAGATCAACCAGGCGCAGATGGACCGCTGGTCGATCGTCACCACGCTGAACTATTTGCCGCACGACAATGAGGTGAACATCGTGCTGGCCAAGGCCAAGCACTATCGCGACGGCAAGGGCAAGGAGATCGTCAACAAGATGGTGCGCGTCGCCGACATGACGCGCTCGGCCTTCATCAACGGCGATTTGTCGACGGTGATGAGCCCGCGCACGGTCATCACCTGGGCCGAGAATGCCGAGATCTTCGGCAATATCGGCATGGCGTTCCGGCTGACCTTCCTCAACAAATGCGACGAGCTGGAACGCTCGCTGGTCGCCGAGTTCTACCAGCGCGCCTTCGGCGAAGATCTGCCGGAATCGGCTGCCAATGTGGTGCTGGGCTAAGCAGAGTCTCGATGGCGGGTCCGGGCGACAACACGCGAAACAAATCCAAGACCGGCGCTGAGAACGACAGCTTCAAGCGCGCGGTTACCGTCTGCATGCGCGCCATCGCCGGCGACAAGGACCTCGAAGTCGGCTTCGCCAAGGACCGGCCGGCGCTGGCCGGCAGCCGCGCCCGGCTGCCCGAACTGCCGAAGAAGGCATCGAAAGCCGATATCGCCATCACCCGGGGGCTCGGCGATTCCATGGCGCTGAAGCGCGCCTGCCATGATGCGCGCATCCACACCAGGCTGGCGCCGGAAGGCAAGCAGGCCCGCGCCATCTATGACGCGGTCGAGCAGGCCCGGGTGGAGGCGATCGGTTCTCGCGCCATGCAGGGCGTCGCTGACAATATAGGCTCGATGCTCGAGGACAAATACGCCAGGGCCAACCTCGTCGACGTCAAGGACAAGGCCGACGCGCCGATCGAGGAAGCGCTGGCGCTGATGGTGCGCGAAAAGCTGACCGGCCGCACTGTGCCGAAGAGCGGCGAACGGCTGGTCGATCTCTGGCGGCCTTGGGTCGAGGAAAAGGCCAGCGCCGACCTCGACGGGCTGTCGGCAAAGCTCGACGACCAGCAGGCCTTTGCCCGCGTCGTGCGCGAGATGCTCGCCTCCATGGAAATGGCCGAGGAACTCGGCGACGACCAGGAGACGGAAGACTCGGAGGACAACGACGAAAACCAGCCGCAAGGCGAGGAGCAGAGCGAGGAGGGCGGCGAAGACGATTCCGGCTCCGAGCAGTCGCAGTCCGAAGATACCGAGGCATCGTCCGACGACGAGCAATCGGCCGAGACCGAGGCCTCCGACGCCACTGCCGACGACCTTTCCGACGATGACGACGCCGACGCGGAGACGCCCGGCGAGGCGCGCCGCAACGACAATCCCTTCACCAATCTGCCGAAAGAGATCGACTACAAGGTCTTCACCACGGCCTTCGACGAGACCGTAGGCGCGGAGGAACTGTGCGAGGAGGAGGAGCTCGACCGGCTGCGCGCCTTCCTCGACAAGCAGCTCGCCAACCTGTCCGGCGTCGTCGGGCGGCTGGCCAACCGGTTGCAGCGCCGCCTGATGGCGCAGCAGAACCGCTCCTGGGATTTCGACCTCGAAGAAGGTTATCTCGATCCGGCACGGCTGGTGCGCGTCGTCATCGACCCGATGCAGCCGCTGTCCTTCAAGCAGGAGCGTGATACCAAATTCCGCGACACGGTGGTGTCGCTGGTGCTCGACAATTCGGGTTCGATGCGCGGCCGGCCGATCACGGTCGCGGCGACCTGCGCCGACATCCTGGCGCGCACGCTGGAACGCTGCGGCGTCTCAGTCGAAATCCTCGGCTTCACCACCCGCGCCTGGAAGGGCGGGCAGGCGCGCGAGAAATGGCTGAAGGAAGGCAAGCCGCCGAACCCCGGCCGGCTCAACGATCTGCGCCACATCATCTATAAATCCGCCGACCATCCGTGGCGGCGGGCGCGCCGCAATCTCGGCCTGATGATGCGCGAGGGCCTGCTCAAGGAAAACATCGACGGCGAGGCGCTGCTTTGGGCGCACAACCGGCTGATCGCGCGGCCGGAGCAGCGCAAGATCCTGATGATGATCTCGGACGGCGCGCCGGTCGACGATTCGACGCTGTCGGTCAATCCGGGCAATTATCTCGAGCGGCATCTGCGCGCCATCATCGAGCTCATCGAGACGCGCTCGCCGGTCGAGCTTTTGGCCATCGGCATCGGCCACGACGTCACCCGCTACTATCGCCGCGCCGTCACCATCGTCGATGCCGAAGAACTGGCCGGCGCCATGACCGAGCAGCTGGCCTCGCTGTTCGCCGAGGAAACCGTGCGCGACACGCGGCGCGGCGGCATGCGGCGCGCCGGATGATTTTTTCCCGCGGCGGCCTTTGGCAGACGCTTTTGGCCGCCATTGCGTTGTCAGGCATCAGTTTGGCGCCGGCTGTCGCTGCCGGGCCGGCCCCGGTCGAGCCGGCCGAAATCTCGGCACGGCCGATCAGCGAATTCCATATCGGCCGGCCGGACAAACAGTTCGGGCCGCTCGAATTCGTCGGCGGGCTCGAAATGACCTCGCCGACGCGCGATTTCGGCGCGCTGTCGGCGCTTCGGTTCCTCAAGCCGGGCAGCGATTTCATCGGCGTCGCCGACACCGGCTTCTGGTTCTTCGGCACCCTCGTCCACGATGCCGACAAGCGGCCTTCCGGCATTCAGAATTTTCGCATGCAGCAGATGGTCGACGCGGCCGGCCAGCCGATCGACCTGAAATGGGCGGTCGATGCCGAAGGCCTCGCGGTCCAGGACGGCATTGCCACGGTCGGCTTCGAGCGCGATCACCGTATCGCAGAGTTCAAGATCGACCCGGCCGATATGAAGGCGCCGTTCAAGCAATTGGACTTCCTGATCCCAGCCTGGGAACTTCGCCGCAATCGCGGCTTTGAGACCGTCACCCGCGCCCATCCTTACGGACAGCACCAGGGCGGGCTGGTCGTGGTGTCGGAAAAGAGCCTCGACAAGGCCGGCAACATCTTTGCCGCGATCATCGAAGGGCCGCACAAGGGCGTCTTCACCGTCAAGCGCAATGGCGATTTCGACATCACCGACGGCGCCTTCCTGCCGGATGGCGACCTGTTGCTTCTGGAGCGCAGTTTTTCGATGGCCGGCGGCGTCAAGATGCGGCTGCGGCGCATCTATGGCGAAAGCGTCGAGAAGGGCGCCGTCGCCGACGGGCCGGTGCTGCTTGAAGCCGACATGGATTACCAGATCGACAACATGGAAGCGCTCGACGTCTGGACCCGCGACGATGGCGCGCTGATCGTGTCGCTGATGTCCGACGACAACCACTCGATCCTGCAGCGCAATCTCTATCTGGAATTCATCCTGCACGAGGATTGACGCGCGATCGGCCATTGATCGGCTGGTGGCGATGCTGGCGTTTCCGCGCCGTTCGCAGCGCATGCAATTTCCCTTGGCGATTTCCCCTGGCAATGACCCGCGTCGCGGGTTTTCCAGCCGGCTCTCACCATCTGCAAAAATACTTTAGTTGTGGCTTGACAATTTGTGTCATCGGCGAAATACTCAAGTCCATGCTTAACTATTCCGAGATCGACAGCATCCTGCGGGCTCTTGCCGAGCCGACGCGGCGGGCAATCCTGGAAAGGCTGGGCCGCGGGCCGGCCACCGTCAGCCAGCTGGCGGAGCCGTTCGGCATGACCTTCGCCGCGGTGCTCCAGCATCTCCAGGCGCTGGAAGCGTGC
Source organism: Mesorhizobium sp. LSHC420B00 (assembly GCF_000503055.1). Lineage (GTDB taxonomy): Bacteria > Pseudomonadota > Alphaproteobacteria > Rhizobiales > Rhizobiaceae > Mesorhizobium. Next base: position 92,832 of record NZ_AYVY01000021.1, on the reverse strand, counting down.
GGGCTGATCCGCAGCGAAAAAATCGGACGCGTGCGCACCTGCCGGATCGAGCCCGGCGGGCTCGCCCCGCTCGCCGACTGGATCGCCGCGCGCCGCACGCCGGCCGAACGCCACCTCGACCGTCTCGGCCAGATTCTGGCGGAGGCCGACCAACCGAACGCAACACTCCACGACCAGGAAAAGGACGAAGAGAAATGAACCAGATTGCGCCCGTGAACGACCACTCCGTCATCCATTCGACCTTCACGATCGAGCGGACCTATCCTCAATCGCCCGAGCGCGTCTTCTTCGCCTTTGCCGACAAGGCGACAGTGCGGCGCTGGCGCGTCGAAGGTGACGGCTTCACCATCGCCGAGTTCACCTTCGATTTCCATGTCGGCGGCGGCGAGGTTTCGCGGTTCAGCTATCAGGGCGGCCCGGAAATCAGGCTCGATGCGCAGTTCCAGGACATCGTCCCTGACCGACGCATCGTATTTTCCTACCGGATGGCGGTCGGGCCGCAGCCGCTGTCGGCGTCGCTCACCACCGTCGAGCTCGCACCCTCCGGCGACGGCACTCGCCTGACCTATACCGAACAGGGTGCGTTTTTCGATGGCATTGATTCAGCGCAAGGACGCGAAGAGGGCACGCGCGGGCTGCTGCAGGCGCTCGCGGCCGAGCTTCAGAAAGCGAAGTAGTAGGTGTCGGCATGCCGGGCGGAGCCCAAACAGCAATCCGCCCGAATTGCTTCCGCTATGCTTTACTCGCGAGCCAGACGATGTGACGAGCGCCGCGCTTGCCGTGAGCCCGCACCTTAACCTCGTCGACCGTGAAGCCCGCCTGCTTGAGCCTTCGGGTGAAACCTGCGTCAGGGCCCTGCGACCAGACCGCCAGCACACCGCCGGGCTTGAGCGCGGCGCGTGCAGCGTTGAGGCCGGTGCCGCTGTAGAGCGCATCGTTGGCCTTGTAGACGATGCCCTCGGGGCCGTTGTCGACGTCGAGCAGGATCGCGTCCCAGGCCGATGCTTGCGAACGGATGAGCTGACCGACATCGGTCTCGTGAACACTGACGCGCCGGTCGTCAAGGCAACCGTCGAAAACCTCGGCCATCGGGCCGCGCGCCCACGTCACGACTGCCGGCACCAGTTCGGCAACAGTGACCTGCGCATCGTCGCCGAGCTCGGCCAGCGCCGCGCGCAAGGTAAAGCCCATGCCCAGGCCGCCGATCAGGATGCTTGGGTTCCGGCGGCCGGCAATCCTTTGACGGGACAGTTTGGCCAGCGCCTCTTCGGAACCGCTGAGCCGACTGTTCATCAGCTCGTTGGCGCCAAGCATGATCGAGAATTCGCCGCCGCGCCGTTTCAGGCGAAGCTCCTGTCCGCCGTCAGGCGTTTTTGCCGAGTCCAGCTGAAGCCAGGGGATCATGCTCGATAGTCTTTGAGCATGATCTTGTCCGAAAACCGGTTCCCACTTTTCGCTAACGCGGACCTTCGGTTCGGGATCATGCTCTATGCCGCCAGTGCCGGCTGGCTCCAGCGGGCGGCAAGCAGCCGGTAAGGGATCAGCGCTACCACCGCTATGATCAGCTTGACGCTGAGATCGCCGAGCGCCCAGGATATCCAGCGCATCGTCTCGACTGGCAGCATGCCCATGAGCGGTGCGGTCTCCAGCGCAAAGCCATCGTTCGGCCCGGCGAAGGCGAAAGCCGCCGCGAAGGCGACGGTGAAAAACACCACCGTATCGAAAACGGAGCCGACCAGCGTGCCGACGATCGGCGCGCGCCACCAGCTCTGCCGGCGCAGTCGGTTGAACACGGTGACGTCGAGCAATTGCGCGGTGAGGAAGGCCGCACCCGACGCCGCGGCAATGCGCACCAGCCGGTCGGCGGCGGTCTCGAATTCGATCAGGCCGTGGCGAAACAGCAAGGGCGGGATGACGATCGAGCAGACCACCGCTGTCATGAACCCGACAAAGACGATCCTGCGCGCCACCGCCGGGCCGTAGCGGCGATTGGCGAGATCGGTGACCAGGAAGGAGAACGGATAGGTGAAGGCGCCCCAGGTCAGGATGTCGGCCAGCGACAACCCGCCGATTGCGCCCTGCATCGGAAACTGCACGAGGATGTTCGAGGCCACGACGACGAGCGCCATGGCGGCCACGAAGGGCAGGTATCGCGAGAGGAAAATCATTTTTTTATCCTGGGTAATGGAACCAGCGGAACGCGATCCGGAGTTCGGATCACGCCCTGGAAGGCGGCTGCCGCCGAAAAATTCAGGCGGCCGGCTGTTCGGCGAGCTTCTTGGCGATCTGCTTCTTCAACAGGCGGGCGCGCTGCGACAATTGCTTGGCATCGGCCTTGGCCAGGAAGGCATCGAGGCCGCCGCGATGCTCGACCGAACGCAGCGCGTTGGCCGAAATGCGCAGGCGCACATTCTGGTTCAGCGCTTCAGAGATCAGCGTCACATTGACGAGATTGGGCAGGAAGCGACGCTTGGTCTTGTTGTTGGCGTGGCTCACATTGTTGCCGGACATGACTGCCTTGGCAGTGAGTTCGCAGGTGCGGGACATGATACTAACCTTCGGTTCTCGGTCCTGGCCAAACATTCGACCCGCGCCGGGTGGCGCGCGGTTTCGGTCAGGCGGCCTTATGGAAAAAGTTGGCGTTCCATAGTTGCATTTCGCCGATGCGTCAAGCTTGGGGTTGGTTCGGGAGAGGGAATTGCACCTTCAAGAGATGAGCACCAGTGGCGAAGCTGCCGATCTCCCCGCTTGCGGGGGAGATGGCCGGCAGGCCAGAGGGGGTGCTGTCCCTCCGACTTAGCTCCGTTGCAGCCAAAACTCTCGGCACTGGGAGGATAAGCTGGATCTTGGCGATCCTTCCCACCCCCTCTGCCCTGCCGGGCATCTCCTCCGCAAGGGGGGAGATCGACAAATTCATCGAGCGCCACATTTTGTTCTTGCTTTGTGCCGGCAGCTATGCTACTAATTTGGGTATGGTGCTGATTCGCGCCGACGACCCGCCCGCCGAGGCGGGTTTTTCATTTCTGGCTTCCGTCACCTCCCACCGACCAGCCCCAGCGTTCCCTGCCGACGCCGCCTTCACATTAAGGCCGGAATTCAGCCTATAAGCGGTCGCACAGGGACATGCCAGATCGCCCGTCTCCGGTCGACAATCAAGGACCCGCCCATGCCTCGTTCTTTCCTTCATGCCCTGGTCGTGCTGGTGGCCGTCGCGCTGTCGACGACGGTTTCGGCCGCTGAGCCGCAATCCTTCACGGGAGAGTATTCGGTGTCGTTCCTCGGCCTTTCCGTGGCCAAGGCGAAATTCTCCAGCCATTACGAGGGCGACACCTATTCGATCGAGGGCAGCGTTTCTGCCGCCGGGCTCGCCACATTGTTCGACGACACGCGGGGCACGATCTCGTCTAAGGGCAAGATTTCGGGCAAGCAGTTGCAGCCGCAGGCGTTCCACGCCGACTACACGTCCGGCAAGAAGGCATCGATGATCGACATCCAGTTTGCCAACGGCGTCGTCACCTCAACCAAGGTCGTGCCTGAACCGAAGAAGCGCAATCCCGAGAATTGGATCCCGCTGGCCGGCAGCCATCTCGTATCGGTCCTCGATCCGATGGCCGCCACCGTCATCCATGCCGACAGCCTCGACCAGGTCTGCGGGCGCACGGTGAAGCTCTATGACGGCGAAATGCGTGCCGATCTGAAACTGACCTACGAGTCCAAAGGGTCGATCTCGGTGGCCGGCTACAAGGGCGATACGGTCACCTGCAGGCTGGGCTTCGAGCCGGTGGCCGGTTACCGCAAGAACCGCAAGGCGCTGAACTACCTGAAGAAACGCAGCCGCATCATGGTGACGTTTGCACCGGTCGGCCAAAGCGGCGTATATGCGCCGATCCGCGCCACGGTCAGCACGCAAATCGGCCCGTTGACGGTCAGCGCGGAGCGGTTCGAAGCAGACGAATAGGCGTGATGGTGCGCCGCCAATGGGCCACGGGGCGACGGGTATGGCGCGCGCAACACTGATCGGCTTCTCCGCGGTCGCCATGTGGGCGCTGCTGGCGCTGTTTACGGATGCTTCGGGTTCGGTGCCGCCGTTCCTGCTTTCGGCAATCACCTTTACGATCGGCACCTGCGTCGGCCTGGTTGCCCGGCTGTTCATGCCGGCAGCCGATGGCGCCGCGAAGATACCGCGCCAAGTCAAAATACCACGCAAAGTCTGGGTGATCGGCATTGCCGGCCTGTTCGGCTACCACTTCTTCTATTTCACCGCGCTGCGCAATGCGCCGGCCGTCGAGGCCAGCCTGATCGCCTATCTGTGGCCGCTGCTGATCGTGCTGGGGTCGGCGCTGATGCCGGGCGAGCGGCTGGCCTGGAACCATGTCGCCGGCGCGCTGCTCGGCCTTGCCGGCACGGTCCTGATCGTCACCAAGGGCGGCGGGCTTGCCTTCGATGCGCGTTATGCCTTCGGCTATGCAATGGCCGGCGTCTGCGCGGTGCTGTGGTCGTCCTATTCGCTGTTGTCGCGGCGCTTCCCGTCGGTGCCGACCAGCATCGTCACCTGGTTCTGCGCCGCCACCGCGGCACTTTCGCTGGTCTGCCATCTGTTGCTGGAAGAAACGGTGCTGCCCAACGGCGCCGGCCAGTGGCTGGCCGTGCTCGGCCTCGGTCTGATGCCGGTGGGAGCGGCGTTCTATGCCTGGGACATCGGCGTCAAGCGCGGCAACATCCAGGTGCTGGGGGCGGCGAGCTATGCCGCACCGCTGCTGTCGACGCTGGTGCTGATATCAGCCGGCTTCGCCGAGCCGTCATGGCGCATCCTCGCCGCCTGCGTGCTGATCACCGGCGGCGCGGCACTGGCGGCGAAATCGCTGTTCCTGCGCAAGAGGGCCGCGAGCGAGGCAAACGCATGATGCCGTTTTCCGGCGGCATCGATGCCAATGCCAATGCGACGCTGCTGTTTTCGCTGGCGGCGGCGGTGATTTACGCGTTCAGCCTCGGCATGCCGCCGCGCCTTTCGCGGTCGGCGGCAAGGACATTGGCGGTGGCGATGCTGGCGGTGCTGGTCGCGCAGCAGGGCGGCCCATGGCTGCTTGTCGCCGCGCTGGGCGTCGGTGCCGTCGGCGACGCCTTCCTGTCGCGCGACGGCGAGAAGGCATTTCTTGGCGGCACGGCCAGTTTTCTTGCCGCGCATGTGCTTTACGTCGTGCTGTTCCTGCGCGCCGGCAGCGGCCTCGGGCTGCTTTCGGCCGAGCCGTGGCGGGCAGCGATCGTGCTGGCGATGATCGTATCGGTGCTGGCCATGGTTTTCGCGCTCCAGCGCCGCATCGGCCAGGCCTTGCGTTTGCCGATCGGTGTGCATGCCGCGGCACTGCTTGGCATGGGCATTGCGGCGCTCACCCTGAACAGCGTCTGGGTCGTAGGCGGCGGCGTCCTGCTCCTGCTGTCCGACGGGCTGCACGCCGCGGAAAAGTTCCTGCTGCCTGCCATCTCGGCGTACCGCATTTGGGTGCGCCATGGGGTCTGGGCGCTGTATTATGCCGGCCAGCTGGCGATCACGCTGGGTTTGCTGCTGGGCTAGGATCAACGCGAAGAGACGTCCAAGGCTGATCCTCTAAGCTGTTTGCAAAAATCGCACCTACAGGATTGGTCGGGACCGACGAGTCCGAAGTGCAAGACCTAATGGCGCTCAATGGGGCGGGTCAGCGCTAATCAACCGCCCGGATTCGGCTAACTACTGCTCACTACCTCAACGTGGAACGCAGTGTCAGGTAAATCATGCATAAGAATCCGCCGAGGGCCACGACAAAAATCATGAAGAGCAAGCGTTTCTGAAGCGTCGGAAGTTGCTTCCATTCCTGAAACGTCATCCGAGACCAGAAGATCAAATAGGCTGCACCGAACACGGACATCAGAAAGAGCGCTACAAAGATGCTCTTCGGATAAATAGGGCGCAACAGAAGGCCTGCTATACCAATCGCGACGTAGGCGGCAATGAGCGCCTTGTTCCGCGCAGGAAGCCGATGATCATTCATGTCAATCATGCTCCAGGCTGCCAGCCCGGCTCTGCCAATTCGAAGGCGGCGAAATCGAAGCCCGGCGCCACGGTGCAGCCGACCAGCGTCCATTCGCCGAGGCTGCGTGCCGACTGCCACCAGCCTGCCGGCACGACGATCTGCGGCCGCTCGCCTGCGGCAAGCGCCGTGCCAAGGATCTCCTCGATGACGGGACCGCCTTCTCGATGTATCGACAGCGCCAGCGGCGCACCGTCATAGAAGTGCCAAACCTCGGCCGCGTCCTTGACCCGGTGCCAGGCCGACAATTGGTCCTTCTCCAGAAGGAAATAGATCGCCGTCGAATGGCCGCGCGTGCCTGCCGCGCCGTCGCGAAAGGTTTCGGCATACCAGCCGCCTTCCGGATGCGGCTTCAGGCCGAGCAGGGCGATGATTTCGGCGGAACTGGTCATGCCCTAGCTCCTGGTGCCGCTCAGAAATTGTCCTTGCGCTTGCGGATCTCGGCGAACACTTCGGCGTCGGAGGCCTTTTCCAGGCCGAGATGCCTGCGGATCGCCGGATCGTGCCAGCGCAGGAACGGATTGGTCGACAGTTCCTCGCCGATCGTCGTCGGCAGCGTCGGCTTGCCGTCGGCGCGCAGCGCCTCGATCTTGGCGGCACGCTCTTTCAGCGCCGAATTGGTCGGGTCGACGGTCAGCGCGAAACGGGCGTTGGCCAGCGTATACTCATGTCCGCAATAGACGACCGTCTCGGCCGGCAGCGCTGCGAGCTTTTTCAGGGATTCGTACATCACCGGCGGCTTGCATTCGAGCAGCCGCCCACAGCCGAGCGCAAACAGCGTATCGGCGGCGAATGCCACTTTTGACGCCGGCAGGTGATAGGTGACATGGCCTGCGGTGTGGCCGGGTGTGGCGATGACCTCGATCCGCTCATCGCCGAGGTGGACGACCGAGCCTTGCTCGACGGTTTCGTCGATGCCGGGAATCTTTGCCTTTTCGGCTTCCGGCCCGACGATGCGCAGCTTGAAACGCTCCTTCAGCGCCAGATTGGCCTCGACGTGGTCGAGATGGTGGTGGGTGGTCAGGATCATCGTCGGTGTCCAGCCGGTGCGCTTGATGGCGGCCAGGATCGGCGCCTCTTCTGGTGCGTCGATGAGCGCCGTCTGGCCGCTTTTGGGGTCATGCACCAGCACGCCGAAATTGTCGCTGCGGCACATGAATTGTTCGATCTCGACCGGCATCATATCTCTCCGTTTACAGGCGCAGACATAGGGCGCCTGCCAGCCGATGTCATCTGCCTTTGTTGAACTTGGACTGCTTCGAAGCTACCGTTCCGCCCATGCATTCAGATATTGTCGACCTCCGTTCCTTCTATTCGACCACGCTCGGGCGCCTGGCCGAACGCTCGATCACCATGGCGCTGTCCTCGCTATGGGCTGCTGTGCCCAACGAGCGGCTGGTCGGCCTCGGCTATACCTTGCCATGGCTGGAGCGCTTCGGCAGCGATGCCGAGCGTGTCTTTGCCTTCATGCCGGCGACGCAGGGCGCGGTGGTCTGGCCGGCGACGGGGCCGACGGCGACCGCCCTGGTCTTCGACGAGGAGCTGCCGCTGGTCGATTCCTGCATCGACCGCATGCTGCTCGTCCATTCGCTCGAACATGTCGAGAACCCGCGCGAGACGCTGAACGAGATCTGGCGGGTGCTGTCGCCGGCCGGACGTGTCGTCATCGTCGTGCCCAACCGGCGAGGCGTCTGGGCGCGCTTCGAGCATACGCCTTTCGGCAATGGCCGGCCGTTCTCGCGCGGCCAGCTGACCGAATTGCTGCGCGAAGCGAATTTCACGCCGGCGGCATGGTCCGATGCGCTGTTCTTTCCGCCGTCGCCGCGACGTTTCATGATGCAGTTCCACAATGTGCTGGAGCGTGCCGGCCGGCGCTTCTGGCCGATCTTTTCGGGCGTCATCGTTGTCGAGGCGCAGAAGCGGCTCTATCAGGGCGTCCCGGTGGCGCAGCGCGCCTCCCGCCGCGTCTTCGTGCCGGTTCTCTCGCCGCATGGCGCGCCGACGCTTGGCCGGCTGTCGGGGGCCGAACGTCCGGCGTCGCCAGGATGACGCGTTCGTGATCCGACGCAGGCTTTTTCTCACCTATCTGTCGCGGACGGGTTCGCTGCCCGATTGAAGGCATATGCGGTCGATCCTATCACCGGGGTTTAGCACCGCTTCCGAATGCAAGGATCCACTCATGGCTGATCATCCGGATGTCGAGCCCAGCGCCCAGAAGCTTGCCACGTCGATCGAAGCCAGCAGCCTGCGTGAGCAGCTGGCAACAATCAAATTGGCGCTGACCACCTCGCCAGTGCGAAAACAATTGCTTTGGGCAGCGATCGGCATCGTCGCCGTCATCGTGGCGAGCTCGATCGGGCAGGTTCTGCTCAATCGCTGGAACCAGCCTTTCTACGACGCGCTGGCGCGGCGCGACATGCCGGCTTTCCTGCATCAGCTTCTGGTCTTCGCCGGCATCGCCGGCGGGCTTGTGGTGCTCAATGTCAGCCAGACCTGGCTCGACCAGATGCTTCGCCTGAAGCTGCGCGAGGCGCTGACGCTCGACCTGATCGGCGAATGGATGCGGCCGGCGCGTGCCTTCCGGCTGACCCATGCCGGCGCCATCGGCGTCAATCCCGACCAGCGCCTGCAGCAGGATGCCGGGCATCTCTCCGACCTTTCGACCGGTCTCGGCATCGGCCTGCTGCAGTCCTGCATCCTGCTTGCCTCGTTCGTTGGCGTCTTGTGGTCGCTGTCTTCCGGCTTCGTCTTCCACATAGGCGGCCATTCGCTGGCCATACCCGGTTACATGGTCTGGGCGGCGATCCTCTATGCGGGCACAGCTTCGTGGTTGAGCTGGCTGGTCGGGCGGCCGCTGATCCGCTTCAACAACGATCGCTATACGCGTGAGGCGGAACTGCGCTCCTCGGTGGTTCGCGTCAACGAGAATGTCGATGCCATCGCGCTTGCGCATGGCGAGGCCGATGCCAGGCGCCGGCTCGAATTCGACCTTGGCATGGTGCTGGGTGCCATGCGGCGCATCTACAGCGCCCAGATCAATCTTTCCTGGGTAACCGACACCTATGGCTGGATCACTGTCGTCGCGCCGATCCTCGTCGCTTCCCCGGTCTATTTTGCCGGCGATATCAGCTTTGGCGGCTTGATGATGGCGGTCGGCGCCTTCAACCAGGTCCATTCCTCGCTGCGCTGGTTCATCAACAATATCGGCGGCATCGCCGATTGGCGCGCCACGCTGATGCGGGTCGCCGACTTCCGCATCGCGCTCGGCGACACCGACGCGCTGCACGATACGGAAAGGCGCATTTCGTTCGGCGAAAATCCCGACGGCAGCCTGACATTCGAGAAGCTCGAGATTGCCTCGCCGGACGGATGCACCAAGCTTGCCGAGCCGCATGTCGAAATCCGCGCCGGCGACCGCGTCATGATCACCGGAGATCCGGGCGCCGGCAAGACGCTTTTCTTCCGCGCCATTGCCGGTCTGTGGCCATGGGGCAGCGGCCGGATCGGCATGCCGGCCGGAGAAGCGCCGATCTTCGTTCCGCGTACTCCCTATTTCCCGCTCGGCAGGCTGCGCGAGGTGCTCAACCATTCAGACGGCGCGGCGGAGGCGAGCGATGCCGAGATTTCGGAGGTGCTGGCCGATGTCGGGCTGCAACGCCTGTCGTCCTCGCTCGATCACTCGGCGCGCTGGGAGCGTGAGCTCAGCGACGACGAGCAGCGTCTGCTGGCCTTTGCCAGGCTCGCCTTGCGACGGCCGAAATGGGTGATCATCGACGAGGCGCTGGACGCGTTCGACGGCGCGACGCTGAGGCAAGTGCTGTCGATGCTGGACAAGCGCCTTCCAGACGCCGCGATCCTCAATATCGGCCGCGGCCAGCACAATACCCGCTTCTTCCCGCGAGCGTTGACCATCGTCAAGGATGCCGGCCAACCGCCCCTCAAGCCGGCCCGTGTCAGGGCAGGCGCCATCGAACCGCCCCCGATTATCGCCTCGGCTCGCCGAAAGAAATAGAAGCCAAGCTTTATTTCGCCGCGATCGCGGCGAAAAACTATCGCGATCGTTTCAGATGGGAACGTTCCGATCGGCCATGCTTGACGCTCTCGCCCTGCTCGCCTGCCTTGCCTGTGCCCCGGCAGCACCTGTGGCCGCGCCCGCCAATGCCATTGCCGTCGACGTCGAGCTGGTGCTGGCCGTCGACATCTCGCAGTCGATGGATGAAAGGGAGTTTGCCCTGCAGCGCGCCGGCTATGTCGCGGCGCTGCGACATCCCGACTTCATCAATGCCGTGCGTACCGGCCCTTCCGGCCGCATCGCCATCGCCTATTTCGAATGGGCCGGCACCATCCGCGACGATGCGGTCATTGCCTGGCACGTCATCGACAGCAAGGAGAGCGCCAACGCTTTCGCCGACAAGATCGCGGCCCGCCCGTTCAGGAGCTTCCGCGGCACCTCGATTTCCGGTGCCGTGGCCTTCGGCGCCGAGCTTTTCGATGGCACGGCCTTCGTGGCCAAACGCCGCGTCATCGACGTCTCTGGCGATGGCCCAAACAACACCGGCTTGCCGGTCACAACGGCACGCGATGCGGCGCTGGCGAAGGGCATCGTCATCAACGGGTTGCCGATCCTGATCAGCCCGTCACCGACCTTCAGCCATCTCGACCGGTATTATGCCGAATGCGTCACCGGCGGACCGGGCTCGTTCGTCCTGCCAATCTATGCGGTTTCCGAATTCGCCACCGCCACTCGCCGCAAACTGATCCTCGAGGTCAGCGGCGTCGAGTATCCCAAGGAGGATCCGAGGACGATCCGCATCGACGCACCGATCGACTGCCTGCAAGGCGAGCGCGACCGGCGGTTTTTCTCCGACCCGTATTTCCCGGAACTCGACCGGTAAGGCTTGCCCACGGGTAAGCTAGGCCGGTGGCAGGCCGAAGGCCGGGAACAGAGATGGCCCGAGCGGCCCTATGAAGATCGTCAAGGAAGCGATCCCGCCCTCGGCTGGCTCGAACACATGCAGGGAATGGGCCCGCCACGCCGGGTCATCGTGGCTGCGGGAATAGACCCCGACCGCCGGCTGGCCATTGGCCGCGGTGGCCAGCGTGCGGAAGCCGCCGAACCTCGGCCAGACGGTCTCGAAGAAACCGCGGATCGCTTCGCGGCCTTGATACCATTCGCGCCAAGGCGGCATGGTATAGATGGCGTCCTCACGCAGGAGCTCGATCAAACCTTCGAGATTGGCGGCCTGCCAGGCCTGCATGTAACGTTCGAGCAGCAGGCCTTCTTCGGGGTTGGGCCGTGATCGGCTGGCCGGCCGTCCGCCAGGATAGCGCGCCGTCAGCGTTGCGCGGGCGCGCTGCAACGCGCTGTTGATCGAAGCCGTCGATCCGCCCAGCAAACGCGCCGTCTCGACGGCCGACCATCCCAGGACGTCGGCAAGCAGCAGCGCGGCGCGCTGCCTGGGCGGCAGATCCTGGATAGCGGCGACGAAGGCGAGCTGGACGGCCTCGCGGCTCTCGTAACGGGCTTCCGGACCTGGCTCGCTGCCGGCAATGTCTGGAAGCTCGGCGTCGGGGTAGGGCTCCAGCCACGCGACGTCAGCTACGGGCCCGCCTATGGCCGCCCCGTGCGACGGCGGCCGTCCGGGTTCCCGGAGAATGCGACGCGCCCTCGACCTCGCCTTGATGGCGTTAAGGCAAGCATTGGTCGCGATCATATAGAGCCAACCGCGAACCGAACCCCGCCCGTCGAACTCCGACCTTGCGCGCCAGGCGCGAAGCAACGTGTCCTGGACGAGGTCGTCGGCCTCGTGCAGCGAACCCATCATGCGATAGCAATGCAGCTTGAGCTCGCGGCGATGCGCGGCCGTGACCTTCTCGAAGGCCAGCCGATCGAGGATCGGCTGGCGTGCCGGTTCCAGAGGTGGTTGAGCGTCTGTCATGCTACTTTCGGGTTCCGGGTCAGGTTTGCATTACGCGCGCCTCAGGCGGCCGGGGCAAGCCCGCTCCCGCTCACCATGAAGGAACTGCCTTGCGGCTGGCCGGTGGCGAGTGCGACCACCGCCCGTCCGACATCGGCCGGCGTCTGCATGTCGGTCATGGCGGCGATGAAGTCCGCCGGCTGGATGCCCATATAGGCCGCGATGCTGTCGACGCCGGCCTTGCCCACGCCGGTCTCCGGCATGATCCGCATCGGCGCGAGCGCCATGAAGCGCAGGCCGAGGCCAAGCCGGTCCGACTCCTTCTGGCTATGACCGGCCAGGAACATCTGCATGCGTTTTGCGCCGGCATAGCCGCCGGCATTGGGTGGTCCGCCGGTCAAGGCCGCGCCGCTGGAGATCAGAACGATCCGGGTTCCCGGCTTGAGCGGACGGCGCAGAGCGGCCCGGCAAAACAGGAACGACGCCTTGACGTCGGTGTCCCAATTTGCCGAGAAGGCCTTCCAGTTCTGTTCATGCACCGGCGCGGAAGGGGCCAGCGCACCTGCGCAGATCACCAGCACGTCCGGCTCAAGCGCGGCGAAGACCTTATCGGGGGCGGAGTCCACCGTCGCATCGATCGCGAGCGTCTTCACGCCGGAGACCTCCCAGGCAAATTGCGCCAGGGCCTGTTTTCCGCGGGCGACCGCCAGCACCGTCGCTTTCTCCTTGAGGGCGACCTCCGCAATGGAGCGGCCGACACCCCGGCTGCCTCCGACGACGACGAGATTCTGATTTTGCAACGATCCCATGGATCACCTCTCTGTTCCCGGCCGCCGGACCATCCAGGCGCGCTCATCGATAAGGACAGCGCAGGTGGGCGGAAATCATCGGTGCCAGGCAGAAATATCTTTCAGGTGACGGCAGCGGCGCGCCAGTTTTGTATTCGGTGTCATTACCTCGGGGGTAATCGACCAGCGCGCAACGTCCCGGCAAACTGCTCCCATCAAGCCGGTTGTCCGGCTTTCGACCACAAGGAGTTACACCATGACCGCCTACGCCGTCGCCCATATGCGCCAGGTCACGCCGGGGCCGCCGATCGTCGAGTACCTGCAGAAGATCGATGCCACGCTTGAGCCGTTCGGCGGGCGCTTCATTGTGCATGGCAGCGAGGTGGACGTGGTTGAAAACACCTGGCCGGGGCACCTCGTCATGATCGAATTTCCAGACATGCAGCAGGCGCGCGGATGGTACCGCTCGGCCGCCTATCAGGAGATCTTGCCGCTGCGCACCGAGAATTCTCAGTCCGATGTGGTCCTTGTCGACGGCGTTGCGCATCCGCACAAGGCCACCGACGTACTTGAATAGGGCAATGATCGGCTACGATCGGCTTCTATGGCGCCGCCATCTGTCCGGCGACACTGAATTTGGATCGCGTCTGCATCGGCAGCTTCACCGCCCCTGCAGCACCTTGATCGCGTTGGACATGTCGCCGTGCGACAATGCAGCCAGATAATCCGAGTAGTTGATCCTCCCGTTCGCGAAGCCGTTCATCAATCGCGTGCAGAACGTGTGTTCCAATCCGGCGTCCTGGACGTTCATGAGCGCGGCGAGGTTTGCCCTTTCAACCTTGCCGAACCGCATCTTGAACTTGGTCATGCACCGCTGGATCGCCTGCCGCTTCAGCGCCGGGCTGCCGCTCAACGCGACTTGTCCATTCTGGAAATCGGTCTTCGATGTCGTACACCCAGAAATCAAAGTGGCCGATATCAAAGCTGTTGCTAATACTAGCGTCTTCATTGCTTCCCCCAAACCAACCCATTTGAGACCTGTTAAAGCAACAAAGAATGCTGGGCAACTTCATTGAATGGAAAACTGAAAATATGGTTTTTTGCGGAGGTCGGAGGTTCGTTGCTTCTGCCTGTTAACCTATCGTTTCAGCAGAAATACCGCCTGCTGGCCGAAAAAGTTCCAGAACCACCACGGCATCGAGAAGCCGATCCGCTGGCCGTTGGCGTCGAGCGCGGTTGCCTTTTCCACCGTCGCGCCCAGCTCGTCGCATAGATTGACGAAATCGCGAATGGTGCAGAAATGGATGTTGGGGGTGTCGTACCAGTAATAGGGCAGGTCCTTGGTCACCGGCATGCGGCCGTTGAAGAGCAGCGAAAAGCGTACCCGCCAGTGGCCGAAATTGGGGAATGAGACGATGGCGCGGTTGCCGATCCGGAGCAGTTCGTCGAGCACCAGCTTCGGATTGCGGGTCGCCTGCAAGGTCTGCGACAAGACGACAAAGTCGAAGCCCTTGTCGGGATAGAATTGGAGGTCCTTGTCGGCATCGCCTTGAATGACCGACAGGCCGCGCGCCACGCATTCGTTGACGCCACGCTGCGACAGTTCCAGCCCGCGGCCGTCGACCTTCTTGGTCGCCTGCAGCAATTCGAGCAGCAGGCCGTCGCCGGAACCGACGTCCAGCACCCGCGACTGCGGCGGGATGAGATCGGCGACGACTTCGAGGTCGACGCGCTGGGCGCGGTTGACGCTCATTGGCTCGGCTCCTGCCTGGCGCATGGTCCTGATCCGAAAAGTCTGCAACTTTTCGGGGCCATGCGCTGATGCCTGGCGCATGATCCTGATCCGAAAAGTCTGCAACTTTTCAGGGTCATGCGCTGATGCCTGGCACATGGTCCTGATCCGAAAAGCGTGCAACTTTTCGAGGTCATGCGCCGAGCCCTCTAGCCCGGGCCGCCGAGGCGATGAAGCCTTTGATGGCGGCGAACAGTTCCGGCTCGTCGAGCAGGAAGGCGTCGTGGCCGCGGTCGGTCTCGATTTCGACGAACGATACCGAGGCGCCGGCCGCGTTCAGCGCGTGAACGACCGAGCGGCTCTCCTCGGTCGGGAACAGCCAGTCGCTGGTGAAGGAGACCAGGCAAAAACGGGTCTTGGTGCCGGCGAAGGCATCGGCCAGCCGGCCGCCATGGTCGGCGGCGAGATCGAAATAGTCCATCGCCCGGGTCATGTAGAGATAGGAGTTGGCATCGAAGCGATCGACGAAGGTCATGCCCTGATGGCGCAGATAGCTCTCGATCTGGAAGTCGGCATCGAAGCCGAAGGTCAACGCTTCGCGGTCCTGCAGGTTGCGGCCGAACTTGCGGTGCAGCGCTGCTTCCGACAGATAAGTGATGTGGGCGGCCATGCGCGCCACCGCCAGCCCCTTTTCCGGTCGCTTGCCGTGCTCGAAATATTTGCCGCCATGCCAGTCGGGGTCGGCCATCACCGCTTGCCTGCCGACCTCGTGGAAAGCGATGTTCTGCGAGGAATGGCGGGCGCCGGTGGCGATCGGCAGGGCCGAGAAGACGCGCTCGGGATAGCTGGAGGCCCATTGCAGCACCTGCATGCCGCCCATCGAGCCGCCCAGCACGCTGAACAGCTGTTCGATGCCGAAATGCTCGACCAGCATCAGCTGCGCCCGCACCATGTCGCGGATGGTGATGATCGGCAGGTCGAGTCCGTAAGGCTTGGCGGTTGCGGGATTTGTCGAGGCGGGGCCGGTGGAACCGAGGCAGCCGCCGATGACGTTGGACGAGATGACGAAGAAACGGTCGGTATCGATGATCTTGCCGGGGCCGATCAGCACTTCCCACCAGCCCGGCTTGCCGGTCACCGGATTGGTGTTGGCGACATGCTGGTCGCCGGTCAGCGCATGGCAGACGAGGATGGCGTTGGAGCGCGCGTCGTTGAGCGTGCCATAGGTTTGGTAGGCGATCTGGAACGGCGACAGCAGCGTGCCGGCGTCGAGCTTGAGCGGCTCGTCGGCGCCGAAACGCAACACTGGGCTCGACGGCTGGTCGGCCTCGTTGTTGGTTTTTCGAGCGCGCAAAGCGACCATCACATCTCCTTGCCCGGGCTTTAGTTGTCCACCGGTCTGGGCAACAAAAAACCGGCCATGCCTTCGCAAAGCCGGTTACAAGATGCAAACGGCCCTTTAGCAAGTTGTTTAACGTGGCTGCAAGCCGACCGGCCAAATCACCACGGAACTGTCGATGCCCTTCTAGGACTGACGCATGGCTTCGTCAACGGCAAGTTCTTGATCCCGAATTGCCGCCCCTCGACATTCCTGGCCACGGCTTGTATTTCCGCTGCGGCCTCCGGATGGAGGCATCCTCGACGGATTTCATGGAATGAGCCAGACACCGGATCAGACACGTCCAACGCCCCGCGCCGGCATCATGGACATCGAAGCCTATGTGCCCGGCAAGAGCGCGGCGCCGGAAGGTGTCGCCAAAGTCTACAAACTGTCGGCGAACGAGAACCCGCTCGGTCCTTCGCCAAAGGCGATAGAGGCCGCGCGCGCGGTCGCCGACAAGCTCGCGGTCTACCCCGACGGCAGCGCCAGGCGCCTGCGGGAGGCGATCGCCGAGGTGCATGGGCTCAATCCGGCGAACATCGTCTGCTCCAACGGTTCCGACGAGATCCTGGGCCTGCTTGCGCAGACCTACCTCGCGCCCGGCGATGAAGCCATCATCACCGAACACGGCTTCATGGTCTACAAGATCTACATACAGTCGGCCGGTGCCGTCCCGGTAACGGTCAAGGAGACCGATGAACGCGCCGACATCGATGCGATCCTCGCCGCGGTGACGCCGCGTACCAGGATCATCTTCCTTGCCAATCCGAACAACCCGACCGGCACTTACGTGCCGTTCCAGGAGGTGCGCCGCCTGCATGCCGGCCTGCCGCGAAACGTGCTTCTGGTGCTGGATGCCGCCTACGCCGAATATGTCCGGCGCAACGACTATGAAGCCGGCGTCGAGTTGGTGGGCAGCGCGGAAAACGTGGTCATGACCCGCACCTTCTCGAAATTGGGCCTCGGTGGCGCGCGGATCGGCTGGATCTATGCGCCAATGCACGTCATCGACGCGATCAACCGCGTGCGCGGGCCTTTCAACGTCAATGCGACGGCGATCGAGGCCGGCATCGCGGCGATCCGCGACCGCGCTCATATCGAGCGCAGCGTCGCGCATAACGAGACCTGGCTGGCCTGGCTGAGCGAGCAATTGACCGGGCTCGGGCTGCGGGTGACCCCGAGCGTCGGCAATTTCATCCTGATCCACTTTCCCGAGGACAAAAAGCATTCGGCGGCGGCCGCCGACGACTACCTCAGTGCGCGCGGCTACATATTGCGGCGCGTTTCCGGCTACGGTTTTCCCAACGCGCTGCGCATGAGCATCGGCACCGAAGAGGCTAATCGCGGCGTTGTCGCAGCACTCGCGACATTCCTGAAAAGCTAGGGCACCATGACCTCACCCATGTTCGAAAAGATCGCGCTGGTCGGCATCGGCCTGATCGGTTCGTCGCTGGCCCGCGTCATCCGCCGCGAGGGACTTGCCGGCCAAGTCGCCATTTCGACGCGCAGCGAAGCGACGCTGGAGCGGGCGAGCCAACTCGGCCTTGGCGACACCTACACGACANCTACACGACAGATGCGAAAGAAGCGGTTCGCGATGCCGATCTGGTCATCGTTTCGGTGCCGGTCGGCTCTTCAGGCACGGTCGCCCAGGAGATCGCACCGGCGCTGAAGAAGGGCGCCATCCTCACCGATGTCGGCTCGACCAAGGCATCGGTGATCGCGCAGATGCAGCCGCATGTGCCTGATGGCGTGCACTTCATCCCCGGCCATCCTTTGGCCGGCACCGAAAAATCGGGACCGGATGCCGGTTTTGCCGAACTGTTCGAGAACCGCTGGTGCATTTTCACGCCGCTGGCCGGCACCGATCCCGTGGCGCTGGAAAAGCTCTCGGAATTCTGGCGCCGCTGCGGCTCCAACATCGACACGATGGACCCGCAGCATCACGACATGACGCTGGCCATCGTTTCGCACCTGCCGCACATCATCGCCTATAAC
This sequence comes from Mesorhizobium sp. LSHC420B00, assembly GCF_000503055.1. Lineage (GTDB taxonomy): Bacteria > Pseudomonadota > Alphaproteobacteria > Rhizobiales > Rhizobiaceae > Mesorhizobium. The sequence continues at coordinate 74,950 of NZ_AYVY01000021.1, read as the reverse complement.
ATCGTCGGTACCGCCGACGATTTGGAGTCGGTGACCAAGTCCGAGGTCATCAAATACTCGGCTTCCGGCTTTCGCGACTTCACCCGTCTCGCGGCGTCCGACCCGACCATGTGGCGCGACGTCTGCCTGCACAACAAGGACGCCATCCNCCTCGCTGCAGCGGGCGATCCGCTGGGGCGACGGCGAAAAGCTGTTCGACCTGTTCACCCGCACCCGCGCTGTCCGCCGCTCGATTATCGAGGCCGGCCAGGACATCGACGTACCGGATTTCGGCCGCCAGGCAGTCGAACACCCGCCGAAGGGATAAGCCGCGGCAAGCCGATCGCAGGCCGTACCGCCCCAGAACGGTTCATCGTTTCACGGAAACGCCGAACCGGTCTATCTTTTTGTTTGACGCAATCCGGACGGAAAACCGTTCACAATTTTCCTGGAATTGCTCTAGTCGAGCGGCTTGATCTTGCCGAGCGGGATGAAGCCGAGCGAGGCCTTGCCCTTGACGATCTTCAGCGGCATCGACGGTGCGTTGCCGAGCAGCGCCAGTCCGGCGAAGCCGGTCTGGATTTCTTTCTTCTGCTCGGGGATGGCGGTGGCGAGGATTGCCGCCACGGCCTTCGGGTCAGTGAGCTTGATCATCAGGTCGGCATTTATGAGACCGTCGTCATCGACCGACAGCGGTCCGGAAACGGTGATGCGCGCGGTTCCTGAAGACAGATCGAGCTCGTGGATTTCGGCCGCCTGGCCGCGCAGGCTCTTCGGACTTGCCTTGATCAGCGTCACGCCGTTCTTCAATGTCACGTCGCCGCTGCCGTCGAGCGGCGGCAAGACGCGCCCGCCGATGGCCTCTGCGTCAATTTCGAGATCGGTGAAATTGCCGGCATAGTCGATGTCCGGGCCGTTTGGGCGCAATTGTCCGGTGGCGGTTCCGGCGCTGAACAGCGAGACGGGATCGGTGTCGTCCGCCGGATCGGTCTGGCCGGACAGGCCTTCTGCCTGCAGCGAGAGGCGCCTCGGCAGCGGCCAGGACAGCTTCATGTCGGCTTGCAAATCATCCCAGTCGATCCACAGCGGCGTCATGCCGGGAACAGAGGTCCTGAGCGGCCCCCTGAACTCGGCGGCAGGCGACAGAAGCCGCGTGATCTGCGTGGCGGCGTTGATTTTGCCTGTCGATGCAGCGACGTTGCGGCTGTCGTCCTCGTAAGCCAGACTGTCGCAGGAAAGGGTGAAGGTGAAGGGATAGCCGCTGACCGCGAGATTGGCGCAGTCGGCCTTGATGCCTTTGTCGTCGAGATCGGCGACCGCCTTGTCGGTTGCGCTCTCGACCAAGACCGCCAGGTAGAACCAGCCGGCGCTGTAGATGCCGAACAGCACGAGAATGAAAGCGGCAAGCCACAACAGGCGGCGACGTTGGCTGGGCGGCGGGCGCTCGTCACTTGACGTCATGCTCCGGCTTTCGTTAACGCGGGTGGCACGGGCGGGCTGTCGCTTTCGGCAACAACAGGTAGACGGACTGAAACACCACCGGTGAGGTGGTTCGTCACAATCAGGCTTGGCGATATGGGCGATTTTTGGGTTTTTGGCTACGGCTCACTGATCTGGCGGCCGGGATTCGCGCATGTCGAGACGCGGCGTGCCCGCCTGCATGGCTATCGCCGTTCGCTCTGCGTCTATTCTTTCGTGCATCGCGGCTCGCGCGAACGGCCGGGCCTGGTGCTCGGCCTCGACCGCGGCGGCTCCTGCATCGGGCTGGCGTTCCGGGTTCCAGGCGAGCTGCGCAACGAGGTCGTCACCTATCTGCGCGAACGCGAGCTGGTCACCAACGTCTATCTCGAGCGTGTGCTCAGCGTCCGCCTCGACAAGCGTGAAACGGATGGGGGCGAGACGGTCGAAGCCATCGCCTATGTCGTGGACCGCAGCCATGAGCAATACGCCGGTGCGCTCGACGCCGCCGAGGCAGCAGCCGTCGTTCGCGGCGCCGTCGGCCAGTCGGGGAGGAATGAGGATTACGTGCTCAGCACGCTGGAGCACCTCGAAGCACTGGGTATAAGCGATCGCTGGCTGGAAGAGGTGACAAGACGGGTCGCGACGTAGCTTCTTTGGTCGTTGACCATGATGCTTTCGGCGTCGTGGTCCGGGCTACATCCTGAAAATCTGTTTGCCAAGATCGGCGCGATCCAGGCTGTTTGCCACGGCGAGCTTGAACTCGGTCAACGGGCGGAGACCGCCGACAGGAACGTGGAAGCCGGGCTGGCCGAAGATGTCGATGATCTCGCGTAGCACAGGTCGGTCGGCTTCGACCGGCGGCGAAAAGAAGTAGCGATAGATATTCGCCCTGATCTCCACGCCGCTCAGCAACACATCGAAATTGTGAAGTTCGAAGCGCTCGGCACTCATGCCGCCATTGATCACCATCTGCCCGCCGAGCGCCAGGGTGCGGATCAATTCGCCGCTGACAGGTCCGCCGACATTGTCGATAATCCCGTTCAATCCGGCGCCACCGGTGATATCCATCACGGCTTCCCGGATACTTGCCTTCAAGTCCGAAAGGTCAAGAATGGCGGCGACGCCAAGCGTCTTCAGATCGAAGCTTTGGTGCGAGCGCCGCACCAGCGCGATGACGTTGATGCCGCGTCGTTGGGCGAACTGCATCACCATTGTCGAAATCGACGAATAGCCGGCCGTGACAGCCAGCCACTGGCCAGGCCGCACACGGGAATCCACCATCAGATCCCACGCGGTAATGGGGTTCACCATCTGCCCGGCGCGTTCGACCGGATAGCCGGCAGGCAACGGGATCAGCCATTCGGCGGGAATGGCCGCGTACTCGGCCCAACTGCCATAATAGCTGAACGCGACGAGCGTGCCCGGTTCCAGCAAAACGTTCGCGCCAACGGCTTCGACGATGCCGGCGCCATGGTTTCCCGCGATCTGCTGGGGAAAATGCGGCTTCTTCGGTTCGGGATAGAGGTTCTGGATAAACAGGAAGTCGCCCGGATTGATCGAGGCCGAGACCATCCTGACCAGCACCTCGCCATCGCCGATCCGCGGCATCGGCAGGTCGTCCACGTAGAGCACGTCGCGCGGCGAGCCGATGGCGTCAAATACAATTGCTTTCATGCCGGTCTCCATAACAAACGATCCGGGGCAAACAGTCTGGGCTTGGCCAGACCGTGCCGAAATTTGCGTCGGCGCCGCGGAACTTATGGCCGGCCGGCAAAGGCCAGAATTGGCAGATTTGACAATCTATGTGCTAAACTTGCCAATTTCCTCAGAGGGGCTGGTTTGGAAGCCGGACACGGCGCGGCGGGTCGCGGTTTTGTGAAGCGCCAGCGGGTTGGAAAAGAGGCTATGCGTTTGACGTTGCCATGGCGCGACATAGGTTAGCCCGGTCGGCGGCTCCCACCCGCCTCAGCATGAATCACCATGGAGATCAGCCTTGCAGAAACGTCGTCTCGGTCGCACCGACCTATCCATCGCGCCATTGGTTCTGGGCGGCAATGTGTTCGGCTGGACCGCCGATGAGAAAACCTCGTTCGACTTGCTCGACCGCTTTGTCGACGCCGGTCTCAACGCCATCGACACGGCCGATTCCTATTCGCGCTGGATTGCCGGCCACCAGGGCGGCGAATCCGAAACCATCATCGGCAAATGGATGAAGAGCCGCGGCAACCGCGACAGGGTTGTCGTCATCACCAAGGTCGGTTCGGACATGGGGCAGGGCAAAAGGGATCTGTCCGCCGCCTATATCGAAAAGGCCATTGATGCCTCGCTGAAGCGGCTGCAGGTCGATACCGTCGATCTCTATCTGTCGCACTGGCCCGACCCTGCGACCCCGTATGAGGAAACGCTCGGTGCTTACCAGAAACTGCTCGACAAGGGCAAAATCCGCTATGCCGGCGCTTCCAACCTCGACGCCGCCCAATTGCGCGCCGCACTCGACGTAGCAAGCCTGCGCGGCCTGCCGCGCTACGAGGTGCTGCAGCCGGAATACAACCTCTACGACCGCTCGTTCTTCGATGGTCCGCTGCGTGATCTGTGCGTGGCCGAGGACATCGGCGTCATCACCTATTTCAGCCTCGCCAAAGGGTTTTTGAGCGGCAAGTACCGCAGCGAAGCCGATCTCGGCAAAAGCCCGCGCGGCGGCGGTGTGAAAGGGTATCTCAACGCGCGTGGCATGCGCATTCTCTCAGCGCTCGACGCCGTGTCGGCCAGACATTCGGCCAAGCCGGCGGAAGCGGCGCTGGCCTGGGTCATGGCGCGCCCTGGCGTCACCGCTCCGATCGCCAGCGCGACGACGCTCGGCCAGCTCGACAGCCTGGTGCGTGCGGCGTCGTTGCAGCTCAGTCCGGACGATATCGCCGAGCTCGACAAGGCCAGCGCATAGCCGCGCACGATCGTTCAAGACCCGCACCGCTGCCTTGCCTACCGTCCTACATCGTCACAGGATGCAGGGACGCCGCATGGCCGGACAGGTTCTTCTCGATCAGCAGCTATGGCAGCAATTGCTGGCGCTTGTGCTGGCATCGGCCATCGTCATGGGCAGCCCGGGGCCGGCGACGATAAGCGTCACCGCGGTCGGCGCCGCGTTCGGCCTGCGGGATTCGCTCCGCTATGCCTCGGGGATCGTTGTTGGCACGATCCTCGTGCTCATGGTGGTGGCGACGGGCATCATGGCCGTTCTCGCCGCGTTGCCGAAGCTCGCGGCGCTGCTGGCGGTCGCCTCGGCAGCCTACATCCTTTACCTGGCGTTCAAGATAGCGACGGCGCCGCCACTGACGGCACGCGTCCGTGGAGCGGCGCTTCCCACTTTCCTTGGCGGGTTTCTTCTGGCTGTTGCCAACCCGAAAGCCTATGTGGCGATTGCCGCCGTGTTCGCCAGCGCGTCTTCCGGCGCCGGCGGTCTCGGTATTTCAGCCAAGCTGGGGGTTCTCACCTTGATGATCGTTGCCATTCATCTCTTGTGGCTTCTCGCCGGCGCAGCCTTTGCACGTTTGCTGCGCAAACCGCTGGCTTCGCGGATCATCAATCTGGTGTTTGCCGTGACGCTGGTTGCAACAGCCGCCCTGGCTGCCCTGCCGTGAGCCCTTGTGGCATCTGAGGCCGTTGCCTCAGCCTTTCAATTCAGGTTTCGCGTCCAGCTCACCAAGCCTTTTCACCGCAGTCGGCGGCATCGGCGGCGGGTTCGGCGTTTGCGACGCCTCGACGAGGAGCTGGTCGCAGGCGGCCTCCGTCTCGCCGATCAGTCGTTGCATGAATTCGTCCTTGCCGAGGCCGGGCGGGATCGGCGACAGGAAGCGCGCCTTGATCGTGCCGGGATAGCGCAGGAATTTGCGGCGCGGCCAATAGAGGCCGGCGACGTGAGCGACCGGCACCACCGGAATGCCAAGTTGCGCGTAGAGTTCGACGATGCCGTATTTGTAGACCGGCTCGTCGCCCGGCGCCCGGCGCGTGCCCTCGGGATAGATGATGAGCTGGCGGGGATTGCGCGCCAATTCCTGTTTGGTCGCGGCGATCACCATCTTCAATGCCTTCGAGCGGCTGCCGCGGTCGACCGGAATCATCCGCATCTTCAAGATGTACCAGCCGAAGAACGGGATCCAGGTCAGCTCCCGCTTCAATATGTAAACGGGATCGTCGAGGAACGGCAGGAAAGCGATCGTGTCCCAGAAGGACTGGTGCTTCGGCGCCAGGATGAAGGAGCCTTCAGGCAGGTTCTCCTGGCCGGTGATCTCGCTTCTGGTGCCGGCGATCTTGTCGTAGAGCCACATGCTGGTGCGCGACCAGAATTTCGGCACGAACCAGGCGCGGTGGCGCGGCGACAGGAAATAATACGGGGTCCAGAGGATCATCTGGACGATCAGATTGAGGTAAAAGGCGAGATTGAACGCCAGCGAGCGGAAATAGAGCATACAGCAAGTGCCCGGTGAGGAGGTGTGCGTTGGTTACACCAAGCGCCGGCAAAAAGGAAACGGTGCGAGGCGGGCGATCGGCCCGGTTTTGCGGTAGGCCGTCCTTCGTCACGCCTGCCACGCCGCCTGCAGCAGGCGCTGCTTCAGGCGTGGGGCGGCGAAGTCGAGGAACGCGCGCAGCTTCACCGGCAGCAGCCCTTGGCCGGCGTGGACGAGGCTCACCGGCCATGGCTCGGGCTCGAACTCCTGCAGCACGGGGCGCAGCGTACCCGACCGAACCGCGGCGGCGATCTGGTAGGAAAGCAGCCTCGTCACGCCGACGCCAGCAATCGCCGCATCGATTGCCGCCTCAGCGGTGTTGACCCGTAACCTGGAGCGGACCGGTACGGTGAATTCGGCCTTGCCGGTGGCGAAACTCCAGGCGGAGGCGTTGAGCCCTTCGAAGGTGATCGCACTGTGTGCTGCAAGCTCTTGCGGCGTTTTCGGCGTGCCGTGCTCGGCGAGATAGGCCGGGCTCGCGCAAACGACGCGGCGGATCGAACCCAGGCGGACGGCGACCAGGCTCGAATCGGCAAGGGCGCCGATGCGGATGGCGAGATCGATGTGCTCTTCGACCAACTGGGTTATCCGGTCGGCGAGTGTCAGCCGCACACTTACGTCGGGGTAGGCGGCGAGAAAGGCGGTGACGACCGGCAGCACATGCAGGCGGCCGAAGACGATCGGCGCGGTGACGATCAGTTCGCCGGTCGGGGCGCTGTACTCGCCGGCGGCTATTCGCTCGGCCTCGCCGACCTCGTCGAGAATGCGACGACAGGCGGCGAGATAGGCGTGGCCGGCATCGGTCAGCGACAGCTGCCGCGCCGAGCGGTTCAACAGCCGTGTCTTCAGGTGCCTTTCCAGGTCCGAAACCTTGCGGCTGACCGTCGTCAGCGGAATGCCGAAGCGACGCCCGGCCGCCGAAAGGCTGCCTGTCTCCGCCGCGGCAACGAAAAGCGACATGGAGTGGAGGCGATCCATAACTTTCCCGAAAAAATTGGCCCTTCCGAAGAATGGAAGGACGCATCGCAGATATGGCATCTGCTTCTCGAAGATGGAAGTATCTACTTTTCGGTGAGTAATGCAGCGTAGCTCGGCAGTTGAGGAGGGTCTTCATGAACGCTCACACCAGCGATGTTGCCTTCACACCGACGGTGAAGGCGATCCAGACCCGCAAGGGCTCGCGCCAGGCCTATGCCCGCGTCGAGGAGCGTGGTGGCTGGCAGGCGGCAATCATGCCCGATCTCGCCGCCTTCATCGAGGCGCAGACCAGCGTCTTCCTGTCGACCGCCAATGCGGACGGCCAGCCTTACATCCAGCATCGCGGGGGGCCTGCCGGTTTCCTCAAGGTACTTGATGAGCGGACGATCGGCTTTGCCGATTTTACCGGCAACAGGCAGTTCATCACCCAAGGCAATCTCAGCGACAACCCGCAGGCCTTCCTGTTCCTGATCGATTATGCACACCGGCAGCGCATCAAGATCTGGGGCAAAGCGTGCGTCGTCGAGGGCGATGCCGAGCTGATGGCAAAGCTGATGCCGCAAGACTACAAAGCGCGACCCGAACAGGTCATCCTGTTTACCGTTTCGGCCTGGGATTCCAATTGCTCACAGCACATCCCGCAGCGTTTCGAAGCGGCCGACGTGGCGGCGGCTCTGGCCGAGCGCGACAGGCGCATAGAACGGCTCGAACAGGAGATCGCGCGCTTGCGCTCGGGTGCAACAGCCAGGAAATAAAAACTGCCGGTGCCGTTCAGTTTCCGCCCGCGGCGTCGGCCAGCGAGACGCTGTTGGGCGGTTGCTTCACCGGCATGATGCCGCGCGCCAGCGCCAGCAGGTATTTGCTGTATTCGGTGAACAGCACGCGCAGTGCTTCCGGCTTGGTCAGCCAGCCGCCATTCCCAAGGTTGGTGTTGACCACCGGATAGGGTTCAAGCCTGGCGCCGTGCAGCAGCCGTCCCATTTCCAGCAGGCTGCGCGGCATGTGATAATTGTTGGTGACGAGGATGACGGTGCCGTAGGCGTGGTCCTCGACCCATTTGGCGCTTTCCTCGGCATTGCCGATCGTGTCGAGCGCGGCGCGGTCGATGTCGACGCAGCAGGAAAACAGCCTCTTGTCGCCGCCGGTCGCGGCCTGAAGCTGGCGGCGGCTGGCGGAGGGATGGACGCCGCTGATCAGCAGCCGCTCGCCCTTGCCTGACGCAAGCAGCCCCATTGCGGCGTCGAGGCGCGACTGACCGCCGGTCAGCACGATGATAGCGTCGGCCCTTGCCGGATTGGCGGGCGTCGTCAGACGGCTGACGGTATTGGCGAACCAGCCGAAGCCGGCGACAAACAACGCCACAAGACCGAGCAGAAGGAGAGCCGAGAGGCGTAAGGAGCGGGCTGCCAGCAGCCGCCCGTGTTTGGCGAACTGATCCGGCTTGGCAAATTCATCAGGCCCGGCGAATTCATGCGGACGCGCAACCAGCACTGGCATACACCCAGCGGTATCGGTCGAGTCCCGAACGTCCATCATGAAATGGTTAACCCCGAAATACGGCCTTTGGTAGGAAAAAAATGCAATTTTCGTGACGATGCGTTTTCATCCGTGATCGATCTTTCCTTTAGCCGGCGTCCGGCTGGCGAATGTCGATGTCGCTGAGATAGGTAACCACCGTGAAATGGGAGGTTGCCGCGGTCAGCGCGCCGATCACCAGCACCATGACAGCGACCCCGAGATAACCCGCCGAGCCGATGGCGAAATTGCCGAACAGGGCGGTCGCCTGGTCGGCCTGCGGCGTTGCCATGTTGCGTGACGACCACCAGGAGAAGACGATGAAGACGAGGATTGCCGCGGCGCCGCCCGCCGCGGCGCCCTTCATGCCGGTGACCAGAAAATGCCGGCGGAATTCGCGCGCGATGAAGCGCGCCTCGGCGCCGACGAAATGCAGCACCTCGATGATGTGGCCGTTGCCGGCCATGGCGCCGCGCGTCGCGAACACCACGGTCAGCACCGTCGCCGACAGCATCAGCGCCAGCACTGCGAGACCGATCGTTACCGTGGTGCGGGCCATGGTGACCAGCCGGTCGACCCAGGTGCGATGATCGTCGAGCGATGCACTCGGCAGCTTCGGCGTGATCGCCGCGCGCAGTGCGGCGAAATCGGGCGGACTGTTCTCGTCGATGGTGATGATGATCAGGCGCGGCACCGGCAGCTCATCGATGTTCAGGCCCGAGCCCAACCAAGGCTCGAGCAGCCGGGCCGTTGCTTCGCGGTCGACGATCCTGGCGCTTTTCACGCCAGGGAATTCGCCGGCGATCTGCGAGGCCAGCGCAAGCGCGGCCTCCATGTCGAGGCCGTCGACCGGCTTGATCTGGATGGTCGCCTCGCGCGAGATCTGGTTCTCCCAGACCGAGGCGGTGTCACGCACCAGCGTGACTGCGCCAAACGTCAGGCAGGACAGAAACGTCATGATGGCGATGACCAGCACCAGCGCCCGGCCGGCGATGTTCTGCGCCGGCACGATCGGCGCCATCTTGCGCTGGACGCGGGGCTTGGCCGCTGCGGCGTCGTGACCCTCGAAATGTTCGACGGAGAGCTCAGTCATAGATGTCCAGCCTTCCGCCGGCCAGGATCATGCGCCGTGCGTCGACCTGTTCCATCAGGCCGAGGTCGTGCGTGGCGATCACCACGGCAGTGCCCAGCCGGTTGAGCTCGATGAACAGCCGCAGCAAGCGTCGTGCCAGCGGTGGATCGACATTGCCGGTCGGCTCATCGGCGAGCAGGATCTCGGGCTGCTCGATCAACGCACGGGCGATCGCGGCGCGCTGCTTCTCGCCGCCAGACAGCACCGGCGGCAGCACATGCATGCGTTCGCCGAGGCCGACCCATTTCAGCAGCTCGGTGACGTCGGTGCGGTAGGTCGCCTCCTCGCGGCCGCGCACGCGCAGCGGCAATGCCACGTTCTCGTAGGTGGTCATATGGTCGAGCAGGCGAAAATCCTGGAACACCACCCCGATGCGGCGCCTCAGATGCGGCAATTCGGTGCGCGAGATGCGCGAGCGGTCCTTGCCGAAGATGGTGATCAGGCCGCGCGTCGGCTTCAGCGACATGAACAAAAGCCGCAGCAACGTCGTCTTGCCGGCGCCTGAAGGTCCGCTCAGGAACTGAAAGGAGCGCTCCGGAATGTGCAAGGAGATGTCGCGGAGGATCTCCGGACCCATGCCATAGCGGAGGCCGACATTTTCGAAGCGGATCACTTTCGACGACCTGAAATTCTCGGCGGCAAGATGCCAGCCCTTTCTGTGGAAAGACCATCGGCCGGCATGGTTAACCGACGGTTAATTTGGGGGCTTTTCAAACGAGTCACAGGGGTTCCGGTGGGGAAGCGTTAACCATTTCCGTTTACCCAAAGAAACGAACAGCGAACAGGTGCCGTAGTGTTGGGCCACGATGGCTGAGGATCGAACCGCGCGCCCGGTTTCCGGCGAAATCATGACCGATGCGGCCGCCGAGCCGGAACGCATCATGCGCGACGTGACCGCCGACGTCATCGATGCCGATTATGAGGTGCTGCCCCGCCATTTTACGCGTCCAGACTTTGCGCCGCCGCCTGCGCGCACGATTTCCACCCCTTCGATCGAAGGCATGGACATGTTGCGCAAGCCGGAAACCGCCGTCGAACGGCCGTTATGGGTGCACGGTGGGCCGATCTTCTGGATTGCCGGCGTCGGTGCCGCCTTGGCCGCCTTCTGGATTTCGGGCGGCCATGCGCTGGTTCGTTAGAACGGCGCCAGAAAATCAACAGGTCACCAGATAAACGATTTGCGACGCGCAGGGGACGGTTCGCGGGCGCCCTGCCAAAGATTTGGCCTTGCCAGACGGCTCGACATGCCTAGAAACGGGGTTGAAGACCGTTTTCGGTCAGCTTCGCCTACAAGGCGATCATTTCTGGAAAGGCGGCCAATGCCAGTTGTGCGCGGCAAGGACATCGAAGTCCTGTTTTCGGCGTCCGCCATCGCGCGGCGGAATCTGGAACTTGCCAAGGAGATCGCCGGGCACGACTACCACGACCTTCTGGTAATCTCGGTGCTGAAGGGATCATTCATCTTCGCCGCCGATCTTATCCGTGCCATGCACGATGTCGGCCTGTCGCCGGAGGTCGAGTTCATCTTCATCTCGAGCTATGGCGCCGGGACAACCAGCGGTGAGGTGAGGGTGCTGCGCGACATCGACAACGAGGTCGCCGGCCGCGATGTGCTTCTCATCGACGACATTCTCGAATCCGGCAAGACGCTGAGCTTCACCCGCGACCTCATGCTGTCGCGCGGCGCGAGGAGCTGTGCCATCGCCGTGCTGCTCGACAAGCGCATGCGCCGCCAGACCACGCTCAACGCCGACTATGTCGGCTTCGACTGCCCCGATTATTTCGTCGTCGGTTATGGCATGGACGTCGCCCACGCGTTTCGCGAATTGCCGTTCGTCGGCATGGTCAAGGGCGACGCTTGAGGCCTTTTTGATAATTCTACTCCGGCGGCCACCTGACGCAGTGTTCTGCGCTTCCTGCAGCGCAGCGCGTCCTTTGGACGCGCAAAGGACGCTGTAGCACTTTTGATTTTGCGCATGATGCTTTCCGAAATCGAAACCGAGTTCGGGATCAAGCGCGAAGCTCCCGGACTCGAACGTCCGCTCCGCTCCGGTTCTCGAAAACCACGCCATCTGACTCGCCGGAGCGAATTCTGAAAAGGCCTCATCGACACTCAGCGCCTTCAGGAAACATCAACTTTTCCTCGCCAAATATCCTGCCCATGGCAAAGCTCTTGATCGTCGAGGACGATGAATCCGTCCGCACCCTCGCCGCCCGTGCGCTCGAACGCGCCGGGCATAATGTCACTATTGCCGCCGACGGCGCGCACGGTCTTTCTCTGATCCGGGCGGCGCAAGGGGGCTACGACCTTGTGCTGTCCGACATCCGCATGCCGGAGATGGACGGCATCGAGATGGCCAAGGCGGCAGCGGCGCTGTTCCCGGCGATGAAGATCATGCTGATGACCGGCTTTGCCGATCAGCGCGAGCGCGCCGAGGAATTGGACGGCGTTATTCTCGATGTCGTGCAAAAGCCGTTCACGCTGGCTGAAATTCGCGCCCGCGTCGAACAGGCGCTCGCCTGTTTCGCCTAAAGCCCAAGGCCGACCGCCTTCACGCAGGGTCGCAGGTCGCAGCGATGGCTGGCGCGCCGCTCCGGCGCCGGCTGGCATGGAGCGCAAACAGGCCGGCGCCGATGATGAGGGCTGCGCCGGCCGCCGTCGCCGGTCGCGGCACTTCGGCAAAGAACAGAAAACCCCATAGCGGCGACCAGATGATACCGGTGTATTCGAAGGTGGCGACGCTGTTGGCGGGCGCCAACCGGTAGGCCTGCGACAACAGGATCATGCCGGCCGAGGCAACGAAGCCGCATGCCCCCATCTTCAGCAGATCCGACGTCGTCGGCCAGACCCATGGCCGGACTAGGAATTCGAGGCTCGGATGCACGGCATGGTCGATGTCTGCCAGCCAAAACAGCCCCGCCACCAGGGCAGCACCGGCCAGATAGGCGCCGTTCTGGTAAAACGCCATAACGGTCGAGGATTCGGTGTCGCCGATCTTGCGTGCCATCAGTTGCGAAAAACCGTAGAGCAGAGCCGAGCCTAGCGACAGCAGCGCCGCCCAGTCGAACACGCCGGCACCCGGGCGCGCCATCACCAGCACGCCGAGCATGCCGACCAGGACGGTGGCGAGCGCCTGCCAGGACACGCGTTCGCCGAGATACGGGCCGGCCAGCGCCATGATGAACAGTGGCGCCATGAAATAGAGCGCCACCGCGTCGGCCAGCGGCAGGGCGGCGATTGCCAGATAGTAGGCCGTGTAGGAGGTGAACTGGATGAAGGCGCGCATCGTCAACATGCCGAACCGCTTCGACTGGATCGCCTGCAATCCGACGTCGGCGTGGACGAGGAAAACCAGGATCGGCAGGGCGACGATCGAGCGGATCGCCATCACCTCGGTGACGGGATAGCGGCTCGACACCGCCTTGACCAGCGGGTCCTGCAGTGAAAAGACCAACACGCCGAGACAGAGGCTGAGGATGCCGAGCACAAGCCGATTCTGCATGGGCGCTCCGGTCTCCTACGCGCCGGCCGGAAGCAGGCCTGCATCCGGGTAAAAAGAACCCGCCACCGTTTCGGGCAGCGGGTACGAGTGAGGACTTTTGATTGGTCCGCGGCCGATTTCGCGGCCGCATATCCAATGGGTGAGGCGACTATCGTCCGCCGTTTGACATGTTGCAAACGAATTGGAATGATGCCAGCAATCAGATTTTCTTATGGCGGGCACATGCGACCCAATCTCGACAGCGACCTCTTGCGCACCTTCGTCGCGGTCGCCGACACCGGCAATTTCACCAAGGCGGCGGAGCGGGCCGGCCGCACCCAGTCGGCGGTCTCGATGCAGATGAAGAAGCTCGAAAGCATGGTCGGCGACAGCCTGTTCGAGCGCGGCTCGCGTGGTGTGGCGCTGACGCGGCGCGGCGGCGAGCTCATCGCCAACGCCAGGCGCATCGTTTCGCTGCTCGACGAGACGGCGGCATCGATGGTCGCGGCGCCGCTTGGCGGGCCGGTGCGCATCGGTATCCCGGAGGAATATGGCCACGCGATCCTGTCGCGCGCGCTCGGTGCCTTTGCCAAGCGCCATCCTCAGGTCGACATCACCGTCCGCTACGCGCATTCCGGTGCGCAGATCGCGGCGCTCGCCGCCGGCGAGCTCGATCTGGCGGTGGTGTTCGAATGGCAGGATCTCTCGGGCGGTGAGGTGCTGATGCATGATCCGACCGTATGGGTGACGTCGGAGCTGCATCACATGCATGAGGACCGGCCGGTGCCGATCGCGCTCTACAACCGCGCCGGCTGGTGCAAGGATTTCGCGATAAAGTCGCTGGAACAGCGCGGTCTCGCCTATCGTGTCGCCTACACCAGCGATACCAATGGCGGCCTGCGGCTCGCCGTCACCTCCGGGCTGGCGATTGCGCCGATCTCGCGCAGCAACATTCCGGCCGGCTGCCGCGAACTTACGGCCGCCGACGGCTTCGGCGACATCGATTCCTCGAACGTAGTGCTGCGGCGCAATCCGAACGCTTCCGGCGAGGCGATCGACGGCATGGAAGAGGCGATCCGCGAGGCGTTCACCAACCGTTAAACACGTCGCTCGGTCCGGCGATAGCTGCCACCACGGAGGACCGCGCACGGCGATCTTCCAAAAATGTAGAGTGCAGCCTTACTTCAGCTCCAGCAACCGCTCCAGATAGCTGCGCTCGATATCGGGGCTGAGCGCGTTGCCGAGCCGCTTGCGGATTGCCTCGAGGATCTGGCGCGCGCGCTGCACGTCGATCTCGTCAGGCACTCTCACCGAACTTCCGTCATCGGGACCCTCACTGGTGCGGGGCCGCCCGAGCGGGTCACGGTCGGCATTCTGCTGGCGTCCGCCCTGCCCGTTGCCGCCCTGGTCGCCTTGCATCGCTTGCAATTGCTTCATCATATCCTTGGCGCCCCTGCGCAAGGCTTCCAATGCGCGGCCCTGGTGGCCGACGGCTTGGTCGCCCTCGCCCTCGCCGAGCGCCTGTTCGGCATTGCCCATGGATTTGCCGGCTTCGCCAAACCCCTCATTGGGGTCGAGGCCCATGCCTTCGAGGCCCTTCCTCAATTGATCGAGCTCGCTCTGCAGCTTGCCCTGGCCTTCCTGCAATTGCTTCAGCGCATCGGCAAATTCCTGCGGCGTCATCGGCTTCGGCCGGCCGAGCGGATCGCGGTCGTCGCCCGGGCTGGGCTTGCCCTCTTCGCCCATCGGGCCTTGCTCACCGTTCTCGCCGAGTTGCTCGTCGCGGTTCTGCCCGCGCTGTTGCTGGCCGCGCTGCATCTGGTCCATACGGAAGGTGTCGTTCATCATCTCCTGCTGGCGCCGCATGATCTCGCCCAGCTTGTCCATCTGCTGGCGCATCTCGCTGTCCTGCTGGCCGCCTTGCTGCTGGCGGCCTGCCTGCAGATTGTTCATCATGTCCTGCAGCTCCGACAGCAATTGCTGCGCCTGGTCGCGATTGCCGGATTTCGCCAGGTTCTCGATTTGGTCCATCATGCGGTCGATGTCGCTCTGGCGCAGTTCCTGGCCGTTTTGCTGCATCTGTGGCGCATTCGGATTCTGCTGCGCCCGCGCCGCGAATTCCTGCAGGAACTGGTTCATCGCCTCGCGCAGTTCCTTCATCGCCTTCTCGATCTCTTGGTCGCTAGCGCCGTTCTTGATCGCATCCTGCAGCGCCTGCTGCGCCTGGCGCAGCCGCTTCTCGGCCGCCGACAGATTGCCTTCCTCGATGCCGAGCGCGATCTCCCAGAGGTAAGCGACCTCGTCGCGCAACTGGTCGTCGCTGTCGGCCATCTTCAGCCGGGTGCGGGCGCTCATGATGGCGAGGTAGTGCGCCATATTGTCGAACGTGTCTTCGGGCCTGAGCGTGATCGCATCCATCAGGTCGAGGACGCGGTCCTTGGCATAGGCGTCGAGCGCCAGCATGCGGCGCTGCTCGACCACGGCCCGCGCCAAGGGGTTGGAGAATGGCCGCTCCGGCATCACCAGCGTCTTGGTTTCGCTGGTCGCCGTGTGTCCGGCGCCGTCGGTGGCGACAAGCGACAGCTTGACGTTGCCACCGGCCCAGACATGGTCGGTCAGATCCTTCGTCGTTTTGGCGGCATTGGCCTTGCCGCCGCGGCGCGGCAACGTCAGCGGCATATCCGGCGGGCCATAGAGCGGATGCGCGTTGGGCACCTGCGGATCGGCCAATGCGAAAACCGCCTTGGCGGAGGCCGCGCCATAGTCGTCGTCGATCTGGTAGTTGAGCTCGAAGGCGCCGTTGACGGCGCGTTTCGGCTCACCGACAAAGCGGATCTGCGGCGGCTTGTCGGGGATTATGGCGAAGGCCCAGCGGCCGAGCTCGCCGTCGCCGGATTGCAGCGTCAGCATGCCGTCGGCCGTCAACTTGCCGCTGAACTGGCGCACGGTGGAAGGCGTTGCAGTATTTGCCTCTGGCTTGGCTTGCGGCCCGGTCGGATCGATGGCGCGGGTGTTGCCGCCGGCGTCGGCGTAGCTCAGCGTTTCCTCGCCCGAACCGCCCGTGACGCGCAGCGACACGTCGCTGCCCTCCGGAACCGTGAAGGTCTGCGCCGCTTGATTGGCATTGTTGGCAAGGACAGGGGCGTTGAGGAATACTGGTGGCCTGCCGGTATAGGCCGGTGGCGTCACCCAGGCATCAATGCGCGGCGGCACGACGTCGCGCGCGGCACGGGCAACAAACCCGTCACTCAGCTTGCCGCCCGACGGCCCGAAGGAGAAGGCAAAGGCGGTGACCAACAAAAGCGCCGCAACGGCGCGCAACGCCCACGGGTCATGCTCGGGGACGCGCGTGCGCGGCACGTCGCCGCCAAGCTCGCCCAGCCGGTCCGCCATGCGCCGCTGATGCTCGCGCCACAGGGCTCGCGAAAAAATGCTTTCCTTGCCGCTCGGGCGATCGGTCTGGACCTGCACCGGGCTGTGCAGCAACCGGTTGGCCGCCTCGATGCGGCGGTCGACCTCGGCACTGGATGGCGTGCGGAAGAAACGCAATGGATAGAGTGCGGCAAGCGCTGCGACGCCGAATGCCGTGATGAGACCGAATCGCGCTAAATCGGGCAAAAGCGGGAACAGACCGAGCCACGAGATACTGAGAAACAGGCTGGCGACGATGATCAGCGGCAGCAGCAACGGCCAGCCGCGCTCGACGATTATCGAGACCTGCGTCGCCAGCCGGCTCAAGGCAAGGCGCCCGGCCAGGCTGCGATCGCTGGTAAAGACGGGTCGTTGCGTCATCGGCCCTTCCTGGCCGGGCGGGATAGCCCGGACCTCACGAGTCTATCGCATGGGCCCGAAAAGTCGATTTTCGGGAAGCACGATGCGAAGACCCAAAATCTTAGCGCATACGTCGTGCATTCAGGCGGCTGCACGTCGCCCTAAGGATACCAACAAACACGGCGAAGGCGAGGCGGTTCCCCAAAACGTGAACAATAATGCCCCGGATATTGTCAAAATTTCGCTGGATTGGCGTTTGCGCCGCAGACCAGAACGGCAACGCGCTCGCCCACAGCCGGCCTGTAGCGGCCGGACAGGAGCGCCGCGAAGGCCGCCGCACCGCCCGGCTCGGAGATGATTCGCACCCGGTCCCACAGCGCCGCCTGGGCGGCGATAATGTCGTCGTCGCCGACGAGGATCGAGCGCTCGACGAACGCCTCGGCGATAGGAAACATCATTTCGCCGACACGCTTCGGCGCGAGCGAATCGGCGGCGATGCCCTCGGTTGGGGCATCGACAGGCCGGCCCGCCTCGAAAGCGCGGTGTAGCGTCGGCGCACCCTCTGGCTCGACGGCAATGATCCTGATGCGGCCGGAAAACCAAGCGGCGATGCCGCCGATCAAGCCGCCGCCGCCGACAGCGACCAGCAGCGTGTCGAGCTTCGGCAGGTCGGCCTCGATCTCGAGGCCCAGCGTGCCTTGCCCGACCAGCGTCTCCTCCTGGTTGAAGGCGTGGATCTGCAGCGCGCCGGATTTTTCGGCGAAGCTCTCGCTGGCGGCCAGCGCCTCGGCATAACGGGCGCCGCCGACGATCAGCTCGGCGCCGTAGCCGCGGATGCGGCCCAGCTTGGCCGGCGGGCTCACTTCGGGAACAAAGATGGTCGCCTTATGGCCGAGCCGCATGGCGGCATACGCGACCGCGGCGCCGTGGTTGCCGCCCGATGCGGCGACGACGCCAACTGCGGGAACCGGCCGTTCGAGGAGATTGGTGAACGCGCCACGCGCCTTGAACGAGCCGGAATGCTGCAGGCATTCGAGCTTCAGGTCGACAGGCAGAGGCGGGCGGCCGAAATCGGCCATGTCGACGCGCAGCACCGGCGTGTGGCGCACGAAGGGCCGGATGCGGGGTTCCATCGCCGCAATGCGCTCGCGGGTGATCGTGTGGCCATGCAGCATGCTTCACTCCCAGAGTTGACATTACTTAGTAACTTGGCAAAGTGCCTAAATGCAAGAGGTCGACGTCTTCAAAGCGATTGCCAGCGAGCGCAGACTGCAGATCCTCGATTGGCTCAAGGACCCGCGCGCGCATTTTCCGCCGCAGGCGGACGGTGATCTGGTCGAGGACGGGGTCTGCGCGCTGCTGATCGCGGAAAAGCTGGGGATCACGCAGGCGACGCTCAGCGAGCATATGCGCGTGCTCACCCAGGCAGGGCTTTTGCGCAGCAAGCGTATCAAGCAGTGGATATTCTATCGCCGGAACGAGGACAGGATCGCCGAGGCCAGGGTGCTCATTCAGCACCGGCTGTAGCGCTGCAAGGTATCTCTCAGGTCAACCAATCAGGCACCGAATCCAGCCCGATCAATTCGTCATAGGTCTGGCGCGGGCGCACGATGTGGAAGCGGTCGCCGTCGACCAGCACTTCCGGCACCAGCGGCCTGGTGTTGTAGGTGCCGGCCTGGACGGCGCCATAGGCGCCGGCGGTGGCGACAGCGATCAGGTCGCCGGCTTTCAGCCTGGGCAGGTCACGGTCGAGCCCGAGATAGTCGCCGGTCTCGCAGACCGGGCCGACGACGTCGACCTTCATGCGCGGTGCCGCGACCGGCTGCTGCACCGCCGGCCTGATGTCGTGGAAGGCGTCGTAAAGGGTCGGCCGGATCAGATCGTTCATCGCGGCGTCGACGACGAGGAAGTTCTTGGCGTCGCCCTCTTTCACGAAGATGACCTCCGAGACCAGGATTCCGGCATTGCCGACGATCAGCCGGCCCGGCTCGAACATCACTTTCAGCCCGAGCTTGGCGACATGCTTCCTGACGATCTGGGCATAGGCTTCGGGCAAAGGCGGCGGGTTGTTGTCGACGCGGTAGGGAATGCCGAGGCCACCACCGACATCGATATGCTCAATGGCATGCCCGTCGGCACGCAACGCGCCGACCAGTTCCACCAGCAGCGCGAAGGCGTCGTCGAAGGGCTGCAATTCGGTGATCTGGCTGCCGATATGGGTATCTATGCCGGTGATCCTGATGCCCGGCAACTCAGCCGCGCGGGCATAAACCTTCCGCGCCTGCTGCCAGGGAATGCCGAACTTGTTCTCGGCCTTCCCAGTCGAAATCTTCTTGTGCGTCCTGGCGTCGACATCCGGGTTGATGCGCAGCGAGATCGGCGCGATCTTGCCCAGCGCGGTGGCGCGGGCCGACAGCAGCTCCAGCTCCGGTTCGGATTCGACGTTGAAACAGAGAATGCCGGCCGAGAGCGCAAAATCCATTTCGCGCGCGGTCTTGCCGACGCCTGAAAACAGGATCTTGCTTGCCGGAATGCCGGCGGCCAAAGCGCGGCGCAGTTCGCCTTCCGAGACCACGTCGGCGCCGGCGCCGAGCCTTGCCAGCACCTTCAACACAGCCTGGTTGGAATTCGCCTTCATGGCATAGCAGACGAGGGCGTCGAGCCCGGCAAAAGCTTCGGCAAAGACGCGAAAATGCCTGGTCAGCGTCGCCGTCGAATAGCAATAAAACGGCGTGCCGACACTGGCGGCGATATCTGATATTGCCACGTCCTCGGCATGCAGTACGCCGTCGCGGTAGTCGAAATGGTTCACGAGATCGGTCCGAAAATCAGAGCAGCGGGTCGAGGATGAATTTCTTGTCCTCGACAGGTTTTTCCGGCTCCGGCGGCAAAGGTTGCTTGGCCTTCTCGGCGTCCTTGCGCGCCTGCACGGCTGCCGCGTAGGGCGTATCGAGCGCAGCCTTCCTGCCGCAGGCCGCAACGGTCGCCATCGCCGCTAGCAGCGTCAGCGTCACCAAAATCCTGCTTCCGGTCATCGCGTCATCCGTCCGAAACTGTTGCCCGCAGCGCTTCTAGCCGAGTTTTGCGGCCATTGCACCCCGCGTCTTACGCCTTGTCGAGCCGCTTTTTCCAGTAGCGGATCTGCTTGCGCACCTCGGACGGCGCGGTGCCGCCGAAGCTTGTGCGGCTCTTTACAGAATTCTGCACGGCCAGAACCGAAAACACGTCTGCGCTGATACCGAGGTGAATGGACTGCAAATCCTGCAGCGAAAGCCTGTCGAGCCCGACCTTCTTGTCCTCGGCCAGCGCCACCGCCCGGCCAGTGATATGGTGCGCCTCGCGGAACGGCAGGCCGAGCGTGCGTACCAGCCAGTCGGCGAGGTCGGTCGCAGTCGAATAGCCGGCGCCCGCCGCCTTTTTCATCGCGGCAGTGTTCACCGTCATGTCGCGCATCATGCCGGTCATCGCCGCCAGCATCAGGTCGAGCGTCTCTGCCGCGTCGAAGACGGATTCCTTGTCTTCCTGCATGTCCTTGCCATAGGTCAGCGGCATGCCCTTCATTACCGTCAGCAGGCCGACCAGATGGCCGGTGACACGGCCGGTCTTGCCGCGCACCAGTTCGGCGGCGTCGGGGTTCTTCTTCTGCGGCATGATCGACGAACCCGTCGAGAAGCTATCCGACAGCCTGACGAAACCGAATTGCGGCGTCGACCAGATGATGATCTCTTCGGCCAGCCGCGACAGAT
The DNA here is from genome assembly GCF_000503055.1 of Mesorhizobium sp. LSHC420B00. Lineage (GTDB taxonomy): Bacteria > Pseudomonadota > Alphaproteobacteria > Rhizobiales > Rhizobiaceae > Mesorhizobium. The sequence continues at coordinate 54,381 of NZ_AYVY01000021.1, read as the reverse complement.
GTGTCGCACAGATCGCCGCCAGCCCCAAGAATTCCAGCGCGAAATCGCGGTCCGAAACGCTGTCGAGCGAATTGCGCATCGGTTCGCGAAAACCAAGCGCCGTTGCCGTCTGGTGCCGGTCGATCGGAAAGCTGGTGCCGGCGAGGGCGGCCGCACCGAGCGGGCTTTCGTCCATCCGCTCGATCGCGTCGCGGACGCGCGACAGGTCGCGCGCAAACATCTCGACATAGGCCATGCAGTGGTGGCCGAAGGTCACCGGCTGCGCCGCTTGCATGTGGGTGAAGCCCGGCATCACCGTTGCCGCATGCTCCTCGGCCCGGGCGAGGAACGCCGTGATCAGGCCTTTCAGCGCCTCGGCGACACGAAAGCACTCGTCCTTGACCCAGAGCCTGAGGTCGACCGCCACCTGGTCGTTGCGCGAGCGGGCAGTGTGCAGGCGGCCGGCGGCAGGGCCGATCAAATCGGCGAGGCGGGCCTCGACATTCATGTGGATGTCTTCCAGCCTGGTCGAGAACTCGAATGTGCCGGCCTCGATCTCTGCCAGGATCGTGTTCAGCCCGTGACTGATTTTTTCTTGATCGGCCGCCGAAATAATGCCCGTTTGCGCCAGCATCTCGCTATGGGCGATCGAGCCGCGAATGTCCTGGGCATAGAGTTTGCGGTCGAACGAGATCGACGCGTTGATCGCTTCCATGATTGCGGCCGGACCCGAGGCAAAACGTCCGCCCCACATCTGGTTGCTGGCCTTCTTATCGCTCATCGCTATAACCCGTGCTCCGGAGCAGTTGTTGAAAAATGGCAGACGGCAATAGATTTTTCCCGGCTTTGCGTCTCATCCTCGCCGCTTTGGTTGCGGGCGTGCTGGCCGGCGCGGTCGCGGTATATGTCAGGGAAAGCGGTTCTGGCAATAACGCGCCCGCGCAAGTGGCCGCCGGCGGCGGCAATGACGACGTCGCCTGCGCCGCCAGGACCGACCATGCCAAGAAGATCGCCGCCGCCGCTACCGGTCAAGTCGCCGCGCTTTTGCCGGCGGATCCGCCGCAATCGCTGAAAAGCCTCGCCTTCAACGGCCCCGACGGCAAGCCGACGACGATCGCCGATCGTGCCGGCAAGACGGTGCTGCTCAATCTGTGGGCAACATGGTGCGCACCTTGCCGCGCCGAAATGCCGGCGCTCGATGCACTGCAGAAGGAGATGGGCAGCGATGCGTTTCAGGTTGTTGCAGTCAACGTCGATGCCGGCGACGATACCAAGCCGAAGAAGTTCCTCGAGGACACCGGCGTCAAGGCGCTCGGCTATTATCGCGATGCCACCATGGCGCTGTTCAACGACGTCAAGACGCGCGGCCTGGCGCTCGGTCTGCCGGTCACCATGCTGATCGATGGGCAAGGCTGCCTGATCGCCCATATGAACGGCCCGGCCGAATGGTCGGGGCCGGATGCCAAGCGTCTGGTCGAGGCAGCGCTTCAGCCGGGATAGGCTCAGACCGTGCGCAGGCGCGGCTTGAGCACGGCGATGCTTGCGCCGCGCCGGCTGGCGGTGCGGACTGCCGGAGCCGTGACGCCCGTCAACTCGCCGAATGTCTCGATCGGAGCCGGTTTGCCGAGGTAATAGCCTTGCCCGATCTCGCAAGCCTCGGCGTCAAGGAACTGCAATTCGCCCGGCGTCTCGATGCCCTCCGCCAGGACCGGCAGGCCGAGACCGCGTCCAAGCCCCAGCACGGCGCGGACGATCGCCGCGAACTGGCCGTTCTTGTCGACCGATTTGATGAACGACCCGTCGATCTTGATCTTGTCGAAGGGAAAGGCGCTAAGGTTGGACAGCGAAGAATAGCCGGTGCCAAAATCGTCCATCGCCACATGCACGCCAAGCGCCTTGACCTGCCTCAAGGTTGCCAATGCGCGGGGCATGTCCTTCACCAGGGCCGTTTCGGTGATCTCCAGTTCGAGCCTGCCGGGTGCGAGGCCGGATCTCGACAGTGCGTCGTGCACCTTGCGGCTGAAGTTCGGATTGTGAAGCTGCACGGCGGAGACGTTGACGGCGACCATCAGCGGATTCGTCCAGCGAACAGCATCGTTACAAGCCGTCGTCAGCACCCAGTCGCCGATCTGCGCGATGGCGCCACTGTCCTCGGCCACGGGGATGAAAACGGCCGGGGAAATGTCGCCCCGCTCCGGATGCTGCCAACGGACCAGGGCTTCGAAGCCGATCATCTTGCCGCTGCGGATTTCCTTCTGCGGCTGGTAGACGAGGTGGAACTCCTTGCGGGCGATCGCCTGGCGCAGTTCATGCTCCATCACGCGCTTGTCGCGGGCCGCGGTGCCCATGGCTATCTCGAAAAAACGATAGGTGTCCCTGCCCTCGGTCTTGGCGCGATGGAGTGCCGTGTCGGCATGGCCGATCAGGCCGGCCTGATCTTCGGCATCCAGCGGAAAGAAGGCGATGCCGATGCTGGCCGAAACAGGGCCGGAGCCGACTGAAACCCTGTTTTCCTCCCGGATCGCCGCCAGCAAGTCCTCGGCTATGCGGCCTGCGGCCAGGGGGTCGGGGAGGTTCGGAGCTAAGACGGCAAACTCGTCGCCGCCGAGACGCGCGAGCATCTGTCCGTGGCGCGGAATGCCGGAAATGCAGTGCGCCAGCTTCTGCAGCATGGCGTCACCGGCGCTGTGGCCGTAGAGGTCGTTGACTTGCTTGAATCGGTCGAGGTCAAGCAGCAGGAGCGCCAGATATCCATCCTTGCTGCCACGCTCCATCGAAGCGATTTCTGCTTCGAGCCGGGAAGAAAAGCTCCGCCGATTGGCAAGCCCGGTAAGTGGATCGAAATGCGCGAGACGGAGGATCTCTTCTTCCGCCTTCTTGCGCTCACGGATGTCGCGAACGGCAAGCACCGTATGAGGCCTGCCGCAGTAGGCGATCTTCCTGGCGATCAGCTCGACAGGAATTCTCGTGCCGTCGCTGCCCCTCAATTTCGTTTCTTGTGCCTGTTCGCCGAAGCCGGATACATCGGCTGCGCTCTGTCCATCGAACAGCTCGCCGAGTTGCATCGTGTTCAGGGTGGCTGTCGCCGTGCCCGTCAGTTTCGCCATGCTGTCATTGGCGCTGACTATGCGTGTGCCATCGCAAACGATCAGCCCTTCGACCGCGGCATTGGCGAGATCGTGCATGCGATCGGCCTCGAGCCTCTGCCGGCGAAAGCGCAGGTCGATCCACAGCGCGGCGCCTGACAGCACAAGGATTACCAGGCTGGCGACCGCTGCGGCAAAGGCCTGGGAAATGGGCTCGATGGAATGTTCGGATATTTCAATCGAGGAATCCGGAATGATCGACACCGCGCCCATCGCGATGAAATGCAAGCTGCAAATCGCCAGCGTCAAAAGCGCGGCGCCACCAAGTGTTGCGAGCGCGGACGGGCGGCGCAAGACGACAAGGAGCGCCATTGCCGCGAGCGTCCCGCCGGCCAGAAGCGATATCGCGACAAGGAGCAGGTTCCATACGATCCGGCCCTCGACCTCGAACGCCGCCATGCCGATGTAGTGCATCGTCGCGATGGCACCACCGAGAATGGCGCCGCCGACGAGGAAATGGTCGATGCCGCGGCGCAAGGTGGCAACCCACATCCCAAGCGCGGTCAGGATGACGGCGGCGGCAAGCGAAAAGGCGGATAATCCCGGACTATATGCGTTTGGTATTCCCGGCGTAAACGCAGTCATGGCGATGAAATGCGTCGCCCATATGCCGAACCCGGTCGAAGTTGCGGCGATCATTAGCCAGACAAGCCGGTTTCGGTTGGTCGATCGGCCGACGTGCTTAAGGAGATTTACTGCAGAGAAGCAAGAAATGCCGCAGACGAGGGCGGCAAGTGCGNGTCGATCGGCCGACGTGCTTAAGGAGATTTACTGCAGAGAAGCAAGAAATGCCGCAGACGAGGGCGGCAAGTGCGACCAGTCTCAGGTCGTGCTGACTTACAATACAATTATAGACCGTCAGCATCCTGGGTTCACTCGGTCTGCCAAATAACAGGGGAGGTGTGACTGATTAGCTCTTGGAGATTTTAACGAATGGTTAACCCGCGGGCCATGAGGCGGGCCTTTTCGGGGGAAAACCGATGCGCTCCGCCGAGAAGGCGGTGATGTAGTTCCTGGCGACGCTTTCGGTAGCGAGCGCACTTTAGCCGGAAGCGATGTTCATTGACCCGCAACAAAACCGTTGTCCGATTGTCATCAGCGCCACATATTGGCTTTGCGAGAGTGCCCCTTTCGCCAATGACAAACGGGAGATGAAACATGAAGTTCTTCGGCTTCGCGGCCGGTGTTGCCGCCACCTTGACCCTGCTTTCCACCACCTCCGCCTTCGCCGTCACGCAGATCAGCTGGTGGCACGCCATGACCGGCGCCAACGCCGAGGTCGTCGCCAAGATCTCCAAGGATTTCAACGCCAGCCAGAGCGACTATGAGCTCGTTCCGGTGTTCAAGGGCACCTATCCGGAGACGCTGAATGCCGGCATCGCCGCTTTCCGCGCCGGCCAGGCGCCCGATATCCTCCAGGTGTTCGACGTCGGCACCGGCGTGATGATGGCGGCCGAGGGTGCGATCAAGCCGGCGGCCGATGTGCTGACCAGTGCCGGGATGACCTTCGACAAGAGCCAGTATCTGCCCGGCATCGTCGGCTATTATTCGAAGCCGGACGGCACCATGCTGTCGTTCCCTTACAACTCCTCGTCGCCGATCCTCTACTACAACAAGGACATTTTCCAGAAGGCAGGCCTCGACGTGAACAGCCCGCCCAAGACCTGGAACGAGGTGTGGGAAGCTGCCAAGAAGATCAAGACGAGCGGCGCCGCCCCTTGCGGCTATACCTCGACCTGGCTGACCTGGATCCATCTGGAGAATTTCGCGGCGTGGAATGACGTGCCTTGGGCCACTCAGCAGAACGGCCTGGCCGGCGGCGATGTCGAACTCAAGATCAATGCGCCGATTTTCGTCAACCACTTCCAGGCGCTCGCGGACCTGGCCAAGGACGGCACGTTCAAGTATGGCGGGCGCACCTCCGAAGCCAAGCAGATATTCCTCGCTGGCGAATGCGGCATCTTCACCGAATCGTCGGGCGGCCTCGGCGATATCGTCAAGTCCGGCATGAACTATGGCATCGGCCAGCTTCCTTACGATAGCGACGCCAAGGGCGCACCACAGAACACCACGCCGGGCGGTGCCAGCCTGTGGGTGTTCGGCAACAAGTCGGACGAGGAATATAAGGGTGTTGCCGCCTTCTTTGCCTATCTGTCCAACACCGATGTGCAGGAATATCTGCACCAGAAGTCGGGATACCTGCCTGTGACGCTCGCCGCGTATGAGGCGACCAAGAAATCAGGCTTCTATGACAAAAACCCCGGCCGCGAGACACCCATCCTGCAGATGACGGGCAAGGCGCCGACCGACAACTCGAAGGGCGTGCGCCTGCCGAATCTGCCGCAGGTGCGTGATATCCAGAATGAGGAGTTGGAGAAGATGCTGGCCGGCCAGCAAACCGCTCAGCAGGCGCTCGACAATGCGGTCACACGCGGCAACGCCGCGATCAAGGAAGCGCTGGAGAACTGACGAGATTATCTCGGTTAAAGCGCGTCGCGTTTGAATGGCCACATGCGACGCGCTTTAAGCTCTTGTTCTTATGCATGTCGTTACCCCAAAATCGCTGCGCACTTTTGGGCGACATGCATTAGTCGGTTGAAATATCGCCCACGCGAGCTCGCGTTGGCAACACCTGGATAGCGAGGGAAATCAGCCTGTCTCCACGCGTCGTATTTCCCAACAAGATCCTGCCGTACCTGCTGGTGGCGCCACAACTCGCCATCACCCTGGTTTTCTTCTACTGGCCGGCCGGTCAGGCGCTTTACCAGTCGATGCTCAGGCAAGACCCGTTCGGGCTGAAGAGCAGGTTCGTCTGGTTTGCCAATTTCCGGAAGGTGCTGGCCGATCCGGCCTACCTCAACTCGATCAAGGTCACGGTGGTGTTCTCGCTTGCGACCGCGATCGTTGCCATGGTTGTGGCCCTGCTGCTCGCGGTCATGGCCGAGAAGGCCGTGCGCGGCAAAGGCCTCTACCGCACACTGTTGATATGGCCTTATGCCGTGGCGCCGGCGATTGCCGGCATGCTGTGGCTTTTCTTGTTCAATCCTTCGATCGGCTCGTTGGCCTATTTGCTGAGAAGCCTCGGCATCGCCTGGGACCCGCTGCTCAACGGCACCCACGCCATGGTCCTGCTGGTGTCGGCGGCTGCCTGGAAGCAGATCAGCTACAATTTCCTGTTCTTCGTCGCCGGCCTGCAGGCGGTGCCGAAAACGCTGATCGAGGCGGCGGCCATGGATGGCGCCGGCGAGACCAAGCGCTTCTGGACCATCGTCTTCCCGCTGCTTGCGCCGACAACCTTTTTCCTGCTGGTTGTCAACACCGTCTATGCCCTGTTCGACACGTTCGGCATCGTTCATGCCGTCACCGGCGGCGGCCCGGGCAAGACGACCGAGACGCTGGTCTACAAGGTCTACAATGACGGCTTCGTCAATCTGATCCTGGGTGACTCGGCGGCGCAGTCGGTCATCCTGATGGCCATCGTCATCGCGCTCACAGCCATCCAGTTCCGCTATGTGGAACGCAAAGTCCATTACGGCTGAGGGCAGCGATGATCGGCCAATCCCCGCTCCGCACCGTCATCGCCCATGCCGTGCTTATCCTTGGCATATTGATCGTGGTTTTTCCGATCTACTACACCTTCGTTGCCTCGACGCACACGCTGCAAACGATCCTCAGGCCGCCGCTGCCGCTGTTGCCCGGCGACCAGCTATGGAACAATTACAGCGAGGCGCTGTTCGGCGGCATCGGTCGTATCGGCGGTATCAGCGTCGGCAGACTGCTCCTCAACACCACGATCATGGCGCTCGGCGTCGCGGTGGGAAAGATCTTCATCTCGATCCTGTCGGCCTACGCGATCGTGTTCTTCCGCTTTCCGCTGCGCATGACCTTCTTCTGGCTGATCTTCATCACCTTGATGCTTCCGGTCGAGGTGCGCATTCTGCCGACCTACAAGGTGATGGTCGATCTCGGCATGATCGACACCTATGCCGGCCTGATTATCCCGCTGATCGCCTCGGCCACCGCAACGCTGCTGTTTCGCCAGTTCTTCATGACCATCCCGGGCGAACTGGTCGAGGCGGCGCGTGTCGACGGTGCCGGTCCATGGCGCTTCTTTTTCGATATTCTGGTACCGCTGTCGCGGACAAACATCGCCGCGCTGTTCGTGATCCTCTTCATCTACGGCTGGACGCAGTATCTTTGGCCGCTGCTCGTCACCAACAGCAACGACATGAACACCATCGTCATCGCGCTGCGAAAGATGGTTTCCTTCGCCGATGCCGACACCCAATGGCACCTGGTCATGGTCACCGCGATGCTGGCCATCGTGCCGCCGATCCTGGTCGTGGTGCTGATGCAACGCTGGTTCGTGCGCGGCCTGGTCGAATCCGAAAAGTGAGAAGCCGATGGCGACCGTCGATCTGAAGGATGTCAAGAAGATCTATCCCGGCGGCGTCGAGGCCGTGAAGGGCGTTTCCATCGCCATTCCCGACAAGGAGCTTTGCGTGCTGGTCGGCCCCTCCGGCTGCGGCAAGTCCACGCTGCTGAGGATGATCGCCGGGCTCGAGACGATTTCGGCCGGTACAGTCGCCATCGACGGCAAGGTGGTCAACGCCATTGGCCCGACCGAGCGCGACATCGCCATGGTGTTCCAGAACTATGCGCTCTACCCGCATATGAAGGTCTACGACAACATGGCCTATGGCCTGCGCAACCGCGGCACGCCGAAGGACGAGATAGACAGCAGGGTACGCTCGACTGCCAAGGTGCTGGAGCTTTCGGGGCTGCTCGACCGGCGCCCGCGCGAGCTTTCCGGCGGTCAGCGCCAGCGTGTCGCCATGGGCCGCGCCATCGTGCGCAACCCGAAGGTCTTCCTGTTCGACGAACCGCTGTCCAACCTCGATGCGAAATTGCGCGGGCAGATGCGCGTCGAGATCAAGAATTTGCAGCGCTCGCTTGGCGTCACCTCGGTCTATGTCACCCACGACCAACTTGAGGCGATGACGCTGGCCGACATCCTTGTCGTCATGAACGCCGGCCTGGTCGAGCAGATCGGCGCGCCGCTCGACGTGTACGAGAAGCCGGCCTCGACCTTCGTTGCTTCGTTCATAGGCGCACCGCCGATGAATCTGCTGGCGCTCACAGGGGCCTCTCCAGGCTCGGTATTGGCGGACGGGATGGTGATTGGCTCGGCGCCTGGACAAAGCAAGGCGGTGACACTCGGCTTTCGTCCGGAGGATGCCGATATCACCTTCGCGGCAGAGGCGCCGGCCGGCGCGCTCGCGTTGCCGGCGACAGTGGAAGCAGTCGAGCCGGTCGGTGCCGAAAGCTTTCTCCACTGCGCGGCAGCCGGCAGCCGTATCGTCGTGCGCGTCTCAGGCCGCGCCAGCGCCAAGCCAGGCGACCAATTGCGCGTCGTGGCCAGGTCTGAAAAGCTGCACTGGTTCGATCAGGCCGGTAAACGGGTCGATTGAGGTCGGCCTTGCGCAAAACCGTTCAGGCAAACACATGCGCCTTGCCCGACACGGTCAGCCGGACGATCTCGCCGATCGCCGGCGCGTCCATGCCCGGCTTGCGCAGGATCAACGGCGTGTTGCCGATGGCGGCAGCATCGGGCGGATCGGGGCTGTTCAAGAGACGCACCGCGATCGTGCACATCGAGCCGGCGAATTCGGATTCCGTCACCTCGCCGAACAGCATGTCCGGCGTGCCGGACATGCCTTCACGCGATGTCCGTTTCAGCAGCACCTGCTCCGGCCGTAGCATGATGCGCGCGACGTCGCGCCGCTCCGTGCTGTCGACGGCAATGCGGCCGAGCGGCGAGGTGGCGACGCCATCGGCGATCCTGGCCGGCAGGACGATGGCGTCACCGAGGAACTCGGCGATCATCCGGTCCTTCGGCTTGAAATAGAGCTCGCGCGGCGTGCCGACCTGCGAGAATTTGCCGTCGCGCATCACCGCGACCTGGCTGGCGAATGACAGCGCCTCGGCCTGATCATGGGTGACCAGGATGGTGGTGATGCCGGCCGTTTCGAGGAGCTCGGCCACGGCCTTGCGCATTGAGGCGCGCAAGCCGGTGTCGAGCGCCGAGAACGGCTCGTCGAGCAGCATCAGCCGCGGCTTCATGGCCATGGCGCGGGCGAGCGCGACGCGCTGCTGCTGGCCGCCGGAGAGTTCGTGCGGGCGGCGCTTCAGGATCCCTTTGTCCAGCCCGACGACATAGGCGAGCTCGGCGATGCGCTCGCTCCGCTTTTCCTCGTGACGGCCCATGCCGAACCCGATATTGGCGGCGATGCTCAGATGCGGGAACAGAGCGCCGTCCTGCGCCACCAGCCCGATGCCGCGGCGATGCGCCGGCACGGCCGTGTCGCCATCGGCCAGCACCTCGCCATCGAGCACGATGCGGCCCTGGTCGGGCGCCTCGAAGCCGGCGATCAGCCGCAGCAAGGTGGTCTTGCCACAACCGGATGGCCCGACGATCGCCGTACGGCTGCCGCTGGCCACGCTGAGGTCGACGCCGGCAAGTGCTGCCACGGGGCCGTAGTGCTTGTGGATGCCGCTCAGCTCGAGAAAGCTCATCGCCCGGCCATCCGCTTCGACTGGACGTAGAGCAGCCAGGTCAAAGGCAGCGACATCGCCACCATGATCAAGGCATAAGGCGCCGCCGACGCATAGTCGATCTCGCCGCTATAAGACCAGAACGCCATGGCCAGCGTGCGGGTGCCGTTGGGCGCCAGCATCTGGGTTGCGGTCAACTCGTTCATGATGCCGAGCGCGACCAAGGCCATGCCGGCCGCGGCACCCGGCGCCGACAGGCGGATGGTCGTCGACCACAGCGCCTTGAGCGGCGACCGGCCGAGGCTGGAGGCGGCCCGTTCGAGCTCGACCGGCGCCTGTGCGATCGACGCCCTGAGGCTAATCAGAGCGCGCGGCAGGAACATCAGCGCATAGGCGACCAGGATGGTGAACAGGGTCTGGTAGAGCGGCATGGCGATACGCACGGCGATGGTGACCAGCGCCAGGGCGATGACAACCCCGGGCAACGCGCCGACGATATAGTTGCAGCCCTCCAGGACGCGTTGCAGCCTTCCCGGCGCGCGGATCGAAATCCACGCCATCGGCATTGCCGCGACGGTGGCGAGCAGCGCGCCTGCAATCGCCAGGAACAGTGTCTGACCAAGCGCCAGGCCGATCTCGTCGAGCCGCCAGACATCGGCGCCGCCGGCCATGAGCCAGCGACCGATAGTGACGAACGGCACCCCGAGCGCCAGCAGCGTGGTAACAGCGGGCAGCAGCAGGCAAGGAATGGTGGCGCGCCCAAGGCTCGTGCGCTGCTGGTGGCGCGCAGCACCCGAGCCGACGCGGGCATAGCGCTCCTCGCCGCGCACCAGCACCTCCAGCCCGAGCAGCACGAAGCAGCAGGTCACCAGCACGCCGGCCAGCATGTTGGCGGCGGGACCGTTGAAGGTCGACTGAAACTGGTCGACGATCGCGGTGGTGAAGGTGTCAAAGCGGATGAACACGTAGAGCCCGTATTCGGCCAGGAGATGCAGGCCCACCAGCAGGGAGCCACCGCAAATGGCGAGCCGGAGCTGCGGCAGCACGACACGCCTGAACACGCGCCACGGGCCGAGACCAAGGGCTGCCGCTGCATCTTCGAGAGCGGGATCGAGCCGGCGCAATGCCGCCGCCACCGGCAGATAAAGGAAGGGGAAATAGGCGATGACGGACACAAGCACGCCGGCCCACAGGCCGTGCAGTCTGGGCACCATGGTGATCCAGGCGTAACTGTGGACGAAGGCGGGAATGGCGAGCGGCGCCACCGACAGCCAGGCCCATAAGCGGGCACCCGGCAGATCGCTGCGCTCCGTCAGCCAAGCCAGCGCCACCGACAGCACGATCGAGATCGGCACCGCCAGCACCACCAGCAGGCTGGTGTTGACCAGAAGCTCGCCGACGCGCGGCCTGAACACCAGCGCCGCCACCGTTTCCCAGCCGGTCTGCACCGCCACCCAGACGATGAAGGCAAGCGGCAGCAGCGCGAAAAGCGAGACAAAGACGGCAGCCAACGCAATCCATGAGACCGACCAACGACGTGCCCGCACGGCCGTGGTGTCGGCCGGCAAGCCTGAAGGTGCGAGATCGATCGCAGACTGCATCAGATCAGACGTTGCGCCGGGTCCGCCCGGAGGCGGAAACGATCGGCGGCCGACAATGTGGCGAGCAGCTTGTGGTCATGGGCAAATGCCATTTTGAAAACAGAGCGCTCCCGCGGAAAGCGAATTCCCACAGGAGCGCAGTCGGTTGCCCTTTTAGGACGAACGCCGGCTAAAGCAAGCCGGCCGCCGTCATCAGGTCGGTCACCTTTTTCGAGTTCAGCGCCGTCGGGTCGACTTTCGGCGCCTGCAGATCGGCCAGCGGCACCAGCTTCGGATTGGACTCGGCGCCCTTGCCGACTGCGTATTCGAACGAATCGCCGGTTTTCAGCACGTCCTGGCCGCCCTTGCCGGTGACCCATTTCAGGAAAGCCTGGGCTTCCTTCGGGTGCTTGCTCGAGGCCAGCATACCGCCGCCGGAAACCGAGACGAAAGCGCCGGGGTCCTCGTGCTTGAAATAGTGCAACTCGACATTCTTGCTGTTCTCGCCGGTCTTGGCCTGATCGCCGTAGTAGTAGTAGTGATAGATCACGCCGCCTTCGACCTCGCCGGCATTGACCGCCTTCATCACCGTGCTGTTGCCCTTGTAGGCGGTAAAATTCTCTTTCATCGCCTTCAGCCAGTCGGCCGTGGCAGTCTCACCCTTGAGCTGCAGCAAGGCGCTGACGATCGCCTGGAAATCGGCACCGGAGGGCGAAGCGGCCCAACGGCCCTTCCAGCTCGGATCGGCGAGATCGAGCAGCGATTTGGGCAGCTGGTCGGCGGTCAGCTTGGTCTTATTGTAGGCAAAGACGGTGCTGCGCGCGGCAACGCCGACCCATTTGCCGCTCGCCGGCTGGTACTCCTGCGGAACCTGGGCCAGCGTCTCGGCGTTGACCGGCGCGAACAGGCCGGCTGTCTCGACCAGCACCATGGCCGGTGAGTTTTCCGTCAGGAACACATCAGCTGGCGAAGAGGACCCCTCAGCAACGATCTGATTGGAGAAATCGCTGTCGCCGCCGTTCCGGACGGTGACCTTGATGCCGGTTTCCTTGGTGAATCCTTCCGCCCAGGCCTTGGTCAGGTTTTCGTGCTGGGCGTTGTAGACGACGATGCCCTCGTCCTCGGCTAACGCCGGGCCGGCGATCAGGCTGATTGCAAGTGCTGTCGCACCGGCAAGGGCGGAAAGAGCATATTTCATGGCATCGTCCTCGATTTCGATGGTCTTTGGCTTGGTATGCTGCACCTATCAATACATGACTAGCGCAGTCAACATTGCTGGCCCGCTCAATCGCTCAAAAGGAGCAAACTTTCGTGATGCCCAGCTAATTTGCCTTGGACATTATTTCGCCGGCCACGTAACAAACCAGCGCCGAGACGCGAATATCGGGGAGTGAACTCTTGTGAGCGGCAAGGACGAAGCCGAGCTTTCCCGGCTGCTGCGGGCCGCAATCGCCGGAGACGAAAGGGCCTATGCCGACTTTCTGCACCGGATCGCCGCCCTCGTTCGTGGCTTTGCCCGGCGCAAGATCGTGCAAGGCGGGGTCGATCCCGAGGATGTCGTGCAGGAAACCTTGCTGGCCATTCATGTGAAACGNTCGCCGAGACCTTTGCCGAGCCAGAATCGGAGACGGTCAGCGAGCGCGACGTCAACCGGGCACTCGACTGCCTGCCGCCGGCGCAGCGTTCGGTCGTCTCGGCCGTGTCGGTCGAAGGCCGTTCGATCGGCGAGACGGCGGCGAAATTCGGCATCAGCGAGACGGCTGTGCGGGTTTCACTACACCGCGGGCTTGCCGCCATTGCCAAACGGTTCGGGGCGGGGCGGGAATAGCATGAGGACCGAAGATCTTATCAAGGCGCTCGATGCCGATGTCCGCAGCAAGGCGCTGCCGCTGGGCGCCGCCTGGTTGCTTGCAACCGGCGCGGCCATCGTGATCGCGGCCGCGGTTTTCTGGCTGACGATCGGCCCACGTCCCGACATCGCATTTGCCATGCACACGATGCGGTTCCTGTCCAAATTCGTCTTCACGATTGCTCTAGCCGTCAGCGCCTTTGCCCTCGTCCGCGCGCTGTCGACGCCCGGTGCATCGACAGGGCGGGCGGCGAGCTGGATGATCGCCGCGCCGCTGCTGGTGATTATGGCCGTGATTCTCGAACTCCTCGTCGTGCCTGCGTCCGACTGGGGCACGCGCCTGATCGGCACGAACATGGTCATCTGCCTGACCTTCATTCCGTTGATCAGATCGGAAGAGCGTCGTGTAGGGAAAGNTGGCGTCGCCGTCTATGTCGAGCCGGTGCATCACTGGTCGGCCCGCTTGCCGTCTTTCTCGCGGTGCTGCGCCATGGCGCGCCAACAAGGCCGGTGCTTGCCGGTGCGACCGCGGGCCTGCTTGCCGGCGGGCTGGCGGCGACCTTCTATGCAGCGCATTGCTTCGATGATTCGCCGCTTTTCGTCGGCACCTGGTATACGATCGCGATCGCCGGCCTTGCCGCGCTCGGGGCGGTCGGCGGACGGCTTTTCGTGCGCTGGTAGCGGTGGCGATCAGCGCGTCGGAACGGGATGCTCGCCGCGATAGTCGTAGAAGCCGCGCCCGGTCTTGCGGCCGAGCCAACCGGCCTCGACATATTTGACCAGCAGCGGGCAGGGGCGGTATTTCGAATCCGACAGGCCGTCATGCAGCACCTGCATGATCGACAAGCAGGTATCCAGCCCGATGAAGTCGGCAAGCTGCAGCGGCCCCATCGGATGGTTGGCGCCGAGCTTCATGGCGGTATCGATGGCGTCCACCGAGCCGACACCTTCATAGAGCGTGTAGATCGCCTCGTTGATCATCGGCAGCAGGATGCGGTTGACGATGAAGGCCGGGAAATCCTCCGAGACGGTGATCGTCTTGTCGAGCTGCTTCACATAGGTTTTTGCTGCCTCGAAGGTCTGGTCCTCGGTGGCGATGCCGCGCACCAGCTCGACCAGCTTCATCACCGGAACCGGGTTCATGAAATGTATGCCGATGAAGCGTTCCGGGCGGTCGGTCTGCGAAGCCAGCCGGGTGATCGAGATCGACGAGGTGTTCGTCGCCAGGATGGCCTCGGGGTTGAGCTGCGGGCAGAGCTGAGCATAGATCTTGCGTTTGACTGTCTCGTCTTCGGTCGCCGCTTCGATCACCAGATCGGCGCCCGCAAGGTCGGCCATGGCCGGCGCCGCGGAAATGCGCGCCATCGCCTCGTTGCGCAGCTTTTCCTCAAGTTTGCCGGAGCCGACCTGACGGGCCATGTTGCCGCTGACCGTAGCAATGCCCTTTTCGATGCGGTCGGGCGAAATGTCGTAAACCAGCACCTTGTAGCCCGCCAGCGCCGATACATGGGCGATGCCGCCACCCATCTGGCCCGCGCCGATGATGCCGATCGTCTCGATCTTGCTCATTACCCGATCCCGTCAAGGCCTTTGCGGCCTGCTTTTTGTGCAGTGCAAACTAAAAGGGCGGGGCGACTTCGTCTACCCCACCCCGCAGAATTTAATACGCTTTGGCAGAGGGCGTCAAAGCGCCTTTTGCAGTTCCGGCAGAATGACGAAGAGGTCGCCGACGAGGCCGTAGTCGGCGACCTGGAAGATCGGCGCTTCCTCGTCCTTGTTGATGGCGACGATGACCTTTGAATCCTTCATGCCGGCAAGGTGCTGGATGGCGCCGGAGATGCCGACGGCAATATAAAGATCGGGCGCCACCACCTTGCCGGTCTGGCCGACCTGCCAGTCGTTCGGCGCATAGCCGGCATCGACCGCGGCGCGAGATGCGCCGACAGCCGCACCGAGCTTGTCTGCGACCGGCAGGATGACCTCCTGGAACTTCTCGGAGGAGCCCAGCGCACGGCCGCCCGAAATGATGATCCTGGCCGAGGTCAGCTCCGGGCGGTCGGTCTCGGACAGCTTGTTCTCGACAAAGCTCGACAGGCCGGGATTGGCTGCCGCCTGAACCGTCTCGACCGGCGCGGAACCGCCCTCGGGTGCTGCCTGAAAGGAAGCAGTGCGCACGGTGATGACCTTCTTGGCGTCGCTCGACTGCACGGTCTGGATGGCGTTGCCGGCATAGATCGGCCGCTTGAAGATGTCGGGCGACACGACTTCGATGATTTCCGATATCTGGGCGACATCGAGCAGGGCCGCGACGCGCGGCGAGACGTTCTTGCCCGACGAGGTCGCCGGCGCAATGATCGTGTCGTATGGCTCAGCAAGCGAAATGACGAGCGCCGCCAGCGGTTCGGCGAGACGCTCGGTCAGTTCGTCGGCGTCGGCGAGCAGCACCTTGGTGACGCCCTTGAGCTTGGCGGCGGCGTCCGCTGCCGGCTTGGCGCCCTTGCCGGCAACCAGCACATGCACGTCCGAACCGATCTGCAGCGCCGCGGAAAGCGCCTTCGCGGTCTGGTCGGAAAGCGTCGCGTTGTCGTGTTCGGCAATCAGAAGAATTGTCATTTTTGTTGTCCCTTCCTGGCCTTACAGCACGCCGGCTTCGTTTTTCAGCTTGTCTACCAGTTCGGCGACGCTCTTGACCTTAACGCCCGCCTTGCGGCCGCCCGGCTCCTCGGTCTTGATCACTTTCAGCCGCGGCTTGACGTCGGCGCCGTAGTCGGCAGGGCTCTTCTCGTCGAGCGGCTTCTTCTTGGCCTTCATGATGTTGGGCAGCGACGCGTAGCGTGGCTGGTTCAGCCGCAAATCGGCCGTGACGATTGCCGGCATCTTCAGTTCCAGCGTCTGCAGGCCGCCATCGACCTCGCGCGTCACCGTGGCCTTGTCACCGTCGAGCACGATCTTGGAGGCGAAGGTGCCCTGCGCCCACCCGAGAAGTGCAGCCAGCATCTGGCCGGTCTGGTTGGAATCATCGTCGATCGCCTGCTTGCCGAGAATGACCAGGCCGGGCTGTTCTGCCTCTACGACCCCCTTCAGCACCTTGGCGACGCCCAGCGGCTCAGTCTGCTCGTCGGTCTTGACCAGGATGGCGCGGTCGGCGCCCATGGCGAGCGCCGTGCGCAAGGTCTCCTGTGCCTGTTGCGGCCCGATCGACACGACGATGATCTCTTCGGCCTTGCCCGCTTCCTTCAGCCGGATCGCCTCTTCCACCGCGATCTCGTCGAACGGGTTCATCGCCATCTTGACGTTGGCGAGTTCCACCGCCGAACCGTCCGCCTTCACCCGGACCTTGACGTTTGCATCCACAACCCGCTTCACGGGCACAAGGATCTTCATTTGCCTGTCACCTCTTTCACGATAGTCTCTTCACGCTCGTCGGGCGCGCTATAGCAGCGTGCACCTCTTCAGAGTTGTCGAAAGCCGACATTCCGGACGGAATTCTGGTCTCGCCACGCCAGTAGGGTGGCGCTTCCGTAGTTGCGGCGACCCCGCCCGTCAATATCCCGGGCGCACTCGGATCCTCGGCAAAGCATTCAAATCGGTTCAGTCCGGCCCGGAAACGCTTCCCCGGCCCCAGCGCGGCGCCGGCTGGGCGGGCGGCAGATCGCTTGCCGGCGGCTCCACGGCAATGGGCGCCGGCCCGGCGACTACGGCTGGCTCCTCGTCGGCGCCGGCGAGTAGCGGCACGCCGCGGCTGCGCAAGACAAGCACCAGCACGGCTCCGGCGATGATGCCGCCGATGTGGCAGGCCCAGGAGACCTGGTCCTCGCCACCCTGGGCAAACATGAAGATCTGGAACAGAATCCACAGGATGAGCGGGATGAAGGCCGGGATGCGCAACGGGATGCGGGCGAAGACCAGCACCCATACCTTCACCCGCGGATAAAGGATCAGATAGGCGGCGACGACACCGGCGATGGCGCCCGACGCGCCGATCAGCGGCACTTGCGAATCCCAGGCCACCAAGCCCTGGAAGAAAGCGCCGGCAATGGCGCAAAGCAGGTAGAAGACGAGATAGCGGACATGGCCGAGCGCATCCTCGACATTGTCGCCGAACACCCACAGGAACAGCATGTTGCCGCCGAGGTGGAAGATATCCGCGTGCAGGAAGGAATAGGTCAGATAGCTCAGGCTCTCCGGAATGACGACAAATTGCGGAGCGAGCTCGACGCTGTCATGCACAACCGACGGGATGAAGCCGAGGCCCAATACCGCGGCGTTGGCGAAGTCCTCGCCGCCAAGTGTTGTTACAAAATAGATCAACACATTGAGCGCGATCAGGCTGATCGTCACATATTGCAGCTTGATGTGCCGCAGCCGGTTGGTGTCGTAAAGCGGGATGAACATCGGGCCTCTCCCGCTTCCGGCGGATTCAGCGGTTCTTGCCGGGAACCCATAGCACGTCGGCATTTCCATTGTCATTGACCGCGCGTGCGGCGACGAACAGAAAGTCCGAGACACGGTTGATGTATCTTATCGCCTCGCGGTTGACGTGCTCGTCTGGATCTTGTGACAGCGCCACCATGATGCGCTCGGCGCGGCGGGCCACCGTGCGGGCGAGGTGAAGGGCAGCCGCTGCCGGCGTACCGCCGTTGAGCACGAAGGATTTGAGCGGCTCAAGGTCCTTGTTGAGGAGGTCGATGTCCTGTTCGATGCGCTCGGTCTGCGAGGCGATGATGCGCAGCGGCTCGTAGTCGAGCGGCTTGCCATTATCGGGGACTGCCAGATCGGCGCCGAGATCGAAAAGATCGTTCTGGATGCGGCCGAGCATCGCATCGATCGCCGGATTTACCGCCGCTGTATGGATGCGAGCCATGCCGATGCAGGCATTTGCCTCGTCGACCGTGCCGTAGGCGTCGATGCGAAGGTCGGATTTCAGCCGCCGCTCACCAGAACCGAGGCCGGTGGTGCCATCGTCGCCGGTGCGGGTGTAGATCTTGTTGAGCTTGACCACGGGTTACCTCCCGGCTGCCGGCCGGTGCGTCACTTACGGGTGAAATACACCGCCAGCATTATCAGCACCAAGGCCACGAACTGCAACAGCACGCGCGTCTGCATCAGCTTGTTGGAGGTCATGCTGGAGCCGCCGCGCATCATGTTGATGAGGCCGCGGATCAGCACGATCACCACGGCGACCATGACGAGAACAGCGAGGATGTTGAAGACAGTTGCCATGGTGTGTTCCAGTTGGATTGCGTTCAGGCGCGTTTGGCGAGCAGACGATAGAGTACCGAAGACGGCAGGATGCGTTTAAGGATCGCGCCGATCCTGGCCGGCACAGTTACCACATAATGCGGGCGCGGGCGCCGCGACAGAAGCGCATGGCGCAAGGCGGCATAAACCACCTCTGGCCCGGGCTTCAGCCGCGATGTGCTGCCGCCGGCCCGCAGCCGTTTGAGTTGCACAGCATAGGCGAGGCGATGGACTGAGTTCTCGTGATCGATGTTCGCAAGGAACCAGGGGAGGCTGTTGCTGGCGATCTTCGATTTCACCGCCCCCGGCTCGATCAGCGAAACATGGATGCCGCTGCCGAGGAGTTCTTGATAAAGGGACAGCATCAGCCCCTCGACGGCGTGCTTCGATGCCGAGTAAGCGCCACGGAAAGGCAGCGGCGCGAGGCCGAGGATCGATGAGCAATGAATGAGACGACCATGGCCCTGGCGGCGCATCACCGGTACGACACGGCGAGTGAGATCGTGCCAGCCAAAGACATTGGCCTCGAACTGCTGCCGCAAAGCTTCGACCGCCAGGTCCTCGACGGCACCGGGCTGCCCGTAGGCGCCGTTGTTGAAAAGGGCATCGAGCCGGCCGCCGGTCCGCTCCAGCACCGACGCCACCAGCGCCTCGATCGATCCGGGCTCGGTGTAGTCCAGATAAAAGGCCTCGATGCCGTCGGCCTCGAGCGTAGCGATATCTTCCGGCTTTCGGGCCGTTGCGAACACCCGCCAGCCTTCCTTCTTAAGAGCATGGGCGCAATAGGCGCCTATTCCGGAAGAGGCACCGGTGACAATGATGGTGCGCAACTCTTCTTCGGGAGGAATGGTGGTTTGACCGAGGGTTGTCATTTGCCGCAAACCCTTCCCATATTCGCGGCGTCGGGACAATCGAAGGGAACGCGGTTCTTGTTGCGGAAGATCGTAGCCCTCAAACGCGTGCTTTACGACGCGCTCGGCCATTTCAACACCGACGACGGCTGGGCAATGGCCAGCCATCTGGCGATCACCGCGCTGATGGCGCTTTTTCCTTTCCTGATCTTCGCCACGACGCTGGCGAGTTTTTTCGGCGCGCAGGCTTTCGCCGACACCGCCGTGCACCTTGTGTTCGACACATGGCCCGAGCAGATCGCCAAACCGATCGCGCGCGAAGTGCTCAACGTGCTTACCGTCAGGCGCAGCGACCTGTTGACCTACGGTATCGTGCTTGCCGGATACTTCGCCTCGAACGGCATCGAGGCGCTGCGCACCTCGCTCAACCGCGCCTATCGTGTCTCAGAAACGCGCGGCATCATCTACCGGCGGGTGCAGAGCATCATCTTCGTGCTGATCGCGACGGCCGGGTTTTTGGCGATCAGCGTGCTGCTGGTCTTTGCGCCATTGCTGGCGCGGCTGGCCGAATCTCATCTTGAATGGATAAAACCCTATATGGGCACGATCACCCTCTGGCGTTACGTCATCGCCTCGGTCGTCATCATCGGCGGCCTGTTCGCCGTGCATTTCTGGTTACCGGCCGGCAAGCGCCGGTTCGTTTCGATCGTGCCTGGCATTATCTTCACGCTGGTCGGCTGGCTCATCGGGTCGACCATCTTCGCCGCCTATCTCGACCATTTCTCGTCCTATGTGACGACCTATGCCGGCCTCGCCTCGATCATGATCGCCGTTGTCTTCCTCTACATCGTCTCGGCGATCTTCATCCTCGGCGGCGAGCTCAACGCCGCGATCAGCCGCTATTTGGAGGCGCGCGCCCGCGTCGGTGGCTGAGCCGTCGCCAGCCCGACGCCGAGCGTCGCGATGGCCATGCCGGCGATCTGGAGTGGGCTCAGCTGCTCGCCGAACAATGTCCAGGCGATGACCGCGGTGACGGCCGGCACGAGGTAAAACAGCGAGGCGACCTTCGACATCTCGCCGTCGCGGATCATTACCATCAACAGGAAGATGGCACCGATCGACAGCACCAGCACGAGCCAGGCCGTGGCGAAGATCAGTTCGCCGTTGACGATCACCGTTCGGGTCTCGAAGGCGAGCGAGGCCAGAGCCATCACCGATGCGCCGCCGACATATTGCCAGAACGTGGCAGCCACCAGATCGCCGCCGGAGGCGAAACGCTTCTGCCAGATCGTGCCGGCGCTCATGCCGAGTACGGAGACCAGCGAGGCGCCCAATGTTTCGGCGGTCACGCCGCCGCCGAGCGCGCCGAGCTTCGGCCAGAGCACGATTACCACGCCGATCAACCCGAGGCCGAGACCGGCCCAGTGGCGCGGCAGGATGGCCTCGCCCAGAAGCCGGCCGGCGAGCACTGCCGTGATCAGCGGCTGCAGGCCGACGATCAGGGCTGAAAGCCCTGCGGGCATGCCCCGGTGGATGGCCCAGAACACGCCGCCGAGATAGACCCCATGCATCAGGATGCCGGCGCCGGCTGCGTGCAGCGCCTCGTCGCGGGTGGCGCGGCTCGAACCAAGCGCGGCCATCAACGCGACAAGCAGGATTGCGGCCAGGACAAAGCGCGCAGCCAGGAAAGTAAAAGGCTCGGCCCACGGCATGGCATAGCGCGCGCCGATGAAGCCGGTCGCCCACAGGACGACGAAAGAGGCGGGGATGAACCGCTTGAGGCTGTGCATTTTCCGGAGGCCGCGGTGAATTCGGGTGAGGGATCGACTGCGGCGATTGCTTAATGCCGTTCGGGCCGGCAAGCAAAACCAAACGGTTGATCCATAGAGTCATTTGAATTGAAGGAGCGCCGTTGATGGCCGTCGGCTCACCGGTCTAAAGACCGACCAGCCGCCTGACATCGTCGGGCGAGGCGCCCGCCTTACACTGGGCGGCAAGGCCGGTATCGCCAAGACTCTTCGACAGTTTTCGTCCATCCGGGCCGAGGATCAGGCGATGGTGGAAATAGGCCGGCTGCGGCAGGCCAAGCAGTTGCTGAAGCAGCCGCTGCACGCTGGTCGCGGAATAAAGGTCCTGGCCGCGCACGACATGGCTGACGCCCTGCAGCGCGTCGTCCAAGGTGACGGCGAGATGATAGCTGGTCGGGATTTCGCGGCGCGCCACGATCACGTCGCCCCAATCCTGCGGTCGGGCCTCGACATGACGCGTCCCAGAGAGCGTCTCGTCCGTGTATTCGGCCCATGTCAGGTCCCTGCCGACCCGCGCCATTGCCGCATCGACGTCTAGCCGCCAGGCAAATGGTGCACCTTCCACGATGCGCCGCTTACGCTCGCTGGCCGGCAGCGCCTTGTCGGCGGCGGGATAGAGGGGCACGCCGTCCGGGTCGCGCGGCCAGTCGCGACCGCGCTTTTCGCTGTCGGCGATGAAGGCGCGGATCTCACTTCTGCTCATGAAGGCTGGATAGACAAGCTCCTCTTCGATCAGACGCTCGAGCATAGCCTGATATTCGGCAAAATGCTCGGACTGGCGGCGCACCGGTTCCTCCCAGCCAAGCCCCAGCCATTTCAGGTCGCGAAAAATGCCCGCCTCGAATTCCGGCGTGCAGCGTGTCGTGTCGATGTCCTCGATGCGCAGCAGCAGGCGTCCGCCCGCCGCCTTGGCCATTTTCTGGTTGAGCAGTGCCGAATAGGCGTGGCCGAGATGCAATTCGCCATTCGGGCTCGGCGCGAAGCGGAATGTCAGCAGTGTCATTGTCCGGCGGCAATCGGGTTGTGCGGCGCTTTCGCCAATTGCTACTTTGCGCCGGCAGCGTCGCGCGTCCAGAGGGACGCGTGACGAAGCGTGTGCGGCACTTTTGATTTTGGAACAAGCAGACATGCAACGCATCGCCAACCTTGACGACATTGTAGAAGGCCTGGACGCGCTGTGCCTGCTAGATCCGCGCCTGGACAAGGTGCGCGGCATGGCCGGCGAGGTGCCGCTCAGGCTGTCGGAGCCGGGCTTCAGGAGCCTTGCCTCGATCGTCGTTTCGCAACAAGTGTCCCGCGCGAGCGCCGATGCCATCTTCGGCCGGCTGACGAAACTGCTCGATCCGCTGACGCCGCAGGCGATACTAGCCGCCGATGAGGCGGTCTTCCGCGAGGTCGGGCTGTCGCGGCCCAAGCAGCGCGGCCTGATTGCCGTCGCCCAGGCGGTGGCCGACGGGCTCGACCTCGATCACCTCTGCCAACTCGATGCCACGGTAGCGATCGCTGCCATGACCAAGGTGCCGGGCATCGGCCCGTGGACGGCTGAAGTCTACCTTTTGTTTGCCGCCGGACACCCAGATATCTTTCCGGCGCGCGATGTTGCGTTGCAGAGCGCGGTCGGCCATGCACTCGGCATCGAGCCGCGTCCGCCGGAGAAAATGCTGATCCGGCTTGCCGAATCATGGAGCCCGTGGCGCGGTGTCGCATCGCGGCTTTTCTGGGCTTATTATCGCGAATTGAAGGGCAGGGATGCCGCGCCTCCGGCCTGAATCCGCAAAAAAGCATTGAAATCATGCGTTTTTGAGACCCGGCATGATCGACAATCCGCTTCACATCCCTGTCATGTCGGGCTTACAGTATCCGCGTCGACCGGTTCTAGGGTGAAGGAGGTCAACGACGTGACGGTTGCCGTATCTCCGGATGGGCTTCCAGCGCTGGTGCTGAATGCGGATTACCGTCCGCTCAGCTATTACCCCCTGTCGCTCTGGTCCTGGCAGGATGCCATCAAGGCGGTGTTCCTCGAGAGGGTGAACATCGTCGCCGAATACGAACACGCCGTGTCTTCGCCGACCTTTTCGATGAAGCTGCCGAGTGTCGTCAGCCTGAAGGCCTACGTGAAGCCGTCGAGGCATCCGGCGTTTACCCGGTTCAACGTCTTCCTGCGCGACCGTTTCCAGTGCCAATATTGCGGCACGCCGGACGATCTGACGTTCGACCATGTCATTCCGCGCCATCGCGGCGGCGCCACGACCTGGGAGAATGTCGTCGCTGCCTGCTCGCCCTGCAATCTGAGGAAGGGCGGCATGATGCCGGCCCACGCCAAGATGTGGCCGCTGCAGAAGCCCTACCAGCCGACGGTGCATGATTTGCATAATAACGGCCGGCTGTTCCCGCCCAACCATCTGCACGAAAGCTGGATGGATTATCTGTACTGGGATGTCGAACTGGAGCCTTGAGATCATCCGATAATTCGGGAGGCTGGCCGTCTGAAGCGATTTTCTGCGCTTCCGGCCTTCGCCGGCCGAAGCATTCATGAGCGGTCGTGGTGTGGTAGTTAAGGCTACGGCTGGCGTAGGCTGGTGCTCACGTACTTTAGTACGCTCCGCTCCGGTTCTCGATAATCACTTGATACGACTCAGCCTGCCGAATTCTTGAATAATCTCGCGTCGGCGCAAGGGTGAACCGCTCAATCGCGGGCAAAGGCGCTGCGGAAGGCGACGACTGCCAGGACAAAGCTGGCGATGGCGTTCCAGCCGGCCAAGGACAGGCCGAGGATGCGGAGCGCCGCCTTGTCGCAGGAGGGCGGGACGAATTTGTCGAGCGCGTCGAGCACGCCCTTGCCGCCGGTGTCCACCGGTCCGGCGGCTGCGGTGCAATCGGTCGGGCCCGGCCACCACGCCCATTCGACGCCGGAGTGATAAACGCTGAGATAGAGGCCGTAGAGCATCAGCAGGCCGCCAATGGCCAGCAGGCCACGGCTTATCCAGGCGGGCGCCTTAAGGGCCGACGCAAGCACCGCCAGCAGCATCAAGGGCACGCCGACATAGTAAGGGGTGCGCTGCTCGAGGCAGAGCTTGCAAGGGATGTAGCCGCCAACATACTGGAAGGCCAGCGCCGAGCCGACTGTGGCGGCCATGGCGACGGCGAGGAACAGGGCGGTGCGCAGCCGCTGGCGTCCGGTATCGGCATTCACGGTCGCTGTCATCGGACTCAGTCCATTCGGTTCGATGCCGTTCAGACGGCGTATTTGACGACGATATAGAGCAAAATCAGGGCAGCGGCGCCGGCGCCCGCAATCTGGCCAAGGCGCTTTTCGATGAAGTGGCGGATCGGCTCGCCATAGCGGCGCAAGAGCCAGGCGAGAAACAGGAAGCGAGCTCCGCGCGCAACGATTGCCAGCACGATGAACAGCAGCAAAGGAACGCCGATGACGCCGGACAGGATTGTCACCACCTTGATCGGCGGCAGATGGGCGAGGCCGGAGGTGACCAGCATCAGGATGATGAAGCCGACACCCGACGAGACGCGCATCGCCTCGAACTCGTCATATTTGCCGTAAAATTCGAGGATCGGCCGCGCCACCGCGTCATAGGCGTAATGGCCGATGAACCAGCCGGCGATGCCGCCCAGCACCGAGGCGACGGTGGCGACCAGCGCGTAACGATAGGCGCGATCCGGCCGCGACAGCGCCATCGGGAGATAGAGGACGTCGGCCGGCACCAGGAACACCGAACTCTCGACGAAGGCGATGAACGCCAGCCACCATTCGGCGGATTTGCTCGCCGCCAGCGACAAGGTCCAGTCGTAAAGTCCGCGAAGCATCGGCACTCCTAATGCACGCCCAAACCGGTAGTGGTCTTGGGTCACGACATGTACAAACAAGACTTGGAAGCGCGCCGCATCAATCTCGTCGGACAAGGTGCGCTTCAATGACATGCGCCGCCTGTCTAGAAAGATTTTCCGCGCTGCACAATGGCTGCTGCTTCACGAAATCGAAAGGCTGAGGCTTGAGCGAGCCCAGATGTCGGGATTGGCCAGTTGACGACCAGGCCATGGCATCGAGCACCTGCCCGCCTGAAGTGCGTCAAGGCAATATCTAATAGATCGTGGGTTTTCCCGTCGAACACGATCCGTGTTTAAATACGGCGATTTTTGTCACATCCTGTCTTTCCATCCGCCCTTTGCGCCGCCATGACGTTCTCCGATTTCATTTACCGCCCCTTTGAGACGCTCATCCGTCCGCTGGATATTCCACCCGGGCCGCTGCCAACGAGCGGGCCGTTTGCGCTGCTCCTGCATTTCGCGAGGATGTTCCGCGGCACTCTTGCGGCCATTACCGTCTTGATGATGGCGATCGAGGGGATCAACCTTGCGACGATCTGGGGGGCCTCGTTCGTCGTCGACGGGGTGAGCGCGAAGGGCGCGGCGGTTTTCCTGCACGAGGACTGGCCGACGCTGGTCGTGCTCGGCGTGCTGGTTTTCCCCGTGCTGCCGTTGCTCATCTTCCTGGGCAATGCGCTGAACTCGCAGACGGTGGCCGTATGCATGCCGGCGGCGATGCAATGGCAGGGCCACAAGGCGGTGGAACGCCAGGACCTTGCCTTCTTCCACGATCTCTTCGCAGGTCAGGTTGCGTCGCGCATTTCGCAAGTCGCATCCGCCGTGCAGCAGCAGATCGTCGTGGCCTTTTACAGAATACCGCTGTTTCTGGTGCAGCTCGTCGGTTCGCTCGTTCTGCTTGGCGCGTTATCCTGGCCGCTGGCGCTTCCGGTGTTCGTCTGGATCGCCGCCAACATCGCCATTGCGGTGGTGGCGGTGCCCCAATATTCCGAACGCTCGCGCCGCTCGGCGCGGGGGCGCAGCCTTGTTGTCGGCGCCATGACCGACCTCTACAGCAACATCCAGATGGTCAAGCTGTTTGCGGCGGAAGACAGCGAGGCGGGCGCAATGCGCACCGTCATGGAAAACGCCATCGAGACCCAGCAGCGCGAAAGGCGCATCTATCTGACGACCGACATGGGCGTCGTCCTGCTCAATGTTGCGCTCTTTCTCACCAACGTTGCCATAGGGCTCTGGGGATTTGTCGCCGGCTTTGTCACGATTGGCCAGTTCGCCGCATCGATCGCCATCGTTCAGCGGCTCAATGCCAACTCCCGTGCCTTCCTGCAGATGGGCCAGCAGATTTTCCAGGCGGTGGGCACGATCCGCGACGCAATGCCGGTCGTGACGACGCCGCCGACTATAAAAGACGCGCCGAACGCCAACCCGCTCGACGTCACGGCCGGCGAAGTCGAGTTCAAGAACATCCAGTTCGAATACCGCGAGGGCCAAAGGGTGATCGAAGACCTGTCGCTCACCGTGCGCGCAGGCGAGAAGGTCGGGCTCGTCGGCCTCTCCGGGGCCGGCAAGTCGACCCTTGTCAGCCTGCTCCTAAGGTTCTTCGAGCTGAAGGGCGGCGCGATCCTGATCGATGGACAGGATCTCCGCAGCGTGACCCAGGCCAGCCTTCGGGAGAGCATCGGCGTCGTCACCCAGGACGTCTCGCTGCTGCATCGCTCCGTCGGCGACAACATCCGCTACGGCCGGCCCGATGCCCCGCCGGAGGCGTTGGAGCACGCCGCGCTGCTGGCCGACGCCGACGGCTTCATCGCCGATCTCAGAGATGCTGAAGGCCGCACCGGCTACGACGCTTTCGTCGGCGATCGCGGCGTGAAGCTTTCCGGCGGCCAGCGCCAACGCGTCGCGATCGCCCGGGTGTTGCTCAAGGATGCGCCAATCCTGGTTCTCGATGAGGCGACGTCCGCACTGGACAGCGAAGCCGAGGCGGCGGTCCAGTCCAAGCTCGCGGTTCTGATGGAGGGCAAGACCGTGATCGCCATCGCCCATCGCCTGTCGACCATTGCCAGGATGGACCGGATCGTCGTCCTCGACAAAGGCCGCATCGTCGAGGAGGGAAAACCATCGGCGCTGTTGGAACGCGACGGGCTCTATGCCCGACTGTGGAAGCGTCAGACCGGCGGCTACATTGCCGACGCCATCGAGGAGATGTGAGCCGCCCTCGGTGATGATGTTTTGCTCATGGCCGGCTCGACACATTCTGCTTTCACTCCAGAAACCGGAATTGGCTGAACTCGTTTCCACCGTAGCGTTCGGAAGCCGATCATGAGCGAAGCCACAGTCCCGAACTCCCGTGCCGCCATTCTCGAGCGGCGATCTGCCGGCGTGCTGACATGGTCCGGCCCCGCCTTGATGTTGTTCGCGCGCTCGGCGTTCGCTGTTGCCGCGCAGGGCCTGGTTGCGGCCATTTATGCAGCGCACGGTTCGGCAACGCCCTGGCGCGACGCAGGGGCTTGGCTGCCGGCATACGGCAGTTTGATCGACGCGGGCTGCCTTGGTCTCCTGTGGTGGCTTGCACGGGCGCGAGGGCATCACGCTGCTCGATTTTATCAGCTTCGATCGCAAACGCTTGGGGCGCGATCTGTTGTTGGGCGTCGCGCTCATCCTCCCGAGCCTCGTTTTCATCTACGGTGGGATCATCGCCAGCAGCCTGTTGGTCTACGGCAACCCTGATGCACTGCAAATATACGGACCTTTGCCGCTCTTGCCTGCGCTTTACGGGGTGCTGATCTTTCCGTTGGTCTGGGGCATTACGGAGCAGACCACCTATAACGGCTATCTTCTGCCGCGTTTCCAAGTCTTGTCGGGAAGCACGGGATTTGCCGTTGCCGTCGTAGCGTTTTCCTGGTCGTTTCAGCACGCCGTGATGCCGCTGACGTTCGACCCACACTTCATGCTCTACCGGCTCTTGGCGCCTATCGCCCATTCGACATTCATCACCCTCGTGTACCTGCGCGTGCGCCGCATCCTGCCGCTGGCGACGGCGCATTGGCTCATGGATGGGGTGTCAGCATTCATCGGCATTCTGTGGCCGCTGTTGAGGTAGAAGGGTTCAAACGGGCTGAGATGCCCACTATGGACCGAAGCCTCCGATCGACGAAATCGAAAGCCTGGGCTTGGGCTAGATAGGGTCTCGGGAATTGGCCAGTTGACGAACAGGCCTCCAACCGTATAGTCCGCGCCCATCCAGGCCGCCCGGCCTGAGCCCCTATGGCGGAATTGGTAGACGCGCTCGACTCAAAATCGAGTTCCGCAAGGAGTGCTGGTTCGATCCCGGCTAGGGGCACCATTTCTTAAATTCCCACGCCACTTCTTATTAAACCCAAGGGCGTCGGTGGGATCGTCCACGACGCCCTCGACGGCATCGAATGGTTGCGTCTTGCCTGTTGCCGCAAGCTGCCCAAGCTTCCGCTGAACGGTGCGCGGACTAGACCCAAGCGCAATTGGGCGTTCCTCACCACCGCAATCGGGCGTGCTGCGGTCCCCGCCATCACGAGGGATGCGCCGCCAACTCCGCGGTCAGCTGGTATAGCCGAACCGGACATTCCGTGGATTGAGGCGCCGGTCTTGCTCGGCTATGCACATGGCATGACAACGACCGACGATATTGTCAGGCCTCTTTCCCTTACCGTGGGTCTTATTGCCCGCTTCTGGCCGCAACTGCTGCTTCTCGGCGCCATCGGCTATGTAGCGCGCGACCTCCTGCTCAACGCGGCAGTCACGGTGGGCCTCGTCAATCCCCTCGGCGGGATGGTTGTGCTTTCGCTGGTGGTGCTGACGAAGCTTCTGGTCATCGTGGCGATGTTCGTCGCCCTGCGTCCGGGACTGCCGGCACTCGCCTCGCTTCGCCAAATGTCGGCAAGCGGTGCGAAACAGGAGAAAACGTCCCAGCCCGCCGACCACTTGCTGGCGGTGACCGCGGCCGCCATCTTGCCCTTCTTCGCCTATTACGCCGCATGGGGATTCCTCGGCGACAGTGTGCGAGAATATTCGCGGCTGGCGCTCGAACGCATTCCGCTGGGAGAAAGCGCCGACATATTCGGCCTGCTGCGCTCCAGCGGCCTCATTGCGTCGATTGTCGGCTGCTGGTTGGTCCGCTGGTTCGCGAAGCGCATGAACAAAGGCGCGCGCAGGCCTTACTGGCGGCTGCTCGTCGTGGCGGCGGATGCAAGCTGGATTTTTATCGGGCTCTATGCGCTCGATATCTGGAAGGACGAGTTCATCACCTGGATCGGGGCTAGTGCGTTGCGCAGCGAACTCAGCATGGGCGCAGGATCGCTTGTCCTGTCGATCGCCGCTCACGCTGCCGAAGGCTTCACGCCGGTCGAGTTCAGGCAGCCCGGCATCCTGGAACAGGCGCAAAGCCTGTTCTTCTATGCGCTTCTGCCAATGGTCTGGCTGGTCATGGCGGCGATCATCAACGGCTACGAGCTGACGGCCGCTTCGGCAGCGGCCGCGCCGCCGCCGTCGCGCGGGTCCACCTGGCGCAAATGGTTGAGCGACTTCATCACGCATTTCCTCGGCGGCTACCGCTCGCGCTATGCGCCGATTTGGGCCTGTCTCAAGCTCACGCTCGGCGCAGGACTCGCGACGCTGCTCACCTTCGTCGTCGCCTACCGGCTGATCGGCTGGCTTTGCGCCTGGCTGTGGTCTGGCGCGACGCGGACGCTCGGCGCGCCAGACCTCGATACATGGCAGGTCGTCTTCAGCTTCGCCAGCGTGTTCATCGGCAGTCCGAGCGATCTTGACGGCGGCATAGTGCTCGACGCCTTGAGGATCGCGCTGCTGGCGGCGGTGCTTGAATTTGCGGTGGCGGCGCAACGGCAGCCGCTGAGGGTCGCTACCTGAAGAGCAGATGGCGCGGCCTGGCGTTCGCCAGCGTGACCGACAGCGCAAGGCCGCTTGCCGTCGCCGGAATGACGAAAGTCTCGGCCATGCGCGCCGTGCCGTGCGTGCCGGCGCCCTGGAAGGCCAGCCCGCCGCAGCGGGGCTTGTCGGCTGCCTCGGGCTGCATCTTGCGCACGACGGGCCGGGTCAGGAAGGCAGGCAGCCAGCGGCGGCCTTCGGCGTCTGTGAGCACAACGGCGCAGGGGCTTTCTGCAAGGAGACCAGGATCCTCGATCCTCGCCTCGAATTCGGCCAGCACGACGGCTTCATCTGCCGAGCCGCCGGGCAGGCGCGACAGCGTTGTCAGCCGCCATTCGGCCCCGGCGTAGCGCTGCGACTCACCCCTGTCGACCGCGATCGGGTCGCGGTCGCTACCGGATCGCCATGCCTCCAGGCTTTCCCAGGAATGCACCAGCACTGCAACCGGCAGGGCGAAGCCCAGCCCAGCAAGGCTCAGCCAGTAGCGGCGTCTCTCGGCACGGGAAATGGCCTCCGCCATCACTCGGTCTCCAGCGTCCAAGGCATCGGGCCATCGCTCCGGCGGATCGTCACGGCGCCAGGGATGTCGCCCACCGCAAGTTCGGTGATTGCCACCCGGACCTCTTCACCCAGCGGTGTGAATGCCGATGGCGCGACCAGCACGGTTCCGCCCGCAAGTTCGTTTTCCGGGACTTCGAAAGCCATGAGCACGGGCTTTGGCAGACCCGGCTCCAGCCGCTCTGCCGGCAGCATTGCCGGCATGGTGGAAATGCGCTGGCTGAGAGAATAGCGCAACCCGCTCGGGCCGAGCCATTCGGCGGAGGTCAGGGTCAGGCTCTCGCGTTTTGCTTCGGCGGCGGCCTCGACCAGGACCCAGACCCCGGAAGTGGTGTAGGTCCGGGTCTGGCCAAAGCGCTCGATCCTTACGGTACGCGCGAGATGCACGTCGCCGACGGCCAGCGCGAAGGCGCGTGCGTCGGTGCGCTTACCCTGCTCGCCAGCAATCGAGACGGGCGAGGTGATGTTGCTGTAGAGCGGGGTAGTCCGCTGCATTGCGTAGAGGATCGCCGCCGCGAAGATGATCGCGCCGGTTTCCTTGAGACCTGTTCTCATTGCCCCGGCCCGACGACCATTTCGGTCTTTACCGGCAATGCCACGATCGCGACCGGATCGCGATCGAACCAGCCCGAGCCGCCGTAGAGATTGTCACGCCGCTTGTAGATCTGGCTGCCCACCACGAGACGCAGATCCTGCGGCAGCGGCTGCGCCTTCGGCCACTCCCAGGCGGCGATCATGTGTTCCGGTATGCCGGGATGGACGCCGCTTGCGATCCATTTGTCGCGTGCAAGATAGAAGGCCGGCGCCTGCACGTCCGTGATCGGCGGGTCGATGTCAAACATGGACGCGAAGGCGTTGCTGGTCGCCGCCGAGCGGTTGTCGAGGTCGAATTCGACCATCAAAAAGGTCTTCGGCTGGGACGGCTCGGTTCCCGTCGGCGGAACCGAGCCGGTTCGGGCACCGCGAAACGTAATAACCCAGCGCCCGGTGTCGATGGGCTCGCCGGCTGCGACCGTTGGAGTTGGCCGCGAGTTGGATGCTTCATACACCGTCATTGCGAATGACGCGGCGGCCGCCGCGAGGCCACCAAGGCCGGCGACGAGAAACGCAAAAAGACGCTGCCGCAAAGTCGATCGCTGTCCGACGGACATGTTTCCTCCCGCGGACTATCCACCAGACCCGAGCCACAGATGCAACCTGGAGAGGTGAGCTATGCGGTAACATTTATGGCACAATTCGAAACAGCTTCGTCTTGGATCGTGCTGCGGGCCGGACCCGCCGCCGTGCCTAGCGGAGGGCCGCCACGACGTCGGCGAAATCGGCCCGCTTGCCATTGTCGGCGCGGCGCAATTGCACCTCGACGGGCCTGCCGTCGGATTGGTCGCAGTAGAAGATGGGTCCGGGCCGCACCCATTTGTCGCCCCACTCGGTCAGCGCGATGATGACCGTTTTGAATTCCAGCCCCTTTCGGGTCAGGACGTATTCGGCCTGCTCGCCGGCGGCACCCGGACGACGGTCCATCAGGCCGGCCTCGACGAAATCCTCGAGGCGCTTGGCCAGGATGTTGGTGGCAATCCCCAGGCTCTTCTGGAATTGCGAAAAGCGCGTGTAGCCGCCGAACATCGCGTCGCGCAGGATCAACAGGCTCCAGCGCTCGCCGACCAGCTCCAGGGCGCGTGAGGCCGAGCAGTTCTGTTTTTCATAAAGACGACCAAGCATGGCGTGAACATACCCTGTTGACTTGCATCATGCAAGTATGCATTGTGCTTGCATGATGCAAGCGATGGAGCTCGAGAGAGCGTCGCTCACTTCATCGCCCGAGACTTGGGTGCCCATCAACCGTCGGATCCAGACAGGAGATATGTCATGAAAAAGGATGAAGATTACACGACGTCATTTGTCGTTGAGCAAAGCCCGGAAGAGGTTTTTGCGGCGGTTGTCAATCCGCGCGCCTGGTGGTCCGAAGACATCGACGGCGATACCAACAAGCTCGGTGCGATATTCTACTATCACTTCAAGGATATCCACCGCGGTACCTTCAAGGTTACGGAGCTTGTGCCCGGCAAGAAGGTCGTCTGGCACGTCGTCCAGAACTACTTCAACTTCGTCAAGGATGCGACCGAGTGGACCGGCACGGACGTGGTCTTCGAGATCGCGCCGACCGACAAGGGTACCGAGCTGCGCTTCACCCATGTCGGGCTGAAGCCGAGTGAAGAATGCTACGACGTCTGCCATGACTCCTGGCGCTTCTATGTCGCGAGTCTTCGCGACCTGATTTCGACGGGCAAGGGGCAGCCCAACAAGGGCGAAGAGAACGCCAATCCAACGGTCGTGCCGCAAAACGAGAACATCGGCCTCGAGCGCAAGACAGCGAGCGATGGCGCCGAGATGATCGTCATGACGACGGCAGCGGCGAAGCCCGGCACCGAGAGCAAGGTGCGGAATGCCCTGCGGGACGTAGCAGGGGCGGCCCGCAGGCAAAGCGGATGCATCGACTACAGCGTCTTTCGCTCGGAGGCGGAGCCCCATGTTACGATCTGCGTCGAGCGCTGGATATCGAAGCAGGAGCGCGACGCTTTTCTACGCTCGGCGGACGCGAAGAATTTCGTCTCGGCCATAACCGGCGCCTTCCTGGAGCGCCCATCGCCGATCTCCTACACGACATTGGAAGTCGGGTCCTGATTGCAAGGGTTCGCCCGGCGACGGTGCCGGTGCCGGCTGCCCTGGAGCAACGCAAAGGGGGACGGCATCCAAGCATGGAACAGAAACCTATAACCTACTTGCATGATGCAAGAACGAATGGCTTGCATTCATGCAAGTAGGAGGAGAGATCGCCGTGCCAAAATCGATGGAAGTCACAGACAAGGCCGTTCTGGTAACCGGGGCCAACCGCGGCCTCGGCAAGGCGCTGGTCGAGGAAATATTGAGGCGGGGTGCCAAGCGCGTCTATGCCGGCGCGCGCAAACCGCTCGCCCACGCGGATCGGCGTGTCACGCCGCTGATCCTGGACGTGACCGATACGGCGCAGATTGAGGCGGCTGTCGAAAGGGTCGGGTCTCTCGATATCCTCATCAACAATGCTGGCATCGGGCTCTACGACGACCTCGGCGATCGTGCTGCGCTCGAGCGACACCTCGCCGTCAACCTGCTCGGCGTGCACGGCGTAACCGACGCATTCCTGCCGCTGCTCACGAGTTCGCGCGGCGCCGTGGTCAACATCCTGTCGGAAGCGGCCCTCGTTCCCTTCCCGATTCCGTCCTACTCGCTGTCGAAGGCCGCCGCGTTCTCCATGACGCAATCGCTCCGTGCTCTCGCCGGCGCTCGTGGCGTGAGCGTTCATGCGGTCCTGTCCGGTCCCATAGACACCGACATGAGCAGAGACGCCGACATCCCGAAGAGCTCTGCGGAGAGCGTCGCGAAAGGTATCCTGGACGGCATGGCGCGAGGGGAGGAGGAAATTTTCCCCGATCCAAAATCGGCGTCCATGGCCGAGAGCTGGCGCGGCAGCGCGTTCAAGGCGCTCGAACGCCAGATGGCGGCTTTCGTCCAAGCCATGCCCGCCAAGTCATAGGCGACCGCGCTGCGAGCCCAACGGCCCCGCAGCGAATGCGCTATGGCGAAATTGCCCTAGGCTGCCGATGCGTCGCCGGTTCGATCCGGGCTGAGGGCACCATTTTCTTCCGGGAAACCTCGAGAGGTTACTTGGGCGTTATCCCAGGAGCGTCCTCTGGGATAACGTCTGAGATCCGGCAGCCCTTCCTGGCAAGCTGCGGATCGCAGCCCGAGCCGCTATCACATCGGCCCCGGCACCATCTTGGTCGGCTGCTCCGGCATCGGAAACGCATAATTGTCGCATTTCACGTCCGGGTTCGTCGGGCTGAACATTCCGAGCGGGTTCTCCTTGAACAGCCAGGCGTGAAGGTCGTAGTGGTGGAACTCCTTCGGGATGAGCGGATAATGCCCCTCCATAGGCCCCATGAATGTCTGGCCGAAGAGCTTCGGCGGCTCCTTGGTGTCCGGCGTCAAGGGCACGAGCCATTCCACACCGACCAGGCGCAATTCGCCGCCGACCGGCTCATAGATCAGCACATTGGGGCGCGTCGGATCCGCGGTCGGGCCGACAGTCGTGACGTTGACGAAATGGATGCCCATCGCGCCCTTCGGGTAGTCCATCGCTCCCTCTACCTTTTCGCCGCTGTAGAAGACGCATCCAACCGTCGACAGATAAAGCTCGCGAATGGCAACCTTGTAGTCTTCATACCTGGACAGCGATTTACGCAGGGCATCGATCTCGGCCTTGTCGGGTTCGGCGGCCCGAGGAGCGGCGGCGTTCAGACACGCGCCGACGAGACCTGCCAATGTGAGGATACCGAGACGCCTGAGGTGAGTTGTTTTCGTCATGCATTCCTCCCAGATTTTTCTTCTGGCCGTGCAGGACCGAGGCGGCAGTGATGCTGGACGCGCGGCCGTAATTGATCGCCTCATCCCTGTTGGGACTGCGTCGATGCTAATCCTTTCCGCTGATCGGGAGAATTAACCCTGACGACCTAGGCCGGAGCAGGTCGATGGTGCGGAGACGGTCGGCCGGGCCGGGTCCCCCTTTGGACCCGATGCGCTACCGTCGCCGCAGCAGGCTTCTCATCCGGTTGCGCAGCAGGCGCGCCATGTTGCGGGTCTCGCGGTAGAGGTGAAGCTGCGAGGCCGCCTGGCGGGCGGGGCGGTCGGCGTCCGGCGTCAGCCCGATCACCAGCGTGCCCATCGGCTTGCGTTCGCTCCACAGCCGGCTCATCACGGGGTGGTCGGGCACCGCGCAGGAATCGGTCATCATGATGTTGGGGTCGTCGAGATGCTGCCTGGTCACCTCGATCATCAGCAGCGTGCCCGGCGAATAGGCGGCGAGCGTCTCGTCATAGGCGGTCTTCCAGGTATAGGCGACGCCGGCCTCGACGAAGACGACCAGGCAGGCGATGGTGCGGCCGTCGAGCGTCAGCGAATGGATGCGGCAAAGATCCTGCTCGGCCAGCCGGTGCACCGCCTCGCGGGCGAAGGCGGCGCGGTAGCGGTCGATGGCCATGGCGGTGCGCTCGCGGCCTTTCCAGCCGGCGGCCTCCAATGTCAGGAAATTTTCGATGGCGTGGCGGATCTCGTCGGGCCCGCGCGCCACGACATGCTCCAGCCGGCCGAGGTCGGCGAGGCGGCGCTTCAGGCGGCGAAACTCGCGATAATGGTGGGCGCGCAGCGAAGCCTTCAGATACGCCTCGCCGTCGAGCTCGCTTTCGAGCACCGGGCGGTCGGCCTTGCCGGTGGTGACCAGCGTCAGGCCGCGCGTCTCGGCGACGCTGGCGAGCAGGCTCGCCACCGGACCATCCAGCCTTATGTCGGGCAGCACGAAGACCTTCGGCAGCTTGAGATGCGGCCTGGACAGCATCGAGAAGAAATCCTCGATGACGCCGATCGGATCGTCGCGATCGACCAGCGGCGTGCCGATCGGGCCGAACGGGCTCGACCAGGTGCGCATGACGGGAATCCCGAGCGGCACCATCGGCCGCTCGACCGAGAACGGCACCAGCAGGCGCAGCCGGTTGCGATACTGGTCGCCGTCGCGGATGACCGCCAGCCGCACCTCGCGGTCCTCGAGCCTCGGCATGGCCGGAGCCAGGAAGCGCGGATTGAAGAAGACGTTCGGCTCGATCGTGCGGGTGCAGAGATAGTCGAGCTCCTCGACCAGGTCGAAGCCGGCGGAGGCCGGATAGATGGCAAGCTTGCGCTCGGGCCGGTTGTTGGCGAGGATCTCGACATGGGCGGGATCGGCTTCGCGCGCAAGCCCGGCAAGGCCGGACACCATGGCGCCGGCCGGGCCGCCGCTGGTTTCCTCGAGCAAGGGGACGGCAGCCATCAGGCGGCTCCTTTGGCGGGCACGAAAATGACCATGGCGATGCCGAGCTTGCGCCAGACCGTGAAGGACAGCGCGCCGGCCTCGAAGATCATGGCGAAGACGGTGGCCATCGCTGCGCCCCACAGACCGAAGAGCGGGATCAGCACGACGCTGAGCGCGATGTTGAAGGCCAGCGTCATGGCGTAGACGGCGGCGCAGATGTTCTGGTTGCCGCTCATGGTGAGCAGGCTTTCGCAAGGGCCGACGGCGGCCCGGGCGACGACGCCGAACACCAAAAGGAACAGCAGCGGATAGCCGGCGGCAAATTCCGGGCCGAACAAGGTCAGCATCGGCTCGCCCAGGGCCAGCACCAGCAGCGCCATCGCCAGCGACGGCCAGAACGTCCACGACACGGTTTCGCGGGCGAAGGCGGCGAGCTTGTGCGGCTCGCCATGGGTGAACTGCGCATAGCGCTGGGCGACACCGGCCTTGACCGCGAAATAGACGAAATGCACCAGCGCCAGCGTCTTGACGGTGGCGAAATAGACGGCGACGTCGTTGGGATCGAGATAGGCGCCGACCATCAGCACGTCGGCATTGGTGAGCAGGAAGAAGAAGCTCTCGACCAGGAAGATCGGCAGCGAGACGATGAACCACTGGCCGAAATGCAGCTTCATCGGCCCGGCCGGGATCCTTCTGTCCATGCGTGAAGTGACGCCGATGAGCTGACCGAGCGTGGTGGCATAGGTGGCGGCGATCGCGGCGAAGATCGCCGTTTTGGCATCCGGCGCGTAGCCGACCAGCAGCATCAGCGCGATGAACGCCAGGATCAGCAGCGGCCGCACCAGAAAGGTCGGCGACAGCGCAAACAGCGCCCAGGAATTGGCGCGCGCCAGCCCTTGCAGAAGATCGGACATGGCGATCATCGGCAGGCAGATGATGCCGAGGATGAACGGCACGACATAATAGTCTTCGATAAAGGGCGACAGCAGCCAGACGCCGAGCGCGCCGAGCCCGGCGATCGCCGTGGAGGCAACCAGCACGAACAGCCGGCTGGCCTGCACGATGCCGCGCAATTCGGCCAGCATGCCGCGCTCGCGATATTCGGGAATGAAGCGGATGACCGAGGTGTGGAAGCCAAGGCAGGCGAGGTTGCCGACGATGACCATCGTTACCCAGACGAGGACGAAAATGCCGTATTCGAACGAGCCCATCCAGCGCGCCATCAAGACCTGGCTGACGAAGGCGATGACGGCGCTGACGATGCGGACCGAAAAGGCGATCAGCGACATGCGGCCGGCTTCGCCGCGCTCGCCGGCGCTGAACAGCACGGCATCGATCAGGCCAAGCAGCGGCCTTATGCGCAGCGCAAAGCGCTGCGGCAGGAACCGCCCGGCTGTCGTCGCCGCGGAAAAGCGCACCCCGATCACACTCCGTTTTCCGCTTCTTTTCTGGCTATGCGTGTAGCGAAAACACATTAAGAAACGGTTGGGTGGGTGTTCCTTCGCCCCGTTCACGGGGAGAAGGTGCCGGCAGGCGGATGAGGGGCGGCGCGCTGCTTCATATTCATCATTCGCGCAACCCTTCACCCTGCTCTTTAGTGTCTCAGTTTGAAATACGCGGAAACGCCTATCTCGTTTGCCCCATATGCGAAAACGCCTATATGCTTAGCGGAACGCATGGCAGCAACAATGGTCTACACTGTCATTTGGTATGGAAGGCAGGGCATCGTCGACAAGGTGATCTTCGACGACGAGAAGACCGCGAAAGATCATGCAACCTCCATGTTCCAAACCCGAAAGGGTGACGATGGAATCGTGTCCGTTGAAGTTCGTAAGGACAACGGCGCTGTCGTCTTTAGCCATGCGGAGAACTAAGAATGCCAACCGGACCTAAAGGCCAGGAAGGATGTTCTGGCACCACTTACCAGCTCACAAAGAAGCTCATCAAGATCGTTGCCGAGGTTATCAGCCATGGGCGTTATGTCGCCTTCCAGATGCGGAGGTCGCTATCCCGAGGCAACTCTTCACCGACATCCTGCGGCTGATCGCGGAACTCCGGCCATCGCCCCATCCATCACCGGCGTGACCGGCCCGGTTGTCATGCGTTTCAGCAAAACAAGGGGAGAACTATGCCTTGAAGAAAGCGAAATCGACATCCTCGGCCAGCAGCGGGCAGACATCACGGCTTTGGCGGATCACCAACGCCATTTTTGCCGGGGTCTGATCTTGCAACTGGTGCCAGTTTGCGCAAACCTCAGTCTCAACAGAACGGTAATCCGGTGGATGCCTGATTACCTGAATCTGGGAGGGGCGAAGTGTTAGGCGAGCCCATTACCGTTCTGATGGTCAATGAGTATCCTGACTACATTGATGCACAAGTGTGGGCTGCTGAGCTGAAAACCCGTGTGCCGCAGCTGGAGTTCAGGCTTTGGCCAGACGCCGGGAACAAAAGTGACATAGATATTGTGCTGATCGACAAGGGCGCCAGTCCTGGCTTTTTTGATGCCATGACGGGGCTAAGCGCCGTCGTCTATTTGGGAGCCGGTGTCGAGGGTATTGATCTTCAGAGCTTTCCCAAGAGTGTTCCGCTCATCAGGCTCGCAACGCGTGAGCAGGCTTCGGAAGTGGTGCAGTACATCGTCCTTCGCGTTCTCTGCCAGCAACGGCATGTTGCGGATTACATGAGTCTACAAGCCCGCAAGTTGTGGAATCCGATCGCGCCGCGGAAGATCTCCGAGACAAGAATAGTTGTGCTTGGTGCGGGCCGGATCGGTGGCTGGGCCGCAAAGCTGTTTGCGGACTTTGGCTATGACACAGCAGTCTGGTCTCGTCATCAAAAGACGCTTCCTGGCATACACAGTTACTTTGGCCGTGCCCAGCTTGCGGGCGCACTCACAAGTCGGGACTACGTTATCTGTTCACTTCCCCTGACTGGTGAGACTCGTGGGATACTGAACTTGAGTGCCTTTGGAAAAATGAAGCGAGGTGCCTACCTTGTGAATGTCGGCAGGGGCGCGCATGTCAACGAAGCCGACCTGATCCGCGCTCTCGACGAAGGTCAGCTTTCTGGTGCTTGTCTTGACGTGTTTGAGCGTGAACCGCTGGAGGCTTCATCGCCGTTGTGGACTCATCCCAAGGTGACCGTCACACCTCATGTCGCGAGCTTCTGGGTGGATTCTGGAATCGACCAGGCCGCCGATCTCTGCGGTCAAGTCGCCAGAGGAGAGCCTCTGTCCAACAAGATCGACCTCGAACGGGGTTATTGAATCAAAGTAGTGTCTTTACCCACTTTAGCAGGTTCCGATCTTCATGAAGCGCGGACATCAGCGCGTGCGTCACCCGGCTATTAGATTTCAAACTCAAACACCACCGCCGGTCGAGATACAGAAAATTCGAAATGCGTATTTTGGTGTCGGCGGGACACCGCCCCCCTCTGGCCTGCCGGCCATCTCCCCCTCAGGTGGGGAGATTGGCTAATCGCAGACGTCCGTGCCGCCCCGCCTTAGGGCACCTTCTCCCCATCACGGGGAGAAGGAAAGCGCAGCCTTACGCAAACGCCCCATGACAGTGCTTGTACTTCTTGCCCGACCCGCACGGGCAGGCCTCGTTGCGGCCGACCTTGCCCCAGGTTGCCGGGTTCTTCGGGTCGCGGTCTTCGGGGGCGACGATGGCGTTGCTTTCCTGGCGGACCAGCACGGCCGTCTCGCCGCCGTCGAAATCGTCTTCGCCGGTGCTGCCGTCGATATGGCTGCCGAACATGTCAGGGGCCTCGGGCGGCGGCGCGTCCGCCGCCTGGCGGACCAGCTCGACGCGCATCAATTGCGCGGTGACGGCCTGGCGCAGATTGCCCAGCATCGCCTGGAACAGCTCGAACGCCTCGCCCTTGTACTCCTGCAGCGGATCGCGCTGGGCATAGCCGCGGAAGCCGACGACCGAGCGCAGATGGTCGAGATTGACGATGTGCTCGCGCCACAGATGGTCGAGCGTCTGCAGCACCACGGAGCGCTCGACATAGGTCATCACGTCGGGGCCGAAGCGCTCGGCGCGCTCCTTGGCGGCGGCTTCGGCAGCCTGGCTGACGCGCTCGCGGATGTCGTCCTCGGCAATGCCTTCTTCTTTGACCCAGTCCTCGACCGGCAGATCGAGATTGAGGAATTCGGCGATCTCGGCCTTGAGCCCGGCGACGTTCCACTGCTCGGCATAGGCGTTTTCGGGAATGTTCTTGGCGACGATCTCCTCGATGACGCCTTCGCGCATCTCGGTGATGGTCTCGGACAAGCCTTCGCCGTCCATCAGCTCGATGCGCTGCTCGAACACCACCTTGCGCTGGTCGTTCGAGACGTCGTCATATTTCAACAGGTTCTTGCGGATGTCGAAGTTGCGCGCCTCGACCTTCTTCTGCGCCTTTTCCAGCGCCTTGTTGATCCACGGATGGATGATTGCCTCGTCTTCCTTGAGGCCGAGTTTCTGCAGCATGCCGTCCATGCGCTCGGAGCCGAAGATGCGCATCAGGTCGTCCTGCAGCGACAGGAAGAATTTCGAGCGGCCGGGATCGCCTTGGCGGCCCGAGCGGCCGCGCAACTGGTTGTCGATGCGGCGCGATTCATGGCGTTCGGTGGCGAGCACATAAAGACCGCCGGCGGCGAGTGCCTTTTCCTTCAGCCGGGCGATGTCGTCGCGGATGTCCTTTTCCCTGGCCTCGCGCTCGGGGCCGGCCGGCATGTCGCCAAGCTCCTCGGCAATGCGCATGTCGGCATTGCCGCCGAGCTGGATGTCGGTGCCGCGGCCGGCCATGTTGGTGGCGATGGTGATGGCGCCCGGTTTGCCCGCCTGGGCGACGATCGCCGCCTCGCGCTCGTGGTGGCGGGCGTTCAGCACCTCGAAATCCTTGAAACCTTCCTTGCGCAGGCGTTCAGCCAGTTGCTCCGACTTCTCGATGGAAGTCGTGCCGACCAGCGTCGGCTGGCCCTTGGCGCGGGCTTCCTTGATCTCCTTGACGATCGCCTTGTATTTCTCCTCTACCGTCCGGTAGACCTCGTCGTCCTCGTCAATGCGGATGACCGGCAGGTTGGTCGGGATCTCGGTGACGTCGAGATTGTAGATGTTGGCGAATTCCTCGGCCTCGGTCAGCGCCGTGCCGGTCATGCCGGCCAGCTTCTTGTAGAGGCGGAAATAGTTCTGAAAGGTGACCGAGGCGAGCGTCTGGTTCTCCGGCTGGATCGCCACATGCTCCTTGGCCTCGAGCGCCTGGTGCAGGCCTTCCGAATAGCGGCGGCCGGGCATCATGCGGCCGGTGAACTCGTCGATGATGACGATCTCGCCGTTGCGGACAATATAGTCCTTGTCCCTCTGGAACAGCCGGTGCGCCTTCAGCGCGTTGTTGACGTGATGGACGATGGCGACATTCTCGACGTCGTAGAGCGACTCGCCCTTGAGCAGGCCGGCATCGCGCAGCATGTTCTCCAGCTTCTCGGTGCCTTCTTCGGTGAAGATCGAGGTCTTCTGCTTCTCGTCGATCTCGTAGTCCTGCGGCTGCAGCTGGATGATGAAGGTGTCGATGGTGTTGTACATTTCCGAACGGTCCTCGAGCGGACCGGAAATGATCAGCGGCGTGCGGGCTTCGTCGACCAGGATGGAATCGACTTCGTCGACGATGGCGTAGCTGTGACCGCGCTGCACCATCTGGGCGCGCTCGTATTTCATGTTGTCGCGCAGATAGTCGAAGCCGAGCTCGTTGTTTGTGGCGTAGGTGACGTCGGCGGCGTAGGCGACGCGGCGCTCCTCGTCGGACAGGCCGTGGACGATGACGCCGACCTTGAGGCCGAGGAATTTGTAGACGCGGCCCATCCATTCGGAGTCGCGCGTGGCCAGGTAATCGTTGACGGTGACGACATGGACGCCATTGCCGGCGAGCGCGTTAAGGTAGACCGGCAGCGTCGCCACCAGCGTCTTGCCTTCGCCGGTGCGCATCTCGGCGATGCCGCCATTGTGCAGCACCATGCCGCCGATCAGCTGCACGTCGAACGGCCGCATGCCGAGCACGCGGCGGGCGGCCTCGCGCACGGTAGCGAAGGCCGGCACCAGAAGGTCGTCGAGGCTGGCGCCGTTGGCGATGTCCTGGCGGAATTTGTCGGTGCGGGCCTGAAGCTCGGCGTCGGAAAGCGCCCGCATCTCGTTTTCCATGGCATTGATCGCCTCGACGCGCGGCCGGGTCGATTTGACCCGACGATCGTTGGAGGAGCCGAAAACCTTACGGGCGAGACCGCCGAGACTGACCATCCAATGGCCCTTTCGATAGCATTCCAAGTCATTGCGACGGGCGCCGGCCGGCCCCCATCAAATCCGCGTGAACGCGGACAAACGCAAAAAGCGCCCGGAAAACGGTTCTGGACGCAAAGTCGTTGGACAGATAAGAGGGGGCTCATTCGATGTCAACGCCGCGCTCGCCCTGTCGACCGCGCCAAATTCCGCCACAATCCTGCTGGTCTGGAAGCCATTCCGCTCTAGCTACCCCGCTTTGGAGATAATCGTAATGTCTGTATTGTTCCGCCGCGCGTCGCTCGCCAGCCTTGGTCTGGCATTCGGGCTGTCGGCCCTCTCGCTGTCGCCGTTGATGGCGCAGGAAGCCGCCCCTGCCCAGCCGGCGGCACCCGCCCCGGCGGCCAAGCCGGTCGATCCGAACGCCGTGGTCGCCACCATCAACGGCCAGACGCTGACCGAGGCAGACCTTGGGCTTGCCGAGGGCGAGCTGTCGCAGCAGTTCGCGCAGCTTCCGCCCGAGCAGCGCCGCGCCGCGGCGCTGTCGGCGGCGATCGAAATCCGCGTGATGGCGGCCCAGGCGGTGACCACCGGCCTCGACAAGGATCCCGACTTCCAGCGCCGCATGGCATTCCTGCAGCAGCGCGCGCTGCATGGCGAAATGGTCGAGAAGGGCGTCGTCAACAAAGTTACCGATGCCGAGGTCCGCGCCCGCTACGACCAGGAAATCGCCAACACGCCGCCCACCAACGAGGTGCACGCCCGTCACATCCTCGTGAAGACGAAGGAAGAGGCGGACGCCATCATCAAGCAGCTCGACGGCGGTGCCGATTTCCAGAAGCTTGCCAACGAGCACACCAGCGATCCGAGCGGCAAGACCAGCGGCGGCGATCTCGGCTGGTTCGGGCCTGGCCAGATGGTGCCGGAATTCGACAAGGCGGCGTTTGCGCTGGCGGTCGGCAAATACACCGAGCAGCCGGTACAGTCGCAGTTCGGCTGGCACGTCATCAAGGTCGAGGACAAGCGCACCAAGCAGCCGCCGGCCTTCGACGAGGTCAAGGACCAGGCCCGCCAGGCGGTCATCCGCGACAAGTATTTCGCGCTGGTCAAGTCGCTGCGCGCCAACGCCAAGGTCGACATCCCCGATGCCAACCTGAAGAAGACGGTCGACGCACTGGAAAGCGCGAAATAGGCCAGATTGAGCTACGACAGGGCGCGCTGCCGCCCTGTCGCTTCTATTTGGTAGGGCGAACGATGATGCGTCGACGCCGCCGCCGGACCGCCGTGGCATCGCCGGCATCGCCAGCGACGATGCCTTTCAAGACATAGCCGACCGCCCTGTGCAGCGTCGCTTCGTCCTCGTCGAGGCGGTTCGTCAGAAGATGCGTCCAGGCGTACGAGCCGATCAGGTCGGCGACGACAGTGGCATCGACGTCGGCTGCCACCTCTCCCCTTGCCTTGGCGCGTTCGACCATCTGGCCGGTGTGGACGCGCCGCCCTCTTGCGTATTCGGCAAGGGCGGCGGCCGCTTTTTCGTCCGACTGCGCCTCGGCAATCAGCGATCTGAACACGCTGCCCGACGATGTGTCGCGCCAGTGCGCAAACAAGCTCTTCAGGAAGCCGACGAGGTCCTGCTCAAGGTTCCCGGTGTCGGGATTGTCGACACGCTTTTGCCGCTGGTAGACGTCGAGCAGCAGAGCGGCCTTGCTTGGCCACCAGCGATAGATCGTCGGTTTTCCGGCGCGCGCCCGCCGCGCCACCGCCTCGATGGAGAAGCCGGAATAACCGGCTTCGACCAGTACCGCTTCGGCGGCGTCGAGAATGGCATCGGCGCTTTCGGGGCTGCGC
Organism: Mesorhizobium sp. LSHC420B00; assembly: GCF_000503055.1. Taxonomy (GTDB): domain Bacteria; phylum Pseudomonadota; class Alphaproteobacteria; order Rhizobiales; family Rhizobiaceae; genus Mesorhizobium. The sequence goes on along the minus strand of NZ_AYVY01000021.1, from coordinate 10,068 downwards.
CGTGCGCCGGCTGATTTGCGCCCGGGATCGGTGGTTTCGCCCATCTCGTCTTCCTTGCCGATGATCTCAGCAGCCATCATACACAGCCCCTTGACGAAACGAAACGATCCGTTTCATATGTAACGGAACGTTCCGTAACGGTAAGGAGAACAGCAATGACCTCGACTGTCGCCACGCGTTTTTCGCGCTTGCGCTTCGCCCTGCTGGTGCTGCTCGGCGTCTACCCGCTGATCACTGCCATTTTGTACATGGTTTTTCCGCTGACCAAGGAGTGGCAAAGCTGGCAGCGTACACTGGTCATCGCGCCGCTGATGGTCTCGATCATGATCTGGGGACTGATTCCGGGCGTGCAGCGGGCGTTTCGCGGGTTCATTAACCCAGCGGTCCGGTGATGTTCATTCCAGCGCCTGCGACGTTTCCGACGCAACGCGCCACTCGCCGTCGGCCAGCACGAGTTCCAGCATGACCCGTGCCTTGCCGGTCAGCCGCTGCGCCGAGTGGTCCTTCGGCACATAATCGTAGGTCATGGCGAAAACCGCATCGGCGCGGTCCTTGCCGTGCGGCGTCACCTCAAGGCTGCCGGGCTCAAGACCGAACGACCACGACGCCCATTCCGCGAACCAGTCAGTCTTGACCTTGACGATGGCCTCGCTGTCGTAGCGCGTGCCGTAGATGGTGGCCGACGCACCGTAAAGCCGCTTGACGGTCTCGCGCATCGCCTTGGCATCAGGCGTCAGATAGTCGTGGCGCAGAAACTGCTCAATGGCGCCCTTGTCGCCGACGGAGCGTTCGAGCGCTGCGACCTCAGACGCGGGCGCCGGGGTGACGGCCGGTTTCGGTTGCTGGGCACTGTCTCCGCCCGGCACGAATTCGAAACGCTCGAGCAGCGATCCCTGCTCCCAGGGACGCTGCGCCTCGCGCGTTGCGGAAACGACATCGCGGCGCACCGCGATCATCATGTCGTTGATGCTCTGTCCGGGCTCCGCCATATGCCGCAAAAGTGCCGCCGCAAAGGGCGAGTTGCGCCCCGTCCCGTCCATTGCCACAGCGCCGGGCGCCGTCGAGAAGGCAATGAATGAACCGCGTGTCGACTCGAACTGGGCGAGGCCGGCGAGAGCCGTCGCCGAGCGCGTCGTGGCGCTGCGGCTGAGACCTCGCGCAAACGGGTTGTTGCGGCAGGCATCGAGGAAGACCAGGCTGACCTTGGTCTGCTGCTCCATGATGTCGAGGACCTCGTCGATCGGCACGGCCTCGAGCTGGAGCTTGACCGGCATGTCCAGCCTGGCGTCGACCGGCACGATGAAGTTGCGCCCGTCGACCTGCAGGCCGTGGCCGGCATAGTAGAACAGCCCGGCACCGGCGCCCTGCAGCGCATCGGAGAATTCGCCGATCTTGCGTTCGAGCTCGCGCTTGCCGAGATCGTTGCCTTCGATCACTTCGAAACCGATGGCGCGCAGCTTGTCGGCAATGTCGAGCGCATCGTTGACGGGATTGGCCAGCGTGCCGGCTTTGGCGTAGCTGCCGTTGCCGACCACAAGCGCCACGCGCCGCGCCGTCTGCGCATCCGCGCGCAGCAGCAGAAAGCCCAGAAACGCCAGTGCCAAGACCACAAGCCTGCCCATGGGGCAGGATCATAGCGCTATCGGCCGCAGCGATGCCAACAAATTTGCAACAGCCCTGCTTGCGGCATGAGGCAGTGTCAGGCGTCCGGCACCCGTAACGGCTGTGAAAACGGCTTGCGCCGACGCGCGCTATCGGGCAAACCGGCGTTCCTTTCGCGATTTTCCCGCCCGGGGTCTTCCATGTCCGCACAGGTTTCGCCGCTCGCGCCGAAGAAATATGCCAAGATGCCGACCATCGAGGGCGTGCGCATCGCCACCGCCGAGGCCGGCATAAAATACAAGAACCGTACCGATCTGCTGGCCATGGTGTTCGACGCCGGCACCACCGTCGCCGGCGTGTTCACCAGGTCGAAATGCCCCTCGGCGCCGGTCGACTTCTGCCGGCAAAACCTCACGGCGGGCAAGGCGCGCGTTCTGGTCGTCAATTCCGGCAATGCCAATGCCTTTACCGGCCAGAAGGGCCGCGCCTCGACCGCACTCACGGGCGAGGCGGCGGCGAAGGCGGCCGGCTGCACGCCAGGCGAGGTGTTCCTGGCCTCGACCGGCGTCATCGGCGAACCGCTCGACAGTGGCAAGTTCAGCCACCTGCTGGCCGGGCTGATCAAGGACGGCAAGCCGGAACTATGGACCGAAGCCGCCAAGGCAATCATGACCACCGACACCTATCCCAAACTGGCGACCGCGACGCTCAAGCTCGGCAACGCCGACGTCACCATCAACGGCATCGCCAAGGGCGCGGGGATGATCGCGCCCGACATGGCGACGATGCTTTCCTTCATCGCCACCGATGCGCCGATCGCAGCACCGGTGCTGCAGGATCTGTTGTCGCGCGGCACGGCCAAGACCTTCAACGCGGTCACCGTCGACAGCGACACCTCGACCAGCGACACGCTGCTGATGTTCGCCACAGCTGCTGCCGCCAGGCGTGGCGCGCCGGCGATTTCTGACCCCAAGGATGCGCGCCTCGGCGCGTTCCGCCGTGCCCTCGGCAAGGTGTTGAAGTCGCTGGCGCTACAGGTGGTGCGCGACGGCGAGGGCGCCCGCAAGCAGGTCGAGGTCACCGTCACCGGGGCCAAATCGGCCCGCTCGGCCAAGCGCATTGCGCTGTCGATCGCCAATTCGCCGCTGGTCAAGACGGCAGTCGCCGGCGAGGACGCCAATTGGGGCCGTGTCGTCATGGCCGTCGGCAAGGCCGGCGAACCGGCCGACCGCGACCTTCTGTCGATCTGGTTCGGCGACAACCGCCTGGCATTTCAGGGCGAGCGCGACGCCGCCTATTCCGAAGCGGCGACTTCGGCGTATATGAAGCGCGACGAGATCCGCATCCGCGCCGATATCGGCATCGGCCGCGGCAAGGCGACGGTGTGGACCTGCGATCTCACCAAGGAATATGTCGCCATCAATGGCGATTATCGGAGCTGATGACATTGGCCTCCAGACATCCGGCAAGCGTGTTGGCGATCGTGCGCCGCTACGAGGCGGCCGGCTTTCGCGCCTGGCCGGCGGCCGCCGTCCATTATGATGGCACCTGGGTGGTGCGGCTGACGGCTGGCCACTCGGCCAAGCGGCTGAATTCGGTCAATCCGCTCGATCCGGGCGACATTCAGCACATTGCCGAGCGCATCGGCCGCGCCAGCCGTCGCTTCGACGCCTATGGCAGGCCGCTGACCTTTCGCATCTCGCCGCTGTCGGGGCCGGATTTCTCAAAGTACCTCGACAGCGAGGGCTGGAGCACATTCGCGGAGTCGCTGGTCATGCGGCTGCCGCTGGCGGACGCCATGCTCGACGACGCCATGGACCAGATTCCGTTGAAGGACATCAGCCGTTTCATCGGCGCGGCGCTCAAGGTGAGCGGCTCGGATGTGTCGCTGCGGCCCGGCCTGTCGGAGATCATTGGCGCCATCCAGCCGGAGGCCGGGCTGTTTGCGCTGGAGAACGGCAGCGAGCCGCTGGCAACGTTGATCTGCGTGCATGACGGCGACCTTGCCGGGCTGTTCGAGATCGCCACCGACAGATCGGTGCGCAACCAGGGCCATGGCCGCCACCTCATCCGATCGGCGCTGAAATGGGCGCGACTGCGCGGGGCGCGGGAAGCCTGGCTGCAAGTCGAGGCGGACAACGCGCCGGCGCTGGCGCTTTACCGTTCGCTCGGATTCGACGAAGTCTATCGCTATCACTATCGCCGGCCACAAGGCGCATGAGCGGCTCAGACACGGTCGGCAAGCGCCTGCTCCTGGTTGCGGCCTGCGCGCTAGTCGATGCCGATGGGCGCGTGCTTTTGGCGCAGCGGCCCGAAGGCAAGCAACTCGCCGGCCTATGGGAGTTTCCGGGCGGCAAGGTCGAGCGCGGCGAAACGCCGGAACAATGCCTGATCCGCGAACTGTATGAGGAGATCGGCATCGAGACCGATATCCCTTGCCTGGCACCACTCACCTTTGCCAGCCATTCCTACGATGATTTTCACCTGCTGATGCCGCTGTTCGTCTGCCGTCGCTTCCGCGGCATTGCCCAGCCGAAGGAACGGCAGGTGCTGAAATGGGTGCGGCCGCGCCAGATGTGCGATTTTCCAATGCCGCCGGCCGATGCCCCGCTGATCCAGTTCCTCATCGATCTGCTGTAACGGCCGATCTCCCGTAAACCGGGCAGCTCCGCGAAGCGATATCAGCAGCGTTAATGAAAGATTTATCTGGCCGTGAAAAATTGACGCAAAGCGGTTACGCCGATTCCACCGCTGGGGAGCGATTTGCATGAGCTTCGACAAGGACTGGGACTTGCCTTGGCCCGATCGCCTTCCTGGCGCCGCCAATGCTGGCATGGGAATATTGCGCATCGCCCTTTTGTTCGGCTCGGCCGCGGTGGCTCTGGCCTTGATCGCGACACCCTACCTCGACAGCCGGACCCGATCGCAGTTTGCCCGCGATGGGCTTGATACAATGAGCACCGGCTCGATCGGCCAGCGCGACAGCTATACGCTGCGTAAGAGCGTGCTGCAGCCGCTGCCCAGTTCGGTTTGCGTCATTCGGGCCGATGGCAGAAGCAGCGGTGACTGCTGACGTCCTCAACAGATATCTGAAGCGCGTCGCGTTCGACCGGCCTCGTGCGACGCGCTTATGTTTCGATGCATGTCGTTATCGCAAAACCGCTGCACACTTTTGCGCGACATGCATTGGAATGCAGCTGTTTCACCGCGCGTTAAGCCTGTCACGTTAACCTTTCTTAACGGGTCGGCGCTAGGTTCCGGCAAGAGGGATGGGCGCCCATGAAAATCTTGCTGCAACGATTTTTAGAAGACGAGAGGGGTGCGACGGCTATCGAATATGGTTTGATCGTGGCCGTGCTGTCGCTTGCCATTGTCACAGGCATCGGCCAGGCTGCCGGTGCGATCGAGTGGCTGTTCAGCGACAACAGCAGCAGGCTTGCCAACGCATTTGCGCAGTGATTCGCTCGGCTGTTGCGCAGGGCTACGCCTAGCTTTTGCGCAGGGATATGCTCAGGGGCCGCCGGGGTTTTCCAGGATCGTCTTCAGCGATATTTTTGCGGAGCCCGGCTTCAGCGGTTTTTGCTGAGAGGCATCGGGCGCCCAGCCTGACATCCAGACCACCGAGAAACTCGCCCTGACGCGGCCATCGGCGTCCGAAAACCGCTCCGCATAGATTTCGGCGGCGCGCGCGAACAGCGCTCGGGTGCCCGGCCGTCTGCTGCGGTCGACAAGCGCGCTGGTCTCGCCCATTGCGCGCAGGTCGGCGACCAGGCCAAAGAGGGAATCGTAGCGCACCGTAATCGTCTCGACGTCGGCAACCGGCAGCGCCAAGCCGGCGCGCTGCAGCAGCACGCCGGCGTCGCGGACATCGGTGAACGGGATCACACGCGGGCTGGCGCCGCCGTAGAGCTCGGTCTCGGCGGCAAGCAGGCTTTCGCGCAGTTCGGAGAGCGTGCCTATGCCGGCGAAGGCGCCGAGGAAAAGCCCGTCCGGCTTTAGCGCCCGGCGGATCTGCACCAGCATGCCGGGAATGTCGTTCATCGCCTGCAGCGACAGCAGCGAGACAGCGAGATCGAGGCTTTCCGGCTCGAATGGCACGGTTTCCAACGGCGCCACCACTCCTGGCCGGCCGTCGAGGAAAGCGGCGTCGGCCTCGACGCGCACGTTTTCCGCTACCTTGCCGCTTTCTGCGAGCACCTCTGCTGCTGCCGGCGTCTGGCAAAACAATGAGGCCGCCTTGCCGAACTTGCGTTCGACGGCGCCGAGCCGGTCGGCAAGATCCTCGGCCGCCCGCCGCATGAGGAAATCCGCCCCGGCGATAGGGCGGGCCAGTGCCCGACGCTTGTGCGCCAGCCAGAGCGAGGTGTCGATTACAAGCTGCAATGGGCAGGTCCTTGTGCTTCGCTCTCTGATATAGTGACGCGGAGGACCAACCACGTGGCCGATCCCATGCCGGAGATCAAGCGTATTGCGATCAAGAGCATTGCCCGCAAGGCATTGGGCTGGCCGGCGCGCTTGTTGTTCCCGCCGGTCTGCGCCGGCTGCCGCCGCCATGTCTCGCAACCCGGCGTGTTGTGCGGCGCCTGCTGGCCGAAACTCAGGCTGCTGGAACGGCCATGGTGCCCGGTGATGGGCACGCCGTTCACCCACAATATGGGTGAGGGGTTCCTGTCGGCGGAGGCGATAGCCGACCCGCCGCCATTCGAGCGCGCGCGCTCGGCGGTTGCCTATTCCGGCGTTGCCCGCCAGATGGTGCAAGGGCTGAAATACCAGGACCGCACCGATCTGGCGCCGTGGATGGCGCGCTGGATGCTTCGCGCCGGTGCCGAGCTCATCGCCGAGGCCGACGTGGTCGTGCCGGTGCCGCTGCACTGGCGGCGCTTCTTCAGGCGGCAGTTCAACCAGTCGGCGGAACTGGCGCGGGCGGTGGCGCAGCTCGGCGATCGGCCCTTCACGCCATCAGCCATCAAGCGCGTCAAACTCACGCGCCAGCAGGTCGGGCTGGAGCGGCGGGAACGCGAGGAAAATGTGCGCGCCGCATTCACAGTGCCTGATGAAGCGGAGATCGAAATCGCCGGCCGCCGGGTGCTGTTGATCGACGATGTCTACACCACCGGCGCCACGGTCCGTGCGGTCGCCAGGGCGTTAAAAAAGGGCGGTGCCGGCGCAGTCGACGTACTGACCTTCGCGCGCGTGCTGCCGGGGGACTTTCGGGCCGACGAATCGGCGCCTATATAGCCTATATGACAGCGGAACGAGGCAGGGTTGCTGACCGATGGTCGATGTGACGATCTACACGCGGATGATGTGCGGCTATTGCACTGCGGCCAAGCGGCTGCTCGACAGGAAGGGTGTCGCCTACACCGAGCACGACGCCTCCTTCTCGCCGGAGCTGCGCCAGGAGATGATTTCCCGGGCTCACGGCCGTTCCACCTTTCCGCAGATATTCATCGGCGACACGCATGTCGGCGGCTCCGACGATCTCCACGAATTGGAGGCGGAAGGACGGCTGGACAGATTGCTCGCCAACGGCTCGGCCAGGTAAGGACATGACGATGAGTGGTTTCAAGGCGGCGGCGATCCAGATGCGTTCGGGAACCAGCCCGGAGCGCAATGCGGTCGATCTGGAACGGCTGGTGCGCGAGGCGGCAGGCCTTGGCGCGAGCTACATCCAGACCCCGGAAATGACCGGCGCGCTGATCCGCGACAGCCAAGCCCGGGCCGCTTCGTTCACCTCCGAAGACAAAGACATCATCGTCTCGACGTCACGGAAGCTGGCCAACGAACTCGGCATCTTCCTGCATATAGGCTCGACCGCCATTCTGCGCGCCGACGGCAAGCTCGCCAACCGCGCGCTTCTGTTCGGGCCTGACGGCGCCACGATTGCCACCTATGACAAGATCCACATGTTCGACGTCGATCTCGACAATGGCGAGAGCTGGCGCGAATCCGCCGCTTATGAGCCGGGCACGGAGGCTGTCGTCACCGAAATCGATGGCGCGAAGCTGGGCTTTGCCGTCTGCTACGATCTGCGCTTCCCGCAGCTGTTCCGCGCCGAGGCGCTGGCCGGCGCCGATCTGCTTGCGGTGCCCGCCGCCTTCACCCGCCAGACCGGCGAAGCGCATTGGCATGTGCTGCTCAGGGCGCGCGCCATCGAGAACGGCGCCTATGTCGTCGCCGCCGCGCAAGGCGGAGTGCACGAAGACGGCCGCGAAACCTATGGCCATTCGCTGATCGTCGATCCCTGGGGCCGCATCATCGCCGAAGCAGCGCATGACGAGCCGGCGGTGATCGTCGCCGAGATTGACCCGGCGCAGTCGGTCGCCGCGCGCAAGAAGATACCGAACCTCAAGAACGCACGCGATTTTGCCGTCAACGCCGGTCCGGTGGACGCGCTGCCGCTCAGGGGTGCCGCCTCTTGATCCGCTTTTCCCTGACCTGCGAGCACGAGCACGAATTCGAAGCCTGGTTTCGCAGCAACGACGATTTCGACACCCAGAAGAAGCGCGGTTTCGTCGATTGCCCGGCCTGCGGCTCGCGTAAGGTCGACAAGGCGCTGATGGCGCCCGCGGTCTCGACCGGGCGCAACCAGGAAAAGATCGCGCTCGCCATGGGCGAGGCCCAGAAGCAGGCGCTGGCGCAATTGAAGGCCATGGCCGAGAAGGTGCGCGAGAACGCCGATTATGTCGGCGACAAGTTTGCCGAGGAAGCGCGCAAAATCCATTTCGGCGAGAGCGATCCGCGCGGCATCTATGGCGAGGCGACGCTGGAGGAGGCCAAGAGCCTTGCCGAGGACGGCGTCGAGTTCTTGCCGATTCCCAGCTTCCCCGACGACCGCAACTGATCCGTCAACTTGCCCGGGACATAACGAGGCATCTCCGCCAGGCCGCGCAATGATGGTGAAGGTCGGCGCCAGCGACGCCGACCGCTGGCGCCGGGGGCGGCGATGCTGCCGTCCCCTGCACAAGCATCGGCAGTTTCAGGCCGAGCAGCAAGGATGGGGCTCGCGGGCAATCGTTTCGCTGCTTCTCTCATGCCCACTGCCTGACGGGCTCGCTTCACTTGACGGGCTTGCTTCCGCATAGGCTGCAAACTGGCGTTCAAGCGCCTTGACCGCACTGCTGCGCCAACCCTCCGCCACGGATTCCGACATGGGATCGGGGAAGATTTCCTCCTCGCCGTTCTCCACGCCGTCCAGGATCGCTCGCGCAACAGACTCCGGAGAGGCCTTCCGGATGTCCAGGCCCCGTGTCATGTCCGTGTCCACGGGGCCGGGAAGGACCCTGTGGACGCTGACACCCCGTCCGGCCAAGAGGGTGCGCAACGACTGTGACAGGGAGAATGAGGCCGCCTTCGAGATCGAGTAAGCCGGACTGAACGGCACGGCGGCAATCGAGGCCAGCGACAGAATGTTGACAATGGCTCCCCGCGACCGGGCCAGCAACGGCAGCAGAGCCTGGGTCACGTCATACGCGCCGAAGAGGTTTACGGCGAGCTGTTGTTCGAGCACGCGACGGTCGCTGAGGTCGTCGAAGGGCGATACTCCGGCATTGTTGATGAGGATATCGAGAGCATCGATTTTCTCGACGGCCTCCCGGATCTGCGCGGCGTTCGTTACATCCATGATCAGGGACGTTACACGCCGGTCGGGGTGAGCCATGGCTTGGCGGGTTGCGGCATAGACGCGCTTTACGCCTCTGCTCAGGGCTTCCTCGACCAGTGCCCGACCGATGCCCCGATTGGCTCCAGTCACCAGGATAGTTGTGCCTTCGATCTTCATTGCGTCTCTCCTAGTGCTTATCGTTGTGTTCGAGCTCAGTGCATAATCGCGCCGCAACTCAGGCGCGCCGCAACTCAGGTTGGCTACAGTCGCCATTCTCGATACGACTGGTTGGTGAGATGGACTTAGCGCCGGATGTCGAAGCCATGGGAGTGACAAGTGTGACGGGATTCCGATGGACTCGCTGATCACGGCCGCGGCGCATGCGCTCGCGGCGGGCGATCCGCTCGGCGCCTTGAAACGGGTTGCGCTGCGCGACGATGCGCCGGCACTTGCGTTGCGCGGTATCGCGATGGCGCAGCTTGGCGACCTGAATAGGGCGAAGGTTCTTCTCAAGAGGGCGGCGCACGCATTCAGCCCGAGGGAGGCCGTGGCCCGCGCGCGGTGTATCGTCGCCGAGGCCGAGATCGCGCTCGTCTCGCGCGACCTCGCCTGGCCGGCCAAGGCACTCGACACCGCGCGGGCGACGCTTGAAAAGCATGGCGACCGCGTCAACGCCGCGCATGCGCGCAACCTCGAAGTTCGGCGCCTGCTGCTGATTGGTCATCTAGACGAAGCCGAGCGCAGGCTGGACGGCTTCGATCCCTCGCCGCTGCCGCCGGCATCGCGGGCCGCCCACGAGCTGGCTGTCGCCGGCATCGCCATCCGCCGCTTGCGGACCGGTCCTGCGCGCGCCGCACTCGCCC
>NZ_AYVY01000020.1 GCF_000503055.1 Mesorhizobium sp. LSHC420B00 | reverse complement strand
GCGGCGCGCGCACCGGAAACTGCGATCAGTGCCGCAGCGGAGCCGAGAAGAAGGCTCTTGATGTTCATTTTCTGACCTCCAGTCAGAATCGAGGGCGGAGGTCGGCAAAAAGCAGCTCGTTCGGCTGTTTTTATTTATATTTTCAAATAGATAAGTCCTAAGGCCGTCAGTGAGGCCCTGTCCGCCAAAAACGCTTACTGGCGAAGGCCTTGCCTGAACCGGTCTTGAAATATCGCTCGAGTTGCCGTGCGTTGGCCTCGGTTTCAACCCCGATGTAGGACTTCAAAGTTACAGGCAGATAGGCCTTGGTCGAAGTCACATAGCCTGATCGATGCGATTCGAAGCGGCGCCGAAGGTCGTTGGTCGACCCGACGTAGACATCGCCGTTACGAAGTTGCAGGAAATAGACGTACCACATAGTCCCCCTACGCTACTTCGTAGCTTCGGGCGACACCCTACGCCCAAAATGCGGTTCCGGGTGGCCTGCCACCCGAAGCCCGCAGGGCGTAGGGTGGCGGAGAGGATGGGATTCGAACCCACGAGAAGCTTTTGACCTCTACTCCCTTAGCAGGGGAGCGCCTTCGACNAACGGGGCGGCAGCGCCTGCCGATGCTGCAGCTGTCCCGCCAGCGCCTGCAGCGGCCGCCACACCGCCCGTGGCGGCAGCGGCACCGACGGTAGTTCCGCCGGAAGCCGCGCTGGCCGTCGGCCAGAAGGCGATCTTCTACGAGGAGCGCACCAGCACCGCTCAAGGCTCGGCCGAGCCCGGCAATATCGTCTGGTCGCTGGTGCAGGAATCGCCCGGCGGCGACCTGCCGCCCGAGCCGGCGATCCGCGCCGAGGCGACCATTCCAGGCAAGGATATCCAGTTGCGCATGACGATCCGTCGCAACACCGACCAGACGCTGCCGGCCAGCCATATCATCGAGATGATCTTCCTGACGCCTGACGGCTTCGAGGGCGGCGGCGTCGACAACATCCTGCGTGTCGCCATGAAGGGCTCCGAGCAGGATGCCGGCAGCCCGCTGATCGGCATCCCGGCCAAGATCGCCGACGGTTTCTTCCTGGTTGCGCTCAACGATACCAAGGCAGATGAAGACGCCAATCTGACCTTGCTCAGGGGCCAGGACTGGATCGACGTGCCGGTCGTCTACAAGACCGGGCGGCGGGCGCTGCTCACGATGGAAAAGGGCATTCCGGGCGAGAAGGTGTTCGATGAGGCGCTGAAGGCCTGGCAAACCAAGACGGCGGGTTGAGGCCGGCTCACCAGCCCAACCCCTCTTTGGCTCAGAAGCCTTGGAACAACATGTCGATTGCGCTCACGATGTCGTCGTGATGGCGAGAAAGATTTCCTTCGGCAATGGGCAATTCAGATGTCATCAAGGCTGACATGAATTGAGTGACCATGACATGGTCCTTACCGTTGATGGTGAAGATAGGATTTAGCCGGCGGCCCGGCACTGGAGCCTTATTGGCTGGCATCAGCGGGACGACTACCTTGGTGTCGAGCCGTCCCAGAAGGTCGGACTGAACATCGAGAAGATAACCGTCGCCTTCGGCACTCTGGTAGAAATCATAACGCGCCATCAAAACAGCCGGTGCTTGGCCAGAGGCAAGCCGTTGCGCCTGACATAGTCATTGGAACTTTCGATCGCTTCCTTGTTTTCCTCCCGCCATCGCCGGCTTTTTTCGGCCGAAATCGCCTTGGCGATACCCTCTTCTGCAGCGCGGGATATATTGATACCCAACGCCTTGGCGTCCTCGATCAATCCGGAGTCGATCGATGTATTAACCGACTTTCTTTGGGTTTTTGGATTCGATCGAAGCATGGAGCCGCTCCCATTTATGCGCATAATGTAGGCGCATATGAGCGTGCATTCAACCTCTCACCCCTCCATCTCTTCCCGCAACATCTCGAGTTCCAGCCATTCCTCTTCGAGCGCTTCCAGCGTGGCGCGCTCCTTGTCGAGCGCGGCAATCGTCTTCTGGAACGACGCCGGGTCGCGCTCATAATAGGCCGGATCGGCGATGTTGTTCTCCAGCCGCGAGATCGAGGCCGACACCGCCTCGATCTTCTTGGGTAAGGTTTCCAGCGCGAATTTCTGCTTGAACGACAGTTTCTTGGCCGGGCCCCTGCTAGCGGCCGCTTCGCTCCTGCTTGCCGCCGTCGCCTCGCCGGTCTCTGCCTTCGGCCGCGCCTTGCGGTCGTCCAGCCTGGTGCCGCCGCGCTGCGCCAGCATATCGGAATAGCCGCCGGCATATTCGATCCAGCGGCCGTCGCCATCCGGCGCGATGATGCTGGTCACCGTGCGGTCGAGGAAATCGCGATCGTGGCTGACCAGGATCACCGTGCCGGCAAAGCCGGCGACCAGTTCCTGCAGCAGCTCCAGCGTCTCCATGTCGAGATCGTTGGTCGGCTCGTCGAGCACAAGCAGGTTTGCCGGCCGCGCCGAAACGCGGGCGAGGATCAGCCGTGCCCGCTCGCCGCCCGAAAGCTCGCGCACCGGCGTGCGCGCCTGTTCCGGCTTGAACAGGAAGTCCTTCATGTAGGACACGACGTGGCGCTGCTCGCCATTGATGACGAGGTTCTCGCCGCGCCCGTCGGTCAGATACTGCGCCAGTGTCTCCTGCGGATCGACGGCCTCGCGCTTCTGGTCGAGCGTGGCGATCTCCAGGTTGGTGCCGAGCCGCACCGTGCCTGCGTCCGGCTTCAATTCGCCGGTCAGCATCTTCAATAGCGTCGTCTTGCCGGCGCCGTTCGGCCCGACCAGACCGACGCGATCGCCGCGCTGGATGCGTGTCGAGAATCCCTTGACCACGGTCAGATCGCCAAAGCTCTTCTCGATGTTCTTGGCCTCAATCACCAGCTTGCCGGATTCGGCGGCGTCGCTGGCTGTCATCGTCGCCGCACCCTCGGCGCCACGATGACCGCGAAAGCGCTGGCGCATGGTCTGCAACTCACCGAGCCGGCGCATGTTGCGCTTGCGCCTTGCCGTCACGCCATAGCGCAGCCAGTGCTCCTCGCGCACGATCTGGCGGCCGAGCTTGTGCTGCTCGCGCTCTTCCTCCTCCAACACCGTGTCGCGCCATTCCTCGAAATAGGCAAAGCCCTTATCGAGACGGCGGGTCTGGCCGCGGTCGAGCCAAATTGTGGCGCGTGACACGCGTTCGAGAAAACGGCGGTCATGCGAGATGACGACCAGGGCCGAGGAGGTGCGGGCAAGCTCCTCCTCCAGCCATTCGATAACCGAAAGGTCAAGATGATTGGTCGGCTCATCGAGGAGAAGAATGTCGGGCTCGGGCGCCATGACGCGGGCGAGTGCCGCGCGCCGCGCTTCGCCGCCGGAGAGGTCGTTCGGCCGTTCTTCGCCGGATAGGCCGAGATGCTCCATCAGATAGGTCGCGCGGTAGGGATCGTCGGCGGGCCCGAGGCCTGCCTCGACATAGGCGCGAACGGTCGCAAAACCGTCCATGTCGGGCATTTGCGGCAAATAGCGCACGGTCGCCGAGGGCTGGCGGAAGACTTCGCCGTCCTGCGGTTCGATCAGCCCGGCAGCGATCTTGAGGAGCGTCGACTTGCCAGAGCCGTTGCGGCCGACCAGGGCGATCTTGTCGCCAGCTGACGCCGTCAGGGCGGCACCGTCGAGCAGCGGCGCGCCGCCAAAGGTCAGCTTTATCCCGTCGAGATTGAGAAGTGGCGGCGCCATGTCAGCTTTCAGGTAGGGGAAAAGGATGCGCGAGCAGCAGCGCGCGGCCGCTGGCCAGCGCGATTTCCAGCCGGCCCTTGACCTCGTTGGAAATGGTCAGCGACGAGCCGAAGGCAACCTCGACATGGGCGAGCGGCCATTTGGCGCCGGTGACTGTCAGGCCGGCGAGATCCGAAAAGCCGAGCACCGAAAACAGCGTACCGTCGACATAATCGAAGCCAGTCTTTCCAGGCAGCAAAGGAATGCCTTCCTGTGCGCCGCTGGTCAAAAGCACTTCCGTTCCGCCTTCCGCCAGCCGGACGCTGAGCGCCAAATGCAGGAAGATGTGGTCAGTGCGTTTGCCGCCGAAGGCGCCTGCCAGCACAAGGCTGGTCGCACCGCGTTCGAGCGCGGCGGCGATAGCGAGTTCACCGTCGGTCTTGTCCTTTTCGGCGGGAAACACCTGCCGTGGCACGGCGGCCAGATCCTCCGGCAAATCGGCAGGCACGGAATCGAAATCGCCGACCCAGAGTTCCGGCATCAGGCCCAGCATAAGGGCATGGCCGATACCGGCATCGGCAGCGATGACGCGGGAGCCTTCGACCTGGCGGTCGAGCAGCGGCGTGCGGATGAGATCGCCGCCAAGCAGGATGGTGAATGTGCTCATATCTCGTGGCCCTTACCAGCCCTGCCCCGGAAACGGAAGATGAAACGGCAGATGAAACGGGACGCCGCGCTTTGGATGCCCGGCAAACTTCCGCTTGCGCAGCACTTCGGCCGGGCCTATGTGTCGCATCGCTCTAACGGGGTGCCGGACGCGATCTTCGCGGACCGGCTGAGAGGCAAGACTGCCAACCCGCTGAACCTGATCCGGTTTGTACCGGCGGAGGGATTAGACGTTTCGGACAGCCCGACGCCTCAATTCCTTTCAACGCGAACGAAGGAGGCGCCGATGCGCAGTTTTTTCCACTCTCTTGTCTCGATTATCCTGCTTGCGGCATCCGCGCTTGCCCTACCGGGGCAGGCATCGGCACAGGATAAGCTGACCGTCTATACCTATGAAAGCTTCACCGCCGATTGGGGTCCGGGACCGGCGGTGAAGAAGGCCTTCGAGGCCGAGTGCAGCTGCGTCGTCGAATTCGTCTCGGTCGCCGACGGCGTGGCACTGCTCAACCGTGTGAAGCTGGAAGGGGCCGCGACCAAGGCCGATATCGTGCTTGGCCTCGATACCAATTTGACGGCGGACGCCAAGGCAACCGGCCTGTTTTCGCCGCATGGCGCCGTGACGGACGTCAGTGTGCCGGGCGGCTGGCGCGACGATATCTTCGTGCCGTTCGACTATGGCTATTTCGCTGTCGTCTACGATAGCGAAAAACTGAAGAGCCCGCCGAAGAGCCTCAGGGAATTGGTCGAGGGCGATGCCGGCGACAAAATCGTCATCCAGGATCCACGCACCTCGACGCCGGGCCTTGGCCTGCTGTTGTGGGTCAAGTCGATCTATGGCGACAAGGCTCCGGAAGCCTGGGCCAAACTCAAGGCAAAGGTGCTGACGGTGACGCCGGGCTGGAGCGAGGCCTACGGCCTGTTCACCAAGGGTGAGGCGCCGATGGTGCTGTCCTATACCACTTCGCCAGCCTACCACATGGTTGCCGAAAACACCTCGCGCTACCAGGCGGTGTCCTTCGAGGAAGGCGAATATCTGCAGATCGAGGTCGCTGGGATCACCACCAAGGGCGCGAAGAACCCGCTGGCGGAAAAGTTCATCGCCTTCATGACCGGGCCGAAATTCCAGGATCTCATTCCCGAAACCAACTGGATGTTCCCGGCCGGCAAAACCGACAAGCCGCTCAATCCGGCGTTCGACAAGCTCGTCAAACCGACCAAAACCTTGCTGTTCAGCTCGGAAGAGGTCGCCGCAAATCGCAAGGCCTGGGTCGACGAGTGGCTGGCGGTGATGAGCAAGTAGCTCGGATAGAAAGATGATCGCCCTACGGCGCCCGCCTCTGTCCTGCCGGACATCTCCCCCACAAGGAGGGAGATTGGCCGTCATGCCGGCTTTCGCCAATCTCCGACATTGCCGGAATGAGCGGAGCGCTGAACCTGCCAATCTCCCCCCATGTGGGGGAGATGTCCGGCAGGACAGAGGGGGGCGCGAAGGAACGCAATCCTCGCTAAGAATCTCGAATCTGGTGGTCTAGCGTGCAACGCGCGCCATCATCGGATACCCGCGTCGCTGCCGGTATCGTCGCGCTCGCCGCCATCGCGCTGCTGATCGGCGGGGCATTCGCCGGGCTCGTCGTCGAAGCCATGCGCGACCTGTCGGGCGCCGCCTCCGCCTTTGATTCCTATCTTCTCCGTGTTGCCCGCTTCACGCTCTGGCAGGCTCTGTTGTCGACCCTGCTCTCCGTCGCACCGGCGCTGTTCGTCGCGCGCGCGCTGTCGCGGCATCCACAGTTTTTCGGGCGAGGCTTTGTCCTGCAGCTTTTCGCCGTGCCGCTGGCGCTGCCGGCCATTGTTGCCGCACTCGGTGTCTTGGCACTCTATGGCCGCGCCGGGTATTTCGCCGGCTTGCTCGGTGCGATTGGCGGCCAGAACTGGCCCGGCATCTATGGCCTATCGGGTATTCTCGTCGCCCACGTCTTTTTCAACCTGCCGCTGGCAACGCGACTGTTCCTGGAAGCGTTGCAGACGGTGCCGGCTAACCAATGGCGGCTGGCGAGCCAGCTTGGCATGGGTGCTGCGCCGGCCTTCCGGCTGATCGAATGGCCGGCGTTGCGTGCGGCCCTGCCGGGCGTTGCCGGGCTCGTTTTCATGCTGTGCATCACCTCCTTCACCATCGTGCTTACGCTCGGCGGCGGGCCGCGCGCGACGACGCTGGAGGTTGCCATATACCAGGCGCTGCGTTTCGACTTCGACCCGGCGCGGGCGGTGACGCTGACCTTGTTGCAGATTGCCCTGACCTTCGTCGTCGTGCTGGCACTAACGCGGCTTGGCGCCAATATGACCGGCGACGCCAATCTGCCGGTAGCCCCGCGCCGGTATTTTTCAGCCGGTGCGGCCGAGACCGTGCTGAACGCACTGGTGATCGGGCNATCTGCCGGTAGCCCCGCGCCGGTATTTTTCAGCCGGTGCGGCCGAGACCGTGCTGAACGCACTGGTGATCGGGCTGGCACTGCTGTTTGTCGCCGGACCGATGGCGGCTACGCTGTCGGCCGGGCTTGGCGCCGATCTCGGCCGCCTGGCCGGCGAGAGCGCGGTGCGGCAAGCGACGGCGACCAGTGCCGTGCTCTCCCTCCTATCGGCGCTGCTCTCCTTGGCGTTGTCGCTGTCGCTGGTTATGGCGCGCCGGGCGCTGGCGCTCACCCGGCGGACCGGCAGGCGGACGCTGCTCGAACACCTGGCCGACACCGGTGCGGGGTTCGTCCTGGTGGTGCCGCCCATCGTCATCGGTGCCGGCTGGTTCCTGCTCCTGCGCAGCGTCAGCGATGTCTTTGCGATCGCCCCTGTCATGGTGGTTGTGGTCAATGCGGTGATGGCGATGCCGTTCGCCATCCGCGCCATCCGCCCCGCCTATGACGCGGCGAGCGAACGCCACGAACGGCTCTGTGCACAGCTTGGCATCTCGGGCTGGAACCGGTTGCGTCTGGTCGACTGGCCGTCGCTGCGGCGGCCGCTCGCCACCGGCTTCGCCTTCGCCATGGCGCTGTCGCTCGGTGATCTCGGCGTCATTGCGCTGTTCGGCAGCGATTCCGTGCAGACATTGCCCTATCTGTTGCTGGCGCGCATGGGCAGCTACCGCACCGAGGATGCGGCCGGCCTGGCGCTGCTGCTCGGCCTTGTCTGCCTGGCGCTTGTGCTGACCGCGGACTGGCTGGGAAGGAGGGAGAAATCATGATGCCGATCAGCCCGGAACGGTCGATTTCGGTCGAAAAAGGCGCGGCCGTGCGGCTCGATAATGTCTCGTTCAGCTATGGTGAAACGCCGCTTATATTCGATGTCGATTTCCCGGCGTCGGAAATCACCGCCATCATGGGGCCGAGCGGTTCGGGAAAGTCGACGCTGCTCAATCTGGTGGCCGGTTTCGAAGCGCCGCGGTCAGGCCGCGTGCTCATCGGCGGCGCCGACGTCAGCACTGCGCCGCCATCAGCGCGGCCGGTATCGATGGTGTTCCAGGAAAACAACCTGTTTGCCCATCTGTCCCTCGAGCAGAATGTCGGGCTCGGCCGCTCGCCTTCGCTCATGCTGAGCGAGGCTGACCGCGCCGCAATCGCCGCAGCGCTGAAGCGCGTCGGCCTTGCCGGCAAGGAAAGCCGGCTGCCGCGCGAACTCTCCGGCGGTGAGCGGCAGCGCGTCGCGCTCGCTCGGGTCCTGGTGCGCGACCGGCCGGTGTTGTTGCTCGACGAGCCGTTCGCTTCGCTCGGACCGGCACTGCGCGACGACATGCTCGACCTGGTCGCCGACGTCCATTCGGAGCAGCGTATGACGGTGCTATTCGTCACGCACCAGCCGGACGATGCGCGCCGTATCGGGCAAAACATGGTTTTCCTGGATGGTGGCACGGTTGCCGCGACGGGCACTGCGGCCGATTTTTTCGTCGGGGCTGGACCGGAGGCATTCCGACGCTATATCGGCTCGGGTCCGTTTGCGGCTGGATCACGAGATGTTGCCCGGAAGCGGACATAATTTATGGTCAAACCGGCGGAAGGCGAAGCGGCGCTTGCTTGCCATGGTCGAGGTAGTGTGGCTAGGTCCGCCAGGAGCTGGTCCGGCTTAGACCGTGATTTGCCCTTGCTGCCTCGTATCTGTCGGACGCCGTAGCACTTGATTTTGCGCGTGATGCTTTCCGGAAATCGCGCCCGATTTTCGCGGTCACGTGCCAGGACTTGAAAGGAAGCCGATCTGCCGACCGGCATCGACAATCGGAGGGTGAAACCGCTGGCGCGCTTTCTGGCGCTGGCCGGTCTTGCCGTGGCGCTGGCAAGCTGCCAGATGTTCACGCCTCCCGACGTGCAGGAATCAGGCTTTCAGCCCTCAGACAAGCCGATCACGGTCGACAACGTCGCCGCCAACGGCAAGCTCGCCCAACTGGCGAAGGCGCAGCACCCGCGCATCCTCGCCACCTATGGCGGAGAATATTCCGACCCCAAGCTCGAGCGCATGGTGGCCAAGATCGTCGGCAGACTGACCGTAGTGTCGGCCAACCCGACCCAGACCTACCGCATCACCATCCTCAACTCGCCCAACGTCAATGCCTTCGCGCTGCCGGGCGGCTATCTCTACATCACCCGGGGCCTGCTTGCCTTGGCCAACGATTCAGCCGAGCTTGCCGCCGTCATTGCGCATGAAATGGGCCATGTTACGGCCAATCACGGCCTGCAGCGCCAGCAGCTGGAAGCCGAAGAGGGGTTGGCGACCAAGGTCGTTTCGGATGTGCTCGGCGACAACCCGACGGCCAAGGCGGCGCTGATCCGCGGCAAGCTGAGGCTGGCCCAGTTCTCGCGCAATCAGGAGCTGGAGGCCGACGCCATCGGCATCAAATCGATCGGCGAAGCCGGTTTCGATCCCTACGCTGCCGGCCGCTTCTTGCAGTCGATGTCGGCCTATACCGATTTCCGCTCGATCAGCGGCGCCACCGACGCCAGCCTCGACTTCCTGGCGACGCACCCCAACACGCCGCAGCGTATCGACCTCGCGCAGCGCCACGCCCGCCAGTTCGGCGCGCCCGGTGTCGGGTCGCGCGATCGCGATTCATTCCTTTCCGGCGTAGACGGGCTGCTTTACGGCGACACACCGGAGGAAGGCTATGTGCGCGGCGAAACTTTCCTGCATCCTGGCCTCGGCGTGTCGTTCTCGGTGCCCAACGGCTTCATCATCGACAATTCGGCAGCGGCGGTGACGGCGACAGGCCCGGGCGACATCGCGATCCGCTTCGACGGCGTTTCGATCGACAAGGGCCGCTCGCTGACCGACTACATCCGCAGCGGCTGGGTTGCCGGCCTCGACGACAGCAGCGTGCGCCAGGAAACGATCAACGGCAACGAAGCGGCAACCGCGCATGCCGGCGCCGATGGCTGGCAATTCGATATTGCGGTGATCCGCGCCGGCGGCCAGGTCTACCGCTTGCTGACCGCGGCGCCTTCGGCCAGCACCTCGCTGAGCACGGTGGCGCGCTCGGTCAGCGGCTCGTTCCGCATCCTGAGTGCTGCCGAGAAGGCGGCGTTGAAGCCGCTGCGTATCCGCATCGTCACGGTGCAGCCCGGCCAGACAATGGGCTCCCTGGCCGCACAGATGGTCGGCGTCGACCGCAAGCTGGATTTGTTCAGGGTGCTCAACGCGCTGTCGCCGGGTGCCGCCGTTTCGGCCGGCGACAAGGTCAAGATCGTCACCGACAAATAGCAGCCGACGCGATTCAGGCTGCGAGAAATTCCGGGTTCTGCTTCACCAGCGCCGCCTTGAGCTTTTCCATGGCGCGCGCCTCGATCTGCCGGACACGTTCCTTGGAGATGCCGAGCGTCTCGCCGAGCGCTTCGAGCGTCGCGCCCTCGTCGCTCAGCCGGCGCTCCTCGATAATCCTGAGTTCTCGCGCATTGAGCGCGCCGAGCGCCGTCTTCAGCCAGACAGAGCGGCGTTCGACATCGATCGTGTCGCCGACGACCTCGTCGGGCAGCGGGTCATCCGAAACCAGGAACTCCATCCGCTCGGTTGCGCCCGCATCGTCGGCAAGCGGCGTGTTGAGCGAGCTGTCGGGTGCCGAAAGGCGGGAATCCATCATCGCCACATCGGCCTCGGAAACGCCGAGAGCCGCCGACACTTCGCGGTAAAGCGTGGCATTCGACGTCTGCTCGGCGCCGTTTGCCAGGCGGGCGCGTAGGCGCCGCAGGTTGAAGAACAGCGCCTTTTGCGCCGAGCTGGTGCCGCCGCGCACGATCGACCAGTTGCGCAGGATATAATCCTGCATCGAGGCGCGGATCCACCATGTCGCATAGGTCGAGAACCGCACCTCGCGCTCGGGCTCGAAACGGGCCGCGGCCTCCAGCAGCCCGACATGGCCTTCCTGGATCAGATCGCCCAGGGGAAGGCCGTAGTGGCGGAACCGCGACGCCATAGAAATGACCAGCCGCATATGGGCGACGGTGATGCGGTGCAGCGCGTGCTGGTCATTGTTCTCCTTCCAGCGCAGCGCCAGGAGATGCTCTTCGTCGCGCTCCAGGTAAGGGGCTTTCATCGCCGCGCGAACCATGGTCCGTCCTGCACTGTCTTGCATCATGCCGCGCTCCTGCTTCAGGCGTTGCGGTGCGATCGCTGAATCGTGAGTTGGCGCCGATGGTTGAAATGGCGGCGCCGCGCCCTACAACAGCCAAGAACGTGCGATGCGGGGGAATGTTCCCCCGGACTGTCATGCCGATTGCGCTGTTCCAGGCGATTCGCCATCGGCCTTGACTCAGCCGGGTGGCGCCGGGAGGTGTTGGTTGAGAATGGGATTTCAAGGGCGCGAGATTTTTGAAATTTAGTTTCTTATTTTGGCATCGCGCATCTGTCATTTTCCGGCACTCGCAACGACGCCGGACATCGGCCAAGGACGGGATCACAGAAAAATGAAATGGCTCAAATCGCTCATTATCGCCGGAACGCTGCAGGTTCTGGCAATCGCCGCCGGTCATGCCGGCGCCAATCTCGACCAGATCAAGCAGTCCGGCGTCTTCAAGGTCGGCACGGAAGGAACCTATGCGCCCTTCACCTATCATGATGCTTCCGGCGCGCTGGTCGGCTTCGACGTCGAGATCGCCCGGGCCATCGCCGAGCGCCTCGGCGTCAAAGCCCAGTTCCTCGAAGGCAAATGGGACGGGCTGATCGCCGGTCTCGACGCCAACCGCTACGATGCCGTCATCAACGAGGTCGGCATCACCGAGGCGCGCAAGGCCAAATATGATTTCTCCGATCCTTACATCGCCTCCAAGGCGGTGCTGATCGTGCGCGGCGACAACACCGACATCAAGGGTTTCGCCGATCTCAAGGGCAAGAAGGCGGCGCAGTCGCTGACCTCGAATTTCGGCAAGCTGGCTGAAACCAATGGCGCCGAGCTCGTCGGCACCGACGGCTTCGACCAGTCGATCCAGCTTCTTCTCACCGGCCGCGCCGACGCCACCATCAACGACAGCCTGTCCTTCCTCGACTTCAAGAAGCACAAGCCCGACGCCAATGTGAAGATTGCCGCGCAGGAAGAAAACGCCGACTATTCCGGCGTCATCGTGCGCAAGGGCGATCCGGAACTGGTGGCCGCCATCAATAAGGCGCTGGCCGACATCAAGGCCGACGGTACCTACCAGAAAATCGCCGATACCTATTTCGGCCAGGACGTTTCGAAGTAAACGGCTTTTCTCGCGTGGGCCGAATGCCGGCCCGCGTCGTTCATGTCGCGGCGAGCTGTCTTTGACGGCCCGCCGCTTTCGCGTGATATGAGCGACGGCAATCTGGCAAGGAGGAGGCTTCGTGCCGCACTGGCTGCAATTGATGCTGGAATCCCTGCCTACGCTGCTGTGGGCTGCACTGATCTTCACCGTGCCGTTGACGCTGCTGTCGTTTGCATTCGGTCTTGTCCTCGGCCTGGTCGTGGCGCTTGTCCGGCTGTTCGGTCCCAAACCGCTGGTCGCCGTGGTCCGCTTCTATGTCTGGATCTTCCGCGGCACGCCGCTTCTCGTGCAACTGTTCCTTATCTTCTACGGCCTGCCATCGGTCGGCATCCTGCTCGACGCCTTTCCGGCAGCACTGATCGGCTTTACCTTGAACATCGGCGCATATTCGTCGGAAATCATCCGCGCCGTCATTGGTTCGGTGCCGAAGGGCCAGTGGGAAGCGGCCTATTCGATCGGCATGACCTGGGCCCAGGCAATGCGGCGCACCATTCTTCCACAGGCGGGGCGCGTCGCCGTGCCGCCGCTGTCCAACACCTTCATCTCACTGGTCAAGGATACATCGCTCGCCGCCGCCATTACCGTGCCCGAGATGTTCCAGGCGGCGCAGCGCATTGTCGCCACCACCTATGAGCCGCTGATCCTCTATGTCGAGGCAGCGGCTCTCTACCTGGTCATGAGCTCCGTGCTGTCGGCCTTGCAGGCCCGATTGGAAACGCGGCTTAACCGCTATGGTGGCTTCCTGGAGGCGCGTGCGTGATCGGCCTCACCAACATCGAAAAGCGTTTCGGCGACAATTTGGTGCTGAAGGGTGTGACCGTCACTATCGAGGAAGGCAGCGTCACCGCGCTTGTAGGGCCATCGGGCGGCGGGAAAAGTACGCTTTTGCGCTGCATCAACCTGCTCGAACTGCCGACTTCAGGCACGGTGCGGATCGGCGACGATGCACTCGAATTCCACCCCGGCGGCAGGGTCTCGACCAGGGATATCCAGCGGCTGCGGCTGCAGACCGGCATGGTGTTCCAGAATTTCCAGCTGTTTCCGCATCGCACCGCGATCGAGAACATCATGGAGGGGCTGGTGACGGTGCTTAAATGGCCCAAGGAAAGGGCGCGCGAACGGGCGCTCGCCCTGCTCGAAAAGGTCGGCATGGCGCACAAGGCCGACGCCTGGCCGGCGACGCTGTCAGGCGGCCAGCAGCAGCGCGTGGCGATTGCCCGGGCGCTGGCGCCGTCGCCGAAAGTGCTGCTCTGCGACGAGCCGACCTCTGCACTCGATCCGGAACTGGCGCAAGAGGTGGTCGACGTGCTCGGCAAGCTCGCCAGCGAGGGCACGACCATGGTGATGGCGACGCATGATCTGCGGCTCGCCTCCAAGATCGCGCGGGAAGTGGTGTTCCTCGATGCCGGCAACATCGTCGAACAAGGGCCGGCCGCGGTGCTGTTCAGCAACCCGGAGCGCCAGCGGACCAAGCGGTTCATCGCGACGCTGAAGCAGGAGGCGGAAAGGGAGGGCGGTGGCGAAGGTTAGCAATGCATTCGCCGGTCAGCCAAAACAAAAAACCCGGCGCGAGGCCGGGTTTTTCTGAATTTGAAGGCGAAAAAGCTCAGGCAGCCTCTTCCTGCTCGGCTTCCTCGTTGTCGGCCTTGGCGCCGCGCTTCGGGCCCTTGTTGAGGTTCACCTCGATAAGGCGCACCGCTTCGGTCTCCGACATGCGGTTGACGGCCGCGATCTCGCGGGCCATGCGGTCGAGGGCCGCCTCGTAGAGCTGGCGCTCGGAATAGGACTGCTCCGGCTGGTTGTCAGCGCGATAGAGGTCGCGCACCACTTCCGAGATCGAGATCAGATCGCCGGAGTTGATCTTGGCATCATATTCCTGGGCGCGGCGCGACCACATGGTGCGCTTGACGCGGGCGCGGCCCTGCACGACCTTCAGCGCGCGCTCGACATAATCCTCTTCCGATAGCTTGCGCATGCCGATCGAGGTCGCCTTGGCGACTGGCACCTTGAGGCGCATCTTGTCCTTCTGGAAGTCAATGACGAACAGTTCCAGCTTGTGGCCCGCGACTTCCTGCTCATCGATCGAGACGATCTGGCCGACACCATGCGCCGGATAGACGATGTACTCGCCGGTCTTGAAACCGTGGCGCGCTGCGGTGGACTTCTTCTGCGGGGTGATCGTTGCCATTACGCCCTGAACTCCTTGTTGTGGTACCGGCATCGTGCCGGCCCGAACTCGTGCGACCGGGGTGACCGGTCCTTAGCCACACAACGATGAACTCACCGGAAGGCCAGGACCGGCAAATCGCAACATTGCGACCGCCTGCCCCAGATCGCTCTGGTCCGGATTGAGAAATTCACCTTTCAGTGATTTGGGGCGTTTGCGCCATAAATCGACGTTGTGTCACCGGCATGTTGGGTTGATATAACACAAAAAGTCGGAAGAATCAAGGTTTTGCTGCACGCGCGAAGGCCATGCGCCATCGCCGCCTGTCAAGGCAGTTCTGTATCACGTCTGTTACGCCGCGTCAGGCTGCCGCAATCAGCGCTCTCGTTAATCGCCTTCGCCGGGCTCCGGGGAGAAATATTTCTCGAATTTGCCAGCTTCCCCGTCGAAGGATTTGGCGTCGGCCGGGGGCTCCTTCTTGGCGGTGATGTTGGGCCATTTATCGGCATATTCGGTGTTGATCTGCAGCCATTTGTCGAGGCCCGACTCGGTGTCGGGCTTGATCGCGTCGGCCGGGCATTCCGGTTCGCAGACGCCGCAGTCGATGCACTCGTCCGGGTGGATGACGAGCATGTTCTCACCTTCGTAGAAACAGTCGACCGGACAGACCTCGATGCAGTCCATGTATTTGCATTTTATGCAATTGTCGGTCACGACATAGGTCATTGGTCGGCTCCGGGACGTCCCATTTTGTTGGGCTTTTTTGGTGAGGTAACGCCTTTGTCCGCCGCTGGCAAGGGCAGCCCTTGCCAGCGGTGCCGGGGTTTCCGGAATGGAATTCCAGAGGCCCGGCAAAGCGGAAGTTCGACCTTGCTCAATCGTCGCCGAGCAGGTGGTCGGTCTGGCGGCGTTCCTTCTTCGTCGGGCGACCGCTGCCGGCCTCGCGCAACGGCGGCACCGCATCCGGAAGCGCCTCGCCCTTGGGCGCGGGGGGCGGCGACATGTCCTCGTAAAGCAGGCGGGCTTCTTCGGCCGGGCCGCGCCGTGCGCCGGTGCCAAGGACTTTCCAGACGAAGATCCGCCGCTCGAGCGTGATGGTCAAAACGTCACCCGGCCGGACCGTATCGGATGCCTGCGCTGCTTTGTCGCGATTGATGCGGACGCGTCCGGTGACGACCAGCTTGGCTGCCAGCGTGCGTGATTTTACCGCGCGCGAGAAGAACAGCCACTTGTCGATGCGCTGGCGGGCATCAGTGACCATCGGACGAACAGCTTACTTCTTCAGCTGGTCGCGCAACGCGGCGAGCTTGGCGAAGGGCGAGTCCGGATCGAAGCGGACCGGGCGTTCCTCACGCGGCTTTGGCTGGAAGGCGGGCTTTGCGCCTTGGGCGCCGCCTTTGCCGTCCTGCCGTCCAGCCTTCCAGTCGGGCCGGTTTTCGCGCCGGTCGAGGCGTTCGCCTTGCGGCTTGCCGGCGCGCTGCTCTGCCGCCTCGCCTTGCGGCTTGGGCTTGAACTTGCTGCGGTCGAAGCGTGGCTTGCCGGCGCCGTCGCGCTGATCGTGGCGCCCTTGACGGGCGGGCCGGTCGCCCGGCGTCGGTTGCCCGCCGGCATCTACCGGCGCATCGCTGCGGCCGTCCGGCGCAGCTTGACCATTGCGCGGGCGACTGTCCCGATGATTGTCCCGGGGGCGGTTGTCATGCTGGCGATGACGCGGGCGCTGGTCGAAACGACCCTGCCGCCACAACAGCACAGGTTTTGGCTCCTCGGCTTCTGGGGCAGCTTCGCCGGCGACGGCTTCCGCCGTTGCTGCAGGTTCGGCCGGCGATGCTTCCATAGTGTCGGAAACCGGCGGCTCTGCCGGTGCCGTAGCCTCAGTTTCCGCCCCAAGTTCCGTCCTTGGCTCAGCCGCTGGTTCTGCAGCCGCTTCGGCGGCGGGCTGGGTCTCTTGCGTGACTTCTGCCGCAGCTTCAGGGGCTGGAGCTTCCGGCTGGTCTTCCGCGACAGGCTCTGCCGCCGCTTCGGTCACGGCTTCGGCCGCCTCCGCAACAGGAGCCGCATCCGACACAGGCTCCGAAGCCTCCGCCGAAACCTCCGCCGGCGGCTCTGCCGCGGCAGCTGCTTCCGCCATCCTCGCCTGCTCGGCTCGCGTTGCCTCTTCCGCCGCCTGCTTTGCAGCGGCCGCTTCACGCGCGGCATTGTCCTGTGCTTCGAGCCGCGCCTTGACCTCGGCCGCCGGCTTGGCATCGGCGCGATAGCCGAGCCCCTTCAGGATTTCTTCCATGTCGTCGGCGGTGGCGCCGAGGATCGACATCATCGGCGGCGTCACCATGAAGGACTGACCGTCATAGGCGCCGTCGGGGCGAGGTCCGAGGCCCGGCTTCCAGTTGGTCGCCGGCCGGATCAGGTCGGCCAGCCGTTCGAGAATATCGACGCGTACAGCACGCCGGCCAAGATTGCGGTAGCCCGCCAGCTTGTAGAAGGTCTTGTCGAAGGTTGGATCGATGACCACCGAGGTGCGGCCGGAGGCCAGTGCGTGAACGACATCGCCGAAGCCGGGCTTGTCCTTGCCGTCGTTTCTCAGCGCCCACAGCAGCGTTATCAACCCGGCCGGCGCCGGCTTGATCAGCGCCGGCACGAAGACATGGTAGGCGCCGAAGCGCACGCCGAGACGGCGAAGCGCCGCGCGGCCCTCCTGGTCGAGCGACTTCATCTCGTCGGCGATGTCGCGACGGTTGATGAGGCCGAAATGCTCGACGAGCTGGAAAGCGATGCCGCGGCCGATGCCGGTGATCTGCTCGGCATTCTTGAGATCGACCAGCGGCTTCAGCAGGGATTCGATCTGGAAATTGACGAAGCGCTCGGCGCGCGCCGCAACCTTGTCGCGGGCCGGGCCGGTGAGTTGCTCGTCGGCGAGCAGAACGAGACGCGGCTTCAAAGCGTCTTCGCCAGCGACCAGCGTGCCGATCGGCGCGCCGATCCAGCGCAGCGTGCCATCCGAACCCAGCGCGATGTCGCCATTGGCCGAGGCGCCGAAGCGTTCGGCACGCGCCTCGAACTCGGCGGCAAGCGCCTTCTGCGCCGCCGCCCGCACCGCCTTGGCGTCCTCGCCGCCGGCGCTCTGGTCGGCGGTGAAGCGGAAACCCTGCAACTCGCCGACGTGATGGCCTTCGACGAGGACGGTTCCGGTTGGGCTGATTTCGGCTTCAGGCATCGTGTTTTCTCTAAGGCGCCGCATGAGGACGGAAGTCCTGCGGTCTACAAAACGTTTCGTCAACCGCTCATGCAGCGCATCCGACAATCTGTCTTCGATTTCGCGCGTCTTTTCCTGCCAGTGTGCCCGATCGGCCAGCCAGCCGGGCCGGTTGGAAACGAAGGTCCATGTGCGGATCTGGGCAATCCTGTGCGATAGCGTGTCGATATCGCCTTCAGTGGTGTCGGCCCGGCGCACCTGCTCGGCCATGTAGTTCTCGTCGACATGGCCGTGCCTGGCAAGGTCCATGTAGATGGAGGCGATCAAGTCGGCGTGCTGGGCCGGCGCGATCTTCCTGTAGTCGGGCAGCGCGCAGGCTTCCCACAGCAGCGCCACCCGCCTGGCGTCGGTGGTGAGTGCCCGGATGTCCTCGTCGCGCGACAGATGCTCGAGCGCCTGCGCGTCCACGGCCGGCAGTGCGCGCGTCAGGCCTTCGACCGGGGCGTTGGTCTCGATCGAGCGCTTCAGCGCATCGAGGTTGGCGAAATCGAAATGCGCGGTACGCCACTGCAGCACTTTCACCGGATCGAAATCATGCGCCTCGATCTTCTTGACCAATTCCTCATCCAGCGGATCGACCTGGCCGGTGACGCCGAAGGTGCCGTCGCGCAGATGCCGGCCGGCACGGCCGGCAATCTGGCCGAGCTCGGCCGCGGTCAGGTTGCGGTACTGGTAGCCGTCGAATTTGCGATTCTGGGCGAAGGCGACGTGGTCGAGGTCGAGGTTGAGGCCCATGCCGATGGCGTCGGTGGCGACGAGGTAGTCGACATCGCCCGACTGGAACAGCGCCACCTGGGCGTTGCGGGTGCGCGGGCTGAGCGCGCCGAGCACGACGGCGGCACCGCCCTGCTGGCGGCGGATCAGCTCGGCGATGGCATAGACCTCGTCGGCCGAGAAGGCGACGATCGCGGTGCGCCGCGGCAGGCGGGTCAGCTTCTTCGAGCCGGCATAGGCAAGATGCGACAGCCGTGGCCGGGTCACCACCGACACGCCCCGCAGCAGGCGCTGCAGAATGCCGTGCATGGTGGCCGCACCCAGCAGCAGCGTCTCCTGGCGGCCGCGCAGATGCAGGATGCGATCGGTGAAGATGTGGCCGCGTTCGAGATCGCCAGCGAGCTGGACCTCGTCGATGGCAACGAAGGCGGCGTCGGTCTCGCGCGGCATCGCTTCCACCGTGCAGACCGAGTATTTCGCGCCCGCCGGCTGGATCTTTTCCTCGCCGGTGATGAGCGCAACCTTATGGGCGCCGACCTTCTCGCAGACGCGCGTATAGACCTCGCGGGCAAGCAGCCTGAGCGGTAGGCCGATGACGCCGCTCTCATGCGCCACCATGCGTTCGATGGCGAGATGGGTCTTGCCGGTATTGGTCGGGCCGAGCACGGCCGTCACGTCTCGACCCGACAGGATCAGCGGTTCAGTGTGTTTCGGATGGATGTTCATCGGCCTGGAAATAAGGCTCTCTGCCTCGCATTGTCGGGAGCGCGCCCATATTGGCCGCGTATGACAGGCGACACATAGGGATTTCGGGCGCGAAGCGAAAGCGGAATGTGCCGAGGGCAGGCTGATTGGTCGGTTCGAAGCCAGAAATCTGTTCCCGATTAACAGTTGGAACGAGTCTGGAACGAATCAGCGACGAATCACTGACTCGCGCTGATTCAGGTTTTGTTCACGGCTACATCTGGGATTTCTGCCGGCGAGTCTCACCACATGCTGAATCACAGAAACTGGCCCGATTCATGCAGGCGGCATTCAAACGAGCACCACCGTTAACCTTTGCCGGTGAATGATCGTGGCCGGCCAATCTGCTTCGCCCAACATTATGGAATTATTGATGTTTCCTAATCCGCTTTAATCATTTCGAGGGTGTTTTCGGCTCTCGCCGTTAACGTTCCGCTCAAAGCCGGAACGAATCGGCGACGAATCAGCGATAGGCAAAGTTTCTTGGTTTGTTCACCGCAACATGTTGTGTTGTGAACAGCTTTTCCACCGAGAATCCACAGGCTGCCGGGCAGTTTTTGCACAGGCTGGGCAGCGGCCGTTAACCTTTGCGTGCCGGATTGGGGCAGCGTGCTGAATCGAGATCTTGCAACGGGAAGACCGCTATAGAAACGGGCCGTTTTGCAGGCCCGTTCGTCCAAGCGCGTATCTATCTCAACGTAAAGATAAACGGTCAGGCGATGTACTGCCCGCCATTGGCTGATATTGTCGAGCCGGTGATGAACCCGGCATCGTCGGAAGCGAGGAAGACGACGCAGCGCGCGATCTCCTCCGGCTCGCCGAGACGGCCGACCGGGATCTGCGGAAGGACACGCTCGTTGAGCACCTTCTCGTCCATCGCTTTGACCATCTCGGTGGCGATGTAGCCGGGGCAGATGACGTTGACGGTGATGCCGGCGCGCGCGCCTTCCTGGGCCAACGCCTTGGTGAAGCCGATATCGCCGGCCTTCGAGGCCGAATAATTGACCTGGCCGACCTGCCCTTTCTGGCCATTGATCGAGGAGATGGTGATGACGCGGCCGAATTTGCGGTCGCGCATGCCGCCCCACAACGGATGCGTCATGTTGAAGACGCCGGAAAGGTTGGTGTCGAGGACCTCTTTCCATTGCTCGCGCGTCATCTTGTGGAACATCGCGTCGCGCGTGATGCCTGCATTGTTGACCAGCACCGATACGGGACCGAGATCGGCCTCTACCTGTTTGATGCCGGCAGCGCAGGCCTCGTAGTCGGCAACCGACCATTTGTAGACCGGGATGCCGGTCGCTGCCTTGAACTTTGCTGCCGCTTCCTCATTGCCGGCGTAGTTTGCGGCAACCGAATAGCCGGCGCTTTTCAAGGCGACCGATATCGCCGCGCCGATGCCGCGCGACCCGCCTGTGACGATTGCAACCTTTGTCATGTGTCCTCCCGGGAAATGCAGATGACTGAGCGTTGAAGCGGTAGGGTTTGCCCTCTATTCCCTACTCGCTTTGCGCCAGTATCCTATTCGTATCGCTTATCTCATCACAATGCTTCCACGCACATGGCAACGCCCATGCCGCCGCCGATGCACAGCGTGGCAAGACCTTTCTTGGCACTTCTGCGACGCATTTCGTAGACCAGCGTGTTGAAGATGCGGGCGCCCGAGGCGCCGACCGGATGGCCGATGGCGATGGCGCCGCCATTGACGTTGACGATGGATGGGTCCCAGCCCATGTCCTTGTTGACGGCGCAGGCCTGCGCGGCGAAGGCCTCGTTGGCTTCGACCAGATCGAGGTCGCCGACCGACCAGCCGGCCTTGGCCAGCGCCTTGCGCGAGGAGGGGATCGGTCCCGTCCCCATGATCTGCGGGTCAACGCCGGCGGTCGCCCAGGAAACGATACGCACCAGCGGCGTGATGCCGCGCCTTGCGGCTTCCGCTTCGGTCATCAGCACCACGGCGGCCGCGCCGTCATTGATGCCGGAAGCATTGGCTGCTGTCACCGTGCCGTCTTTGTCGAAGGCGGGCTTGAGCTTGGTCATGGCGTCGATCGTCGCGCCATGGCGGATGTACTCGTCCTGGTCGACTATCGTGTCGCCCTTCCTGCCCTTGACTGTGAAGGCAACGATCTCGTCGTTGAATTTTCCGCCTTTCTGCGCAGCCTCGGCCTTGTTCTGGGAAGCCAGTGCGAACTGGTCCTGGTCGTCGCGGGTGATTTGGAACTGGCGGGCGACGTTCTCCGCCGTGTTGCCCATATGATAACCATAGAAGGCATCGGTCAGGCCGTCCTTGATCATGGTGTCGATCAGCTTGAAATCGCCCATCTTGACGCCACCGCGCAGATGCTGCGCATGCGGAGCCATCGACATCGATTCCTGGCCGCCGGCAACGATGATTTTTGCATCGCCCTGGGCGATCTGCTGCATGCCGAGCGCGATGGCGCGCAGGCCGGAGCCGCAGAGCTGGTTCAGGCCCCAGGAGGTCGCCTCCTGCGGCACGCCGGCGGCCATGGCCGCCTGCCGCGCCGGGTTCTGCCCTTGAGCCGCGGTCAGGATCTGGCCGAGAATGACCTCGTCCACCTCCTTGCCGTCGACGCCGGCACGGACAAGCGCTTCCCTGACGGCGACGGCACCCAGTTCATGGGCTGGCGTGTTGGCGAAGGCGCCGTTGAAGGAGCCGACAGGCGTGCGCGCCGCACTGGCGACAACGATGGCGTTGGAAGCGGACATGTTCTTCTCCAGACTTTCGGGGAGCGATTTCGGGTGCCGTCGGGGACTTTTCTTGCCCTTTCCACAACCCGAGTCAAACCCGAAATGGGCATGGCGTTCCTCCGCGGCAAGCAGGCCGCGCGTCGCTGCGATGACGGCCCATCCGTGCTGCGCAGCATAAAATGTTCCCGCACTGCACAAACAGCTTGGATTCATGACGCTTTTGCGCATATCCTTTAACAAGGCGCAATCGTTACCGGCGGCTTACTTAAGCTGGCCGGTGTCCGGGGAGGATGCAGATGGCCGCGAAAGACGAACCTATTGTTATCAAGAAATATGCCAATCGCCGTCTCTACAATACGGGCACCAGCACCTATGTGACGCTCGAGGATCTCGCAGAAATGGTCAAAAAAGGCGAGGACTTTACTGTCCAGGACGCCAAGACCGGCGACGACATCACGCATCCGGTGCTGACCCAGATCATCTTCGAGCTGGAGAACAAGGACGGGCAGAACATGCTGCCGATCCCGTTCCTGCGTCAGCTCATCGCCTACTACGGCGACCAGATGCAGATGATCGTGCCAAGCTTTCTCGAACAGTCGATGCTGGCCTTCTCGAAGGAGCAGGAACGCTTTCGCGAGCAAATGAAAGATGCCCTCGGCAAGTCGCCGATGGACATGATGAAGATCGCGACGCCGATCAAGGTGCTGGAGGAGCAGACTCGGCGTAACATGGAAATGTTCCAGAACGCCATGCGGCTGTTCACGCCGTTCCCGCCTGCGGGGTCTGCGCCGGCAGCAGCACCGGCCGAACAGGCCAGGAAAGAAACACCGGAAAAACCGGACGACCTTCAGGAGCTGAAGGAGCAGATCGCCGCGATGCAGCGCAAGCTCGACACGATGTCGTGACTGCCGGCCGGCGAAGCGCCGGCCCAAAATTTCCCTCAGCAGGCCTGTGTCAGAAAACATCTTCGCCTCGAAGGTGAAGATGTCATCCACGCTCTATTTTGTGGCACGCTCTATTTCGTGGCATGCCCTATTTCGTGGTCACCGTCACCAGAGCGGTAACAGGTTTGCCGTCTACTAGAATGGGCCGGTGATGATCATCGGCAAGAAGCACGCCGATCACGTGTCTGCCGGCGGCATCCGGGCAATGGCCGAAACGGGCCTTGATAAGATCACCGCCAAAGTCGCTGTTCATGCTGTTGTACGGCTTGCCGGGGATGTTGCAGGTGTCTCCGTTGGGATCGATCTTCATATGCACGTGGCCGCATTGCTTGATTTCCCCGCACTCACCCGCAGTGAGCAGCCTGAAGTTGCTCCTGACGACAACGCCTATCGCCTTCTCAGGAGAATTGCCCAGTTCGACAACTGAACCCGCCGTCGGCCAGACGACTTCCAGGGTGGGCCGATCCTCGGCCTCGGCAGATACGAGCGACAATAAGGAGAAAGCGAGGGCAGTCGTTGCGGTGATGCGAAACATGGTAACCTCCGTTGCGATGTAAACATTGATTACATACGCAGCGCTCGAACACAAGGGAAATAATCAGTGATTACATTCCGCTCTCGTGCTATTTGACTGAGATGACCAAGACAACTGATTCCGACGAAGCCGGAGATGCCAAGCGATACCATCACGGCAATCTCGTCGAGGCCTTGATCACGGCAACCGTGGAGATCATCGAGGAGCGGGGAGCCGAGCATGTGTCCGTACGCGAGGCCGCAAAACGTGCCGGCGTTTCGCCCGGCGCGCCATTCCGGCATTTTCGATCGAAAACAGCGCTGCTCACCGCGGTCGCCGAACAGGCCATGGATCGGCTGACAAAGGCCGTTGCCAAGGCGCGGTCGAAAATCGACAGCGCAGATCCCATTGAGGCCTTCGAAGCAATCGGACAAGGCTATCTGGAATGGGCAATTAGCAACCCCACGCATTTCCAGATCATCAGTTCCCGAACCCTGATTGATTTTGAAGGGTCGGACAGCCTTCGTGATCATAATGAGGCTATTCGGCGGACGATGATCGACTTGCTGACGCAAGCGCAACAACAGGGTCGGCTTGCTCCCGGCACCGACTTTGATCATCTTGTGCTTGCCGCGCGTGCACTCGTTTATGGGTTGGCACGCATGGCGATCGATGGTCATTTCCGGGAATGGCATCCGTCCGAGCCGCCAGCCCTGGCCGCGCAGCGGGCTCTCCGACTTTTCATGAGCCGGATGACCATTCCATCTAAAGCTTAATCCGCCAGCACCCAAAAAAAGGGCCCGCGATTGCGTCGCCAGCTAATGGAACTCCGGCAGCGGTCCCTGGTAGCGGGCGCGTGGTCTGATCAGGCCGCTGCTTGTCACCTGCTCCACGGCATGCGCGGCCCAGCCGATGCTGCGGCCGAGCGCAAACAAGCGAAACGGCGCATCGGACGGCAAACGGAGGCTGCGCGTCAGCGCGGCCAAGGCGAAATCGACGTTCGGGCGCATGCCCGTTGCCGCAAAGGCCGCATCGCAAAGCCGTAACAGCCCATCATCGACATCGATCGCGGCCAGCAACGGTTCCGCACGCGGATCGCCGTCGGGATAAAGCGGATGGCCAAATCCGGGCAGTGGCCTGTCGTGACCGAGCCAGCGTCCGACAGCCGCATCCGGCCCCAATCTCTGCGCATCCTCCGCCAGCATCATGACCGCCTCCGCGGCGCCGCCATGGCGCGGACCGGAGAGCGTGGCGAGGCCAGCAAGCAGGCAGGCCGAAACAGGTGCACCGGTGGACGCGGCGACCCGCGCGGCGAAGGTCGATGCGTTCAGTTCGTGATCGGCCAACAGCACCAGCGAGCGGCGGATCAAGTCTGCGCCGGCTGCATCGAGGGACCAGCCCTGCGCCAGTCGTTCGTGCACGGCACCGATTCCGCGAACCGCGCCGAGCGCCTGGGCCAGAGCGGCGATGGCGCCGGCCGCATCGTGGTTGAGCGAAGCCGCCCTGCGGCCGAGCGAAGGCCGGCCCTTGGCCGCCAACGCGGCCAATTCCGCGAAGGCAGCCGGCCGGCCAGTTGCGCCGTTGCCATGGCGGCTCGCCGACACGAACGACACTGGTGCGTCAGATGCCCAAAGCAGGTTTGCCGTCTGCTCCAGCGTGGCAGTCTCGCAGAGTGCAACCGCATCCTGGCCACGATAGACGAGGCGGCCGTGCAAAACGGTCGAGATCGTGGTGGCGATCGCCGGCTCACCCCAGGCAATTGCACTTTCGGCGATTGCCTGGGGATTTCGGCCGCGCGCCCGGCGGCTCGCCAGCGCCGCGATGTCGTCGGCGCGATACTGGCTGCGGCGTGGGTCGGCCCGATCCGGCCGCATGCCGATGCGTCCGCGGCTGACATAGGCATAGAGCGTCTGGGCGCGCACCTTGAGGCGCTCCAGGGCTTCGTCCCGCGTCAGCCACTCAGTGATGTAAACCTGGCACGTTGATTCGGTTGATCAAGATTGATGGTCCAGCCGCCAACCCTTATCTACGACCCGGAAAGGGTCAAGGAGAAAACCAATGGCGAATGGGCTCGATGATGTGGTGGTGGCAGAAACGGTGCTCTCCGATGTCGACGGTCTTGGCGGCCGCCTGACCATCCGGGGCCATTCGTTGCCGGAACTGGCAGGCCGCTGGAAATACGCCGACGTGGTTCGGCTGCTGTTCGACGGCTCTTTCGACGATCTTCCCGGCGAAAAGGAGCTGGCGAAAGCGATCGGCCGGGCGCGCAGTGAAGTGTTCGAGCGGATCGAACCCTTGCTGCCGTTTCTCGCATCCCTCGATATCTACAGCGCGATGCGCGCCGGCATTGCCCTACTGCCGGACGGCGACAAATTGCCGGACGCGCTCAGGCTGGTTGCGGCACCTGCCGTGCTGACGCCGGCCTTGCTGCGCTTGCAGCGCGGCGAAAGCCCAATTGCGCCTGATCGCAAGGCCGATCATGCCGCCGACATGCTGCGGATGCTGACCGGCATGGCGGTCTCGCCGAAGTTGGCGAAAGCGCTCGATACCTATCTTGTGACGGTTTGCGACCATGGCCTCAACGCATCGACCTTCGCCACGCGCGTGGTCGCCTCGACGCAGGCGGGGCTTACTTCGGCGGTGCTGGCCGGACTCGGAGCGCTCAAGGGGCCGCTGCATGGCGGCGCGCCAGGTCCGGTGATCGAGATGCTGGATGCGATAGAGGCGCATGGCGACGCCGCCATCTGGCTGCGCGACGAGATCGCGCGCGGCCGCCGCATCATGGGCTTCGGGCATCGCATCTACCGTGTGCGCGATCCGCGTGCCGACGTGCTGAAAGCGGTGGTGCGGCAACTCGGCGCCGAGGGCGAAGCCGGCCACCGGCTGGCGTTTGCCGAAAGCGTGGAGCAAGCGGCGCTTGAAGTGCTTCGCATCGCCAAGCCGTCGCGCTCGCTCCAGACCAATGTCGAGTTCTTCACAGCACTTCTGCTGGAGGCCGCGGGCTTTCCGAAAGAGGCGTTCACCAATGTCTTTGCTGCCGGGCGCGTCGCCGGCTGGATCGCCCACGCCCGCGAGCAGCAGACGAGCGGACGGCTGATCCGGCCGCAGTCGCGCTATATCGGGCCGGTGCCGGACCTCGTCGCCTAAGGATTTTCCCCCGCATGCTTTGCGGAAACCGGCCCCGCTACAGCCGGTGCCAGACACTCTCTCGTCAAGGTGAGAGAGGTCCTCATGACAAAAATTTCATGTCATTGCTCCACACATCCGCTGTTCTTGGGTGGCAGAGAGCCTATATGCTGCAGTGCAGCATGGTTCCGCGGGAGCCCGCCTCGAAAGGAATAAGCCGCCTTGACCGCCAGAAAAACCGCCATCGTCACCGGTTCCACCTCGGGCATCGGCCTGGCCATTGCCCACGCGCTCGCGGCCGAAGGCTGCAACATCGTCGTCAATTCCTTTTCCGACACCGCCGACGACCACGCCATCGCCGACGCAATTGCGAAACACCACAAGGTCCAGACCGCCTATGTCAAGGCTGACATGTCGAAGCCGGCCGAGTGCCGGGCTCTGGTCATGAAGGCAGCCGAGACATTCGGCTCGGTCGACATCCTGGTCAACAATGCCGGCATCCAGCATGTCGCGCCGGTGGAAAGCTTCCCGATCGAGAAGTGGGATGCGATCATCGCCATCAACCTGTCATCGGCCTTCCACACCATCGCCGCCGCCATCCCGTTGATGAAACAGGCCGGTGGCGGCCGGATCGTCAACGTCGCCTCGGCCCATGGGCTGGTGGCCTCGCCGTTCAAGTCGGCCTATGTCTCGGCCAAGCACGGCATTATGGGCCTGACCAAGACGGTCGCCCTGGAACTGGCGCGCGACAAGATCACCTGCAATGCCATTTGTCCCGGCTATGTGCTGACGCCGCTGGTCGAGGCGCAGATCCCCGACCAGATGAAGGCCAACAAGATGGACCGCGAGACTGTGGTCCGCGAGGTCATGCTCGAAAAGCAGCCGACCAAGGAGTTCGTCACCGTCGAGCAGGTTGCGGCGGCGGCAGTGTTCCTGTGCTCGGATGCGGCAGCGCAGATCAACGGCACGCACATCTCTGTCGATGGCGGCTGGACCGCTCAGTGAGCCGTCCAGCGGTCAAGGGTCACGCCATGCCGAAAAACGGCAAGGCGGAGGAGCCAAAGAAGATCAACATCGCGCTGCAAGGCGGGGGTTCGCACGGGGCGTTTTCCTGGGGCGTGCTCGATCGGCTGCTCGAGGACGGGCGCCTCGATATAACGGCGGTTTCGGGCACCAGCGCCGGCGCCATGAATGCCGTCGCGCTGGCCGACGGCTTCGTTCGCGGCGGCGTCGAGGGCGCACGGCGGAAACTTGATGATTTCTGGCGTGCGGTGGCGGCAAAGGGCCGCTTCAGCCCAGTGCAGCGCATGCCGTGGGACGTCGCCTGGGGCAATTGGTCGATCGAGAACACGCCCGGCTATTTCCTGTTCGATACGATGTCGCGGGTATTTTCGCCCTATGTCGCCAATCCGCTCGCCATCAATCCGCTGCGCGATGTGGTCGAACGTGAGATCGATTTCGACAATGTGCGCGCCTGCAAGTCGATGGAACTGTTCATTTCCGCGACCAATGTCGAGACCGGCCAGTTGCGTGTCTTCTCGGACGGCGAGATCGACCTCGACACGGTAATGGCGTCGGCCTGCCTGCCGCAATTGTTCCGCGCCGTCGAGATCAAGGGCGTGCCCTATTGGGATGGCGGCTATGGCGGCAACCCGGCACTGTTCCCGTTCTTCAAGACGGCGGCCACTGAGGACGTGCTTTTGGTGCAGATCAATCCGGTGGTCCGCGAAGGGACGCCGAAGAGCGCCAATGAGATCCAGAACCGCATCGACGAGATCACCTTCAATGCCGGGCTGTTGCGCGAATTCCGCTCGATCGCCTTCGTCAAGGAACTGATCGCCGCCGGCCGATTGCCGCACGGCGAATATCGCGACATCCGCATGCACCGCATCGATGCCGACGAAGCGTTCAAGGATCTGTCGGCATCGTCCAAGGTCAATGCCGAATGGGCGTTCCTTGCCTATCTGCGTGACCTCGGCCGCACCGCAGCCAGTGATTGGCTGGAAGAAAATTACGACGCCGTCGGCAAGCGGCCGACGATCGATCTGTCCGGCGAGCTCGACGACGGCTTGAAGCCGGTGCGCGGGCCGGCGCCGGGCCGGCGGGTCAAGGAGTTTCTTGCGGCGCGCAAGCAGCCCGAGGCCGCCCGCCGTCCGGCCTAGAACGATTTACCGTTTCACGGAAACGCCGAACCGCTCTATCTTTTTTGACGCAATTCCGGACGGAAAACCGTTTCACACTTTTCCTGGAATTGTTCTGGCTCCCCCGCAAAGCAGATGACATCGCAATCTGTCCAATCATCCTGACACTTGCTGCCATACCGCTGTTTTGGCGATCAACAGCCGATGCTGCAGCCGCATCTTTGCGGACAAAGCAACAATCCATCAACTTTTCTGACTATATTGCGACGCAACTTTAAGGTAGAAGCGCGCTTCGCCGATCACGGCAATTTGAATACGGCCTCGCGCGCACCCATATCGGCGACGCGCCCCAAGTAGAAGATGCGGCCTGGCCGAACCCCGCGCACTGGAAAAAATGACGATGCCGAAATTCAGGTTTCACAAGCTTGCAGCCATTGTTGTGCTCATCGGGTTCGCCGGCTGGATGGCGACAGGCGAATTCTCGTCCGTCGGCAGCGCGTCCGCCGACAACAAGCCCAAGGCAGGAGAGGTCGAGCAGCCCAAGGCCGCCGACTCAGGCAAGCCCCAAACTGGCGAACAGGGGGCTGCCAAGCCGGGGACTGCCGAGGCAGAACAGCCCAAAGCGGCCTTGCGGACGGTCGCGATCATAACCCCGCCGCGGCGCATCTATGCGCGCGCTATCCGCATTTCCGGACTGACCGAAGCCGACAAGCGCGCGGTCCTGGCGACACGCGTCGCCGGCGTCATCGACAAGCTGCCGGTCAAGCAGGGTCAGCACGTCAAGACCGGCGACCTGATCCTGATGCTTGCCGCCGAGGAAAAAATCTCGGCGGTCGACAACGCCAAGCAGCTTGTCGTGCAACGTGAGGCCGAGCTGGCTGCGGCCCTGCGGTTGATGAAAACCGGCAATCTGCCGACGCTGCAGCTCGATACGGCCCGTTCCAACCTGACGCTGGCCAAGTCGCAACTGGACGCCGCGCAAGCCGAACTCGACCGCAACGAGGTGAAGGCGCCCTTCGACGGTGTCATCGACCGGGTGCCGGTGGAGCTTGGCAGTTCCGTCATGCAGGGCGGCGAGGTGGCGACCATTCTGAAGCTCGATCCGGTGATCGCCCGCGGCGAAGTCAGCGAGCGCGATCTCGGCTATCTGAAGATCGGTGACGAAGCCAATGTGCGCCTG
This sequence comes from Mesorhizobium sp. LSHC420B00, assembly GCF_000503055.1. Taxonomy (GTDB): domain Bacteria; phylum Pseudomonadota; class Alphaproteobacteria; order Rhizobiales; family Rhizobiaceae; genus Mesorhizobium. Next base: position 127,117 of record NZ_AYVY01000020.1, on the reverse strand, counting down.
GTCAGTGGCCAGACCGTCAAGGGTACGGTGCGCTACATCAGCCGGGATGCATCTTCGGCAACCCGTACCTTCCGGGTTGAAGTCGCTATCCCCAATGCCGATGGGTCCGTACCGGCCGGCATGACGGCAGAAATTGCGCTCAGCGCCCAGCCGACCGACGCCGTGATGCTGCCGCGATCGGTGGTGACGCTCGGCGACAAGGGCGACCTCGGCATCCGCGCCGTCGACAAGGATGACAAGGTCGTGTTCTTCCCGATCGACCTGGTCGACGACACGCCGACCGGCCTGGTGCTCGGCGGCATTCCGGCCGACGCCCGCATCATCGTCGCTGGCCAGGAGCTGGTGAAGGAAGGCGAAGTGGTCAAGCCGGTCGAGGCCGACCAGGCGACCATTCAAAAGCTGTTGGGCGAAGCGACGACCGGGACGCAGTAATCATGGACATCGTCAAACTTGCAATCAGCAATGCCCGGCTGACCATTGCGGTCCTGGTCTTTCTCATCCTTGCCGGTGCGGTCGCCTACCAGTCGACGCCGAAGGAAGCGGAACCCGACGTTCCGATTCCGATGATGTATGTCAGCCTGATCTATCAGGGCATCTCGCCGGAAGACTCCGAACGCCTCCTGCTGCGGCCGATGGAAGCCAAGCTGAAGAGCCTGAAGGGCCTCAAGGAGATGCGCTCGGCCGCCTTCCAGGGCGGCGGTTATGTGCTGGTCGAATTCCAGCCACAGACGGATCTCGCCACTGCGCTGCAGGACACGCGCAGCAAGGTGCAGGACGGCAAGGCCGACCTGCCGCAAGCGGCTGAGGAGCCCGTGGTCTCCGAGGTCAACATCTCCGAGTTCCCCGTCCTGGTCGTGACGCTGTCGGGCGAGGTGCCCGAGCGCGTGCTGACGGCGGCGGCGCGCGAGCTGCGCGACCGCATCGAGGAAGTGCCTGGCGTGCTCGAGGGCTCATTGCAGGGTGCGCGCGACGACCTCGTCGAAGTGGTCATCGATCCGATGAAACTTTCGTCCTACGGGCTGCAGCTCGACCAGTTGATCGGTGCGGTCGGCGCTTCCAACAGTCTTGTCGCCGCCGGCAACATCGAAGGATCCGAGGGCAAATACGCAGTCAAGGTGCCCTCGCTTATCGAGACACCAGAAGATGTGGCGGCGCTTCCGGTCGTCGCCGGCCCCAACGCGGTGGTGCAGGCCAAGGATATCGCCACCGTCCGCTCGACCTTCAAGGACGCCGAGACGGTTACCCGCCTGGACGGCAAGCCGGCGATTGCCATCGAGGTGAAGAAGCGCATCGGCTCCAACCTGATCGATACGATTGGCAAGGTCAGGGAGGTGTCCGACGCCTTCATCAAGACGATGCCGGAGGGCATGCACGTCACCTACACGCAAGACAAGTCCGTCTTCGTGAACCAGTTGCTCGGCGACCTTCAGAACCACGTGATGATCGCCGTCATCCTGGTGTTCATCGTCATTCTCTACGCGCTGTCTGGCCGTGCCTCGCTACTGATCGGATTGGCCATCCCCTCATCCTTCCTGATCGGCATCCTGTTGCTGGCGATGATGGGCTACACGATCAACATGATCGTGCTGTTCAGCCTCATCCTGGCGGTCGGCATGCTGGTCGACGACGCTATCATCGTCACCGAATTCGCCGAGCGACGCATGAGCGAGGGCATGCCGAAGGAACAGGCGTTCGCGCTTGCGGCCAAGCGCATGGCCGGCCCGGTCATCGCCGCGACGATGACGCGCATTGCCGCCTTCTCGCCGCTGTTGTTCTGGCCGGGCATCATCGGCGATTTCATGAAATACATGCCGATCACGTTGATCGTGACGCTCTCGGCCTCGATGCTCTATGCGCTGGTCTTCGCGCCGACGCTGGGCGCCATATTTGCCAAGGCGCCGGCTCATCACCCCGACGACAATCGCGACGGCTGGTACATGGCCGTGGTCAAGCAGGCGGTGCATTATCCCATCACCGTGCTTGTCCTTACCGTCGCGCTGTTGTTTGGCGTGGGCTACGCCTATTCGAAATTCGGCGCCGGCGTCGAATTCTTCCCGAATGTCGAGCCTGACTACGGCCTGCTCTATGTCCACGCCCGCGGCAATCTTTCGCTTGCCGAAATGGACGCGGCTACCAAGACGGCGGAAAATCGGCTGCTCGGCTGGCCGGGCGTGAAGTCTGTCTATACCCGTGTCGGCAAGACGCAGGGCGGCGGCCAGGACGTTCCGGAAGACGTGGTCGGCGTGATCCAGTACGAATTCGTCGACTGGCGCGAGCGCAAATCGGCGAACTCAATCCTCGACGAACTGCGCGGCGTGATGGCCGGCATTCCCGGTGTCGACGTCGAGGTTCGCGTGCCGGAAGCCGGCCCGCCTACCGGCAAGCCGATCCAGATCAGGCTTTCGGCCGTCGATCCGAAGGGTCTTGACGACAAGGCCCGCGCCGTCGCCGCGCGCATTGCCAAGGTGCCCGGCGTCATCGATATTTCCGATGGCCTGGCGCCGCCCGGCGTCGATTGGGCGCTCGAGGTCGATCGCGCCAAGGCGGCGCAGTACGGCATCAGCCCGACCGCGGTCGGAACGGTGGTCCAACTGGTGACCAACGGGCTGAAGCTCAGCGAGTACCGCCCCGCCGGCGCCGACGATGCCGTCGACATCAGACTGCGCCTGCCCGAGGATCGGCGCACGCTGTCGACGCTCGACGAACTCAGGGTTCAGACCGCGCAAGGCTCGGTGCCGATCTCGAACTTCGTCGTGCGCAAGCCGGAGCCGACGGTCGGTATCCTCAATCGCATCGACGGCGCGCGAACGGTGGTCGTCCAGGCCAACGTCGCTGCCGGCGCCCAGGTGGCTGCCGTCCAGCAGGAGGTCACCAAAGCTGTCGCCGACATGAACCTCGGCAGCGGCATTCGCTGGAAGCTTGCCGGTTCCAATGAGGACAGCGCGGAGGCCGGGGCCTTCCTCAGCAAAGCCTTCGGTGCCGCGATCTTCCTGATCTTCATTGTGCTTCTGGCGCAGTTCAACAAGTTCACCAGCGTCTGGCTGGTGCTGTCCTGCGTGGTCATGGCGACGATCGGCGTGTTCCTAGGGCTGCTGCTGACGGGAGAGGCATTCGGCATCGTCATGTCGGGCATCGGTGTCATCGCGCTGGCCGGCGTGGTGGTGAACAACAACATCGTGCTGATCGACACCTATGACCGGTTGCGCGAAGAGGGCTGGGACAAATACGAAGCCGTTCTGCAGACCTGCCGCGAACGTGCCCGCCCGGTGGTGCTGACGGCGGTGTCGGCGATCCTCGGCGTGCTGCCGATCGCTTTCGGCCTCGGCCTCGAAATCTTCCATCACGAGACGACGATCAACGCGCCGTCGACGCAATGGTGGATTTCGCTGTCGTCGGCGATCGTCTTCGGCCTGTCCTTCGCCACCGTGCTGACGCTGGTGGTGACCCCGTCAATGCTGATGGTGTTCACCCGCGCCAAGGTAAAACCCGGTGCGCGTCGGGGCTGGTTCAGTCGCCTGTTGGGGCGCGGCAAGGCCGAGATCTCGTCGGAAGGCCTGGAGGCCGATCTGGGCGCCGAACCGGCGATCGCCTTCCCGAAGGCCGCCGAATAGAGGCTGAATCGCCGTTCTGATCAAGCAAAGGCCGCCCGGGAACAATGGGCGGCCTTCTGCATTGTTCCGTCATTGCAACCTCAAAGCGAGGATTTTCTGATGACGATAAGCACCATTCTCATCATTATCCTTATTCTTATCCTGATCGGCGCGGTTCCGGCGTGGCCGCATTCGCGGTCCTGGGGTTACGGACCATCCGGCATCGTCGGCGTCATCCTGATCGTTGTCCTGGTGCTGCTGTTGATGGGCCGGATCTGACCGCAATCATTGGTCCCCGACAAGCGGCGGATGACCGTCAGGCCATCCGCCTTTTTTCAGATTGCTTCTGCGCTGCCTTCACCGTGGCGATACCGATGTCTTCAAGCGCTTCCGACACTGCATTTTCCAGCGGCGTGTGGGGGATCGCACCGATAATGCCTTCAAGCCCGCCTGAAACCAGCCGGTGCGGCTCGAAGCGGAGATAGGACATCGAAACGATCTCGCGCCACATCGCCACAAATGGGCTGCCGGCACGCAGCACCCACCACGGCATCGACGTCAGTTTCAACGTGCGCCCGAGCGCCTTCTCAGCGGCCGCCTTGATCTCCAGATCGGTCACCGCATGGCCGGGAAAGTTCAGCGCCTCGTAGGAGCCGAGCTTGTCGAGATTGTCGGCCAGTCCGACGAAAGCCTTGGCCAGGTCGGGTAGATAGGCCCATTCATGCACGAGATCGACCGGCCCTGGGGCGGTATAGACGCCCTTGGTCATCTTGGCGGCGACGACCAGATCGAACCACGATCCGCTGCCGGTGCCGCCGAAGAAGTCACCGGCGCGCAGCAGGATGGTGCGCACCCGACCCGCGTCGGCCTCGCGGCGAAACAGGTCTTCCATGGCAACGCGGATGCGGCCCTTTTCCGTCGTCGGACGAAACGGCGTGTCCTCGGCGATCACCGCCGGCATCGGCGAGCCGTAATTGTAGACGGTGCCCGGGAAGAGATGCAGTGCGCCATTCGCCCGGCAGGCAGCCATCACATTCTCGGCCATCGGCAGGCATTTGCTCCAGTCGGTGTAGAGCGGGTTGAGGCCGTTGAAAATGATATCGACGCCTTCGGTCGCGCGGATCAGCGCAGCACGGTCGAGCGCGTCGCCGGCGATCGCCGTGGCGCCTTTGAGTTCCGCCGGCACCTTGCCGCTGCGGGTGACGGCACGGACATCGTAGCCGGCATTAATGAAGGCCTTGGCCACCGTGCGGCCGAGCCGGCCATTGGCGCCGAGAATTGCCATCTTGGTCATTGTTTGTCTCCATGTTTGCGTATGACCCAATATGATCTCCTCGCAAACGAATGGAAATTGACGAAAGCTGGCGGTCTGATATTCAATTTTGAATGGATATAGACTGGAACCTGATCAAGAGTTTCGTCACGGTGGCGGAGACCGGGAGCCTGTCGGCCGCCGCGCGAAAGCTTGCCGCAAGCCAGCCGACACTCGGCCGCCACATCGCCGAGCTGGAGCAGGCGCTCGGCGTCACCTTGTTCCGGCGCGGGCGGCGCGGCTATGCGCTCACGGAAGCGGGCAGCACGCTTTTTGAACGGGGCCGCGCGGTGAGCGAGCAGGCGAGCGCATTTTCGCTGCTGGCCCTGGGATCGGTCGAAGCGATCGAGGGCACGGTGCGCATTGCCGCCAGCGAGGTGGTGGCGGCCTATGTGCTACCCGAGATGACGGCGCGGCTTGCCGTCGAGGAACCCGGCATCGAGGTTGAGATCGTCGCTTCGAACCAGGTCGAGAATCTGCTGCGTCGCGACGCCGACATTGCCATCCGCATGGTCAAGCCGGCGCAGAATGAACTGGTCGCGCGCAAGGTGACCGACATTCCGCTCCGCGCCTGCGCGGCAAAATCCTATCTCGACCGGCGTGGCCGTCCGCGCGAGGCCCGCGATCTTGCCGAGCACGATCTGGTCGGCTTCGATCGCAGCGATGAAATCATTCGCGGCTTCGCTCAATTCGGGGTTCCGCTCAACCGCAATGCCTTCCGCTTCAGGACCGACAACCACATAGTTTTGTGGGAGGCACTGCGGGCGGGAAACGGCATCGGCTTTGGCCAGCAGCCGCTGGCCGAGCGCGATGCACTGGTGGAAATCGTGCTGCCGGACCTCCCGCTGCCGACGCTGCCGGTGTGGCTGGCCATGCACCGCGACGTGCGTACCAGCGTCCGCATCCGCCGCGTCGCGGATTTCCTCTACGAACAGTTCAAGCGCTATTCAGCCGGTGCAGGCTCGGCAGCAAATTCGGCGCGGTGAGCGAGCCCGGCCATCACCAACACGACGATCAGTAGCCCAGAGAGAGCGACGAAGATCGGGCCGAAGCTCGAGTGTTCGGCGATGAAGCCGATCGCCGAAGGCGCCACCAGGATGCCTGAGTAACCCATTGTGGTGACGACGCTCATGCCGGTGCCGGGCGCCATGCCCTCCTGGTTGCCGCCGGCCGAAAAGATGATCGGCACCATATTGGCAATACCCAGGCCGCAAAAGGCAAAGGCGGCAATGGCCAGCCACGGCGAGGGAGCCAGCCCGGCCACCAGCATGCCGGCTGCAGCGGCAAGCGCCGACGCGCGCAGCGTCGTAACGGCACCGAAACGGTTGCGGACGCCATCGCCGAGAAAGCGCATGACGGCCATGACGCCGGAAAAGGCGGCATAGGCCAGGCCTGCGATAGCAAGATCGGCGCCGAGCTCCTGCCTGAGATACAGCGCTGCCCAGTCGAGCACCGCGCCTTCGGAGATCATCGTCAGCAGCGCCATCAGCCCGACCAGATAGACAAGCGGGTTTGCCGGCAGGGCGAATTTGTGATGCTCGGCGACCGGATGCTTGTCCTCGGCGATCAGGTAGCGGATCGCTACCGCGATGACAGCAAAGGCAAGCGCCGTCACCATCGTCGCATGCGCGAGATGACCATAGTTCTGGATGGCGAAACCGCCCAAAGCGCCGCCTGCGAAACCGCCAAGGCTCCAGAAACCGTGCGAGGACGACATGATGGCGCGGGACAGCCGCCGTTCCACCGCCACCGCATTGGCGTTCATGGCGACGTCCATGCCGCCGATCGAACCGCCGAAGATGAACATGGCGATGGCCGCCAGGGGCACATTGGGGGCCAGAGCCACCATCAAAAGACCGAAGCTGCCGGCAAGTCCGAACCAGCGCAGCACGGTGCGCGAGCCATGCTTCGAGATCAGATGGCCGCACCAGGTCATGGCGGTGACGGCGCCGGCGCCGAACAACAGGATCAGCAGGCCGAGCGTGAATTTGCTGATGTCCAGCCGGGTCAGGAACACCGGGATCTGCGGCGCCCAGCTGCCGGTCAGGAAGCCGTTGGCGAGGAAGATGCCGGCCACGGCCCAGCGTCCACGAATCGCGATTTGCGTGATTTTCTGCGCGTCCATCGGGTAGAATCCGGTCCGGAAATGGCTTTGCGCGGCAAATTAGATCGATTCAATTCACAGTCAAGCGCTCTTCGCCGAAAGTGCTTGGACCAGACGGCGCCACAAGGCGCCGGTGGACGCTACGTCCTCTCGTGTCGGCCAACCACCTCGGTGGTCCACTCCAAAATCTCTACGGCTCGGGATAAGGCGCGCCATCCTTGTGCACAAACCGGCCGTCAGCGTTGGTGCTCATCATGTCGATGTCGGAGCAGGTGGTTACGTCGGCGGGCCAACGCGAACCAACTTCGAGATAGATCGCAACTGCGCCCGATTTGTTGATCATGTGATGGCCGTTGCCGGAGCCTTTCGGAAAGGCCGCGCAATCACCCGCGCGCAGCACCGTCTCGCCGGCATCTTCGACGAGCGTCAGCTCGCCTTCGCGCACGTAGACGAACTCGTCTTCGTGCGAATGCCAGTGGCGCTGGCTCGACCAGTTGCCCGGCGGCAGGCGCATGAGATTGATGCCGAAGTCGGTGAGCCCGCCGGCGTTGCCCAGCCGCTGCCGCACGCGTTCGGCACAGGGTGCATCGAACGGAGGTGGATAGGATGAGCCCTTGCGTCCGGGTACGTCGGCGACGTCGATCTTAGGCACGGCAGTCCTCCCATTTGGGGCAAAAACCATTCGTGAAGGTCGTTCAGTGCGATGGATTGTGACCTGGAACGGTTCATCGTTTCACGGAAACGCCGAACCGTTCCATCCTTTTGTCTTGACGCAATTCCGGACGGAAAACCGTTCACACTTTTCCTGGAATTGCTCTAGTGGTCCCTGGGGCGTCTTGCCTCGAACTCGGCCTTCTTGGCATCGGAGGCCTCGATCTGGTTCAGTGCCTGCCACTCGGCATAGGCCATGCCGTAGATGATCTCGCGCGACTGGTCCTTGCTGAGTTCGACACCCTCGGCTTGCGCCGCATCGCGGTACCAGTTGGACAGGCAGTTGCGGCAGAAGCCGGCGAGGTTCATCAGGTCGATGTTCTGCACGTCGGAACGCTCGCGCAGATGCGCGACCAGCCGGCGGAAGGCAGCGGCTTCGAAATCGCGCTTTTGTACGTCGCTGAGTTCGGTCATGGCTTGTTGGCCTCCTTGGCCTCCATCATGCCGGCCCGGTGCGCGAGCCGAATATTTTCACTGCATGTATATCGGCACGTCGATCTATCGCGTCAACGATCGGCGCCAGCCGTTCGGCCCAGGCGAGCGCACCCTTCCGGTCGGCGATCAGGTCCTGGCGGATCTCGATAAGCGCATGGGCAAAGCCGTTGACGATAGCGTGCCTGAACATGGTATCGCCGCGCAGTGCGCCGTCATAGGGTTCGTTGTCGCCGACGACGAGGCTCTTGTCCTCGGCGAGCATGTCGATCAGCGGCCGCGCAACGCGATCGTCGAGATCCCATAATATGCCGACATGCCACGGCCGCACGAAGCCCTGCATGGTCGGTGTGAAGGAATGCACCGAAAAAATGAAGGGCGCCTGCGCTGACGCTTGCGCCACCGAGGCGATCATGGCGCCGACGGCGTCATGATAGGGGCGGTAAAAGCGATCCAGCCGTCTTTCGCGTTCCTCCGGCGCCATGGGATAATTTCCCGGGATGACGGTGCCGTCATAGAGCTGGCGAATCAGCGTTGGATCGTCCTCGCCGCGATTGGGGTCGATCAGCAGTCGCGAAAAATTGGCAAGCACCGCCGGAACGCCGAGCAGACTTGCGAGTTCGCGGGTTACAGTCTCGACGCCGATGTCGTAGGCGATGTGGCGGTCGAACTCCGCCGCGGGCAGGCCGAGGCTGCCATACTCCTCCGGCAGGTCGCGGCGGGCGTGATCGGCCAAAAGCACCATGCCGCGCTTGCGATCGCCTTCGACGATGTCGAAAGGCGCGAAAACTGTGGATCGGGTCATTGGCGGGAAAGGTCTGTTCGCTGGCTTCCGGGGAGGGTGGTACCGTCATTCCACGAAGAGAACGCTCGCGCAATGCCGTTGTTTGGCCACGGTTTCTGCCAAAAAACTGAGCAGGGGCGACCGTAAGCGCGCCAGAGCCTTCTAAATCGATTGGATTGGACAGATCGGCGCGTTGACATGCGTACGGACTTTTCCGAAAAGGGGCGTTGAGAGATGCAAATGTGGTTCTTGAGGGGTTTCGGGATGGGTTTCGCCGGCAGGCTGCGTGTGCGCCATGCCTTGGCCATGCCGCTCCTGATACCGGCCATGGGCCTTTTTGTGGTGATTTCGGCCTCGCCGGCACGCGCCGATTTCCGCGTCTGCAATGCCACGCAGAACCTGGTCGGCGTCGGCATCGGCTATCGCGCCAAAGCCGGCTGGATCACCGAAGGCTGGTGGCACATCGAAGGATCGAGCTGCAAGACGCTGATCGAGGGACCGTTGTCATCAAGGTTTTACTATCTTTATGCAGAAGACGCCGAGCGCGGCGGACGCTGGGATGGCCCGATCAACATGTGCGTGGCCGAAAAAGAGTTCAAGATCGCCGGCGTTACCGATTGCGTCGCCCGAGGCTTTCAGCGCGCCGGATTCCAGGAATATGACACGGGCGAGCAGGCAAGCTGGATGGTCCAGCTGACTGACGAGCCCGCAACGGATGGCGCTCCAGCCGCCCCGGGAACAAACAGTCAATGAGACGCAGCCGCAAGGTCAAGATCCTCGCCACCATCGGTCCGGCCTCCTCGTCCGAGGAGATGCTGAAGAAGCTGTTCGAAGCCGGCGCCGACGTGTTCCGCATCAATATGAGCCACACCGACCATGAATTGATGCGTACGCTCGTCGGCCGTATTCGTGCCGTCGAGGAGGCGGTCGGCCGGCCGATCGGCGTTCTTGCAGACCTGCAAGGGCCAAAGCTGCGCGTCGGCAAGTTCGCCAACGGCAAAGAGGTGCTGACCGTCGGTCAGACCTTCACGCTCGACGACAATTCCGAACCCGGCAATTCGACGAGGGTCTACCTGCCGCATCCCGAAATCCTGCGTTCGGTCGAGGCTGGTCATCGCCTGCTGATCGACGACGGCAAGCTCGAGCTCAAGGCGGTCAGCAGCAACGGCAAGGCGATCGTCTGCACCGTCGTCGCCGGCACGATCATTTCCGACAAGAAGGGCGTCAGCCTGCCCGACACCGACCTGCCGGTCGGAGCGCTGACGGAAAAGGACCGCCGGGATCTCGACGCGGTTCTGGCGACCGGCGTCGACTGGGTGGCACTGTCCTTCGTGCAGCGGCCCGAGGACCTGGCCGAAGCACGCAAGATCGCACGCGGCCGGGCGCTGATCATGGCCAAGATCGAAAAGCCGCAGGCCGTCGCCCGGCTGGCCGAGATCATTGAACTTTCGGATGCGCTGATGGTTGCCCGCGGCGATCTCGGCGTCGAGATGCCGCTCGAAGCCGTGCCTGGCATCCAGAAGCAGATCACTCGCGCCGCGCGCCGTGCCGGCAAGCCGGTGGTGGTCGCCACGCAGATGCTGGAATCGATGATCACCGCGCCGGTGCCGACACGCGCCGAGGTGTCGGACGTTTCGATCGCCGTGTTTGAAGGCGCCGACGCGATAATGCTTTCGGCGGAGTCCGCCGCCGGCGCCTATCCGGTCGAGGCGGTGGCGATGATGAACCGGATCGCCACCAAGGTCGAAACCGACCCGACCTATGCCGGCATCATCAACGCGCAGCGCTCGGAACCGGAAGCGACGGGAGCCGACGCCATCTCGCTCGCCGCCCGCGAAATAGCCGAGACGCTTAAGCTGTCGGCGATCATCACCTATACCGCGTCCGGCACAACCGGCTTGCGCGCCGCGCGCGAGCGGCCGCAAGTGCCGATCGTGGCGCTGTCGCCGATCCTCAACACGGCGCGGCGGCTGTCGCTGCTGTGGGGCACGCATTGCGTCGTTTCTCCCGATGCCATCGACCTCGACGACATGGTCGATCGCGCCTGCCGCATCGCTTTGGACGAAGGCTTCGGCAAGCCCGGCGACCGCGTCATCATCACGGCCGGCGTGCCGCTGAGGACGCCGGGCTCGACCAACATGCTGCGCATCGCCTATGTCGGATCGGAAGTCGGCCGCTAATGTCGGCTGCGGCTGCCGGATGGGCCGGCTGCATGGCGCGTCGTAAACGCGGCGCCAGCCCGGCGCGTCGACCGCAGTCGGGTTAGGATCGACGCCGAACTCCGCCAGCTTGCATCAGCCTGTGGCCGGCCGTGAAGCGGTTCGAAGGCCCTATCCGACTTGAGCTGGAAGTCAGTTAAGGTAATCTCTCCTGGGAGAAAGAGGAGGGTGATCCAATGTGGATGCGCACTGATCTTCTGGAACTCCTCGGCATTGAACACCCGATAATCCAGGCGCCGATGAGCGGCATCACCACACCGGAACTCGCGGCGGCAGTCAGCAATGCCGGGGCACTAGGCTCGCTCGGATGCGGTATTCTGCCTGCGGAGGCTATCCGCGAGCAGCTCACGGCGACGCAGCACGCCACCAATCGTCCGATCAACGTCAACTTCTTTGCGCACCCGCCGCCGGCACGCGATGATGCGGCAGCCCAAAGTATGCGCGACCGCCTTCGCGGCCGCTATGAGGAGGTCGGCCTCGGACCGGTACCCGAGCCGGGCGAGCGCTTCCCCACCTTCGATCGTGAGCGTCTCGAAATTGTGCTCGAGCTGCGCCCGAAGGTGGTCAGCTTCCACTTCGGCCTACCCGACACCGCAATTGTGCAGCAGTTGAAAGCGGCCGGCTGTACTGTCTTGTGTTCGGCTACCACCGTCTCGGAAGCGCGCCAGCTTGAGGCAGGAGGGGTGGACGCCATTATCGCGCAGGGATACGAGGCGGGTGGGCATCGCGGCACATTCACTGGCGACCCTGCTATCGGCACAGCCGGCACTATGGCCCTCGTACCACAGATTGTTGATGCCGTGCGGGTGCCTGTAATTGCTGCCGGCGGTATCTTCGACGGTCGCGGCATTGCTGCCAGCTTTGCACTTGGTGCATCTGGTGTGCAGATCGGCACGGCTTTCCTGGCCTGTCCTGAAGCCAATGTGCAGCCAGTCTATCGCGTAGCATTGCGCTCGGCCAACGACGAGAGCACGTCGGTGACTCGCTGCTTCACTGGCCGCCCAGCGCGCGTGGTGCGCAACCGGTTTGTGATGGAAATGGCTGGTGAGGAAGATGCTGCGCTGGCGTTTCCGCTACAGGCGAGTCTGGTCATGCCGCTTTCAATGGCAAAGGATGAAAGCAAGCGGGCTGACTTCTTGCCTATTTGGGCCGGGCAGGGCGTTGCGAAGCTGCGGGAGATGCCGGCCGCCGCCCTTGTGGAGAAACTCGTCACGGAAGCAAGCGGCATAGATCGGGCCGATAGGGGAGTAGGGGAGTAGGGGAGTAGGGGATGTGTTCCGGAGTGCATCTACACCACTCACATACTGCCTTACTCCCCTATTCCCTTACTGGTCTCAAATGCCTTCGCCGGCAAGCTCTTCGGAAAGTGCGGCGACCTGGTCCTGGGCGCTGCGCATCATCGGATAGATGCCGAGAACGCGCTGCCAGGCCTCGAGCGCCGACTGCTTGTGGCCGGTTTCGGCCATGATCTGGGCCAGGCCGGAAAGCGCGCCGAAATGGCGTGGTTCGAGCTGCAGGGTACGGTCGATGTCCGACATCGACTTCCCGTAGTTCTTCATCATGAAATGAACCGTGGCGCGCCGGTTCCAGCCTTCCGCATAGGTCGGCTGCAGGGTTACCACCTGATCGAGGAAATCGAGCGCAACATCGAATTTCTGGTTTTCAGTCGCCTTTTGCGACCATTGCATCATCAGGTCGATCGAGGCACTGCCCGACTGGGACCACTCGCTGCCGATGCGCCCGGCGATGCGCTCGGCCGCCTTTTCGTTGCGTTCGCGCTTGAGATCGGCAAACAGCTGATCGAGCCGCGCCTGTTTCGTCATCACAACCGGAGGTGCTGTCGGCCGATTTGCTGTCGGATCTTCAGCCCACGCCGGCAGCGAGACAGCGCTGGAAACGAAGAAAGCCGTGAAAAATGCAAAAAGAATCCGCATCGCGGGAATCTAGCCCCCGACGCCGGATCGTCAAACTGAATTTAGCGTGAGAGGCGTATCATGCGCACGGAGGCACGCAGCCTCCGGTCAAAAACTCAACCCTGGCGCGCCTTGTAGCGCGGAGCGGTCTTGTTGATGATGTAGACGCGGCCCTTGCGACGAACCAGCTGGTTGTCGCGGTGACGCGCCTTCAACGCCTTGAGCGAATTCTTGATCTTCATGGTCTTGCCCGTCGGTCTGGGCCCGGTCCCGGGCCGAACTATTAAGGCGCGCCCACAGACGCGCCTTTGAACTGTGCGTGGCTCATAGACGAGGAGCCTTGCCCGTGTCAACCGCAAGCGCGTTGCCTAAACGATACGGACCGTTTCGTATCATCGAAATACCCGCCAACGGCGCCTTGCGGCATTGCGCGGGCTTGAGACGGCTGGAATGATGCGGTTGCGAATTGGAGATCATCATGCGCCGAATTCTTGTGTCCGCCTGTCTTGCCGTCCTTGCGGCAGGTTCTGTTGCCCATGCGCAGGAATGCGACCGCAACGACGACAGCCAGCAGATGATGAACATCTGCGCCGACGCGGACTACAAATCCGCCGACGCCAAACTCAACAAGGCCTACCAGGAGCTCATCAGCGCAAGCGATGCAAAAGCCAGGAAGCTGTTGCAGACGGCGCAGCGCGCGTGGATCGCCTTTCGCGACGCGGAATGCAGCTATTCCGCCGCGGACAGCGAAGGCGGCTCGATCTATCCGATGCTGATATCGGAATGCCTGACGCGGCTGACCGACGACCGCACCAAACAGCTCACCGCCGATTCGACCTGCGCGGAAGGCGATGTGAGCTGCGCCAGCCCCGACGAGGACGAGAGCGGCGACATCCAGTAAGCGTAGGTTCTAACTTTTGTTTGAGCATGATCGTTCCCGAAAACCGGATTCCACTTTTCGGGATCATGCTCTAGCTGCGGCGGCTCACGCGCGTGAAATGGCCCATCTTGCGGCCGGGCCGCGCCTCGGCCTTGCCATAGAGGTGCAGCATCAGATCGGGCTCGGCGAGAAGTTCAGGAACGCGCCGGATGTCGTCGCCGATCAGGTTTTCCATGACGCAGTCGAACTGCCGTGCGGGATTTCCCAGCGGCAGGCCGGCGACGGCGCGGATGTGCTGCTCGAATTGCGAGATGGTGCAGGCGGCCTCCGTCCAGTGACCGGAATTGTGGACGCGCGGCGCAATCTCGTTGGCCAGCAGCGAACCGTCGGCCAGGACAAAGAATTCGACGCCGATGACGCCGACATAGTCGAGCGCTGCAAGTATCTCGGCCGCCGCCGTTTGAGCCGCAGCCGCCGTGTCGGACTTCACCCCGGCCGGCAGCGTCGAACTGTGAAGAATACCGTTGCGATGGACATTCCAGGCCGGATCGTAGGCGGCGAGCGAACCGTCGATGCCGCGCGCGGCGATCACCGAAATCTCGCGCTCGAAGGCGACGAATGATTCCAGGATCAACGGCACGTTGCCCATCGCCTCGCAAGTGCCGGCAAAGCCGCCTGTTTCCATGTTGCGGAAGACACGCTGGCCCTTGCCGTCATAGCCCATCCGGCGCGTCTTCAATATGCCGCTGCCGTTGAACTTTTTCAGCGCGGCCGTCAGTTCCTCGTCATTGTCGACGGGGCTGAAATCCGCGGTCGGTATGCCGATGCCGTTGAGGAATTTCTTTTCCGCCAGCCGGTCCTGAGCCACTTCCAGTGCGCGTGCCGGCGGATAGACCGGGACCGTGGTGGCAAGTGCCGCGGCGGCCGCAACCGGAACGTTCTCGAATTCGTAAGTAACGACGGCACTGGCCGCAGCCAGCTCGCCGAGCGCGGCCGCGTCGTCATAGGCGGCGACGATCTGCCGGTTGGCGACCTGTGCCGCCGGGCAGTCCGGCTGCGGCTCCAGCACGACGATGCGGTAGCCGAGGCGGGCCGCGGCCATCGCCAGCATGCGGCCGAGCTGGCCGCCGCCGATGATGCCGATGCTCGATCCCGCGGGCAGGCTCACGGCGCATCCGTCGGTTCGGTGGCGACCCTGGCGGTTTGGGCGGTGCGCCAGGCATCNCCAGCACGACGATGCGGTAGCCGAGGCGGGCCGCGGCCATCGCCAGCATGCGGCCGAGCTGGCCGCCGCCAATGATGCCGATGGTCGATCCGGCGGGCCGGCTCACGGCGTGTCCGTCGGCTCGGCGGCCACCTTGGCGGTCTGCGCGGCGCGCCAGCTGTCCAGCCGGGCGGCAAGCTTTTCGTCGCTCAGCGCCAGCACCGCGGCGGCCAGAAGGGCGGCGTTGGCAGCGCCGGCCTTGCCGATGGCCAAAGTGCCGACCGGAATGCCGGCCGGCATCTGCACGATCGAAAGCAGCGAATCCTGGCCGGACAGCGTCTTCGATTCCACCGGCACGCCGAACACCGGCAGTGGCGTCATCGCTGCCGTCATGCCCGGCAGATGCGCCGCACCGCCGGCACCGGCGATGATCACCTTGTAGCCGGCGCCCTTGGCGCCCTTGGCGAAGTCATAGAGCCGGTCGGGAGTGCGGTGGGCCGAGACGATCAGCCGCTTGTGCGGAATGCCAAGCGCCTCAAGCGTTTCGGCGGCGTGGCGCATCGTCGCCCAGTCGGACTGGCTGCCCATGATGATGGCGACGTCGGCGCGGTGATTGTCCAAGCTTCTGCTCCCCGGCGGCAAACGCGCGCATTAGCGGAAATCGAGGGGAGCCGCAAGGATAGGAGCGTCCCGCACTCGGGCGAATGGCGCCATCGCTACCTAATCCGGCCAGCGCAAAGCCCCGGCAGACTGCTTGCGAGCGGACTTCATCGCATCCGCGGGCCGCTCAGCAGCGCTCAACACCGCCCGCAGGCGCTCGGCGACGATCTCCGCCTCGCCGGGGTGCAGATTGCACGGATCAAGGAAGAAGTGGCCGCGCTCGACCTCGTGGTTGCGAACGATAATGGGGGGCGAACCCGCCGCCAGTGCCGAGGCCAGCCCGGCGGCGGTGAACCGGCTTTCGGGCGCAACAAACACCTGCAGGCGCTCGAGAGGATTTCCGGTCGGATCGGGAATGATGTTTGCTGCGATGCCGGGCAGGCCCTGCAATGCGGTTTGCCACAGATGCAGTGCGGCCTCTTCCCGCTGGCGGATGCCGGCATGGTCGCGCCGTTCCCAGGCTTCCAGGGCCGCCATGGTGCCGGCAATGCTCTCCTTGCCGACCTTCATGGCGCGCGCAACGCCGCGGTTCTGGAGATAGGCGGCCCGCACCAGATCCTTGCGGCCGGCAACGATGCCGCTTGTCGGCCCTGAGAGAAATTTGTGCCCGCTATAGACGACAATGTCGGCGCCGCGCGCCAGAAAGCCGCGCAAATCGTATTCCGAGGCGGCGTCGACGATCACCGGCACGCCCTTGGCGTGGCAGATCTCGCAGAACTCTTCGAGCGAGAGCATGCCGTATTGCACGGTGTGGTGCGCGACGACGTAGAGGGCTGCCGCCGTCCGGTCCTGGATCGCCTCGCCTACATGATAGTCCTGCGTAACGCTGACCGTGCCGGCGGGCACTGCCTTGGCTCCGGCAAGCCGGATCGACTGGTCGATCGGCGCGCCATAATTGACGATGTGGCCAAGCTGGACGATGACCTCCGATTTGAGGCCCTCGGTGTCGTCCGGCAGCCGCTCGATCGCAAGAAGGCTGGTTCCGGTCATCGCGCCGGCAATCGCCATGGTTATGCCGCTGGCGCAGCATGCGGTGATAAAGCCGGCCTCGCCGCCGGTGAGGCGTGCAATCACCGTGCTTGCGGCGCGCTGCAGATCGTCCATCTCGACCCATTGCGAGGCGATTTCCGACATTGCGGCAATCGCTTCCGGCACGATGATCGAAGCGCCGAGCGCCGTCATCGTTCCGGAAACATTAATGATCGGGCGAAGGCCGAGCCGTTCGCGGATTGTCGTATTGGAACGGTCAGCGGAATAGGTCGTCATCTCTGTAGATCCTGTTTTCAGGCGGCGATCTCGACGACCGCCTCGATTTCAACTGTGATGTTGCCCGGCAGCGAGCCGACACCGATCGCGGAACGGGCGTGTCCGCCAAGCGTATCAAAGACGGCCGCGAAAAGATCGGAACAGCCATTCACCACCTTGGGGTGCTCGCTGAATGTCGGCGTTGCATTGACAAAGCCAAGCAGCTTGACGACGCGCACGATGCGGCCGAGGTCGCCGGCCGCGGCATGCATGACGGCGAGCAGGTTCAGGCCGGTGAGACGGGCATGCCCATAGGCCTCCTCCACGGAGACATCCTCGCCAACCTTGCCGGTGCAGAGCGCGCCATCAGCGCGCAACGGCCCCTGGCCGGAGAGGAAGATCAGCCGTCCGCTCTCGGCATAGGTGACGAAGTTGGCGATGGGCTTCGGCGGCTCGGGCAGCGTCAGGCCCAATTCCGCGAGCCGGATGTAAGGCGTCATAAAAGCTCCTTGCGACAGCTTTCGCCGTCCGGTGTCAAAAATGCGAGGCGCGAAACCGCGCCAGGAAGCTGCGAAGGCGTTCATTGTCGAAGTCCGCAGCCAGGATCTCGGCGGGAGGTCCGACGGCACTGACGCCGCCATCCGCCATGAAAACGATGCGGCTCGATGCATCGCGTGCAAAAGCCATCTCGTGCGTGACCATCAGCATCGTCATGCCGTCTTCGGCGAGGCTGCGTACGACCTCGAGCACCTCGCCAACCAGTTCGGGGTCGAGCGCCGAGGTTATCTCGTCGAGGAGCAGGATCTTCGGCTCCATCGCCACAGCGCGGGCGATGCCGACGCGCTGCTGCTGGCCGCCGGAAAGCTCGGCCGGCAGACTGTCGGCCTTGTGGGCGAGCCCGACCCGGCCGAGCCAGTGCTCGGCAATGGTGCGGGCCTCGGCATTGCTCTTGCCGCGCACCTTGCGCAGGCCGAGCATGATGTTGCCGGCCGCAGTCAAATGCGGAAACAGATTGAAGCTCTGGAACACCATTCCGGTCTCGGCGCGCATCGCCGCCAGGTCGCGCTCGCTGCGTCGCTGGCGTGTTCCCGCCTCGCGGTAGCCGACCTCTTTACCGTCGATACGGATCGAGCCGTTATCATAGCTCTCCAGGAAATTGACGCAGCGCAGCAGGGTGGTCTTGCCGCTGCCGGATGGGCCGATGACCGTCACCACCTCGCCGCGCGTCACCTTGAGGCTGACCGAGCGCAGGACCTCGACGGATCCAAAGGCTTTGGAGACCTCGGAGATATCGAGAAGCGCCGGATTTGCGTGCGAGGCTTTGGACATCTTGTTATTCCCGGATGAAGGAGAAACGCCGCTCCAGCCGCCGGCTGGCCAAGGAGAGGGCGTAGTTGACGGCGAAGTAGACGAGCGCGCCGAGGAGGTAGAGCGGCATCGCCTCATAGGTGCGGCCGATGACCTGGTTGATCGCTTGCATCAGGTCGGTGATGCCGAGCAGCGAGACCAGCGCGCTGCCTTTCACCGCGTCGGTGACGCCGTTGATCCAGGGCGGCAGGAAGCGCCTGAACGCTTGCGGAAAAATGACGTAGGCCAGCCGCTGGCGGAAGGTCAGCCCGATCGCCATCGCCGCCTCGGACTGACCCTTGGGAATCGAGCCGACGGCGCCCCTGAGATACTCGACGACTTGTGCGGTCTTGAAGAGGGTGAGGGCGAGTACGGCCGCCCAAAAGGACTCAAGATGCAGTCCCACCGCGGGCAGGCCGTAATAGACGAAGAAGATCAGCACCAGGATCGGAATGCCGCGTATGGTGTCACTGAAGATGCGCACTGCCCAGCGCAGCGGAGCCGGACCATAG
Organism: Mesorhizobium sp. LSHC420B00; assembly: GCF_000503055.1. Lineage (GTDB taxonomy): Bacteria > Pseudomonadota > Alphaproteobacteria > Rhizobiales > Rhizobiaceae > Mesorhizobium. The sequence continues at coordinate 108,204 of NZ_AYVY01000020.1, read as the reverse complement.
ACGAGGCCGACACCCATCAGCACGCCGGCGATAAGCGATAACACTACGACCAGCAGCGACACCCACAAGGTTACGGCAAAGCCTTGGGCGAGGAACGGCAAGGCGTAGATGATCTGGCTCAGCATGTCAGCGCGCCGCCTTGAACCGGCGCTCGACCAGCCGCAGCGCGAAAAGCAGCGCGTAGCCGGTCAACAGGTACATCGCAGTCACCACCAGATAGACCTCGACAATGCGGAACGTGTTGAAGTTGATCCACTGGGCGCCATAGGTGAGCTCGGGTACCGAAATGACCGACGCCACCGACGTGTCCTTGAAGAGCGATATGAAAGTGTTGGAAAGCGCCGGCAGCGTTATGCGCAGCATCGTCGGCAGGCGCACATGGAGCAGCCTTTGCCATGGTGTCAGGCCGATTGCCTTGCCGGCGTCGAGCTGTCCGCGCGGCACCGCCTCGAGCCCCGAGCGAAATACCTCGACCAGATAGGCGCCGCTGTAGAGCGACAGCGTGGCAATGAACGAGGTTTGCGCGCTGTAGGCGATATCGACCACGGTCGGCAGGCCGTAGAAGACCAGGTAGACGAGCAGGATCAGCGGCACGTTGCGGATGAACTCGACATAGCCCGCGATGACGGTCCGCACCGCTCGCCCGGCCGACACGTACCAGACCGCCAGAAGCAGCCCGATGACGATGCCGATCGCGATGGAGATGACGGCCAGCTCAAGGCTGAGCAGCAGCCCCCCCCAGAGCTTGTCGAAATGCCGCCAGATCAGGTTGAAGTTGAGGGTATAGCCCATGCGTCCTGCTTAGTGCCGACAGTCCGGGAACGAGGCGGAAGGGCGCCGGAGGCATCCTTCCGCCTGATGGATCAGATAACCGGGAATCCAGGATGGCGGGCCGGCGGCTCCTGTCCGAAATAATCCTTGAACGCAGCGTCGTAGAGTGCCGTTTCATGGCCGAACATGGCGATGGTGAAGGTCTGGTTGACGAAGGTCAGCCAGTCGAGGTCGCCCTGCCGCAGTGCGGCACCATAAAGCATCGAGAACCAACTCTTGCCGGCATCGAAGTATTTGTCCGGATTGCGCGAGGCGAGCCAGCGGACCGTCGACAGATCGACGGCGGCGGCGTCGGATCGTTTCGATTCCAGTGCCTGCAGCACGTTGGCCTGCGTGTCTATCTGCATCACCTGCGCCTCCGGCAGGACGATGCGCACGTTCGCCTCGGCATCGACGTTTTGCAGGATGGAAATCCGGGTCGCCGAACCGGCGGCAAGCAGCTTGTCGAAGGTCTTGTTCTCTGCGTTCGGAAGGGTCAGCAAGGCGATGCCTTCGACGTAGTAGGGCCTGGAGAAGTGGATCAGCTGCGAGCGCTGGGCGGTCATGGTCATGAACTGGATGGTGATGTCGACCTTGTTGGTGGTCACGTTCGGAATGCGCTGAGCCGGATCCTGCATGACGAATTCGACTTTGGTCGGATCGTCGAAAAGCCCCTTGGCGAGAATGCGACCCATGGTTATGTCCATGCCCACCAGTTCGCCGGCATCGTTCTCGAAGTGCCAGGGCGCGTTGGTGCTGCCGGTGCCGACGATCACCTTGCCGCGCTCGAGAACGGTGCGCAGCAGGCTGTCAGGCGCTGCCTGGGCCGCAGCTTTCTGGACATCGACCGCAGTGGCGGCACTCATCACTCCGGCCGTTGCAAGCCCGGCCATTCCCAGTTTCAGAAATTCACGCCTTTTGGATGTGTCGTTCACGGCGACCTCCTTCGTGTTGTGTTCCCCGTTGGACCAGCAGCGCAGGCATCGGTTGCAACTGACGTCATTGTCCCTTACAAGGGATGCCTGTACTCTGTACAAGACAGATTAACATCAGGAATCGATAATGCAAGAAGGCAATGCCTTGGCCGCTCGACCGGACGCCGGTCTGGACGAAGACAAGAATTCGGGCTCGCGGGAGAAGGGCCTCAACCGGGTCCTCCAGATTCTGGAGTTTCTCCACGCGACCCAGCGCGCGATCGGCATTGGCGATCTTGCCAGAGGGGTGAACGCACCGCGGTCGACGACCTATACGCTGGTGCGCTCGCTGGTCGACGCAGGCCTGCTGGAGATGGCCGGAGACGGCAATCGGGTCTATTTTGGAAAGAAGCTCTATCTCTACGGAATGGACTATGTGCGGGGCAACGACCTGCTCAGGCGAGGGCGCCAGGAAGTCGACCATCTGTCACGCGAGTCCGGCGAGACCTCGGAGCTGTGCATGCTGCAAAGCGGCCGCTACACCATCGTCCATTCAAGCCCGGGAACCAGGCCATTCAGGATCAGCTCGGCGACGGGTCTGCAAATACCGCTTCCCTGGACAGCTTCCGGGCGGCTGCTCCTCGCCGGCTTCGACAGGGCAGCGATCGAGGATATGGTCTCGGAAGACGACCTCGTACTGCCGGACGGCCGCAGGTTGCAGCTCGACGATTTCATAGCCGATATCGCGGTGGCCAAGTCGGCCGGCTACTGCGTCACCTCCGGCCTTGTCGATGCCTACACGAAATGCCTGGCCGCGCCGGTCTTTTCGGCGCCGGGCAGGGTCGAGGCGACGATGTGCCTGGTGGTTCCCATCGATACCTCGACCGAAAAGACCGATGACCTGATAGAGCTGTTGCTCGAGCGCGCCGCGCGGCTTTCGATCGCGGCATAGGCCGCCTTTTCAGCAGGCCAGCGCCGGCGTCCATTCAAGCGATAATGTCTGGAATGATCTTGTCTTCCAGCGCCATCAGCCTGTCCTTCAGGAAAAGCTTCTTTTTCTTCATGCGCTGGATCTGCAGCGGGTCGCAATTCATGGCGATCATCGCATTGATGGCCGCGTCGAAATCGGCGTGTTCCTGCTTCAGCCGGGAATATTCGAGGCGGATATCTGCCTGTTCCTGATCGGACATTTTTACCGTCTGCACGTCTGCGGCGCCCAAACTATGGGCCTGATTGGGCGGGACCGGGGGTCTTCTTGCACCGGCGCGCAGCCCATACCACATTTCATATTGTCGTGGAATGCTACCACGCAGCATTCGACATCGGTGCGCGATGGTGGCACACTGTCATTATGCCGTCACAGAAGCGAGCCTGCGGTGGACGTGCCATGACGGCTGCAATCCGAGGAAACCATGAAAGGGAGAACCAATCATGTCTCTTGCATCCCATCTTGATGAGCTGCAGCGGAAACACGGCGACATCGAACGCGAAATCGACGATGCGATGACCCATCCGTCGGTAGACGACCTCGAAATCGTGAATCTCAAGCGGCGCAAGCTGGCGCTCAAGGACGAGATTGAAAAACTGAAGGCGAAACCGACGACGCATTGACGCCCATCCAGGACTAGCTGCGCCGCCTGGCGCGCGATTTCTTTCCGGTGGCATGTCTCTATGCTGCCGGAAACGCTTATGGATTTGCGGCAAGCTGCCGTCTTGCCATTTCCGATTTGCTAGGTCTGCGCGCCAGTCGCCATTGACAAGCCATCTTTGCTCCTCCACCTCATGCCCGGACCTTCAAGATTAAAGGCAGCCGGCATGACCGGATATTTTTCCTCACCCTTCCCGCGCCGCAGGTCGGTCGGTGTCGACGTCGGCGGCGTGATGGTCGGCGGCGGCGCCCCAGTCGTCGTCCAGTCGATGACCAACACCGACACGGCCGATGTCGACCAGACGGTGGCGCAAGTGGCGGCGCTGCATCGCGCCGGCTCCGAGATCGTGCGCATAACGGTCGACCGCGACGAAAGCGCTGCCGCTGTGCCGGCCATCCGCGAGCGACTGGAGCGGCTCGGGATCGACGTGCCGCTGGTCGGCGATTTCCATTACATCGGCCACAAGCTCCTGGCCGATCATCCGGCCTGCGCCGAGGCCTTGGCCAAGTACCGCATCAACCCCGGCAATGTCGGTTTCAAGGACAAGAGGGATCGGCAGTTCGCGGCGATCGTCGAGATGGCTATCCGATACGACAAGCCGGTGCGCATCGGTGTCAACTGGGGTTCGCTCGACCAGGAGCTGCTGACCCGGCTGATGGATGACAACCAGGCCCAAGGCTTTCCGCTGACCGCGCAGGAAGTGATGCGCGAAGCGATCGTGCAGTCGGCGATCCTGTCGGCCGAAATGGCCGAAGAGATTGGCCTTGCGCGCGAGAAAATCATCCTCTCGGCCAAGGTCAGCGGCGTGCAGGATCTGATCGCCGTCTACACCGAGCTCGCCACCCGTTCCAACCATGCGCTGCACCTCGGCCTGACCGAGGCCGGCATGGGCTCGAAAGGCATTGTCGCATCATCGGCTGCGATGGGCATCCTGCTCCAGCAAGGCATCGGCGACACCATCCGCATCTCGCTGACGCCGGAGCCGAACGGCGACCGCACACGCGAAGTGCAGGTGTCGCAGGAGCTGTTGCAGACCATGGGCTTCCGGCAGTTCGTGCCGATCGTCGCCGCCTGCCCGGGCTGCGGCCGCACGACCTCGACCGTGTTCCAGGAGCTTGCCCAGAACATCCAGGCCGACCTGCGCAAGAACATGCCGGTGTGGCGCGAACAATATCCCGGCGTCGAGAACCTCAAGGTCGCGGTGATGGGTTGCATCGTCAACGGTCCGGGTGAATCCAAACATGCCGATATCGGCATTTCGCTGCCCGGAACCGGTGAGACGCCGACCGCCCCGGTGTTCGTCGACGGCAAGAAGGCGGCGACCCTGCGCGGCCCGTCGATCGCCGCGGATTTCGAGAAAATGGTTTCCGACTACATCGAACGGCGGTTTGGCCAACACGGCAAAGCCGCGGCGGAGTAGTTCGATGCGGCGTTTGCTTGGGGCGACGCTGGTTGTCATTTGCTGGCTGGGCTGGGCGACAGCCGTCCAGGCCGATCCGCCGCGGCCCGCCAAGCAGAAGCTGATCGATCGAGTTTGCGATCTTATCGAGACGCATGCCGACCAGAACGGCCTGCCCCGGGATTTCTTTGCCCGGCTGATCTGGAAGGAGAGTCGCTTCGATCCCAATGCGGTCAGCCCCGTCGGTGCGGAGGGTATCGCCCAATTCATGCCGGGTACCGCCAAGATGCGCGGGCTCGCCAATTCGTTCGATATCGAGCAGGCTATCCCGGCCTCGGCAAAATACCTCGCCGAAATGAAGACCGGCTTTGGCAATCTGGGCCTCGCCGCAGCCGCATACAATGCCGGCGAGAGCCGGGTGACGCGCTGGCTGAATTCCGGCGGCTTCTTGCCGATGGAGACCGAAAGCTACGTTTTGGACGTCATGGGCGAGCCGGCCGACAGGTTCACCGATGCCGCGTATGCCGGCGTCATCCGGCCGCTCGACAAGAAGGCGAGCTTCGCTGCCGCCTGCCGCACGCTGCCGGTGATCATGTCCAGAACCGTGCCGATGTCGTCGATCAACATCAAGCCATGGGGCGTGCAGGTGGCCGGCAATTTCCGCCGCGCCGCGGCGCTCAATCAGTGGAGCAATGTGAAACGGCGGTTTCCAGCCTTGCTCAGCGGTCGCAATCCGGTGGTCAGCCGGGTGCGCACACCGATCGGCAGGCGCGGCATCTATGCGGTGCGGATCGGCGCCGACACCAAAGCCAAGGCCGACGATATTTGCCAGAAGCTGCACAGCGTCGGCGGCGCATGCATTGTGGTGCGCAACCGGTAAAGCCATATGTCGGCGCGTTTCGCGCCATTGCTGCCCATCTCGCTCCCGCTGGGCGCTTCATCTTCGACACGCGATCACATTTTCCGTGAACCCTTAAGCAGAACCGTCAGGCAGGTCTTGCATCGTCGTTGATGCGGGGTAAGGTCCCCGCGATTTTTCGCGAAAGGGATCAGCATGGCCGACTTCAAGACACTGGACGACATCGGCAATATCAGCGGCAAGCGTGTGCTGGTGCGTGTCGACCTCAACGTTCCCGTCACTGAGGGCAAGGTCACCGACGCCACCCGCATCGAGCGCATTGTACCGACCATCGCCGAGCTGTCCGGCAAGGGCGCCAAAGTCATCCTGCTTGCACATTTCGGTCGTCCCAAAGATGGACCGGCGCCGGAATTCTCGCTCGAGCCGATCGCCAAGGCGACGGCGGACGTGCTCGGCCGCCCGGTTGGCTTTGCCACCGACTGCATCGGCGACAAGGCCGCGAGCGCCGTCGCCGCCATGGAAAGCGGCGATGTGCTGCTGCTCGAGAACACCCGCTTCTACAAAGCCGAGGAGAAGAACGACCCGGCCTTCACCGAAAAGCTCGCCGCCAACGGCGACATCTTCGTCAACGACGCCTTCTCCGCTGCGCACCGCGCCCATTCGTCGACGGAAGGGCTGGCGCACGTGCTGCCGGCCTTCGCCGGGCGCACCATGCAGGCCGAGCTCGATGCGCTGGAAAAGGGCCTCGGCAATCCCGTCCGCCCGGTTGTCGCCATTGTCGGCGGGGCCAAGGTCTCGACCAAGATCGACTTGTTGATGAACCTGGTGAAGAAGGTCGACGCGCTGGTCATCGGCGGCGGCATGGCCAACACGTTTCTCGCGGCACGCGGCACCGACGTCGGGAAATCCTTGTGCGAGCACGATCTCGCGACCACCGCCAAGCAGATCATGATCGAGGCGGCCGAGGCCGGCTGCGCCATCATCCTGCCCGCCGACGCCGTTGTCGCCAGGGAGTTCAAGGCCGGTGCCGCAAGCGAGACCGTCGCCATTGCAGACGTACCAGCCGACGGCATGATCCTCGATGTCGGCGCGAAAACCGTGAAAACCATTGCCGAATGGATCGACCGTGCCGCGACGTTGGTCTGGAACGGGCCGCTCGGCGCCTTCGAGATCGAGCCGTTCGACCATGCGACGGTGGCGACGGCCAGGCACGCGGCAGCGCGCACCAAGGCCGGCAGGCTGGTCTCGGTGGCCGGCGGCGGCGATACGGTGGCCGCCCTCAACCATGCCGGCGTCAGCGATGATTTCACCTATGTCTCGACGGCCGGCGGCGCTTTCCTCGAATGGATGGAAGGCAAGCCCTTGCCCGGCGTCGACGTCTTGAAGCGCTGAGCGCGGCGTTAATAACAGCGCGAAGCAGTGCGCTCGCGATTTTCAATCGATTCGCGCTTCTCCGACGAAAGGGTTCGACTTGAACCTGCGTTGCTCTGGTGGTCTGCTGGGTACGGGTCAATTCTTTCAGGAGAAGCACGATGAGCGAACGTCTCGAGGACATTGCCGCCGCGATGGTGGCCAACGGCAAGGGCCTGCTGGCTGCCGACGAGAGCTCCGGCACTATCAAGAAGCGCTTCGACGTCATCGGCGTCGAGTCGACCGCCGACAGCCGCCGCGACTATCGCGAGATGATGTTCCGCGCCAGCGATGCAATGACCAAGTACATTTCCGGCGTTATCCTCTATGACGAGACCATCCACCAGAAGGCCGCCGACGGCACGCCGCTGGTCGACATCATCAAGGCATCAGGCGCCATTCCCGGCATCAAGGTCGACGCCGGCGCCAAGCCTCTGGCAAGATTTCCCGGCGATACCATCACCGAAGGCCTGGACGGCCTGCGCGAACGCCTCGCCGACTATTACAAGCTTGGCGCCCGCTTTGCCAAATGGCGCGCGGTAATCGACATCGATGTTGCCAAGGGGGTGCCTTCCGCCACCTCGATCGGCTCGAATGCCCATGCGCTCGCCCGTTACGCCGCGCTTTGCCAGGAAGCCGGCATCGTGCCGATCGTCGAGCCGGAGGTGCTGATGGACGGCGCTCATGACATCGACACTTGCTACGAGATCAGCAAGGCGACACTGACAAAGCTATACACCGAGCTCTATGCGGCCCGCGTCGTCCTCGAAGGCACCATCCTGAAGCCAAACATGGTTCTCGCCGGCAAGAAATCGGGCAAGGTCAGCAGCCCCGACGAGGTCGCCGAAAGGACGATAAAACTGTTCCGCGAGACGGTGCCAGCCGCGATCGGAGGCATCGCCTTCCTTTCGGGCGGACAATCGGACGAGCAAGCGACCGCCAACCTCAACGCCATCAACGCCATCGGCCCGCATCCGTGGAAGCTGACCTTCTCCTACGGCCGCGCCTTGCAGGCCGCTCCGCAGAAGGCCTGGAGCGGCAAGGCGGCGAACGTCGCCGCCGCGCAGGCCGCCTTCGCCCATCGCGCCCACATGAACCATCTGGCAGCGCTTGGACAATGGCAGCCGTCGCTGGAGCAAGCCGCTTAACCGAATCCATCTTGCGTTTCTCCCGACCCGGGCCACGTGCCCGGGTTTTGCTTGAAAGCAGCAAGGGCTGCAATTTTCTTGCAACTGAAAATGCAGCTCTGTGTCGGCATTCCTCGCTGCCGAACGTCCTCCGTGAAAAGAGGAGCAGACCTATGCCAAACAACAAGACCGTTTCGCAGGAAGACTGGTTTCAGGCGCACAAGGCGCATCTGGCGCGCGAAAAGGAATTGACGCGCTTTCGCGACCGCGTCGCCGCCGAACGCCGCGAATTGCCATGGCTGAAGATCCGCAAGGACTACGTCTTCGAGACCGAGCAAGGGCCAAAGAAACTGCCCGACCTGTTTGGCGGCAACAGCCAGTTGATCGTCTACCATTTCATGTTCGGGCCGGGCGCCGATTATCGTTGCGAGGGCTGCTCGTTCCTTGCCGACCACATCGACGGCGCCAACCAGCATCTCAGGCACCACGATGTTTCGCTTGTGGTGGTGGCGCGGGCTCCGCTGGCCGAGCTTCTGCCCTACAAGCAGCGCATGGGCTGGAAATTCGACTGGGTGTCGTCCTACGCCTCGGACTTCAACTTCGATATGCAGGTGTCATTCACCGACAAGCAGATCGCGGCCGGCGACACGACCTACAATTTCGAGCGGCGCGCGCGGAGATCGAAGGACCTTCCCGGCACCAGCGTGTTCTATCGCGACGAGAAAGGCGACATCTTCCTGACTTTCATCTCGCGCTCCAGAGGCGGCGATCCGCTGATCGGCGCCTATCACTATCTCGACCTGACGCCGAAAGGCCGCAACGAAACCGGGCCGCATCATAGCCTCGCCGACTGGGTGCGGCTGCATGACGAGTATGAAGACCAATCCGGGACGCATGACTGCTGCCATTGAGGCGACAGGCTGTCGCTGCAAGGTCGTTCACCTTCAGTGCAACATGCGCTAAGTGCTGTTCGCTGTGCCTTAAAAGGGATTTGCCATGCGGCGCTTTCCGACCCTTCTCACCTGGCTCGCCTTTCCGGTCTATGTCTGGCAAGGACTTGGCGTGCGTCGCCGCACCACCCGCATGCTGCCGGCACAAGGTCCGGTCATGCACGAGATATCAGGCCAGGCGCCGGCAATCTCGCTGCTGGTGCTCGGCGATTCCTCCGCCGCCTCAGTCGGCATCGGCAATTCCGAAAACGGATTGGCCGCGCAACTGGCCGTTCTAATTGCGCAACGCACCGGCCGCACCGTGCGCTGGCGGGCAGCCGGCTTCAACTCGGCAACCTCTGGCCAGATCCGCGATCATGTGCTGCCCAATCTGTCGGCCGATCCGTGGACGCATATCGTGCTCGCCATCGGCACCAACGACACCAAGAATTTTCATTCGGTACCGCGCTTCAAGCGCGATTTTGGCGGCCTGCTCTACGCGCTGCGCGCCAAATGGCCGGAGGCGCGCGTGGTGTGGTCGCCGGTGCTGGAGTTCACCCGGGCGCCGGCAATGCCGCCGCTGCTCGGCAAGATCCTCGAGATCCGCGCCGGCGAGATGAACCGGATGGGCGAGCGCCTTTGCCTCGAGCGCGGCGCCATACCGGCGCCCCGCCTGCCGATCACCGACGCCGAGGCCGGCTTTGCGTCGGATGGATTTCATGCTTCGGAAGCCGGCTACCGCGCCTGGGCGGAACATCTGGCCGGCTTGGTGCTCGCCAACGAACCGGGCGTCGCGTAGCGGCTGCCGGCACTAAAGCGCGTCGCGTTCGATTGGCCTCATGCGACGCTACTTTAGGTTCTTTGTTTTATGTATGTCGTTGGCGCAAAACCGCTGCACACTTTTGCGCGACATGCATTACGTCCAGTGTCCGAGCACCGCCGTAATCGAAATCGCCGCCATAGCCAACAGCGCCAGCTTCCAGAAATCGCTGCGCCGCTTCAGCCCCGGCCAGCCGAGCGGCTTGATGAGCTGGATGACCATCATGGCGATGATGACGAGCGCGAGAAGTTTCGACATGCAGCCTTTGATCAGCATCGCGGCTGGCTGTCAAAGCGGCTCCGCGATCGCGGTCTTTCCACCGCGGCACGCCTCTTTTCAGCACTGTTCGATCACTTCGGTGGACAAATCGGAACGCCGGTCGCGAGAGCCGCACCCTCCTGACAGACTGCTGTCAGTAGGGGTGTGCGATAGTGCCTGCATCGAAAGAGAGGAGACCAGCCATGAACGGTTTTACCATTCTGCGTAGCGTGCAGCACTATGTCGGCAAGATCCGGACGATGCGCAATGAGATCCGCACCCAGCGTTTCATGAACACCCTGCCGGCGGACATCCGCAAGGATATTGGCTGGCCGGACATGTATGGCGACCGCCACAATGGCGGCAATTGAGGCAATCTTTCTGCCCGGCGTCTGGATGCGGCCCGGCGATAAACAGGCATGCTGAAGCCTCCTGACAGTATGGTGTCAGGAGGCTCGTGCCATAGTGGGATGGCCGTCAGAGACGGACGGCCGAGAGGACGATCGATGAAAAGCTGGACCGACAGGCTGAACACGCCTGGCATCAACGGCATAACACCGTCGCCACGCACCATCGCTGATGTCGTCGAAGGCCAGCCGATGCTGGTTCCCACAGCTCGCCAGGTCGATGCATTCATCTGCGCCATCCCCGAAGGCATGGATATGGATATCCGGGCTTTGCGCACCGCGCTCGCCATCGAGCACGGTGCCGAGGTGACATGTCCGGTCACCATCGGCTATCATCTGCGTACCGTCGCCGAGGCCGCCAACGAGGATCTTGAGCGTGGCATGGCGCTGGGCGACATTGCGCCGTTCTGGCGGGTGCTCGACGCAAGCACGCCGACAACGAGGAAACTGTCCTTCGGCGCGGCCTCCGTCGCCGCGCAGCGCAAGCGCGAAGGGCTAGAGCAATAGACGCCGAGGGACCATACGATGCGCCGCGCCGACAGGCTCTTCCAGATCGTGCAGCACCTGCGCGGTGGCCGTCTGGTCACCGCCCAGAAGCTGGGCACGTGGCTCGAGGTTTCCGAGCGGACCATCTATCGCGACATCGCCGACCTGCAGTCGACCGGCGTGCCGATCGACGGCGAGGCCGGTGTCGGCTACATGATGAGGGAGGGTTTCGACCTTCCGCCGCTGATGTTCACGCGTGACGAGATCGTCGCGCTGGTCGCCGGCGCCCGCATGGTGCGCGCCTTTGGCGGCGCGGCCATGGCGCGAGCCGCCGACGAGGCGCTGGTCAAGATCGGCGCCGTGCTGCCCGACGCCGAAAAGGACCGCATCGCCCGCACCGAGATCCACACGCCGATGTGGGTGGTAAGCGACGCCGCCCGCGAAGCCATCGACCTGATTGAGCGGTCCATCGAGAAACGTCAGGTGCTGACCATCGACTATTCGGATGAGGCCGGCCGCAGCACCGCGCGCGACATCCGCCCACTCGGCCTGTGGTTCTGGGGCAAGGTGTGGACCTTGGTCGCCTGGTGCGAGATGCGCGGCGATTTCCGCGCCTTCCGCATCGACCGCATCGCCTCCGTGGTCATCGCCGGCCGCACCTTCAAGCCGGAGCGCGGCAAGCAGCTCGCCGATTTCTACCGCGCGGTGGAACGCAGCGAGGACTACGGCATGGCACCGGACCGGGCGGCGCGAAGCTGACACGGAAGATCGAAAAAAAAGCCCGCTTGAAAGCGGGCTTTTTGTTTTGGATGCGAGACCTCTATTCCTCTTCGTCCGTATCCTTGTCCTTCGACTTCAGCGCCGAAAGCTTGGCGAAGACGGCGTTGGCGTCGAGTTCGCGGTCCTCGTCCTTCGGCTTTTCCGGCGCCGGCACCAGCCGTTCGGTCAAGGCGGCCGGCAGCAGCGTATCGCCGACCGGCTGCGCCTGCTCGCGGCCGCGCGAGGCGCGGTTGATTTCCATGTCGAGGTCGATCTGCGACGTCAGGCCGAGCGTCACTGGATCCATCGGCTGGAGATTGGCGGAGTTCCAGTGTTTTCTGTCGCGGATCTGGTCGATCGTCGACTTCGTCGTGCCGACAAGGCGGGAAATCTGCGCATCCTTGAGCTCGGGATGGTTGCGCACCAGCCAGAGGATGGCGTTGGGCCGGTCCTGGCGCTTGGACAGCGGCGTGTAGCGCGGACCCTTGCGCTTGGATTCCGGCACCCGCACCTTGGGGTCGGAGAGCTTCAGCCGGTGGTTCGGGTCCTTCTCGGCGCGCGCGATCTCGTCGCGAGTGAGCTGGCCGGTCATGATCGGGTCCATACCCTTGATGCCTTGCGCCGATTCGCCGTCGGCGATCGCCTTGACCTCAAGCGGATGCAGTCCGCAGAACTGCGCGATCTGCTCGAAGGAAAGCGCTGTGTTGTCAACCAGCCAGACGGCGGTCGCTTTTGGCATCAGCAGCGTATTGGCCATTACAAAAATCCTTCTCGTTCGCCCGCGTTCCCGCGCGGGCGGTGGTTTACAGCCACCAAAATGGGAAAATCGCGGTCTATATAACTGCTCACTCGCCATTTCGCAATGTTTTTGGCAGGCGCGCGTCAAGGACGGCATGGCGGCGCGACCAGCAGACCGCGAAGGGTCGGCACATGAAGCCATGCAGTCGAAAGCTTCAAAAAGACAAAGCCCGCCAGACCAAGGTCGGGCGGGCTCGGAACCGACGACGGAAATCCGTCTGCTACGGCTCTGGCTTCTAAGGCTTGATCCCGAACCGCGGCTCGGCGTTGCGGAAAAGCAGCGCCCGGTCTTCGGACAGGATCGTGCTCGAGATCAAAGCCCTTGGCGGGCGATTCTCTCTATGTCGCCGCGGTTGATGCCGAGATCATTGAGCTGACGAGCGTTCAGCCGGTTCAGTTCGCGCACGGTTTCGTTGTACATGCGCCAGTTACGGAAAGCGCGGATCGGGTTCATGGTAGTCCTCCATCGTTTCGATGCCGCGCAAATAGGCATCGGCGATGAAAAATTGAACAGACGCTTTTGCATGGCGGCAATGCGTTTGTTGCATTGCACCATTAAGCCTTCGTTCAGCCTGTTTACCGGCCGTCAGGCGACATCGAGCACAATCTTGCCAATGTGCTCACCCTCCTCCATCCGCTCATGCGCCCGCCAGGCTTCCTTGAGCGGGAAGATCGTGTCCATCACCGGTGCAACCTTGCGCGTGCCGAGCAGCGGCCAAACCTGCGCCTCCAGCGCAGCCGCGACTGCCGCCTTGAAGTCCACCGTGCGTGGCCTGAGCAGCGAACCCGTGTGCACGAGTCGCTTGGCCATGATTTTGAAGAAATCGGCGCTCGCCACCGCTCCGCCCTGCGTCGCGATCTGGACGATGCGGCCCTCCACGGCCGCAGCCTCGTAGTTTCGCGCGACATAATCGCCGCCGACCATGTCGAGGATAACGTTGGCGCCCTTGCCGCCGGTTGCCTCCTTGACCGCGGCGACGAAGTCCTCCTCGCGGTAGTTGACCGCCCGGTCGGCACCGAGCTTGAGGCAGGCGTCGCATTTCTCCTTGCTGCCGGCGGTGGTGACGACATAAGCGCCGAAAGCGGCAGCAAGCTGAATCGCCGTCGTTCCGATACCCGATGAGCCGCCATGCACGAGCAGCGTCTCGCCGCTCTTCAGGCCGCCGCGCTCGAAGACATTGTGCCAAACAGTGAAGTAGTTTTCCGGCAGCGCCGCCGCTTCGGTGTAGGTAAAGCCGGCGGGCAGCGGCAGCACGCTGCCGGCATGAACCTTGACATATTCGGCATAGCCGCCGCCCGCCGTCAGCGCGCAGACCCGGTCGCCGACGCGCCAGCGCGATATCTCGTCGCCGAGGGCGGCGACTTCGCCCGCCGCTTCCAGGCCCGGCAGATCCGACGCACCTGGCGGCGGCGGATAGGCACCCTTGCGCTGCTGCACGTCGGGCCGGTTGACGCCGGCGGCACGCACCCGGATCAGGATCTCGCCAGGGCCGGGTACCGGCACGTCGCGGGTTTCCGGTTTCAGCACCCGCGGCCCGCCCGGCTCCGAGATGGCGATCGCCATCATCCTGGCCGGAATTTTCTGTGCGTTCGCCATGAATTTTCCCGTCGTGTTTCGCCGGTTTCTAGCGCCAGCTATTGCCTGCCATTTGCATCCATACCCCTGCCCTATGTATGCTCATTGGCAAATCAGGCAAATGGGCAATCACGGAGGAGCGACGATGGCGGTCTTCGACGACGAACCCAAGAAGAAAGCGCGCCCGCACGAGATCGGGCAGGATCTGTCGCTGCTTTCTGTCGATGAATTGTCCGAGCGGATCGGCATCCTGCGCGGCGAGATCGCCCGGCTGGAAGCCGAGCTCATGACCAAGGGCTCCACCAAGTCGGCGGCAGAGGCGCTGTTTCGCCGCGGATAGTACTGCGGGCAATTCCAAAAGCTCGGGCACGCCGCCGAAAAGCCCGAATGCCGCTGTCTCCAGACCTGTGCCCCGAACCCCAGCCGGATTGAACAATGTTCGCAAGCTACAGACCGATCCTCTCGCTGCTGCGCGGCACCGCGTTCCTGCTGGCGGCATCCGGGCTGCACGGGCTGCTGTTGCCGCTGCGCGGCCAGGTGGAGGGCTTCTCGACCGCATCGCTCGGCCTGATGGGCACGGCTTGGGCCGGCGGCTTCGTCACCGGCTGCTTCTTTGCGCCACGCATCGTGCGCCGCGCCGGTCATGTCAGGGCTTTCGGCGCCTTTGCCGCATCGGGAGCGATCGTCGCACTGCTCACCGGCCTGATCATTGATGAATATACCTGGATCCTGCTGCGCGCCTTCACCGGCTTCACCATGGCCGGTGCTTTCATGGTCATCGAAAGCTGGCTGAACGAGAAGGCCACCAACGAAAACCGCGGCACCGTCTTCGGCCTCTACATGATGGTCACCTATGCCTCGATCATGGGCGGTCAGATGATCGTTGCCGGCGGCGATGTGAAATCGGCGTCGCTATTCATGATCACCGGCATTCTGTTTTGCCTATCACTGATCCCGACGGCGGTCTCGACGGCGTCGCACCCCAAGCCGCTGCAGGACGTGTCGCTTGACGTCAAAGGGCTCTACGTCAATTCGCCGGTGTCGGCGATCGCCTGCGTGCTGATCGGCATCGCCAACGGCGCCTGGGGCACGCTTGGTGCCGTTTATGGAGCTCGCATCGGCATCTCGACGACCGAGATCGCGCTCATGATGAGCCTGGTGGTCATCGCCGGCGCCGCCATGCAGCTTCCGGCCGGGCGGCTCTCCGACACGACGGACCGTCGTTTCGTGCTGGCGGGCGCGGCTTTCGGCGCTGCGCTGTTCGCCATCGCCATCTTCCTGTTCGAACCGCGCTCCGGCGTCTTCGTTATCGTCTGCACCGCCGCCTACGGCGCCTTCGCCTACACGCTCTATTCGATCGCGGTGGCGCATGCCAACGACCATGCCCGATCGGAAGACTTCGTCAAAGTGTCGGGCGGCCTGCTGCTGCTTTATGGCTTCGGCACGATGATCGGCCCGCTGCTGGCCGCCGGCCTGATGGGCTGGATGCGTCCCGAGGGGCTGTTCCTGGCTACTGCGTTGGCGCATCTCTGCCTGGCCGCCTATACGCTGCTGCGCATCAGCCGTCGCGCGCCGGTGCCAATCGAAGGCCGCGATGCCTTCAAGACCCAGCCGGCCGACCGCTCGGTGACGCCGGAAGCGTTGCGGCTCGACCCGCGCAGAAAAGCTGAAACCGACGGTTGAGATTCGAGACGCTTTGCCCCACAAATAAGGCATGATGCTTTCCGACGCCTTCATGGCGATTGCCGATCCCAACCGGCGCTATCTCTTGGAAGAGCTCCGGCGCGGACCGAAGACCGTCAACGAACTGGCCTCTGGCTTGCCGGTGTCCCGCCCGGCCGTTTCGCAGCATCTGAAGGTGCTGCTTGATGCCGGGCTGGTCAACGCCAAGCCGGAAGGCACCAGGCGCGTCTATACGGTCAGCAATGCCGGCTTCCTAAAGCTCAACATCTGGCTCGACCAGTTCTGGGATGCAGAGCAGCTCGGTTCACCCGGAAGCTGAGAGGCGTCGTCCGCGCGTCGGGCAGCTCGTGCAGCCTCGGGCCTGGAGCAATTCCAGGAAAAGTGTGAAACGGTTTTCCGTCCGGAATTGCGCAAAAAACAAAAGGATAGAGCGGTTCGGCGTTTCCGTGAAACGATGAACCACTCTCTAGCCGTTGTTGTAGGGGAAGAGCTTGAAATAGGGCTGCGCTTCCTCGATCACACGGGCAACCGACGGGCGCCGCAGCAGCCGGTCGTGATAGCGCCTCACCGCAGGATATTTGTCGCCGAACGGCTCGACCTTGTTAGCGTAGAACAGCGCGGGGGCGGCGGCGCAGTCGGCCATGGTGAAGCTCCCGCCCACCGCCCATGTCCTCGACTGCATGTCCTGTTCGATGACGGCGTAGGAGCTGCGCAGCTGGGCGCGCGCCTGCTCGACGCCGAACGGATCGGTCTTGCCCTCCGGCCGCAGCCGGTCGCCGACGATCTTCTGCATCGGTTCCTGGACGTAGAAGTCATAGAAGCGGTCGGCGAGCCGGGTCTGGCGAGCGAGATCGACATCGGCGGGGATCAGTTCGGCCGGCCCAGGATAATACGCGTTGAGATATTCGATGACGATTGTCGATTCCGGCACGGTCCGATCCAGCGCTTCATCACGCAGTACCGGCATCTTGCCGAGCGGCCACAATTTCAGAAACGCCACGCGCGACTGTTCATTGCCGAGATCGACGACAACGGATGTGAATGGCGTGCCGTTCTCATAGAGCGCGATCAGCGGCTTCCAGCAGAAGGAGGCCAGTGGATGAAGATGCATAGTCAGGGACATTGGTTGTCGTTCCTTGGGTGGTTCGTCTCGCGGAAATTCGGTGTTGAGGTCAGGCTTGGTACTATTTGGCTTGGCTGTGGGTGACGATGGCATCGATGATCGCGGCCCAGTCGTCGGGATGCAGCTCGTGGCCGCCGCTCTCGATCCGGACCAGCCTTGCGCCGGCGACCGCGTCGGCAAGAGCGGCGCCATGCTCGACTGGAAAGATCGGATCGTCGGTGCCGTGGATAACGAGGAGCGGGATCTTCATCTCGTGCAGCCGCCCCGTCCAGTCCTCGCCGCTCCGATCTTCGCCGCTCCCATCTTCGCCGCTCTTGAGCATGAAATGATTGGTGGCGCTTAGAAAGCCGCCGGACCGGTCGTAATCCTGTTCGACGAAAGCCCGCGTGCGCTGCTCGTCGAATGAGCGTGCGGTGCCGGTGAGCGCATACGCGTCCTTGACGATGAAATCGACCGCCTGGCCACGGTCAGACCAGTCGACCTTCGCGCCTTCGTCCGAATGTTTCCTGTAGGCCTCGGTGGTTCCGGGCAGATGCGACGTATCAATGCCCAAGGGCGAGCTGCTGATCACCGTAAGCGAAGTGACACGCGACGGGTATTTCAACGCAACGAGCTGCGCAATCACGCCGCCCATCGACATGCCGACCACGTGCGCCTTTCGGATTCCCTGGTCGTCAAGGACGCGGATGGCATCGTCCGCCATGTCGTCGAATGTATAAGGCGGCTCGCCCGGCGCGTATTTCGTCGAACGGCCGGTATCGCGATTGTCATAGCGGACCACGAAGCGACCCTCGCCGGCCAGCTTCCGGCAAAACGCTTCCGGCCACCAGAGCATGGAAGCCATGGCGCCCATGATCAACAATACCGCCGGATGTGCCGGATCGCCGAACGTCTGGGATACGATTTCGGGGTGTCCGGCGTTTCTCATGGCTTTCCTCCTCGGGTCGCGAATCTGATTGCAATTTGCAATCGGTTGCACGATATTAAAACCGATACGATAATGCAACCGGTTTTTGGAGATTCGCATGAACATCGATCGCCGGTCCGGATGTCCGATCAATCTGTCGCTCGAAGTGTTCGGCGATCGGTGGAGCCTGATCATCCTTCGCGACATCATCTTCGGCGGCAGACGCCACTTTCGCGAGCTGCTCAATGGCTCGATGGAGGGCATCGCCTCCAACATCCTCGCCGACCGGCTGAAACGGCTGATGGAGCTCAGCATGCTGACCAAGGCGGACGATCCCTCCCACAAGCAGAAGGCGATCTACAGCCTGACCGAAATGGCTATTACGCTGGTGCCGATCCTGGCGCATCTCGGCGCCTGGGGCCGCGTCTGGCTCCCGGTCAGCGAAGAGCTCTCTATCCGTGCCGAGCTTCTGGAAAAAGGCGGCCCGCCGATGTGGGATAAGTTCATGAACGAGTTGCGCCACGAGCATCTAGGTGCGTCTCCCGCCCCATCTGGACCCACCGTGCGCGCGACCTTGCAGGCCGCATACGATGCGGTGATCGCCCGCAATGCGGAGCGAGTCGGGTGCGATCCGGCGCCATGACCAACTTATTTTCCCAATTGCGGGCTGGCTCTGCTATCAAGGGACTGAAGATAATTTACCGGATTGGATAACGCTCTTGGTCGAGAACTCTAAGGACACTGCCCGTGCGCGGGCCGATTTGCGTTTCAAGAAACAGGAAGAGGCAGCCACGGTGCGCCAGAAGGCCATGGCGGAATATGTCGCCGAGAGCGACGCTCGCCAGGCCAAAACCAACAAGCTGCGGGCGCTGCGCCTCGCCAAGGAAGCGGAAGACCTGGCCAATGCGCCTCCGGCGCCGGTGAAAAAGTCCCGCGCCAAGAAGAAATAAGCCGGCGCTCCTTGGATCGCATTGCTTCGTTTCGTACGCGGAACAGTTTTCACCGCGATCTGTTCTGCCGGTTGATAACTGGCGCGTTTAGGAGGCGGCCATGACCGCACTGACGCTCGACAAAGCCCTTGAGATCATCGCCGCCGCCTTTGCCAAGGGTGCCGAGCTCAAGCTCAGGCCGCTTGGCGTCTCGGTGCTCGATGCCGGCGCCCATCTGGTCTCGTTCCAGCGTCAGGACGGCGCCTCGTTCCTGCGTCCGCAAATGTCGGCCGGCAAGGCCTATGGAGCGCTCGCTATCGGCATGGGCTCGCGCCGGGTGGAGGCTTTCGCCAAGGAGCGCCCGCATCTGATAGCCGGCGTCTCCGACGTGTCGGGCGGACGCGTCCTGCCGGTCGTCGGCGGCGTGCTGATCCGCGATAAGGCTGGCACGATCATCGGCGCCGTCGGCATTTCCGGCGATACGTCGGACAATGATGAAACGGCAGCCATCGCTGGCATCGAGGCGGCTGGCTTCACCGCCGACCCGGGCTGAGCCGGAATCCTTAATTCATGTTGATGTCGCGGCTGGCCGACCGCATCGACACCGAAAAGCCGGCCAGCACGTCGATCAGTGCTATGACCATCAGTGTGAAGAAAACGGAATGGGCGGCGCCCTTCACCAGCAGGAATTCGACCAGATAGGCCACAAAGACGAAGGTCGACAAAAGGTGGTCCATGATCGAGGCATTTGTCGTTCGCGTCGACTTCACCACTTCGACGAACAAGAAGATCAATGCGATCAGCACGATGAGATCGCCGAGGGTCATCGAGAACACCCCGCCCGACATCATCCGGACCGAAAACATTTCGGTCGCCCACGGGTCGTCGCCGCTGCCGAATATTCCCAGAAGCCCGAGATTGTAGAGAATGAAAGGCACGATCAGCAGCGGAATGGCACCGAACATGTGGCGGCTCCGGTTGGACTGATCTTTGTAGAGTGCGCCCGGCGTTCGCCGTCAAGAATTTTCGTGCGGCCCATAAACACGGACAAAGACGGCGTGAAACAACAATGTCAGCCCCGGTCGACACGATCAGTTGTCGACGAACGCAAAAAGACCGGCCAGTAGCCGGTCTTTTGCAATAATAAACCGTCGAAAGCTGTCTCAGCTTTCCTTCGGCTCCAGCACCTGGCGACCGCGATACATGCCGGTCTTCAGGTCGATATGGTGCGGACGGCGCATCTCGCCGGAGTTCTTGTCCTCGACATAGGTCGGGGCCTTCAGTGCGTCGGCGGAACGGCGCATGCCGCGCTTCGACGGAGAGGTTTTTCGTTTCGGAACGGCCATGGATATGCTCCACTACATGGTCAAAACGCCCCGGCGGCCCTCGTGAAAGGGCCACGTCAGGGGCCGGAATCTGAGAAAGTCGGCTGCCTATACACGCCCGATGGCGTTTTGGCCAGCGTCGCGGTGTTTTTTTTTGACACTATCGCAGGCAGCCGACATAGGCGCCGGCGCGGCCCGCGCGCCGTTCGATCAACGCGGCAAGCCGCCTCAGTCCCGGCCCGGGCTTCGCCGGATTGCGCACGATCGGGTTCGGCAAGGTGACGGCAAGCAGCGCTGCCTGTCGGCGCGACAGCTGTTTTGCCGAGACGCCGAAATGATGTTGGGCGGCGGCCTCGATGCCGTAGATGCCCGGTCCCCATTCGGCGATGTTGAGGTAGATCTCCATGATCCGCCGTTTCGACAGCACCGCATCGAAATAGACGGCCAGCGGCAGTTCGACGACCTTACGGACCGAGCCCAACGGCCGCGACCATAGATAAAGGTTCTTTACCGTCTGCATGGTGATGGTCGAGGCGCCACGCGTCATCTCGCCGGCGAGCGCATCGTCGACGACGCCGCGCAACTCGCCTAGATCGACGCCGCGATGGAAACAGAACTGCCCGTCCTCCGACATGATGACCGAATATGCCAGCACCGGCGCCACATCATCGATAGAAACCCAGCGCCGATCGTAGCCGGAAAACGTCGCGAGGTCCTTCAGCATCAATGTCGACACCGGGTGCACGAATGACGGCAGGTACAGAAAGGTCAGAACCACCGGCATCAGCGCCAGCACGATGGCGACAGCGATGCCGCGCCGGACCCAGCGTTGAAGACCGATGCGGCTGCCGCGTCTCGGTCTCGCCATGTCCAACCCTTCGGTTTCGTGATCGACGATCGGTTCCGCCAAGCCACCCAATCCGCGCTACTCCCTGCCCCCGGCATAATGGCGCTTGGCTTCTTGCGCAACGTCTGAGTGTCGGCTACCGCTCCCGACCATGACGAAAGACGACCAAATGGCGTTCGAGGCTGCACTTATTGCCCGGGCAGTTCCGCTCGAGGCGCTGCTGAGGCGGTTGCTCGACGGACGCACGCTTTCAGGCGAGATCGCGCGGCCGGAACGCCTGATGGCCGCGATGCGACATGGCGTTCTGAACGGCGGCAAACGACTGCGCCCCTTCCTGGTCATGGAAAGTTCTGCACTGTTTTCAGCCGACGTCGAGCCGGCGCTGCGCGTCGCGGCAGCGCTCGAATGCGTGCACTGCTATTCGCTCATCCATGACGATCTGCCGGCCATGGACGATGACGATATGCGCCGTGGCCAGCCGACCGTGCACAGGGCTTTCGATGAAGCGACCGCCATTCTTGCCGGCGACGCCTTGTTGACGCTTGCCTTCGACATCCTTGCCGACGAGGCGACAATGCTGCCGGCCGAGCGCAGGGCAGCGCTGGTGCTGGCATTGGCCCGCGCCGCAGGGGCCGGCAGCATGGTCGGCGGCCAGATGCTCGATCTCGAGGCCGAACAAAGCCGGCCGGACGAGGCTGGCATCATTCGGCTTCAGGCGATGAAAACCGGTGCGCTGATCCGCTTTGCCTGCGAAGCGGGCGCCATCGTTGCCGGCGCGCCGTCGGGCGACCGCGAAAGGCTGGCCGAGTTCGGCTCGGCGATCGGGCTTGCCTTTCAGCTTGCCGACGATCTGCTCGACCTGACCGCCGACGCGCATCAGATGGGCAAGGCAACCGGCAAGGATGCCNAAGGATGCCGCGGCCGGCAAGGCGACGCTGGTCGCGCTGCACGGACCGGACTGGGCGCGGGACCAGCTCCATGGCCTCGTCGACCAAGCTCATGCGCTGCTCGAGCCCTATGGCGAACAAGCCGCGCTTCTGAAACAAGCGGCGCAGTTCGTTGCGGCCCGCAACAATTAAGCTGCCCCCTATGGCGCGCCGTACAGCCACGGAGAATTGGCGACTGTTCGGCCAGATGCCCTCGCAGCCGGCCGATCGGGATGATTTCCGGCGATGTCGGACCACATGGACTCGCCACGCCAGTTGCCGAACCATTCTTCAGCCTCGCGGCAGGGCTCCGCGGCTCGGGTCGACGCGGTCAGCCTTCGCCAGTTGTCTTTTCCACCACGGGCTGCGGAACCGGTTCCATTTCGGCCACCGCCTCGACCGCTCGCGCTTCGGCCGGCTTGCGCCGGTTGCGGATGAAGGCGGCGATACGGTCGCGGATTTCGCCGGCGCTGAGGAACACCGGAACGCGTGCCACCGGCGCGGTCGGCTCGAAGGATAGGCCAAGGCCGGTGATCCTGCCCTTGTCGTCGACGTCGCGGACGATCAGCTCGATCGGACCGAGCAGCACGCGGTCGGCATATTCGGCGTGGCCGCCGAGCCGCGCCGTGACCAGATCGCCAATGGTGAGCTTGCGTTCCGCTTCGGTCAGGCCCGGCGCGTAGGCGGTCTCCAGTTCCTCGGCGGAGCGTGACGGATCGACGGCAAAGGCGCCGAAGAAATCCGCATCCTCGGGATCGACCACGGCACGGCTGGCGAACAGCTTGTCGAGCAGGCGCGGATAGCGGTCCGGCACGAAGATGTAGACATGATCGCCAGCCGCCAGCCGGCCCATATCCTGGAAGCGCATCGAGCGTCCGTCTCGCAGCACAAGCGACGGCCGCGCCCAGCGCGGAATGCGTTCGCCCCGCGCCACCGGGCTGCCGGGTGCCACACGGTAGGCAAGAAGCTCATGATGGGCGGAGCCCGGCAGTTCCAATTCGACCTTGTCGAGCGGTCCCAGGCGGGCCGGCACGATAAGGCCGAGGCGGCGCGCCAGCGGCCCGACGGTCCATCCCTGGATGACCAGAGAGACCAGCACGATGATGAAGGCGGTGTTGAAGATGAGGCGGCCGTTCTCAAGACCGCCGAGCAGCGGCGTGATAGCAAGCAGGATCGACACGGCGCCACGCAGGCCAACCCATGAGACAAAGGCGACTTCCGGGCGTGGCAGACGGAACGGCACCAGGCATAGCCAGACGGCGACTGGCCGTGCGACAAATATCAGGAACAGTCCGAGCAGCACCGCCGGCACCAGGATCGCCGGAAATTGCGAAGGCGTCGCGAACAGGCCGAGGATCAGGAACATGATGATCTGCGCCAACCACGACATCCCGTCCTGAAAGCGCTTGAGGATGGTGACAGCCCGGATATCGGAATTGCCGGCGATGAGGCCGGCGAGATAGACCGCCAGGAAGCCGGAGCCGCCGACGGCGCCGGCGGCGGCAAACACCATCAGCGACAGCGTCAGCACGAAGATCGGCAGCAGGCCGTGATCTAGATTGAGGCGATCGACAAGGCGCACGATGGCCATGCCGCCGAGAATACCGATGACCGCACCGAGCCCCATGTTGACAAGGAAACCGACGGCAAGATCGGTAACCAGCACCTTGGCCTCGGGGTGGGTGTTGGCGGCGATGACCTCGACCAGCGTGATGGTCAGGAAGATGGCGATCGGGTCATTGGTGCCGGATTCCACTTCGAGCGTCGAACGCACGCGCTCGCGCAAATTGATCTCGCCGGCGCGCAGCAGGAAGAACACCGCCGCGGCGTCGGTCGAGGCGACGGCGGCACCGAGCAGGAAGGATTCCAGCCATGTCAGGTCGAGCAAATAATAGGCGGCGGCGCCGAACAAGCCAGTGGTCAAAAGGACGCCGAAGGTCGCCAGCGACAGCGCCGGCCCGGCCGCCTGCCGCAAGGCATTGAGCGGCGTGCCGAAGCCGGAATCGAAAAGGATGACCGCCAGCGCCAATGAGCCGGCAAAATAGGCAAATCGGGCATTGTCGAAATGGATGCCGAGACCGTCGGTTCCGGTGGCAAGGCCGATGCAGAGAAACAGCAGCAGGAGGGGGGCGCCGAAACGGAAGGCGATCAGGCTCGAAAACGCGGCGGCAACGACAAGTGCTGCGCCAACGAGCGTCACCAGATAGATACCATGCTCCATTCGTTGGTCGCCCCTAGTCGATATGCTCCGGCATCACGGGAGAGTGGGGCGAAGACATGGCCGCTGCAAGGCAGCAGCGCGGCTTTTCGCCCTACGCTGCCGATAGTCGAATGTTTTGGCACCTCCGAGCAGCTGAGGCTGCCTCGGGGGGGCGTGCTGCAACGAAAAACGCCCGGACTGAGCCGGGCGTTGTCCAAGTCGAGAAGATGGTTCTGCGATCAGGCGATGGTCTTGCCGAAGGCGACAGCGGTGTCGCCCATGCGGTTGGAGAAGCCCCACTCATTGTCGTACCAGGCCAGCACCGAAACGAAATTGCCGTCCATGACCTTGGTCTGGTCGAGCGCCACGATCGAGGAGTGCGGATCGTGGTTGAAGTCGATAGAAACATTGGGATGACGAGTGACGGCAAGGATGTCCTTCAGCTTGCCGTTCGAAGCCGCGATTACCGCGTCGTTGATTTCCTGGACGGTGGTCGACCGCTTGGCGATGAACTTGAAATCGACCAGCGAGACGTTCGGGGTCGGCACGCGGATGGAGATGCCGTCGAGCTTGCCCTTGAGCTCGGGCAGTACCAGGCCGATGGCCTTGGCGGCACCGGTCGAGGTCGGAATCTGCGAAAGCGCGGCGGCGCGGGCGCGGTAGAGGTCCTTGTGCATGGTGTCCAGCGTCGGCTGGTCGCCAGTATAGGAGTGGATCGTCGTCATCATGCCCTTCTCGATGCCGACGGCCTCATTCAGCACGGCCGCCAGCGGCGCCAAGCAGTTGGTGGTGCAGGAGGCGTTCGAGATGACGATGTGGTCCTTGGTCAGCTTGTCGTGATTGATGCCATAGACGACGGTGAGGTCGGCCCCCTCCGCCGGAGCGGAGACGAGAACGCGCTTGGCACCGGCGGTCAGATGGGCGGCGGCCTTGTCGCGGGCGGTGAAGATGCCGGTGCATTCGAGCGCGATGTCGATGCCGAGTTCCTTCCACGGCAGTTGCGTCGGATCCTTGATCGCGGTGACCTTGAATTTTTCCTTGCCGACGATGATCTGATCGCCGTCAACCGTCACCTCATGCGGAAAGCGGCCATGCACGCTGTCGAAGCGCAGCAGATGCGCGTTGGTCTCGACCGGGCCGAGATCGTTGACGGCGACGACGTCGATATCCTTGCGGCCGGATTCGTGGATGGCGCGCAGGATGTTGCGGCCGATGCGGCCGAATCCATTGATGGCAACTCTGACGGTCATTGTTCTCTCCCTGGGAGTTGGGGGCCGAAGATCAAGTCCGCAGCTTCATAACGGCGGACGGGCAAAGAATCCAGCCGCCGAGGCTCGGATTTAAATCGATTAGTGCTCCGCCGGCCGGCAAAACCGCTATGCCAGCCTTTGCGGATCGGGGCTTAATTTCATTTGCCGTGCAGACGGGCTTCCGCCGCCTTCACCGTTGCTTCGGCGGTGATGCCGAAATGCGGATAGAGCTGTTCGATCGTGCCGGAGGCGCCGAAGCCGGTCATACCGATAAAGATGCCTTCGGTGCCGATGAAATAATCCCAGCCCTGACGGATGCCGGCTTCGATGGCAATCTTGAGCGGCGCATTGCCGATCATCCTGCTGCGATAGTCGGCGCTCTGCTTGTCGAACAATTCGAAGCACGGCACCGAGACGACGCGGGTAGCATGGCCGTGCTTTTCCAGCGCCTCGCGCGCGGCCAGGGCGATCTCGACCTCGGAGCCCGAAGCGAAGATTGTCACCGCCGCCTCGCCACTTGCGGCGGCAAGTTCATAGGCGCCGCGGCTGGAGAGGTTTTCCGCAACGAAGTCGTTGCGTACCGTCGGCAGGTTCTGCCGGGTCAGCGCCAAAGTCGAAGGCGTCTTTTCCGATTCAATGGCCAGCTGCCAGCATTCCGCGGTTTCCACCGCGTCGGCCGGGCGGAAGACATTGTGGTTCGGGATGGCGCGAAGTGCTGCCAGATGCTCGACCGGCTGATGGGTCGGGCCGTCTTCGCCAAGGCCGATGGAATCATGGGTCATGACGAAGATCGAGCGGATGCCCATCAACGAGGCAAGCCGCATCGCCGGACGGGCATAATCGGAAAAGCACATGAAGGTGCCGCCATAGGCGACAATGCCGCCATGCAGCGTCAGCCCGTTGAGCGCGGCCGCCATGCCGTGCTCGCGAATGCCGTAGTGGACATAGCGCTGGCCGTAATCGTCGGCAGTGATGTTCTTGGTCTGGCTGGTCTTGGTGTTGTTGGAGCCGGTCAAATCGGCCGAGCCGCCGATGGTTTCGGGCACGGCGCCGTTGATGACCTCCAGCGCCATTTCCGACGATTTGCGGGTGGCGACCTTCGGCTTGTCGGCGGCGAGCTTCTTCTTGTAATCGCCAATGACAGCATCGAAGTTGGCCGGCAGCGTGCCACCGATGCGGCGTTCGAATTCGCCGCGCAATTTGGTGTCGGCCTTGGCAAGGCGGCTTTCCCAGTCGGTGCGCGCCTTGACGCCGGCCCGGCCGGCGGTACGCCATGCGTCGAGGATATCGGCCGGAACCTCGAACGGCGGATAATCCCAGCCGAAGAATTTTCTGGCGCCGGCGATTTCCTCGGCGCCGAGCGGCGAGCCATGCGCCTTGTTGGTACCGGCCTTGGTCGGCGCGCCGAAGCCGATCGTCGTCTTGCAGGCAATCATCGTCGGCTTGTCGGAGTGGCGGGCCGCTTCAATGGCATAGGCGATCGCTTCCGGGTCCTGGCCGTCGATATGGCTGGCGTTCCAGCCGGACGCCTGGAAGCGGGCGACCTGATCGGTGTTGTCGGCCAGCGACACCGGGCCGTCGATGGAGATGTTGTTGTTGTCCCAGAAGACGATCAGCTTGTTCAGCTTCAGATGTCCGGCAAGCGCGATGGCTTCCTGGGACACGCCTTCCATCAGGCAGCCGTCACCGGCCAGCACATAGGTGTAGTGGTCGACGAGATCGTTGCCGAAAGCGGCATTCATGATGCGCTCGCCGAGCGCGAAACCGACCGAATTGGCAAGGCCCTGGCCGAGTGGGCCCGTCGTCGTCTCGATGCCGGCGGCATGGCCGTATTCCGGGTGGCCCGCGGTCCTCGACCCCAATTGGCGGAACTGCTTGATCTGGTCGATGGTGATGTCTTCGTAGCCGTTCAGATAGAGCAGCGAGTAAAGCAGCATCGAGCCGTGGCCGGCCGACAGGATAAAGCGGTCGCGATCCGGCCAATGCGGGTTCTTCGGATCGTATTTGAGAAAGCGGGTGAACAGCACGGTGGCGATGTCGGCACAGCCCATGGGCAGCCCGGGGTGGCCGGAGTTTGCCTTCTCGACGGCGTCCATGGCGAGAAAACGGATCGCATTGGCCATCCGGTCATGTTGTTCGCGCGAGGTCATGCTTCCTCCAAAATGGGGGTTTGGGCCTTGGGAAAGCCCTTGAAAAGGGTGCGCGACACATAGCAGGCGCGGCCTTTTAGTCAACAAATCGGTGTGCTTTTGCCGGTCTTGTGATGGCCATGCACCACTTACATTAGCGTTAGCAGGGGACAGTCGCGATCGCTTTATTGACGTGCGGTTCACACGGCGCGTAATGTTTCAGGGATAACGCGTTCTGAACGTGGATGATTCGGTGATGGGCAGGGCGCAGGACGAAAGCCATGACCGGGGAAACGACCCTCAAGGAAGTCATTGCCAGGCTGGGTAAGGCCATCGAAGGGCTGGAAAACGCCGTCGCGGCCAAGCTCGAGCACGAGCGGGACTATTCGGAAGCCGAGGCCGAAGTGCAGCGGATGAACGCCGACCGCTCGCGGCTGGCGCAGGAACTCGACAATTCCGAGGCCCGCGCCGAACGGCTGGAAGATGCCAACAAGGAAGTGTCGCGAAGGCTGGTGACAGCCATGGAGACCATCCGCGCGGTACTGGACAGGTAGGCCAATGGCACAAGTCACGGTTTCCATCGACGGCAAGCAGTATCGGATGGCCTGCGACGAGGGCCAGGAAGAGCATCTGATCGATCTTGCCGAGCGCTTCGACCGCTATGTCTCGCATCTGAAGGATTCTTTTGGCGAGATCGGCGACCAGAGGCTGACCGTGATGGCCGGCATCATGGTCATGGACGAGCTTTCAGAACTGCAAAAGCGGGTCAAGGGCATGGAAAGCGAAGTGCTGACGCTGCGCAAGACGCGCGACGACGCACTGACCAAGGCCGACAAGAACGATTCCGTGCTGACCGGGGCGCTCGGCGCGTTGGCCCAGCGCATGGAAGACCTGACGACGACGTTAGCAGTGAGCAAGGCCTGAGCCAGCGCAGCGAAAATTCCTGCTGCATTTGCCGAGAAGCAATGAAAATATTTCGCCGCCGGCCTCGATGCCGGCGCAACAGCCGTTTGAAGGATGACGCCGGAGTGGTAGAAAGGCAAAAGCAGCGCCGGTCAACGCCGGCTGCGATCTGCACTCACAAGGTAGGGACATGTCATGAGCCTCCGCATCAACGATATCGCGCCGGACTTCACCGCTGAGACCACGCAAGGACCGATCAGCTTCCATGAATGGATCGGCGACGGCTGGGCGGTATTGTTCAGCCATCCGAAGAACTTTACGCCGGTTTGCACAACCGAACTCGGCACGATGGCCGGGCTCGAAGGCGAGTTCAGGAAGCGCAACGTTAAGATCATCGGCATCTCGGTCGATCCCGTCGAAAGCCATGGAAAGTGGCAGAACGACATCAAGACGGCGACCGGCCATTCGGTGAACTACCCGCTGATCGGCGACAAGGATCTCAAGGTCGCCAAGCTTTACGAGATGCTGCCGGCGGGTGCCGGCGAGAGCTCGGAGGGCCGCACGCCCGCCGACAATGCCACGGTGCGTTCGGTCTACGTCATCGGGCCCGACAAGAAGATCAAGCTGGTCCTCACCTATCCGATGACGACGGGCCGCAACTTCGACGAAATCCTGCGCGCCATCGATTCCATGCAACTGACCGCCAAGCACCAGGTGGCGACGCCGGCGAACTGGAAGCAGGGCGAGGACGTCATCATCACCGCTGCTGTCTCGAATGAGGATGCCATCAAGCGCTTCGGCGCCTACGAGACAATCCTGCCATATCTCAGGAAAACCAAGCAGCCTTCCGCCTGAGCAGGCAGAGGCGGCACGGAGAAATTTTTGGTTTTCCTAGCCGTGTGAGCACGGGGTGCTTGACGACGCCTGGTTGACGGACAACCATGCCTTTCATTTGCCGTGGCTGAGAAAATCATTCCTGCCACGGTGAGAGATCAAGGGGGCTGGGATTGGACGCATTATCGGCTAGGTCGCAGGTCACCGGCTTCTATGACAAGCCGAGCGGGTCCGTCCAGTATGTGGTCGCCGACATGGCGACCCGCAAATGCGCCATCATCGATCCGGTGCTCGACTTCGACGAAAGGTCCGGTGCAACGGCAACGAAAAACGCCGACGCCCTGCTCGACTTCGTCAGGGAAAGCGGGCTGGAGGTCGAGTGGATCCTCGACACGCATCCGCATGCCGACCATTTGTCCGCCGTCCATTATCTGAGGGGGAGAACCGGAGCGCCGACGGCAATCGGCGAGAGGATCATCGACGTCCAGAAATTGTGGAAGGTGATCTACAACTGGCCGGAATTCCCCGCCGACGGTTCGCAATGGGACAGGCTGTTCGCCGACGGCGCGACTTTTTCGGTCGGCGGCCTTCCGGCAAGAGTGCTGTTTTCGCCGGGCCACACCCTGGCCTCGATTACTTACGTCATCGGCGACGCCGCCTTCATCCACGACACGCTGTTCATGCCGGACAGCGGCACCGCAAGGGCAGACTTTCCCGGCGGCAGCGCCGAGCGGCTCTGGCGTTCGATCGAGGACATCCTGGCACTGCCGGACGAGACACGTCTGTTCGTCGGTCACGACTACCAGCCGGGTGACCGCGAAGCGCGCTGGGAAAGCACGGTCGCGGAACAGAAAGGCGGCAACATCCATGTTGCCGGCTGCAAGACGGAAGCCGACTTCGTCGCGCTCCGCCAAGCCCGCGACAGGACGTTGCCGATGCCGCGGCTGATCCTGCACGCGCTGCAGGTCAATATGAATGGCGGACGCCTGCCGGAACCGGAATCCAACGGGCGGCGCTATCTGAAATTTCCGCTCGATTGCCTGTGAGGAGATGGGTCGTTGGCACTACAATGCCATTCAAACTCTGCGATGGTCATCCAAGTTATTGATCCAGATTCGATTTTTGCGATGTTTGAATCCGAGAGGTCCATGCGGGAAGACGGTGGCGGCAGCCGGATGAGGAGCGGCGCAGACGCCAGCTAAGTGTTTAGTCCAGCGTCAGGGTTTTGTTCGGCGGGCTAAATGTTCATACGTGATTTGCCAAGGATCGCTCTCGGAAGATCTTTCCTCGCCGATCCAATGGAAGCTGTTGGCAGTGATCTCAGTGAAACGCCATCGAGTTTTCAGACCGCGCGAGTCATTGCCGAGCTGGACAATGTCCTTACCCTCGGCCCGGCCGATCTGGCGCGAGTGATCCCGGTTGAGCGGGTCGTTCCATATGATATGCCAGCCATCGATCCCAGGGTCGAAGATGCGCAAGGTTGTGCCATACATCGCGGACGGAGCAGGGCGCTTGGGCCTGATCCAAACGTCCTGAACCGCGCGGCCTTCGAGCACCCAGCCAAAATGGCATTCTCCATTCCATTTCTGGATTGTCCCGTCATCGAGGTAGTGGACCGTGTCCATTTCCCAGCTTCCAATTAGCCATCCATACAGGTCCATGTCTTTCGCTCGGTCGGCTGGGGGACCTTCGGATCCGAGAGCGGTCAGAAACGGAGAAATCGTCATCGTCATACTGCCTTTCGTTTCCGAACAGACGAGTTCAACTGCCCGGCGCGGCCCGGCGGCCCGTTGTCGCCCGCCTGCCGCAAGCGCCGCCTTGTGGAATTTTGCAACGGAAGCCCGTGTCGGCGCCGGAACATTGCCGCCACAGCTTGCAGCGTTGCGGTTTCCAGGGCTTGGGGAAAATTGCGGTAATGCCGCTATCGATGAGATCGTCTGCGGACACGATGGCGAGGCTACTGAGCAGTTTGTGGCAGTGGATCGGACATCCGCGAAGGCGCCGCGGAACTGGCAACCCTCTAAAATACAGGCGGCGCCAGTTACGTGGCGCCGCCGTTATTTGTTTCTATCGGGAGGCTTTACGCCGCCGGCTGCGCCTCGATGGTGCGAAGCGCCTGCATCTGGCGCTTGGCCGCGGCCTTGACCGCGTCCTGCACCTTCTCGAATGCGCGCACCTCGATCTGGCGCACGCGCTCGCGGCTGATATCGAACTCGGCCGACAGCTCTTCCAGCGTCAACGGCTCATCGGCGAGGCGGCGCGCCTCGAAGATGCGGCGTTCGCGGTCGTTGAGCACGGCAAGAGCGCCCGACAGCATGCCGCGCCGGTTTTCCAGCTCGTCCTGCTCGATCAGCATCTCTTCCTGGCTTTCGTGGTCGTCGACCAGCCAGTCCTGCCATTCGCCGGATTCGCCTTCGCTTGCCCGGATGGGCGCATTGAGCGAGGCGTCGCCCGACAGACGACGGTTCATCGACACGACTTCCGCTTCCGAGACGTTCAGCCGGGTGGCGATCTCGGTGATCTGGTCGGGCTTCAAATCGCCTTCGTCGAGCGCCTGGATCTTGCCCTTCACCTTGCGCAGGTTGAAGAACAGGCGCTTCTGGTTGGCGGTGGTGCCCATCTTAACCAGGCTCCACGAGCGCAGGATGTATTCCTGGATCGAGGCCTTGATCCACCACATCGCATAGGTGGCGAGACGGAAGCCGCGCTCCGGTTCGAATTTCTTGACGGCCTGCATCAGGCCGACATTGCCTTCCGAGATCACCTCGCCGATCGGCAGGCCGTAGCCGCGATAGCCCATGGCGATCTTGGCGACGAGCCGAAGGTGGCTGGTGACGAGCTTGTGCGCAGCCGTGGTGTCCTCATGCTCGGCGTAGCGCTTGGCGAGCATGTACTCTTCCTGCGGCTGAAGCATCGGAAAACGGCGGATTTCTTCCAGGTAGCGGCTGAGGCCGCCTTCGCCGGAAACGATACTGGGTAGTGACTGGGCCATTATAGCGCCCCCTCTCTATTGGAGTGATGCCCCCGAAACGCGGCAG
This sequence comes from Mesorhizobium sp. LSHC420B00, assembly GCF_000503055.1. GTDB lineage: Bacteria > Pseudomonadota > Alphaproteobacteria > Rhizobiales > Rhizobiaceae > Mesorhizobium. The sequence goes on along the minus strand of NZ_AYVY01000020.1, from coordinate 75,909 downwards.
GCATGTGGCGCGAATGCCAAAGGCACATTCGCGCCAACCGACATATATAGGAACAAAACCAGAAAGACAGGCATTTGTTCAACACGAAACAGTGTGTCACGCTGAAGTGAACAACGCCGGTCAGGTTTTCAGGTGGTGGTTCAAAGCTTGCGGAAGCCGTCGACGAGGTTCTCCATGTCCCACGGTATCGGTGCTTCGAACCTCATCGTTAAATGGGTATCCGGATGCCGAAATGCAAGGAGGCGGGCGTGCAACGCTTGTCGCGGAAATGCTTTCACTTTGCTGGTTAGCGGCGCAGGCAACCGGTTGGCCTTGGTGCGGAAAGCCTGGCCGTATTCGGGGTCGCCAATCACCGGATGGCCGATATGGGCCATGTGGACGCGTATCTGGTGGGTGCGACCGGTTTCCAGCCGGCATTCGACCAGGCTCGCCGTGGCGAATTCCTGCTGCTGCTCGCCAAAGCGCTCAATGACGGTGAAATGCGTTATGGCGTGGCGGGCATCGTCGCGGCCTTGCGGCACCACGGCGCGGCGTACCCGGTCGGCGGCGCGGCCGAGCGGCGCGTCGACCATCCCCGTCGGCCTTGCCGGTATGCCCCAGACCAACGCCAGATAGGCGCGCTCGAGATCGCCGGTCAGGCCGTGGTCGGCAAAGGCCTCCGACAACGCCTTGTGGGCGCGATCGGTCTTGGCGACGACCATGACGCCACTGGTCTCCTTGTCGAGGCGATGGACGATGCCCGGCCGTCTCACCCCGCCGATGCCCGACAGGCTGTTGCCGCAATGATGGATCAGCGCGTTGACCAGCGTGCCGGTCCAGTTGCCGGCGCCGGGATGCACGACCAACCCGGCCGGCTTGTTGATGACGATCAGCTCGCTGTCCTCGTAGAGGACATCCAGCGCAATATCTTCGCCTTGCGGCTCCGCCGGTTCCGGCTCCGGCATGTCGACCGACACGCTGTCACCTTGTGCCATCTTGCGCTTCGTCTCGCTGGCTGGCCTGCCGCCGATCCTGACCGCGCCCTGCTTTATCAGCATCTGCACCCGGCTGCGCGACATGTCGGGGCCGAGCCTGGCCGCCAGCCATTGGTCGAGCCGTTGGCCGGCCGCATCGGCGCCGGCCTCCAGCACGATCTGTCTGGCCCCTATTAATTGTCTGACCTCTTCGTTATGAGCGCTCATCGAAAACAGTTCCGGAATCTGCTGCCATGGCCCAGCCGCTTGCCGACGAAGACGAGGAAAAGCCGCTCGACCCCGAGGTCGAAAAGGTGCGGAGGAAGCTCGTCCGCTTCGTCGCCATCAATCTCGGCCTGCTGTTCCTCGCCCTTATGGTGGTGATCGCGGCGCTTGTCTACAAAGCGCGCAATGCACCGCCTGTCAGCCCTCCGCTGAGCAGCGACATCCAGGTGCCGATCGGCGAACCGGTCAATGGCGACATCGTGCTGCCGGTCGGCGCCAGGGTGGTCAGTCAATCGCTCTCCGGCAATCGCCTGTCGATCGACGCCGAGCTGGCAGACGGCAGCCGCGCCATCTTCGTCTATGACATCACCGAACGACGCATCGTCGGCCGTTTTTCGATCAGGAACAAATGACCGGTTTTGCCGAACACCGCAGCATTGCCACGGTCGCGCTCGTCGTCGCAAATTATGACGAGGCGATCGCCTGGTATGTCGACCGGCTGGGTTTTGTCCTCACCGAAGATGTCGATCTCGGCGGCGGCAAACGCTGGGTCACGATCACGCCAGGCAACGGGCAGGGGGCGCGGCTGCTTCTGGCCGAAGCATCCGGCGATGCGCAAACGGACGCCGTCGGCAACCAGGCCGGCGGGCGGGTTTTTTTGTTCCTCGAAACCGACGATTTTGCCCGTGACCATGCGCTGATGCTCGAAAAGGGCGTCGAATTCCGTGAGGCGCCCCGGCACGAGACCTATGGCACTGTGGCGGTTTTCGCTGATCTCTACGGCAATCTCTGGGACCTGATCGAGCCAAAACGCTAGGCTTGCAGCGGATATTTCACCGGCGCGACAGGCAGCCTTAAGCCTAGTTGCTTTTTGCCAGCCGTCAGCCTATATCGCCGGTTCTTGAACGCGCCCATCGTCTAGCGGTCAGGACACCGCCCTCTCACGGCGGGAACAGGGGTTCGATTCCCCTTGGGCGTACCAAGTAACTCATTGAAATCGCTATCTGTTATTTCGAGATGGTCACAGACCGTTTCGATGGAACAAATATCCGACCAAATATAAAATCGGCAGTTTGGCGGGAATCAGTCCAGGTCTCGCGCCCCGATATCCTGCACGCGCTCGAATAGCGCATGATAGAGATCGGCTCGAAAGCCCTGAGTGTCCTGACCCTTATGATATTTGATGACGATGTATGGGTTCCATAATTGGACGTAGTGCAGGTTACCTGACACACCTGGCTTGGTGATCAGAAATCCCAATTCTTCCAATCTCCTCACCCGCTCCTTCCATGTAGACACTGTCCGCTCGCCGGAGAAGCCGGAGGCGAACGCCGTTTCTGCTTGCTTGCTCAGGGTCACGAAACCATCATCATTACTCCTGCACCAAAGTTCTAGGAACGTCCTAGCGACCGGCTTACCCTTGCCAGATAACGCATCCATGATTGCGCCGATGAGTGGCATGGTGCGAGGAATGGTGGTGAACCCCTTCGCCGTTTTTCGCGACCATGTAAGCTCGGGGTCTAATAGGCCAAAGACCTCCTTTCGAAGCTCCGCCTGCTTGTCTTCGATCGTCTTCTTTGCGACGGCTCTTGCTGCGTTCATTTTTTGCGCTCCCTAAGTTAAATGGGTTGGCTGCGGGTTTGGACCCCGCAGCCGTTAGTGAAGGTGGCTTCGGGATTGGAAGCCGGAGCCGCTAGAAGGTTGGCTGCGGGTTTGGACACCGCAGCCGTTATAGAAGTTCTGCAGCTCGGGTTTGGACGCCGAACTGATTGAACTGCCTAAATGAAGAGTAATTCTCCAATGTTTTCAATGGTTTACTTGGTGCTTCGCGGTATCTCCGATCTGCATATAACGGCAATTCAATTGCCGATCTTTGCACATATGATGTCAACTCGAAAGCCGTTTACCTTTGCGCTAAAGTTCCTTCTCTAGCGAAATCAACGAGTTACGCTGCTTTGCCCGTGCTCCCATGTTATCTTGTTATCCGAATGTGCTCCACTGTGCTCCCGGTGCTCCATATGGGAGTGTGAGGGAACCCGGTCAGCGTTTTTGCTAAGATCGAAAACTACGGCCGTAGGCAGGCGTTCGCCTCGCCCTGTGTATCCGGTGCGCCGGATCGTCCGCGCGCGTCCTGCACAGAGATAGATGGGGCTAGCCACGTATTCGAGACTCAGTAGGATAGCGCTTCGCGGGAGGGTGCTGTGCTAGACACGATTCAATCGGTATTGACTGCCGTCGCTACGGGGGCCGGCATATACGCTGCCTTCGATGGTCTCCACGCGTGGAAGCGAGAGATGACCGGCAAGCGCGACATCGAGCTATGCCAAAAAGTCATCGAGATATTCTACGAGGCCGAACACAAGATGAATGTGCTGAGGTCGCCAATGTCGTACTCTCAGGAGGGCGAGGGCCGAGCGAAAGAAGAAGGCGAAACTGAACGAGAGACGGATCGCCGAAACCATCTGTTTGTTCCATTAGCAAGGTTTAATTCCCAATCCGAATTTTGGTCGGAATTCTTTTCTTATCGATTTCGGATGAGAGCTTTGTTCGGTGATTCAGCATCAGACGCATTCCGCCCGGTAGATGAAGCTGTCCGAACTTTTCGCGCAACAGCAGCGACGAGGTACCAGGCGCTCTTCAGAGATGAACGCGGGTTGAATCCCGAAACAAGCCGATCGTTCGACAATAAAATATGGGCGGGTACGAGCGATCCTGACGTGATTGCCGACAAGATGAAGGAAGCAATCGCCGCTATGGAAGCAATTTGTATTCCAATCGTCCGCGCTACCAAACCGTCCGAATGGTGGAGTGGGATTTATAAGAAATTTCGTTTGTTCTAGTCCGACGAGCCCGCTCTCGCGCGCGCGACCCCCCCTGGAACGAACGTGACGCTCACGTTTGCGCCGGCGTTCCCAGTGCTTTCTCGAAAGCGGCGGTGGCTTCAGTCATCGCCTTGGCGTCCTCAAAGGCGCGGCCTTCCGCTTCGACATCGCGCATCCGTTCGGCTTCGCGGGCGAATGTGTCGACCGCGATGTTGAGGTGTGTCTCGGCAATTTTGAGGTCCTCAAGCTCGGTGTCGAGTGCCGGCGATGTTCGCGAAATAATCAAGTCTTCGATGACCGACATTGGAAGGCCGATCTTGCCGGTGAGCAACGGCGACTGACCCCTGATGCAGGCAATGACCCAATATTCGCCGCGATCGATGGCGGCGTTGATTTCGGCATCGCGTTCCTTTTGCGAAAGGCCGCGCAACACCTGCCGAACCTCATCGGCCTGAGGAAATTTGCCGTTCAGGCCCGACTTTTCGAAGGCTTCCGTGCGGAGGCGTTCGCGGCGATCGCTCAGGGCTTTCCGCGCCTGCTGGGTGATCAACCCGATCTTTGCCAACGCTTGATCGTGCAACTTTCTGTATTCGAACGCTCGCGCTTCCGGTGTTTGGCGGCGATCGGTGGTGGACCGGACTTTGGCCAAGGCCGAATGGAGCTCGCCCATGCGCTCGATGCCCGCGCCCAGAAGGTCGAATTCCGGGACGTTTTTCTCATGGTTCAAATGCCTTACGCCAGCGGCCCTCAACGTTGCTGGTGTTGTTCCTTGGATTAGGTGCCGCATGGCGTTTTACTCCTGAGTTTTGATGAGGTTGAGGTAAGCGTCACGGAAGGAGTTCCGCATTGAATCGCGGTCCATGCTGCCGTCGCCGGTGTTGATGTAGTCGACGCCGCTGAACAGCATGGATCCATTTTCTGGCGCCGGCTCATGATAGCCGACAGGGATGCCCCCGGACCCAGCGCCGTATCGTCCGACCTGCATCTGCGGTGCGTCGGCATCGTTCTTCGCGATGTAAAGACACCCGCACAAAACGTTGGCGTAATCGTCCGAGCCAGAAGTGGGATGGTCGACGCTGTCCTTACCGGAGCGGTGGGTGCGCCTTTCGAGGAGGCGGAGCTCCCGGACCAAAATTGGCAGGTCGGCAAACGAGATCGCGCCACGGACGAAGGAAGGCACTGCCTCGACGTAAAGCTGGCTCTTCGGGACCGGCGCGCGGACATAGGCCATGCCTGCCGCTTCGAACGCGCTTACGACCCATTCGCCCGAATAGTTGTCGCCGGTGACGCTGGAGCAGCCATAGTCCTTCGCCAGCTTGGCGAATTCTTCGGCAACGTTGTTCGGGTCGAAGGGCGGTTTGCGGCCGACGATCGCGGCGGCGACGAAGCGCGAGCCTTCGGTGTAGCCGATGCACATTGAGAAGGCGTCATGACGTCCGGCGCTGGCGTCGACGAAGGCGAAATAGTCGTGCTCGCGCTGCGGCGGAAGCTGGATCGGGCGGTTCGGATCGATCGCCCGGTCAATGGAGTTATCGTCAAGGAGCGCGGAAATGTCGTTGCGGAAATTGCCGCCCCACTCGGAAGCCGCTGCTTCGGGATCGGCTGCATACTCCTCGTCGATCCGAGCTTGGTCGATCGTCGGATTGAGCCGGCGCGTGTCGGCCTTGATGACCAACACCGGGCCGTCCTTGTTGAAGTTGTCGCGGTGCTTTTGGTAGATCAGGCCGATCTTCCTGTAGGGGCTGGAAATGCCGATCAACATGCCGCCGGTGGTGATCAGCGCCGGGATGGTGGCCCGATAAATTTCTTGGTCGGGGTTTGCGGAGGTCTCGTCGCGCCAAAATGCCGTTTCGTCGAAGATGGCCGCGAGCAAGGTCCGGGAGCGAACTGTGCGGAAGGAGTTGGTTGTAACCGCGATCGTGATGCGGTTGTCCAGTTCGATCTCGTCGCTGTTGTGGTTGACGACCATCTGGCGCAGGACTGGGGAGGCGGCGAAGAAGGCCTTAATGTAATTGAAGATTGTCTTGGACTGGTCCTTCGTCGGAGACATCACGACAATGAAGCCAGTTTCGCCGGGAGCGAGCTTGCCCGAATGGTCGAGTGTCGCGATGTAGCTGGCGATGAGGGCTGCTGCCCTCGACTTGCCGCCTCTTCTGCCTGCCAAAACCCAAAGCTCACGGACGCGCTCGGTGGGCGGGGATCGACCTGGCCCTGCCAGTTCGGCGAAGAGGTCTAGCTCATCCTCCGTGAGGGGCTGACCCCACGCGGCGCGAAAGATGGAGCGCCACGTTGCCCATGACGCGAGATCGCCAAGGGCGGCTCCGAGCAAGAGCGGGTCAGCTAGGGCATCGTCGATCGTCTCGTGGATCACAGGCCACCTGCCTGCCGCTGGGCGCGATACTGCTGGAGGGTGGGTGTGACGTTCTTGGCCTTGCGCTCGATCCCCAATGTTTCCAAGATTCGGCGAAGGTGTCCGGCCAGCCGGCCGAAGAGGTCCATGTCGGCGTCGAGGCCTTCCGACAATCGGCCTTCCATCTGTTCGAGTTGGACCGACAGCGTGGCGGCGCGGCGGATGAGGGAGAGTTGGGATTGGGACAACGCCTCTGCCCCGCCAAGGTCGCTCGCGTGCTCCGAGCACAGGTCCTTGTACCGACGAGACCAAGGGCTGTTCCCGTCTCCCTCGATGAACAGCTTGCGGCCGTTGGTAACGGCGCTGCGCTGGGTAGGCGCGAGCTTAGCGGCGGGCGGGCGGTTCGCGGGCATATTTGCTCGGATATTTGTTCGGGAGCGCTGATAATCGCCCGAGAGAGCCATAAAGTCTTGATTTTTGTAGGTTTTCTGGAGTTTGTCTTAGTTCCGTTCCCGCCTGACGAAGGCGAAGCAGCCTAGTCGAGGGATGCCTGCGCAGGAAAATTCTGGGGAAGTGGCGTGTCTTTGGGGCTTGGTTTCCACAAGCCGAGAGGGGGTAAAGAACTACCGGAGATACGGAGATACCGGAGAATTTATGGTCATAGGCTGAAAAAAGGGAGAGGAGCTAAATTCCATAGCTCGCTCGAAATAACCCCGGGAACCCCGGAACTCCGGTAACTGTCATCTCATTCTGGACCACTGCCTAGGGCTTGCCAACTTGGACGATTTTCCAGCGCTTCTGGTTCGCAATCTTGTCATTGGCCCCCTCCAGCCGGCATCCATCGATGATGCGTCCATGATGGCGAGCTAGCCAATGTCCGAGGCGAAGGTTCGATATGCTGCCACGATCGCCCGCAATGACCATTAACGCGGCGCGCAACGCCGGCTTAGCAAGCCTCATCGCTTCAAGCTTGACCGTACCGTCGAAAAGGCCAGATGCTGAACCTATCGCCTCCCCGATCAATTCACCTGTGCTGAGTGGCTTTTCGAAACCTACATCATCACGTAAGGCGATCATGACACTGACGAAGTTTGAACGCTCAGGATCATTGTCGCGGGCAGCTTCTATCGTCGCGCAAGGATCGGCTTTACCCAGCCAGACAAGTGCCGATCTTATAAGGTCAGACCATTCTTCGAACGATCCAAGCTTTGGCAATCGATCAGGCATTCCAGCAACGAAATAGGCACGTACGACGGTCAGCGCCGCCGCAATGTATTTGCCCCGATCTTCAAGCACCCGCGTCACCGGATGGAAATTGAAAGTTCGAAAGTTCGGGTCCTCCATACCAGCATCCATCATGCAGGAGATCGCCCGCCTCACAATGTCACCGGACAGTTGGAGATTGTTCCCATTGGCGACTACGGTGGCCCGGTTCTCAATCGTAATGCTTTCCGAACGGCCTAGTGGCCGGATGTTGACAGACGGACGATCGAGCATCTGGCACAGGGCGTCACCTCGCAAAATTCCGTTCAGGTTATCAATCGAGACGATCGCTTGGCCTGCAATCATTTCGGCCGCAATCCGCTTTTCAAGTTCATCCGAATTCCAACCGGCCGAGATCACTGGGCTTGGCTGACCAAACGCGATGGCCGCGACGGTATCGCCAAGTACAGATTTCCCGGTGCCCGCGACGGGAGCATTAAAGACATGCATGGGGACAGCGGTGCATGCCCCGCGAGCTATGACTGAGAGGATCGCCGATAGCGCTACCGATCGCGATGCATCATCTACAAACGGGAATTTGACGAGGAGGTCGTTTAACAGCGACAGTGATTTTTCGGCGTCTTTCTTTGTCGGCTTGTCCGAGATGGGTGGCATCGGCGGCGGGTCTATAAGGTACAATTGCGTGTCCGGATCGTACCCGGCGGCAGTTAGTATGCTACCGTCCGGGCGAAATGTCGGATGAGAGATCACGCCGGCAAGCTTGCGAAGTTTGTGGCTACCGCCCCTCTGAATCAACGCTTCGGCGGTTCGATGGGGCGGATTGGCAGGAACAAACTTCTTCTGTTTGAGGTCATAGCGGATCCAGTTCGCCGCCGGTGATAGGAACTCAACGGCAAGATTAACGGCCGACAGTTTTACCGCACGGCCGACCTTCGTTGTGCTGCCGCGTCTCGACTTGACTGTCTCGACGCGAGGAGTGACCAGAATGCCGCCGCGATCGAATACGGGCAGTCGCTCTATGCTAAGCGCCTCCTCCGCGTCAGCGAGCATCCGATCTTCTTTACCGGCTGCAATGACGATGGTCATTTTCCAAGGCACGCAGCGATCGGCCAATGACATCAGTTCCTTCTTGATCGCAATATTGGCTGCTGAAGTATTGCCGTCCTTCTTCCTGTTTCCCTTCTTGTATCCGAACTCGCCGCGACAGGCTTCTATCCAATCGCTAGCATCACCGCCGTCATCCCGTAGTTCCGGGAGCTCCAAGACGCGAACACTCTTCGCACCATGTCGCTTAACTGATCGAGCGACACGTTCGGCATGCCATTTCCCTGGCTGATCGTTGTCAGGCAGGATGATGATATCGCGTCCAGCAAGCTCCTTGGAGAATTCGTCGTGCCACACTCCGGGCGCAGTTCCCCCATCGCAAGTCACGGCGACACAGCCAATGCCTCGAACTGCATCACAGTCTTTCTCCCCTTCCGTTATGAAAACGGGAGCAGTGGTGGGCGCGGCCAGATATTCAGGAAAGCGGTACAACAATCGCTCTGTGCCATCTAAACCGTCAACCCATTCTGGCCCACGCTCGGTCGACGGCCGGCTTACGCGGAATGTCTTCGGAACGCCACGTTCTTTCCGGTAGCAGATGTTGCTGAACCGGTCTTTGTAATAATAAGTGGCGTCGACTTTGGTATCTGCTGTCCAAGCAGGGGTTCTCGCGAAATAGTCGTCATTCATTATCGCCGCATCCAATTCACTTAAAGGCGCGGCGGATCGTTTCAAGCTTTACCTCGTGAGTAAAAGCTTATAAGATCAGAGCCGCATTGACCTGCATTTATCGAGAGACGTTCACTGCTGCCGGGTTACATCCATCGCCCGGCAGTTTTTTTCTATATTGGCACCACATCGACAACCGGCTCGTAGGCGATAGGCCAGTTTCTCGGCGACGAGCGAAAATGCCGCGCGATGATGAAAACCGTTTCGAGGTCTCTGTCATCAAGATCGAAAACGCACTCAAGCCAGCCCTCAAAATTGCGCCACAACCACCAAACTTTTTCGGTGTTTCGAACGCTCGGAAACAGGGCCTGATTGACGAAATTGGCGGCTTCTAAGATCGCCCACTGGCGAAGGATGTCGGCCTCATCCTCATCATCCTCCCAGAAGCGCTCGCCCAAGATCGCTTCCTGTTCAATTTGGCGGAGTTCGGTGGCGGAAAATCCGTATGCCTTGGCCAAAATGGCAAGAACGCGCGACCGGTACGGTTGCTCGAAATAGGCAACCATTGAACCCGCCACGGAAATAGTCGTTCCGGGAAAATCTCTCATCGCGTACGCTCCTTTTTCTTCCGGCTTCTGGCGACCGATAGCGCATAGCGATAGCTAGTCACGGCGGCAGGCACCTTGCCGACCTTCATCTCAGCGCGGTAGGCGATCGCAAGCTCGCGAGCGGCCACCATGTCTTCGTCCGAAATGCCATGCCGTTGTTGAGCGGCGACGAGATCGGCGCGCAAGATCGCGCCCCAACCGACAGCCAGCGCGGCGGCTATTTGGGAAACAATGTCACGAGTAATAGCGGTGCCAGGTTCGGCGGCGACAGTCTCAGACATTTAGGCTGCGTTCCGCTGGCGCCGGCCGTTCTTGCGGTCGCGCTCGTTGACCGAATGGGTGGCCTTGGCGACCATCCGTTTCCGAGCCCGCTCAATCGCGGCGGCATCTTCCGGCGACGGGTTTTCCAAACGCTGCTGCCACGCGCGCTCGGCTTCTGCGCTGATACGGACAATGGTTGTGCCGGGAATGCGCATTTCGGAAGGGCCAGTGCCGGCGCTTTTGGCCTTGTGATAGCTGTTGGGGCTAATGCGGTTACGTTTACAGAATTCCCGAATCGTGAACGCGGCGCGCGGCGCTTCATTCGTCTCATCCATGAGAACACTCCATAGGGAGCGCGCGCCGGTAAAGCGCGTCGATGCTCTTCTGCCGTTTGGTGTCTCGTGGTCGAAGGCGACTTATTAGCGGACCCCTATCCGCTGCGGAGACCCCTAGAGATTCCTCTAGAACGTCTCCGAAGTAAAGCGGTATAAAAGAACTTTTCTTTTATTTGTGGATTGCGGTGACGTTACTCACTTCAACAGCACCATAGCGCGGCGCACCCGCCATGATTGCTTCATCGATGAAATTTGAGGTCAGGTGAGCATAATGACGCTCAACCATCGTCGTGTCGCGGTGCCCCAAGTTCATCGCCACGACCATCAGCGGCGTCCCGTTCATCACCGCCAAGGAAGCCCAAGTGTGGCGCAATTGATGAAAGCCGACAGCCGGGACGATCCTGGCCGCTTTGCAGGTCTCCCGCATCGGACGGCCCTGCGATGACTCCTTCCATATTTCGGAGCCGTCGCGGCGGAACATCGGCTCGTCGCCAGCGCGGCCTGCAACGAGCGCGGCGAAAAACTCCACGCCTTCCTCAGTCAAGCGGACGGTGCGTGGCTTCCCGGACTTCGACGTATGGATCATGATCTTGCCGCCCGCGAAGTCGCGGACCTTGAGCGCGCATAGCTCGCCATAGCGACACCCCGTTAGGAGCGCGCCGTGCACGAGGTCCCGAAAGCCGGAGGCGCGATCGGCCGCATTTATCAGACGCTGGGCCTCGGCGACCGACAGGAAGTCCGGGCGCGCGGCGTCGACCTTCCCGAACGGCTTGACCGTGCGCCAGGCGTCCGGCTTGTCGGCAATTTCGTCGTTCTCGGCATAGGCGCGGTTGAGCGCGGCTTTGAGGGTCGTCAGCGTCCTGTTGACTGTCGCCTTGCGGGCGCGAATTTCATTTTCGGTCTCAGGAGCCTTGGCGGTCTTCGGTTCCTTGCCCTTCCTGGATCGAAGGAGCCGGCCCTTTTTGGCGAGGTCGTCGCGCCATTTTTCTATCTGCCGTTTCGTGAGTTCGGACACTTTGTACTTGCCGAGCACTGGAAGGATGAGGGCGTTGGCGCGGCCTTCGGCGTCCTTGCCGCTCTTCTTTTCGGCCTTCAAATAGCGGATGTAGTCTTCAACGGCCTCGGCAACAGTCAGGTTCGCAGTTTTCGGCCTGCCCTCGACAAGGTTGCGATGCAGCAGGGCGAGCTTCTGGGCCTCCTCGAAAGTGAACGTGCCCGGGGCCTTTGAGCTCTCGTCGGCCGTCTCGTGCGCCGTTCCTAGGAGGGACACCCGATAACGCTCACGGCCAACATAGCGCCGGACCAACCAGACGCCGGCCGCGTCCCTAGACTTGCGGCGGTATCCGAGATGAAGCCTTTCCGGAACGAGGGTTTTCCAATGAGGCCGCTTACCAATGGCGAGCGCCTTTCTCGCGGTCGGATTATCCAGTTTCGCGTCTTTTACGGTCTTCGGCACTTCGCCCTCCATCACAACTCGGAACAAATATGAACCAAATATCCGTCCGAGTTTGCCGGAGTTCGCTTTGGTTCGATTTCAACCAAGTATATGATATTGCATGGCTTTTGGATACCCGGAAAAACTCGGAAAGGCTGTCCGGACGCCCTCTCACGGCGGGAACAGGGGTTCGATTCCCCTTGGGCGTACCAAGTCTCTCCAAGCTCTCCGCAAACCATCAATCCGATCCATCGCCTTGGGTCGCGGCGGGTTTGGCTCATTGCCGCTCAGTCATGGCTTCGCACGATACCAAGATATGCTGCGAACGACACATCCACGGCGCGCTCAACCATTCGATCTATTCCGGTAAGCCGAAAAGTGTTTGCGCGCCTGCTATTCCTCCGAGCGGATGACTGCCCATGGCGATCATCGGCTCGGTAGTTTCTGCCTCGAACACTGTCGACGCGAGCACCGTCCGTCCCAACGGCTTGCACAGCCCTTCGATGCGGCTGACAAGATTTACAGCCTTGCCGATAGCGGTGAAGTCCAACCTGCCGGCAGTGCCGATATTCCCCCAGAGTATCTCGCCGACATGCAGGCCAATGCCATATCCGAGCTCAGGGCCGCCATTGCGGCGCCGAGTTTGGTTGAGATGATCTATCCCGGCGCGCGTGGCCTTCACGGCGCGTACCGCAGCGTCACATGCGGCATTTGCATCGCGCTCGCCAATCGGGAAAATCGCGAGGACGCCATCACCTATAAACTTGAGAACCTCACCACCAAATGCGTGCACCGCGCCGGCGACGCAATCGAACCAGGCATCAAGTACCAATACGATCTCGTCTGCATCATGAACCTCGGATAGATCGGTGAAACCTCGAAGGTCCGCGCACAGAAGCGCGGCCCGTATCGTCTCTCCCTTTACTCGACGAGAATGACCGTTGAGCACATGTGCTGCACTGCGCTTTCCCAAATATGCTTCGAGCAATGCGCGTTTCGCGGACCGTTCTGCGAGTGCGGTCATCGGAGCCGCAGCAAACCGGGAGATTTGCCGCAGCAGCTCTGACTGCGCCTCATCCGGAGTATGATCGAACGCCCACACCAAAGTCGGTGCGACACCGCCCGCTCGCTCGTCGAACACCATCGCCCGCGTCGTGCCAAGCCACTCCCGCAGCACGAGCCGGGGATCGGCATTCTGGCGGTCGGCGCCTATGCCCAAAGCCTCGACCACTTCATTCCCAGGCGCTCGCCAGAGCCAGATGCGGCGTGAAATGATCGGGTCGGGAGCATCCTGCGCCAGCGCGCCGGCGATGATCGGCAGGCCGTCTTCCATCAAATGCGTTGAGAGCTGCAATAGAAGTCGCCCACCGTCGCCAATATGCGCGGCGTCGTCCAGAAGGAATGAAAGCGAGTTTGCGAGAAGCATCGGTAGAAGGTCACTCGGCACAGGCTTATGCTTACGCCTCGAACATCTTCTTGCAACTCCCCACATTCGCTTCAATCATGCACGGCATTCGATGCGGATGTGACCTGGAGTGAGCGATGGCGGAATCGGTTTACACAGAGATTGAGGTCGCCGCGCCACAAGCGACCGTGTTCGCGCTTTTGACGGATCCGGACCAGATCGTGCGATGGATCGGGACCGAAGCGAATTTGGATGCATCGCCGGGCGGTCTGTTCCTCGTCAATGTCGGTGGTCGCCATATGGCCCGCGGTGAGTTCACCGAGGTGATCCCGGTCCACCGTCTTGCCTACAGTTTTGGCTGGGAAGACAACGAGACCGTGCCGCCCGGCTCCAGCCATGTCGAGATCGACCTGATCGCGAGGGATGCGGGGACACTGATCCGCTTCACGCACAGCGGACTGCCGAACGCAAAGGAGCGTGACAGCCACCGAAGGGGATGGGAGCACTACCTCTCACGGCTGAAGATCACTGCTGATGGGGGACATGTCGATCCCGACGTGCCGATGAAGAATATGTGATTTTCATCTAAGGGCCGCGGATGCCCGTAATCCGAACCAGGCGCGGCATGCGTCAACGAGGCCCCTTTGACCTGCCGTCGCCAAACCGGCCGCTCGGGAAACCCAGCGACCTGCGGGCTGCCGCACCATTACAGCTGCCGGCGACGGATCGTTTCGGCGAGCTCGGCGAAGGCGTCCGCGATCCCGGTGCCGCTCTTGGCGCCTGCGTGGAGTTCTTGAAACTCAGCGCTTCTGGCGCAACGCCTCGGATTGAATTAGCATCCGTTCATCAAAGCTCCGGCCGCACTCCTGCAGGATGCGGAATGCGGAGCGCAGGCGAGCGAGGCCGGGCGCGGTCACATGCCGGGCGCTGATCCAAGCGCGACTGGGCATCCGAACTTCCGTTCGGCGGCAAGACGGCGTGGCCGGGAGGAGTCAGATGCAGAAGCTGCAATCACAAGGCGTCCATCACATCACGCTGGTCGGCGCCGATCGCCAGAGCTCCATCGATTTCTGGGAAGGCGTGCTCGGCATGCCTTTCATCTTCGAGCAGCCCAACCTCGACAAAGCCAGCGAAAGCCATCTTTATTTCGATCCGGGCGACGGCCGGCTGATCACCGTCTTCACCGACGAGAGCCGCACGCCGGTCAAGCGGCGCACGCCAACCGATACGGGCTGCGTCCATCACATCGCTTTCGCGGTGTCGCGCGTCACCTTTTTGCAGGCGGTCGGCCGGCTCGACGAGCGCGCCATCAAGCACAGCGGCGTCAAGGATCGCGGCTTCATGGACTCGATCTACTTCGAGGATCCGCTCGGCCTGCTGATCGAGCTCGCCTCCTACCGTTTCGAGCCGCCGGCGGGCTTCACCCATGCCGACGTGTTGATGCAGGCGCACAAGATCCGCGTCGCGCGCGGCGACTACGCAATAGCCGAGGTGCATCTCGCCGACGCGATCCAGGCGCTTGTCGAGCGCTCCCGCGCGACCTTGTCGGAAGACCGCGCTCCGAAAGATCCATACTGACGACAGGCCAAACAAAGGGAGGACACAATGGCAAAGACGACAACGAAGAGTGCGAAGAAGCCGGCCGCCAAGGCCGCTCCGAAACCAGTTGCCAAGGCCGCGACAAAGCCTGCAGCCAAGGCGTCGAAAGCGTCCGCCAAGTCGGCAACGAAAGCCGCCGCAAAACCTGCAGCCAAGGCATCCGCGAAGTCCGCGCGGAAGGCCGTAGCGAAATCAGCGAAAAAACCCGCGCTGATGCTCAGCATGCTGAAGCCGAGCGTCAACAATATGAGCGTACGGGTGTTTGCGCGCGCGGCCGGGCTCGACCATTCCGAGACCGACGTATGGGGCCACACGCGCTCGCCTGAATACATGGCGCGAAACCCGGCCCATTTGACGCCGATGATCGAGGACAAGGGCCTGCCGAGAGGTGTCTTGTGGGAAAGCTGCGCCATCATGCAGTACCTCGCCAACAAGCACGGGCTGGAGAAACTATATCCCAAGGCGCCGGCCAAGCGGGCAATGATCGACAGCGCCATGTTCTACCTGATCGGGACGCTCTACCCCTATGTGGCGCGCGCCACCTATCCTGCACTGAATTTCCCGCAATATGCCGGCGAGGTCGGCCACAGCGACGCTCATCCCGACAAGAAGTCGGAAGCCCAAAAGGCCGCTATAGAAGCGATAGCCGAGCCGCTGGAGGTGTTTCACAGCTTCTTCAGGAACGGCAAGCCGTTCATCGGCGGCAAGAACCCGTCGATCGCCGACATCCGTCTGGCGGCGACGCTCGAGTTCCTCGCCGTCATCGACTATGCGCTGCCCCAATGGGCAAAAGACTATATGACGGCGATCGAGAAGAAGCTCGGCAAGGCCTATGCCGAGCCGGCCGGCGATGTGCGCGGCTATATCGCCTATGTGCGGTCGCAGGCCAACGCCTGAGGCACGTGCAGGCCGGCGATCGTCCGTACGTTCTGCAGGAGCCGGTAACGATCTGGGGTAATTCTTTTTTACTCTCCCCTGTTTGCACGATGTGGGGAGCTTAAGGTTTCGTTAACCGAAACCCTTTCTACTGTATCCACCTCCAGCCCGCGACCACGGATGTACTGGCGCGGATGGAAAGCAAAGGTCGGCTGCTCGCCGGCCTTTTGCTTGTTGCAGCCCTGCCGAAGTTGCGGCCGACGGCGCTTCACGACGCCTGCATGGCTGATGAAGCGCGTTGCTGGCACCTTGTCATCGCCGATGTCGGCCCTACCATCGAAGTTAGTCACGTCCTCGAGGGCGGTTCAAGGACAGAGGCCCTGTCATGAAAAGCATTGCTGGAATGGTGGTGATTGCAGGCGCCATGCTGGCGGGCACAGCCGGTCAATCGAATGCAGCAACGCTCAACTCCATGCCCGAGGTCGGGGCTGCCATCCAGGCGTGCTGGACCCCGCCAGCGAATGCCGGGAACTCCACCGTCACCCTGAGCTTCAGCTTCAGGCGCAATGGCACGCTGATCGGCCGGCCCAAGCCGACTGCCATCCGCGTGGCCGGCGACGAGAAGGCGCGGCAAGCTTTTGTCGATGCGGCGATTGCGGCCGTGGACCACTGCCTGCCGTTGAGCCTTTCACCGGCGCTGGCTGAAGGCATCCCGGGCAAGGTGTTCACTCTGCAATTCAACTCGCCCAAACAAAAACAGCCTGCAACGCGGGTGCAGGCTTCGCCTTGATCTTTTCCGACAACCGGATTCTACTTTTCGGGATCTAGCGCATGTCGAGCAAAAGTGTGCAGCGGTTTTGCGACAACGACATGCATAAAACAAGAACCTAAGCGCGTCGCATGAGGCCCGGTCGACCGCGATGCGCTTTAGTGGCGGCTTCGTCTGGCCTCGACATGTCGCGCCAGTTCCGGCATTTCGAAGACATAGTCGCTCCAGGCCGATTCCGGAATCTGGCCGGCGAGATAGCACTCCAGCAAAAGCCTCTGCTCGTGGTCGAGCGGCCTCGGTGTGCGTTCATGGTCCAGCCCAAGTGAATGGAACAGATTCCTGGTCAGGCCCGCGACAGTGAAATGAATCGACATTTGCGGTCTCCTCCTTTGGCCGCTCAACGCCGAACTTGGGGCTAAGGTTTCAGCAACGGCCGGCCGGTAACGCCGGATTGATCGCGGTGCGGAACCGGCCGGGTGCTTCAAACTTCGCCGTGGCGCGAGTTCGCCGGCGTTGCTGCCGGTTCGTCTCAATCTTGAAATAAAAATGTAATATTGAATTTACGCCAGTGGATATAATACACTAGAACTAAAGTCTCTGGTGGCGGGGCGGTCTACTTCAATTAGGTAAAACTGATTTAGCCAGTACTTATCCATAGTCGACAAAGAAATCCTGTTCTCGGCGCAACAAGAACAATGGTCGCTCCAATGACACGCTTCTGGCTTCTCACGATTCTGATGCTGGTGTCGGCAATAGCCGTTGCGCTCGGCACGTCCTCCTCCTATGCGGATAGCTGCGGCGCGATCAGGAGCCAATTGCTTTCGGCGGGGCGTGGCGCCGGGACCAGCCCCGAGCTTGCCCAACTACGCCGGCAACTCGCCGCGATTCAAAGGCTGGAGAGACAGCGCCGATGCACGGCGAAAACGGCCGGGTTCTTCTTCAACCCCTGCGCCGACCTCGTAAGCAGCAAGGCGGAGGTGCAACGGCAGATCGCCAGACTGTCGAATTCGGGCAGGGACACCTCCGGCCTGAAGGCCAGGTTCGTCGCGCTGGGCTGCGCCGCCCCCGCTGCCAAGAAGCAGCAGGCGCAGCAAGACCAGCCGCCGGCGCAGCAGCGCACAGCACCCAAAACCCAGTCCGCAGGCGCAACAATGGGTGGCAATCGGATGCTGTTTTGCGTTCGCTTGTCGGACGGATATTTCTTCCCCGCGCCAAAATCGCAGTTCGCCAAGAACGACGATCTGAAGGAAACGGTCGATCAGTGCCGCTATATCTGCGACGATGCCGGCGTCGAACTCTATACGCTGAGCGATGCCACCCGCGAGACCGAAGAGATGATCGCGCTCGAGACGCAAAAGCCCTATGTGGAGCTTGCGACCGCCTTCAGGTACCGCGACGACGCGAACTTCAAGGCCTGCGACGTCAAGCGCTATTACCAGCGCGTCGCCGAACTCAGGGCACGAACCGTGACACCGGCCAACATGAGCAACGCCATCATTCCGTTGCCGACGGCAAAGCCGGATTTTGGCATCGTCGCGGAAATTCCTGAATCCGGGATCGAAACCGCCGGTACCGCTCTCGCAGGGGCAAAAACGCCGGTTGCCGAGGTGCCAGGGGCTGCCCAGCATCAGTCGGTCGAAAGAGCGATCGGCGCGCGGCCGGTGAGAGTGGTCGGGCCGGCCTTTTTCCCGGCGGACTGACCAGGGCAGGCGATGTCCCGAGACGGCGAACGGCTGGCCGGATAGCCGCTTCAAGGCCTACAGCCGCACGTATCGACCGACGGCCGGTTGGTTATTCGCAGACCATGCGGGCCCGTTTGCCGGGCTGGCTGACATTCCTGCAGGTGAGCGGCTTCGCCGGCTCCGATGACAGCATGGGCGGATTGGCGACCTTCCTTCGTGGCGCTGCAACGGAAGCTGCGCTCCGGCGCACCGCCGGCCTTTTCGGCGTTTGAGGCGCCACAGGAAAGACATCGGTCTCCAGCTGCGACTGTTCGGCTTGCGCCTGCGGAGAAGGCCGGTCCCAGAAACGGCGAACATCGAGCGGCTTGGGAATGATCACGGTGCCGTCATAGCTGCGCGCGCAGCCGGTTCCCAGAAGCAGCGCCAGGCACAGGAAGACAGGCAGAATCCGTCGAAACATCAGCAACACCCCTGCAAGCTTATAACGCTGCTTCGGCCCAACCGACAACCGGCGGAATAGTGCAGAGGGAGTAGGTAAGGTGAAGTAGAAATCGCCGCACTTCCAGTCGAAGGCCCCGCTCGAAAGATCGATCGCCGGGTCGGGCGCGGATGGAGGTCCAGCGCGAGGCGAATTAAAACCTTGCGATTCGTCACCGCTTCCAGCGTAAGGCCATGGTGCGATCGCACCATACCCAATGGCGCGCTCAGTCGCGACAATGGGATATTCGAAGTTCCGCTCCTCCAGTTACGGGCGGGAGCAGCGACCGCCGGCAAGAAACAGGGTCAGATTTACCCCAACGGACCTGTTTCGGCGATGGCGCGGCCATGACACGTTCTGGCTGCATGCAACGCGCTCCCGTCCGGCTTTTTTCTTCTCAAGGTCAGTGGCTGCTATCGTCGAGCGGACAAAGCCGGCCGGAATTCACGCAAGCTGCTGATTCCAGCGGCAAACCGCGGCCCATGCCGACAAAGCCCGCGGCCGTTCCTTCTTAACCCGGCTGGACGACGTTACCGGAGCGACATGAAACTGTCATGCGACTGTAATAATCGGGGGCTATTGGCCTCAGCGGGCGCCGGAGGAATGGCGCCGAGAGACCATATTCCGAACAGGAGCAGGCCACATGAGACATTTCATCCGCTCGGCGGCCGTTGCGATTGCAATGGCTGCGGCGACGACTACCCTCACCCTGTCCGCCGCGCTCGCCGCGGACATCTCCGGCGCCGGCGCCACCTTCCCCTACCCGATCTATGCGAAGTGGGCCGACACTTACAAGAAAGACACCGGCATTGGGCTTAACTATCAGTCGATCGGTTCCGGCGGCGGCATCAAGCAGATCAAAGCCAAGACCGTTACCTTCGGCGCTTCTGATGCGCCGCTGAAAGGCGAAGAGCTTGAATCGTCCGGATTGGCTCAGTTCCCGATGGTGATGGGCGGCATCGTTCCCGTCGTCAACCTCGAAGGCATCAAGCCGGGCGAGTTGGTTCTCGACGGCCCGACGCTGGCCGACATCTTCCTCGGCAAGATCACGAGCTGGGATGACGAGGCGATCAAGAAGCTCAATCCCGACGTCAAGCTGCCTTCGCAGGCGATCGCGGTCGTTCACCGTTCCGATGGGTCGGGCACGACGTTCAACTTCACATACTACCTCGGCGACGTCAGCGCGGACTGGAAAGAAAAGGTCGGCGTCGACAAGGCCGTGGAATGGCCCGTGGGCATCGGCGCCAAGGGCAATGAGGGCGTTGCCAACAACGTCTCCCAGACCGGCGGCGCGATCGGCTATGTCGAATACGCCTATGCCAAGCAGAACAAGCTCACCCACACCGATATGATCAACAAGGACGGCAAGAAGGTCGAACCCACCGCGGCGGCATTCTCGGCGGCAGCGGCCAATGCCGACTGGAGCTCGCAGCCGGGCTATGGCGTCATCCTCGCCAACGAGCCGGGCGCCGAGTCCTGGCCAATGACGGCGGCGACGTGGATCCTCCTGTACAAGAAGCCGGACGACGCGGCGACCACCGGCGAAGCGCTCAAATTCTTCGCCTGGGCATACGACAAGGGCGACGAGATGGCCGGCGAGCTGGACTACGTTCCGATGCCCGACAAGGTGGTCGAGAGCGTCAAGGCCATGTGGGCCAAGGAAGTCGTCGGCAGCGACGGCAAGCCGCTCTACTCGGCTATGTAATCTCCTCCAGGGAGGGCGTCGACGGCGCCCTCCCTGTTGCCTTCAATCGCGAGGACCCAATGACCATCGCTTCCGATGCCATGCTATCATCTGCAGCCCGGGCCAGGGAAGCTACGGTGCGGCGCTTCGCGCTCACAGACGCCATATTCCGCGGACTCACCCGCGCTTCCGCAATTCTTGTGCTGGTCATCCTCGGTGGTGTCGCAATCTCGCTGTTTGCCGGCTCATGGCAGGCCCTGTCGTCCTTCGGGTTCTCTTTCCTGACGACTGAAAGCTGGAATCCGGTAACGGAAAAATTTGGCGCGCTGGCGCCGATCTACGGCACGCTGGTCACGGCGGCCATCGCCATCCTGATCGCGGTTCCGATCGGCATCGGCATTGCCGTGTTTCTCACCGAACTCTGCCCGCGCCCGCTCAGGCGCCCGATCGGCATAGCGGTCGAGCTGTTGGCCGGCATTCCCTCGATCATCTACGGCATCTGGGGCCTGTTCGTGTTCGCGCCGTTCCTGCAGACGACGATACAGCCCTTCATCATCAACATCTTCCACGGCGTGCCGGGACTATCCAGCCTTTTCGCCGGCCCTCCTTACGGCATCGGCCTTCTGACCTCGGCGCTGATCCTCGCCATCATGGTGCTGCCCTTCATCACCTCGATCACCAAGGACGTCTTCGATACGGTGCCGGCGGTGCTGAAGGAATCGGCCTACGGCATCGGTTGCACGACCTGGGAAGTGACCCGGCGCGTGGTCATTCCCTATACCCGCATCGGTATCATGGGCGGCGTCATGCTTGGCCTCGGCCGCGCGCTCGGCGAAACCATGGCGGTGACCTTCGTCATTGGCAACGCCCACCGCATCAGCGCCTCTCTGTTCGCGCCGGGCACGACGATCTCGGCGACCATCGCCAATGAGTTCACCGAGGCCGACGGCGATCTCTACACCTCCTCTCTGGTTTCGCTCGGCCTGATCCTGTTCGTCATCACTTTCCTGATCCTTGCCGCCGCCCGCTATATGCTGATGCGGATCGACGCCCGTACGGGAGTCTGACCGATGTCGACATCCTCATCGCTCCACAGCCGCCGCAAAGCCAGGAATTCGGTGATGATGGCGCTTTGCGTCGTCGCCGCCGGCATCGGGCTTGCCTGGCTGGCGCTCATTCTCGGTGCACTGGTCTATAAGGGCACAGCCGGGCTTTCGTTCGCGGTCTTCACCGAGATGACGCCACCGCCAGGCGAGGCCGGCGGCCTGCTCAATGCAATCGCGGGCAGCCTGCTGATGACGATCATCGCCGTTGTCGTCGGCACGCCGATCGGCGTGCTGGCGGGAACCTACATGGCCGAATATGGGCGTTTCTCGCGCATCACCACCGTCGTGCGCTTCATCAACGACATCCTGTTGTCGGCGCCGTCGATCATCATCGGCTTGTTCGTCTATGAACTGATGGTGCGGCCAATGGGACATTTCTCGGCCATAGCCGGCGCCGTTGCGCTTGCCATCCTGGTCATTCCGGTGGTCGTGCGCACCACTGAAGACATGCTCAACCTGGTGCCGAACGCGTTGCGTGAAGCCGGCGCCGCGATCGGCGCGCCGCGCTGGGTGGTGATCCGCTCGGTCGCCTACCGCGCCGCATTGTCCGGCATCGTCACCGGCATATTGCTGGCGATAGCACGCATTTCCGGCGAGACGGCGCCGCTGCTCTTCACCGCGCTCAACAACCAGTTCTGGAGCAGCAATATCAACGCGCCGATGGCCAGCCTGCCGGTGACCATCTTCCAGTTCGCTCTCAGCCCTTATGAGGAATGGCAGCAACTGGCGTGGACCGGCGCACTCATAATCACCCTGACGGTTCTGGGCTTGAGCATCCTCGCCCGCAGCCTTACCGGACGCAGAGAGGACAGATGACACAGATGTTGTCCCCGGACATGACGATGACCGAAACGGTCGCCGAGAAGACGAAGATCGAGGTCAAGAACCTCAACTTCTACTACGGCCAGAGCAAGGCGTTGAAGGACATCACCTTGTCGCTGCCCGAGCGCAGCGTCACTGCCTTCATCGGCCCTTCGGGCTGCGGGAAATCGACGCTGCTGCGTGTGTTCAACCGCATCTACGAACTCTACCCGAAGCAGACAGCCGAGGGCCAGGTGCTGCTCGACGGCAAGAACATTCTCGACCGCTCGCAGGACCTCAATCTCCTGAGGACCAAGATCGGCATGGTGTTCCAGAAGCCGACGCCGTTCCCGATGTCGATCTACGAGAACATCGCCTTCGGCGTCAGGCTTTATGAGAATCTGGGCAAGTCCGAAATGGACGGCCGCGTCGAACAAGCGTTGAAGCGGGCCGCGCTGTGGGGCGAGGTCAAGGACAAGCTCAACGCCAGCGGCTTGAGCCTGTCAGGCGGCCAGCAGCAGCGGCTTTGTATTGCCCGCACCGTGGCGGTGAAGCCGGAAGTCATTCTGCTCGACGAGCCGGCTTCGGCACTCGACCCGCTGTCGACCGCCAAGATCGAGGAACTGATCGACGAATTGCAAGCCGACTACACGATCGTCATCGTCACCCACAACATGCAGCAGGCGGCGCGCGTGTCGCGCCAGACCGCCTTCATGTATCTGGGTGAACTGGTAGAGTTCGACCGGACCGAGAAGATCTTCACGTCGCCCCGCGAGAAGCGCACGCAGGATTACATCACCGGCCGCTTCGGCTGAGCCGTTCCGATCACGCATATGAGGACAGGACCATGGGCGAACACACAGTCGCTTCTTTCGACGAGGATCTCGAGCAGATCAGCAAGCTGATCCGCGACATGGCCGACCTCGCCGGTTCGATGGTCGGCGGGGCGACCAAGGCCCTGTTGAATTCTGACAACGTGCTGGCGCAACGCGTCGTTTCCGACGATGCCATCATGGATGCGCGTCAACGCGAACTGGACGACCGCGCCATCACCCTGATCGCCAAGCGCCAGCCGATGGCCCACGATCTGCGCCATGTCGTCGGGGCGATCCGCATGGCCGGCGATCTCGAACGCATCGGCGACCTTGCCAAGAATATCGCCAAGCGTGTGAGTGCGGTCGGCCTTAGCGTCACACCGCGCGACCTATCGCATTCCATCGATGCGATGGCGCAGCTGGTGCTCATCCAGGTGCAGGGCGTCATCGAGGAGTATGCTGCAGGCGATGCGGCCGCGTTGGCCAAGCTACGCGCCGCCGACGAGCGCATCGACGTCAAATATACGTCGGTGTTCCGCGAACTGTTGACCTACATGATGGAAGACCCGCGCAACATCACCGCTTGCACGCATCTGCTGTTCTGCGCCAAGAATCTGGAGCGGATCGGCGACCATGTCACCAACATCGCCGAAAATGCGTATTATGTGCTGACCGGCGAGCAATTGCCGGTCAATCGTCCGAAGCAAGACGAAACGACAATGTCCGCACCGGCGACATGATGGGGGTGCCCAGCCGATGATCGCACCACGCATAATGGTGGTGGAGGACGAGGAGCCGTTGGGTGTGCTGCTCCGCTACAATCTCGAATCCGAAGGCTACCAGGTCGAGGTGGTGACACGCGGCGACGAAGCCGAGATCCGTTTGCAGGAGAATGTGCCCGATCTTCTGGTGCTCGACTGGATGATACCAGCGGTTTCCGGCATCGAGCTCTGCCGCCGGTTGCGGGTGCGCCCCGAAACCGAACGGCTGCCGATCATCATGCTGACCGCGCGCGGCGAGGAGAGCGACCGGGTACGCGGTCTTTCGACCGGCGCCGACGACTATCTGGTCAAACCGTTTTCGACACCGGAATTCATGGCCAGGGTCAAGGCGCTGCTGCGCCGCGCCAAGCCGGAAGTGCTGTCCAGCGTGCTGAAGGTCGGCGACATCGTGCTCGATCGCGAATCGCACAGGGTGTATCGCAAGAAGACCGAGATCCGGCTCGGGCCGACCGAATTCCGGTTGCTCGAATTCATGATGCGGCATCCGGGCCGCGTCTTCTCGCGCAGCCAGTTACTCGATAATGTCTGGGGCGAGACGATCTATATCGACGAACGCACCGTCGACGTGCATGTCGGGCGGCTGCGCAAAGCCGTCAACAACGGCCGCATGCCTGATGTCATCCGCACCATCCGCGGTGCCGGCTACGCGATCAGGGAAGATTGACCCGCCCAGTCAGGCTACGTTCTTTCTGACGCCGGGCCTCATTTGCGCGCCCGGCGCGAAAATCTGCTGGTCGACGAAGCTTAACGCCCGCATTGCACAGCCTTCGCGGATCAGCGGCAATTCGTTCGGCTCGGTATCGAAGGAGATCGAGCCCGAATGCTGGCCGCCGGCGGTCTGGGCGATGGCCTTCCGCAAGGCCGGCTCGATCAGATCAAAGGCGGCGGCACTGGCGCCGACCATTGCGACCGGTGCCGGATCGATCAGCGCGAACAGCGAGCCGAGACCGAAACCCAGCGCTTCGCCGGCCTTGCGGTAGGCTTCGCGTTCCGGCCCGTCCTTCTCGCGCGCCCGAACCGCCAGCGCGCGCATGTCGGCGTCGCTGACGTCGGCGACCGGTTGGCTGTCTTCGCTCATCTGCGTGGCGTTGCGCCAGATGGCGTAATTGCCGGCATAGGCCTCGATGCAGCCGCGCCGCCCGCAACGGCAGAGCGCGCCGCCCGGACGATGGATCATGTGGCCAAACTCGCCGCCCGAGGAATGCGTGCCGGTGAACAGCTCGCCCTTCAACACCAGCCCCATGCCGATGCCGTGCGAAAGCAGGATGGCGATGAAGTCGTCGCGATAGCGATCCGGATCGCGCCAGCGCAAAGCCACCGCCATCATATTGCAGTCGTTCTCCACCGTGGCCGGGATGCCGAATTCATCTTCCAGCATGTCGGCAAAGGCGATGTCCGTCTGCGGCGTGATCGGCGACCACAGCATGGCGCGTGCAGGGGAGTCGGTAATTCCCTGAATCGCCAGGGCGATGCGGGCGACACTGCGGACGTCAAGATCTGGATCGTCCAGCCGGCGCCGGACGATGGCCATGCATTCGCGGATCAGTTCGTCGCGCGGCATGGTCAGCGTGTCCAGCCGGCGCTGTTCCTCGGCGACCACCTGCCCCGCATAGTCGATGATGGCGGCCGACAGGAAATTCAGCGACAACACCACGGTCAGCACCGCCGCCGCTTCCGGATTGAGGGCGAGGCCGACCTGCGGACGACCGCGTTTCAACGAAACGGGTTCGCTTGCCTTGCTCTCGGCGAGGATGCCTTCCCGTATCAGGTCGGAGGAGATCGCCGATATGGTCGAATGGCTGAGGCCGGTGGTTGCGGCGATCTCCGTACGCGATGGCTGGCCGGCCCGGCGCACGGCCGAGATCACCATCGCCCGGTTGCGCCGGCGCAAATCGTCATGGCGGATTCCGACCGACATCGTTTTGCTTTCCTCCCGGTTTGCCGCGGCCGCTCATGAACCGGAAGCCGTCGGTAATGCCGACAAATAGTGTCGGATGAGGCAAATAGTGTCAGATGCAGGTGGCGCTGTCATCGTTTATTCCGAAGCTCGAAAAAACTCGCAGCAACATCAAAATCCATCAGAATCGATGTTGACAGCAGCGGGAGATCGGGCCAGTATTTTTTCGAGGCTCGAAAAAATTAGCGCCTCTAAGCTGGCCTTTGGGGCCAATTGGTCACGCCGTACGCGGCGCAGGGAGGATATGATGAAGAAATTCACGACCGCCATTCTGGCGGGTGTCGCCATGACGCTGGCGCTTGCGTCGGTGGCGCAGGCTAAGGACAAGGTCATCGGCGTTTCCTGGTCGAACTTCCAGGAAGAGCGCTGGAAGACCGACGAAGCCGCAATGAAGGCGGCCATCGAGGCTGCCGGCGACAAGTATATCTCCGCCGACGCACAGTCCAATCCGGGCAAGCAGCTAACCGACGTCGAGAGCCTGATCTCGCAGGGCGCCAACGCACTGATCATCCTGGCGCAGGACGCCTCGGCGATAGGGCCGGCCGTGCAGAAGGCGCTGGACGAAGGTATTCCGGTTGTCGGCTACGACCGGCTGATCGAGAACAAGGACGTCTTTTACCTGACCTTCGACAACAAGGAAGTCGGCCGCATGCAGGCCCGCGACGTGTTCAAGGTGAAGCCGGAAGGCAACTATGTCTTCATCAAGGGCTCGGGCGCCGATCCGAATGCCGATTTCCTTTTTGCCGGTTCGATGGAAGTGCTGAAGGACGCCATCGACAGCGGCAAGATCAAGAATGTCGGCGAGGCCTATACCGACGGCTGGCTGCCGGCCAACGCTCAGAAGAACATGGAACAGTTCCTGACCGCGAACGACAACAAGGTCGATGCGGTGGTCGCCGCTAACGACGGCACTGCCGGCGGCGTCGTCGCCGCACTGACGGCGCAAGGGTTGGCTGGATCGGTTCCGGTCTCGGGCCAGGACGGCGANCTCGGCAAGAACGCCGCCGAGATCGCCTCGCAATTGGCCGACGGCAAGCAGATGACCGACATTGCCGGCGTGAAGGATTTCACCACGCCCGGCGGCAACACCGTAAAGTCCCTGTTCCTGACCCCGGTCGCCATCACCAAGGACAACCTCAACGTCGTCATCGACGCCGGCTGGATCAAGAAAGAAGAGGTCTGCGCGGGCGTGGCGGCGGGCGCTGTTCCGGTCTGCAACTGATCCGAGTTTCCGAGAAGTCCGAACGCCGCGGCCGCTTGCCGCGGCGTTTTTTCAAGAAAGAATTGTTTTTCCGCTTCCGGCGGATAACTTCTAGGCTGCTTCCGGCATCCGCGGCAGACGGCAACCCGGCGGGAGAAACATCATGACCGACACGACTTCCAACACGCCGGTCGACAGCTCGACGGCAGACCGGGCGCGGGAATCGGAGCTCGGCGTCGTTGCCCGATTTCTGAAGGCAACCGAACTCGACACGCGCATGCTCGGTATGGTCGGCGCGCTGCTGGTCATCTGGGTCGGGATCCACATACTGTCGGGCGGGCTCTTCCTGACGCCGCGCAATCTCTGGAACCTTTCGGTGCAGACCTCGTCGGTGGCGATCATGGCGACCGGCATGGTGCTGGTCATCGTGATGCGCAACATCGATCTTTCCGTCGGCTCCGTGGAAGGCGTGATCGGCATGGTGATGGGCGTGGCGCAGGCCGAATTCCTCGTCCGCATCATGGGATTTCAGCTTGGCAGCCCCTGGCTGTGGGTCATCGCACTGGCCGCCGGCCTGGTGCTCGGCCTGGCTATCGGAGCGTTTCAGGGTTTCATCATCGCCTATCTCCAGGTTCCTGCCTTTATCGTGACGCTCGGCGGATTGCTGGTCTGGCGCGGCATGGCATGGCTGATCACCAGCGGGCGCACCGTTGCGCCGCTGGACAGGACCTTCCAGCTGATGGGCGGCGGACCACGGGGCTCGATCGGCGCCACCTNCGCCACCTGGAGCTGGATCGTCGGTGTCCTCGCCTGCGCGGCCGTTGCCTTCATGCTCTTCAACGGCCGCTCGCAGCGCAAGCGCTTCAACTTTCCGCTGCGCCCTGTCTGGGCGGAAAGCTTGCTCGGCGTGATAGCCTGCGCCGCCATCCTCGGCGCCGTGTGGATCGCCAATTCCTATCCTTGGCCGGTCGGCATCGTACGCCAATATGCCCAGCAGAACGGCATCACCGTTCCCGAGGGCGGGTTGTTCATCGCCCACGGCATCGCCATACCTGTGCTGATGGCCGTGGCCGCGGGCATCGTCATGACCTTCATCACCAGACGCACCCGTTTCGGCCGCTATGTCTTTGCCATAGGCGGCAATCCGGAAGCGGCCGAACTCGCCGGCATCAACACACGCTGGGTCACCATGAAGGTGTTCATGATCATGGGCGTGCTGGCCGCGATCAGTGCGGCGATCGCATCGGCGCGCCTCAACGCGTCGACTAATGCGCTGGGGACCCTGGACGAGCTGCTGGTCATCGCGGCGGCCGTGATCGGCGGCACGTCGCTCG
Organism: Mesorhizobium sp. LSHC420B00; assembly: GCF_000503055.1. Lineage (GTDB taxonomy): Bacteria > Pseudomonadota > Alphaproteobacteria > Rhizobiales > Rhizobiaceae > Mesorhizobium. The sequence continues at coordinate 47,494 of NZ_AYVY01000020.1, read as the reverse complement.
CCGGCGGCTCCGGCACGGTGCTCGGCGCCATGCTCGGCGCGCTTTTGATGCAGTCGCTGCAATCCGGCATGGTGCTGCTCGGCATCGATTCGCCGCTGCAGAGCATCGTTGTCGGCGCCGTGCTGGTGGTCGCGGTGTGGCTCGATACCGTCTATCGCAAACGGGTCTAGTGAGGAGAACGAGCATGGCAGACAGGACCGCTCCCACGGGCACGCCGCTGATCGACATGCGCAACATCTCGATCGCCTTCGGCGGCATTCGCGCCGTCGACGATGCCTCGGTCGATCTTTTTCCGGGCGAGGTGATGGCTTTGCTCGGCCATAACGGTGCCGGCAAATCGACGTTGATAAAAATCCTGTCCGGCGCCTACAAGCGCGATGCGGGCCAGATTTTCGTCAACGGCGAGGAGGCTTCGATCTCCAATCCCCGCGACGCCAAGAAGTACGGTATCGAGACGATCTACCAGACGCTGGCGCTGGCCGACAATGTCGACGCGGCTGCCAACCTGTTTCTCGGCCGTGAGCTGATGACCGGCTGGGGTACGCTCGACGACGTCGCCATGGAGGCTGAGGCGCGCAAGGTGATGGGCAGGCTCAATCCGCGCTTCCAACGCTTCAAGGAGCCGGTGGTAAAGCTTTCGGGCGGCCAGCGGCAGTCGGTTGCGATCGCCCGCGCCATCCTGTTCAACGCCCGCATCCTGATCATGGACGAGCCGACAGCGGCACTCGGGCCGCAGGAGACGGCACAGGTCGGCGAACTGGTCAGGCAGCTCAAGGCCGACGGCATCGGCATCTTCCTGATCAGCCATGACATCCATGACGTGTTCGAGCTTGCCGACCGCGTCTGCGTCATGAAGAACGGTCGGGTTGTCGGCACGGCGCGCACGACCGATGTCACCCAGGACGAGGTGCTCGGTATGATCATCCTCGGCAAGTGCCCGCCCGGCGCCATCCCAGGGCCGGGCGCCCTGAAGATCGCGGCCTGAACGAGAATTAGCCGGCTAATCACAAGTCGCCAAAATGTGCCAGCAGTCACCATGCTTTGGCCTCGCCATTGTGTTGGCGTCGGGAGTTGCCCATAAAGATGCCGAACCGTCCACGGGACGTATCGGCAATTGAAGAAACTCTTTCCGACCGTAGCTTTCATCGCCGTCGCGCTGATCAGCCTGACGATGGCGGGTTTTGCCTATTTTGCCACCCAGGAAGCCGCCCGTATAAAATTCGAGGCGACGGCGGACGACGCGCTTAACCGGATCGAAAGCCGCATCGACCTGGACCTGTCGCTGCTGCGCTCAACCCGGGCATTGTTCGATGCGCGCAATGGCGGTATCTCGCAAGGCGAGTTCAAGGCTTTCTTCAACGCGCTCGACATCGACAATAATTTCGCCGGCCTGCGCGGCATCGGCTTCCTCCGCCTGGCGAAAACTGAAAACGAGGCGGCGGTCGAGCGCGATATCCTGCACGATCACGGCGCAAGCCATCCGATCTATCCCGACACGAACTTGCCGTGGCGTACGCCCATCGTGCTGTTCGAGCCGCTGGACCCGTCCAATAAATCCAGCATCGGTTATGATATGTTCACCGGGCCGGTGCGGCGCGAGGCGATCGAAAAGGCGATGGTCGACGACCAGCTGCACGCCAGCGGGCTCGTGCAGCTCGGCAAGGATACGGGTGCCGCGCAGACCTTCACCGGGTTCCTCGTCTTCGTCCGGCTCAATGTCGAAACCGCGCCGGACGCCGTCAACGCATCGAGATCTTCGACTGCCGGCTTCCTCTATGCGGCCTTCCGCTCCCGGGACCTGTTCCAGGCTGCGCTCAGCCGGGCACCTCTGTTGCCGGTCAACACCGAAATCTATGACGGCGCTGTGAACAGTGACAACCTGCTGTTCCAGTCGGAAACGCCGCCTGTTTCAGCCCTTGGCGACAGGCTGCTGATCACCCGCAAGATCACCGTTGCCGGTCGGCCGTGGGTCGTCCTGTTCAGGCCGACAAGTGCTTTCTCGCAACCTTCCTCGCGTGCCATTCCGGTGATGCTCGGATTGTTCGGGCTACTGCTTGCGGGCGCCATCGCGCTGGTGGCCCGCTATCAGGAGCGGGCCTATGAGGCGGTCTCGCTGCTTCACGAAACGACCGAAAAGAGCCTGCTGGAAAAAGACCTGATGCTGCAGGAGATGAAGCATCGCATCAAGAACTCGATCACGCGGGTGCTGGCAATCGCGCGCCAGACAGCATCGCACACCGCCGACGTCCAAGAGTTCTCGGCATCATTTTCGGCTCGGCTGCAGGCGATGGCGGCTTCCCAGGACATGCTGACGCGCTCACGCTGGCAGAAAGCCGATCTCGGCGACCTGCTGCGCATCGAGCTTGGCCAGGTGTTCGGAAGCGAGCTTCCTGAAGGGCTGTTGTCGGGACCGGAGGTTCTTCTCGACGAAAAGACGACGCAGGCACTCGGCCTCGTCTTTCACGAACTGGCGACGAATGCGCTGAAGCATGGCGAAACCGGCAATTCAGTCGGTGCGCTCAAGGTCGACTGGTCGCTCGAAGGCCGCGGCGGAGCCCGGACATTGGCTCTCAACTGGCGCGAGGCCGGGCAGAGGAAGCTCGAGACACCGGCGAAGAGCGNGTGACGATCTCTGTATTGGCAGTAGCCATTTTGCAGACGGCGAACGAGCAGACCGCCAATCGCACCAGCGCCGGCGCCGATCAAAGCGCCCTTGCCGCCGCCGACAGCGCCACCAATGAGCGCGCCGCCCACAGTGCCGATACCCACGTTCTCTTCCGTGGTGGTGCAGCCGCTGACCGCAACCACGGCAACCATGGCAATAATCATCTTCCGCATGGAGTCATCCTCACTTTTGTCCTCACTTTAATAAGCTCCAGCCGCCATTTAGCATGAAAGTACGGCCTTTGCCCGCACGATTTCATTGTTGATTAAGATAGTCTTTTTCGGGGCGTGCGCCGTTCGATGCTACCACGAACCCGGAAATCTCCAAGGACGCATCGAGCGTGCCGTTGGGACGCACGTTCCAGACGATCCTGTCATAGTCGGTCTCGCCGGATCGACGGCAAGGCATCTGGCGACGGCATGTTGGGCCTGGCCCTGCAGGTCGGTGACCGCGAACGGGCACGGCCGAGCACTCGGGCAGTGGTTTCAAAGCGATCAAGCAGAGGCGAGTTCGATTCAGATCAGTTGGGACGCGGCGGTCAGGACGATCGCGGCCATAAGCGCGACGGCGGCGAAGCGGAGGGGCGAAGCACGAGGCGCGGGCGCTGCGGACGCGTCGGGATCCTGAAAACCGCCCATCGAGACGCGAGCGGCCTGTTCCAGTCTGTTCAAGTCGGCAGCCGTCAAGGCCCATTCCCTTCATTTTGTGCCAAACTCAATCCGGTGGATCGGCACGTTCGGACAGGATCGGACTTTATGGTGAACAGTCGGTTAAAGATGGCGATGCGCAGCAAGCCTTCGCGCGCAGACCGCCGCTCGTTAATCCGTCTCGAAATTGCCGTGAGGAACGACAAGGCGGTATTCGAGGCGGTTCCCGGTGATCTCAAGTGTCGCCGTTCCATTCAATGAAGTGGGCACGACGCGTTCGAGCGCGACGCTGCCAAAACGCTTCTCACTGCGCTGATTGTCGTTGGCTCCGATCACTTCGGCCCATGTCAGCGACAGCGCAGGCTCGCCAGCGGAAGCTGCCGTCAGATCGGCCGTCACCTCGACGAAACCGTCGCTGCGCGACAGCGCGCCATAGCTGACCGAATTGACGGCGAGCTCATGCATGGCCAAGCCGATGTGCAAGGCGGCATTGGGGTTGAGATATGGATTTGCGCCGCGGAAGCGTAGGCTGTGCAAGGGATCCGCGCCGTACCTGCCGACCTGACCGGAAACCAGCTCGCGCAGCGCCGCTCCCCGCCAGTTGGATGACGTAACCAAATCCTGCGAGGAGGCCAGCGACTGCAATCGGCCCCGGAAGCGCGTCAGGAAATCGTCAATGCTGCCGGAATAACGGCCCGTCTGGGTGGCGATGCTCTGGATGATGGCCAAAAGGTTCTTGGAGCGATGACTGACTTCGCGCAGCAGCGCCTTCAACGTCTGCTCCCGGCGTTTCTGCTCGGTTGTTTCGACCATGGTGGTCACGACGCCCTGCACCGCGCCGGTCTCGCTGCGGTCGGCGTCTATCCACACCTGAAACCAGCGGGCGCCGTCATCGGCCGGCACGCTGAGTTCAAGATGTTGAGGATTGCCGGATGCGATGACGTCGTGCTTGGCGGCGCCGATACGCTCCGCCTGCGCCGGCGGCAAGATGCCGTTGTTGTCGGAGGCATCGGAAGTCCAGGGCGCGCGCATGTTGCGCGCCCACACCGTCTTCATCTCGCGATCCTGGTACAGGACGGAAATCCCGGCATTGTGCAGTGCATGGAGAAGGGCCCGGCCAAGCTGCATCCCGCTTTCGGCAGGATGCAAAGCGATGATCTCATCACTCTGGCCGCGGTCTTTCATTTTTCCGACTCTGGAACGCATCGGTCAATTTGCTCAACCCATGTCGGGCTGAACGGTTCGCGGAAAAATGGGTTCCAAAAGGAGGAGCTTCGTATCAAGCCTTAAAAAGCGGTCCGCCGAGCGGCATCCCGTTGGAGGACACTGCCCGGCGGTGGCTGGAAACCGTTTGAGGGGTGCGGCTTCCAGTGTTCGCTTGAATGGCCGCTTGGCATTCACGCTCGTCTGATCAGGCCGGCAATAAGCGATATGATCAGGAAGGCGAGAAAGATGAAGAACAATATCTGCGCTATGCCGGCCGAGGTGCCAGCGATACCGCCGAAACCAAGCGCACCGGCGATGATCGCCACGACGAGAAATACGAGCGCCCAGTAAAGCATGATCCATCTCCTTCCAATGCTGCGGTGAAAACGTGATTCGCCTCCGTTTGTTCCACCATTTCCCGAAAAAGACGATGCTGAAAATCGTTACGGCCCGAATTGCTGCGGTGTGTGCGAAAAGGTTCTCGTCAGGTTCGGCAGCAGTTGGCTGTCGTGTGTTAAGTCGGCGTCACGCCCCCATCCGGTCCAAGGGGAGTGGCTATCCCACACCCTGGCGGCCGCAACTCGGTCGCCAGCTGTTTTATGCCGCGGCCTTCGCGTGCCGGTCAAAGAACAGGGCCTGGCTGATAAGAGCCTTGACCATATCCGGGTTGAATGGCTTGGTGACGAGGAAAGCCGGTTCCGGCCGCTCGCCGGTGAGCAACCGCTCGGGAAAGGCGGTGATGAAGATCACCGGCACCGAGGTGGACGACAGGATTTCATTGACGGCCGCGATGCCCGAACTGCCGTCGGCGAGCTGAATATCGGCAAGCACCATCTTTGGCCGCGCCTTGCCGAACATCGCCACCGCCTCCGCGTGGGTGCGCGCTGTTCCGACGACGCGGTGGCCGAGGCTTTCGACCATTTCCTCGATATCCATGGCGATCAGCGGCTCATCCTCGATGATCAGCACGTCGGTTGCCACCTGACGGGAGATCTCGTTGCTCGCCTGAGCGAGAAGTTCTGAGAATTCCTGTTCGTCGACGTCGAGAATCTCCGCCGCCTCGTCTTCGCTGAAGCCTTCGACGGCGACCAGCAGAAAGGCCTGGCGGGGACGAGGCGCGATTGCATTCAGATTGGCCGCGGCGCGCTGCTCCCATGCCGATTGGGCATGCTCCTGCGGAACGCGAATGGCCACCGAGGTGAAGAGCTTGGCAAAGACCTTGTAGAGTGCGATGCGGTCGTTCGATGCGTCCGGAAAGATATCGACATCGGCAATGATGGCCTCGAGCATTGCGGCGACCAACGCGTCGCCGCTCTCCTGCGATCCGGATACCGCGCGCGAGAAGCGGCGCAGGAACGGCAGGTGCGGAGCGATGGTTGCTGATAGGCTCATATCGGACGTCTCCCTCATATGACGTGATTACATGTTACAGCTAAAAACGGTTCGCAAGCCCAAAGTTAAAAACGCGGGTTGTGCGAAAAAGTTCCGGTCATGCGGAACTAAGTATGCGGGCTGGCGTTTAGGGCGGGGTTGGGCAACCAGACGAGGCTGCCGCTTGCCTTGCGTTATGTGTTGAAGGGCGGCTTAAGGCTGGGACAAAGGGCGAAATGAAGAACATGACGAAAGCTACCACGGCTGGCGTTGGCAACGGGCGCCGGGCTGCTTCCCGCGACCCGCTTGGGCCGAACTCGGAAATCGGCCGCAAACTCAAACAATATTACGACGAGCTGGTCTCCGACAATGTGCCGGATCGCTTCGCACAACTGCTCAGCCAGTTGGAAAAGGCCGAACCTGTACAGAAGAAGGACTGAGGCATGGCGGCCGTCTCCCAGGGCTTCAAGACCGACTTGCTCGGCTCGATCCCGAGCCTGCGGGCTTTTGCCGTGTCGCTGACGCAAAATGCCGACAAGGCCGACGACCTGGTGCAGGAAACATTAGTCAAGGCCTGGGACAAGCATGAAAGCTTCCAGCCCGGCACCAATCTGAAGGCATGGCTGTTCACGATCTTGCGCAACGAATTCTATTCGCAGATGCGCAAGCGCGGCCGCGAGGTGCAGGACAGCGATGGCGTCATGACGGCCAGACTTGCCGTTCATCCGGCCCAGCACGGCCAGCTTGACCTCGAAGACTTTCGCGGCGCGCTCGAGTTGCTGCCCGAAGACCAGCGCGAAGCCATTATCCTCATCGGCGCATCGGGCTTCTCCTACGAGGAAGCGGCCGAGATCTGCGGCTGCGCCGTCGGAACGATCAAGAGCCGCGTCAGCCGCGCCCGCACGCGGCTGCAGGAAATCTTGAAGATCTCCGGTGAAGACGAGTATGGCCCGGACGCAATTTCGGCTCAGGTAACGGGGTCGACGGCAGCGTGAAGCGTGGGCGTGTTCGAGCCGCTCCGCGCCCTCAGCGCCTGCAGGCCGCTGCCACTGCCTCGACGAGATCGTCTCCCGAATAGGGCTTGGTGACCAGTCTGACGCCGGGAAAGGATTTCTTGATCTCGTCCATATCCGACTGGCCCGAGGCGAAGACGAACGGGATGCCAGCTTCACGCAGCCGTGAAGCAAATTGAAGCGTCGAAACGCCGCTCAGCATGAGGTCGACGATGGCCACGTCGAACTGCGCGGTAACGTCTTGCTGTTCGATCTCAGTCAGATCACGGGCGATGACCACATCGAGCGCGCCGTAGTCGCGACAAAGCTGCTCGATATCCATGGCAATCAGGAACTCATCTTCCAGGATAAGAATCCGCAAACCGTCAAGCGATGGGCCCACGCAGCAATATCTCCTTAAATGCGCCTCTATCTTCAAACCGGGGAAGTCATGATCGCTATTTGGCATGCTGTCATTTAAAAAGACATGCCGGCGGATGCGTCGGCCGCGGCCCTTGCAAGGCATTTGCAACGAGCGCTGCCGGAGATAGGGTTAGAAGAGGTTCGTGCCGGAACCTTGGGGTCTGTTGGGCGTTTTCGACCGAGCAAAAGCAAGGAGAGTGAAGCAATGGCGACTGCCGCAGGAAAGGCCGCGAACGAAGCCCGCACGAATTCCGATATTGAGGCCGACATCGCACAACTGAAGGCCGACATCGACCAACTTACCAAGCTGTTGGCCAAAACTGGCGAACATGGCTACGGGGCTGCGCGGCGCGCCGCCGCCGAGGGCGTCGAGCAGTTGCGAACCCAGGGCGAAGCAGCCTTCGACAGCCTGCGCAGCAACGCCAAAGACATCGAGGCGCAGCTGATAGCCCATATGCGCGAAAAGCCTGTGACTTCGCTGGCGATCGCCGCAGGCGTCGGGTTCCTCTTCGCACTCCTCGCGCGCCGCTAGTTCTGCACGCATGGGAATGCTTGCATCGCTGATCTCGGGCCTCGCCTCGGGCGAAACCATTGCGGCGATACAACGCGCGCGCGTCGCTGCGATGGTCTATTCGGTCGCAGCACTCGCGGCGCTGTGCGGCCTCGGCTTCCTAGTCGGGGCAGCCTATATCTGGACGGCGGCCCGCTATGGACCGATGGCAGCGTCGTTGAGCTTCGGGATCGGCTTTCTGGCAATCGCCGGTCTCATCCTGCTCGTCTACCGGATGTCGGCCGGCTCGCGCGCCAGACGCCGGGCGAAGCGACGCAACGCCGACATGAAGGCGGTCGGCATCGCCGCAGCACTCGCCGTGCTGCCGGCGCTGCTCAAGGGCAAAGGTGGCGTGGCGAAGGGCGGATTGGGCGCCATTCTCGGCCCGGCGATAGCACTCGCAGCCTACGCCATCTACCGCGAGAACGTGAAGCCCGACTCCGACGATCCGGATACCGGCAAAGGGAAATAGTTCGGAAGCGGATAGTTCGGCCCAAACGATTCTGGCGCCCGGTCGAAAAATCCTCGCGTCACAAATCGTCGAGCGGCATCGATATTTCCGCGATTACGCCGTCGGGCCGGAATTCATGGGTCACCTCGCTGGAAATGACCTTGGCCAGGCTGCGGCGGATCAGGATCGAGCCGAAGCCATGGCGTTCGGGCGGCGCAACCCGCGGGCCGCCGCTTTCACGCCAAGCCAGCAACAGACGTCGTGCACCCTTCCTGCCTTGCACCTTCCAATTGAGATCGACCTTTCCGGAAGAAACCGAGAGCGCCCCATGTTGTAGTGCGTTACTTGCCAGTTCATGCAGGATCAGGCCGAGTCCGACTGCCTGGTCGGGTGAGAGCAGGACATCGGTGCCGGAGATCGCCATGCGCGATTGTCCAGCGGTTTGAAACGGCTTTACTTCGATCTCCACCAACTCCCGAATGCCGATGCCGCGCCACTCGCGGTCCGACAGCAGGCTGTGCGCAACGCCCAGCGCCTGCAGCCTGGCGCTGAAAGCTTCAAGGAATTCGCTTGGCTGACGGGCATGGCGAACGGTCTGCGTCGCCAGCGCCTGTACGGTTGCCAAAGTGTTCTTGACGCGGTGATTGAGCTCGCGCAGCAACAGCCGTTGACGTTCTTCGCCAAGCTTGCGTTCGGTGATGTCGTAGTTGACGCCGAAGATCAGCGTCGGCTTGCCCTCGCCGTCGCGCTCTATGACGCGGCCGCGCGTTGCGATCCATCGCGGCGGATCGAGGCCTTTGACACGGTATTCGCCAAAATAATCGTCGCTGCCGGTCAGCGCGTCGCGAAAGCGTGTTTCGGTCTGATGAACGTCGCGCGGGTCGATGGCGGTCAGGATGTCGCGCGCTCTCAGCCTGTTCGACTTGGGCAAGTTGAACAATTCGGACAGCAGGACATCGCAGTCGATCATGTCGCTGCGGATATCCCATGCCCAACTGGCGAGCGAAGCTGCATCGAGCGCAATAGCGCGCCGCTTTTCCTCTCGAGCCAGTGCGGCCTCGGCAATCGCTGCGCTGCGGGTTGCATCCTTCAGCGTGAACAGGCTCGCGGCGAGGCCAGCTAGCGCCGACAGTTGGTCGATCTGGACAGAAGAGGGACGTGCGTGCGGCTTCCGGTCGAGCACGCAGAGCGTGCCGATCAGTGCGCCGTCGACTACGATCGGCACGCCGGCGTAAAAGCGGATATGATGCTCGCCGGTGACCAGCGGATTGGCTTTGAACCGCGGATCCGTCGCCGCGTCGGCCACCACCATCGGCACGTCGCCGGCTGCGATGGTATAGGCGCAGAACGATGTCTCGGTTGCGGTTTCGGTCTCGTTGAGGCCGATACAGGACTTGAACCACTGCCGCTCGGCATCGACCAGCGTGATCAGTGCGACAGGCGTTTGCATCGCCGAAGCGGCAAGACCGCTGATACGGTCGAAATCAGGGTCGGCAGCCGTATCCAGCGCGTCGAGGCCGTGCAGCACGGCAAGGCGGTCCGCAGCGCCCACCACATGGCGAATATCGACCGGCAGGCCCGGCTTTGTCTGGCTATTGTCGTCCACTACGCCCCCAGTGGCCGGCCCCGCTGATTGATCAGGCCAACCGGCCCGTTTGCCGCCTTGTCGAGCCGGAACTTTCGCAGCGGGGAGCCGTTACCAGCCAATGCCCTGCTAGCTACGCCTGCCGGCGCCAAATATGGAGCCAGACCATGCCAAAAATCGTTCCTGAAAACAAAGCCCGACAAGGGCGGCGGGGTCAGCATGTCCTTCGTATCCTGATCGCCGCGCTGTTGCTGGCTTTTATCGCCTGGGGCGTCGCCGAAATCTACGGCTGGATGATCGAGACGCCTAAGACCGAGCAGGGCAACACACCCAGCGGCTAGACTCTCTCCATCTCTCGTGCCAACCCGCATCACGCAACCCCACATCACGCTACCTCACGTCAGGCAACCTTTGCCTCGGCGGCGCGCGCCGGGACGAGAACATTCAACGCGCGCGGATGGATTTCGACGGTCGTCTCGCGATCGAGCTTTACCAGTTCGCCGTCCATGACGGCCTGAACTTTCCTGTTCGTCGAATGGATTTTCAAAACGGCGCGGTTTGCCTGATGGATTTCGACATGCTCGTTGCCGCGCCATTTCCCACGGGCGACGTCAAAGAGGAACCTGATCAATTCGCCGCGCCGCCGTGCCACGGTGACATAGATGCCCAGCACGCCGCCTGCCGGATTGTCGGCATAGGGCAGGTGGCCCTCGCCGAACAGATTGTTGGTGATGCCGATACCGGTGATCCGGGTTCTGATCTCGGCCTCACCGACCGTCAGCGTTACGTTCATCGCCGGTGGATTGTTGATCGTTGCCCAAGCGGCTCGCACCGAAGCACGCATCTTCCCCAGCCGCGAGCCGAATTCCATCTTCTGGCGCAGTTGCACCATCCTGGCGTGCATGCCGATCGAGAATTGATGCACGAAAGGCCGGCCGTTGGCTGTTGCAATGTCAATCGCCATCACCTCGCCGTCCGCAAACGATTTCAGTGCCGCATCGAGGGTCTGCGGAATACCGAGGCCGCGCGCAAAAAGGTTCATTGTGCCAGCCGGCAGAATTGCCAGCGCCTTCTCCCCATTCATCAAACGGGCTGCCGCGGCCGAAATGGTGCCGTCGCCGCCGCCCGCCAGCACGACGTCGATGCCGCGCCTGGAAGCTACGCCGTCCAGCGTGGCGACGATATCCTTGCCGGCGACGATTTCGATATCGATCGAGTGGCCGGCAGTCTCAAGCGTGCCGCGCATCCAGCTGGCGAAGGCCTCAAGATCGATGGTGCGCAGGGTGCCCCCGTCCTTGTTCAGCACCGCTGCAAACCGCATGGCCGTTCCATTTTCCAGCACCTATCGGGCCGGGGCGGGGCCCCAGCCGGGAGTGGAACGGGGCGGCCGAGAAAATGTTCCGTTCGACCAGCGCGGCGAATCCGAGAACCATTGACATCGCACAGGGTGCACCGCGGCTTTTTTCGGAACAACAGTGTGGTCACAACGTTGTGAACATGCAGAAGACGCTGCGCCCGCAGTGACGCCAGGCGGGCAGGGCGTGCACGAAATCACCGACGAGGAGACACTAAGATGATCCGCACCCTTTTAACCACGACAGCAGTCGCAACATTGATTGCGACGGGTGCATTTGCGCAATCGGCGACGACCCCGGCGCCGGCGCAACCACCCGCCGCCCAGGATACCGCTCCGGCGATACGTGCCGAGGGCAGCCTTGCCACCAACATCATCGGCGAATCCGTCTATAATGGCAGCGGCGACGATGCCCAGAATATCGGCAACATCAGCGACGTCGTCTTCGACGAGCGCGGCGAGGTAAAATCCGTCGTCATCGGCGTCGGCGGTTTTCTTGGCATAGGAACCAAGAACGTCGCTTTCGACTACAAAAAGATGCAATGGGCCGAAAGAAATGGCGACCGTTGGCTGATAGCGCAAACGACGAAGGATGAGTTGACGGCTCAGCCGGATTTCGACCGGAGGCCTTACGATCCGCCTCCGCCACCAGCTTCGGCGGATAATGCGGCGCCTGCCGCCCCTTCCACCAGCGCGCAAAATACAACCCCGGCGCCTGCCGCGCCGGCTGAGCCAGTGAAGCGCGCCGAGGGCAATCTCGCCACCAATATCATCGGCGAGACCGTCTATAACGGCACCGGCGACGACGCCCAAAACATCGGTGACGTGAACGACATCGTCATCAACAAGGAAGCCAAGGCGCAATCGCTGATCATCGGTGTCGGCGGCTTCCTCGGCATCGGCGAAAAGAACGTCGCCTATGATTTCGACAAGGCGCAGTGGGCCGAGAGGAACGGCGATCGCTGGCTGGTCGCGCAAACGACCAAGGAAGAGCTGCAGGCACAGCCGGACTTCAACCGCAAGGCCTATGATCCGGCCCCGGCAACCACTGCGTCGAACGATGCCGCGGCTACTGCGCCTGCCACCGTCACGCCTACCGTGACGGCCAGCAACACCGCGACGACCAGCAACACTGACCAAGCCAGTAAAACGGCTCAAAATGCCCCGGCGCCGGCGCCCACGGCTAATTCCGCGGCCGACCAGACCAAGACCGGCTCGATCGACAAGTCGACGCTGACTGAAATGCCGATAGGCGAAATCCGGGCCGAGGATCTGGTTGGAACAACCGTTTACGGCGCCAATGATGCCAATGTCGGCGAGATCGGCGACGTCGTGCTGAGCGGCGACAAGAAGGTCGACGCAGTCATCATCGACGTCGGCGGCTTCCTCGGCGTCGGCGAGAAGGAGGTGGCAGTCGGTATGGACAACCTGAAATTCATGACCGACAAGAACGGCAAGCGCTATCTCTACACGAACTTCACCAAGGAGCAGCTCGAGGCGCAGGCCGCCTATGACAAGGGCAGCTATGCGCAAAACCGCGACAAACAGCGCATGATCATGCGGTAAGCTGCATCTCAGTCGACAGGTAAGCCCGCGCCGGCAACGGCGCGGGCTTTCTCATGTCGACGCAAAAGGCAGGCCCGCGACATGGCCGGTAACGCCGTCATGCGTCAATTCGGCGAGCGCCAGCGACTGGTCGAGATGCTCGGCCCGCCAGGCAAGGAGCTTTTCGGCAAGTTCCAGCCGCGCCGGCCGATAGGCTGGGTCGTCCGCGACGCTGGTCACCTCGCCGGCGTCTTTCTCGAGGTCGAAGAGCAAGGGCGGCAGGCCACCGCCGAAATGCACATATTTGTACTTTTCCGTACGGATGACGGCGAGATTGCACTGGCGTTGACCGATGCCAAAATACCGTTCGGCATCACCATCCGCGATCGAGCGGAAATCGAACTCCCAATGGGCCGCGTCGCGCCAGGCGTCCGGCTCCGTCGCGTCCAGGAAAGGCGCCAGCGAGCGGCCGTCGAGATGCGGCAGCACTTCGCCGCCAGTGAGCTCGAGCAAGGTCGGCGCCAAATCCACCGCCTCGGTGAAGCGGTCGACGCTGCTGCCGACAGCCTTTCGGCGGCGCGGATCGCGAATGATCAGCGGAATATGGAAGCTGCCGTCGAAGAAGCCGCCCTTGCCCAGCATGAAATGGTCGCCCATCATCTCGGCGTGGTCGGAGGTCAGCACGATGACGGTGTCGTCCCATGCATCGGCCGCCTTGACTGCTTGCCAGACCCGGCCAAGCTGCGCATCGCTCTCCGAGATCATGCCGTAATAAAGCGCCCGAATGCGGCGAAAATTATCGTCGCCCCAGTCGCGCACCTTGCCCTCCGAGCCGGGCCGGAATTTCGACCGTTCCTGCCGGTCAAGTTCATAGGCGAGATAAGGGTGGCTTGCTGCTTCGGCCTGCCAGCTTTCGGCGCGGTCAAAAGCTGGACCGATGGCCAGATCGTACATGGCGTTGTAAGGCGCCGGCACGATGAAGGGTGGGTGAGGACTGATGAAGGAAAGGTGCGCGAACCACGGCGCATCGCGCTCCTGTTCGCCGAGCCAGCGGATAAATTCGCCGGCCAGGAAGGCCGACGGCGTTTCGTCCTTCGAATAGACGGGCGGGGCGTTGCTAACCCCGCCGTCGTTTTCCGGGATTTCACCCACCGGGAGATGGATGTCGGGGGAGCCGGCGCCGGCATCGACGCCGCGCGCCTTGAGCCATGACAGCCAAGGCTTCTGGTGCTCGGGCAGAAGCTGACGTACGGTGAAGCCGGGCAGCACGCCTTCATAGCTCTTCAGCTGCGGGTCGCCAGGCGCCAGCGTACGCGGATCGCGTGCCATATCAGTATAGCCGAACAGCGTCGGTTCATAGCCGAGGGCACGCGCCCGGAGCGCTATGTTGCCGTGGCGGGCGTCGAGCGGTGTGCCATTGCGGCAGACACGATTGTTCATCTGGTAGAGGCCGGTGTAGAGGCAGGCGCGCGCCGGCGAGCAAGGCGCGGCGCCGCCATAGTGCTTCTTGAAAAGAATGCCCTCTGCAGCCAACGCGTCGGCATTCGGCGTTCTTACCACCTTGTGGCCAGCAGCCGATAGGCAGTCGCCGCGCCACTGGTCGCAGGTGATCAGGAGAATGTTGGGGCGTTTTCCAATCAACCGCTATATCCTCATGCCGGCTACGTCGCTCATGGAGCGCAATTTCGGCGAATATGCAAGCCGGTCCAGTTTGCCGAATGGTGAACAAAACCTGTTTGATCGTTCACTTTAACAGCACAGTCCATTCTGTGTTTGCCATCTTTGCAGCCAGGAGCCGGATCCTCATATTTGCGTGGACAGCGGCAAGGGCCGCACCAGTACAAGGGAAGGAGCAGAAACATGCTCGACCAGGTCAAGGGCCTGCATCACGTCACCTCGATGGCCAGCGACGCGCGCCAGAACAATGAATTCTTCACCGGGACGCTCGGCCTGCGGCGGGTCAAGAAAACCGTCAATTTCGACGCGCCCGACGTCTACCACCTCTATTACGGCGACGAGGTCGGCATGCCCGGCTCGGTGATGACCTATTTCCCCTTCCCCAACATCGGCAAGGGCCGCCATGGAGTCGGCGAAGTCGGCACAACCACTTACTCGGTGCCCGAGGGCACGCTCGGCTATTGGGAGAAACGGTTTGCCGAGCAAGGTGTCACAGGGCTTTCTCGCGAGGAGACGTTCGGCGAGAAGCGTCTTGCCTTCGCCGGTCCCGACGGCGACGGTTTTGCGCTGGTCGAGGACAGAGCGGACAGCCGAGCGCCCTGGGCCAAGGGTGGCATTCCCACTGACGAGGCGATCCGCGGCTTTCACTCAGTGTCGCTCAGGCTGAAAGATAGTGGCGCCACCGAAGAGTTGCTGAAATTCATGGGTTATGAGGAGGTCGACAAGTCCGGCAATGTCAGGCGGCTAACGGTGAAGAACGGCAACGGCGCCGATGTCGTCGATATCGAATCGCTGCCAGGGGCCGGCTTCGCCAATCTCGGCGCCGGCTCGGTCCACCATGTCGCCTTCGCCGTCGAGAACCGCGCCAAGCAGCTCGAAGTGCGCAAGGCGCTGCTCGATACCGGTTATCAGGTGACGCCGGTAATCGACCGCGACTATTTCTGGGCGATCTACTTCCGCACACCGGGCGGCGTGCTGTTCGAAGTCGCTACCAACGAGCCCGGCTTCGACCGCGACGAGGACACCGCCCATCTTGGTGAGGCGCTGAAGCTGCCGTCACAACACCAGCATTTGCGGCCCTATCTCGAGCAGCATCTGCAGAAACTGGAAGACTGAGGGCAACGTCGTGAGTAAGGATTCGTATATTCACAAGGTGCTGCCCGGTTCGCCTGATGGACCGCTGCTCTTCGTCTTCCATGGCACCGGCGGCGACGAGGCCCAGCTTCTGTCGCTTGGACGCGATCTTGTGCCGCAGGCGACGATCGTCGCTCCGCGCGGCGATGTTTCGGAACAAGACGCTGCACGCTTCTTTCGCCGCGCCGGCGAGGGCGTCTACGACATGGGCGACCTCACGCGAGCGACAGAGAAGATGGCCGGCTTCGTCAAGGCACATGTCGAGGCGGCAAAGCCATCTTCGGTGCTCGGCCTCGGTTACTCCAACGGCGCCAACATCCTGGCCTCGGTGCTGTTTGCCGAGCCGTCGCTGTTCGACGCAACGGTGCTGATGCATCCGCTGATCCCGTTCGAGCCGGAGGTCAAGGGCAGCCTTGGCGGCAGTCACATCCTGGTCACCGCCGGCAGGCGGGACCCGATCTGTCCGCCTAATTTGACGGTGCGGCTCGAAGCCTATTTGCGCGCCGATGGCGCCGATGTCACAGTCGAGTGGCATGACGGCGGCCATGAGGTGCGGCCGAGCGAGATCGAGGCGGCGCGGCGGTTGTTCGCCGTGGCGCCGGACGAAAGGACCGCAAGCCATGTCTGACCTATTGCCGGAGATCGAACTGCAGGACCGCGGCTCGAAGGGCCGCTATCTCCTGCGTGGGCCGGGCGGCGCCGAGGCGGAGATGACTTTCACCAAGATCGGCGAGCACCAGATCATCATCGACCATACCGAAGTGCCGGATGCATTTCGCGGCCAGGGCGCGGGGCTTCGCCTGGTCACCCGTGCCGTCGAGGATGCGCGTGCGGCGGGCAAAACGATCATCCCGCTTTGCCCGTTCGCCAATGCCCAGTTCCGTCGCCATCCGGAATGGGCGGACGTGCTGAAGCGGTAAGAGACAGCCATCGATGAATGACAGGAGAAAGGGTGCGCGGCTTTACCGCGGGCCTCTTCGGCCATTGGAGGCGTACAAACACACCGGCAACATGCGGGATTTGCGAAAAGCGCCCGTCTTGCCTAAGTATTGCCAACAAACCGGCTCGCCGTCTGCGGCCCGACCACTTCAACCGAATGGCCCTCCATGACCGAATCCGATCTCGTTCCCGTCTTCGACGGCCACAACGATACGCTGCTCAGGCTCTACCAGTCGAAGGATGCGGACGTCGAAAAGCTGTTCGTCGAGGGGACGCCGGGTGGCCATATCGACCTGCCGCGCGCGAAGAAAGGCGGATTTGCCGGCGGCATGTTCGCGATCTTCCCGCCGCCTGTCGAGAAATCCAAACGCGGCTCGGTGCCGCTGGCGCCGAGTGACAGCGAGCCCTTGCCGCCCGAGGTTCCGCGCGCCGATGCGCTCAACTCCACCATGGCGATGGCCTCGATCCTGTTCAGGCTGGAGCGGGCTTCGGCGCTCACCGTTTGCCGCAGCGCCGGCGACGTGAGGAAGGCGATGGCGCAAGGCTCGATCGCGGCGGTGTTCCATATCGAAGGGGTCGAGGCGATCGATCCTGAGCTCACCCTGCTTGACGTCCTCCACGCAGCCGGCCTGCGTTCGCTCGGTATCGTCTGGAGCCGTCCCAATGCCTTCGGCCACGGCGTGCCGTTCCGTTTTCCGTCGTCGCCCGATACAGGGCCAGGGCTGACCGATGCCGGCAAGGCGCTGGTGAAAGCCTGCAACCAGCTGAAGATCATGATCGATCTTTCGCATCTCAACGAAAAAGGTTTTCGCGACGTCGTCGAAATCAGCGATGCACCGCTGGTCGCGACCCACTCCAACGTGCACGCGATTTGCGGCCATTCGCGCAACCTCACCGAATGGCAGCTCGGCGCAATCCGCGACTCGGGCGGCATGGTCGGGCTGAACTTCGCCACCGGGTTCCTGCGTGAGGACGGCAGGATGAACGCCGACACCAGCCTCGACATCATGGTGCGCCATGTCGATTCGCTGCTGCAGGCGCTGGGCGAAGACGGCGTTGGCCTCGGCTCGGATTTCGACGGCGCCATGATTCCTGCCGTGATCGGCGACGTTGCCGGCATGCCGAAGCTGCTCGACGCGTTCGCAGCACGCGGCTTCGGGCGCGCGTTGATCGAGAAGATCGCCTATCGCAATTGGCTCAGTATGCTGGAAAAGACCATCGGCTAGGGCACCCAAAAGTACGCTCCGCTCCGGTTCTCGGAACCCACAATTTTCGACTCGGCCTGACCTGAATCTCAACACGCCCCAGGGCGAGTTATTCAAAACCTATGCGTTTAAGCCAGTCCTGGCCAATGCCGCGATCGCGGATGATCGGCAGCGGATCGGTCGAGTCCAGCCTCGCACAAATGCGGTAGACCTCCAGCGTTTCAGCGCTCATCTCGCCGCGTTTGTAGAAGAACATGGCCGCGGCATAGCGGGTGCGGCCCGACCATTTTTCGCCGAGCGGCGTGTTGACCAGCTGCCACTGTTCGGCGGCTTCGGCGTCATCCTCATGACGTTCGGCTTCGTCGGACATGCTCAGAAATCCGCGGGCGGATTGGCGGTGCGGCGGTCGAGCCTGACGAACGGCCGCGCCACGATTTTGGCCCGCTTCATCAGCTTCTGGTACTGCAGCTCGCGCATGGCGTAGATCTCGACCCAGAGGTCGTCGACGATGGTCTCGCCGAACGGCCGCGTCAGCGAGGCGATGGCGATGTTGCGCTTGGCCATTGGCGACCACATGGCGGCGCTGACCAGCCCGACCTCCTGGCTTTTCCTGTGGTAGACGATCGCGTGCTCGGCCGGGATATTGCCCTCGATCTGCAACCCGACCAGGACATGGCGAAGACGCTTCTTCGCCCGTGCGTGGAGTATTGCGCGGCGGCCGTTGAAATGACCCTTTTCCAAGTCGACCATGAAGCCGAGGCCGATCTCGTCCGGCATGCGCAGGCGATCGGCGCGGATGGCATGCTCGGCGGTGACGAAATCTGCATTGGCGACGATCAGCCCGGCTTGGAGCCGGGCGCGGTTCAATGCGGCGTAGCCGATGGCGCGGATGCCGCGCAGCTCGCCCGCCGTCATCAGCCGATCCCAGAGGCTGAGCGCCTTATCCGTTTGCACGAACAACTCGTAGCCGAGATCGCCGGTGAAGCCGGTGCGCGAGATGGTGATGGTGACGCCGTCATGCGGAAACTCGGCGAGGTCGAATATTTTCAGTTTTTCTATACCTGCAAAACCTACATCGCGCAGCACGGCAAAGGAGGTCGGGCCTTGCAAGGCGAGGCCGGCGACGGTTTCGGTCTCTTCTTCAACCGCCACGTCGAAGCCAATGGCGCTGTCCAGAAGCCACGGCAGATGCCGCTCCTGCGAGCACAGCCGGAACCGTGTCGGCGATAGCCGAAACAACGTGCCGTCGTCGAGGACAAAGCCCTGATCGTCGCACCAGGCGGTGTAGTTGACGCGGCCGGGCTTCAGCCTAGTTACGTCGCGCAATGTCAGGCGGTCGAGGAAGGTCTCGGCATCCGGTCCCTCGATGCGGTACTTCGTCATCGGCGAGATGTCGAACAGAGCGGCCTGGCTGCGGATGGCGAAATATTCGAGATCCTCGTCCCATAGGGAATGTGGGGCGCGATAGCCGGCCCAATTGTACCAGTCGTTCGTCTTCGCCAGCGCATCAATGCGCGCCTGGAACGGCGTGTCGAGGCGCAAACTGCGGAAATGGGATTGTGCCGCGATGCGGGCATCGGATGGGCCAATGGGCTGATGGTTCATCACGGCGTTCTTTCGCCGTGGAGCACGGTCTTGGCTCGTTGCACCATGACAGCTACCCCCTCACCGTAATGATGCGCCTTGCGGCATTCAGGCCCGGCACGCCGGAGACCCCGCCGCCCGGATGCGAGCCGGCGCCTGCAAGGAACAGCCCGTCCACCGGCGTGTCGTAGCCGGACCAGCCGGAGATCGGCCGTGACATCAGCATCTGGTCGGCCTGCAGTTCGCCGTGGTGCCAGTGCCCACCCGGCATCCGGTAGCGCGCCTCGATGTCGGCCGGCGTCAGCAGGTCGGCATGGAGCACGCTGCCGCCGATTCCCGGCGCATAAGCCTCGAGTTCAGCCATTAAGACTTTGAGGAATTTCGGCTTGCCGACGCTCCAGCCCTCTTTCAAGGCATAGGGGGCGTATTGCACCACCGCGGACAGCACGCAGGCCCCCTCGGGCGCGAGCGAGGCGTCCGACAGCGAGGGCAGCGTGATCTCCATCACCGGTTCGGGTGAGAATTCGCCATATTTCGACGGGTTGAAGGCGCGCTCGACATGATCGGTCGAGGGCGCGATGACGAGACGGCCACGGTGGCCGGCGGCATCGACGCCGACGAATTGCGGTGGCTGGTCGAGCGCCAGATTGAGCTTCGCAGCATCGCCCTTCATGCGGATATTGCCGACCTTGCGAACGAAGCCGGTGTCGACTTCACGCGGGCCGACAAGGTCGACCATGGTCGTCGCCGGGTTGATGGCGGACACGACCGTTGTCGCGCGGATTTCCTCGCCGCTGTCGAGCAGCACGCCGACGGCGCGGCACTTCTCGACGATAATCTTTGCCACCGGCGTCGCGGTGCGGATGGTCACGCCGGCCTGTTGCGCCGATGCGCGAATGGCGGCTATGACGGCGCCCATGCCGCCCTTCGGCATCATCTGCGCGCCGGCGGAACCGCCGGTCTCGCCGGCCAGGCGGTAATAGAGACCGAGCAGCGAGGTCGGCGAGCGCGGGCCAAGATGGCTGCCGAGCGTAGCGTCGAAGGCAAGCAGGCCCTTCAGCCGGTCGTCGGCAAGCTGCTCGTCGAGCAGGTCGGCAACGTTCATCAACAGCACGCGCAGGAAATCGCGCATGTCCTCCTTGCCAAGCTTCTTCAGCGCCAGTCCGGTTTGGCCGAGCGCTGCCGTGTTGGCGAGCGACATGGCGCCGAGATCGGGCGGCCGGCGTGACAAGAACAGCTTCAGGATGCCGGCGTAGCGCAGCAGCTGTGCCCGCAACTCCTTCCAGGCGGACTGCTCGGCAGGACTGGTGCCGGTCAGCACCTCGCCATAGGCGCCATGCAGGAAAAGCGGCGGACCGCTTTTCGCCAGCACCACCGACGGCGCGAAGTCGCCGCGTGCGACCTGCAGCCCGTGCTTCTCCAGCTCCAATACCTTCACCACATCGGGGTGCAGCCGGTTCAGCAGATGGGCGATCGACGAAACACGAAATCCGGGCGCGAATTCCTCCGTGCGCGCGGCGCCGCCGACCTCGCCGGCGGCTTCCAGCACCAGCACCTTGCGGCCGCTCTTCGCCAGAACGGCGGCGGCGACGAGGCCATTATGGCCGCCGCCGATGACGACAACATCCCATTTGTCAGATGACGTCATGGGCCGGGCTCATATGCTGATTTGGCTTGGCGAGATCACGCAGGATCTCGGCGGCGGCATTGCGGCCCGGCGCGCCCATGACGCCGCCACCGGGATGGGTCGAGGAGCCGCAAATGTAGAGTCCATCGACCGGCGAGCGGTATTGTGCGTAGCCCGGCACGGGGCGGTTGAACAACAACTGGTCGAAGGTCAATTCACCCTGGAAGATATTGCCTTCGGTGAGGCCGACCTCGGCCTCGATCTCGCGCGGCGTGCGCACTTCCATGTGGACGATGCGGTCGCGGAAGCCCGGCGAATAGTCCGATATCTGCGCGATCACGCTTTCGGCAAAGCCGTCGCGGTCGGCGTCGGTCCAGCCGCGGCCGTCCACCTTCGGTGGCGCATATTGCACGAAGCAGCTCATGAAATGCTTGCCGGGTGGAGCCATGGTCGGGTCGAGCGTCGTCGGGATCACCATGTCGAGGAAAGGATCGGCCGACCAGCGCCCGGCCTTCCAGTCGTCATAGGCACGCTCCATGCGCTCGATCGAATCGGTGAAATGCATGTCGCCACAATAGACGGGCGAATCCTTCGGCAGCGCCGGGAATTCCGGCAGTGAATCGAGCGCGATGTTGACCTTGCCTGACGAGCCGCGGATCTTGAAATTCCTGACCCGGCGCAGGAAAATCTCGGGCAATTCCTTTTCCTCGACCAGCTTGAGGAAGGTGCGCTTCACGTCGGCGTTGGAAACCACGAGCTTGCCGTATATTTCCTCGCCGCCGGCCAGCACCACGCCATTGGCCTTGCCGCGCCGGATCAGCACATGGTCGACCTCGGCGCCGGTACGGATGGTGCCGCCCGAAGCCTGGAAGGATGCGGCGAGCGCCTCGGTGACCGCGCCCATGCCGCCGCGCGCATAGCCCCAGGCGCCGACCGAGCCGTCGACCTCGCCCATATAATGATGCAGCAGGACATAGGCGGTGCCGGGCGACATCGGCCCGAGCGCGGTGCCGATGATGCCGGACAAAGCGAAATTCGCCTGATCACGTCGGTCTCGAAATATTCGTCGAGAAAGTCGGAGATCGACATGGTCCAGAAGCGCAGCGTCAGCGCCATTTCCTCCGCAGTGAGCCCCGTGAACTTCTTGCCGAGATAGAGCAGTTCGCCAAGGTCGCGCGGCCGCAGGCTGGTCGGGTCGGGCGCCGTGCGCATCAGCAGCGGCTGGATGAAGCGGCACTGCCGCGTCACGTCGCGGGCATAACGATCATAGGCCTCGGCATCGCGTTTGGGGAACCGCGCGAATTCGCGCCGGTGGGCATCGTGGTCGCGGTAGTTGGCGAGATAGTCGCCATCGCGGGTGAACACCGCGCCGCCCTCATAGGAGATCACCTGCAGGCCGAAGCGCGGCAGCTCGAGGTCGCGCATGATCTCCGGGCGGAACAGCGAGCAGACATAGGAGCAGTTGGAATAGAGGAAGCCGGGCGTCAGCTCGCGGCTGGTGGCGGCACCACCGACCCAGTCGTTCTTCTCGACGACCAGCACGTCGAGCCCGGCACGCTGCAGGTAGCAGGCATTGACCAGCCCGTTATGCCCGCCGCCGATGACGATCGCGTCCCAGCTCTTCACTTTGGCCCAGCCTTCATCGTGCCCGACCTTCTTTTCGTGTGATGCCCCCCAATAAGCCGAATTTCGCACGAAGACGGTCATCCTGTCCAGCCATATTGAATGAATGTTCAACAAATGATGTTGCGTTTTCGTGTTTATGCGCTAGGCTTTGGCTCATTCGAGGATAGCCTTGGGACCAGGGTTTGATGATCGAAACGGCAGAGGCCGAACCGGAGTATGACGACACCGCCATCCGCTTCCTCGAGGCG
This sequence comes from Mesorhizobium sp. LSHC420B00, assembly GCF_000503055.1. Lineage (GTDB taxonomy): Bacteria > Pseudomonadota > Alphaproteobacteria > Rhizobiales > Rhizobiaceae > Mesorhizobium. Next base: position 24,665 of record NZ_AYVY01000020.1, on the reverse strand, counting down.
CTGTGGGGCGACGGCTATTTGTCGCCGGGTGGGCCAGAAGAGGTCGACCGGGTCGTCGAAGGGCTGTCGCTTGCGGGCAAGACAGTCCTCGACATGGGCTGCGGTTCCGGCGGCATCACGCTGCATCTCATCGAGCGTCACCGCGCGGCCCACCTCACAGGCTTCGACGTCGAACGGCCCGTGATCGAGACGGCCAGGAAGCGGGCCGCTGCGCGCGGGCTCGCGCGTCGCGCCGATTTCATCCAGGCGGCGCCAGGACCGCTGCCTTTTGCCGACGGTGCCTTCGACGTCGTATTTTCCAAGGACGCGCTGCTGCACGTGGCGGACAAGGATGCATTGTTCGCCGAGATATTCCGCGTCCTGAAGCCTGGCGGCGTCTTTGCCGCGTCGAACTGGATGATCTCGCATGATGGCGAGCCGTCGCCCGAGATGAAGGCCTATGTCGCCGCTGAAGGCCTGTCCTTCGCCATGGCATCGCCGGCCCGCTATGTGCAGGCGATGCGCCAGGCCGGCTTTGCCGACATCACCGTGCGCGACCGCAATCCCTGGTATCGCGAGATCGCGGGGGAGGAACTGAACCGCTTGAAGGGGCCGCTCTACCCGGTGGTCGCGGCTGCCGTCGGCGCGGCCTATGTCGACAAGAATATACGAACCTGGGAAGCCATGCAGAAGGTGCTTGACACAGGCGAGCACCGTCCCACTCATCTTCGCGGCCGAAAGCCGGTTGGCTAGCCGGCGATGCTGGAGACCATCAATCCCATGAAGACAACAGAGGCGCGCGAAGCCCTCCTCGAGGCGACGCGAAAGAGCGACACCGAAAAGCGTGGCCGCAAGGCGTCGAAAGAGACCAGGCAGCTTCAACTGATCGAAGCGACGATCGATTCACTGGCCAAGCGCGGCTATTCGGATACGACGATGGCCGACGTTGCCGACGGTGCCGGCCTGTCGCGCGGCATCGTCAATTTCCATTTCGAAAGCAAGGAGAAGCTGCTCGTCGCGACTTTGCAATACATGTATGACGAGTATTCGGCGCATTGGCGCAGCGCCTTGCAGAAGGCCGGCGATGATCCCGCCCGCCAGTTGCAGGCATTGGTCGCGGCCGATTTCGACCGCTCGATCTGCAACAAGCGCAAGCTGGCGGCCTGGTGTGCGTTCTGGGGCGAAGCCAAATCGCGGCCGACCTATCAGGCGCTGAGCAGCGCACGCGACGCCGTCTATCAGAACATCTTTATCGACCTTTGCGCGACGCTCAAGCAGAGCGGCGGCTATTCTTATGAGCCGCAGGTGATGGCGCTGGCGCTCAGCGCCATGCTGGAGGGACTGTGGCTGCGGCTGATGATGGGCACCGAAGACACCACGCGCGAGACTGCGCTGCAGGCCGCGAACGCGTTCCTGTCCGCGGCATTTCCCAAGCATTATCCGTGGCCGACAGCCGGCGGTGCCAAGCCGGCGTGAAACAATCAAAAGAGGATGGAACAGCAATGAAGACAATGACGCGACGCCCGACGCTGACATTGACGCTGACATTGGCATTGGCCGGAGCGCTCGCCGCTTCGGCGGCGGCGCTGGCTGCGGACAGGGATCTCGTCGTGTTCGACTGGTCTGGCTACGAGGAGCCCGGCTTCCATCCGAAATATGTCGAAAAGAACGGCGATTCGCCGACTTTCACCTTCTTCGGCGACGAGGACGAGGCGTTCGAAAAGGTCCGCTCCGGTTTCAAGGCCGATCTTGGCCATCCCTGCTCGCAAAGCGTGGTGAAATGGCGCGAGGCCGGCCTGCTGCAGCCGCTCGACACCTCGAAGATATCAGGCTGGAAAGACCTCAATCCCGGCATAATGGCGATGAAGGATCTCGCCACCACCGCCGACGGCAAGGCCTGGTTCATGCCTTGGGACTGGGGCAACACGCAGCTGACCTACAATTCCGACAAGATCGATGCGAAGGACGTGCAGTCGTTGAAGGCCTTCGCCGATCCGAAGTTCAAGGGCCGGGTTTCCGTCGGTGACAATGTCGACGACGCCTACGCGCTGGCCAGTCTCGCCATCGGCCTGAAGGACTGGACCAAGATGACGGACGACCAGTTCAAACAGGCATCAGGCTTCCTGCGCCAGGTGCACAAGAACGTCCGCTCCTACTGGACCGACTCAACCGATATCGTGCAGCTGTTGAGCGGCGGCGAGGTCGATCTCGCATGGGCCTGGAACGACGCGACGGTGCAGTCTGTCGCCGCCGGCGTGCCGATCAAGGCCAAGAAGGACACCGACGAGGGCATTTCGACCTGGGTCTGCGGCTATGTGCTGTTCAAGGATGCGCCCGGCAATGCCGACAAGGCCTATGATTATCTCAACGCCGTCAACGATCCGGAAGTCGCCAAGGTCCTGGTCAAGGACTGGGGCTACGGCCAGGCCAATGCCAATGGCATGGCCGGCGTCGACTAAAGGAGAAAGGCTATGACGATGTGCAGAAGTTCGTCGACAAGACGCTGTTCCAGTCGCCGGTTCCATCCGATCTCAAGCTCAAGATGATCGCCGAGTTCGAGAAGATCAAAGCCGGCTATTGAGCTCTCCTCGCCTGGCCCGTCTGCCCACGGACATAGCGGGCGGACGGGCTCGCCAAAGCTCCCGAATTCTCCTAACGTCGCCGCGGTGTTTCCCGCGATGAGGAGCTTTGCGCCATGAATTCCGTGCTTCGCCGCCTGGCCATCGCCGCGGCCTGCGCAATCGGCGCAGGCACAGTCGCGGCACTTGCGGCAGGCGGCGGCGACCTCGTCGTGTTCGACTGGTCGGGCTATGAGGACCCGCTGCTGCATCCGGCCTACACCGCCGAACAAGGCGCCGAGCCGACCTTCGCCTTCTTCGGCGACGAGGAAGAGGCCTTTCAGAAAATGCGGGCCGGCTTCAAGGCGGACATTGCGCATCCCTGCTCGCAAAGCGTGGTGAAATGGCGCGAGGCCGGCATGCTGCAGCCGCTCGACACCAGCCGTATCGCCGGCTGGAAGGATCTCAATCCCGGCATCATGGCGATGAAGGATCTCGCCACCACCGCTGACGGCAAGGCCTGGTTCATGCCTTTCGACTGGGGCAATACGGCCCTGCTTTACCGCACCGACAATGTGACGCCGGATCAGGCGCAGTCGCTCAGGATCTTTGCCGATCTGAAGTTCAAGGGGCGCGTTACCATTGGCGACAATGTCGACGACGCCTACGCGCTGGCCAGCCTGGTCATCGGCCTCAAGGACTGGAACAAGATGACCGACGCGCAGTTCAAGGGCGCCTCGGCATTTCTGCGTGACGTGCACAAGAACATCCGCTTCTACTGGACCGACGACACCGATATCAATCAGGCCTTCTCCGGCAACGAGGTCGATCTCGCCTGGGGCTGGAACGAGACTTTCGTCACCCTCAAGGGCCAAGGCGTGCCGATCGCCATGAACCGCGATACCAAGGAAGGCCTGTCGACATGGGTGTGCGGCTATGTGCTGATGAAGGACGCACCGGGTGATCTCGACCAGGCCTATGATTTCCTGAACGCTGTCAATGCGCCTGCTGTATCCGACTATCTGGTCAAGACGTTCGGCTATGGCCATGGCAACGCCGCTGCCATGGCGGCGATCGATCCCAAGATCCTGGCCGAGCGCGGCTTCGACGATCTCGACAAGTTCCTCGACAAGACGCTGTTCCAGCAGCCGGTGGCGCCGGAGCTCAAGCAGCGGATGATCGCCGAATTCGAGAAGATCAAGGTCGGCTATTGACGTCCGAGATCGAACGAGCCGAGGTGGTCGTCGTCGGCGCCGGCTTCACCGGCCTGTCGGCGGCGCATGAGCTGAACAACGCTGGCGTCGATTTCGTGCTGCTCGAAGCCCGCGACCGCGTCGGCGGACGCGTCGAAGCCATGCCGAACGGGCTCGGCGAGCGCATCGACAGCGGCGGCCAGTTCCTGTGCGAGGACATGCCCGAACTGATGGCGCTGGTGCGGGCACGCGGCAAGACGCTGGTCGGGACGCATTTCGCCGGCGAATTCATCACCCAACCGCGGATGAGCGAGGCGCAAGCCGAGCGCACTTATGGCACCGCCTTGCGAATACGCGAGCGGATGAACGCGATTGCACCGGACGATCCGGCCATTGCCGGTTTGACCGTCGCGGCATGGCTCGATCGCCAGAATGATCCCGATGAAGCCAAGGCGGTCTTTCATTCGCTGATCGAGGGCCTTTGGTGCCTGGCAATGGAAAGGCTGCCGCTGTGGTACCTGATCGACAACGACCGCCGCATCACCAACGAGGTGTCGGAACTGCAGTATTTCGTGCGCGAAACCATGCATTCGCTGGCAGACGACCTGGCCCGCGACCTCGGTGGTCGCCTGCGGCTGAACACGCCGGTCAAGACCATCGAGCGTCGAGCGGAAGGGGTTCGCGTCGTCTCGGCCGCAGGCTCAATCGAGGCGCGAGCGGTGCTGGTCGCAGTCCCGCCGATGATGGCGTCGAGACTGGATTTCGTACCGCTGCTGCCGGCTGCGCTGGAAGCAGCGCTCGGCGTCTGGCAAAGCGGCGCGGTAATCAAGATGCTGGCGCGTTATCCCACGGCCTTCTGGCGCGACAGGGGCTTGAGCGGCATGGTGATGTGGCGCGATCCGCACGGGCTTTTTGCCTGCGACGCCGGCAATGACGACGGTCATCCAGCACTTGTCGTCTTCATCGGCGGGCCGCTGGCCCGGCGCTGGCGCGAACTGGGCGAGGCGGAACTGCGCGCTAAGGTGACGTCAAAACTGGAGCAAGCGCTCGGCGCCGAGGCGGCTGGCTTCTCCGATCTCAGCTACCGTGACTGGACGGACGATCGCTGGAGCGGTGGCGGCTACAGCGACCTTATCGTCGATGCGACGGCAACCAATGCCGAACGCATCATCCGCGCCGGCGCGCCGCCGGTCCATTTCGCCTCGTCGGAGCTGTCGCCGTCATTCCCAGGCTATGTCGAGGGTGCAATCGTCGCCGGGCGAAAAATGGCGCGGCGGTTGATCGAGGAGATCTGAGCGGTATGAAAACGGTCTCGAAGATCGTACTCACCGGTGCCGTCATGGCAGTTACAGGATTTGCGGCTGGCTATTATTCGGCGCCCCACCCAATCGAGATTGGTGAACTCGACAATACCTTAAAGAAGGTCTGCGAATACTCGGCAAGCTCACTTAAAGCTGACCTTCAGGGCGGCTGGCCGATCAACTCATTTGCTGTTTGGAAGTCCGGCGACCGTGCGCATTATCACGTGCTTAGCCAATTGGGTAATCTCAAGTGCGGGTTCGACCCGGAGCTTACAGTCGTCTATTTGCAGAACCATGGATTGGTCGACATTGATGATCTTAAAATGCTGCTGGAGGATTCAAAGAAGGCAGGCGACCATCGATTAAGTGACTATCTGTCCGCCGAATTGGAGGTGAGATAGCGTCAATCTGCCATCGCCACCAAGGCCTCTGGGTCGTAGGCGAGGCGGATCGTGGTGCCGACCGGAATGTCGTCGGCGCCGAAGTCGTTGGTCTCGGTCACCGACAACGGCTTTTCCAGCCCTGGTATCTCGACGATCAAATGGGTGATCTCGCCAAAATAATGGCGCTCGACCACCTTGCCGGCGACCTCGAATTTTGCCGTCGCATCGTCCCACAGAACGCGCAGGCGCTCGGGCCGGATGCCAAGCGTCGCGGCGGCGCCATTGCGCACAAAAGCTTTCGGCTTGTCGGTCTTGACGCGGCCGAAGCCCAGCGTGTCGAGCACCAGCGAGGCGCCGTTCTCCTCGACGATCTCCGCTTTGACGAAATTCATGCCGCCGAGGAAGTCGGCCACCTGGCGATTGACCGGCCGCTGGTAGATCTCCTTCGGCGATGCGACCTGCGCAATCATGCCGCCGAACATCACTGCGATGCGATCCGACATCGCCAGTGCCTCATATTGGTCGTGGGTTACCAGGACAAAGGTGATGCCGACCGCCTGCTGCAGGCGGCGCAGTTCGACCTGCATCTGCTCGCGCAATTTCTTGTCCAGCGCCGACAGCGGCTCGTCGAGCAAAAGCACTTTTGGGCGCATCACCAGCGCGCGGGCCAGCGCCACGCGCTGGCGCTGGCCGCCGGAAAGCTCGGTGGCGAGCCGCTTGCCGAGGCCGGTCAGCGACACCTGGGCGAGGGCTTCCTCGACGCGGCGCCTTTCCTCCGTGCCGGCCAGCTTCAGCCGCTTCAAGCCATAGGCGACGTTCTGCTCGACATTGAGGTGCGGGAAGATGGCGTAGCTCTGGAACACCATGTTGGTCGGCCGGCGGTTGGCGGGGATGCCTTCCATCGGTTGGCCATCGACGGAGATCGAGCCGCTGGTCGGGTTGTCGAAACCGGCAATCATACGCAACAGCGTGGTCTTGCCGCAGCCGGACGGGCCAAGCAGCGAAAAGAATTCGCCCTCTCTGATGGTCAGCGAGGCGTCGTCCAGCGCCTTGAACGAACCATAGCTGCGCGTGACGTTGCGGATCTCGATCATAGAGCGCTCGATTTGGGGCCGCTCAGGCATGGAGGCCTCCTTCGTTCTGGGTGCGTCTGGCCGCGCGGCGGCGCAGGATTTCGGCGATGGTCATCAAAAGAAACGAGGCAACCAGCAACAGCGTGCCCAGCGCCAGCACGCCGGGCAGTTTCGCGGCGAAACGCAACTGGCCCCAGATATAGATCGGCAGTGTAGCCTCGGTGCCGGTCAGGAAGAAGGCGATGAGGAACTCATCGAGCGAAATGGTGAAGCAGACGAGCAGGCTTGAAATGATCGCCGGCGCCACCATCGGCAGCGTCACCCGCCGAAACGTGCCGAAGGCGCTCTCGCCGAGATCGGCGGAGGCTTCCTCCAGGCTGCGGTCGAAGCCCTCGAAGCCGGCGGTCAGCACCGTCATTGAATAGGGAACGCAGACCAGGACGTGGCCAAGCACGACGGTGAACAGCGACAGGCTCAAACCGAGTTGCAGGATCACCAGTAGCAAGGAGATGGCAACGATGATTTCGGGCAGTACCAGCGGCGCCATGATCAGGCCGTTGATGGCGCGGCGGCCGGGATAGCGGTAGCGGGTGATCGAGCGCGCGGCGAGGATGCCAAGAACGGTCGACAGGATGGAAGCCGATACCCCGACGACCAGGCTGTTCCAGGTGGCGTCGAGCAGCGCCGGCGTGCGCGGCAGGTCGTGGTACCATTTCAAGGTGAAGCCGGAGAGCGGGAATTTCGGCGTCGCGGCGGTGTTGATGGAGAAGATCGGCAGGAAGATAACCGGCAGATAGAGAAACACGACGTAGAGGAACGCATAGGCCGGCAGCAATCGGCCCGGCAGCAAGCGGCGCATCGCCGTCATCGCGCCGGCCTCATCGCGCCAGCCTCATCGTGCCAGCCGCTGGGCGGCACGGATGATCAGAACCGTGGCGCCTGCGATCAGCGTCACAACCAGCATCGTGGTGACGGAGAGTGCAGCACCCAGCGGCCAATTGGAGGCCTTGCCGAATTGCGCCTGGATGGCATTGGCGATCATGACGCCGTCTTTGCCGCCGACAAGCTTCGGCGTGACGTAATCGCCGACCGTCGGGATCATGACGATCAGCGCTGCCGAAATGATGCCGGGCGCCGAAAGCGGCAGCGTCACGCGCAGGAAGGAACGGACAGGGCCATCGCCGAGGTCCGTGGCCGCCTCGACCAGCGTGCGGTCGATTTTTTCCAGCGAGACGAAGATCGGCAGGATGGCGAAGGCTGCCCAGGCGTGGGTCAGCGTGATGATGACGGCAGTCGAATTGTAAAGCAGCGCGGTCGACGGCTCGTCGATGATGCCAAGGCCCATCAGGCCGGAATTGAGCACGCCATTATAGCCGAGGATGACCTTCCACGACATTACCCGCAGCAAATAGCTGGTCCAGAACGGGATGGTGATCAGGAACAGCCACAGGCTCTTGTGGCGGCCGCCGTGGAACGAGATGAAATAGGCGATCGGATAGGCGAGCACGACCGTGAAGAAGCTCACCGTCAGCGAGATGTAGAGCGAGCGCCACAGCAGGTCGCGATAGATCGGCTCGGTCAGCGCGAGGCGGTAGTTTTCAAGCGTGAAGGTATGGTCGACAGTGAGGTAATTCTTCGTCCAGAAGGAGTGCGCGATGACCGCCAGGATCGGCAGCACCAGAAGTATCAGCGCGTAGACGAGGGTCGGGCTGATCAGGGCAAGGCCCTGAACGGGTTCGGATTGCAGAAGGGCATTGCGCCTGGCCCGCGTCATACCGAAAGCGGGCGACCCTTCCGCGGCCGCTGTCATTGCAGGCTCTCGGGCAGGGTCCCCGGCGTGATTTCGGTTGCTGGCGCGGACTGTCCTGCCATGCGGCATCCCATTGCTGGAACCGGCTATCTGTACCCACTTTTATGCCCAGGGCGCAATCGTGCTCCGAGCTTGCCGGCTTTCTTTCATCATGAGCGCATCGGCGGATTGAAATCAAGCGCTATTTCTGCAATATTGATTGAACGGCCATTCAAAATTGACGAAGAAAGCCGAGCTTTCCTGGAGTGTGGACTAGCTCTGTGTCTGTTGAATTGCGGCATACAATGCGAGGCGACGATGGCGGCGGTAAGAGATGTCACTTCGACCGAAATGGCTGGAGCCGGCGCTCAGGATGCCGTCGAACTGGCCAAGCGCCATCTTGTCCAGCCCTGGCCGTTCGCCGGCTCGGTCGGCGCGGAGGCACGCGCCCTGATCGGCGCGGGCGAGGGCATATATATCACCGATGCCACCGGCAAGAGGCTGATCGACGGGCCGGCCGGCATGTGGTGCATCAATGTCGGCCACCGTCGCGAGGAGCTCGCCAAGGTGATGTACGACCAGGCGATGGCGCTGTCCTACAACACGCCGTGGTACACGATGAACGCGCCGTCGGCGGAACTGGCCATGCGCATCGCCGGCCACGCGCCGGGCGATCTCAGCCATGTTTTCTTCACCACCGGCGGCTCCTCGGCGGTCGAGACGGCGCTGCGCTTCATGCAATTTTACAACAATGTGCGCGGTCGCCCGGAAAAGAAGCTGATCCTGAGCCGGGGCGGCGCCTATCACGGCTCGACCTATCTGTCTGCTTCGCTTAACGGGCGTCCGCGCGACCGTGACTGGATGGACGGCGCCGACGAGCTGGTCGTCAAATTGTCCTCACCCGATCCGTTCCGCCGTCCGAAGGGCATGAGCGTTGCCGCTTTCACCGATGCGCTGGTCGCTGAATTCCGCGATATGGTCGCCCGTGTCGGCGCCGACAGGATCGGTGCTTTCGTCGGCGAGCCGGTGCAGGCGTCGGGCGGCGTCATCGTGCCGCCGGAGGGCTATCTCCAGCGCATCCGGACGATCTGCCGCGACAACGACATCCTCTATATTTCCGACGAGGTGGTGACCGCCTTCGGCCGGCTTGGCCATGTCTTTGCCTCCGGCGAGGTGTTCGGCATCGAGCCCGACATGATCACCTTTGCGAAAGGGGTGACCTCAGGCTATTTCCCGCTCGGCGGCGTCATCCTTTCGGAACGGCTGCTGGAGGAGCTGCGCCGCTCGAACCATCCGGACGCCATGTTCGGCCATGGCCTGACCTACACCAGCCATCCGGTCGGCTGCGCGGTGGCGCTGAAGAACCTCGATATTCTGGACGAAAGCGTGCTGGCCCATACGCGCGAGGTCGCGCCCTACTTCCAGGCGCAACTGAAGACGCTGGAGGAATTGCCGCTGGTCGGTGAGGTGCGCGGCATGGGGCTGATGGGCTGCGTCGAATGCGTCGCCGACCGCGACAGCAAGGATCCACTGCAGCTCGACAAGGATGTCGGCAAACGCATCGACGCGCATTGCCACGAGCTCGGCCTGTTGGTCCGGCCGCTGATTAACATGTGCGTGATGTCGCCGCCATTGATCATCACGCGCGAGCAGATCGACGACATGGTGTCGATCCTGCGCGAAGGCATTTCGCGCACGATGGACGATCTGCGCCGGGAAGGCGTCTGGCGGGGATAAGCGTTTATCGCCGGCAATCTCGCCATTGCTGACAGCGGTCGTTCGCGCTTACGATGTACGGCAGGGCCTCGATCGCCTGCATCTGGCCGCATCTCTGGGAAACAAACATTGACCGACCTATCGGACCTGTTCGGCCTCGCCGGCAAAACCGCTTTCATCTCCGGATCGAGCCGCGGAATCGGCTTTGCCATGGCGAAGGCGCTGGCGAGCGCCGGCGCGACGGTGATCATCAATGGGCGGGACGAAGACCACGTTCAAAAGGCACTCGGATCGTTGGCCGAATCCGGTATCCAGGCGATCGGCTCCACCTTCGACGTGACCGTGGCTGAAGACGTCGAGCGTGAAATCGGCAGGCTGGAAGCAGAGCGCGGCCCGATCGATATTCTCGTCAACAATGCCGGCATGCAGCACCGCGCGCCATTCGCCGATTTCCCGCTCGACATGTTCGACAGATTGATGCGGACAAACCTTTACAGTGCATTCTATGTCACCCGGCCGGTGGTCCGCTCGATGATGGCCCGCAAGACCGGATCCATAATCAACATATGTTCGGTGCAAAGCGAACTGGGGCGTTCCTCGATCGTGCCATACACGGCATCGAAGGGTGCGATGAAAATGCTGACCAAGGGGCTTGCCACCGAGCTTGGCCCACACGGCATCAGAGTCAATGGTATCGGCCCAGGCTACTTCCGGACAGAACTGAACGAGGCGCTGGTGCAAGACGCCGAGTTTTCGCGCTGGCTGGTCGGGCGCACACCGCTGGCAAGGTGGGGCGAAGTCGACGAACTGGGCGGCGCCGCGATCTTCCTGGCTTCCGACGCATCGAGCTTCATGACGGGCCAGATCATCTATGTCGACGGCGGCATGACCGGCTCGGTGTGAGCGCGGGCGTCGCGGTCGCTGTTGGGGCACGATCAGGGCGCCGCGCCGCCATCCTTTGGCTAGCTTCGGCGACCCTCATCTCGACACGTCCAGCGCTGCTGAACATCCCTTAGACGATGGCTCGGTCCCAGCCGCCATAATGCGCAGCGCTGCGCGTGCCGCGCGGCAGGCTGAGCCCGACCAGCAGCGCTCCGATCGCCAGATTGGCGAGGCTCGCCGCCGCACCGCCGGCGAGGATAAAGGGAGAGAGGGCGATCCAGGCTCCAAGCGCGATGTTCAGAAAGCGGACGGCGCGCGCCACTTCGGCCATCGCCGTAACGGCGACCATTATGACCAGGCAGCCGGTGACATGGTCGCTGAAGTAGAGCGGCGGGCTTGTGCCGAAGGCGAGCGGCGTGATCATCAGCAGGGCGCCGGCGAGGGTGCTGGCGACTAGGGTCCATGGGAAGTTCACACCGCCGGTGACGAAGTCCCGCGCCACTTCCGACAGCGGCCGGTCGAGATCCGGCGCCGGCGTCTGGTCCTCCGAAAGTGCCGGGCCTCCGCACCAGAATGTGCGCCAGAACGGCTCTCCCGCCTGTTTCGCACGCCAAAGATACTGGCAGCTCGCCAGCACCTCGTCGACCGAATAGGGGATGAGCACGACGGTGACGGCAGCCTGGACGATGCAGAGCGTGCACAGCGCTCCGATGAGCGGCGGCTGGATGATGATGAAGCTGACGCTGACCACGCCGAGCGGGACGACCAGCAAGCCGAACAAAAGCACCATCCACGGCATCGTGCGCCAGCGGCGGCGGTCGCCGATCGCGCCGGCGAGAATGTCCAGCGCATAGGCAAAGGCGCCCAGACCGGCATCGGCGATCGGAAAGCCCTTGGAGACCCAGGAGGTGACCACCGCCTCGCTGCCATTGCCGGCCGGCGTTTCGCCCGGGCCGAAGAACGGTTCCCAAAGGCCATCGATATGGCCAAGCTGATAGGCAGCGAGATAACGCGAGACGAACAGGCCGACAAAGGCGAGGCCGATTATGGGAATGCGCTGGGTGAAGAGCGAGGGCGAATAGCTCCAGCCGAGCGGCCGGTCGTCATCGGCGGCAAGGGCACGCCGGCTGATACCCGGCGTTGGCGGGACCATCACCGCGAACGCGACGATCAGCATGCCGGCCAGCGTGTCGGTCGCGTAGGCTCCGGCGCTGGTGGTCCAGAACAGGAGCGGCGCGAACATCACCCAAACCCCGATCGAGGCGGTGATCCATTGCAGCCCGTGCCAGCGCCGGCGCATGCCTACAAGCGCCAGCGACAGGATGGCGAGGCCGGATACGATCTCACTGATGCCGAGCCTGCCGTCGCGCGTCTCCGGCGAGGCGATCTCATGTCCGAGCGCCGGCGGAATCGGTGCTGAAGCGGGATCGAACAGGCCGAGCGTGAAGGGCGACGCCACGAGCCACAGCCCGATCGCAACATTGGTCAGTGGCGCCCAGAGCGTTGCGGTGGCGTTCGGTTTCCGCCTCGACCTCGTCGTCCGAGCGCTCGAGCGGACGCTGCAGCCGTTCGGCGGCCTGGTCGAGCTCGGGCGCGGAAGCGGCGACCGCCGATGGTTCAAGCTTGTTCTTCTTGTACCAGTCGGTGGGATCCGCCTTCAGCCGCCGGATCATTTCCGGCAAGGTAGCGGTCAGGCTGTGCCGCGGCTTCCAGCCAAGCAGCCTGGCGCGGGAGATGTCGATCTCGTAGTGATCGTCGGCGTTCTCGATCATCCATGGCTTGATGTCGGTCTCCTGGTCGAGGACCTTCTCCTGCATCCAGGCGCCGAGCTTAGTCACCTCCTTGGGCAGGGACAGGGTCCGCCAGGTCTCGCCATGCAGGAGCCGCCCAATCTGCTTCTGCATCTCGTCGTAGGACGGCGTCTGCTCTTCGCCGATCAGCAGTACGGTCTCGTCGGGAAGCTCGCTGCGCCGGTCGACGGTGCGCACTACGGCGTCGACGAGATCGTCCAGATGGAGGTAGGGCTGGCCGGTGGTGATGTCGCCGGTGAAAAGATAGGCGGTCGGCATGCGCTCGAAAATGCGGGCGATCTGCTGGGCGATGAAGGCGGCGTGGCAATCCTCGTCATAGACACCCGCCAGTCGCAGGATCGCAACCTTGATGTCGCCGTGCTCCTTCAGGATCAGTGTCTCGGTCTCGGCCTTCGATCTCGGATAGGCCCAGGCCGGATCGATCGGCGATCGCTCGTTGATCTTGGCGCCCTTCGCCGGGCTCGGCGCATGCACCAGCAACGTGCTCGAAAACACGAACTGCTCCGTCTCGAGCCCCCTCAGCGCGTTCAGCAGCCGGCGCGTTCCCTCGACGGTCACCGCGCCGTATTTCGGATTATCCTCGCCGGTCGTGTCGTAATAGGCCGCGAGATGGATCACCGAGGCAATGCGGCCGCCACTCCGTTCGCGCACCTCGGCCAGCGCCTTCGCCGCGCTCGTATCCGAGGTAAGGTCGATCTCGATCGTCTCGACGCCGGGCAAGGACCGCCTGGCAACATCAAGGCCGATGATGTCGTGGCGCTCCGTCAGGCCGCGAGCGATGGCCTGGCCCAGAAACCCGCTGCTGCCTGTGATCAGGACGGTGGGACGGGTTTTGCCGGTCATGGCGAATCTCCTTGGCGGTAGCGAGATGAAAGGGGCCAAATGCTTTCAGTCGCACACTCGGAACCATGTTCGTTGAGAACGGTTCCCGATGAGGTGGCATCACGGAATGGATGCGCGCGGCGATCCGTCAGACCGACTGCCATTCGCTCCGGCGGATTGCATTCGTGCACAAGTGCAGGACGACTGCCATTGGCCTACCGGTCGCGAAGTGCAGCAGTCAGAATGTCGATCAGCAGCTTGCCGCAGCGACGATCTGGATCGCGGTCGGGATCATAGATCGTCACCTCCATCCCAATCACGCGTGAATCATTGCACCATGTGCGAAGAGCTTCGACGGCTTCGTCGGGCAAGACACCGCCGGCTTCCGGCGTATCGACAGCCGACATGATCTCGCTGTCCAGCACGTCGACATCGAAGTGAACGAATACACCCTCGACGTCCTGCCCTGCGACCGCGTCAAGCGCTACGCGTGCAGCATCGGCGACGCCGCGCCGCCGCACTTCAGCCAAAGCCATCCGGTGAACATCGGTGTCGAAGACGGCCTTGGACGTGTAAGTCGCGGGGTCCTGCACATCGCGGTAGCCGAATGCGACCACGTCGGCCTCACGGAACAAAGGAGTGTGCTCGCCGAAATCGGTCAGGAGCTTCGGTCCATGGCCGGTCACGAAGGCCAAATCCATGCCCGCGGCTCCCTTTGAGGGCGACGTATCCGGCAATTTGAAATCCGTGTGCCCATCGAAAAAGATAAGGCCGTAGCGGCCACGACGCCGTAGCGCGAGCGCGGGGCCAAGCAACACGCTGCAATCGCCGCCGAGTATGAGCAGGAACCCTCCCGAGTTCAGCTCCTCGCCGACGCCTTCGGCAAGCGTCTCGGAATACTGGCGCAGCGCCTGGGCATTGCGCACGCCCGTCGCAGGGTCCACCTCAGGCCGATAGGGCGGAGCCCGAACCGTGCGCAACGGACCGGCGCCCAAACGGTTGGCAAGACCAAGCGATTGAAGTACCTCCGGCGCCTTCCATGCGCCGGGCTCCGGCTCACCCTCCTGCGGCATCAGCCCAAGATTAGAGGGCGCGCCGAGCAAAGCGATATGTCTCGCCTGAGGGGTGGTTCGTGGCATTGTCGTGCTGGCTACTGAGGACATGATCAGAGTTCTCCGCGTTGTGGGCAATAGGCATCTGCTCAAGAAACAGGCTGCGCTTTCCTCCCGGTCTCCCGTCGACTTTGCCGCCGAGTACCTCCGGGGCCTTGCCGCCGAGTACCTCTGGGTCGGTGTTACGCGTAAGGGAACATTTCGAGCGAAGACGTCGATGTTGTCCCGCAGATGCAGTCACTGATTCGCCTTGGGCAGCGGCACCGTCCCACGCTGCAGGAGCGGAGCTCGATACCGGTCGTTTGGGCCATATCGGGTTTCCTAGAGCCGAACTGCCATCTTTGAACTATGCGTGGTGTGCCCGCGTTCTGGCGGCCTTTTGCGCCGCCGCCTTCCTTCCGCTGGCGCCTTTCGTCTCGGCGGCTTTCTTTGCGGCTGCGGAACGCTCCTCAGCCGTCCGGCGCGAGGCCGCACGCTTTGCCTGCTGCGCCAGCGCCTCGTGCGACGCTGTGCTCTTCGGCTCGTGCTCGAGCACCTTGGAGACGGCTTTCGAGACCCGCGGGCGGCGTTTCGGCGTGCGTTCGCCCTGGCCGGCCTCATAGGCGTATTCGGCGCTTTTGCGCGTGCTCTCCTTCACCTTGCCCTTTTTGGGCGGGGGCAGGTCTACGCCTGCGCGTCTCGCCTCGGAAAGCCCGATGGCGATAGCCTGCTGGGTCGAGCGCGCGCCGTGCTCGCCGCGGCGGATTTTATCGATCTCCTCGTGCACGAACTCGCCGGCCTGCGTGCTCGGCGATTTGCCCTCGCGCTTGTCCTTTCGGGCCTTCTCGATGGTTTTCTTGTCCGGCATTGTCTTTCTCCCAACTAGGGGTTGCGACAGCCATTTGGGTTGCAGCTGCGCGCTGTTTTACGAGGACCTTAACGCGTTGAGGACGCAAATGATCCCGGGACTGGTGATCCAACCTCCAGCTGTCAGGACGTGGACGCCGATCTGTCCGAAATCAGATGGCGCAAGAACCATCGGCTCGCGAGATCCGCGACTTCGTCCAGCGCTGCCATGGGCGAAGAGCACAAGGCCGCGGGCATCCGGGGTAACGAAAGATTGCCCTCGTGCGTGATAGGCCCCGCGGGAACATGCACGACGTGCTCGCTATCCCGGTCCATATCCACCTCCGCTATGTCGATCTGGTGCCAGGCGCCGGACCCGCACTCGCGTGCCCAGCCAATTCCTCTTCGGAAGCGGCAGGTTTGTCGGAAGCGGAAGGCTTGGGCACGGACCTGGCGAGGAGCGCGCGGACCTCTTCATCGCTCGTCTGTGAGAAATCCACGTACCACCGCCCGACACCGAGCAGCGGCTCTGGTGTCGTCGCGCAAACGACCTCGTCGGCGTCCGCCCGCATCGCGTCGCAAGTGTCGGGGCTACCGACGGGAACGGCCGCGACGATATGGGCGGCGTGGTTTTTTCGCAGCGCCTTGATCCCGGCCCGCATGGTCGATCCGGTCGCAAGCCCGTCATCCACGAGGATAATGGTTCGTCCATTCAACTGCGGTGGGGGTCGCCGGTTCCTATAGAGGTGCTCGCGGCGCAGAAGCTCTTTTTCCTCCTTTGCGGCGACCGCGTCGATGACATGTGGCGGGATCGCGAGACTGCTGACGATTTCGTCGTTGAGGACGCGTACGCCGAAGGGCGCGATCGCTCCCATGGCCAGCTCCTCGTGACCGGGGACGCCGAGCTTGCGCACGACGAAGACGTCGAGCGGTGCCTTGAGCGCCTGCGCGACCTCGTAGCCGACCGGCACGCCGCCTCTGGGCAGCGCCAACACGGTTACGTCGTCGCGCCCGGCAAAGCGAACGAGCTCTCCGGCGAGTCGCCGCCCGGCCTCGCGGCGATCTGAAAAGATGATAGCCAGGATCTTCAATCCGCGTGCATCTGTTTTTCCGGTGGATGTTTTTCACCAGCCTGCGGCGACATCCCGTGGGATGGCGGCGACGCCGGTTACCGTTTTGGAACTCGCTCGCTGCCTGGACGTTCCAAGAATAGTTTCGATCGCGAGGTGCCGGTACGTGCATTGGCGCGGGATCGAGAGGATAGCGATCGCAGCCTCGTCCGGCCAGCTGGCAATCTCGCGATGCGCGGCAACAGCGCCTTTGGCAACTTGTTGCCTCAGCAATCAGAGAGAGGAAATATCCCATGCAAGTTCAGGAGATCATGAGCCGTCGGACCGAACTGGTCGGCCCGAACACGACAATCAGGGATGCCGCCCGGAAAATGCGGGCCGACAATCTCGGTGCCCTTCCGGTCGGCGAGAATGACAGGCTGGTCGGCATGGTGACCGACCGCGACATCGTGATGCGCGGCGTCGCCGAGGAGCGCTCAGCCGGCAACACGACCGTTCGCGAGGTCATGTCCGAGCATGTCTATTGGTGCTTCGACGATGCCGATATCACCGATGCGGCGAAGATCATGGCCAAGCATCAGGTGCGTCGTCTTCCGGTGATCAACCACGACAAGCGCCTCGTCGGCGTCATTGCCTTGGCCGACCTCGGGCGGACCGATGAGGAAGCCGCCAAGATCGCTCTCGAAGGCGTTTCCGAGGCGACGGACGATCCCCGGCGCTAGACGCTCGCCCTGAGCGGTTGCCGCCGTGCTCGCCGCTCTCCTTCCACAGGGGCTGAACGCCGCCTGATCAGGCAACCTTCAGTTTGGCAACTATCGCGCTTTCACTTCTATGCAGCGTGTTTTGTCCTTTGCAGCGGGATTCTTCGGAAGCTCGACAGCCAAAACGCCGTTCCTGAAAGTGGCCTGCACCTTATCGGCATCGATCTCCGTTTCTCGGGGGATGGTCCGCTGAAATCGGCCATAACTGCGTTCGCTGTAAGTGCGGCCACCGTCGCCTTCCTTGTGCTCCGAACGCTTCTCGCCCGTAATGGAGAGGGTGTTGTCGCGCAGCTCGAACTCAACATCCTTCTGCTCGAGCCCCGGCAATTCGGCGGTGACCTTATAGGCTTGGTCTGTTTCGTATACGTCGACGCTCGGCCAAAGACCGCCGGCCGTAGTCGCTTCGGCCATTGGCGCAAAGAAGTCGTCGAACAGGCGATCAATCTGCCGGTGAAATGACGTGAGCGGGTCTCGCGCGGATGGGTAGAGGCTGCGCGATGGCGTCCTGGGCGCCAAATCGTGATGTGCCATGGTTCTTCTCCTGTTTTTCGTGTCTGCATCACTCGTCGCCATGTGATCGGCGACGGCAAATAAAACTCGTCCGCCCAGGAGGATGTTCCGAGCGCGCCGGCCAAGAAAGGCGGTCGAAAAAACAGCGGCAAAAAGCCGGCCCAAATTCCTTCATGACGGGACCTCCGACAATGAATGCGCGTCAGATGCCCATCGGGGAACAACGGGCAGGTACGGCTGTTTGGTCACATCGGGCGTAGTCGGATTTGAACGGAAGGAGGATTTCGATGAACGCCACCGGACTCGACGTATTCGACAAGACGCTGCAGACCACCAACACCTGGCTCGACGAGATCATGGACGAGATTGGACCGGATCGGCAGGTCGACTGGCACGTTCTCGGCGCGGTGCTGCACGCGCTGCGCGACCGTATGCACCCGGACCTTGCAGCCCACCTCGGCTCGCAGCTGCCGATTCTGGTGCGCGGCGCCTTCTATGACCAATATCAGCCTTCCAAAGCTCCCGAGAAGGTGCGGTCGCTCGACGAGTTTCTGGCCAAGATCAAGGCGGAGCTGGAATTCACCCGTCCGGTCGATTCCAAGGATGCCTTCAGGGTCGTGTCCAAGGTGCTCGCCCATCACGTCGGAGAAGGACAGATGCACAAGGTCTGGGAATCCCTGCCAGGAGAGATCAGACGCGTCGCCGAAGCTCAACAAGCGGCGTGAACGGCGCCGGCGCGGGTTTCTCGGTCGCAACCTCCTTGGGGAAATAGCAATGCCACTTACCCTTATCAGCCCGGCGTTCCCGGCAGGCGGAACAATTCCCGAAAAATATGCGCGTGACGGCCAGAACGTCTCGCCGCCGCTGAAGTGGTCCGGTGTTCCGGATGGTACCAAGAGCCTTGTTCTTGTCGTGCAGGATCCCGATGCACCAAGCGGGGTTTTCGCGCACTGGGCGGTCTTCAATATCCCGCCGGATGCCGGCGGACTCGCCGAGGCCGAAGACGGCAAGCCCGGCCCGTCGGCACTCAGGCAAGGCACCAACGATTTCGGCAATGCCTATTACGATGGTCCGCAGCCGCCTGCAGGGCACGGCGTCCACCATTACCACTTCCTACTGGCCGCGCTCGATGTGCCGAGCCTCAGCGTACCAGGACAGGCGGGCGTGCATCAGGTCTGGAAGCAAGCCCAGAAACACGCATTGGAGGAGACGGAGTTGGTCGGAACCTACGAACGGCCGGCGTGACGCGGGCCGCGCCGATCGCCGCCTTCACAGTGGCCGCCTTCACAATGTAATCTGGGCAAGCGGTTTTCGGGCAGGGCCGTGGATGACCGAACCGTCGGCGGCGAAGATCGAGCCGTGGCAGGGACAATCCCAGGTGTGGTCCGCATTGTTCCAGGTTACGGTGCAGCCTTTGTGGGTGCAGGTCGCCGAAACCGCCTGGAGTGCGCCTTCGGTGTCTCTCCAGGCCGCAATCTTTTCGTCTCCCCTGACGATCACGCCACCCATGCCGGGCGCAATGTCGTGGGTGCTCGAGACGATCGATTGACTGCGGCCATTCTTGTGGAAGTCCTCGGGATAGGGCCGCGCCGGATCGTAGAGTTTTTGCCATGGGCTCGGGCGGGCGCAGATCAGGTCGGCTATCATCGTGCCCACGGCCGTTCCGTTGGTGATGCCCCAGGCGTTAAAGCCCGTGGCAATGTGGAAGCCGGCGGCCTTGGGATCGGGTTCGCCGGCGTATGGGATCCTGTCGGCCGTATCATAATCCTCATTGCACCAGCGCCACGCGACGTCGCCGACCGGAAGGTTCTTTCTTGTCCATTTTTCCAGTTCGACAAACCGCTTCGCCACGTCGCCATCCCAGCCGGTGTTGAATTTGGGGCCAAGCGTGACCAGCAGTGGACCTTCGGCATCACGGCCTGTGCGAATGGAATGCGTCGGCTCGTCGATGCCGATGAACATGCCGTCGACAGGGAGGGGATCATCGGTCCGAAAGGCCATCACGGTGTGGCAGCGCGGTTGCGTCCGGTTCGCCATGCCGACGGGGCTCTTCACCGTCATGTTGGTGGAGACGACGACGTGCCCGGCATCAACGGCGCCGCCATCGGTGACGACGCGCCAGCGGCTTGCTTCGTCGATCGAGGTGGCGCGGCTGTTTTCAAAGATCCGACCGCCACGGGCCGTCACCGCTTCCGCCAGACCAACCAGATACATCGCCGGATTGAACTGCGCCTGGTCGGGGAACCGTAATGCCGCGGCCGTTTCGAAAGGCAGCGGTGCGCGTTCGAGAACCTCGGCCTCTAGCCCGACCTGGCGCGCGGCCTCCGCCTCGGCCGCGACCTCCGCGCGCCGGCGATCGTCGCAGGTGTAGGTATAGGCTTCCTTGCTCTCGAGATCGCAGGCGATGGCGTAGTTGTTAACCCAATCGCGGATTTGTCGGGCGCCGGCGGAATTCGCATCGGCGTAGACCTGGGCCAACTCCCGGCCGACAGTGTCGATGAGATGACGATAGATCAGCGTATGCTGCGTGGTGATCTTGGCCGTCGAGCGGCCGGTCACCTGGCCGCCCGTGCGCAGGCCTTCGAGGACGACCACCGATCGGCCCGCCTCGCAAAGCCGAAGCGCCGTCGTCAGCCCGACAATTCCAGCCCCCACGACAACGGCGTCCGCATGGATCGAACCTTCGAGCTGGGGATAGTTCGTGGATCTGGCTGCCGCCACCCAACAGCTTCCCGGTTTTCCCAAGAGAATGGCCATTTCAACCGCGTTCCTTGCGTCTCGGTGCACTTCCATCGACAACCGCGCCGGCAGAGGAACGTTCCCGAGCTTGGTCGCTTTCAATCATTGTCTCGCCGCCCCGGGTCAGAAAAGCACCAGGAAGATGTGAGGTGCAGGCCATCACCCACGTGATCGCCTCGCGGTCGTATTCGTCGCCGGAGCGCCAGTCCTCGAAGAAGGCGTTCAGCCTATCGACACGCCCCAGCCAGATACCGGCGGCCTGCAGGCCGAGCGAAACGCCGTAATTGGTGAAGGCGAACTTGGTGTCGCCCAGCCATGGCGCACGGCTGAAATAGCCGGGCGGGTCGACCCATATCGTTTCCAGGGTTCGCAGGGAACGCCTCGTCTGGGCCTCGGCCCACGGCTCGTCGGGAAAGAAATGGGCGAGCCACAGCATCATGCCGAGGCCGAGGTCCTGCTCGATGTCGAGGGTGCGCCAATCGCGCTGCATCAGATCACGCATTTGCGCGATCTCGGGCGCCAGTGCGTCCTCATCGAGCGTCCGGTAAGAGACGTAGCCGTCATAGGCATCCATGCTGCCGAGACCGTAGCCAGGATATGGGCTGCTTAGATCCTCCTGCATCTTCCAGATCACACCGCGGCCGGGGACCACAAATGCCGGGTGAATGTCACGCGCCAGCGCAATGCCGCGCTTGCGGTATTCCGGCTTCAGATCGCCGAGGCGCGCCAAGGCGAACAGCCACATCGCGAGATAGTGGAAGTACTGGCCGTCGCGATCGGCCGCTTCGCCGATCCTCAGTCCGCGCCGGCGGCCGAGCACACGCTCGACATCGGCGACCAGCCGCTCGGCCGCGTCCAGCCAGCGCTGTTCGCCAGTTTCTGTGTAAAGCGAGACGTAGAGCACGACCCCGAATGCATCGGTCCACAGATATCGCAAGCCGTTGGGCCAGATGCCTTCGGCGCGCATCGAGTCGAGTTTTCGCAGGACGTAGTCGACGTCACGCAGCATCGTGCCAAAGCCCGAACTGGCCGAGCCGGCCGATGTTCGGTGTCGCGCGATTGTGAGCATGCAGAATTTCGAGCATGTCTCTCCTCCGTTGCTGTCGATCTGGCCAGATACCGCGAAACGATCTGATCGGCGGCAGGTTCCTTGGCGCTTTCAACGGCGCGACCGGGAACCCTCCGCCTGGTCATAAGTTTGCGAATTGGCCTTGGACGGTGCGGGGACCACGTGGCCCGAACTCATGCCCGGACTGGCCGAGCGGAGCAGTACAGAAAGCGACAATCGCGCGAACAAGACAAAGTGCACTGTCACCGTATTTGTGTTTTGGAAGTCAGTTGCCGCGTCTATTTTTCCACGGAACCTTCCAGCGAGAGCATCGTAAACAACGGGATGCGGGAGGTTGCAGCCTTTCGATCGAGGAGGCAAAATTGCGACACCGCCAAGTCAAAGTTAACGGAGACGCTATTTTCTTTCGCGAGGACGGCCCGGCCGACGCTCCGGTGCTTCTGCTGCCGCACGGCTATCCCTGCTCGTCCTATCAGTTTCGAAGGCTGATGCCTGGACTGGCAGATCGCTGGCACACGTTCGCGCCGGATTTTCCTGGCTTCGGTTACAGCGCCACGCCCGACATGGCTGCATTCGGCTACGATTTCGATGCCTATGCCGGGTTTCTGGCGGCTTTCGCTGACGCGCTCGGCCTATCCCGCTATGCGCTGTGGCTGCACGACTATGGCTCGCAGATCGGATTGCGCCACGCCATCGCCTATCCGGAGCGCGTTGCCGCGCTTATCATCCAGAACGGCGACATCTACGAAGACGTGCTCGGCCCGAAATACGCAGCCATCAAGATGTATTGGAACGACAAGACGTCCGAGAAGCATCGCCCGCTGGAAGATGCGGTCAGCGAGGAGGGCTTCCGGCACGAGTTCATCGGTGAAGTTGGCGAGGCCGTGGCCGAGCGCGTGCCACCGGATCTGTGGAAACTCCATTGGCCTCTGATGGACACGCCAGCCCGTCGGCGGCTTGCGGTCGGCCTGATGGAGAAGCTGGAGGGGAACCTCAACTGGTTCCCGAAATACCAAGCTTATCTGCGCAAACGGCAACCGCCGACACTGATCGTCTGGGGTCCCGAGGACGGCTATATGCCGGCCGCATCGGCCCGCGCCTACAAACGCGACTTACCGCAAGCTGAGTTCCACCTCCTCGATGGCGCCGGCCACTGGCTACTGGAAACCCATTTCGATGAGGCGCTTGCGTTGGTGCGCGACTTCCTTGCACGCGTCCACGGCTGATGACCGATGCATCCCTCGGGTAACCTATTGAAAGCATGGTGAACCGACCGGTCTGTGGCGAACCAGTCTCCGTTTGATTTCCTGCTAACAGGCAAAAAGCAGGATATTTGTGCGAAATGCGCGCTTTGGGCGGGCAGAACATCAATATCTTGTAGCGATGTCAGCTACTTAGTGGGAGATTTCCTGCGCGAGGCGTCAGGGAATATCGACCAGATTTGCGTGAATATTCGCGGCCGCCGGTGAATTAACAGGGAAATCCGTTGTCGTTATGTGGGATGCGATTGCCGTTAGCTGGGATCGAATGTTCGTTATCCGGGAACGCGCTGCCGTCTTGCGGAAAATGAACGCGCAATAACGGTTCGAATCGCGCTTGCGAGGGAATGCAATGCTCTCACCCGGAAAGACATTGTCATAGCGCGGGAGGCGATTGTCGACTCGCAAGAGGCTATCTCAAGGCGATGAGCAGTAACCGACGGCGGGGGTGAATAGGGGTATTTTGCTGACTTGGCCGTTCATGAGACGCAGAGTGTAGTTTACGATATCTCGGTTCTGGATCGAGGCCCGGCTTTGATCTGATGGACCTAGGCCGCTCGCCGTCGATCCGGCCAGTTGTTAGGTCCGCCGCTTCAACGAACTAGCTGAGCTGAGCTTAACGATTCGGTATTGATTTGAGCGTTTCGAACTCGATCAGGTCGAGGGTAGCTGTGGTGACCTCCTCTACTCGCACGCGATGCACACAGTAGACGCCACCGGGATTGTTCGGCTTGCACAAGTTGGGAGCAGCGCATTGGCAGGGCAGCCGAGGCGCCACGATCCGATGCGGAACTCCGAGCGGCCCCCATATGTCCGGCGGTGTCAAGCCGTAAAGGCCGACGACAGGAGTCCCTACTGATGCCGCCAGATGCATGGAACCACTCTCATTTGCTAGAAAGATAACGGCGTCGCCAAGCAATGCCGTCAGTGCGACTAGCACCCCGTGCCGGGTCAACCTCGCCGTCGGGAAGTACCGACCGGTGCGGAACCAAGCGGATTCACGCTTGTCGGCAGCGGACGCCGGCGGTGGCGGTCTGCACTCGAGCAGGCTCCCAATTAGCGAGACAAACGTCCAGAGCGGAGGCCAATCTTGGCACGCGACTTCGCCAGCCTGAACGACCGCTCTCCTCGGCTTAGTCAAGCATACCTACGGAATGATGCGCCTGGCCGGTGACAAATGAATCTCTGCTGGACCGCCGATGATATGGGGAGGCGCTCGCAAATCGCGCCCTACGCGCGGGTTGATCGGTGGAACAACATCAAAGCTTGAATATGAGAAATGCGCTAACTGTGACGGCGGTGGTCACCGTGGCTCGAGTGTCAGCAGATGTGGTAAGGTTGAGTGTCGGCGAGTAGCAGAGGTCCAGCAACAATGACTTTGAGGCGAACCAGAGCTTACGGCGCATCCGGCTTGGCTCTAGCGGTTTGCACTGTGTTTGCTTGGCAGAACGCCACTGCTGCTCACAATTGCCACGCAGCCGCGACGCCTGGCGTTAATTGGCACGAGTGTGACAAGAAGCTTCTCATCCTAGAAGGACAGGACCTGAGCGGGGCGAACCTGTTCGGTGTTGATTTCACTTCGACCGACCTCAGGAACAGCAATCTCCTTGCGGCAAATCTTGAGAAGGCAACGCTTGTGCGTGCTTCCCTGGCCGACTCGACCGCCAAAGGCGCCCGGTTCGACAGAATCGAGGCCTACAGGACCGACTTCAGCCGTATGGACGCGCAGGGCGCTGTGTTTGCGAGCGCGGAAATGCAGCGCTCGAATTTCCAGGACGCCAATCTGACCAATGTTGATTTCACAAAGGCAGAA